>DIYL01000030.1 GCA_002428985.1 Anaerolineales bacterium UBA6055 | reverse complement strand
ATCATCAACTTTACATTGACCCAGAACAATTCCGTTCGTACTTGCCCATGCGCTGACCATATGAATCGCATCTTTTCCTATACTTTTGTCATGACTCCGCATGGCTGTCTTCCCGTCTATCGCAATCACTTGACCTGTTGTCAAACTGAATATTGCTTCCACCCAACGGCTAAACCCAGATTGGAAGGCTTCGCTGTCTAAACAGGAGAACACATCGCCAAATGTATCATGTGATGGAATACCATTGTTTAAGTCCAAGTAGTCAGTAAGCCAACTCTCTTTGGCTTTTCCATAGGTTTCAATACCCACCCATCTATCTGCTCCACCTAGCACACCACAGATAGCAATGATTATGATATCAATCAATTTATAGTCACAGCGACCTGTTACTCTTGGGTCAGGCAAGTCCTCAAAACATTGACGAATACTATTCTTCAGTTGGTCAGACATTCAGCGCATACCTTTTTGGCACTCATTATCCCATATTCGTTATTTTGAAGTGATTACCCTGTGAGATACATAGGGAAATTTGTAAATGTGGTTAAAAGCGTTTACAATTAATTATCATTATATATCATTCATAAACTAACATGAAATTTATCATCAGTATATTCATCATCATCTGGCTATTGATTGTTGGATTGTTGACATTACTTGCATCATTTAGTTTGGTGTTGCTTTCGTCATCCACAACAGTTAACGGGCTAACAATTGCAGATGCAGTCACAACTTGTATCTTTTATAACACACAGTCATTAACATTTGTTAATGGATTGAGGATTACTATTCCCTTCATCCTTGTGACATTAATCGGTGTGTTGTTAATTAGCATTGCCAATCTGGTATCGATTATCAATCGGCAAGATTCTCCATCGCCTATCAGCACGATTATCAGCATTAACTTACTGATTATTTTGTTTATGACGACAATCGGGTTAACTTTGTCCTCGCGTTTGGAAGTGATTGGTAATCAATTGCTTGCTTTCAATGGTGTAAATGCTATCAATGCCTGTACAGCGAGGGGCTTTATAGAGCCAAATATTATCGCCGAAATTATTCTGGATAGCATTGTGCCTGTACGGATTACGATTACTGGCATTACCTTTGTTTTGTTAAGCCTGACTTTGCTTTTATATCGTCAGCGTCCGTCGGTCATAGAATTAAACCAGTATTTTGATACCACTGGACAATGTACATATTGTAAGCTGATACCTGCACAAGGGCTTAGTACACAGGGGAATGGTTGTATGTGGTGTCATGCCAATTGGATGATTAACTATTTAGAACCAGAACAAACTGACGACACGAATACTAATGAAGTGAACATTGTCCTCAATTTGCATCATGCACAGGGAATGCCACTTATTCGCCCACAATTGAGTATCCACCCCAATGATAATTTTCGTGTGCGCGATGTGATGAGCCAGATAAATAACGAAGACACATCTTGGAAGCGTATCGAAACATCCGGTAATGAATGGATTGGTTCACTTGATACAATTTTGTCTGGTGGTGCAATGGATACCAGTGGGAATGTCGTTATTTCGCTAGAGAAGCGAGGGTTTATGCGTCGCCGAGAAGTTGACTTAACTGTGAAGGTACGACCCGACAATAGTCAACAATGGTCTCAGCCTGTTTCCATAAAACAAACGCTACGATAGGGTTATGTATGAAGTTCTCCCAGAGAATAATTTGCCGATTGTTATATCTTAGCATTCTCGTATGCTTTGGTTGGACACTACCTGCATCGGCGCAATCTGCATGTGATACTACTGACGGGACATGTATCAATTTTGCAGATTTTCTCGATAATATCGCGTCTATCGAGGTGATTAATCTGATTCGCAATCCACTTGTGGAAGTCCGATTTTTGGATAATGTAAATTTGCGATTATACATGCCCGATGATTTGAGCCAATTGTATGGCGGAGCAGATGATATTTCCAATGATATTCAATTGCTGAGGTTGCGACCCAATGACGAATACTGCGAATTATTACTTGCAGGGTTTGACCAAAATCTTGACCCTGATGCTAACGATTACAGTACATTTGTCGATATTACGGGAAGTTCTGCATTTGTATATGCGTATTGTGTTAAGCCCAATTTACCGGGGATAGTTGACAGTGGTGATGATTTCCCTGCATTGGAAAGTACTATATACGAAAAATCTGATGTAACCCTTGATAGCCGGATTGTACCACTCCCAGAAGATACCTATAAACAGGTTCATAATGTGCTGGTTCGTGCTAATACAGGGGCGTGCCAAAGGGGGAATAACCCCGGCGAACCGATTGTACCTGCTCCAATCTCTTTAGATGATGATGATTTTGCAGTACAACTGGCGCTATTTATTGTGTTTGATGATTTTAGTGCCGATGCCATTATGACGGCATTTGATAATTATTTCATTCAATCCAAAGCATGGTTATACGCCCGTGATTATGACGGTATTCATTGTTTATTGGGCATAGATGATACATCCCCGTATTATGCGACCTTAGACATCAGTCAGAACCGTATTGAGGAATTAGCCCCTTACACATTTGAGTTTTTTGACGATGTTGAAATCTCGACAGGTGGACAGATTGCCCGTGTCGAATTTGAGTTGCAAGATAGTGATGGGAACACCTTGTTACAACTCGACAGTTTTGATACTGACGAGGTTGACATCACATCCTATGATTTTGTGATTGCGGGCGATTATCAGGCGATTTATCGGGTTTATGGTACACCATTTGTTGCAAGTAATGCCCGTCTGGAAGAACCATTTGAACTGACCGAGGTTACACAAACAGTCGATATAGTTATTACTGCCCCTGTCATTACATTAGGGGATGAAGAACAACAAGTCGAGTGGTATCGGCAACCATATTTCCAGCAGAATGGAACGTCGATTACACTGTTAGCCTTTGCATTATGTGTCATCGGTGGTGTCCCAGCATTAGGGCTATCTATCGCTTATGCAATGAGTATCGCCTCTCCGCGACGACGTATTTTGGTGTTATCGTTGATTGTCTTGTTGGTGATGTTAGTTATGGTTGGTATTTTGACTGACCGTCTTGCGAATTTCTGGTGAAGCAGATAATAGGAATGAGAGTCGTCATATGCCAGTGATACATCAATACAAACGCCTCATACATGTCCTATTTCTTGGGCTTGTTCTGCTACTGGCTGTCAATTTGGTTGCGTCACAACAATATACGCAAAGTAATCTTATTTCGTCAGAAGTCCCTGATACAGAACCACCCCGTCTTTTCCTTGTTATTCTGGTTGATGATAGTAGTACCGTAAATTCACCGGGGTTGAACTCAATCAATACATCAGGGGTTGGCGATGTGCCAAAAGATGTGACGGATGACACCAATGAACGCTGGAAATTTGTCGCCAAACTTGCATCTATCCTCAATAATGACCCTGTTTCTACCCATGAATTGGCAGTGATGAGTTTTGATGCTGATGTGAATGGATGGTATACCGATACAGACAGAGATGGCGACCCCTTTATCACACTGGGGCAGGCGAGTGACGATCAAGCACAGTTTGATAGTTTTTTGTCATTTATTGCTTCTCCGCCTGTTGGAGATTTGCCAGGGGATACATCCGAAGCATTAGACGAAGCAAAACGTGCGATTGATGTGTGGGTGCTAGAAAATTCTAGTACTATTTCGCCTAAACCAGTTCTTATACTGATTACAGATGATGTTCCCGTTGCTAACTTTGCCGATAGCCCATTTGCAGAGGTCTTAAGCAACTGGAAGCGGTATCACGATGGTTTTGTTCAAACTTTGAGTGAGATTACACAATCTGTTGCATCAACAAGTAATTACTGCCCACATGGAAACGGTAGCGCATTATTTGTCACCCTTGCGATGGGAGCCGCTAATTGGGTCAATGATGTGAATAGTGACGGATTCCTTAACCAGAGAAGTAGCCGTATCAACAGTGCTGGCGAGGGTGAATATTTCCAGGCGATTGCGCGTGAGCTTAATTCACGAAGACGAAATGACGCAACCCCACTGGTCTATCGCATTGACCCGCTACTGGAAAGTGCTATCACAATCCGCGAAGACTTCGATACAACCTTGAATAACCTCTATGATGAACTACGCTGTACTACAACAGAGGATATTGCATCGGTTTCGATTAACAATCAACAACAATATACCTTTGATGTTAGCCCATTCAACGATCATCTGATGTTGGTTTTTGACGAAACTTCCAATGCCAATATCAATATCTTCCCACCAAATTCAACCGAGCCACTATCAACAGATTTGTTTTCGAGGCTTGCGCCGGAAAATCATGCCCATCAAATTGTGTCGATATTGCGCTCACCTGTTAGAAGTACAGGGCAACAGTGGGAAGGCACATGGACAGTTAATGTACAAAACGGTAGCGAAAATGCGTTACGGGTTATCCGGCAAGATGACTTGCAAAACATCAGTTGGATAAATGACCCACCCTATCAAAAAGGTGCATCTCAACTCACGATTAAGATGACCATTGATGATATTCCCATTCATGATGTCAGTACAATTCCATTTGATGTCACTGGCATCATGACAAATTTGGCAAATACGACCCAGCAAACTCCTGTAGTCTTAGAACCTAATGTGGATAGCTTCACCATCAATATCAGTGATTTTGAGGGACGCTACGAGCTAAGTATTGGTTTGTCGATACCAGACATTGTTGCTCCGATTGCGACAGCATGGCGACAAATTGACCTTATCAATAATCAAGATTTGCCACCGATTGAATCTATCATTGTCGAGCCACAACTGATTATCGAAAGCCCTAACGACCTAACGATCGATAACCTCGCATGTAATTCTCGGTTACCAATACGAGCGAGAATTATTCTTGATGGTGAAGTTGATGAAGCGGTTAATACCTATACAGACATTGGCATCTTTTATAAATCGGCTTCGGCAACAGAATTTGATACATCCCCGATTACACAATTATCATGGGATTTGGGTGATTTCTTCACTGGAACAGTTGAATGCAGGCTACTCATGGCTGGTGATGGTCAGGAATTGGACATTCGTGCAAATTTGCCAAATGCTGACGAATCACTGACCGAAAAAATCACTTTTGATTATCATCCGACGGCAACCCCTAGCCCTACTCCATTACCAACAGTGACCCCTTTGCCAGAGATTACGGAACCACCAGAAGATGATTTAGTTCAGGTGACTGTTGATAGTATTTTGAATGATTTGTTGACCCAAGTTGTCATTGCTGTATTTATTCTATACATTGTGATTCGTATTTTGTTTGGGGGGTATCGCTTCTATTCCTCGAATTATTTGCGTCTTGGGTCGTGGTTAATAAAAGTTGGTAGTGGTGAACCAGAGGCACTCGCAAAACCACGTCACTTCCCTCGAAAAGCTGTTTCATTCACGCATACAGTTAATCGGGAATCGTCAGATGATGAGGAACAAGATGAGACGCCGATTGATATATATGAATTTGAATTACGGTATGATTCGGGACAGTTTGTCATAAATTTTGAATCACAACGGGGTGATTATATCTCGATTGGGGGTGACCGTGTGAAACCCAGTGATCGTGATATTATTCTGCATCAGCCACGTGTTGAAATTGTCATTAACCTGCCAGATGAAACAATACATGATACCTTGACCTTGATAAATACCAGACCGTTGAGCAATTAAGGATGCCGTATGACTGACGATCAATTATTTTTCTTACGACCAACGCTTGTGGTGGGACTTGGCGGGACGGGCTATAAAATTGCTGTTCGTCTAAAAGCCCGCCTGAGAGAACAATTTAATGATACTGATGATTACCGTAAGGCTGTGCGTTTTCTTGTGCTAGACACTGCCTATGAGAATTTCACTGCCCGTCAACCCAATCATCCTGATCGTCCGGCTGTGGGGCTTGCCGCCGGAAGTGAATTTGTGCGTATCAGTGATGTGCCATTGCAAGATTTGATGACCATGCGTCACGAAAAAGCGGGCATTCATAGTATTTTGCCCCATGTTTTACGCTCCAGTCATATAGATCAAGGGGCGCAACAGGTACGTCGGTTTGGACGGATTGCGCTGTTCCATCGGTATGATGAAATCGAGAAACATGTAGGTCCGATTATTCGGGATTTGCTCAGAATTGGGCGGGACAATGATACCTCTGATAATACCCGCATTGATGAGCGCCAACGATTGCGTATCTATATTGTGTGTTCTGTCTGTGGTGGTACAGGTAGTGGTACATTTATTGACATGGCATATATTTTACGTCATCTTGCCCAAAAAGCCGGAAACATGCCTGCCCGTGATGTAGAAATCGTCGGCATGTTTTTATTACCAGAGGCATTCCCCAATATTTTATCAACCGGAGCAAATAACTTACGTGCTAACGCATTCGCCGCCTTGCTTGATTTAGAATATTTCAATCAAGATACGCTGGATGATGAAGTTCTATACGATGAAGTGATTAAAGGGCAAGCGATTCGGGTTGCAGGTAAACCTTATAACCTTTCCTATCTTATCGGAGGTGGGAATCGTCAGGGAGGGACACTAGATGGTGTTGAACAAATAGCCCCTATCATTGCTGATAGTATCATGGCAATTACATTTACGCGGGTGGGCAAGCAACTGGATGCTACCATCGATAATATTCGGGTTGTGCTGGATAACTATGATATTGCAGGCTATCGTCGGTCATATAGTGCAATTGGCTTATCCAAAATTTCTCATCCGACTGCGTGGGTTAAGCAACGGTTTATTGATAAACTCCGCCAGATGATTATTCAGACGTATTTGCTTGGAGATATAGATGATGAGGCAAATACAACAGATAGCGGGGAGTGGTTTGATACATCCCGCATCAATAACATATACGACACCATCAGCCTAGGGGCTAAACTGACTGTCTCTCAACCGCTTGATGAACTCAATTTAATTATTCATAGTGTCAATAACCCCCTGAACCGTTTACGAACTGCTTTTTGGGAATCGCATCAAAATCTGCTATCGGCTGTCGAGACACAGTTTAATGCACAAATCCCTGTGGTGCTGAAAAAACTACAGGACAGCTTGCTCAAAGACCTTGAAGACCGCATTGAATTAAATGGGCTCCGGCAAGCCAGCCAATGGTTATATGAACGTGAAGAAGAACTCTATAATTGGCTTATCCAACAGCAGAGCCAGATTAGCACCCCTAATTATGACTCGCGTATCAATCGCTCGGTGCAAAATGTTAGTAATGTACGCAGTGGATTATTTAATCAGATGGGGGCATTACGTAAGAAAACAGGGGAAGAGGCGACACAACTAGTTCGTTTCTTTGATGACCAAGCTCGTGTTGTTGTGACTGAAGAAATTATCCCGACAATTGTTCAGCAATTGCTCCCCTACATTCAACAGGTTCGCACACAGTTGGTCACAGGTATCGGCTATTGGGAAGACTGCATCCGGCAGATTGAACGTAGTTTTCGGGATAATAAAAAGCCAATCTCTACGCAGACAACCTTAACACTTAATCCCACAGAAGTAATTGACCAAAATATCACGACGTATGTCCAGCATATTGCAGACACCCGTACTCCATTGGAATCCCTATGGAATATGATGCGCGCTTTAGGCGATAATAACATCCGTAAAGTATCCAAATCGCTCAATCAAGATGACCTCCCCGCATTAAATGACATCATCACAGCCTATACAACAGCACAATACGGCATTTATAACACCCACACAGGTAACATCTTTCAAGATTTATTAACAGAGTCATCATCTGTGGCGGACAGGTTGACAGAGTTAACCGATAAAGGTTCACCACTATTGTTGGTTAATAATGCGACGTTTTCATCGGAGATACCACCTGTTATACGGGTCGTTGGTATCTATAACGATGAGGACAATATCAATAGCGAGATTATCAAGGATGCTGTATCTACCAGTGACTTGAGTATTGTCACCACTCATGATGAATCGCAGATTGTGTATGTCCATACAGTGCATGGGATTTCGCTCAAATCATTAGAGGCGTTTGGAGATTATAAAAGCCAATATGAATTTGTCACCCAACAGACAGACCGTCTATTGCATCTGAACCCGATGCTAGAAGAAACACCATATAATCCGGGGTCATCACATTTTATCAATCCTGTCGATTTACGTTTATTTTTTGTTCGCGCGCTTGCCTATGAGTGGATAAAATTTAATGATAGTACATCACAGCGTTTTGTCTTCTTTGAAAGAACATTTGCAGAACGCCTGCTTGGGCAGTTAACAAGCCAGATAGCTAATATTGAACGTGAATTAAATACACTCAAGTCTAACCCACAGACCTACCATACAGAGGCAAGCTATCTCAATAAAGATGCTGACCTCCAATATCTTATAGCAGTGCAATCGACTATAAAGCAAGCATACGAATCCGAATACTATCGACATATTTTGCCTCTTATCTATTATAAAGATGGGGAAATAAAAACACGTCCTGCGACGACTTTGCAAGATGCATGGAACGCTTTAATTGGGGGTACATTAAGGAGTTTTGCTAAAATTTTTGAGGAAACATTTAAGTCTCATTACAGCGATTACTCTGCGGGTGATACCTATCGCCATCTTGCTCCTATAAAGACCTTTATTAAAAATTATGGGTATGAATTACTAAATCGTGATAGTACCAAAGACGACCCGCTATTGTCCAAAGAACCCAATGATCGTGATTTTCAAGAACGGCTTGTTCTAATTCTTGCAGGGTATGATACCCGTGAGACAAGGATAAAAATAATGCAGGGTGATCCATATTACGCATATTACTCAGGGGTAATCGGTAATGGATAATGCACAGCGTAAGCGCACACTGGTTATTGGTCTGGGGTGGTATGCTCGGCAGATACTTGATGACATTAGTGAACGCTTTACCCGTTACGAATTGCAAGATAAATATTTGTCGTCGATATGGCTTCCTCCTGTTGAAACTGCAACACGATTAGGGCAACAGGGGGTAACTGTTCCACTCAAACTGGATAATGAACGTCTGAAAGACCTGTATTATCAGTCAACCACCCAATTATGGAGCAGTGTCAATTGGCGGACATGGGGTGAGACTATTATTGGTAATCGCCTATGGGGTAAGCTGGCGATTCATACAAATTATGAGAAGGTCTATCAAAATGTAGTTCAGCAATTGAGCAATCTAGCAGGGACAAGTGGTGAGACAATCTATATTTATGTGGTTGGTCATGCTCACGACCCCTTTGCTAGTGGTGCGTTTATTGATTTAGCTTATTTACTACAAAATCAATATCTAACTCACCTGTCGTATCGTACTTATGGGATGTTGATTTTGCCCAATATGGCGAATGACCCCTTGCGTGATGATACCCCTCAATCAGATGAATCAACAATTGAACCCGGTGGCGAACTGGCGTTTGCGCTATTAAAAGAGTTGAATTTTTATCAACAATCTCCGTCATTCTATCGCAACTATCAGCGTCAATATCGCTTCCCTATCGAAAATACTGCCCCATTCCAACGGGGTGATCTTTATCTTATTGGGGGCAATAATACGCTCGATTATGGCAAGGCAATTCAACAATGTGCGGATTTTGTATTTGCCCAATCACAATCAAATTTGACCCAACATCTGCCACAATCACAACTTAACACAGGGACATTTTCTACATTTAGTGTCACAACCAAGTCATTATCTGGCGAGACAGATTTTAACGCCCGTTTTATTGCACGTCGTTATCATATTTATCAGCAGTTGCAGGATGATAATCGCCTAGATTATAGCAACAATGATGTTATCAATGGCTGGATTGGTAATCTGCCAACCGATCAATCAAGCGAAATCAGACGTGTACAGCAAGATTATCGTCAGGAGATACAAGAGTTAGGGGATACACGGGTAGAAGAACATGTAACTACCAATTTGTTCGCCCGTAGTCGCCAGCGTGTACAATCCCGCGAAGACCTTGATCGACGGTTTTATCGGGTGCGGGATGCGCTTCTCCATGCCAATCATATCGCCAATCAGGAAATCAGTACTACACTCGACCAGATTAACCAGCAGATGGATGCTCAGTTTTCACAGTTGCATCAAGCCAACCAATGGCATTTTAAGAAAATCAATGCTGTCTATGAAATTTTTATCAGTCGCCTTAATCAACAGATTGCCACAGCACAAGCAGCGATTAAAGATAATCACGAACCGACACTGCGCGCATTGCAAAACACCTTGCACAACCAGCGTTTAGAATATAGTTATTATGATAACCGTAGTGTTTTGCCATTTCGTTGGGTGATTAATTCGGCAGTGATTGTTGCTGGTGTTTTGTTTCTATTTACGCTGGGGTTATATGTGCTGATGGTTGCGTGGGTGCTACTCACTATTTCAATCATTCAGTTTGTCCCACGTTATTATTATCAGAATAATTTATCGCGTAGCCACGATGAAGTTATCAACGCGCAATTAGACTATCTCCAAGCACTTGAACAATTGGGGATACAACAACAGCGCCTTATCTATTATGAAAAGTTATGCGATTTGATTATGCGTCGTATCATGTATGGTGATATGACGTATACAGGCTACCTTGATGACGTCCTAAATACACGGATTCATAATATACGAAATAACGTGACATCTGTTACGAATACGGCAATTGATAACGACTTGTTATCTACAGACCTTGCCGACATCCGCCAAGACATCTTCCAAACTATGTCTACAGTGCCACACAATAATCAAACGATGGTGCGCCAACAACTGGATACAATCACCCGACCTATTGTTGAACAAGAAGTTGACGAGATACCACAGGCTACACAAGAACGCTTGAATGAATCGCTTGAGTTGGTGCGGACACAAGCGGAATTACTGATTGCATTATCGCAACAGCACATTAATCAACGTCAAATCGACACAACTCACGAAATTGTTGGTGTAACCAATTTACCTGCACATGTCATAGAGGCATATCAAAACAGTGATATACAGGTAGTAGACTATCGTTTAACGCAACTTGGAGAAGCCAATAAAAATCTGTCGCCTTATATGGTGTATATTCAGCTACAAAACAATCTCCCATTTGATAGTCTGGCAGTTTTACAGATATGGCATGATAGATATGATAATGTTATCAGCGAGATTGGCTCAACAAACACTGGAGATGACCCGTTCATTTATCGGTCACGGTTACATCCAACACATATCGGTGTAGCATCCTCAGACCTTAACCCAACTGTTTTTTCTCAAAATTTATGGGATTATCCGAATTTTGTGATGGCGGTTACGATGCTTATTCGCTTTTTCTCGCCACAATATCGGTTACGCCAATGGTGTAATGATTTGGGGGTGAACCACATTCCGCCGATTAACTTTAGCGAATTTTGTGGTGCGCTACATGCAAATCTGCCACTGGTGAGTAGATTGGTGCAAGATGCAGAAGAAAAAGTTGCTCAAATGCCGGACTTTCGTTCTAGCATGTACTATGCCGACATCACCCGCGAAATTGAAAATCGCTATGATTTTATGGTCGAAAATTATCCAGACTGGCAGGTATGGGTTTGCCAGCATTTGCTTAATGACATTAGAGCGCAACGTCAATCGCAAACTGTTTCTCAACGCACACGTTCTATTGAGGCATTGACTAAAATTTATGTCTATTTGGTGAATTAAATTATCGGGGAGTGACCGATGGCGACACCTAAAAAAATTGGTATCTGGGGTACTGCAAAGTCCGGCAAAACGACTTATCTGGCGATGTTGTATCAAGCATTTGAACAGTCCACTATCGAGGATGTGCCACATGGTAAGTGGTATATTCAAGCCAGTACTGATAACCCTGCTTATCAATTTATCAAGTCAAAACGGCGTGAAATTTATAGCGATAACGTCTTCCCCTCTTCAACCGAGACAATCAGTTATTACACTTATCACATCACCAAAGCCAGCACAAATCAGAGCTTGCAATTTGAATTTAGTGATGCCCCTGGTGAACTCTATGAACACTTTTATGATGGGGAATTAAAACACATCGAGAAAGATATTGCACATCCAAAACAAGATAATGATAAATTGACACCTCATAAATGGTTTGAGGAGTTAAGCCAGATGGATGGTATTATCATTATGCTTGACCCTGCATGGGAATTTACCCAGAATAAACAACAACACTATACTGACCTTGTTCTAGATTTTCTGTCTCATTTACGGGAAGCTCGCAACAGGAATAAGGCATCTACATCAACTGTTATCAACGATATGTATGTTGCTTTAATGTATGTTAAAGCAGATGCCCACCAGCGATATTGGAAGCTCATCAATGGCGAACCGGACACAGACAATGCCGTGACAAATTGGTTACAGCGTCAGTGTACCCGTCAATATGACGACAACCATGCTAACAGTTGCCAACAAGTCTGCCCTATCTATCAGGATATGGGGACTGCATTTATGAAATCTGTATCTGGCATCATCGAACCCAATTACTTGCGGTGTTTTGTTGTGTCGTCTATTGGTGGACGTGATGAAACAGGTACAAATACAGCCAGAGAGCAAATTTGGCGAACACCCGATACCCCATTTTTCGCTAACAATTATCCACAACCTGATGAAGTTGCACCCCAATATACCACACTTGTAGAGCAACTAAGTAACTTACCGCAACAACTTGACCTCAGTCAGTTAAATACGGATGGTTTAGAAGTGGACTACTTTCCGACCACGATTCGGGATAAAGACCGGATACAGCCAACCAATGTAATTGACCCAATTGCATGGTTTATTGATATTCTTGCTGAGTAAACGACAAATATTAGCGGAATAATCATCTATAAAAAGGTTGCTCCAAATAGATATACTATCTTATGCAATATTTGTTTGCATAAGATTTGTGTATTGTAGTAAAATATAGTTATAGATTTTTTTACAGTCTACGGGATAAGGGGTATAATCGAGTTGCATCTATTAAAAAGTATTATCAACCCAGCAGATTAGACGACCTATGCAAACAAAAAAGTGGTTGTTTCGGTTTTTATATTTCGCCTTACTTTTTGCCATCTTACCTATAGCTCATATGTCTTTGGCGCAACCGATTAGCATCACACCATTTACGGGTGCTGATATTTTAATGTTGGTTGACCAGTCCGGGAGTATGGGCGGACCACAATATGGTCAGGATGAGCGTATCCCCTCCGACCCAACAGATATGCGCTTTGATGCACAACGATTTGTGTTAGATTACACCAGCGATCTGGATTTCCATACATTAAACAATGGTCGGGTACGGATGGCTGTGATTGGGTTTGGTGATCCTGAATTGTCAACTATGATGACATGGACGGAGATTGCGACAGATGGTCTCATCTTTGATGATTTTCGGAGTCGTAAAGCCAATATCAGTGATATTTTAAGTCCTGACTTTTTTGGATTGCGTAACTTTGGATACACTGATTTTTATGATGCTTTCCGCGAAGGGCAACAACTTTTTGAGCAACTTGACCCGTTACCATCAGGTGAACGCAATCTTCGAGTTGTGATTCTTATTACAGATGGCGAACCCTGCTTGGCTGAGGACATCAATTGTACCAATAAGGACAATGCTCATGCCCAACTTGCCCGCGTACAAAACTTGACATCAACAGCATTCCCTTCGACTGATTATTTTATCTATATGATTGCGCTACAAAATCAGGCAACTGGTTTGTATATGCCCGACTATCAGGCAGATTGGGACAGAATTATTCTAAATTCTGATCGCTTGGTTGTTGTTGAAGAACATATGGGACTTCAAAATGCGTTATTGTCATTTCTTAGAGAAATTTTCCGCAATGTAACCAGTTCATTTAAGTCGATTGATGTTGAATTGATTGATGGAAAAGCAACTATCAGCATTCCACCCTATGTTCGGTTGGTACGGTTTAACATTCTAAAACCCGACCCTGCTCCAAATGAAACAATTCGGATGACATTAACCGACCCGAATGGTAACGCATATATTAAAGAAGACCCACGTATTGAAGTATCAACAGATACTGCCAATGTGGAAACATGGGCGCTTGCCAAACCTGACCCCGGTCCATGGAAGATTGATGTGTTACCAACTGATGCCGAAGTAGATTTGTCATATGACCAAGCATCTGTATTAAGTGATTTAGAACCCACAGACCCCAATTATCAATGGCAGGCTGTACCAATAGCCACCCGATTATTTTTTAAAGAAGATAGCGGGAATATACCTGTAACAATTTTGCCAGATTACCCGCTTGATGTTGTGGCAGAAATTTATCCACCTGCATCTGGACGTATCTCATTACCATTAGTCCCGACCAATGCTGTACCACAATATTCGGCGGATTTTTATCCGCTTGTTGCTGGTGACTATGATGTGACTGTCAAAGCCAATATTACAGGGTCGCTAGCTAGTTCGATTGCGCCTGAACTTCGTCAATTATTAGACACCAATACAGCCGGAGATATTGAAACCATCACGGTAAATCCTGTACGTCCGAATGTTGTTTTTAGTGATGTACTGTTTGCTCAGGGGAACGACTGGTTACAAACCGAGCCATTTAGTGTTTGTCTGCAATTGCTGGATGGTAATCCGACTGCGACTCCAACGATATTGAGGACAGGTTTTGACACCTTACGTCCACAAATAGAACTACAAGATAGTAGTGGCAATCCCACCCATACAATTGATTTGTTCCCAAGTTCGGATATGAATTGTACATTCCGTAGTGATTTTGAATTCCCAACAGCAGGGTTATTTAATGTATTTTTGCGGGGTTATTTGCCGGATACACAAAATCCTGCAGGGTTGACTGAGGTCTTCCAACGCACAACCCAAGAAACATTTGTCAATGTCCGTGCTGTGGGGACAGTCAGTGTGGATATTGTTAAACCTGCATTTGCCGAGATTAGTGAAGAGTCGCTGGAGGCATTACCCCCGTTTGCACCACGTCCGTTGGTGTTGGAGATAGAAACACGTCTCAATATCAATGGCACATCAGAATTGGTTGATTTGGATAGATTTATTACGAATCCAACCGCATCAAATATTCCATTTTCGATTAGTGCAACTTACAACGGTGAGCCACTGAGTTTTAGTTTGTTACCACGTCGTATTGGTCAGGGAACATACCAGATTGAGGAGTATGGTCTGGATACTGGCTCATATAATATCCGCGTAACTGGCGCACCTCTTAATAGTTTTGACTGCCAATGTCAATATGTGGCTAGCTCTAATACCGATAGTGTCACAATCACACGTAACCTACCTATATCCATATTCTTGTTTATTTTTGGTGCGTTGGCTATCCTCGCGCTCATTTTGTTTGTGATTTATCGCATCTATCGTAGACGTATGCGACTCCGTATGAATCCATTAAGGGGTGTGTTTATCATCTCTTACGAGACACCAGAGGGTGAATTCTTAGAATACAACCGCTTAGACCTAGACAACTTAAAGGTGAATACCAAAACATTCTCTGGTCATGATTTACGGTTGGGACATCTTGGTGTTGCAAAAGTGATGATGACAAATGATGGAGATAAAAATTCGGTATTGTATGACGAGGGCAGAATGCGTGTGACATTTGAGATGGAAAAACAACAGCAACTGATTCCACCACAACCAATTACACCAAATGCACCGCAGTCATTTATCGTAGAGGATAAGAAAACAGGCGATCAATACTTTATCAACTTAGAGAACGACGAATTACTTTAGTACATTAATTTAACATTTATTGAGAGGGACAAATGGCAACAGAACAACCTATTCCATCTTTGATTGTAGGGTTAGGGGGTACCGGAGCATTGACGGTGCGACATATCAAAGAGCAATTGCTTAATATGTACGATAATACTGTGCCAGAAAATGTTCGCTTACTCGTATTTGATACATCTAAAAAACCACTGGCACAATTTGATGCAGGTCAGTCTGAACGAGAGGAAGGACAAGCCTTTGGTGCGATTGACTTCGATTCTCGTCAGTATGGACATATCGGTGGTAACGCCAAATCTATGGTCAAGAATGCCTCTAATAACGCTGACTCATATAAGAATTTGTCAAGTTGGTTGTTGTCAGATTGGTATATTGAGAACCTCAAAGAAAATGACTTCTTGCTCGAAAATGGTGCGGGTCAATACCGTCAATTAGGTCGTCTTGCACTATTTCGTGATGTTGCCGCACCGAATCGCTCAGAAATATATCGTCGTTTGAATGCTCATATTACATCGGTACAGGGCAAAATTAGAGACGGACGCTCTATGCAGGTCTTTATCATTGGGTCGTTGGTAGGGGGTACAGGTGCAGGTTTGTTCATCGATGCGAGCTATTTGATTAAGCGCATCGCAGAACTACAGGGGGTTAATGTACAGTTGCGTGGTTTTTTCTATCTGCCACGCTCATTCCGTACCACCTTACAAGCCCAAGCGCGTAATCAAGCAGAAGGACGTGCATTTGCTGCCCTTCGTGAGCTTGGTCGGTTTATGACCTTCCAAAATATGGATTTGGGGTATCCCTTCTATTATCACCCCAACGAAGCAACCGATGTCCCACAAATCTGGTATAACAAATTGCGGGAAAAACTCTTTGACCTTGTGTATTTGATTGACGGTCATCGGGAGGTTATGCCACTCCATAATTATCCACTTAAACGAGGTATTGCACCAAGTATCGGTGATGCCATCCTCGGATTTATTGATAGCCATAGTGGTGAATATCATCGTGCTTATATCTCTAACCTGAGCAATAAGATTAACAACCAACAGATTGCCAAAGGTTATGTCCCGCATGTGGGTGGATTAGGGACATATAGCTTGATTCTGCCTATTCAACAGATTGTTGACCGTTGGGCATTGCAACTAGCACAAGAATCCCTTGATTTATTGCTTCAACCAGCATTCGACAATAGTGATATTCCTAGTAGTTTGCTAAATACGGAAAATGCCGAGCGCGATCATGATGTCAATAATGAGGTGGAAACCTTATTAGATGAGCGTACCAATATCATTGACCAGCGTAACGAAGGGCAGGTACTCAGTGGTACACGCCTCTGGAACACAATTTGGAAGTGGTATGTCGGCAATCTGGAAACAAAGGGAAGCTACGCCGACCAATTATCTCGTTATGACTCTGAACGATGGGTACAGTTCTTACAGCCCACAGGTTCGGATAGTGGCACATCTACCCGTCTGGCAGACCGCAAGACATCCAAAGTACTCGAAGCCCGTTTAGAAGATGACATTATATTAAGTGATGAACAAGACCCACGGGGCGACCCTGAGACAGATTACCGTCGCATCAAACAAGCTGTCGAAGCATTCTTTAATAAATATTTAGGGTCTGTTCGGAGTGGTGATGGACAACGGGGCGGTGGTATGTTTGAAGATGCCCTAGAAGATTTTGTTCAATTCCAATTAGAACGCTTCCGTAATGCGATTGAAGCGTATGTACATGGTCAACTCAATGGTGAGAACCGTATCCCCATCATAGCTAGAAAAGGCAAACTCGGCTGGACAATATCAGTTATTGATGTATTGGGCGAAGTTCTTGGAGAAGTACATGGTTTAATCCGTGATTTACAGACAAATAACCGCCCCCTACAACAGCGACGTACACATGCACTCAATGGGATGGATAATGCCTATGCTGAAATGGAGCGCCTTCGTACCGAAACTGGACGAAGTGCGGTGGATCGCTTAACAGGGAAACCTTCCGAAGCTGAACAAACACAACATGATTACCGCGATGCCGCACAGGTTGCCTATGAAACCCTCCAGATTGATATTGTTCTACGTGCATTAAACCGGATACTTTCTGAAATGTTGGAATTTGTTGGTGATGTTGATAGCCAACTCAATCAGTGGCAATCGGTGCTGGCAACACATCACAAAGGTTTGTATACCACTGTGCATAAAAATATCGAACAACTCACAACTCAATTGCGTCGTTCAAGCCAAATTCCAAGTCGTGAGATTTTGTTTGATGAGAAATGGGTTGATGAACGGTATGAACGGTATCGTACCGAAGAGAAGTATCACGACCTATTATCAAAGGTTAACTGGAATGTAGAAGCCGGAAGCGGGAGCAGTGGTAAACGCTCTATCCATATTGGATTAGAAATTAACAACACCCTATTGCGTGATGATGAAACTGGGCAATGGGATAAATTTAATGCTGACTTAGTGACTAACCTTTGTCGGGATATGTTTACTGATGCCCGTGAACGTGAATCTGTCTTGAATTATCTAGCGACTAAATACCGCGATAATCCAAAAAAATTGGCAGAACAGGTTCATCAAAATAGTGGTGCATTGCTTGGCTTTAATGATGCAGAAACGAGTGGGGTAGAATATTCCCTCTATGTGACCGTCGATCAGACAAACAGTAATGCAAATGATACTATATTCCTCGGGGATTTTATGGAAGACCTACGCGGGGAATATGGTATTGAAGAGAATGACGAATCAATGAGTACGCAATTGTCAGGTGATGATCGCTTCCGTATGTCGGTTGTCAGTATGGCAGAGCTACTGCCGATAAATCGACTGGATTCCTATCACTCGGCAGAGACATCTTACCGACAAGCCTCAACAATCGAGCGTCAATACTACCATATCTTCCCTGCTGAGGTGCAAGTTGTGCCTTATGAAGATCAACTCAATAGTCAACTTAAACAAGCTCGTCGCTGGATTAGTGACCGTGTGTCCATTCTACTGGAAGATATTCAATTGTTCCGCGAGTTCCATAGTCTGATGGCGCACTCTGTTATAGCGATGGATAGAGATACCCGTAATGAACGTGGTGAAACCCTATTTACCTATTATCTGACAACATCGCCCGTTGACCCGACCTCTGCAATAGATGTAGAAGAGTGGTGGCTGACAAAACCACATTCTGACCCATCTCTTTTGGATGCAATGTATACCTATGTCTTCCGTGGAGAAGATATTGGGCAAAAGGAATACGATTCCTATTACACCAACCGCATTGACTACAATCATGTTCGTACTTATCTCAAAGCTGTAAAAGAAGAAGATACACTGACACGGTTGGACAATTATGAAGAAGAAATTGCGATTTTTAATCAAGATTTGTTTGATCTGATTGACCAATTCGAGGAAGATTCAGAAGAGTTCAATGTATTGGCTCGTCAGATTGTTCAGCATGATGTGCTAAAAGAGCATGAAGAATTCCTCCACAAGAGCCTCAAACAAGCAGAGATAAAACAAAAAAAAGTCTCACGGGAGACTAATAACGCAGATGGACAACGCACAGATCAGACTATCTTACGTGAATATCAAGATTTGATTGATTTGTTTACAATTTCGATTGTTGTTGTGCGCGAAATGGCACACAACCTGCGTCGGGATGCGTACATTGCCGCAGGGTATCGTGATATTGATATTGATGCCCCTGATGGTGGACAAGTCGATGATAAACGTGGTCAATTGCGTAAACGTTAAACAAACCAGATAATGAAGGAGTGCCAGACGGTGTCCAAAACGATAATCCGTTTGCTGATAATCATATGCCTGTTGTGTGCAGGGATATTCACATTTGCCCAAAATTCACCTACTCTGAATGTAACGGCATCTTATGAGCCAACATCAGATGTGTATTTTGGTGAAACTGAGGTCACAATCAGTTTAGAATTTGTCGGGGAGAGTGGTGATTGCCCAATATTGGAATCTACTGACCCCGTTGATGTGGCATTGGTGATTGATGTCTCTGGGAGCATGGCTGGCGAAAAGATTGACAGCGCTAAACTTGCGGCGCAGACGTTTGTTGATGTAATGAATGTCCGTGATGGCGACCCTTCATCTGACCAAATTGGGATTGTGTCGTTTAGTAGTAATGCTCAAATACAAATTCCATTGACCCGTGTTCGGGCAGATATTGATACTGCAATTTTCGGACTCGGGGTCGGTGGTGGTACAGATATTGTTGGTGGTCTTAATGCGGGGTCACAAGTTTTGAATGACCCTACCCAACAAAATACCCTTTATAATGCCAATCCTGTGATGGTGTTGTTGTCTGATGGGCAACAGGGAGTTGCCCAAGTTACTGCGGCGGCAGAACAAGCCAAAGCCACAGGCATACGGATTATCACAATTGGGCTAGGTAGTGATGTCTCTACTGAGACAATGATTGCGGCGGCGAGTCGTCCTGAAGATTATTTGCAGGCGCAATCGGCTACACAACTCCAAGACATTTTCCGGCAAGTTGCTAGCCAGATTATCCAGAGTACTGCGGCGAATGACGTTCGCGTGAACTTCCAGTACATACGGGATAATTTTGAACTCATTCCAAATAGTACAAACCCACCTGCAGTTGTCACAGGTGACATTCTCAGTTGGGTCTTTAGCGAGGTGAAAGATTCTAAGCCTCAAATGGTCTCTTTCCGTGTGCGTCCACTCAAGGAAGGCACACATTCTGTCGGACAACTGGTTGATAGTCGCTATCGCTTATGTGAGCAGGACGAACCAGAACTACCACTGAATATTGCACTGAGCGTAAATTCTCAGTTGCCCCCGCCTACTCCTGTACCAACATTTACACCAACACCTTTACCAACATCGACTCCGTTGCCACCCCCGCCCCTTCCGTCAACGGATGTTATTAACCAATCCAACCAGGCAAGAGGAGACCATGCAATGCCAATTATGAGTTTACTTGCTTATTGCCTTGACTTCTTTAAAATTTTACCCTGGATTATTTTACTGTTTATCGCTGCACTGATTGTCTGGTGGCTGTTTCGGGCGACAGGTAAACCCAAAGAAGAACGGTCATCGTGGTTATGTTTGCTAGCCAAGTTTGTGCTGTTTGCATGGACGGGGTTTGCGTTATGGTTATTGTCATTACCGTTTTATGCGACTGTCTGCCCCAAGCAAGATGTCGTTTACTTCTGGCAAAGCAACCTGAGTGATTTAGATGGTGCAACCGGAATTTATATGTCGCCATTCCAATCCGGTGTGGTTGATAGTGTGGATGGGATAAATGCGCAGGGATGTGTCGGATGTCATACGGTATCGGCAAATTCAAACCGTATTGCGGCAATACGTGGCCCTGTACAAAATAGTACACTCATTGTCTTTGATTCGACGGGAAAACCCTTACCCATAACACCGATACGCGCTAACTTTGCATCTATATCGCCTAATGGTGATCAGGTGGCTATTGCTGATATTGATGGGGATATTTCCATCGTTACCATTGGCACAGGCAAAGTAACCAAACTATCTGGTGCTGATACACCGAATATGGTCGAAACAATGCCATCATGGGGTATCAATGATCGTATCGCCTATGTTGTGACCAATCAGCAAACGCCAATCTATGATGATGGGACAAACTTAACAACCCCATCTGATATATATACCATCAGTGTTACAGGCAATGACCCAATTGCAGTTGCAGGCGCAAGTGGTAATGGTGCGTTTAATTACTATCCAGCATTTTCGCCTAATGCCGAGTGGATTGCCTTCACAGCGCACAACAATACAGAGACATATACCGACCCTCAAGCACAGATATTTGTTGTATCAGCCAATGATACGGGGGCATCTCCGATTGCGATTGCTGGTAATCGTGATGAAAACGGTCTGGACTTCCCGAATGCAACAAATAGTTACCCGTCATGGAGTCCTGATGGGCGCATCCTGACATTTAATACCAAACGGAACGATACCAGTAATTCTGATATTTACTGGGCAGAAGTTAATGCTGACGGTAATACTGGACTCGCAAGCCCTCTAGCAGGTGCAGACGATGAGAATGTCTTTGAATTGATGTCGGCATGGGGCGCACCTCCTGCAACACTCAACCCGCTTGCCCGACTGCTTAAGTTATTACCGGTGCTGTTACCCATACTGCCCTTGTTAGGATTGGCATGGATATTGTGCCAAAAAGAACCACAACCTAAATTTGTCGGTGGAAGAGATAAAGTCAAGCGATTCACAATGCACGGTGAACCTCTTGCACCAAAATTAGAAGATTTCAGCATTAAGTGGGAAACACAACCCGCAATGATTATTGGTCTGGGTCGTACAGGTCGCTGGGTTGTAACCCATCTCAAGAAAAGCCTGTTAGATGCTGGTGAAGAAAAAATACCAGACAAGATTCGCTTGCTGGTTGTTGATACCGGAGATTTTGAAAAACTCAATCAAGGTTATCAACAAAATCCTGTTTCTATCGCTGGCGTTGAACTTGATAATAAAACTGAGGTGCTGGAACTCAAAGATAACCTGCATGAATTGCTTCAATCAAATCTGGGCAATCACCGTGAATACAAAGATTGGGTGGATGTCGGACGGGTTAAAAGCCTCAACACAGATTTAAGTCAGGGGGGCTTACGTGAGCGTGTGCTAGCAAGACTTGGCTTAATCCACCAGATGCAAACTTCGCCAGATAACCTCTGGACACGCCTGAAACAAATGGCAACAGCAGTTCAAGATAATAAACGTATTCGGGTGATTATTGTTGGAGATACATATGGTGATATTGGGTCTGCCGCACTGATGGATGTCGCTGTTCTGGCACGTAAAGCCGGACAAGAAATTAGCCCCAATATGGCATTTGAAGTTCATGCGTATATTGCGACCCAATTTGAGGATGCGACTGAACGTTTAAATACTGCCGCAACCCTACGCGAACTCCATCGCTTCCAACTGAGTGATTCTAAACCATTTGCTATGTATTACGGGAATGTCATTGATAGTGTAGATGGTAATGGACAGCCCATCACCAAGACGATGAATTTTGCCCATAATGACATTGTGACAGACAGCTTGCAATTATATCCTGTATCGCACTATGTTGGTGATTTCTACAATGCAGAACCAAAATATAGCATCTATCCACAGATGGCTGATGTCATTATCTCTCGCTTAGATAAAGGCAATGCGATTCAAGCAATTGGTCAGATGTATAGCGATGAACGCAATACACATAATCGGATTCGTCAATCAAGTGGTACATTGCTATTTGCGTCCGAAGGCTCATATCAAGTTCGGTTGCCGTTTGTTGACATTATTAAGGTAATTCGCTCGCGCTATATGCAGGAAGTTGTGCGTCGGTTTGTCGAGCCAGATTTACAAAATAGTGCTTATTTAGGTACTGTAGAAACAGCAGAACAATTTGCGCAGGATGTGATTGTAGGAGTGTTCTCAAATCAAGAATTGAGAGAATTGGATTCGGTACTCGTTATGATTATCGACCAGTCTTCACCTGCCGATATACTGCCATATGTCAAGGATTCCGAAGATCGGATTGTTTCAATCATTCGTGGACGCTTACGCGAAGCTCTTAGCTTGATACTCAATGGAACACAAGATGTTCCTAATATGATGATTGCGCGTAGCGGTAAAGTTGTGAAGGCAACACGCTTCTTAGAAGTCTATCCGCAAGAATCCAAAACTATTCGATCTTACTTAAGCGGTTTGATGGATGATCGTAATGGTGGGGAAGCCGCCGAAAATATCCATACTGCATTGGAAGAATCTGAAAAACTTGCCAATACTTATCTACAAAAGCTACAGGCATTTGCGCAATCACTTGGGATAGATACAACCGATGATGATACCCTGTTGGGCAAAGTCAACCAATTGCCGACACGTATTGATAACGTTCGTGATGAACTCAATCAATTGCAAGGTGTGCGTGAGTATATTTGGACAGATACAGATGGCAACCCACTGGAAGAAAAATGGTACATCGACTATATCTTCCCACCACTTGAAGAAGTCGGTAAATCACGTCCAAATCGTGTTCAGGAGACAATGGGGTTATTCTATTGGAATGTAGATTCCGAGACTGTAGGATTATCGTTCCAGACACCGGATGGTAAGGTCGCTATTCACCCCACAAATATCTCCGAGTTATACGATAAACTATTTGAGCTAGGTACGGCATACTGTACACAAATCGGGCTGAGTGAAAACCTTGATAGTGTCCTGTCATCGTATGGCTTACCCAGAGATAGTTATTATGTCGAAGGTATGCGCGATAGACTACTTAATCGCTCGCGTACACCATTACAATTTGATGAAACACAGGCGCGTGACTATGAATATCATGCAATTCTTGCTAGCAATAGTGTGAGTGGGATACCGCAACTACAACAGGCAATTCTTGATACAGCCAATATTCAACAAAATAATCAACTGATTCAAATGAAAGCCACTGACCCATTCACTGTTTATCTGAAACAACGGCGTGCAATCATCCCATTTGAGGCGATTACCCCGTTAGAGGTGACACGCACAGCCTATTCGCAGGAATATGGCTTAAATAACCAACAACCGAACTCGAATCCTAAGTTAACGGCTGTTTACGAAGCAGAAGCCTATGCCCTCAAACTAGAGCGACGGTTTAGTAGAGAACTCCGTACCCGTCCTGATATTACACATCCATATGTGATGATGGGACTTACTGAGCCGAAACGGGCGCAGATGTTCTTGTTGAGTATTGCCGCAGGCGAGATTGAAGTGACAGGTCCGCGCCCCGGTACAAATGATGAATATGATGTTCTCTTGATTGATAACGACGACGAATATGCGATTGAAGTGAATCGGCAAAATGATAATCAGGCATTACACCCGCTTGTTCGGGCGTATCATTCCTTTGTCTTTGATAAAAGTAAAATATCCGATAGTCTGGTTGTCGAGCGTGAAAAGCGTTTTGTCACAGACGAATTTTTGCCCGATATCTGGA
Organism: Anaerolineales bacterium UBA6055; assembly: GCA_002428985.1. Taxonomy (GTDB): domain Bacteria; phylum Chloroflexota; class Anaerolineae; order Aggregatilineales; family Phototrophicaceae; genus UBA6055. Next base: position 7,328 of record DIYL01000030.1, on the reverse strand, counting down.
CAGATTGGCTAAACACCGATCACCAAGATTTATTAGATGAAGTCAAAGGCGATGCACTGAACGAACCAATCATCCGTGATATGGTGAACTTTGCCCGCTTGCTTACTGTTGATTTTAGACGACGTTCTGAGCAAGATAGCTAATGGAGGTGTCACAAAAGATGCAGAGCCGTCTATTCATCGTGTTATGTTGTATCTGGATGTTGATCCTACCGACATCGGCGCAAAACCCTGATATAAACAATGTAACACCATCGACAATTGCCGGACAAATCTGTGGCACACGCTGTATAGGGGATACTGTCTCTGTGGTAGTCCCTCCCCTACCAGAAGGACTCTTTGACAAACTTGATATTGTGTTTGCATTGGATGTCACCACGAGTATGAGTAGTGTCCTTGCACAGGCTAAAGCTAGCTCAATTACAATTGGGCAGGCAGTACAGGCAAATATTGCGGATACACGGTTTGCTGTCATTAATTTTACAGATTATGATTTTAATCCGCCGTTTCCGTGGAATTTAGCACAAGATTTCAATACCAATGTACAGACTTTACAAACAACTATCAACAGCTTACAGATTATTGCTGGAGGACAAACATTCCCCGAAAGTTCTGGACGTGCATTATGGGAAGCCGGACAATTGGCATGGCGTGATGATGCCCTTAAATTGATAGTTTTGTTTACTGATAATGCTCCTCTTGACCCTGATTATGGTGTGGATGGTAGACGAAATACTGGTGATGACCTCAATTTTTCTGAAATTTTAGATAGTCTGGCACTTCGGGATATACGTGTTATTGCTGTAAATTCTGGCAGAGGCTCTATACAACAGCTTGAGCTTGCTGCAAGTGTAACAGATGGACAGACATTCCGGCTGGAAGATGCCAACAACCTCGCATCACGGGTTATCGAGACTGTAACTACAGAAATTGAAGAACAACGTGACCGTTTTCAAGTCCGGTTAGCCCCTGATGTTGCTCCATCTACATGGGTAACGGTGTCACCTGCATCCTATCCCTATCCATCAGGGGGTGGCACACTTGAGTTCACGACAAATTTTTGCCCTGAAACCAGTCAACTATCTACAGATGTGTATCAATTTGACCTTGTAGCGAGCAATGATTTTACACGATTTGGACAAACCACATTTAATGTCGATTACTCGGAGATCTGTGCAGATATTATCATTGCAGACCATGCTAGTGATGATGGTAGAAGCTGTTCTGATGTGAACGAAACTGTATTCTGGGAAAGCCCGAATATCATTGTCCGACGGTTTGATGATGCTGGTGATATATTTGAATATCCTATTATGGGACAAGAAAATTATATCTATGTTCGGGTCAAAAATATCGGTATCGAAGTCATAGACTCTGCAACCCTTACTGTCTATCAATCGCCGGATATGATTGCACCGGATTTTCCGGGGTCGTGGCAACCTATTGGTACGATTGATTTTTCTATCGGTGTGGATGAAGAACTTAAGTTGGGCCCTCTCCCATGGACACCCTCAACAGAATTTGTCTCGTTGCGTAGTCATGTCGATAGTGAGGTTGACCCCATTGAACTGATTAATGATGTCGCCTGCGAAAATAGCATCGCACAAATGAATCAGATGACAGTCAAGTTAGATGATTATTCGAGCGAACCCGGCAAAATCAGTGAGACAATTTCGATGGTTTTGACCAACCCACCCACAATGGGACATGACAATCTGGATTTCTCTCTGTTTACAAATGATACATCCAGTCGGGGGTATGTCCGTTTCTTGATAGAGCCAACATATCTTGAACGCTGGCGCTCAAATTCGAGTGTGATTGGTGGTAATGAAGACGCCTATGGTGTGGTATCCGACTCTGGTACAAACACAATGACACTGCCAGACTTTATACCGCAATTTGATGAACGTATTACGGGGCAACTGACTATTGCCAGCGCTGATACAGTTGCATTTAATAAAGTGGAAGCACGGTTAATTGCGCGTGATCGTATCATCGCGGGGACAAGCATATACTTGTATGCAGATCACCCTGTTGTGGTATCAGATACCCCCGTAGACTCTGAAAATAATTCGTGGCAAATTGTACTAATGGGGTTTGGCATTGTGATGGCATTAACCTTTGTCTTGTTTGTCAATCGTCCTTAATGACGTTAAACTAAATTTATGCCTTCACCTGTCTGTGTTACCAGATAATAAGCAAAGTTGAGGAATAATTATATGGATCCAGTGTTTGATAATGATGTCAACCAACATTTAGAAGCCTTAGCTGTAATTGCGAATGATCTAGGTGATGCGGTCAAAAAACCAAAGCGAAATCTTTTACGCCACTTAAAAGTTGCCCCAAATAAACACAATACCCTCTATGAATTTTATGTAGAGCTTGGTTTATTACAATCTGAGGATAATAGTGCTTTTGGTGTTACATCAACCTTGATGACAATACTTTCTTATGAAGAAAATCGTTGTATTGTCGAGCTTGCCAAACAGTTTGCTAGCCATAATGTGATGCCTCAAGATGAAGCAGATGCTATTATCGCATCGTTTTCTGCTGATGTAGAAAACGATATGCCAGATTATCAAGACGATGAGATAGACGGCAGTGATTTTGCTGACGAAGAACCAGCAGATTGGGACGACCAATCAGATGATGACAGTGATATGTCTAGTGATGATTTGTCATTTTCTGAAAGTCCAGATGATTTAACGCCTGAATCTGAAACACAATCATCAGATTTGCCTGATTATGAAGATGATACTGTCTTAAACAAGGCAATATTGAATCGTGAATCTTTGGATTTTGAGAATGTGACATCAGAAAGTGAACAACCCGAAGAATTATCTGATGTAGAAGCATTTGAACAACAAGACGACACTGTTAAAAATGAAGCACTCGCTGACCGTGAGTTTTTAGATGATGGTGATAATCAGTCATTTGATAGTGATGAAGATACATCTGACCCTGAACCCGAATCATCAGAAGAAGTCTTGTCAAATTTAGAGCAACAACCAGAAAACTTATTGTCAGATGCCAAAGATGCAGAGTATGATTCAGAGTTGGATAAGACATTGCCAACCCACTCACCTATCCCGCCTGCCCCTAAAAATGAACCGAATGAAGATGGCAGTCTACAAAGGCGTGCAATCGGAGAAGGTGGAGCAGGTAGAGGTCGTCGTCGTGGTATTGCTAAAATGGATTTAGCAAAAAACTTTGAAAAAGCCGAGAATGCTCTCGAATCTGTTGTCAGAGACAATGCAGATGAACCAACACAGGGGAAAAAAAACCAACCTAATAACACAGATGAAAAAGAGCCTGTTGTACAAAAGAAGCCTATCAAAAAAGTGCAACGACCTGTACCGGAACCCGAAGATGGAGACGATTACGACGAAGAAGAATACATCAAGCAAAACGATATAGAAGTTCCAGAAGAATCGTATCGTTTCCCACGACGTGGACAGCAACCTCGTGAGGATAGTCAGGCTAAACAACCATCATATATAGAGCCTGAAGCGGATGATGAACCAGACCAAGATGATGACTTTGAATCGGACGATGAATACGACGAAAAACCATCGACACGTAAAGGACGTAGTGGACGAAGAGCTATAGTAAAACCACGTGACCCAGATAAAGAAACCTCAAATAGAAGACGACATGGTAGAAAAACATCCTCTGATGATGAGGATGACACAGAAACAGGTAGAAAACGTCGTTCAGCCCTTGATGAGAAAAAACCCAAACGAGAGCGTGCGCCAAACCGGATTTTTAATCAGAGAGATGAAAATACAACGTCCAATTCTTCTAAAGGTCTTACCCGTCGTCAACGCACCCGTGACCAAAAACGTGGTATAACGGGTATCTCAACATCAGGAGGACATGGGTCAGATAATTCATCTGTACCGGGGGTTCAGGTAAACATTAACATTCAGTCGGATTCAATTCCTGTTAAAATGTTAGAACAACTCAAAGCTGGAATAGAAAGCATCTTGGATGATTATGCTGATGCGGACGAACTACGTCCCCAACTTTTGAAGTTGCTAGAAACATTTGGATTAAATGAAGACGATTTGGAAATAACCTCTAATGACGAGATTGACTAAATTTGGAATTCGTGTTTTTGTGACTGTATTATTATCGTTACTTGTAATCACGAATATATTTGCTCAACCCAATGCCTATGATGAACTGGATATACTTTTTTTAGTCGATCAATCTGGCAGTATGGGGGGGGCAGATTTTGGGTCTAACGTAGCCCCAACCGACCCCAAATTACTACGCTTTGAATCTGTTCAATTTGCACTCCGTACATTGAGCCAATATAAGTCTGTTGTACCTGCTGATATTGATTTTCAGATGGCAGTCATTAACTTTGGTGATGTGACTGAGGTGACACTTGATTGGACATTGATTGAGGGGAACTCGCCTGAATGGACGCAACGTATGCAGGAGTTAACCCAGTCATTAAGCGTTGACCAATTCGGGCGACGTAATCTGGGCAATACAAATTTTATTGATGCAATCAATACTGCATCAAATCTATTTGATAGCCTACCCAATGATGGCAAAAAACGCCTCAAGGTGATTGTTATTACGACTGATGGTGCGCCCTGTGCGCCGACTCGTCCTGAATGGATAGATAGTGAGTGTGCAACCCCATCCGATATGAGTACCCATATGGATACATTAGAGCTTGTTGTCAATCAAGAGTTTGCAACTGATGCGCGTCTCTATGTGTTGGGAATTGATGAAAATAACGACTTCTGGCAAACATACGAAACCACATGGAATCGTATTGTTGATCGTCGGGGAACATCGGAACGTATTCAAACCTCAGATGATATTAGTCCTGCTTTTTTGCGTATTCTGACGGAACTGGTCAAGTCATTTAGAGGAACAAGTGGGTCGGGTGGTGCAGAAAGTATTATCGGGCAACGTGTATCTATAGAAAATCGTGAAGCACATATCAATGTCCCCCCATACTACCAAACTCTAAGGATTACACTATTTAAAGTTGACCCAAGTATTGATACTCAAATTCAGAATCCTAACGGGATTATACTCACAGAAACATCCCCCAATGTAAATGTGATTGGCAAAAATGAATCTATTGAAGTATGGGAGATTAGCAATCCGATACCGGGGACATGGAATATCTTCCTTAATGGCGAAGATGATCTGCTTGATGTCTATCTGGATTTAATTACAGTCAACCATAGTATTACAGTGCCAATTGACCCACAAATTATGTTCCTTCCTGTTGATATTGCACTCCAAATTAATGGGGTGAACGATCAACCCTTGCCCGTTTATACTGACCCTAAGTATGCGCTACAAGCAACACTGAGCGTTCAAACGCCATCAGGTAATACCGAGACCTTTGATTTTAACTTGCAGTCGGGCAATAATAATCAATATATTGCAACCTATATCCCCACCGAACCCGGAACACATACGGTCAATATTCAGGCAAAGACCAAAGACACCAATAACACAGAACTTTTGATTATTGACCAGAGTAATGTCGCTACCATTGATGTTAATCCTGTTCAATTGGCTGTCACAGGTATTCCAACTAACGACTTGCTTGTGAGTGAAGATGTAACCCTTACCGCATCATTGATTGATGACCTTGGAAAACAGATTACCATTCAGGGGGTGAATATTCGTGCGGTTGTTAAAGACCAATCGGATATACAGTGGGCGAATGTCCCCTTGATACCAACAAATACTTCTGGGACAGAGTTTACCGAGACAATTTCAATGGTAGACCCTGGGCAATATCGCATTGAAGTTATCGCAGAGATTATCAAAGATACAGCACCCACACAGATTGGCTCTCAGATGTCTGGCTTATTTACAGTTGAGCCAGCTAACTTCTTACTGATAGAAGATGTTACGCCGATAGACGGAGCAATTTCGTATTTGGAAGAGGGTTCATTCCCGCTTGTGTTTACTTATGAGCCAAATCCCCTTGTTGTCAGTTTTATCATTATTGAAGAAAACGACGGGATGCGTGTTAATCTTGCTGATTATGTCGATAATGGAAACCCGATTACGATTCAGGTAATTGCCGAGTCCGACCAGACGGACTATGCACAGGGTCAACTCCTTACTATGCTTCCAGACGATGTGGGACATTATCAACTTGTCTTGCCAGATTTACCTCAAGGTACATATACAGTTCAGGTAACTTCTGACCCTGATGTACAACTTAAAAATAGTACCTTGTTTGCAACCCGAACCCGTTCATTTTCACATCGCATTCAACGTGAGACCAATCCACAGTATCTTATCTCAATCGGTCTGACAATATTAGTATTCTTGCTGTTTATTCTGGCAGTTGCTGTGTTTGTGCTACACAATCGTAGACTGCGCGTTAACCCGATAAAGGGTACGCTCACGATTCTGCAAGAAAATTACATCGAACGTGATACGATTCAACTCCAATTTTTTAATCTAGGTGGCTATAAGAGAAATCGCATCACATTGAAAAAGCTGACATCTGTGATTTCTCCCTTTGGTATCAAGAAGTTTGTTGTCCTATCGGACTCTGCAAAAGATGTTGTGCGGGTAGAAATTCACTATGCAAATGGCAAAAAATTTGACAGAAAACGTCTCGCCCCCGGACAACCTGTGATGTTGGGCAGTGATAGCGAGAACGATTATTTCATTGTCAAAGATTATGAAGACCTATAGCGAACTATAAACCGATGTCCTTTGCGCAACGATGATAAATATCAAGTACTTGATTAACCAACTCTTCTGTCAGAATGGGTGGCACAGTCATCAATATAGACCGTTCTGCGAGGTTTTCCATCACGGGTAGAATCCCTTTTTCATATGAAATTTCTGTATGGAATGTGTTTAAGGGGTCTGTCCATGGACGACCTGACGAATGAACTGACTGTTTATTGACCAGACTTGTCACTTCCCAGTGTAGGTGTAATCCCCAATCTGCAACACGAATGTTACTTGCCCCTTGCAGCCTCGGTCTCACACCTTCGTTACGGGTACGCTTGACCAGTTCTTTTGCGATGTCTGCGCTGGGTAATGTGAAAATAACAAAAGGACCACTATCGCCTTCTGGATCGGGATGACGACGGAGTGTTACACCATTAATCTGAGCCAATCCATCATAGAGTTGATGATTACAGGCGCGCATTGTGGCTGTAATCTGGTCGAGTTTTTGTACCTGTTCATAGGCAATTGCCGCAGAGACTTCGCTCATATGGACACCCTGCCCCTATGATTGAATTTGGGGGTTTTTGCATACTGCCTCGAAAAACCCCCGTCAGTTGACAAGGGCCATAAGCATCAAGTTAAGCAAAA
>DIYL01000025.1:40263-53585 GCA_002428985.1 Anaerolineales bacterium UBA6055 | reverse complement strand
GGCTTGTGCTGTACCGAGACCACTGCCCCATGCTACAACCCGTCCATCACGTAACCAAAATCCATCATCATATTGACCCAGAGGCACAACTTCCAGTGTATTGACATCGAGCACACTTAAACTGGTGGATTCACTTCCACTAGCGACTAAAAGTAGTGCATTAATATTCGGTGCCCAACGTGGTTGACTGTAGAAGGGCGGAGCAATATCCTCCGCACCTGCTGCACCATTAGCCAAGATTAATTCATTCGATTCGTCAGCAATGGTGTATAACCAAATGCCACCATTCTCACTATCCTCAACCGTCTCGACAGTGTAGGCAATTTGACCAGCAGAAGCACTGAAACGTGGTGTGTGCATCGGTTCGGATGCGTCTACGATTGAGGTCAACTCATCGTCGTTACGGTTATAGAGCCAGAGTTGCTCCTGACTTATATAGGTAATGAGGTTGCCATCAGGACTGACATCGTAATCGGTGATTTCGCCTGTGGCAGGTGTGATGCTTAATGGACTACCATCATCTGCAATTGTCCATACTTGGCGGATACCCATGACATCTTCACCCAGAAAATAAAGGTCGTCTGCGATGTCGAGTGTAGTTGTGGCATTCGATTGGATTGTGCCCCAATCATAAGAGACGGTGCTCGTAATCGGTAATGTGAAACCCTGCGCGCTGATCGGATCTATGAGAGCCATGACACCCCCTTGAAACGCAATCAGTAAATTCCCAGCAGGTGCCCAACGTACACTAGCTAATTCAATATCGCCTTCACCAATTTCTTCACTAATAACATCCCCTTCGCTGATTTGTACCAACACTAAGCGACCAAATCCAGTATCCCCATCAGCACGAATCACACGATAAATGCCGTCACCGACTTCAATCGGGAAATAATAGGCATCTGGTGCGGATAAAACAGTCGTCTGTGTATTGCTGTTGTTTAAGTCCATCGTGAAGAGGCCACCCTCGGCTGGGGCAAAAATAAGTACCGCATCTGATACCCATGCAATCCCGCGTGATGTAGGGACGACGCTGGCTAAATTCATCTCGGTGCCGACACGACGGTAGATCCACCAGATATTTTCAACGGTTTCCGCTAGTAAGAATTCACCTGATGGCGACCACTCGATATGTTTGACTTGGTCGACGGGTATGTCTGTCATAACATTACTATCACGGAAATAAACCCGCACGCCGGCAAGTGTCACATAGGCGATATAAAGATCATCGGGTGACCAAGCTAGTGTGCTACCTTCTCCACGTATGGGTGGAGCATCAGGGTTTTCTTCGAGACGTTGAACTTGCTCATCATCGTATATGTTGCCGACATAGAGTCCGTCTGTGGTGCGATATGCCATCCAGTTATCGTCTGATGCGATACCAAAATCTATGACAAAGGTTTCTTCGGGTGTGACAGTTTGCACGCCTTCTGCACCGAGTCCATAGCGTTCAACTTGTCCGGCATTCAACAGAATATAGAGTTCAGTTGGCAGATTGAGCGCATCTTGTGCAGTGATTGATGGCGCGATAAGTAATGTGATGAGGAGGCTAAATAGCAGACGGTTCATGGATTGATCTCCGTATGTTGATAGTCTACCTCTAGTATGGATGATTTTGCTTGAGTGTGCCACGTTATCCTTACGCTTGACCGACGATTAAACTACGCTTGGCGATTTGTCTTATTGAATACGATAAAGTAGGTGCAAACGAAGCGTGTGTGATGGGATGGATAATGCGTCGGATATTAATTGTGCTCGTGTTTGGGTTATTGGGTGCAGTGCCTGTGTTAGGTCAGGATTTTTCGGGTGAAATCGGAATTATGTATTATGAAAATCCCAACCCAAAGCATTTAGATTTTGAATTATTACGTAAGAATATTTGCCTTGAGCGAGTGATTCAACTTAATCCTGAGTTGGATATTACCTCTATTGCATATGGCACACCTATTGTAATTCCACTTAACGAACCGTGTTATGACCCTCCATTTAATACAATACATAATAACTCATCACGTCTAAAATATTATGAAAATAATACATGGTTAGATGAGCCGTATTATGAAAATGTTGTATATGTACGTGATGCGACATTGGAAGAGATAGCTGGAATGTATGAGGTCTGTGTAGATGATTTATTAGCGGAAAACATCTTGTTGCATGAGCTTGAAACCTATAAGACATTTACGACCACGACCACTATGGATATTTTTATCCCACAAGATTCCCCAACATGTAAAACGCCATCAATTCCTGAAAAATCTAGTGATCAACTATTCGTTATTAATACAACATATCAGTATCTGTCGCCTGATTATTTTGGTAGGAACTTAAATATCTGTGTAGAAGAGGTTATTAGATCGGATAGCTTGCACAGAATGAACAATCAGTCTGAGTTTCAATTTTATGTACCGAGCGATGTTTTGCCATGTTATAACGAGCAGGGACAACGTCTGAGTTATTATGATTCACAAGGTGATAAGCGCGATAAACCTGTTTATAGTGATTTGCCTGTACATATTGCCTTACGTGGTGAAACAATGCAGATGATCGCTGACGAATACGACGTTTGTCTCATTGATTTGTTACGTTATAACGGTTTTCTTGATAGATCGTTAGACGATGATGTTGAGATTTTTATACCAACAGTGAGGGACTGCCCTAGCGATATACAAGCTATTCTGACTTCAATCGATCGGGTTATTGAAATTTCACATTCGCTCAACATATGCGAGGATGTTCTACTCAACTTAAATCCTCATTGGCGAATACATCGCGATCCATATATATATAATAGAAATGCTCCATATAATCCTTTAAATGATACCGCTTATCGAAACGTAACCGATTCCTGGGTCATTGTGCCTGTTGAACCTACACCTTGTTATCGAACTTATAATCCAACAACAGGTGAAACACTCTACGAAATTGAACAAAAGTTTAATATCTGTTACGAGGCATTCACCTATAGCGAGAACAGATATAGATGGGGTGACAGGCTTATACCTGATGATGTGATTGTATATTTACCGCTTGATAGTTTACCCTGTTATAATGACTTGGGTCAGCGATTATATTATTCACCTCAAGATCCATCTGCCCCGCCTGAATACTCACATATGGAAGTTTACTTTGTGGAAAAGGGTGACTATCCTTATCGTATATCCCAGAAATTTAACGTTTGTGTGAATGATCTTTTAGATGTTAATTCAGGTCTTTTAACACAAGTTGGGCATCCAACATTTGTTCCTGATACAAGACCCTGTTATGAAGATATAACTGGGATGCCACTGGTTTATGAAGACAAAAATGGCGAGAAATTAACTGAACCTAGAGTGAGTGAGAATCTCATTTACTATCGGGGGATTCGCCCTTGGGCACAGTTGAGTGTGTACTATAACGTATGCGAGAATCGTATCCGTGAAGCCAACCAAGCAAAACTAAACGGAGAAGAATCGTATCTGGGTTGGATTATCCCAACAGATAGACCACCATGTTTTGATGCGGATTGGATGCCTATTTATTATGTCTGTTATGATCGCCCAATCGATATGACTGTGGACTATCGAAAATCGAATGAACAGATTGTCTTTAGTTATGATGGAACTAACTGCTACGATTTATCTGACCCTGAAACAATTGTGTGGTATGACAATAAGCCGTATCAAGCAATTTACTATAAAGACTCATTGTTCAGAAGTCGAGCATTTACGGCATGGTGCTATGGTGTGTCACTTGATGAAATTGATGCAATTAATGCCGAAGATGATGTGCTGAATTTATTGCCCTTTAAGACGCGTCTTATTCCTCAGCCAACTCGTGATTGCTACCTTGATAATCCTGACGGCTTCAATGGTCAAACGGTACATCGTGTTTATGCTGATGAAACAGTGTCGAGCATTTCGAATATTTATGGAGTGCCCTATCAACTCATCGGATTAGCCAATGGATTAGATGCAGATTATCGTATCTGGGCGGGGCAAGATTTAATGATCCCGATAATGTTTACATGGCGTAATCTAATCGCGATGGGTGGCAGTATGGTTGGTGTATTGGCAGGGTTTTTATTGCTAGTTCGGCGTAAACGACGAACAAGCGGTAAGAAAAAAAAGCGCGTGACGAACGACTTCAAATAGCAGGTAGTCTCAGTATGTTGATAGTCTGCCTCTAGTATGGATGATTTTGCTTGAGTGTGCCACGATATTTGATGACCTGACCTATAGAAGACCATAGTGGTATACTTATATTGATTGAAGAAAATCTATTTAAAGGGCGATTTTCTATGTCAGAAAAACCTGAACAGAACAAACAGAGTGAAGTCAAACCGATTTGGGCTGTGTCGGCACGAGTGCGTGATGCTTATCCATTTGGTCCTGGTGGTCTTGAAATACGTAATGGCACAAAAAAGTTCCGTGGAAAACAAAAAGTCTATTATCAATATGGTTATTGGGGGATGGGAGGTCAAGCTATTATTGTGATTGGGCGTTACCGTGGTAAATACAAATATATTTCATGCGCTATACGGAGTGCTGTGTTGACTGACTTTCGTCCTGAACTTGTCTACAGCCCGACGATTATTGAACAACTCCACTTTCGTTATACGGATAGAGAAGATCGCGATGCTTTGACAGATGAAGAAATAAAAGAGCTTAATCTAATGGATGGGAGTGCTGAGTCAAAAGAAAAAGCAGAGGCATTAGCAAAACATTTAAGCGAGGTTGCACAAAGGGAGTTTCAGATACTACAAAATCGTCGTGATACCAGTTTGCTCGAGGCAGAAAACTTAGAGACTGACAAAAACGATACGATGCAAGACTAGCCGATTTGCTGATATAGCGTACAATGGCAGGGACTGTTTGAATGACTGATTAACAGAGATTGCTATGCGTATACTGCGACACTTTTTTGTTCCGACTTATATCATTACCTCCCATGTGCTGGTGGGGGTACTCGCCTTTCTATTGATTGGGTGTGATACACAACCGGAACAAGTCGAACAGATTGAGTCGTTGGCTGTCGCGGAGCGTCCGTTGGCGACAGTCTTTATCTCGCCGACCCCAAATGCAGAACAACGACGAGCGACAAGTATCGCAAGCTCTCCGACGCCCACACCACTTATTCCCACGTCAACCCCACGTCCGACAGAATATGTTGGGGTGTTTATCGGGGAGGCTGAACCCTTACAAGGCGCGCTTGTGGACCCTGATGTGTTCGATGCAATTTCGACACCTGTGCCACCAACCGTTGCACCCGCAGAATGTACGACAGCTATTGACCCCGCGTATTTATCGGTATGGCGGTCGGATTCTTTGATTGCACAACGCATGGGTTGTCCGATTCAGATTGGGATTGGTTTTCCGGGGGATGTGCAGGTGTTTGCTAGTGGTGTGATGTATCAACGTGATGATACGGGTGAAATTTGGGCGATGATCCCTGATCAACCGAGCGGACAATATTTTTACTTTGAGACCCCGCCTGATCTTTTTACATCAGGTGTTAACCCGCCGGCTGGATTTATTTTGCCAGATGGTGATTTTGGCGGGGCGTGGATTAGCGAAGAAACACTACAAAATCAAATCGGATTTGCGCAAACGCCACCACTTAATATTAACCTCGGGTTTCAACGGTTTGCAGGTGGAACGTTCTTCCTTGATAGCACATCGGGTCAGATATTTGCATTGCTCGCTGATGGTACCGCTTATGGACCGTTTCTGGCAGGCATATCGACAGGTGATGAGGCAACACTCGAACCGGATGTCGACCCACCTGAAGAAACTGAAGAGCCATCATCGCAGTAAATCGGTGCGAGCGAGTAATGTTATATCGTTTGTTGCTAAAAACTCTGTTAGACGCTCGGGTACTGTTTTGGCATAAAGTGTCGCAAATAACGATTGTTTTGCGCCTATATCGTCTGCAATTTTTAGCCCGGCACGGAGTTGTTCCAATAAATCGTCGAGTGCTCTATCCGATGTTTTGAAATTATCTTTACACTCGACAAGCCACAGGTCGCCGTTCATCAGTGCTAGAATATCAATATTGGTGGTTAAATCACCTTGATGTACCACACTTTCTGTCTGCCATGATAGGTCGTTATCTTGATCATAGAGCCATAGAGCTGTCAGCAAGATGGTCATTGCACCGGATTTTAATGCCTCAGCTAGCAGTCTGTTAGGGCGATAAGCAAACGGCAATGTCAGGGGCATTTGAAAGTCGAAGCGACAACCCTGACAGGTCACATGTTCGCCGACTTCGCTCAGTCCGTACCAGGTTGCTAGGTCACAGACTGGACATTGCAAGCTATATCCCCGCAAAAACATCCCGCGCGCTGTTAATGTTTGCATCTGCTCTTGGAAGCGGTCAATCGCATCTTGTGGGTTTGCGAGTTGCTGGAGTTGTTTATAGGTGAAGGCTTTGCCTTTGCGCAATTGGGCATTTGATAGTAACCGCACCATATAATCATCGCGTAAAAAATCCATCGCGGATAGGTCGCCCATTAGACGGATGAGTCCATTGACATAACGACCCTTGGCGTTGGGTGTGACGCGGTATCCGGCGGATTGTAGGTTTGTATGTAGATTCATAATATACTAGAGCAATTCAATTTCGTTTGTATCTATGCGTTCAAGGTATTGATATACATCATCATTTGCGTGTCTTTGTTTCTGTTTTTGAACGTATTCAAGGATATTGGGGAGTGCTTTACGTCCATATGTGATACTTCCGTAACCCGATTGCCAGCGAAAATGATCTTCAAGAATATCCAATTGGTTGATTTGATATGAAGAAAAGCCTTTGATATGCTTCCCCCATTGCATCACGGCGAGGCTAGGATTAATCGAAACTACAACGTGAATATGGTTGGGCATGCTATTAATGGCATGAATAGGGCAATTGAGCATCTGAGATTTATGTTTAACAAGTCCGAACAATGTTTCTTCTAACTTAGGCGTGATGAAATGTGAACGACCGTGGGTTGCCCATACAATATGATAATACATATCCCAGAATGCCATTGAGATGTCTCTCTTTACTCTATTACCTATATTTCACACGCGGTTCAAAACCGCGTGCTACGTTCATGTGGAAAACCCGCTGAAGGGGTTAGCCCCAGTCGCTTTAGCAGACTTTCCAACTTCTTGTAGCCTGATGTTTTGAACATCAGTAGATGCAAAAGTTAAATGTAGTCTGATAGTAATTACGGTATCCTTTATCACTCTACCTCGCACACGGTTCAAGATCGCGTGCTATGTTAATATGGAAAACCCACTGAAGTGGTTAGCTCTTTGGTAGCATAATAGCCAGATGTTTTGGAAATTTCGAGCTGTGCCGACTAACCATACTTACATCCTATGATGAGTGTCATAGAGACACTCAGAAAAGACTAACCCAAGCGTGCTACATCGACTGCACCCGCTGATGTCCCATTGAGGAGCATATCGACGGCACGTTCGGTTGTTCCGGCAGACATCGCTAGACCATGTCCCGTAAATCCGACAGCAAATCCAACCCGTGATTTGCCGGGAAGTGTTCCAACAAGTGGTAGTCCATCGATGCTGAATCCCATGATGCCACTCCAACGGTGGGCGACCGGAGCTGTGACATCTGGGAAGAATTTTTTTATGTAATCGTCGAGGTAGCCTTGTACATTGGGGTTAAGACGGTCTTCAGTGGTGTCGTTTTCTTCGGCTTTAAAATCTTTGCGTCCGCCACCTAATAAAAAGCGTCCGTCGAATGTGGTACGATAGTACATATAGCCATAATCGCTATAACCACAGTAATCTATTGGCACATCATCAAGCGGTTCGGTGATGAGGCATTGGGCGCGAGTTGGGACGACTTTGCCGACAAAATACGGGTCAATCATTGGTGAGTAGGCGTTGGTACAGAGCATGACATAACGCGCTCGGAAAATTATCTGACGGGTATAGACTGTGACACAATCATCTTCGGTTTGTTCAATGCGATAAAGTTCATTGTTGGGTATGAATTCTGCCCCGCTTTGTTCCATGACCGATTTAGCTAAGAGATAGGGTTGTACGCCTGCATCTATCGGTTGCTCGATGCCAGCATAATATCCTCGTCCAAGTGGGTCTTTGCTGTAGTATTCAATATCAATCTTGTCATCAGAAAGGGCTTTGGCGGCAAGTTCGAGTTCTTTGGCTTCTTCTTCTGATTCAGCAAGGAGCATCGATCCACAATTATCGAGTGGGACTTCGAAGGGGCTATTTTTGATAAATTCGCGCCAATGGGCAATTGTCTGATGCGAGAGTGTCCATAGTTCGAGGGCTTTGTCGCGCCCATAGGTTTCGATGGCACGATGATAATACGTATCGAGCCCGCTAATCATAAATCCTGCATTGCGACTGCTTGCGCCAAGCCCGACATCACGCGCATCGGTGACGACCACCTCGCGATTATGAACTTGTTGAGCAAAATATGCGGCAGAACTTCCAGCAAGACCTGCGCCAACAATCAGAAAATCAACATCACGATGGGTTTGTTCGACTTGTTGCCAATGGGAGACGGTCATGGATTATCCTATCTGATATGAAAAATAATATTAGTAGGATTTTACCATGTGTATCAGTTGAAAGCTCAAGTCGGTTGCGATACTGTATACTGACATAAATAGATTGGAAGGTATGCTGTTGGCTGAATTTGAAAAAATCGCTTTATCATTAACTGTGGACGATACTGAGTTGACAATTTCTGCGATACAACGTGATGGAGAACAAGCTCCGATTGTCTTTTTACATGGGTTTGGATCAACTAAAGAGGACTATGCCGACATTATCCGGCAAGCCAGTTTAAGCGACTATCCGTTTTTGGCGTACGATGCACCGGGGTGCGGTGAAACGATCTGTTCAGATCTGTCGAAGGTGTCGATTGGATTTCTTGTCGAAACATTGATGGTAGTGTTGACGGCTACTGAAATCGATAAATTTCATTTAGTAGGGCATTCTATGGGCGGGTTAACGGCGTTGATGTTCGCCCATCAGTTCCCTAACCGTGTATTGAGCTTTATTGATATTGAGGGTAATGTCGCGCCAGAAGATTGTTTTCTGAGCCGTCAGATTATTGATTTTCCTGCGTCGAGTGCGGATGATTTTTTTGAACAGTTTATTGAACGGACGTTATATTCACCCGCATATTCGAGCCCGATGTATGCCGCTAGTTTGAAGTTTAAAGTCCGAGCCGAGGTGGTTGAAGGAATTTTTCGGTCGATGGTGGATTTGTCGGACAATGCCGATTTGATGGATAAATTCTTAGGTCTGCCGTGTCCGGTGATGTTTATGTATGGTGAACAAAACAGCCATCTCTCTTATCTGAAGCATATCGAGGCGAATGGCGTACGACTCTCTGAGATTAAAGAATGTGGTCATTTCCCGATGTATGCAAATCCACCCATGATGTGGCGAGAGATAGCTGATTTTTTTAATTCACAATCTTGATTTAGTCGGTATCTGTATTGCCGAAACCCTCTCCAGCTTGCCTGTACTCAGGACGGGGAGGGCTAAAAATGTCTAAAACGACTGCACCCACATCTCCTGTACGGATGCCGTGTAGTACGTTACTCGGGGTGTGCCAGAAATCGCCGGCTTTAGCAGAATATTCTTCATCACCTTGGATACGGATACATTCGCCCTCAAGTAAAATGCCCCATTGTTCTTCGGGATGATTATGGATATTACCTTGCGAATTCGGTTCGATTTTAACGACAGACAGCATACTATTTTTGCCAACAAATATGTTTGCTGTCAGCCCATCGGCGAGTTGGCGACCAATACCTTTGGAATCATCATGGATGTTAAATACCCAATCGGGCAATTGTGGTGTATTTGACATGATAGATGTCTTTCTAGAGTAGATGCTTGGCAATATGGTCTTTCAAGATCAGTGTACGTTCCCACTCATTTTCTGTACCATCATCAATCAGCGAGATATGCCCTGAGAAGTCATGTTTTTTAATAATATCAAGGCTCTGATGAAATTCATCTACGTCAAGCGTCATACCATCGAAGTGCCCCTTACAGTGGATGGAATCGGCATGTGGCATGAGGCGTTCAATTGTCCCATATTTATCGGCGGTTTTTTCAGCATTACCAAAATCCACACATAATTTTATCGGACGATCGATGTGTTCGATGATGTCAAATAAATCATCCGGTTCAACACTGGTGGCACGCCAATTTTCGGTGGTTGTGTCAATCCCAATACTATTGCCATATTCGACGAGTTCGCGTAGGGCTTCTGCACTGCGTTGGCGTGTTTCTAGTGTTGGTGTTTCTGTGCCACAGTCAATACGTGTACCTTTTGCGCCTAATTTAGAGGCAATATCTTGCCAGCGTTTGGTCATTTCGATGTCGGCGCGCCATTTTTCATCATCTAGTGACGAGAGGTTACCTGTGTCCACCAATAGATTCGCGAGTGTGACTCCGGCATCATCAAGTGCTGATTTGAACTGCGTTAGATACGCGTCGTCGATGCTGGGTAAATGAAAATTGCAGACTTCGAGTACAGAAATACCATCATTTGCCATATGAGCTGGTAAGTCGAGTAAAGTCAATGTGGCTGGATGTTCATCACTTTTGTTGATCATAACCCCGTTGGCATCTGGCTCATACCAGACTTGCCCTAGTGCGCCATGTACTGTCCATGAAGAAATCGCGAGTTGAATCATATGTCTATCCTAGTCGTTACGAAATAAACGGTTAAATAATTTTCGCATAGAGGATGCATCGTTTTTGGGATCATACCCTAACTTTTTAAGGGCGATTGTTGCATGGGTGCGTACCACATCTTCAGGGTGCTTGAGCATGGCGATCAAATGATCGATGGTTTCAGGGTCATTAAATTGTGAGATTGCTGTAATTGCACTTGTGATAACCCGATCATCTTCATCTTTTAGCAGACCTAATAATGCCGGTAATGCCCGTTTATCACCAAGGTTGCCGAGAATTTCTGCGATACCGATACGGGTAAAAGGCGATGTTTGCTCGGGTAAGGCATCCAGTAATAAGTCAACACCTCGTGGTCCCATATGGGTAATGGCATTGACCGCTTTGGTACGTACAGCTGGATTAATATCATTTAAACCGGGAATCATGAGACGGATCATCTGAGGGCCACTTTTTTCTGAGATGTATTGTAGTAGCTCTGACCGTACTCGTGGGTTAGAGTGACGCAGCGCTTCCATATCTTGCGTGTCAAGTACCCCATCTGCCATGACTTTATCAATGGTCTTCTTCATTTCATCGCTTATATCACCATGAATGTTGAGCCGATCAAATGCGACACTATCCCCTTTACGATGTTGTAGTGCTGCCGCTGCGGTTTGGCGTACAGCTTCATCGGGGTCACGGGTTGCGTGATTGAGCGCAGGTTCAACATATTCTGACGGATTATCTGCAAGGGCACGAATGGTACTCTGGCGTACCAGCGGGTTTTTGTCTTCGAGTGACATTAACAGTGCATCTGTGATTTTTTCATCACTAAATTTGCCGAGGGATAAGGCTGCATTCGCTCGTACTTGAGGCTCGTCATCCTGAATCGCTTTAAGTAGCGGTCCCATCGCCCGCGCATCTTTAAAATTACCGAGCGCACTAGCGACTTCGGCACGTACCAAAGCATCCTCATCATCTAATGTGATAATTAATTGAACGAGCGCACGACTATGTCCGACTGTTGCTAGGAGGTGGGCAGCTTTTCGTTGATAGTCGTTATTATCAGAGTGGAGCATGTCTGTTAGTGGGTCGACAGTAGCTTCGCCAATTTGTTTAAAGACAGGAGTGATGGCATCTAGAGCAACAATATCATCACGCACAGCTTGGATTAGAGCAGGGACCGCAGCGGCACCATCATAACTGAGTGCTAATACTGCTTCCCGTTGGATTTTGCTATCTTCACTCTCTAAATTACGGATCAAGGTATCGAAGTTTGCACTCATCATCACTTCTTTCAGGTTTACTTTGCATACGCTCTCATTATTCAGTATACACATTACCGTTAGTTTTGCGTTATACAATAATTTCGTTAACAGATTACAAACATAATCCTACAGGTTACTAATCAATTGTTGGTTCAACCTGATTGGCTCTGCCCATGGTCATTTGCCATTGGCTAAATTATACAGTCTTAAATGGACTGAATTCATCTTAATTATCCGTTGTCAATTGAATTGAGGAAGGTATCATCTGTCGTATAAGTTAACGGCGTGTTAAAATATGCGCCCGTATCACATTTATGACAAAAAGTTTAGGATTTCCTTTAGGAGGAATTTATATGCAACCTATGCGTAAATTTATTTTGTTGTTGGTTTTTATGTTGCTGACAGTGACATTTGTAGCTGTTAATGCACAAGACGAGTTGCCAGACCTTGAGGGTCGTACGGTAACAGTAGCAGTAGAAAATGCGTATATTCCATTCAACTTTATTGATGAAGAAACTGGTGAACCAGATGGCTGGGATTACGATGCAGTCGGCGAAATCTGCGAACGTTTGAACTGTGTTCCAGAATATATCGAAGCAAGCTGGGACGGCATGATTGTTGCAGTGTCCAACGGTGAATATGACATGGCTGCCGATGGTATCACCATTACAGAAGAACGTGCAGAAATTGTTGACTTCTCTAATGGTTATGTTGACCTCGCACAACGTATGATGGTTCGTGTTGATGAAGATCGCTTCGCGACTGTTGATGAATTTGTTGCAGAAGAAAGCTATGTGATTGGTGTTCAAACTGCGACCACCAACTACTTCGTTGCAGAAGAACTTGTTGGTGAAGAACGCTTGGTTGCTTACGATGGTTTCGGATTTGCTGTCCAAGCATTGATCGCTGGTGATGTAGATGCAGTTGTGATGGATGATGTTGCAGGTCAAGGTTATGTCGGTGTCAACGCAGAATCAGTTGTCCTTCTAGAAGAAGCGCTTAGTGAAGAACAACTCGGTTTCATTTTCCCACTCGATTCCGATTTGGTTGAACCATTCAATGCAGCACTTGCTAGCATGGAAGAAGATGGTACATTGTTGGAAATCAACAATAAGTGGCTTGGTAGCGGTGAAGCTATTGAATTGCCAGACCTAGAAGGTCGTACGGTAACAGTAGCGGTTGAAAATGCGTATATCCCATTCAACTTCATTGATGAAGAAACTGGTGAACCAGATGGTTGGGATTATGATGCAGTCGGCGAAATCTGCGAACGTTTGAACTGTGCTCCAGAATATATCGAAGCAAGCTGGGACGGCATGATTGTTGCAGTGTCCAACGGTGAATATGACATGGCTGCCGATGGTATCACCATTACAGAAGAACGTGCAGAAATTGT
>DIYL01000025.1:0-40167 GCA_002428985.1 Anaerolineales bacterium UBA6055 | reverse complement strand
ATGGTTATGTTGACCTCGCACAACGTATGATGGTTCGTGTTGATGAAGATCGCTTCGCGACCGTTGATGAATTTGTTGCAGAAGAAAGCTATGTGATTGGTGTTCAAACTGCAACCACCAACTACTTCGTTGCAGAAGAACTTGTTGGTGAAGAACGCTTGGTTGCTTACGATGGTTTCGGATTTGCAGTCCAAGCATTGATCGCTGGTGATGTAGACGCAGTTGTGATGGATGATGTTGCAGGTCAAGGTTATGTCGGTGTCAACGCAGAATCCGTTGTCCTTCTAGAAGAAGCACTTAGTGAAGAACAACTCGGTTTCATTTTCCCACTCGATTCCGACTTGGTTGAACCATTCAATGCGGCACTCGCTAGCATGGAAGAAGATGGCACATTGTTGGAAATCAACAACAAGTGGCTCGGTAGTGGTGAGAGCGAAGAAGAAGAATAGATCGTAAACATCAATATGATGTGATTTGCAGGGACAAGGCATGCCTTGTCCCTGTGCGTTTAACAACAATATAAATCCGAAAATATTTATTAAAAGGAACAGTCTATGTCCTCAGCCCCAGAACCCGTTAACGATAAACGTAAACCTGATGAACCTGATTTAGACCAGATTATAGCGGAATCGCAAGGGCGGGCGATGCGCTTTGGACGTTTTTATACATTGCCATATTGGCTCATGTTTTTGGTACTGATTGGTATTTTGCTAGGCATCAGCATTGCTACTGACGAGATTTACGCAGGTATCTTCGACCAACTGACAGACGGTATCAGCATGACGTTATTTGTCAGTATTGCTTCTTATTTGTTGGCACTCTTTTTGGCTATTATTGTTGGCATTGTGCGTTCTAATCCACCTCAACCTCCACAAACCTCTCAGACAATCGGACAGCTAATCGGGCGCATTTTGCATGTTATTGTCTATAACATATGTACTGTTTATGTGTCGGTTATGCGTGGTTTGCCTGTATTGATTGTGTTATTAGTCACAGCATTTATTCTTGTTCCTGCAATCCGCGAGTTTATTAACTCAGGAATAATTGATCCATTACGTACCTTTACCAACGATCCTGAATTAGCTGATTTGATCTGGCGTGGGAGTTCGGCTCCATCCGCGATTATGGCATTAGGTGTAACCTATGGTGCGTACATGTCGGAAACGATTCGTGCTGGGATTCAGTCAGTCCATAAAGGGCAGTCAGAAGCGGCGATGTCGGTTGGGATGACATATTGGCAAACGATGCGGTATATTATTTTGCCACAGGCATTCCGTAATGTACTACCACCACTCGGTAATGACTTCGTTGCGATGATTAAAGACTCGTCTTTGCTGGCGTTCCTTGGTGTACGTGATGTGACACAAATTGCGAAGACCTCATCGGGGCGGTCATTCCGTTATATTGAGACCTACGCAATTGTTGCCTACATCTACCTCACCTTGGTGATTATTGCTTCAACGATTGTGAACATCATCGAAGACACTGTGAATGTCAATCGTCCGACGCCTAGATTTATACTATTTTTGCAGGGAGTATTCGATAAAGAGAAACGTAAACGAGAGATCATCGAGTCATTCGGGGACTAATGGACACGGTTAAAGGCGATATCTGTCAACTGTAACAACTCGTCGGTGATGTCGTCTGCGCTTCTCAGTTCAATCATATGGGTTATGTTGGGCATTGCGCCGAGACCTTTCGCTTTCTGGATGATACCTTCTTGCGGGGTATCACCGAGGTCTAAACCGTAGCGAATTGCCTTGGTTGTGAATTTAGCGCATCCGAAAATTTTCTCGCCTTCAATTGAGACATATCCTTTTGTTGGGATAAATACCACATCATCATAGCGCACAACAACTTGTTGCTTGAGATTTTCATATACTGGAAGCAGATGATCTTTGCCATCGGTCAATGTTGCAAATAATATGTCATAGTCATATACAGGCTGCCCATTATTAAGGTAGATGCCCGCAATGAAGTTGGCTTGCATATGATTTAGCTTGTGATTCGCTTTCAGGTGTTTGAGGATGGTCTGATTTTTGGGAGCAAGTCCTGCTGATTTAACTATATCCATCCATTCTTCGATGGTTTGTCCGGTTTCTGTTTTTGCAGTACGAATAAATTGCTGTTCACGTTCTTGTGTACCACGCGCCATGATTATCTCCTTATGCGATTGACTATTAGTGTGAGTGTTTTAGTTGTTAGCTTTGAGTGCTGAGTGTTTGCTATGTGTTCGATATTACGGAGTAGATACAGCTATCCTCACGATAGGTCATCTTTGATTCTGTTTAAAGTGCACCGATAATTGCACCCATCAGACCAAAGATAACAATGTCGTGCCCCGCATTGATGAGGGATAAACCGATTGGACGACCTTCGAAGCGGTCTTTGATAACTGCTGTGTTGGCGGAAAATCCGACAGCGATTAGTATGCTGACCAATAGACCGTTTGACCAAGTTTCGATATTTAGCCAACCAATGATAACGCTCAGAATGATTGCCGTGATGAGTGCGCCTACGATTGCTACAATGATCGAGATTGGTGATGCATCTTCGGCGACTTGCTCTACTGTTTTGCCGATGCCTTGTAACCATTGCTTGTTGAATGCAAACGGCGCATTAAACCAAACCGCGCCGATGATAACTTCGACCAATGTTGCGACGATAATCGCGATAATGTTTAACTCTGGTAAATTCATTTTGCCCCCTAATTGATGCTGGTTATGTCTACTAGCATAGTTTTGAAGGAGGCAACTGTATTGTAAAAAATTAACCAGATTGAGGTTAGACCACTATTGAACTTGTTGCATCGCTAACATATGGCGTATAACTTCAGCGATTTGGGATACATATTCTTCTGCCATAACGATGCTATAGTGGTTTGCTCCATCTAACAGATACCACTCGCCATAATTCGACATCTCAGCAAGTTGTTGATGTAAACTATGCATGATGTCGAATATACCCTCTGGCATAGTTTGACCTTCGGGCGCACTGTTTGCAGAAAACACGACTAATGGTATATCGCTTAAGTCACTGATAGGGGGCATAGACTGTGGTAAATTGCTGACAATCTCGGCTTCTTGTAGAAATGTCTTAATATATTGTGGGGTGGCACTCAAAGCTAATGATGCGTTTTGTTCGGCTTCTGGTAAATCGACCACAACTGCTGTTAAGGGATTAAATATACGCATCACTCCGAAATTTGCTGCAAATTGCATGATACGCATCAAAGCGCTCATGCTGTTCTGGCGGTCTCGCATTTCATCTGGAAAGTATTCCCACATGTTAGGATGGGTTGAGTCCAAAAAGACCATACCTACGATGTTATCGGGGTATTCGGCATGATAACTTAAATTGAATAGTCCACCCATCGAGTGCCCGACGAGGAGATATGGTGGCTTGATCTTCAGAGTATCCAAGGCGGTTTGGAGGTCATGGGCGTTGCGGGTTAAATTGGGTGGATAAGGTGCTGGCTCACTCCAACCATATCCGGCACGGTCATAACTGACAACTTGTGTGTATTGAGATAATTCATTTTGGAGGTGCACCCATTGTGTAGAAAATCCTCCGTTACCTGCTTCTAGAATGACGGTTGGTTTTCCTGTAGCTTCACCTGTCACATACACATGCATTTGATACTCACCGACATCAACAAGTTGTCCCAGTGCAAGGAATTGTGAGATCACTTGTGTTTGTGCGACACGTTCGATAGTAAATCCGATGAGTACAAGTATTGCGATGCCACCGCCTATGATTGATATGATTATGATTGGTTGTTTCAACATGTGAATATCCTTTGAGTTATCAGTCACTATGGCGCATAATACAGTTAATGACGCATAAATATATCAGTGACTTCGAGCAAGATAACGCTTAGGCTATAGAAAGTGGGAAATTAACGCACAAATGGATCGCCGGACAAAACGTACACATCGACTATTGGGTGATGCACTCATAGATTTGATGCAAGAGCAAAATCTGAATCAGATAACAATTCGTGACATCACAGAACACGCTGATGTAGCATACTCAACTTTCTTTCGGAATTTTGAGAGTGTAGAAGCTCTATTGTTGGCGCGGTTGAATCAATTTGTGGAGGCACTTGTAGCAGAACTCCAACCAATGCGAGATGCTCCTTATCATGTGCAGTCACGCGCCACAATCACAGCATTGTTTGTTCAATTACAGCAACAACCCAAATTGCCACATGTACTGTTCCAGAGACCTGCTGCACAACCTGTATTAGAAGCATTTAAAAGGGCACAAGTACAGGCAAATGTAATGCAAGCACAACAGATGGGTATTCAGGAAATTCAGTCTGGATTGCCTTTAGAACTGGTGATTCATAACACAGTCGTTCAATTATTTGGAATGATTGACTGGTGGCTGAATCAGACCCAACAACCAACCCCAGAAGAAATGGCATTGTATTACGAGACAATGGTGTTGCGTCCCATGTGGACATTATTGCTTGGGACCGACGGTATGTTAGAGCTATTGCCAGAAGGCGCAGTTTGATACTTCAATCAACAGGTACAAAGTGGATGCCGTCCCCTTGTTCGAGGGTATCACCGAAAATTTGTTGCCGATTCAACATATACTGTGATGGTGACATGCCTGTGAATGAGGTGAATTCTTTATTGAAGTGTGACTGGTCATAATATCCTGCTGACATAGCAATGTCTACCCAGTCAATGTCTGCCTTTGGATCGATCGTGTTTAAGACATTTTGGAAGCGAAAGACTTTGCTCAGGGCTTTGGGTGATACGCCAATATATGATTTAAAGAGCTGGATAAGGTGTTTGTTGCTCACACCGATTTCTTGACATAACTCGCGAACTGAAAGATTTGTTTTGGACTGCTTCAATATGCAGACGGCATATTCGACTAACTTGATGTTATCTCGCTGTGACAAGATGCGCTTATGTAATGCTTGTTCAAGGTGGGAAAATTTTTGTTGTGGGGTTGGTAGGCAATATAATTGTTCACGTAGAGTATGGACTTCGCGCCCCCAAATGAGGTCAATATCAATCAATTGATTGTGAAATTCATGAGCAGGGATGTCCATCAATAAGGATAATCCATAGGGCTTAAGCCGAATCCCCATCATATGTGTTTCGGCGAGTGGCTCATTGATAATATATTCTGTTTGGAATCCAGCAATCCATGCATCGTGATTGAGTGTAAATTGGGTGGTATCGTTATTATCGTAGACACGAAATGGTGCACCAAAATTCAGCATAATTTCGATCATACCCGTAGGTAAAATGCGTTCTCGCTTATATTGTATGGTGTCATTGATATACCAGAGGCATTCAATATATTCGGATAGGGGTGGTGCGGGGAGATGAATTTGAAGCATATTGGTGATTCCACAACATATAGATGTGTGGATTAAAGCATAATTACATATATTGCACAACTGAAAAACCGCCTACACATGCGCTTGTAGGCGGTTTTTTCAAAATATATTCTAAAAATAGTACTTGTATGTTTTGTTCTAGTGTCTGTGTATTCTGCTTCGTAATATCTGACTTAAGTATCCCATAAATATGAGGCGTAAGCATGTGACAAATATCACAAATGGTTGAGTCGGTGTCATTGCTCATTTGTGACAAATATCACATTAAACGTTTATTTTTATGTGTAACCCGCACATTAGTATGCAGAATTAGATCAATCTGCTGTGAAAATACCTCAAAATAAACATAATATCCGCCCTGTTTGTCAAAGCGAACAGAATACGATACTCTCGTAAAACATTATTTGTGACTGTAATCTATATTTTTTGTCCCAATAATGTGTCTAAATACTATATACCCTGTCATAGTCATCACATATGATTTTTGAGTATGACTGTGCTTTGTTTATTGACTTAAAAATGAGGTTATTGCATGGACGCAAAACAAATTATTCTCGACCATATCAACAATCAAGATGAAGAACTGAGTTACATCGCCAAAGAGATATGGAACAATCCACAGGTGGCGTTAGAAGAAGAATTTGCGGCAAAGTTATTATCCGAAAAACTAGAGGCCGAAGGCTTTTCGATTGAATGGGGTGCAGGCGGAATGCCAACTGCATTTATTGCAGAATGGGGTGAAGGTACACCGATCATTGGTTTCCTTGGTGAGTACGATGCTTTACCGGGATTATCACAGGAAATGACAACGGATCGTAGTCCGATTGAAGCGGGCGGCCCCGGTCATGGTTGTGGACATAACTTGTTTGGTACAGCGTGTATGGGGTCGGTTATTGCGCTCAAAGAAGCGATGCAACAAGGTGATATTTCTGGCACGATTCGTTTTTATGGATGCCCGGCCGAAGAGACACTTGTTGGTAAGACATTTATGGCGCGCGATGGTGTATTCGATGACCTTGATGCGGCGATTAGTTGGCATCCGGGAAGTACCAATATTGTCTGGAGCGGGTCGTCACTGGCCTTAAATTCATTTAAAGTGAATTTTCATGGTGTTGCATCACATGCTGGTGGTGCGCCGTGGCTTGGGCGGAGTGCATTAGATGGTGTGATGTTGATGGATGTCGGCGTCAATTATTTGCGTGAACATATTCATCCATCGTCGCGGATTCATAGTGTTGTCACGAGTGGTGG
Source organism: Anaerolineales bacterium UBA6055 (assembly GCA_002428985.1). Classification (GTDB taxonomy): domain Bacteria; phylum Chloroflexota; class Anaerolineae; order Aggregatilineales; family Phototrophicaceae; genus UBA6055. The sequence goes on along the minus strand of DIYL01000025.1, from coordinate 33,551 downwards.
ACAAGCACCGAATGTTGTCCCTGCTTATGCACAGGTCTGGTATTTTGTGCGTGCGCCGCGTCGTGACTTGGTTGATGAAATTTATGAACGGATGCTTGATATTGCTAAAGGGGCGGCGTTGATGTCGGGAACGACTCATGATATTGAATTCATCACGGGATGTTATGACCTGTTGCCGAATGATACGATGTCAAAATTACTCTACGATAAAATGGCTGAGATTAACGATATTAGCTTTACCGATCAAGAACGTAAATTTGCGAAGGACTTACAAGCAAGTTTCCCCGAAGGATCTGTGTCGCGCGGGTTTGATTGGATGCAAGATTCCTCTAGTCTGGATCTGAGCAAAGATTTAATTGATGATCCTCTATGGGAACAGGTGTTACCGCATTCCGATACACCGCCGTTGATGGGTGGTTCAACTGAGGTTGCTGATGTGAGTTGGATTACTCCGACGGGTCAAATTACGACAACCTGCTGGCCATTAGGCACGCCGGGGCATAGTTGGCAGACAGTTGCATCATCAGGATCAAGCATTGGTGCAAAGGGTATGATTTTTGCATCAAAAGCAATGGCTTTGGCGGGTTTAGAATTATTGACTGATGCTGATGTATTAGCACAGGCCAAAGCCGACTTTGAAAAAGCCAAGGACGGCAAAGACTATGTCACTCCGCTACCACCGGAGGCGACACCAAAATAAGATGAGTGATAAATCGAAGACGGAATATACATCGCAAGGTGTGGTGAAGGGGAGTATCCCGCTGTTTGCGGGACACCCTTCCCGCGATTTAATCCCTGCTCGCGAGATCCAGCAGATTATTGATGAAGGTTGGCGTGATGCATCGTCGATGCGGATGTTCGAATATGGTGATGAACAGGGTGATCCGGATCTAATCGGATTTTTGGTAGAGCGCTTTAATGCACGTGAAAATCTAAATCTGACAACTGATAATGTCATGATTATGAGCGGATCTACTGGTGGTGTGACGATGGTGACGGAATTGTTGTCACAACAGGGTGATGCCATTCTCGTCGATGCACCATCGTATCGTGATGCGTTGCATATTTTCAACGATCATGGCTTGGATATCCATGCGATTCCAATCGATGGCGGTGGCATTATTGTCGATGCGATGCATGATGAACTGGAAAAATTGCGTCACGAAAAACGTCTGCCAAAATTCTATTATGTTGTGCCGACCTTTCAGAATCCATCGGGGATTACCTTATCGCGTGAACGGCGTGCAGAAATCGTTGAATTAAGCCAGCTCTATGGTTTTACGATTGTGGAAGATGATGTGTATTCGGATATTCGATTTGTAGATAGTGTCCCTCCGAGTTTTTATGAATTAGCGAAAGGGCAAAATGTGATCCGGTTGGGCACATTTTCAAAGACCTTATCACCAGGGATGCGAATTGGTTGGATGTTTTCTGATGCAAAACGCATTCAACGATTTGTGACCAGTGGTGAGATGCGAATGGGTGGTGGTGCTAATCCATTTACAGCAAAAATCGTGGCTGAATTCTGCTCGAGTGGGGGGTGGGATCGTCATATCCAATGGTTGCGCGGGCGTTATCAAACACGCCGTGATATGGCGTTGAATACACTGGGAAAACACATGCCCGATGGTGTCACATGGACACATCCTGATGGTGGGTATTTCATCTGGTTGATGTTACCTGATGGTCTGCATGTGGATACCTTGGAACAGGCTGCTAATGAAGCGAATATTTACTTTGCCTCGGGTAAAGGGTTTTATGTAAATCCTGACGACGGCGCACATGCTCTACGATTATCCTATAGTTTTCTATCTTATGATGATCTCAAGCGTGGGATAAAGACGCTCGCTCAGGTGATTGCAGGGCTGTTATAGTTTTGTTGTTTGTCTTTTTGATTCTAGGATGACGAGATACGTCAATGAAACTATAATAATTGTGACATGTATTGACCTATACCACAGAGAGTGCCTGTTATGTCACAGATTACAACAACACATGATGTTCATACTGACCTTGCAACTCAATATTATAGCCTTGTTCGAGCGACAGAACTCAGTATCCCTGATGATCTACGACAAGAATGGTTGAGCCTGTCGATTGATTATGCTGATTTGCCTGTTGATGAATATTTGCCGAATAATGGGAAATATCGTTTTCGTCGTTATGGACGGTATTATTTTATGCCATCGACAGAAGAGCTTTTACGCTTGCCCCATGAAGACTATTTTCAAGATACAGATATTAATGAGATTACAGGTGGGATTGTACGTAAATTTGCGCCGTTACTTGATACTACGTTTAGTAACGACTTCCTCCAAGAGATGATCCGCTTTGACTTCCGACAATTTCCGGTAACTGATGCGATGAAAAACGATCCGTGGGATGTGCATGTGCATCTCATACGGGTAACAGCTACTCATGGTCAAGATGGTCATCCAACGCCAGAAGGTATCCATAAAGATGGTGCGGAGTTCGTCACCGTACATCTGGCTGAGTTGGTGAATGCTGATGGTGGTGATGTGTCGATCTATGACAATGACAAGAATTTGTTATCCACGCATCGTTTGAATCAAATCATGGATTTTTATGTGTTTAATGATGATATGCTGTGGCATAAAGCTGAACCTATCACACCCAAAAATGAAAAACATCAGGCGGTACGTAGCATCCTGACATTTGATTATCATCATGCACCGGATTTAAAGCGACCGCGATAAAAGTGAACCACGAAGACACAGAGAACACAGAGAAATGGTATATATAGTCGCTGCGGTTGCCACTTGATATGATTGATTGGTATTTAAATATTTTGCTTGAAGGACACCCGTTTCTGAGAATTGCAGCGAGTTTAGCTTTGACTGCATTTGGATGGATCGTCTTTGTCTTATTGCATCATATTTTCTAATCAAATAGCCAAATCTTAAAGGCACGATAAAATAAGCGTGTTAAACTCTGTGCATTTCATAGGGCAATGGGAGAGAAGATGATGGCGTCTGCGACACATACTGTTGATGAAGCAACCTACAAAAAGCGCATCAATGCGTGGGCGATGTATGATTGGGCGAATTCTGCATTTGCAACAACAATTTTAGCGGCATTACTCCCTGTTTATTATAGTACAGTCGCTGGAAGTACCCTCCCTAGCGAAGCCACTGCTACTGCCTATTGGTCTATTACCCTCAGTTTATCATTATTTATCGTCGCAATTATGTCCCCGATTCTCGGCACAATCTCGGATGTGATGCGTGGGAAAAAACGCTTCTTAGCGATTTTTGTCGGAATTGGTGTGGTTGGGACAGGTTTACTTGTTTTCATCAATACTGGCGATTGGTTATTGGCATCGTTGTTTTTCGTGCTGGGACGGATTGGTTTTGGCGGGTCGATTATTTTTTATGATGCGCTCTTGCCGCATATAGCCAGGGAAGAAGATCAAGATTGGGTCTCAACGCGTGGGTATGCGTTTGGCTATCTGGGTGGTGGGATTTTGCTGGCGATTAATGTGGCGATGTTTCTGTTTGTCCCCGATACAGTATTTGAGAATGCAGGTGTACGTTTATCATTCCTGACGGTTGCGCTGTGGTGGGCAGTATTTTCACTCCCGATTCTGCGCCAAGTCCCTGAACCGCCATCGGCAACTGCTTCACTTAAAAGAGGTGAAACCGTAGTCGATGTGAGTCTGGTTCGCCTGCGTGATACCTTCCGCGATCTCACGAAATATCGCGAGTTGTTCAAATTTTTGGTTGCGTTCCTAATTTATAACGACGCAATCGGCACAATCATCGGGTTGGCAGCAATTTATGGTGCGGAGCTCGGCTTTGGATTAGTCGAGTTGGTGTTGGCGTTATTGCTAGTGCAGTTTGTAGGGATTCCATTTAGCATTATTTTTGGACGTTTACCGCGCAAGAATGACGACCGAACGCCGCTCTATTTGGCATTTATTTTGTTCAATACTGTAACACTACCGATTGCAGGAGTGATTTTTGCTAATGCTTTGCCGGCAGATGTGTCAGGTACGCAACCCCCACCGTATGTGACTGACAATGAATTTGTCGGTGAAGGGGTCTATGGTTTTGATGATAATGCATTTACGACAGATGGTGCATGGGACGATGTTTTAGTGTCCGGCGATGATCTGGTTGGGGATGGTGTGATGGGCAGTATCACGACTATGCTTACAGGTCGCCCTGATGATGTGAACTACATCACAACGGATGCATCCGATGCTAGCCAACAGTTTACATTTAACGGACAAAACCTGACGCTAACCTATCGGATTGCACCGGATGGCGGTGTCATAGGGTTTGTTATAGATGGACAACTGCTCACAACCACCAGTACCGATGATGATGGAAACGAGACTGAAACACCCGTTACCATAGATACCTACAATGAGACTGTGAGATATGGCGAGACTTTCCTAATTGAATTACCCGAGTCTGGCAATCAGATGATTGAGATTGTGAATGTTTCGGATAGCACTGATACAGCGCAAGGCGATGTGATCGCGTTGACACACATCACAGTCGAACCACCGTTCCGTCAAAGTAGCCTGCCAGTTGTGATCGGTTTGCTTATCGGGATAGAAATTATCGGCATTATCTTCGCATTTGTCTTTAAATCGCGTTTCGTCGGATTAGCCAATTGGTTGGATACACGACGTAGTATCTTACTGGCATTGGTCGTGTACTGTATCGTTGCGGGTTGGGGCTTCATCTTGAACGCGACGGTTGAATTCTGGTTTTTGGCGTGGATGGTGGCGATGGTACAAGGAGGTAGTCAAGCCTTGAGCCGGAGCTTATACGCGAGTATGTGTCCGACAACCAAGAGTGGCGAATTCTTCGGCTTTTACAGTATTATGGAAAAATTCGCGGCGATTATAGGACCGTTAATTTTTGCACTGGCAGGTATTCTACTCGGTAGCAGTCGTCCGGCGATTTTGAGCCTTGTTATATTATTTGTCATCGGCGGGTACTTACTTACCCGTGTGGACATTGCTGAAGGGCAGCGTGTTGCCCGCGCCGAAGATGCTGAATATGGTGTTGGAGAGGCGTAAGTCTCTCTTTATTCTGATGTTTCTTGTTTCAATTCCCATTCATATAATGCACGGGATTTGACCGCATCACCAAAAATTGCGATGCCAGCGTTAAATAGAATTAGCCCAATCGTACCTTTGAGTATCCACGGTTTACCGTTGACTTTAGAAAATGTTGCATCGCCGATGACGCTCAAGCCCAAGCCGATAATCAGCATACCGACCGCTGAAAATAGATTCCATTTGTCGTAGTGTTCATTGTTGTTCATGTTAAAATTTGTTCCTTGGTTTCATAGTTTAGAGGTATTATTTCAAGTTGTTTGATTATTGAGAAGATAATCGGCAATTTCAAGATAACGATGTGCGACCCATCCAATGTTACCACCAGTAACATGATAATTTTCTGAATAATTGATCATAATACTATGCAGGTTTTTCGACCACTTGAGTAAATCATCATATGCATCTCGTTGACGCATTACATGTTTTATATTCTTTTTTGTAAAATGAATCGCTGTTGAAATTCTTTTTTCATCTACTGTAAGAACTTGCGTAGTGAACATCGTTTGTTTCGGTTTGGTTGGCACTAACTGAGATGTTTTATATTCTAGTTGAATATTTCCAAAGCGCTCTAATGTCTCAGTCTTTTTGATTTCTTGGTATGTAAATAAGTTTAAATCGACACAGTGAAAAACGGACTCATCTTGGAATATAATGCCTAGGAGATGGTGACCATTCGGATTCGCTGGTAATAGCGGATGATGGTGGCGGATTAGTTTCCAATGATTAAGATCTGTACGTAATTCATAAAAATCTGATTGAGATTCTGTAATAGCAATCAAATCTATGTCTGACCATCTGTCCCACTGATTGCTTTGCAATGATCCAAAACTATATATTTTGTGGACAAAGTCAAGCTGAGATAATTTAAGAATAATTTCGTTTTGTAGAATCTTTGGTCGATTATTGGATGGATAGATATAGTTTGTTACATCCGCAACATATCTCATTGTCGTTTTTGCTTTGGATAAATTTGCAGATAGTCGGGTTCGATGCCCAATTGTGAGCGCAATAAGCCAACAATTTTTGATAAATCATCGACTCCGCGTAATGTAAACTGGAGCGGGTATTTGGGTGTAACGCGATACCGTGCTTTATTATGGCTTCGTCGATCGACTGTGATATTGCCGAGATTATCATCATATTCGTGTACTTGGAATTTTTGTATCGCGTCGTGTTCAAATGCATAGACAACATCTTGAGAAATCGGATTATAGACCATCACCTGATAGTTTGTGATGACGTTAACATACTGGGTAAATTGAAGAAGATTATGATTAACACGTGCGCCATATGTTAATAAAAATACGGCAACTATTGCCAAGATAGGCAGTAATATCGTTAGAAGTTCAAGTGAAATGTGTAGGTTATACGACAGCACTGTAGTAACAACCAATAGACCTGCTAATCCAATGGTCAAGTGCTTTGCCAATCTGACTATCATTTGAAAGTAATAGCCCCCATGAGTTTGTTCACTCCAGATGATGTACTCGTCATCGTCTAACAGCAACTCAATTTGCTCGTCTATGCTGAGGTTTTTGTTCTTGGGTTTGCGCTTAGGTTTTGGGCTCATGGTTTCCTCGCAGTCACAATGGGCTGATAGTAGGTACTCTCGTCAGGCATAAACCACTGGATATCTTTTAATCCGATGCTATCTAATGCAGATGTCAGCGTTTCACGACGGAGTGCACGGTATTGTGCTGGAAAACATTGCGTTGTAATGTCGTCGCCATAATGATGCACTACATACATGTTTAGGTCGTAGTACGATAAATCCTCTGCCCAATCCCAGACTTGGAAGATCATACGCTTGCCCTCATCGGATTCGAACACACTGGGTAAGGTCGATTTGGGTGGATTTTCTATCAGTACATCATAATCACGGATGCTAATCATCAGCAGTCCATTATCTGCCAGATGGTCGCGCATGGTAGTTAACCCAGTGATGAGGTCTTCGTCCGTCATAAAATGTGGGACTGCATTATCCAGCGATAGCACAATATCGTATTGGATAGGATTTTCAGCGGGTTGTAACAAATCACGCACATCGAATGTCGGTGTAAAAATTGTGTCGAATTCACTAGCATATTCGCGGGCAAGGTCGATTGATTTAGCACTTAAATCGGTGCCATGTACATTCCAACCTTGCAAAGCCAACCCGAATGTCTGTGTTCCGATGCCACAGGTACAATCGTATAGACTGTGATGAGCGGGTGAAAAACCAAGGACTTCCAAAAATTGGTCGATCGTTTTACCTTGTCGTGCAACCGAACCCACCCAATCTGGGAAGATATAACGATATGAGTCGGCTAGATTGTCGTAAAATACTTGGGTAGATTTGCTCACCGTTTATTGACCTCCACTTCTATTATACGCGACAGTAGCAGATTTTATCGGACACTCATCGAAAAATTAAGTCTCTCCAACCCATTCGCATTATGCTGATGAATATCTTCTATATTATGAAATGAAAGTGATAACATCGTATGCTAAAAATTGGTCAAACTGTCCCAGACTTTGAACTCCCCAACCAAGATGGCGAGATGATTAAACTGAGCGAATACCGTGGTAAAAACGTCGTCATTTTTTCGTTTCCAAAAGCGAATTCCATGGGATGCACGATGCAAGCATGCGCCTTCCGTGATGCGTTCCCACAGATTGAATCGGCAAATGCAGTTGTATTCGGCATTAGTGGGGATAATCAAGATGACTTGGCTGGATGGAAAGCTGCCAAGAATTTGCAGTATGATTTACTATCCGACCCTGACCACAAAGTACTTGATTCGTGGGATGCGTGGGGCGTAGACCTGAAGATTATCAAATTGCCTATTGGCGCGACCCGCTCATATTGGGTGATTGATGCTAACGGTGTTTTGATCGATCAACAAATTGGTGTTGGGCCAAAAGATAGCTTGAAAAAAGCATTGAAAGCATTGGAGACAATGCCACAGTCTGTCTAGATACAGGGTTTTATCAAATTACGTTCAGGGTATGATAAGGGCATATTGTCTATGTAAGGAGAGTATGCCTCATGCATGTAATTTTAGTTGGCTTTGGTGTTGTTGGGCAAGGTTTCGCAGAAATCTTATTGCAAAAAGCCGATACACTTGAACAAACATATGGCTTTACCCCCAAGATTATCGGGGTGATAACAGGCTCGAGAGGAACACTTTATCACCCTGATGGACTCGATATACCTTCACTACTCAATGGTATTGCAGAATATCCTGATACCGACGGATTGATTCGTAACCTCAATGCAGATTCGATGATTTCGGAAAAACAAGCTGATGTTGTCATTGAGGTCAGCCCAACAAATTTGGAGACGGCTCAACCAGCACTCGATTATTGCAACAGTGCATTGGACAGTGGCAAACATGTTGTGCTTGCGAATAAAGGACCCGTTGCACTGGCGTATCATGACCTCGCTAAAAAAGCGCGTCAAATGGGATTACATCTCCGCTACGAAGCAACTGTGATGGCAGGTACACCAACCATGCAACTGGCAGAAGATGCGCTTGCTGGTTGTACAATCACCGAAGCACGTGGCATCCTCAATGGGACAACCAATTACATCCTCACGCAGATGGAAGCTGGGATGGAATATGCTGACGCGCTCAAAAAAGCACAAGAACTAGGGTATGCCGAAACAGATCCATCAGGTGATGTTGAAGGCTGGGATGCCGCCGGAAAAGTGTTAATTTTGGGGAATGCGTTGTTCGGTACAAGTAATACGATGGATGACCTTGATGTTGATGGCATTACCCAGATTTCTGCTGATGATATTGCAGATGCGAAGCAAAATAATGAACGCTATAAGCTTATTGCAACTGCGACACCAACGGGGGGGAGTGTTAAACCTATTCGTTTGCCGAATAGTGACCCGCTAGCGAGTGTTGGTGGCGCGACAAATGCAATCACGATTGCGACAGATTTGATGGGTGATGTGACATTGATTGGGGCGGGTGCTGGTAAGATGGAAACGGGTTTTGCAATTTTGTCCGACTTGTTAGCAATCCACCGTACTAACGGTTAGTGTTTTCTAATTCACAATTAAATATCAATGCTTGTATCAAGAATTATGGTTTACTATGTTATATATGAATGGTTAATAGTGTGAATTGTGTGAGGCTTAAATGGCAAAAGGAACAATTTTAGTGGTAGAGGATGATATTCATCTCCTATCTGGCATCCGAGAAATTTTAGAGTTGGGCAATTACAACGTACTAACAGCACAAAATGGTGTGCAGGGTTTAGAAAAATTAGAAACCTCTGATGCACAACCTGATGTGATTGTATCCGACATTATGATGCCTCACATGGATGGTTTTACATTTTTGACAGAAGTGCGCGAAAAAGATCAATGGGTCAATATCCCATTCATCTTTTTGACGGCAAAAGGTGAAAAAGCCGATGTTCAGCGTGGTAACATTTTGGGTGCTGATGTGTATCTAAAGAAACCATTCGATGCTGAAGATTTGTTGGTTGCTGTTGATTCGCGTCTAGCGCGTTTTGAGAAAATCAATCAAGTCAATCAAGATACAATTTCACAGATTAAACGTCGGATTTTGGTTACACTCAATCATGAATTACGCACACCATTAACACTGGTGGTTGCGTATGCGGATCTTCTCAAAGACTTTGACCCCGATAATATGACGAACACCGAGCTTATCACCTTTTTGAAAGGTGTGAATTCCGGTGCGACTCGTTTACGTCGCTTAATCGAGAACTTCATCTTACTGGTTGAGATTGAAGAAGGCGATGCGGCTAAAACGTTTCAATGGCGTAAATATCCGATTGAAAGTCTCAAAGATATTGCTGTTGATGCGAGCCGTCAAATCCTTGAACAAGAAGCAGATAAGTTATCGATCACATGTCAAGATGATTTACCGAAAATCACAGCTGATCGTGAATTTTTGACAGTGATTGTACGAGAATTGATCGACAATGGCGTGAAATTCTCGGGTGATGTAACAACCGTGTCAGTTGATATCACAGCGATAGATGACCATATTCAGATCACGGTGGCAGATGGCGGTACACGCAAAATCCCTGCTGAGGAGATTGAGAATATTTGGCAACCGTTCTATCAGATCAATCGGGAATTGTATGAAGATCAAGGGTCAGGGTCTGGTTTGGCGATCGTTGATGGATTGGTACAGATTCACAATGGTAGCCGTAGCATCATTAGTACCGACAAAGGGACGACTGTGACTGTCAAATTGCCTGTGGAGCAACCTGCTTAACCTCCATAAATCATCAATTTAAACAAAAATTCAAAGCCTGTTACCAATTGCGTAGCAGGTTTTTTGTTTTGGATATAGTATGGAAGGATGATATATCGCTATAGGATAGTCACATGCAAAAATTATTTAAAAAAGCACAAACATTGCTCGATATTGACCTCGACTTGATGGTAAAAGCCGTATTGGAAGACGACGATTTAAAATTATTATCGGATTATATTCGGTTACTTCAGCGTCATATTGTTGCGATGGACGATATGATTGGATTGTTGACTTTTTCGATACAAAATTTGTATGAGCAAGTCCAAGAGTTTGATGAATCGGCATCGATTGAGATGGAAGAACGGCGCGAATTTGAAGACCTGATGCTGGATTATCTGAGCGAGACAGCCATGTATATACGTGTGGTTGGTGCGGAAACACCATGGGATGCGCACATTGCTGATGAACTGCGCGAACAATGTGAAGTCGAATGTGATTTACATGATCGCGCTTCGGATTTTGTCGCAAGTTTGACCATACGGATGGAAGTCGCGGAGTCGATTTCTGGGATTGTCCTCGATGCGCAAAATTCCGGTAAGTCGATTGATGAGCCGACAACGACGCAAATAGAACGACAAGTCGATGATGAAATTGCGCGTGTTAAACAGAGTATGGTCGCCTGTTACGATGACAATGTAGAAGCCTATTTGGACTATCTGAGACAACAAATCCGTGATTCTCGGCGACTCTTACGTGATGACTAGTATTAAGTTACAACATGATGCATCCTATCTGCGTAAATCTAAGCAAATAGTAGATAGGATTTTTCATGCCCTCTATTTCCCAAGTATGTGAAACCCTGCTAAGTACAAATATGGTCGAACTGATTGATCAAGCACTTGAAATACAGTCTGCAAAAATCATAGATGAGTATTTGAGGCGACTTAAGAGATGCCTTGAAACTCTGGAAGAATCGACAGAGACAGTAGCTGGTTCGATCAAAACACTGAAACGAAAGTATGACGAATACTCAAAACATGCTGATACACTGGATCGAGACATTGATGCACAGATTTTACATGCAAAGGAGGAATTAGCATCATCAACTTTCTATAGCGTAGATACTAGAATCGAACTTGCTCAAGAATACTATGAGCAGTGGCAGGCTCAAGAAGAAAAATACCAGCAGATGCAAGTAATTGTAACTCATTTAGAGCAACGAATCGTCTATATTAGACAGTTGAGCGAAAAAATGGCGAAAGATTTTGCAAGTTGCGAAATACCTGACATCATAGAACTGCATAGACAAGCGGAGATAGAACAAGCTACCTACAGTTCCTATCTAGACTAACAGAGTAAATCATCAGACAACTTAATCGGTATCGGTCAGGTTGAACTCCAACGCGAAGAATGCAAGCGTAGTATATTGGAAAACGATAACTAATAATCATGTTAAAAGCTGTAACTCAAGCCTTACCATTATTACACGCTGATTTACGAGCAATTGTTCGTTATGTGGTCGATACTAGTTCGATTGATGTAATCAACGATTATCAAAAACAGGTCGGGTGGACCGTTGGCAAGCTATTTATTCTTGCAAAATGGTTTGAACGACGTGCGATAATATCTGAAGATAAATATGCGAAGACTCTTGAGCGCGCCAAACATGAAGCGATTGAACGAGCGCGTTTGCACGAACGATGGCAACGTAGTCTGACTGATAGTTCGAATGGTATTTTTACATATGATACCCCATTACATACAGCTGAAGAAATGGCGCAAGATTATCTTGAACAATGGAACGAATATAGTCACGATGCTCAAATTTGTTGGATTGTTGGATATAGATTATTAGTAAGATTATGGTTAACGCAACAAATTGTCGAAGTACTGCAAGATGTTGAGCTGTCGGACAAATCATTACAGATTGTTGAACGATTACTCCAATTTGATAATATCAAACCGACTGATACATGTTGGTTAGACGAGTGGATTATTACCACCCAAGCTGTTGAAACATTCAATCGACAATTTGAGATTGACATCCGCAAAATGCTTGCCACTATTAAGAGTTGATAGCCTGTTTATTGATTTAACAATCAATTGCCAAAAGCGAATCACTCATCTGCAACTCAAAGATAAAAATTACGTAAACGTGTATAATAGTCATAGCATAGCTTTTGATAATCATATAGAGTCTATGATATACTGCTAGTATTATGATTTTTCTCGGAAAATAGGTCAGTGAGGGGATAATCCAAACATGCCATCCATTTTACAAAAAGTCCAAACCTTATTTAGCGCAAACATGCACGGAATGATTGACCGTGCGCTGGAAACCAACTCGCTGAAGGTCATGGATGAATACATCCGTCAAGTTGAACGTAACCTCGAAGCATTAGAAGACTCGGCTGCGACCGTTGGTGGTAGCGTCCGTACACTCAAACGTAAATACGAAGAATTCTCAAACCAAGCTGATAAACTCGACCGCGACATCGACACCTTGATTTTGCGCGGTAAGGATGATTTGGCAGCAGCAGCTCAAGCTGAACTCAACACCAAACAAGAATTGGCGCAAGAATACTACGAACAGTGGCAATCACAAGAAGAGCAATATCAGAGCATGTTGAATATGCGCGTCAAACTAGAAGGCCGTTTGACAACCATCAAACAAGAACGCGAAAAGATGCGCTCCTTGCTTGAATTGGCAGAAACTAAGAAGGTGATGACCAAAACACTCAAGAGCATGGATAAACTCGATACATCTGGTGATCAAGAAATTGATGGATTGCTCGATTCCATCTACTCCCAAATCGACCAAGAAGATGCACGTGCTGAATTGGCATCCCGCAAACTCTCCGATCAAATCGAAGATACTGTCGGCATTGGTCAGGTTGAATTGCAATTGGAAGAACGTAAACGTCGCTTGCTCGACAACGAATAAGTCGCGTTTGACATTGATACGATAATCTTGCGAGGGTGAGCGATGTCTCACCCTTTTTGATAGGTATTTTATGGGATACACATTGTAAGGAGACACCTGTGTGCGCCTCCGCCAGCGGTCGAACACATAGGTTCGACCCTACATGGATTGCTTGTTTATCGGGATCAAACTATTAAACTCACAATTGATATACTTTTTTAAGCGTCTGATTTTGTATTTCTAACGTTCAGCGTTTACAATATGGGTATAATTCACAACCAATACGCTCCTTCGACGTATTAATAGATAGACATTTAATGGAGCCGAACTGAACTATGGCAGATAATGATAATGCACGGCAAAAAGTATTTGGCGCATTGCTAGCAAACGCATTGCTACGATGGGAAAGTCTCGTCACGATTATGGTGACGATGATCTTATTCTTGTTTGTGCAAGATGTGAATATTCCAATTATTGAATGGCAGCCGTGGTTTTGGTTGGTCTTGGGGGGCTTAGCCGAGACAGCACTCGTTGCCTCGACACTGACCGACCCTGATGCGACTGAACAAGCACTGGCTGAAGATTTTGAGCGTGAATACGACTTACGTAACATCCGCAATCGCGTGTCACGTGAACGCTTGCGCGATGCGTTTGAATACCGTCGTAATATGCTCAAACTGGTTGACCGTAGTAAGGGGTCGATGAAAACTCGTCTACGCACATTGGTCAACGATGTCAGCGACTGGATCACGCATATGTATAATCTTGCTCATCATATTGATATGTTTGAAAACAACGATCTAGTAATGCGCGACCGCCAGCAAGTGCCACAACAGATTGAAAAAGTGAAAATTCGTATTCAACATGAGCCTGATGAACGGGTTCGCCAAGATCTGGAAACACAGTTGAGCCGCCTGCAACAACAGAAGATGAACCTTGAGGCAACTGTCAGCAATATTAAACGGGCTGAAATTCAACTCGAAAGTACACTGTCGTCATTAGGAACGGTCTATGCGCAGATGTCTTTGCTGGGTACAAAAGAGACCGACGGACGCAAGGGTCAACGCCTGAGTGTTGAAGTTAAGGATGAGATCGATAAGCTACAAGATACCATCGACGCAATGGACGAAGTTCAGATGCAGAGCTATCGCTTGCAGTAGATGAATCTAACAGATTGATTATCAGAGGCGTATCCAATTGGGTGCGCCTTTTCGATTACTCGCGACTTTCTGAGAAGCGTACCGCTAATGCTAACATGCCATCGGTAATCGCAGATTGTAGGAGCATAATCAGAATTAGGGCGACACCAATTAAAATGCCATAGGGGACAATCGCCCAAATCTCACCAACAGACCCCAACTGTGCCAATAATAAACCCCAATCCCCGAAGCTACTATACCCCAAGACCAGTGCAAATAAAGCTTCGTCGGATAGTTCTAATGCACCCGATAAAAATTGCGAGAGTGCAATCAGCAAGCCGACTGTGACGATTACTTGAAACGATGTCAGAATAACCTGCGTGGCGACGGTGTAAGCACGTTCTTTGATAGCGACTGAAATTAGAATGCCAATTCCTGCTGCTGAGGCGATCATTGTAAGTGGCAGCAATATATTGAGGGTCATAATGAGGGCAATCACTAAGAGACCAATACGCCAATCTGGGATGGCTGGTGTTAGATTGGCGGTCAGCATTTCGACGTAAAGTCCACTATAGGCGGTCATGTCGTATAAGATACCGATAATCAATACGAAGCGCACAAGTAAGATCGCTATAATCGTGACGCGCAATCGATATAGAATCGCAATCCAACGGGCGCGGAGGGTAAATTCTGCACCACTGGCGGTCGCACGGAGGTGATCCCACGTGTTATTGCTCCGTTCTTTACCGATGGAGCCGATGCCGTAAGATAATGCGGCAATCGCAGTGATGACCTGTACGAGTAATGTCGGAAAATAGAGGGCGCGCCATGCTAAATCGGTGATATTGCCTTTAGTTGGTGATTGATAGATATAGGTCGCATAGAGATACCCCCCTAAACCGAGAATGAGCATAAACAGAAACAACGCCAGGATACGCCCTTGCCATGTACCACTTTCTTTAAGACGTGATAATTCATATTGCAAAATCGGATGTGAAGGGCGTGCCCAGTCTGGAATTTGTCGGGTTAGTTGTTTAATCATCGGCTGTTACCAATTCACCAATATAGTCTTCAAGGTTGTCAATTTCAGACTGCCATAGTGATGTTGGGATATGGACGGTGCGATTATGGCGGATGTAGTGGATGTGTGTCTGTGGGAGGATGCCACCGAGTTGTTGCTGTACAGCGGAGGCATATACTCCGACTTGTAAGTGATAGCGTTGAGCATGACCACCAAAATCGTCATTACTGACCCTACTCGTTTTGTAATCGACAATCACCCAAGATTCATCCTGTTGCTGAAATAAGACATCAATTACCCCATGTATAACACGTTTTTGTGTGCGTAAGATGAATGGGAGCTCGTTAAATAAAGGGCGTTTATCTTCACGGGCAGATTCGATCCAGCCGAAGACCGGACTTTGCTGGAATCGACGTAGTAGGCGTTTGGTACGATTGACGGCTTCCTCTCGCTCATGTTCGAATGTTAGACCGCGTTGCCAGGCGTAGCCTTCTAACATGGCATCAAAATCGTTCGGCTCAAGGTCAAATTTCCAATAGCGGATGACTTCATGCACAATCTCGCCGATGAGTCGTGGTGAAATTTGTGGTTGACGGTCTGCACCTAAGTCTTGCACCCGTGACGGTACATCGTGCAAAGTGCGTCGGCGGAAACGTTGTCGATAAAATTGACGTTGACCTGCGTTACTGCCATATTTGACCCCGCCGAGGTCCGCGATTTGTGTCGCTGAAATATGGCCAACTTGGTCACTTGCTTCTACTTTTACCGGATGAATCAATGGTGGTGGTACATCGAGTGGTGGGAAGTCTGCCTCGTCAGCGATGAAGTCCCATAAATTCAAATTTTCGATTGCATCAGCATAGAGCACATCTTGTGGCGGTGGTTCTGGTGGCATCATGACGCGGATTGTATCATCTGCAAACGGAATTATTTGATCCGGTAAAAAATTTAGCTCACTAAGTTCAAATACACCCATGAGTTGCTTAAGCCAGTCACCACGGGCTGACCATCCCTTGCTTTTGCTAAATGATACTTGCCCACTAATCACAAGAAAGTCTTTGGCGCGGGTGGCGGCGACATAGAGTAGGCGTTTACGTTCAGCGGCTTCTTTGAGCTTGAGCATGCGCATGTTGCGACGATGGGCGAATCCGCTGACATATTTGTTGTCGTCTAAGCT
The DNA here is from genome assembly GCA_002428985.1 of Anaerolineales bacterium UBA6055. Lineage (GTDB taxonomy): Bacteria > Chloroflexota > Anaerolineae > Aggregatilineales > Phototrophicaceae > UBA6055. The sequence continues at coordinate 16,968 of DIYL01000025.1, read as the reverse complement.
AAATACCTGACAGCTTAACCCGTGTTTGTCGTCATTCATGAGGGTGCTGTCCCCACCCGCATTCCCACGTGACCACGATGTATCTGCCAGAATAACCACTGGAAATTCCAACCCCTTACTGGCGTGGACGGTCATCATTTTGACGGTTTCATCATCACCGATAATGGCTTCACCTTCGCGGATTTCGCGGGCACTCAAATCGGTGAGATACCGTGAAAATTTGCCGAGAGTGATTTTTCCACTGTCTTCGGCGAGTTGGAGTAACTTTTCGATATTTCCGCGTCGTCGTGCGCCGTCGGGTAATCCGGTTAGCATCGCCAGATAACCTGTTTTGGCAAGGGCTTGGCGGAGTAATTCGCTAATGGTTACACGTCCTGCCATCAGGCGTAGGTCGCTCAGAGTCTCGACTGAAAATTGAACAAGTGGCATGTCTGCATCGGTAATGCCCATGATGTCTTGTTCGCAGGCGACTTTGAGCGCATCCCATAACAGAATTGGCTTGGGTTTTTCTGGATGATTATCTGTGATGAGGCGTAGTGCGAACAGCATATCATCGCTAAAACCGAAGATTGGAGAGCGTAAGACCGATGCTAGCGATAAATTATCGGCAGGGTTGTGTAAGGCGCTTAATAAGTCGAGCATATCCCATACTTCTTGACGGCTGTAATACCCGCGTCCGGCGATGGTCATAAATTGTAGACCCTGCGATTTAAAGACGTCTTCGTAGAGCGTGACGTTTTTCATCGACTGGAACAAAATCGCGACATCCCCTGTAGTTACCGGACGATAACTTACTTTTTCGCCATCAAAAAATGAGATTTCTCGTTTTTCATCAACGATGGTTTGGATAAATTGAGCGATTTCATAGGCTTCCCAACGGCGCATGGTATCTGATGGATAGGTTTGTTTGCGCCTCTTCTTAGAGTTGGTGATGTATTTACCATCTTCGTCGCGCATCCCAGTATCCAACAATAGACATTCAATCACAGGTTGTTGGGGGGATTCTTCGCGGAAGGCAGTCATCTCTTTATCCAAGACGACTTCAAAATTCTTGACGGGGCTATCCTCGTCACGGACGAGTAATTGCGCAAATAGCGCGTTAAATTGCTCAATTAGGCGTTTATGGGTACGGAAAGAGACCGATAATGGGATTTCATCGCCAGTAGCAATGGTCGCAATTTCGTCGCGGACTTTGTTGAATACGCTGACATCGGCACCCCGAAATTGATAAATACTTTGCTTGGGGTCACCAACAACAAACATGGATCCGCCACGATCTAAACTTGCTAGTGATTTAATGATGCGCCATTGGGCTTTGTTGGTGTCTTGGAACTCATCAACCAATAGATGCTTGAATTCGTTGTTACGATAGCGTCCTTGTACCGATTCGTCTTCGAGTAGGTTGGCGGTGATGCGTTCGAGATCATCAAAATCGAGGAGACTATGATCACTCTTATGCTGACGATAAGCCGATTGAATACGTGTGAGGAGTTGATACCATAAGGGGAGTAACTGTGCCGAGTCTTTTTCGATTTCACCAAACGGCTCTCCTAATGATTCCAAATAGTCGCCGATGAGATTGCGCAAGGCGCGCAGGGTATTGTTGGCTTCTTTTTTACCCTCTTTGCCACCCCATACACCTGCTGTCCCGATAAACTTGAAAACGCCGTCTTTATGTGTGGTTTTTAGATGGGTGTAAATTTCATGTGGTGCGTCAATGTCTGTGAGTTGATCCAGTTTGTCACAGAACCAATTATATTGTTGACCGAGCTTGTCATTATCTGGATATGGAAAATTGCTTTGGACTGCATCTGCTTCGTCAGAGGTGAGTAATGCTGATTTAGCCTCTTGTACTGCTTGTGCCCATTGCTTTTCCCATTCATCAATTATGGCTTGCGGGTCAGCTGGGATTTCATCAAAACGTGAGTTAATCAGATTTGGGTCAACTAATGTCTCGATAACTTTGCGTGATTCATAAGCCGAAAAGAGTGATGTGAGTGGCGGTTCGAGGGCACTGAGGGTATCGCCGACAATATCTTCTAGGAGGATTTTGGCTTCAACCTCGTCTAAGACTTCAAACTTCGGATCAATGCCGGCTTGGGCTGCATTTGCCCGCAAGATTGTGCCACATAACCCGTGAATTGTGTCGATGCGGGCGGTATCCATCTCGGATAACAGTTGTGTCCAGCGGGTTAACTTGGTTTTATCTTCTTCTGTTTGGACATTATCTTCAAGGGATTTGCGGACACGGTTGCGCATCTCGAAAGCGGCTTCGCGGGTGAATGTGATAGCGACAAGCGAATTTAAATGCCAGTCGGGGTTGGCTTCCAATAATTGGAGGTAGCGTTCGACTAGTACCCGTGTTTTACCTGACCCCGCTCCAGCGACGACAATCAGGTTTTTATCATGGATATGAATTGCGTCGTATTGTTCGGGGGTTGGTTGCATGGCTATTCTCCGAAGAATTGCTTGAGGAAGTCTACATAACTCTGGCGTCCATGTCCGCCCATTTGTTTTTGTGAGCGTTGTATGCGTTTGAGGCAAGCAATCATCTCATCTAGTGCGAGAATTTGATCTGGTTTGACAGCTTCATCTTTGCCTGTATACAAGGTGACAACCGATTGTAATTCTCTGTAAACGGATTGTTCATCCTCTTTAAATTTGAGCTTGGGTGCATTTTTGCCACGCATCTGACTGGTAAGCGTGCGTATCATGCCATTAACGGCTTTTTCGACGCTATAATCGAGTAGGTGCGGATTTTCCAAGTATAAGTTATAGATTTTTAGCTCCATCGCACGCAGGATGTCATAATATTGTTCTTCAAATGTGGGTTGGTCACTCATAATTTAGCTTTCTGTTTTATATCGGTTGGTGAGGCTCATTCGGCAGAGATGCGAATATTCGCAATAGCGTGAACATTTGCCTTCTTCTAGATGGTTGGCATGGACAGAAAATTTCCCGGCACGACCGTCGCGTAAGTTTTGGGCGATATGTTGGCACGCATCTTCAATGGCTTGCATGTCATCTGTGTTATCTACATCAAATGTACCGCTGGCTTTTAGGTTACGTAGATGCCAGAACATCCCACCGGCAACCTCAAGATTTCTACTGGATTTTTCCATAATGTCCATCAGTGCGAGGATGTAAGTCATCATTTGGAAATTGCGCCCTTCAGCCATTTCGCTAGTCTTGATCTCGGTTGTGCCTGTTTTATAGTCTACAACAACCAGTTTGTTGCCATCGACACGATCAATCCGATCAACAAACCCGCGGATTTTGAGTGGTTCGAGATCATCATCTAGCATCAACTCGACATTACTAATGCGCTTTTCTAGCTGATAAACTTTGCGGTCATCTCCGAATTTGTTGAGAGGACTATCATCAGAAAAGTCGAGTTTGATGAGGGCTTCAAGTCGTTTGAGGATAACCGATTTTTCTTGCTCCCAGACTGCACTGGCACGAAATTTGAATTCACGCGGGGCACTATCAAATACTTCTTGTGCATGGTCATGCAAGATGTCTAGCGCTTCATCGCAGTTTTCTGCTGTAATCGCCAGCTTGTCATCACGGATTTCGCCGTAAGTTAGTTCAAGGATTTTGTGATTAATTAACCCTAATTGTAGGATGTCATAGCCTTCTTCGGGCTCGCTGATTTCCTCTAATTTGAGCAACCGTTTCGCATAATAGCGGAAGCCACATAACCCATAATCTTTAAGTTGTGATGCACTCCAGATACGGTCTGCGCCGAGTAAATCTGCGACTTCATCTTGTAGATCCGGATGGAGGAGATAACCACTATATTGATTATATGGTTCGCTCGATAGGCGTTCACTATCGACCATGCGACCTTGTAAAATCTGCACCCATTTATCTTTGAGCAGTTGGTTGTGTTTGAGCCAATTCTGTGCACGTAGGGCATACTCAACGGCGGGTTCACCTGCATCATTTTGATTGAGTTGATTGGCTACAGCCAGCAGTAATTCATCTTGGGAGGCCGATTGTTGTGGATCGACAATTTGTCCGACTTGCATCGATTCAATTTGTATATCGGTGTAAACGGTTTTGACGGCACGCCACAGATGACTTTCTATCCAGACTTTACCATCTTGTACTGTGGGACGGGATAACGTCAGAGTCTCATGTGGTAAGCTAATAAGCTCATAAAAGAGCCCTTGGTCGTCGATGCGTTCGGCTTGTGTTTCTAATAATATGCCGTCGTCTTGCAGGCGTTTACGCTCGGTATCGAGGTAGAGAGGATCTTCGGATACTTCTGCTGGAAATACACCTTCTGCCATACCAAGGATGTAGACATGTTTATGCGGTAAACCGCGTGCATCGCTCGCTGTTGTGACGAGGACACGACCTGAGCGTGATGGATTGCCGGGGACATCGACTGTATTTTGTAGGGATAGCTTGAGGTCTGCCCAGATAGTTTCCCAATTGATGGGGAAGTCATGATTGAGTGTCGCTCGTAAAAATAGGTCGGTTGTCATTAGGTCACGCAAGATATTTTTCATGCCATTAAGTGCGGAAATATCTCGACGGATGATGGCTTCTGTCGATGTCGAATCTGTATAGATGCGTTGAGCAATATTTAACGAAAACTCGGCAGAATTGTACCATTCGTCTATATCATCAAGGTTGTCAGGGTCTTGATTGGGATCACGCCCGATAAGGCGTTCCAGCCAATTGACATACGATTCAATATCTGTGTATTCAGGTGGTGTGATGCCATCAAAAAACGCTTCGATATTGATGGATAATTCGCTGGCTTCCTGAGGTGTTAGCAACAACTCTGATTCTTCGCCCTCTTCATCAAATTGAATAACACTCGAAAACTCGATAACATCGAGCCAATCTTGGATTGTGCCCCGCACTAATTGTTTTTCGCGGGTAATTTTATCGAGTAATTCAATCTGTTCGTCGCTTAGACCTGATGCAATATAGGGTGAGCGCAAAACATCTAAAACATCGCGTCGTCGGAAATCGGGTGCGAGTTCCAATAAGTCGATAATGACAGAAATGACAGGCGTTCTGTCGTAAGCTGGGTGGTGATGGAGTAGTAAGGGCAGATTGTAGAGTGCTTGATATGATTCAAAAAATGCTTCGTAACGTGTCCAATCACGCAAGGCAATTAGAATGTCTTCTGGGCGGATGTGGTCATGCACCAATTGATGTTTGACAGTACGTAATACTGCCATAACCTCTTCGACAGGGGTTGGCATCTCAATTAATTTGATTGCATCTGTAGTGGGATTATCGGCTGGACCCTGAAAAATGAGTTGCCCTAGTTGATCAAGGTCTTTGTGTCGCTCGATGCCCTCTCGTTTAAGGTAGTCGAGGGTGAAGTTTACCCCTGCATTTTGGTGTGATGTTTCAATCCGGTCTAACGCACGTTTGAAGCGTTGAGCATAGTTGTCGCCTTCGTTGGGGATGGTTGTTAGGGTAATATCGACATGGTCAATTGTGTGTGATAATTCGGCTAATAATTGGGCTTGGACAGGTGTGAACTGATCATAACCATCAACTAAGAGTAAATCGACATCTTGCACAATGTCGGGCTCATCTTCGAGCGTCGCTAGGGCTAGCCAACCCTCACCTTCAAGATCGACAAGGTTGTTATCAATCAATGTATCTTGATAACGATGATAAATCTTCGCAATTTCAATATCTTTAGCGGTTTTTGCGCCGAGGTCAAAGCTTTCTGGACGGACACTATTTTGTTTAAGCTCGTCGATTAGATCGGCAAGCACTGCGATAAACCCCGGTGTGTCGGCAATTTTATGAAAAAAGATCAATTCGCCTTGGTTCATCATATCGGTGATGATTGTTCTCAAGATGCTGATGCGGGCAGAACTTTGTATTTTGCGCGGTGGTTTGCCTGCAATATTGAGGAGGCGAGCATTTAATGTGTAAAAATTGAAAAACTCAACATTAAAATAAACATCGTGGTTGGCTTGCATTTCGACCAACCGCTGACGAAAGGTAACTTCCTGACGACGTGTGGCGAGGAGTACCCATGATTTTAAAAATGGATTTTGTCTATCATGGACGAATTGTAACAGGCGGTTAAGGGCAAACTCGGTTTTGCCTGCCCCGACAGGTGCGAGGTGAACAGTTGTTGGCATGGTTGCCCCTTAGCTGTATAGCAGGTTGATAACTTGTTGAACTATCTTTGGTTGAATGCGGTCTTTTGCAAAATAAGTGTCTTGCAAGCTATAGGATAGCTGGCTGAGGTGCGTTACAGGTACAACTGGGTCTTGCAAAGTGAATTGTGTGAGAGGTGATTCTTCTGTGAAGACTACTACACCATATACTGGTATATCTTTGACATCGTAATCGGTTAAGTATTCCCGTATTTTCTGAACATCAGCAACAACTTCACGTGTCGGATTCCAGCGCATCGGTTTCCATTCGCCTTTGTCTCTTTGTATGAGCCATTCACCTTTCTCGTTAAAGAAGACTCCTTGACGCTTTGAAATGCGAAATACGAGTACGCCGTGCTTACTGATAAGGACTGCATCAACGTAACCGATCGTTCGTTTACTGATGTTGCGAATATAGACAAATTTGTTGTCTAGGAAGTTAGCGAGTTCGTCACCGACATCTTTTGCTAGTATGTTATCAGTCTTCCATGTGGCGGCACGAATACTCATCAGCACCGAGACAAACATCAAACCAGCACCCGCAGAGATGACGCCTTTGCGGGTCAGATCATAAACTTCGAAGCCTGGGTTTGACGGTACAACGAAGTTAATGATGTGTAAGGCAAGACCGACGATCACAAGTGTAATACCGAATAAGAAAACGACCGCTGCTGCAATCAGGAAATCCCGTGACCGCCGACTCAGTTTTCGTGTTGGCGCGACATTTTGCATTGTAGCTAATCATCCTGCTTCTTAATTTCGCTAGATTTGGTGCTACTTAGGGTAGGATTTGGCATTTCTGTACCATTATCCTTGTTTTTCTTGCGTCGCTCTGCAATGACTTTTTCTAGAATCCCTTGTAGCTTATCGAACTTCGGCAAGGGCTTGGGCAACCACAGATCCGCTCCTGAGCGTTTCATCGCTTCTTCTTGTTCGGCTTTACTTAGTTTAAAGGCTGTGGTCATGACAACCGCCATATTGCCTAAAACGTTGCTGGCGCGTAATTGTTCACCTACTTCAATCCCATTTTTTTCACCGGGTAGGCGAATATCAAGGAGAGCGAGTTCTGGTAATTCGCCATGGAAGCGATCATTGTTGACATCATCTATCCATGCGACGGCTTCCTCCCCATCGACAAATGCGACGCCTTCAATGCCCCACATCTCGAACATTGCAAGAAGGAGTTCATAAATTTCCGGTTCATCTTCTACTACCATCCATGTTGACAAGGTTGACTGCCACCTTTCGCATGTTGTTTTATTATCTCATTATGGACAGAGGATCCATAAATTTCAACTGTTTGCAAACTGAATCTCTACTTATAATGATAGCCTATCTAATGAGTAACGCAAAATGCGAGAATCTTAATTTTAGGAACTGACTGAAGATTCGGTATAATATGTTTAGACTAATGATGTCTGAACAGACTGGAGAAGTACACCTTGCACTGGATGATAGCAGAAGATGAAATTGATATCCGTAATCTTGTCGCGACAATGGCGAGTGTATGGGGACATACAACGGTTGCCTTTGAAAGTGGACAAAAGGCGTGGGATTTTATGGATGCTGTGGAAGCAGGAACCAACCAAGACCCACTCCCGGAATTTGCATTAATGGATATACGGATGCCGGGGTATACAGGTGATCTGGTCGCGGAACGCATTCGGCGTACACCTGGGATGGAAAGTATCCCGATTGTGTTGATGACGGCGTTTGCTTTGACCGAGCCTGAGCGACAAGCAATGATTGCGCGCACAGGTGTCGATAAAGTGATTTATAAACCCTTGCCTGAATTTACTGAACTAAAAGACCTTCTACACGATGTGATTGATAGCAAAACAAACGGATAAATTATGAGCCAGACACCCCCTGAACAACCCTCTGAGGTGAGTGGAATCTTTAAGCATATTCATAATTTTGGCTCCGCATCGGAATCGATTTTTCGGCGCGTGTACAAAGGGCTGAACCGCCGTCAAGAGTTGGAGCGTGAAGTTAAACGCCGACAATTGATGCTTGATATGAAGATGGTACAAACTGAAAATTTGCGCGTTGAATATGACAATATTCGTCGTAAACATAGAGAGCGTGGTTCAGAAATTGAGCGTCTGTACGCTGTCCTTGGTAGCTTAGACGAGGGCATCATCATGCAAGACCCAAACGGGCAAGTGACGATGATGAACGAAGCGGCTGAACGCGTTCTGGGAGGCAAAAAGTCCTTTTGGAGTAGCCCGCTGGGGACGTTATTTAACCGATACAACGATGTAGTCGAAACGACATCTGAGCTGATGCCTCTGGGTGAATCTGAAGAGTTGGCATTGAATAATCGATTGGTTAAAGCCCAAATTGTTGCGATTGGTGACGAAGACAATCAGCGGATGGGGACGATCATTATCCTCAAAGATGTCACGCATGATGCTTTATCAGAGCGACTAAAAGATGGGTTCGTGACCCATATCTCACATGAGCTAAAGACGCCGATGACAGTCATTAAGTTAGCAAGTGAATTACTGAGTGCCGCACCAGAAGATGCACCGGTTAACCGCAAAATGCTGGAAAAGCTGGTAAGTAATGTCGATGTGCTGGATCGCTTGGTATTGGAATTGCTGGATATTTCTGAAATGACGGCTGGTACATTTGATGTATTGCGAGAGCCAGTACTGATTGAGGATATGATCTGGGGTGTTGCAAATGGCATTATGCCAGAAATTAAAGACCGTGATATTGATTTGTTTATCATGACCCGTGATATTGCTAACCTTCATGTTGAGGGTGATGATAAACGCTTGCAATGGGCGTTAGGGCATCTTATTCGTAATGGGGCTGTGTACAGTGAAGTCGGTGGTTATGTGACCCTCTCGGTTGGTATCGAAGAATTGGATAGCCAACCCTATGTCACAATCAAAGTACGTGATGGAGGCGTGGGGATTACTGATAAGGATTTACCCCATATCTTTGAACGGTTCTATCGTGGTGATGCGCGTACCACAGAAGGTAAAAAACTTGACCCACGTGGATTGGGGCAGGGATTATTTGTCGCGAAGACAATTAGCGAAGTCCATGATGGTTTTTTGAGTGTGCATACTAAGGTCGGTGTTGGCAGTGAATTTACAATGGGATTGCCCTTAGTGCAAGAACCCGCGCTACCCGAATCTACTGATTAAGTACCAGATGAATATGGTGGGTATGTCTATCGCGGTGTGGTAAACTTAAGTATCCGCTTGCTAAAGTTGCCCTTAGGTTTATGATGCCGTACTTGATTGATGGACATAATTTGATTGCTCGTTTACCTGATATACAATTAGATGACCCCGATGATGAAGCAAAACTTGTAATTAAGTTGCGCGGATTTGTCGCGAAGAATAAAAAGAAATGTACGGTTGTCTTCGATGGTGGAATACCGGGTGGGTATTCAAAGATGTCGAATAAAGCGGTCAAAGTCATTTTTGCATCTGCATTCCGATCAAATGCAGATAACCTCATCAAAGAACGTATTAAGAACATTCCCGATCCCGGCAACTGGACAATTGTCTCCTCTGATAATGAAGTGCTTAATTTTGCTCGTAGCTACAAAATGAAAGCCGAAACCTCCTCGCAATTTGTGCAAACCCTCAAACGTAAACCTCGTGTCCAAGATAATCGTGACGAATCAACGCATGTGCAAGTCTCGAAAGATGAAGTCGAAGAATGGCTTGATATTTTCGGGGATGAGTAATACATCGGCTTTGCTATTTAAGCATCCAATTTAACTGACAAAGTAACTGGTTTAACTGCATTCCAGATATTAATTTATACTCTAATTTATTTGTATTATGCTAGTATATATGATATAATTAATATATATATATGATGTATTCGAGATGTTGTAATGACAAAATATCCTGATTATATTCGACAAAAAGCGATCCAATTACGCACTGAGAAAAATATGACAGTTGGTCAAATAGCTGATCAACTGAAGATTGCAAAATCGACAGCTTATGAATGGACAAAGGGTATCCCAATACCACGTACACAAGCACAAACTGAAGCCCAACGTCAAAAAGGTGAGATTATACGGAAGAAGCATGAAAAACTTCGTCATCTCGCGTATACACAGGGTCTAGAAGAAGCTCCTGAATTGTTAAAGAACCCGATGTTTCGAGATTTTGTATCGTTGTATTTGGCTGAAGGATCAAAGAAACAAAGGCATTATGTGGATATAGGAAATTCTGATCCGGTGATTATTCAATTAGCACATTATTGGTTTGAAAAATACAAAAGTCCTGAAAAACGCATTCTCTATGCAGTGCAAATTCATGAGGATCAGATTGAAAACGATATTCGAACTTATTGGGCTAGTGTTGTCAATGTATCTCCTGAAAAAATAAAAATTAGTCGCAAATCTAATTCGGGTCAATTAGGGCACCGTAACTTCAGGTCAGAATATGGTGTTCTATCAATTCGTGTCTGTGAAACCTTACTGTTGTGTCGTGTTAAAGGTTGGATTGATGCTTTGAAACAAGAGTGGGGAAGTTTTGTGAAACAAGAGAATGAGTATAGATCTGATGACAAAATATCCTGACTATATTCGACAAAAAGCAATCCAATTACGCACTGAGAAAAATATGACAGTTGGACAAATTGCTGACCAACTGAAGATTGCGAAATCGACAGCGTATGAGTGGACAAAGGGTATCCTCATCCCACGTACACAGACACAGACTGAAGCTCAGCGTCAAAAAGGTGAAATGATACGAAAGAAGCATGAAAAACTTCGTCATCTCGCGTATACACAGGGTCTAGAAGAAGCTCCTGAATTGTTAAAGAACCCGATGTTTCGAGATTTTGTATCGTTGTATATCGCGGAAGGGTCGAAAACACGTCGTAATGAAGTGGCTATTGGAAACTCGGATGCGTCTGTGATGAAAATGTCGACCTATTGGCTTCGGAAATATATGAATCCTGAGCGTGTTATTGAATATAGATTACAGATTCATGCAGATCATGCTGACGAGGAAGTCAAAGCTTATTGGGCGGGTATTTTAAACACTTCCCCAACTAAGGTTAAAGTGATTCGTAAATCTAATTCAGGTCAATTAGGGCATCGTAACTTTCGGTCAGCATATGGTGTTTTGTCTGTTCGTGTATTTGATACATATTTTCGAGCCCGGTTAGGTGGTTGGATGGATTACTTGAAAAAATTGTGGCTTTACTTTGATGAAGACTTGGAGTAATATACTTCCTATTCGGGGTGTGGCGAAGATGGCATCGCGTTCGGTTTGGGTCCGAAAGGCCCCCAGTTCGAGTCTGGGCACCCCGACTACACTACCTCTTGCGGGTATGGTGTAATGGTAGCACGCGACCCTTCCAAGGTCTCAGTACGAGTTCGAATCTCGTTACCCGCTATAGTTTTGTCCCAAATCACTCTCCAACTATATATCGATATCTAGCTCAGGATAACGTATTTCCATGTGGTAATTATGACATAGTAAAATACATTTGTCTTTTTCCTCCAATATAGAGTCCATCGTACGATTTGACAAATTTCTCATATCGAGTTGATAGTTTTTATCCTCTGTATGATGGAACAATAGCCCTGCAATATTTTTCTCATATCCACATTTTTGACATTGCCCACCAAAGTGATTGACTAATTCAAGTTTTCGGATTAAACCTCTTTGTTTTTGACTGTTGTATGATTGGTGTTTTCGATTTTTATATTTTGAGGAACAGAATTTGGTTTGACGACCAGATAACTGCTTACCACACATAATGCAGTTCGTGTGTCTGTGCGTAGATGATGGTAATAAATTGGGATTCTCATAATGATATTTATTGCGACATTTAGATGAACAGAATTTAGTTTGGCGACCTGTCAACTGTTCGTCGCAGATAATACATGTATGATTCTTCATTTCATATTGACTCTCATGAGATTTCTACATATTATAAGTATACTATACGGGTCCATAGCTCAACGGTCAGAGCAGCGAGCTCATAACTCGACGGTTCTAGGTTCGAATCCTAGTGGACCCACAACATATAAAGTAATTTCAAAACCACCCAGCCTCGGTGGTTTTTGTATTTTGTGCAGTTTTAATCACCCAATAGACTCAATTATATTATAATATTTAGAATAAGCTAAAAAAATATTTTATTTAATCTAATTTTATAGTATGGTGGTATCAATATTTCCGAATACTGTCAGAAGGGTATTTGATGACATCACAACAAAAATTAAGTGGTATGCGTGCATTTTATGCATTGATATTAGGACAACTGGTATCGACAGTTGGATCTGGTATGACTCGGTTTGGTTTAGGTATATGGGTGCTTGCAGAGACGGGAGATGCGACTGCTTATACCATATTACTCTTCTTTGCTGTATTGCCTGTCGGTTTAGGGTCACTCGTCGCGGGTCCTTTAGTTGACCGCTGGAATCGCCGTTTAGTCATGATTATTAGCAATATTGTCGCAAGTCTAAGTACACTTGTTGTGGCAATATTGTTCTTCCTTGGTGCGCTTGACTTATGGCATCTATACATCGCATTATTCGTTAATGGAATTGCTAATGCGTTCATCCTGCCAGCATTAGATTCCAGTGTGCCATTGTTAGTACCACGAGATCAATTAGACCGTGCATCTGGTATGACGCAAACAGTGCAAGCAATGGAAGCAATATTATCCCCCGCATTAGCAGGATTTCTCATCGGCTTTGCTGGGTTGGGTGCAATCTTCATTGTTGATTTTGTCACATTTAGCGCCAGTATTTTGGCGTTAGTATTGGTCTTTATTCCTCAACCACAACGCAAAGTCGCTGAAGCAACTTCAAATCTATGGCAAGAATTTCTATTTGGGATTCGTTATATTCGTGAACGTCCCGCGTTTATTTATTTGATGGGTTTGGTTACTTTGACAATGTTCCTCCTACCCGGATTAGGATATGCAGTTGTAACGCCGTTGATCTTAACATTTGCCGATGAACAAGCTTTAGGATTGGTTGTTTCTGGATTTGGTGTTGGTTCACTTATAGGGGGGATTTTGTTAACTGTATGGGGTGGACCAAAACGGCGCGTGGACGGCATATTATTGGGTATGTTTGTGGCGGGATTGTCAGCGATGCTCATTAGTTTACGTGAAAGTGCATCACTCATTGGGGTGTCTTTTATAGCAACTGGGATTAGTTTTGTCTTTATGATTGGGCTTAATCGGGTGATTTGGCAACTCAAAGCTGCTCCAGAGGTTTTAGGGCGTATTTTCTCGTTGCGGGTCGCATTGGCGATTGGCGGACAAGCGGTGGGTATCCTGATTGCGGGTCCGATGGTGACCTTCATATTTGAGCCGATGCTAATGGAGGGTGGCATATTGGTAAATAACATCGGGCAAATTCTTGGGACAGGTGTCGGGCGCGGAATGGCGTTTATGTTCTTGGTCGTAGGGCTCGTTCAAGTGACTATCGTTGCTGTATCCTTCTTTACACCATCAATACGTTACCTAGAAGATCGTCTGCCAGATTATATTGAACCTGATATTCAACCCGCACCATAAAACAAACAGCAGTCTATAGTATAGGTGGGTCGCATCGGCTCACCTGTGAACATCACATAACAAACCTTCAGCCTAATCCATATATGACATGTGTCATCTTCTTTTCAGCAGATGTCATAACAGCGACCGCAGCAATACGAGCCCGTTTATAATAAATGAATAAAGGATTAGCACGAGGTGTTCACTATGAATCATCGAGAACGTGTGCTCTGTTCGATTCGACATGAGATCCCTGATCGATTACCCGTCGATCTGGGCGGGATGCGTTCAACGGGCATTATGGCAATCGGTTATGCGGCACTTAAAGACCATCTCAGTATTACAGATGGTGATATTTATGTTTTTGATACAACACAACAGTTAGCTTACGTTGAAGAGCCTGTACGCCAACGGTTTGGCGCTGATGTTGTGATACTGGATACAGGATTGCTCAAAGGTTGGCGGCCATATACACTGCCGGATGGCACCCCTTCAAAAATTACATCGGATTTCTTAACAGAGCCGGATGGGCAAGGAGGCGAATATGCTGTCCGAGCAGATGGATTCCGCTGGGCACATCGCCCTGAGTCATGTTTGTATTTTGACGGTATTCATCATCCACTTGAACATATTGATTCGATAGATGGGCTCAAACGATTTCAACCTGAGCTTATATCAGATGAATCACTAGATCTGTTGAGGGAAGAAGCAAAGCGGTTATACAACGAAACTGACTATGCCATACTTGGCACATTTGGTGGATCGTTTCTCGAAACAGGACAAGGGTTGCGTGGTTGGACAAATTTCATGATGGATTTGGCTGGAGACCGTGCATTTGCTGAGGCACTCCTCGACCGAATTCTGGAACATCACTTGCAAAATGTTGAACGCTATCTAGACGCTGTTGGTGATTATATTCAGCTGATCCAGATGGGTGGTGATTTAGGCACACAGGCAGGACCACAAATACGTCCTCAAATGTACTATGATTTGATTCAACCACTCCAAAAGACGCTCTGGGGACGCATCCACGAATTGAAACCAGATGTCGCTGTATTCTTGCATTGTTGTGGCGGTATCTATGATTTGATTCCCGGTATTATTGATGCCGGGTGTGATGTGCTGAACCCAGTCCAAACTAATGCAAAGGGCATGGATCCGATTAAGCTCAAAGAAAATTTTGGTAAGGATTTGTGTTTCTGGGGTGGCGGTGTTGATACACAAAAGATTTTGCCGTTTGGCACACCAGAAGAAGTCTATGAAAATACATGCCAAACTATCGAAATCTTCAAGCCTGACGGTGGCTTTGTCTTCTGCCAGATTCATAATATTCAAGCTCAAGTTGCACCAGAAAATATTGTTGCGATGTACCAAGCTGTTCAAGACAACTGGGATTACTAGCAACAGCGATTTGTGATCTCTATGTAAAAGAGGTTATATGGATACTTTGACACCACGCGAACGGTGGCTAGCGGTACTACGCCACGAAACCCCAGATCGTCTACCAATGGGTTTCTGGGGCACAACTGAGACCAAGCAGAAACTTATGCAGCATCTTGCGTGTGATAATGAATTGGTGATGCAGGAAAAACTTCATATTGATCCAATCATCACGTTAAAGCCACGTTATGTCGGGCCACCACTTGACGCAAACACCAATATGTATGGCAGTCGTTTCAAACAAATCACATATCAGGGTGGTATCTATGACGAATGTGTCACACACCCTCTGGAACACTATCAAACGGTTGATGAAATCGAAGACAGCTACACTTGGCCATCTGTGGATTGGTTTGATTACAGCGTTATAGGTGAACAACTTAACGAGAAAGAACGCTATCCGATTCAGGGCGGTGGATCAGAGCCGTTTTTGATTTACTGTGAATTGCGTGGACTTGAACAAGCTTATATGGATTTAATCACCAACCGCGAGATGGTGGACTACTGCCTCGATAAATTATTTGATTTTGCTTATGAAGATACTGTTCGTATTTATGAACAGGCGGATGGGCAGGTGACCTATTCTTATATCGCAGAAGATTTTGGATCGCAGGATAGTCTGCTATTTTCACCACGCATTATCCGTGAGGTGATGATCCCTCGAATGAAGCGCATGATGGACTTGGCACACGAAAGCGGCGTTTACGTCTTTTTCCATAGTGACGGTGCGATTCGCCCCATCATATCCGATATGATCGAAGCTGGGATTGATATTCTCAATCCGATTCAATGGCGTAGCCCAGGTATGGAACGCGACGGCTTACAGCGCGACTTCGGCGAACAGGTCATATTTCATGGGGGTGTTGATAATCAGTATACATTGCCGTTTGGTACACCAGATGAGGTTCGCGACGAAGTGATTACCAATGTCGAAATTTTTGGTAAATCAGGCGGTTATATTCTCGCGCCGTGTCATAACATACAGGCGGTAAGTCCTGTTGACAATATCATCGCGATGTATGAAACAGGTTATGAAATAGGATAATAGATTTTTTTTGAGGTAATAAAATGAATAGTCGAGAACGGGTATTGAAGGCGATAAACCATGAAGAGCCGGATCGTGTACCTATTGATCTAGGTGGGTCATTGGTCACAGGCATTATGGCTGGCGCACTGGTAAAACTACGTGAACATCTTGGCTTGGATCATACAGTGAAAGTTTATGATATTTTCCAGATGTTGGGGGAAGTGACACTCGATCTTGTTGAACGCTTTGATGTTGATGTGTTAGGGGTTGAGCCGGAAGCGATTACTTTCCCACATTTACGCAATCGGGATTATAAACCATGGAAACTCTTTGATGGTACACCTGTCATGATGCCGGGGAACTTTGATGTTACTGTAACCGGCGATGGTGAGTGGCTTTTGCATGAGGACGGCGACCCCAACAAACCACCAATTGCGCGTATGCCTAAAGATGGTTTTTATAGAAAGTGAGCGCGAAAACCCCCGTTCTTTAGACGGGGGATGATAGCGAACACGAATGAGGTTGCGTAGCACGCTAGTCGTAGTGTTCAGGGGTTTCATTCGCACACGTGTTCGGGTATAATTAAGACATGTCAACAACGATTCGCAAGACCTACAAATATCGCCTATACCGTTACGATAAACGGGATAAATATTTACATCAACGCATTGATATTGCGGGCTTGATCTGGAATCATGCCCTTGCACTTCAAAAGCGATACTATAGGCTTACAGGTAAATATTGTCATGCCAATCGCATGAAAAAGCATATTGCAAAAATGCGTTCAAAAACTGAAAGATATAGCCATTACAAAATACTCGGGTCACAAGCTGTTCAGGATGTGATTGA
>DIYL01000048.1 GCA_002428985.1 Anaerolineales bacterium UBA6055 | reverse complement strand
TGTAGCGTTTCAGAATCGATCGGACATTTCGGTGATATAAATTAAAGGAGACTTTCCAACCCATTGTAGACGATAGGAGAGTGAAAAAATGGGAAAGAAAGAGTCCAACAAGGCATCTGCCGAGGCAACCATCCGGACGATCCGTCGCAAGACGAGGCGCAAATACAATGCTGAGGAAAAGATTCGCATTGTGTTGGAAGGTCTGCGTGGAGACGGCACGATTGCTGAATTATGTCGCCGTGAGGGGATAGCAGAAAGCTTGTATTACAAGTGGAGCAAAGACTTTTTAGAGGCAGGCAAATCTCGCTTAGCTGGAGATACAAAACGTGAAGCGACACGAGAAGATATTGCGGATCTTCACGCGGAGAATGACCAGTTGAAGCAAGTGGTAGCCGAGTTGGTGCTGAAGAATCGGGTGCTGAAAAAAAGTCTGACCGGCTTGGAGAGCGAGTGGGACGTATGAGTCGTTATTCCCAAGCTGAGAAACTGGAAATCATTCGTTTGGTGGAAGAATCCGAGCTGTCTGTCAAACAAACCTTACAAGAACTGGATGTGCCGCGCAACACCTTTTACGACTGGTATCGACGCTATCGGGTCGAGGGACCAGATGGGCTGGCAGATCGTTATCCTCAACGTCATCAATTCTGGAATGAGATCCCGCAACAGGTGCGTGAGCATGTCGTTGATGTTGCGCTGGAGCATACTGAGAAATCACCCCGTCAACTGGCCTGGTATATTACCGATACCGAGGGTTATTTCATCAGTGAATCCAGTGTCTATCGCATTTTGAAGAGTTATGACCTGGTCACCAGTCCCGCCTTTAATCTCGTGACAGCGAAAGATGAATTTGAGCAAAAAACCAAACGGGTCAATGAGATGTGGCAGACGGACTTCACCCAATTTAAAGTCATTGATTGGGGATATTACTATCTGTGTACGATTTTAGATGACTATTCGCGCTATATCCTTGACTGGCGACTGGCTCCCACCATGGGCAGCTCCGACATCGAAGAAACCCTCAAACTGGCGATCGCAAAAACGAAGCTTACCCATATCAAAGTCAAACATCGCCCCCGTCTGTTGTCCGATAATGGCTCTGCCTTTATCTCCGATGCCTTGAAGCAATTCTTGAAAACTTACAAAATGGATCATGTACGAGGTGCCCACTACCATCCGCAGACACAGGGCAAAATCGAACGATATCACCGCTCGATGAAGTCGATTGTCAAGTTGGACAACTACTATGCACCTGGGCAATTGGAACAAGCCATCGCTGACTTCGTCGACTACTACAACACCCGACGCTATCATGAATCACTAGAAAATGTTACACCGGCTGATGTATATTATGGACGACAACAACAGATTCTCACACAACGACAACTTATTAAGCAACAAACCCTACAACAGCGTCGAAAACACTACTTGCAACAAGCCGCTGGGATGAGGTAAAAATATAAGCATTGTCTCCTTTATTTCCACACCGCTTCTGTCCGAAAGTATTCGATGACTTACACTGAAATGAATCACTATCAAAAGCATGATGTTTTTATATCTTATGCTCGTAAAGATGGTTCAGAATTTGCTTCTGACCTCCAAATATTCTTGGAACACGAAGGTATCACAGTTTGGCGTGATCAAAGAAATATTAACCCATTTCAAGATTTTAGTAGCGAGATTGAAGTAGCAATTCAGAATTCGACTCATGTGATTGTCTGCCTTTCTCCTTCAATTACAACACGTAATGATAGTTTTGTGCGCCGTGAAATTGTGTATGCTCAAAACTGGAACAAACCAATCACACCTATAGTCTTACCAAAGTTTGATACTAAATATATCCCAGTACTCGTATCTCATTTGACTTGGCTTCAGTTCAACAACTTTGCCTCTGACTTGCCTCATTTGCTTGAACGACTACGTAATCCAGCAGATTTAAACACATCGTACTCTAGTAATGATCCGTTTTTAGATTACCTATACACGCTTCAACGAGAAATTGTTGGGTTTCTTGATCAAACAGTTTTTAACCTAATTGATCTCCATAGTTCTTCTAGTGATCATTCGAACAACCTCGAACAAGAGCCTTACCCATGAACTTTACAACAAGTTCTCTTAGATTGCGGGCAGAAGGCACTGGAAGATCATTTTCAAATTTCCTTGAATGTTACCAACATTATGATGGGCGACTTCTATTATTGGGTGATCCCGGCGCAGGTAAAACAACAACACTTCTTGCTTTTGCAAGAGAGGCCGTTGCTAGACGACTTGAAGATAAAGAAAATCCATTACCAATCCTTGGTCGGCTGGCTGAATGGCTATCTGATATCCCACAGCCTAACTGGTGGATGCCTAATAGCATAGGAGATACAGAACACACTAATCCTAAGAAGATTGACTTTGACAAATTAGATGAGTTGTCTCGCGCACCTAAGGAGTGGCTTAAGAAACACGAATTACCAATTCTAACATGGATAGCGAATAGCAACATTTACTTAGATAGCAATCAATTGACTGTGGAATACGAAAATAATAAGGTTCTATTATTATTGGATGGTCTTGATGAACTAGGTGATCGTATGTCACTGCGTTTCCCAAGACTTGTTAAACAGGAAAAGATTGATGACCCTCCACACTGGAAATCAATCTCTAGTCATGATATTCCTCGTAGACCTGATGGGACAGTTGATCGACAAATTGTTGAAGATTTCTTAAATAAAAATATTTCGAATGAAGACAAAAGCCATGTTTTTAAAAATAAACAATTTTATTTTGATCCTCGAAAGAGCCTGCTGAATGCCTTAAAAAATGTTGAAAAAAGTAGAATTGTTATGTCGAGTCGTTTGAGAGAGTATGACCAAATTGGAATGAAAGCAATGTTGCATGGTGCCGTTATACTTAAAGAACTGAATGATGTACAGTTGGCAGAATACCTAAAAGATTATGAGATGCTACTTAGTGCCATTAATAGAGATAAAGCTCTGAGGGATATGGCGCGAACCCCACTTTTACTCAGTTTACTAACATATGCGTACTCTGGGGTTGGTGATGAAATAGAGCAACTTAGAGACCTGCGACTTTCACCAATGCAATTGCGTGATAAGATATTTGAAACATACATCATAAGACGATATCAACATGAAGAACTTCATCCTAATGCGATATTACATCTGTCGTTGGATGATATGATGCGAACCTTAGCTGAAATTGCTAAACAAGAAAGAGTTAGTTTCGCTATCCATAGTTTAGCAAAATACACTGCACACCCGTACGAGTTTGTAGAACAATGTATCCGCCTCCATATCATTGTTCCTATTGGTTCTGAATCTTATCGATTTATTCACTTGTTACTACATGATTTTTTTAGAGACCGAGGCGAAACAAACTACTTCATCGAAAACCCAGACCACACGCAGATGTTCTCAACTGCATATCTAGATCGACTAGAAGATATGTTAACATTTTCGGACGAGAATAATGCCGGAGATGAATAAATACCTATTATTTTCAGTACAAAGAATGTGAATAAAACAATAACATATCTAGTAACCCCAGTCGATAGTATCATTGCCTGAACGCCACTCATTTTCAGGTTTAGATACCAGTATATCATCGCTTGTACCTTCAACAGCAATACGTGCATCGCGTTCTGCATTCGGGTTGTAGAGTTTCCAGCTATCGGTATCATGCGTCACGACATAATCCAGATTGCGGTAGTCATCACAATCTTGACCATCCAACGTCTTCCACTCAATTGGATGTTCTTCCAATCGCGCCACTTCAACAGCGAGTTCAGGTTCATCTAACAAGCCAGGCATGAGATAGCCACGAAATTTCTTGCTGAATTTGTCGGCATCTTCAGATGTCTCGAAGTGCGCCATCTCCAAGATCTGAAACGACTCATCGTCAGGAATCTCTGGCGCACCGATTTCATTTGTTGGTTGCTCGATGTTGGGATAGACCACCATCTGTAAGGCGTGTCCTATCTGCTCACCATCGGGATTGTTGGCACGCACGGTTTGCAATCGCCAATAGCGAGTATCAATCGGTTCAAGCTCAGAAATCTGCTCTTCATCGGTATTCCAATAGGGATTGGTTTCACCGTCTAATTGCTATGCCAACGTCTCAAATCGATCCGGTGGTCCATTGCGGAACAGTTCGTTATAAGGGCGATCCGTGTATAATTCGTCATTCTTGATCGCCTGCAATTCCGCCTGACGCATCATGCCCTGCAAACCACGTTGCTCATAGACTTCAAGCAAAGCCTCTTTATCTGCATCCGCTTGTTCGCGGGCATCCAGACATAACTCTGAATGGTCTGTGTATCTGTGCCGATGAAATTGTCATCACGTCGCCATACCTTATCCGCAGATAACTCAACAGTCCATGGGTCAAATTGTTCAACACTGAGCGCATAATTAACGGTATCATCCAAGGGTTGGAGCAGTTGCCAACCTTCATCAAAAGTGGCTTCAAACCAATCCGCACCCTCTAATTGGGCATTCATCTCGCGTTTGTGGTCAATGGCATCCATCCATTCATTGCTACCAAACACCGGTTCAGGCTCATCAACTACGGTAACAGCAGGCAATTCATCGGTTACCAGCTCAGGTGGATTCAGTTGATTCTGTCGGATGGTTGTGAAAGGATCAACAGGTCCTTGCGTGAACAAGCGACCATCATCACGTTCAGGGTCAATGACACCCGCATCCACCCCAGCACTCTCAATCACCTGCATCGCGCCCTGTAAATCGTCATGCTGAAGCAAGTCGTCTGCTTGTTCGTAGAGGTCAAAAGCAGTATCCCAATCGGGTTGCGGGATAACCAAGCGCTTATAGTCGTCTTTGCCCCATGTCTTCATGACATCAACAAAAGATTGTCCGTTGGCAGACATCGCCCCAATGGTGTATTGCGATTCTGTGAGTTCACGCTCACGGTTGGTTGTGAAGGAATCAGATGGTGCATCATCTTCAAAGAATAAGCGACCATCCTCACGGTCAGGATCAAGATAACCACCTTGTTCTGCCGTCGTTTCTGCTAGATTCATAGCAGTTTCGAGTCCTTCGCTATCGAGCAGTTGCTCCAATTCACGTTCATCGAAGGCAACTTCATCAAACGTGCCATACTCGCCCACTGTGAGTGTATCAAATTGGCGTTCTGTGCCGTTCATCCAAGTCTTTACGGCTTCGGAAGACAGATACTCAGCCGAATTTAGTCCCATTTGATCCCAGTGAGGTAGCGCGAGTTTTCAAGCGCACGGAAACGGGAAAAACCAGACCAAATTAATTGGCTCTGGCACTATTGGATTTTCTATAAAGGAAGAAACAAGATGAGTAAGCAAAAAACTAAAAAGGCCAAAGAACAAAATCTTACTAACCCCACAGGTGTCATCATCGTCGGGTTAGATATTGGCTATGGCGTGGTGAAAGTCGTCACCGATCACAATTCATTCGGATTCCCCTCAGTGATGGGACATGCCCATGAAATCAAATTCCAGCAGGACATGCTCCAGCAGAAGTATCCGGGTGATCAGATAACTGATGATGATGGGGAATGGTTCGTAGGCGATCTGGCACTGGCACAGATTCCGTCCGGTGAACTACTTCGTTTACGGGGATGGACTGCCAACGAAAAACGGATGGGCAATGCTTTCCGTTTACGTCTCGCAAAGGTCGCCATCGCCAAGCTGGTTCAAGGGGTGTGGGGACGGGATGTTGTGCATCTTCTTTGGGGTTCAAATAGCGAGAACCGACTTGCTCGCGGTCGCCGCAGGCGAATTTAACGCCAAAGAAGAGAGATGCTAACGAACTAAAGGAAGCCCTGCTCGGTCAGCATCTCATCCAGACTGATGTGTGCGAGGTCATCGCCAATGTAACCGAAGTGTGGGTGATGCCCCAGCCATACGGGACGGCATATAGCCAGATGTTGACACCCAACGGCGAGATCAATGTGCATCACACCTACATACGTACCGGGATTGTCGATGTCGGGACCGTACACAGTGGATATTGCCCTCGATGACGATGGCGAATTTGTGGATGCCGAAAGTGGCAGTGTTGAAGGTGGAGTCTATATGGCACAGGAACGGATCAGTTCCATGCTGGAACGTGATTACCGCGAGAAGATACCTTACAGAATTGTTGAGCAGGTACTTAGCAACGGAATATTTACTGCCAGTGGCACACCCGTTGACTATAGCAGTGAAGTCGAAGATGCACTTTCCCCACTTCGCAGTGCAACACAATTGATAAGCGAGAAATGGCAGCGTGGCACAACCCTCGATATCATCTATTTGTCGGGTGGTGGTGCAGAACTGGTTTATGAGCAGGTGGTTGAAGCCTAACCACAAACGAAGTTAGCCCCGCAGGCACAGATGGCAAATGCCAGAGGTTATCTCTACTACGCCAACTTCGCCGCCCGCGAAGATTAGTTCTGAACAAGGGTTTTACAAAGTATGCCAGATGTGTATACCGCGTAAAACCCATACACAAGGAAGGATCCAGAATACCGAAGAAGAAAAAGAGCAAACGTGCCTTCAAACTAATTGCCTTCAAAGCCTACTACGACACGGATGAGGACATCCTCGACTAGTGGGAGAACATTGAAGAAGGTGAACGCAGTGATGCCATGCGCGACCTGATCCATGAGCAGCTGGGTATCCCGCGCAAGTCGCGTAAGTCAGCCATCATTGACTTACTAGAGTTGATGGAAGTGCGCCGCGACACCTTATGGATACGTGATGCCTTGAATGATATGCCTGCTTATCTGGAACGGGTCATCCAACACGTAGCAGCTAATGTACAGCCCATCGCTGTAGGACAGAACCAACCCAGAGCATCGCCGCAGGTGGTTGTGCAGGATGATCCAGCCCTCACAGATGCTGAAAGCCAGCGTCGGACACGGCGCATGAGGAACGCCACATGGTAGCCCTTTTGAGGTGTCCGACGATATGGAATGCCAGCTGCTGGCAGCCCGCCTTCCATCCCTTTTGGACTTGTCCCAACAGGGTACGGGCAGAGAGGCGAACCGTCAGCTTCAATGGGATATATTCCCCTCTCTGCCCTAAACCAGCTAAATCGCTGGTCTCTCAGTCGCGGAGAGGGCTCGGTGCAAGCGCGTAATTGCGTTGCACCTGTGTGGCGGTGTTGGTGTGCGACCACACCCGCGATCGTTTTCGCGGTTTGTGATGGTGTTGCCCTTACAGGCAACCCATCAGCCTGCAATACAGGGCTGATAATAACGCAAAACGAAGCGAAGGAGCGCAAATGTATCATCGTGATGTGATCGCAAAAATCGCCAGACGACTACCGCACCGCACCCGCGGGATGTGGAGGAAGTAGTTGAAATACTGATTGAAGTCTGGTCTGAGGAATTACTGAAAGGAAGTGAAATCATAGTACCGGACATCGGGCGACTACGTATCGAAGTGCAGGATATGTGTGCCGGTGGCGCACTCAAAAAACATGGACGACTGAGCCGAGTCTATGGGCGTTTTCGTCCAATACCCAATTTTAAGAGATGGATTCAGGAGGTGAAACTTGAGTAAACGAAAGAATCGTAGTGGCTACACTAAACGCTTGTCTATCGGTTTCACACCTGAACAGATGCGACGGATCGAGGAAATCTTGCGCGTTCGCGCCCGAAGAGGCGAGCTACAACACAAGACGGATCTCATCAGGGATGCAGTGAACCTGTATCTATCTCATCAGGATGATATTCCCGGAACGCGGGCAGCCGTTACCCGCAAACTTGAAGGACGGATGGACGTAGTTGAGGAGCAACTCCAGCGACAGAACGACCTGCTGGAAAAAATGGTGACATTCTTCCGCAAGCGGCGGGAGGCATAGGACATGGATAGAAAAAAGATGTGCGTGACCAACGTGAAATACAAAAAGCCGACTCAGAACGAGGCAAAGCGCTTGAAGAATCTTCTCAAATATTTGACCTACCGCGACAGCCGCGATGACTATGTGCCGCAAGTCAGTGGTGTCGAACGCTGGGTCGATCATGGTATGGGCAAATCGGTGACACAGATTGCCAATACCTGTGGGGCTACCAGAGCGATCATGTGCTGCTATTCAGCCTCGTGGTGAACCCGAATCCGGACTTAATTCGCATGGTCCCCCGTGATCAACGAGAGCAATTTATCCGTTTATTGACTGAGCGTAACGTCGAAGGTTTTTTCGATGCGCGTGGGATTGATACAGGTGTGGAATACTCCTATGTTCATCACCACCGAAATACCGATGGCGAAGAATCGCCCAACCAGCATGATCCGCATACCCACGTTGTCCTACCGGGAACGTACTACGATGCCGATGAGGGACGACGCAAACCCTTGTATTTCTCGAAAAACAAGAGTGTCGATCATATTGAGATGCTACACAACATCACACAGGAGCAGATGGCAGACCTCATGGACAGACATGCGGGACGTGACTGGGAACAGCATTACGACAAGCTGGTGGCAATTCGTGAACAACAGGAACAAGTTGCTGTCACTGAACCACCACATGGCTTATGGGAAGGCAATCCAGTCTGGGCAGGCATTCGTCGCACCGACGACGAAATCAGTGCGGCAGGTATTTACAGCTATTTTGAGAATCGGGAAGGCAAGACGACGCTACAATTTCATCCGCTTGTGCCTTATCTCAGCCATGAGGAAGTAGAGATTACTGCCGGGTATTTGAAGGAAAGACTGCAAGAAGATGCACGAAGCATCCGGCGTGATGATGAAGTGTGTCCGACACTTGACCCTCAATTTTGAGGCTTTATCCATAACGCATACAGGAGCTGGAAGCACATGTCGCAGCCAACGAATCACGCATCTAGCCCCTGCATACAATAAAGGAATACAAACAGTATGACACAGAAAACGATAAGCAACAATACGAGCCGTGAAATTCAAACCATCGGGCAGATTGATTTCTTGAAGGTTCTGTATCCACAGCAAACAACAGAGGGTTGGTTTGAACTGCGCTGTATTCATCCTGAAACAGGTGAAGTGCAGGCATTCTGGACACAGTTGAATAACCCACAGCAAACAACATCAGTATTGAAGCAGATAGAAAAGCTCAATGCTGATGGCTTCGGACTGTTCTTTGCACCATGTCTGCGAAAAGAGCAGAAAGGCAGTGCCGCATCTGCCATCCTGTTGCCTGCTTTATGGGTCGATGTAGATTGCGATGATAACTTGCAAGAACGAGACAAAGCACACACAAAGTTATCCGAATTTGAACCTGAACCATCCATCATCCTCGATAGTGGCGGTGGCTGGCACGCTTATTGGTTGTTGGATGAAGCATTTCTACTGGAAACCGATGATGATAAGCAGAAAATCAGTCAGATCATGCAGGGCATGTTCACGTCACTGGATGGAGACGAAGGTTATGTCAAATCGGTAGCGTCCATCATGAGGCTACCAGACAGCATCAATACTAAGCCTGAGCGCAACAATGCACGGGTGCTGGTCGTGGAATGGCATCCAGAACGTTGGTATTCATTGAGCACATTCGAGTGGCTGAAAGTCAAGCCCAAACAACAAAACGACTACCTACCTGTATTTTCAACCAATGGCAACGGACATCATCCATTGCCACCGCGTACCGAGCAATATCTCACGTCGGGTGCATACGATGGTAATCGAAATGCAGAATTGTTTGCGGCAGCTTGCCAGATGCGTGATGCAGGATATAGTCAGAGCGATACTGAACGAGAATTGGTAGCTCGTCATGTTGCTGATGGCAATGGCAACGAAAATTCCGCTAGCCGTGATAAGGAAGCACGCGCAACAATTGCCAGTGCTTACACTCAGCCAGCACGCGAACCCATTGCTTCCCCCAAACAACATGCACGTCAGGTTGTCCAGCAACTTGTGGGACAATATCAGGTCGAGCAGAAACCGGAACATCCTACGACGGCTCAGATAGTGGAAGCGGTTGAAGCCTGCATCCACCTTAATCCAGTGGAGTGGGCAGAGGAACGCCAGCGCCTCAAGACACTCACGGGTGATGGACTGAAAATCGGCGATATTGACCGCTTATATAGGGAAAAGAAAAAAGACATTGAACGCCAGCAACAGCAGGAATATGTCGATACCGAAAGCTATATCATGCTGGATGGCACGATTATCTATCGCAAAGAGACCTATCGCGGCACGACGGAAAAGACTGTTACCGATTGGATAGCGACTGCACTTTATCAGACCTACCAGATTGACGACGATGGCAAAGAAGCGCATGTAACGACCATTGAACTTCAGCGTGGATCATCGGTGAAAAAGCTGGAAATCCCTGGTGATGTCTTTGTTGATGATGTTGCCCTGCGCCGTTTCATCGGAGCAAATGCAGGATCACAGTGTCGTTCGCGCAGGGATGTCGAAGCATCTTGTACCCGCCATTGTGCAACTATCTGGTGAGTTTTCAACCTACCGACACTACAATTTTATGGGTTGGGTGGAACTGGATGGCAGATGGGTTTATATCTCACCGCAGGATTGCATTATAGCAAAGGGTAAAATCGCAGAACCGCCATCGGTTGAACTCGATCATCGCTTACGTGAGTACGGTCTGCAAGCGGCAAGCTGGCAGGAGAGCTTGTCTGCGTTTGATGCAGTAACAAAGGTTTTGCTGCCGAATCTAGCGTCCAGCCTGATTGCGTTCGCATTGCTTCCGATTGTGTAATGTTTCTTTCCAGCTATAGCTCCCCGACCAGCCGTTCATCTGGTTGGAACATCTGGCAGTGGTAAGTCGGAAATTGCTTCTTTGTTGAGCAGTTTCTATGGACAATTCAGTCGTGACACGCCGCCTGCACAATGGGGTGATACCATCAACACCGTTGAAACACTGGGCTATCCATTGGTAGACACCATTTTGGGGGTCGATGACTATAAGGCGATCTATGCGGATGAGCGAACTTTCACGAGATTTCTGCAATCTTATTCGCGTGGCATGGGACGTGGTAGGCTAACTCGTGAAGCGAAAGTCCGTCACGAAAAGCCCTGTCGTGGACTGGTTCTTTCCACAGGCGAAACAACTATTGAGGGTGAAATGTCAGTAATTGCTCGTATGCTGGTACTTGAAGTACCGCCCTGGGAAAAGCGTGACCTTGCTGGACAGGCACTCGTACAGGCAGAGGAACAACGGGATAAGCTCACGGGCTTCACAGCGCATTTTGCATTATGGATTGCGAAACAGCTTGGGCAGACCGATCTGATGACTGAAATCGCCAGTCGTTTCAGCCAGAATATGAAAGGGTATAGAGCACAACTGACCGCCAAACTGGGTAGCCGATCCAACACAGGGCGCGTTATCCAGAACTGGTCGGTGCTGGTGACTGTCTATCAGTTACTATACAAATTTGTGCAGGAAATGGATGAGGACTATCTGCTACCAGAATGGCAAGATGTCATCATTGAGAGTGTTCGCACCATGCGTCAGGAACGCGCAAGCGAAGTCTTTCTTGATATTCTAGGGCAGCTACTCGCTGGAGGGCAGATTGTGCTGGACGATGATATGAAGAATCCGCATGAGTATCCATCCAGTGTGACCGTTATTGGTTACAAAGACGGTGATGCCATTTATCTACTACCCGAAATTGCTTTAAGAGAAGCCAATAAGGGTACATACAGCCACTGCGCTTTACAGTGACAGCGATTGGGATGCTGTTGAAAGAAGATAGCGTGCTGATACCGGGCCCTAACAACCTCAGCACGCAAAAACAGGTTCGTAATGGGCGCATGCGATTTTGGCGACTGACTACTGAATCCTTCCTTGAGCCAGTTGAGACACCTGAGACGGGCAACAACTAAACCGCAAAAATGAAAGCTGAGTGCCCGTATATGGGTTGAGGCAGTTGAGACACTTGAGACTCTTTATCAAATAGAGAGTCTCTTTTGTTCATACCCAATATAATAAAGAACGGATTGTCTCAGATGGCACAGGCAACTCAGGTTGAGGTGATCGCTTTGAGTAATTTTCAAAAAATTCACACCCGTATCCAAGTTGATTTTCTAGTCACGATTTATGGATGAGCCAGTTGAGACATTACAAAGTTGTCTCTTGATTTATGTTGTCAATATACCTTCGCAACCAAGTTTCTCGCACCTATGATTGTTTTGCCATAAGGATAGGTATACCATCGTCAGTAGTTGGAAGATTTTCTCTTAGCATTCTTTCGGCATCCGCTGCATTGAATCCCCGCAGACACAACCAAGCCATGTATCCTGTTACAACAGCCGTTGCAAACGAAGTTCCTGACCATTTCGCTACCCCACACAAATTTGATTCTTTGGTTCCGTTTGGGAAATAGAAGTCATCGTTGACATATAAGCCTTTTAAACCTTCATTGGCCGTCCCACCATAAGCATAAATCCCATTTTTCGTGGCAATTTCTAGCTGATCCAGTATCTGTTTATGTTCTACTGCGGCTTCATTTGGAATCTGGGCAAGGTTTGAATAATCAGTTAGCATTGTATCACTACGTATGGAACCAACGCTAATGACATCTTTTACAAATGCGGGGAAACGAGGCCATGGTTGGGTTGATGTCCGTTCGCGATCGTTTCCAGCAGCGGCAATAATTCTTCGATTTGGATCTATCATCTCCTTATTCTCAGATGATAAGAGAAACTCTCTAATAGAAGTTATCTGATCTTTAAAAATTTCCATATTAAATATTTTATTTTTATTGTTATCAAAGCTATCTGAATCTTTTGAAAATAGCATGAAAGGACTCTCTGCATAAGCACTTATGTTTACAAGTATTTGGGAGCTACGCAGGATACTCTCACTGTCACGACGGATGCCTTCTAGAATATCAAGCATTTTACTCAGTTTCCCATCTTTAGTGACAGGTATGATCGGTATAATTGTGACATTCGCTTCTGGTGCAATTGTCTTTATGATACTAGCAGTGAAAATACCATGATTCGCCATTGGCTCGCGATTTTCTACAAATTCGCCTTCAACTTGATCGAGAGCATCAGCAACAATACCTAACTCAAACTTACCATTTCTAACAAAGTTACTTACAAAGGGATGTACTTTCCCACTACCAATTCCCGAAAGACCTCCAACTTGGAATTCAAATTTAGTTTGAGCATTGTTAACATATGGACTCACATCTAACACAAACACATTAACAGTGTTCTGGTTAGCAACTTTTTTATTCTGGTCGTGAAAAAAAGGATTAGATTTTTCAACTCTCGGTAATTCAAATGATATCTCCTCTCCACAAGCGGCCTCGATTGCTTGCGAACTCACTTGACTGCTAGGACCACCTGTAGTTGAGGGTCCCGGAGAACTTCCAGGTTGGGGAATTACTGAATCTATTGTAGAAGATAACACTGAACTTTTCACTAAGTTTTGGAGCAAACCCAGAGTTTGAGATTTTTCTCCTTCAACATCAACTGAAATAACCTCAAACCTACTATTAGGAGAGGCAATTGGTACTAGTTTATGAGTTATGCGGTTTGTTGTAAGTACGTTCTTAATGTTCGTAGTTACTTGTTCTTGAGATAAATAATTTGGATCAAATCGAATAGCAAAAGAATCATCTGGTAAATTATCGAATGGATTATCTGTCATAATATAGTTTCCTTTTGTTGTAATAATTAAAATGCACTTGAATTGCCATAAAGCTGAAATGCTCCCCAAAATGCGGGATGCTCGAAGCGCTTGTCTTTCATCAATTTTAGTTGTGTTTGCTGTATCGCTTTTCCCTTTGTCAGTCCTTGTTTGAGATGATGATAAAACAGTTTCATAAACGCTTCTGCTACATCGTCGTCTACATCCCATAAACTACTAACTAACGATTTAGCACCAGCATACAAGAAGCTACTTCCTAAACCGATCAGTTCATCTCCTCCTGAATGACGACTCAGTCCGACACGGCAAGCACTCAAAACAACCAATTCATACTTCAAGTCAAATTGCCAAATATCTTCTAGAAACAAAGGTCCGTCTTCGAGGGTGATATATGACAATCTAGGATGATGGAGATTGTGTTGTCCATGTACTGCAAGATGTAAAATTTGATAGCTTGAATCTGACAATTGTTGACTGACTGCTCTTTTTCCAACGAAGTGTTTACCTCCAACAATTTCTGTTACACTTTGTGCCTCCTTTTCCATACGATATGTTTCATCATTCTGGTTGTACCCTAATGCCAACGCCCCAGAAATCCCATGAGTAGCACTAGCGTTGTTATGTGTTTGTAAACTGATAGGTCGTAGTATGACAGAATAACGTTCAGTTAGGTAGCGAGTCCCATCGTAAAGCAATTGAAACGGTATAGAATGCAAAATACCGTAAGGAACGACGACAATCTCCGCATGCTTATGAATTAAATTATGCCAAGGTGCGATCAATACATCATACAATTTTTTGAGTAACTCTTGAGTTTGAGATAGGTAGAGTTTCCGATTATTGCCAGCAACTATCGCTCTTTGAATCGATCTTTTGAGTTGCTTAGTTGTTTGAAGAACTTCTGTTAGTGTTGCAAGTTCAATTCGCTTCATACTGAGTTTAGTGTTCCTACCAGCGAAAAAAGCGAATAGATTATATCCATCGCTGTAAAACTCTAGCAGGCATTGTGAAGCACTTAAAGAATCTTGGATGTCCGTTAATGTTGATGGAATAAATTCAATTTCATGAACTGCAACCTGTAGACGTGACTCAGCTACAATATCCATCATCGTTTGTTCAAGTTGTCGTTTCTCTTTACCATGCTTAGCATCGACCGAATTAATAATGTCGAGATATTTCGCTCTTGTCTCTTTTAGTTGAGCTTCCAGGGCTAACCAACGGTCACTTTTCTGCTCTGTACCTAATGTGTGAATATCGTAAAATTGTTGATGCCCAATAAACGATTTAACACTTTCAATAACTCCAAGAGCCTTTTCAAAGTCTTCTCGTTGTAGATGAATTCGAATAATACTATGGAAGGCTTGTTGTGAGTTTTCAAGATATTCAGGACGATAGTCTCTGGACAGATTTCTATGAATTTCAAGAACACGCTTGTTCGCACGTTCATAGTGATACAGTGCTTTTGTAAAATCCCCCCCCGTTTCACGAATCTGTCCCAATAAATTCAATGAGCGATATATCAATGAAGCCATGCCTAATTCTCGGGAAGCTCTGTATGCACCCACACCCACACGAACCGCTTTGTCAAATTCCCCTAGCTGTAAAGCAGCATAGCCAAGGACTAGATTTGATCTGACCTTCACATAAAGATCATCACTATGGACCACAGACTTCGCTAGTCTAATCGCCATATCCAAATTATTTTGTTTTAGCTGTGCAGCAGCTCGCCGAATGACTAACTCGCTGAGGGTTTCTTCAGTTTCTAGTTCATTGAGCAATGTCTCTGCGACATTATATGCCTGAATTGCGTCTTCGGTTGCAGCTAGCTCAATTAAACTGTCCCCTCGAAACATATGCAATGCAGCTTGATCTTGCATTGAAATAGAATCTGCTTGCCGTAGAATTCGAAGAGATAAACGTTGAGCTTTATCATGTGCACCCAGTAATTGATAACATGTAATTTGATTTCGATAGTTGGTTATCTTAGATGCCGGATAAAGTTGATCATGAATATCCTGCATAAGATTGAGGGCAACACGATAGTGCCCCTGTAACATCCATAATGCTGCTAAATTCAGCTTCACACCTACAATTTCATATTGTTGATCAAGGCGGCTAAACAGAATCTCTGACTGTTTATAATACTCAAGAGCACGCGTGTATTCTCCATCTGCCTGCTCTGCTATTCCCAAATTATGCAAGAGACGTGCATGATGTATGCTGTCCATTTTATCTACTAGATTTATCCCTAGAAGCAAGGTCTCTCGAGCATTGCGAAATTCAGAACGCCACATATAAAATGCCGAAAGATTTATAGATAGCCTAACAAGAAAGTCAAATTCTTTGTGTTGCAAGAATATTTTACGGGCAGTCTCTACATCTTCGATTGCTTCTTGTATGTTCTCCCCACCGATTTCATAACTTGTTAGCAATCGACCGATACGCGTCCTTGCCCAACCGACTTCATTGCCAATTGAATGAAAAAGTTCACCGGACTTCTCAAGAGTTGAATGGGCTTCTTCGATTCTGTGAAGAAACCGATATGAGTCGCCTTTGGACATCAATCCCAGGGCTATTGCGTAGTCATCAGATAATAGTTCACCAACGGCTATCATTATGTTTGCCAAGATGAAGGATACACGAGGGGCTTTCCCCCAGTTTAAGTCTGCTTGTCCCTTTAGGCGCAGTACTATTTCGCGTTGATCTTGTGCATCATGCAACGAATTCAATAAATTTAGTAAATTTGCTGAAAGCACATCAACGTTTGCAAGGATTTCTGTTGGAGGTTGCTGCATAATTTGTTACTCAAAATCTAATAAGACATTCTCTAGTAAAATTATCTCATGATCGGTTGAGATAAATTTCAACATTATCCGTTCGGATTCTTTTATTTCTAATGAGAAATCTTTTCCCTGTGCGATTTCAGAGAAGTCTTCAATAATCCCATCCTGAGAAACCAATACAGTGTAATGTGCCCACTCCGATTTCGGGTCTGTATGTACTACACCTATAAGATTCCAACCTGTAGGTGACGATTCAAGTTCTAGAATAATCATTACTTCGTGACCAACACCGTCGTCCGTATTGATGGATATTGGAGTATTTCCAACCACGATTTTGTCCGAGAGATTTTTGTTTCGTGCCCTTGTACGCTTTTGTACAATCGAACGTGTTACCTGTGAATCTTGTTCAGTTTGAGCCATTTGTGAGAGCAAGGATAAGGTAGCATCCTTTGTATCTTCTTCCGGATTAGTTGTTAGTTTCTGCCCTAATTCAAATAACTTGCTTATCTCATCCAGCTGAAACTTTTTCATCGTGTAAGCCTCGTATCTTCGTTAATGTACATATGAAAGCAATAATTAGATAACCTAGCTCTTGCTCGCTACAATCTAATGTCTCTGCTATTTTGATAACTTGATGATAATCTACCCAGCGTGGAAGATGATTTTTGTTAATTAATCGTGAGACCACAGAGTCACTATAACCGATTAGCTGTGCAAACTGTGATTGCGTAATAAATTTATCACCTAAGATTATATCTAATACCTGACCAAAGCTGTCTTTACTAATACATTCATCACGTAACATCTTATGTATACGGTGCACAGCAAACCCTCCAAAGCATTCATACCCCAAATTATGCTATTAATAGATAAATTATCTAAATTATATCCATAAAATTTATTCTCTACAAATATTTGCGTTTTTTCGCAAATTTATCCTGATTACAAACGATATGCCATACCTTTAGAGCATGCGTTTATGCACATAACAACCAAGTCAGAATTGAGATGGATTCCAAATCAGTTGACTTAAAAGGCCCATCCTTGCTGACAAATTGCAGTGAGTGTTTACATAGTTAAGAGGAAAGAGGGTTATTCAATCATGAACAAGAAAAGAAATCTCAGCACACATCGTCATGGTCGAACTTACTACTACGTTGTAGGGGAAGGTATGTATCCAGCCCAATCAGATTTACAATCTGCTCCGGATGAAGCAAAAGAGACTCTTGAGGTAGCATATGATCTGGCTTCACCCGAACATGAAGCATTTCGTTTTTGTCGTATGTTTCCGAAACAACCCCAACAACCAGTGAAATGTTCATTAGAGGAACTTGGTGATGCTATGGACAATACAGAAGAGTCGTCTAACTCTGACATTCCAGCTGGCTTCACTTATCTAGGTCAGTTTATTGATCATGACATTACATTTGATCGACAAAGTAATCTAGATGATAAGTCGCAAGATCCTGACTTACTTAAAAACTCACGCTCTCCTTTTGTTGACCTTGATAGCGTTTATGGTATGGGGCCCGATAGATCGCCTAGGTTGTATGAAGATGATAAGATTCACATGAGAATCGGTTCGACGACCGGGCTCAATGTTTCTGGTCTCACTCAATCAATGCCAAATGACTTGCCACGAGCGGGGGAAAATGATCCCGATGGTATTCCATTGGGAGAGGCATTGATTGGCGATCCACGTAATGATGAGAATCTGGCAGTCGCGCAAACTCATTTAGCATTCCTGAAATTTCATAATGCTGTGGCTGATAAGGAATTTGCTCATGAAGCAAACACGATTGAACGCTTTGAAAAAACACGCAAGGTCGTAACGCAGCATTATCAATCTGTCTTGTTGCATGACTTTCTCCCACGCATAACTGACTCGACTGTATACGATGATGTAATGGCTAATGGTCGCAAATTTTATAAGCATGACGACCCACAAAACCCCTGTATGCCAGTTGAATTTTCTGTGGCTGCCTATCGGTTTGGGCATAGTATGATCCGCAATCGATACGAATGGAATCGAATATTTAGTTCGACTGGTTCAGAAGCTACTGGTGGCACGCTGCTCCTTTTGTTTCAATTCTCAGCAGTTTCTGGTGATTTGGGCGGACTACCAACGCTTCCTACTAATTGGATTATTGATTGGACACGCTTCTATGATTTTAGTGATGTTGCTGGCATTAACAATAATGTATTGTCCAATAAGACACATCTAATCTCGCCAAGTCTGGCTTTAGGCTTATCTGATTTGCCCGAATTTAAAAATGAAGATGAACCGCACAAAAGATCACTTGCAATCAGAAACTTGTTACGCGGACGACTTCTAAACTTGCCATCTGGACAAGATATCGCTCAGGCTATTGGGGTGACACCACTTACTCCTAATGAGGTGAAGATGGGAGAACACGCCGATATTTTAGAATCCAATAATTTTCTAGAGCAAACGCCACTCTGGTACTACATCTTAAAAGAAGCTCAAGTCCAACATGGCGGACAACGACTAGGTCAGGTTGGTAGTCGTATTGTGATTGAAACATTTCATGGGCTGGTAGAAGTTAGCCGTCATTCAATCTTGCAGGAGGAGAACTGGTCGCCGAATCTCCCGGCCACAAAGGAAAGTCATTACACAATGGCAGATCTACTTGCATATGTAGGGGATGTTAATCCTCTTGGCAATTAATGCCAATAAAACCTGTCAGATTAAATGAAATTCTGTGTGGGAGGGTTGTTGACTTACCTTAGGTAACTCTTGATCCTCTTACCCATGAAGACTGAAATAATTGGCTAACTACAAGAGTCGTCCTTGCTTAGCTGAACAAATTAATTTCAAAAAAGGTGAATAATCATGTCAAAACAAAAAAAAACTGAACCCAAAGCAAATACTAATGACTATCAGTATATGTATTGTGAGTTACCGAGGGTAACAGAGCGAATATTTGCCCCGGATATGAATCCAGATAGAGTAGATCTTATACTCATTAATGGCAAGAAGTGGGTAAATGGAACTGTCTTGCACTACTATTTTTTCGATCAGCCAACAGACGGAGAAACCGTCTTCTTGTCAGATGGTACAAGTGAATGGCAAACCTGGGTTGGGGAAGGTGCAGAGCAAGACATTGTGCGAGAAGCGTTTAAGATTTGGAAGAATATTGGCATTGGCTTGGAGTTTAAAGAAGTTGATTCACGAAGCGAGGCAGAAATACGAATCGGCTTTATGCGCGGTAATGGCGCATGGTCTTATGTCGGTCGAGACAATCTTAAGATAGGAATTAACAAACGGACAATGAATTTTGGATGGGATTTAACGAATCCCGGTGAAGTAGATACCGCCCTTCATGAAATCGGGCATGCGATTGGATTTTCGCATGAACATCAAAATCCACATGCTGGTATTGAATGGGATGAAGAAGCAGTATACGCTGCGCTGGCGAAGCCTCCAAATAATTGGACTCGAGAAAAAACCTTCCACAATATCATTCGGAAAATTGAGCCTGATGATGTTCAGGGTTCAAATTGGGATCCCAATTCTATTATGCATTATCCATTCCGTGCCACGCTCATTGACGCGCCGGAACCATATAGTAAGGAAGGAATTGACCCAATTGCTGGTCTCTCAGATAGAGATAAAGTTTGGGCAAGAACTTTTTATAAACCACTGAAACCAACCGATTATCAAAAGTTGCAAGTTTTAGGATCAACCAAACTGGCAATTGCGGAAGGTGAGCAGGGTAATTTTATCATCGAACCTGATGCCACACGGAATTATAACATTCAGATATTTGGTGAAGCGGACGCTGTAATGGTTCTCTTTGAAGAAGTAGATGGAACTTTACGCTATGTAGCAGGTGATGATGATAGCGGTACTAATAGTAATGCGACGATTAATTGGAAGTTGTTCAAAGGTCGTCGATATGTAGTGCGTATTCGACTTTTCTTCCAAGATCGTAATGATGAAACAGCCGTAATGCTATGGTAGGAACTTCAACCGCAGGTCATCAAAGCAATCTATGTACTGCTAATTTGGGCCATTGGATCCTAACAGTCTTCAGTTTATGCAATTGTGTTTTGAATTTCTAATATGAGGAAAACGCGAAATGATAATTTATGATGTGATCGCTAATCAGCAAAAATATCAGACTTTGTCAGATATCATTCAAGACTTGAAAGCTTTAGAAACCATATTCATTAATCACCGGGATCGACGTGCTGTCTTTGTTACGTTGTATCTCAAAATGACTCAAGAACTTCAAAAATCGATAGCTGTTAATCCACAAATTTTTCAAGATGTCGAATGGGTTAAGAGTGCTGCCCTTGTATTTGCAAATGGGTATCGTACCGCATTGAGTAATTATGGGCGGTTAAAACGCGATATTGTGCCAAAAGCATGGGTATTGGCGTTTGATATGGCAACAGAAGACAAAAGTATTGTCATTCTTGATATGATTTTGGGTATTAATGCTCACGTTAATTATGATCTTGCGTTGGCACTTCTAGAATTGCGCGACACATTAAAGACATACGATGATCGTAAGAAGCGCAAATCAGATTTTGATAAGTTAAATGATATTCTTAACGATGCAACAGATCCTATTCAGGATGTTATTAGTCATAAATATTCACCTTTGTTGAGAATGTTTGATTTTTTTACCGGATCATTGGATGAAGAAATGACTCGCTTCAGCTTTGAAACAGCAAGAGAACATTCATGGGTAAATGGTTTAGCGTTGATTAATGCAAGTAGCGAAGAAGAGCGTGAAATGCAACGTAAGAAGATCGATGAACAATCCCATGCTATGGGGCGATTTGTATTATTAACACTTCAACAATTCCCACTATTGATGGATGCAGTACGCTTAGCAGAACGAAGACATAAATGGGTAAATGTTATCGAGTCGTTAAAAGATTGATTTATTGAGGAGACACAATCATGGTTACTGTACCTAATCCACCCTGGTCAAAGACAAGAGAAATAATAATAGCTGTTGCTATTCCACTTCTTGTCTATCTGGTGTTTGCTGTTTTGTCCACTGCATATCTACTACACATGCTAAATGAGCCACAGTTACTTGTGCAACGAGAATTTTATGTGGTTACAATAGTTTTGATAGGGTTGGCATTTATTTTATCATTCATTCCCATTTCTTTACTTTTATCCCTATTGTTGGGTACCTATAGAGAACGAATCAAAGGGGATGTATGGACAGATATCAAACGTCTCGGGCTTGATAAGCAACTAATCCAATCAGCACGAATTGAGCAATTGACTCCGGCTCAAGTAGATGAGCGTAATGATGAGTCTATTGCGTTCAAAAGGCTGAGCGATCGTATCGATGGGATTTACGGTCGAAGTGCATATATAATCCCTACCTTATTATACTTTATGTTATCGGTAGGGGGATGGTTACTGGTGTTTTTCCCTGCAGGTATAGCTGGTGCTGAAAATATGTACGCCTCTGGTCTCCAAGGATATTGGGAGAATATATACGATGCTGCCTCATTAATTTCTTACGCCTTTGTGGGGGCATATATTTGGTCATTAGCTGACTTACTTCGAAGATATTGGATATCCGATCTTAAACCACAAAGTTTCTCACAAGCCATATTTCGGCTTCTTGCGGGTGTGATTGTAACACAGGTGATAGAGGTAGCCTTTTTGTCAAATCCATATCCCAGCTTTTCACCTATTCTCGCGTTTTTTTCTGGTATCTTGACGTTTCCGATTCTTGAATATATCTGGCGATTTGTTATTGAGCGTTTAGCAACTATTTACATTTCTCGGGAGAATTTATCATTTGAGCTAAATCGACACAGTATCACACGAATACCTGGTATCACAATGTTCAACGCTGATCGCCTACGGGAACAAGGTATAGAGGACTTTCACTTCTTAACAACTGTTGATATTGTAGATTTACTTGCCCAAGTTCGATATCCGACAAACAGTATCATTGATTGGATTGACAAAGCTATGTTGATAAGACATGTGGAAGATGATCAGTTGCTGAGTGTCTTGCGACAAAAAATGGGAATACAATCCGCGACAGATATATTGGATACATGGAAAAATAATGTAGAACATCGTACCAGATTTGCTGCAGGTGTCGCTAGAGAGTATTATGGAATCGAAGCAAGCAAGCCTCAAATCGAGCAGATAGAGATAAGATTAGCAACTATCATCGAGAGTATTGAACGGAATCCTAATATTCGACCAATTGCGCGTTATTGGGTAACTATTGAGGATTAGTAAATACATTAAACTCACAATGCTTTCGACGTTTCTGATCCATCTTGATACTCCTGCCCCTTTTACCTCAACTTGCTGCGTTATCATCGCCTCAAGCAGTCGATTTAATCTGCCCATCTTAGCAGGTGCGATTCTTCATCAATGGTACCATCGCTTTACCTGACTGCTACATGGCTTGTGCCGTTTCACTCATCACAATCAGGTAGCGCCCTACGGATGACAAAGCACCTGATGCACCTGCACCGATCTGGTCAGAAATCGACAGCTGGCGATGAATCGAAAACGCAGATTAATTGGAGGTTTGAAATGGGCAATAGTATCAGCGTACAAGTAACCGGATTTTTTGGCAGTGAACCGCAGGTGAAAGAAGTTGGCGAACAGCGTGTTGTTAGCTTCAGTCTCGCAATCAATCGCAAGACCAGCAATGGCAAGCAACAAACGCTCTGGTTAACGGGTCAACGCGTGGAATGGCCTAGGTGATGTGTTCATCAAATAAGTCCGTAAATCGTCCCTCATTCAATGCGAAACTTCGTGGCTACGTCCGAGCGCATGGATTGACCAGAACGGTGAAGCACGTGTCAGCCTTGATCTTGATGCCAGCTGTATCACCTTGCTGGATCGGGTTGAAGCGAATGATACCCAACAGGAACAAATTCCGTTTTAGAATGAGTGAACACCATCCTCATACACAAGCGGCGTGAAAGCGTCGCTTTTTTGTGCCTATTCTCCCCTTCAAAAGCAGTTTCGAATAAGTTCCCAATTTCGAGTGAACGGCTTTTTACATGCTCTGTTACATAATTGTTTATTTGTAATATTACTTAAATATTTTAAATATAAGTGGCTAATTTAACATAGTCTTGTAGTGATGAAATCTCTCTATCGTCAAATGTTCTGGTATCTTATTTATCAAAATGTAGCCATACAACTCGAAATGAAGAAATTCGGCTTGAAAAACGCATCCTCGGACTTCTTCGCTCTGCCAATGGCAATGCCACCGTCCGTGACATCTATCGTGCTTTGCGTTCCTCTCGCAAACCTGTGGTTGAAGCACTCAAAGCACTCGAACAAGATGGTCTTGTTGAACGCTATCTGGCTGAAGGTGGCCGTCGCGGTCGTCAACCGGAAGCCTATCGATTAAGTCAACAATCTGTCGCGTCCGGTGACAAATAAATAATCTGTCAATGTGTCAATCTGTCACATAGCGATTATTATTTTGATCGAAAGATACTTGACAAAATGAGTGTGCTCATTTTAATATATGAGCATGCTCATTTTAACTTTCATAACTATATTGCTAGATAAAAAGATTCATAGCAGAGACAAGCATACAAGAATTGACTGAAATATTTAATCAGCTTTTCTTTTGAAGTGATTATCTATATGTATGATTCAGAAATGACTTGCGATGAAACAATGAGACGCTTTAAAAGAGAAACAGAAGCTAGTTTGCAAATAACAGTGATCTATATTTGATTAAGGTGGTGAAATATGAAAAATCACAAGCACTCTGATAATAAGGTAGTACTAATTACTGGTGCAGCTAGAGGAATTGGTCGCGCATCAGCCGAGATGCTCTTAGAAAATGGTTTTGTTGTATATGGTGGGGATTTAGACAACGCTCAAGTAGAACTTAAAACTATTAATCATGTTGCTTTCCACCCACTCCAAATGGATGTATGCTCCGACCAAGAAGTGCAGGCTGCGGTGGATACTGTAATAAGCGAGCAAGGTCATATTGATGTTATCGTTGCCAATGCAGGCTACAGTTCTCTAGGACCTATGGAAATCGTAGACATTAAGGAGGCTCAGAAAATAGTTGATGTGAATCTGTTCGGTACAACTCGGCTTATAAATGCAGTAATACCGCATATGCGACAACAGGGATCAGGGCGGATCGTCATCACATCGTCACCAGCAGGTCAAGTCGCAATGCCACTTGCTAGTTGGTATTGTGCTACAAAACACGCTCAACAAGCGATTGGTGATTCTCTTCGGATGGAGTTAAAAATGTTTGGAATCCAAGTCTCTCTGATTGAGCCAGGAACGACTGCAACGAATATTTCCGGTGGTAGTGTAAACTATCTTGAAATGGCAGAGCAACACCCCGATGCCAAACCCTATTTAGATATGATACGAGCCTTTCGAAGAGTGCTGGATGAGGATTTTGCTACAGCTGCACCTCCCAGTAAGATTGCAAAAGACATCTTACATGCCATCACAGCAAAAAAACCAAAACGCCGGTATCATTCAAGTTTCGATGCCAAAATCGCGATTTTTGTGCGTCATTACTTCGGTTATGGATTAGTCGATAAGCTACTTTTGAGAATGTTCAGTAAATAATGCTGACCAAGCCATACTAATGAAATCATTTTCGTTTGTCCTAGACACATCTTCTATCGAATGAAAGTTATGGACAACCGTCCTTCTTAAATATAAGTTATACAGATAATCGTACAACAAAATGAGCTTCCTGAGAAAAAGCATATGCCAAGAATCAGCAAATCAAAGCAAGATGAGATCAGACAAAATATCATTGATGTGTCAAGAAAGCTATTTTTTAGTAAGGGGTTCGTTAAAACAAGCACAAGAGAAATTGTGAAGCAGGTTGGTATTGGTGAGGGAACACTATTTAATTACTTCAAAGATAAAAATGACTTATTTTTGAGCGTAGTGACATCTGAGTTTGATATTGATAATCAAGATGCCGAGTTTAGATACAGTAAAAACGAAACCGCACCAGAGATAATATTTAATTACCTTGTTCAGTTATATAACCCTGTATTCGACTGGTCTAAATCCATGATCAGTGAGTTAAGTATAGCGTTGATTAGTCTGGCAAGAAAATCTCCGGATTCTTTCAAAGCAATGACTGAAATTGATTTCAAATACATTGCTAAATGTAAAGAGTTGCTAGACGAGTTAAAAGAAAATGGACTGTTTATTGAGGAAACAGACACGCAAGAATTGACGGAAAATATATTATCAACATTCCTATTTGAAATAATTATTTTTGTGAACGGCGACACCATAACACATGATGAGTTTATGAGTCGCTTTAAGCGAAAAATTGAGTCCGTTTGTAAGGGCTATCTCGCAGATGGACATGATTAACTTCAAAATCAATGCAAATAAAAGGAGCGTATGATTAACTATTATACGAGAAAGATATGAAAAATTTTCATGGCTTTAGAAATAAGGTGGCTGTCATTACAGGTGCAGGGAATGGTATTGGTCGAGA
The DNA here is from genome assembly GCA_002428985.1 of Anaerolineales bacterium UBA6055. Taxonomy (GTDB): domain Bacteria; phylum Chloroflexota; class Anaerolineae; order Aggregatilineales; family Phototrophicaceae; genus UBA6055. The sequence continues at coordinate 111,203 of DIYL01000048.1, read as the reverse complement.
TTTAGCACAACAAATGGCTTCTTATGGCACTAGACTAGCACTAGCTGATATCAATCAGGATGGACTAGAAAAAACAGTTGCATCTCTAGAAAATCCTAGCCAAGTAACGACTTATGTAGTAGATGTTTCTGATCTAACTGCCTATCAACAGTTTGTTAAACAGGTTGTCTCCGATCACAGTCAGGTAGATATAGTTATTAATAATGCAGCGATAATACATCTGCATTCCATTGAAGATGGTGATTATGAGGACTATAAAAAAACTATGGACATAAATTTCTATGGCGTACTATATGGTTGTAAAGAGTTTTTGCCATATCTAAAGAAAAGTCCAGAAGCATGGATAGCGAATATCAATAGTGCAGACGGTTTGATTGGGTTAAGGAATTATAGTTCTTATGCATCATCTAAGTTTGCAGTAAGAGGTTTTACAGACTCATTACGAGTAGAGTTACGAGATACCAATATCAATGTATCATCAGTGCACCCTGCAGGAGTAAAGACAAATATTTCAAACACCGTCGTTGCATCTGATAATGCTAAAGATAGCGTAAAAAAAATGAAAAGAGCAATGGAAGCAATGACATCCGAAGAGGCAGCAAAAGTGATTATCAAAGGTATGGCTAGAAAGCAAAAGCGTATTCTTGTGGGAATTGACGCTCAGATTTTAGATAAACTTGTACGTCTATTTCCTGTTTCTATGGATGGTTTCTATGCTAGATTTACGTAAAAAGTACTTGGTGACAGTAGAGTAAAAGTATCGAGGAAAACAAAAAACCAGCGCATTGGCTGGTTTCTGTTAGGTGAGCACGGCAGGATTCGAACCTGCAACCAATTGATTAAAAGTCAACTGCGCTGCCATTGCGCCACGTGCCCACTAAAGCCTAAAGAGTATATCTAATCACAATCGGATAATCAAGGCATAAAATCGCTATTTTGATGAATTACTCATCTTGTTGTGAACTTTTAAAAATTTCTATGACCTATTATGACACAAATTCTAAATGATTCGTTTATCGACTCGAGCATCTTAATTTTCCATTTAGGCTTCTTGGTTATACTAATGATCAATATATATTGAACAACCATCGTATAGACAACAATGCTCAAAAACCTACAAGACCAGATTCAATCAAAGCGTACAACTTTTCACAGCGTTCCTGTAGAAGGGTATGAAGATTTACCGCGCCTAGAAGCCCCTGCTGGATACGTTTATATCTTTAAAGACATCGAAATTAGCCAACGCTACAAAATCGGGCGCACCAACCATCCTCGGCGTCGTTTGAATAACTTCGGGGTGAAGTTACCGTTCAAAACAGAAGTCATCTATATCTTCCGCACGAATCACGCGGTTGATGCAGAACGGTATTTGCATGATCGTTATGCAAAATCTCGTAAACGAGGGGAGTGGTTTAGTTTATCACCAGCACAACTTGCCGAAATCAAACAATTGGGTAAGCCTCAAAACCGTCGTGTCCGAGAGCAATCAGCATCGCGGGAATCAACTCATATGGTGCAACCCGCCGAACCCACATGGTACGATGTCCCACTGAGTAAAGCGGTACGGCCTGTTTATCGCGAGAGCTTACGCCGAGGTATCCGCATCCCACCGCGCAATCCCTACTATAGAATTGTGTTTATACTATTCGGAATGATCTTACCATTGTTTGTATGTAGCTTAGTTTTTATCGCAGCCATCGTAAACACATAAGACAGATGCAAAATCGTAGGACGGGCAATGATACCCGTCCTAAATATGAGGTTATTGCAGACCTTTGAAAGCATTGATTTCGTCTTCGACTAGTTGTACGACCAACCCATCAAGAAAATCGACAGTATAATCTTGCTCAGATGCCGCAAGGTCAGGACGTTCATCACCAGCTTCACCCGCTACACCGCCCGAATATGTCAGGAAGATGAAACGTCCCATGGTGGTCTGTCCAATTTGACGGAAGATATATTCACCAACAGCATCAAGCCCACTGGATGCAATCGGATGAATCTTGATACCACGATCACTCGCATAGAGCATTTCTTCGGCATAATTATAATCATCCGGATAATCGAGATGTGGTGGTGCATCAGCAACGAGGAAGACCAGTTTAATTGTATTTGCACCACGCCATTCAACACTGTGCAATGCATCGTGCAACCCTGCATTTAATGACTCAGGATTATCGCCACCGCCATCAGCCCGTACACTATTGAGATCTGCTTGAAATTGTGTGACATCCGGAGTGAAGTCATGTACCTGTGTAATATAGGCATCCTCACGATCACGATAATGTACGAGGCCATAACGTACATCAACATCCCCCATCTCGTCAATCTGACGGCTGATGCTCAGGATATTTTCTTGTAATTGCCCAATTTCATCGGACATACTACCGGTTGCATCCAATAAGAACACAACGTCTAATTGCACGCTGGCACGGTTTTGCTCCATATCAAGCACAAAGTCAACGTGCGGTCCTGCCATCCGTACCAAACTCATATTGAGCGATGCTGTTATCCCATCTTTTTCTACGGAGATAATCATATCGCCGTTCGCTTGGGGATCAGGATTTGCGTTTGATAAATAGAGTGTCCGCCCGTCGGCATAAGTCCGTGTTTGGCTGACAAGTGTATCCCCAATCGTAACCGAAACTGTTGCACCAAGCACAGGCAATCCCTCGCTATCAGTCACTGTGATAATGCGTCGCCCGGTCACATCGACATCGTTTACCCAATCACCAAAGTTATCTAAGGATTCCTGACGGTAGAGTAGATAATCATCCCATTCGGCATTGTCATCAATCTCGCCAGCTTTGAGAGGTGAGATTTGTTGTACTTCAGGGGCATAAGCACTTGTTGTCGCAAAATCACTTTCGACAGCGTATTCACCATCGAAATCTGCTCCATAAATACTATCATCACCAGCAGGTGCGCCACCACCATAACTACTACCACCATCACCGCCAGCTCCACCGCCGCCAACATCCGGTAACTCAACAATATCACTGTCGTAATAACCCTCAGCCTCATCCATATCAATGGGAGGCGACGGTAACGGCTCGTCAACTCTATCCTCACTAGACGATCGTCGCTCGGTTGCTTCTTCTTCGACCTCGATAATTTCGCTTTCGGGTGCATATTCATCACGGCTAACGCTATCTAGTGGTTCAAAAAATGCACTACATCCAACTGCGAGCCCTGCGATCATCATTAATAAGAGAAATCGGATTTTCATGGTCTTTCCTCGTTTACTCATCATATCCTGTTATGCAGTAAACGACAGTTAGATGTGATTTGTTCCAAATTCATCAAAAATCCACTAATTATGATTTATTGCATCATAACATTAAGACCTTTATAAAGTCCGTTGTTCAAAGTTTGACAACATGTTATGCTTGCTTCGATCAACTATGCAAAAGGAGAATTTTGTGAACTTCAAAGTATTATTACGCTTAACCATTGTTCTCGGCATGTTAGCCACTATGGGCATCGGCATGATTCAAGCACAAGAGCCAGAGAGTGTTTGTCTGGTAACAGATCTTGGTAAAGTTAACGACGGTACATTCAACCAATTTGCCTTTGAAGGCATGACACGTGCAGCAGAAGAATTTGACCTTGCGACGGATTTCATCGAAACACAAGCACAAACCGACTACGCTGCCAACATCAACACCTGTGTTGAAGAAGGCTTCGAAATTATTATCACAGTCGGCTTCTTGTTGGCAGATGATACCAAGGCGGCTGCCATCGCGAACCCTGACAAATGGTTCATTGGTGTCGATGCATTCTTCGAAGATGAAGGCATTGCAAACCTTGTCGGTCTACAGTTCCGTGAAGATCAAGCCGGATTTCTCGCTGGTGCAATGGCTGCTCTTATGAGTGAAACAGGCACAGTCGCTGGTGTCTATGGTATTGATATTCCACCTGTTGTTCGCTTCCGTAATGGTTTCGAACAAGGTGCAATGTATGTCAACCCAGATATTGAAGCACTCGGTGTTTATATTCCAGATTTCCAAGCACCTGATCTGGGATCGGCAGCAGCAGAACAATTCATTGGTGAAGGTGCAGATGTCATCTTTGGTGCAGGTGGACCAACTGGATCCGGTGGTATCTTACAAGCAGCGCAACAAGATGTGATGGTAATTGGTGTTGATCAAGATGAATACTTCACCACATTTGGCGAAGGTGAAACCCCAGGTTCAGAATTCTTGATTACCAGCGCAATTAAGCGTGTTGATAATGGTGTCTACGATATGATCGAAGCAGCAATTGAGGGTGAATTCCCCGGACCAATTTATGTTCTCTCTGTAGAAAATGAAGGTATCGGATTTGCTGAAGCACATGACGCCGACGTACCAGAAGAAGTTACTGAAGAAGTTACCGCTATCCTTGAAGGGCTCGGCACAGAAGAAATCGAAACCGGTGTCGACTTTGTCACCGGCCAATTGATCGACGACATGGAAGACATGGGCGAAGAGGACATGGAAGAAGAACCAGCAGCAACCGAAGAAGCTGATGACTAATTCCATCCGATAGTAGAAACGAATTGCGTAGGGGTGTTGTTGAGACTATAAACAACACCCTTTCATTTATACCCCCGCCAACACAACCAAACTAGAAACACGATACAATTCAAATAACATCTCATTGATTGTAGGAGACTTTGCCAATGGAACAGAGTTTATCAGGCAGAACGTTAGGGCAATATGATGTTAAACAATTGATTAGCGATAATCTGATTATTCAGACTTATCTTGCAATTCAGACGAGCTTGGATCGTGAAGTTGCCATTCATGTGGTGAACCCAAATGTTGATGAATATGATCTATGGCAAGATGCACTTGTAGCGGGAGCAAAGATAGCCTCGGCACTTGAACACCCCAATATTGTTCCTATTATCGATCTTGGACAACATGAAGACACAAAATATGTTGTTGCGAGGCATATTCTTGGCAATACACTTAATACGTTGATGAAATTAAGAAAGCTACAACTACGAGAAATCGCGTCAATCATATCACAAATTGCAAGCGCATTAGATTATGCTCACACTCAAAATTACTATCATGGTGATCCAGCAACCATAAACATCCTTGTTGATGAGATTGGGAATGCATATATCGCAGATTTTTATCTTGCGGGGTTGCTATCCGTTACATCATCAACGAATATATCTGGTGTGCCATTATTTATGTCTCCAGAGCGATTTCAAGAGGTTGCTCCTAATGCTTACACCGATCAATATGCTTTAGCTAGCATCGCCTACTATATATTGACGAATGATACAGAAAGGCTCGAAGCAAAATTCGCAATTCAGGAGAGTAAAAGTCTACAAACTTATCGTGCTGAGATTCCATTAGCGGTAGATGACGTAATCAATAAAGCTCTATCATTAACTCCATTAGACCGTTATCCCACCATCTTAGATTTTTCTCGTAGTTTTGATCGTGCTTTAGCAGACATACCTCATATATTTATCTCTTATAGTAGACGTAATATAGAGTACGCTCAAATATTGCGCGACGATCTTACAGAACGGCACTTAACTGTATGGATTGATGATCATATTGAACACGGGGATCATTGGTTTAGCGAAATCAATACAGCAATCGAAACTTGTGGGGCGGTTATCGTCATCATGTCACCACAGTCAGAGGCGTCTGAATGGGTACATAAAGAGATATTATTGGCTAAACGCTATGGCAAACCAATTTACCCATTACTCCTAGAAGGCGACGAGTTTCCTATTCTGATTGATCTTCAATTTGGCGATGTGAGGCAAAGGCAACTACCTGAAATAGACTTTTATCGTCGCATCTCGAGAGCGATTTACGGGGTTTAATGCAAATACCAAGGAGTAGTGAATTTATATGATCTACTGAAATTGAATTGCGTTATTTTCAAAAAGTTCGACAATAAATCGTCATTAATCAATGAAGAATACTATGCATATACTTCATCTCTAATGAGAGGGCAGGAACAATATCCCACCCTCATATCGCTGAGATGGATCTTAGCGATTCTCAATCGAGATATAATTACCAGATACCCAACCCGACTGTCCACCAAAGTCAATTTGATACCAGCCATTTGCTTCGGACAAGATCACATAAGCACTACCCACTGGTGCTGTCCCAATTTTTGTTCCATTAATCGCACCTGTCGACCGTACATTGAGGTTGGCATTCATCACGGCGACGCGTCCACTGGTTGCTGATGGTGGTGGCGCATCCGATGCAGTTGCACTCGCATTGCTAACTGTCGCAAAGTCGGATGATACCCATCCAGTACGACCATTATATGAAATCGCGTACCAACCGTCTTGTTGTCCGACGAGAGCATATGGTGTTCCCGCAGAAATTGATCCAATTGGGTCGCCGTTTGTATTAGGTTCTGGACGCACATTCAAGCGTGTGTTCGCTGTGACCACGGGTGTTCCGGGAGCAGGTGCATTGGATTCTGCTACAGCTTCTTCAACAGGGGCAGGTGCATTACCTTTCCAATTAGCAATCAATGGGCGTAAAGTATCCAAAGATTGTGATCCGTATAATTGGCTTGGCTCGATATGTGAGTTTTCAATAAATTCGTTCCATGTGCCGACTAAGATGACATTTGCACCGGACGCAACCGCACCGTTAAAGCTATTTGCAAGGAATTGTCCACCGGCACGATCGCGGTTACCTGATGGATTAGGGCGACCTTCGCGTGCAGCAATTTTGGTTTCGTTCCAGCCCGGATGAACAGTTGGGATATAGAATGACCCACCAGCATTTTGCATCGCGCCGCGTTCACTGTTATAACGCCCGCTACTGCCATTTGCCCATGAGATATTAAAGGCATACATACCGTCCATCGCCCCGCCGTAAATACAGCATCCACTTAGCCCTTCAGCAATCCAGATGGTGTTGCGCCCCGGATCAACTTGATCACGGATACCCTGCCACTCGGCAGCACTAAATCCAGCACGATCTTGAAATGCGAAGAAAATGACAGGTTTACCATTATAACGGAGGTAAGCTGGGTGATTGGCGCGGTCGTTTACGATCCAATTAAGTGAGTTGACAATGGCATCACGGCTCCGGTTGAATTCGGTTGAGAAAATATCAATCGCAACGCCCACTTTGAATCCACGTTCAGCCGCACGGTCGAGCATATTATTAACCACAGGGGTTGTGGTTCCGCCATCTTCTAGCCCGAACCAACTCACAACAAAAGCGTCAATCCCTGCACTTTGGGCTTGGTCAATATGTGTAGCAGCAACACCGGGATCACGGGAATCATATGGGCCAATCGCTGGATAATCATCGAGCACATCGGCTTGCCAATCCCAACTGGTTTGTCCTGCCCAAAATCCCATATAAAAAGACCAGACTTGTCGTTCACCTTGCGATTGGGTTACTACAGCTGATAATGATAAAAGCACTAACAATATAATACCTACACGAACTCGTGTCATTCGTTTTCTCCAATACTTTATATAACTTTATATTTACTTTATGGGATACGATTGTTTATACGAATAGTACCGAGGTCTATACAGGACTATAGTACGTGTAATATTACAATTTGTAACAATGGTGCAATTTGATTACGGGCGGACATGCGAGTACCGCCCGACAATGTATAACGATTGTTGCTTAGTCGCCTTTATTGATTGCAAAGATTGTATTACCCGATGCAATATACAAAATATTTTGGGTCGGATAAGCGACAATATTGGATAGCAATGCCAATTTCTCCCCGTCAAAAACCTGATAGCTGTCAATATATGTTCCCGCTAGGGTTGTCTCGAAGATTGTACGCGCCGGACGACTAATCACAAAAAAGGCGGGGTCAATTGGACTATCATTGAGGTAAAAGCCCTGTGTTGTGACGGCATTGAGTTCACGTCCCTCGTTGAATCCACTAAACGCAAATGGATTTTCCTCCCCATTAATATATGCATTCATTACGCCGTCGTCATACATCACATAGATTGTCCCTGCCAAGCTAATAGTGAAGTCCACAACATTACGTAAATTCGGACGCGAATCACCTCTAAAGTATTCACGGGGTGCACTCGCATATGTACCACCAGATGGGTCATATCGCCAGATTTGACCACCTTCACTATCCAGCAGATACAAACGACCACTCCAAATCGTCAATGCTGCTGGATTCTGCCATTGTTCTACAGCAAGTACGCGCTGTGCATTACAGTCCATTATAAATTGAGGCGAACAACGCACCAGAATCCCATTAGCATCAATCAACGCGACTTCACCCGTCACATCATCAAATGCGATATCAACCAATGATCCAATCGTTAAACCATCGACTGTTGCTCCACGACGCATATTCGGAATGGGTTCTTGCAAGACGACCCCGTTGCCCTCACCATTAATTTTAAGGCGATAGACAAGATCGTTAGTGGCATCCAATACATATAAATCTAAGCCCTGTAAGCGCATGCGGGTTATACTAGCATTCTCGAATGATGCCAGCGGTGTTGCAACCCGTCGCTTGATATTGTTAAGTGTATCCATCACATCTTGGGCAGCGCTCCGCATCGCACCGACGGTTTCATCACCAGGGCGTAATTGTTCGCATTCATCAACCAGCAACAACGTGGCATTCCACGCTGCCATCACCCCCTGACGATCACCACTATCAATCGAACGGGCTAAATCCACAGTCCCGAGTAATTCATCCAAACATTGCTCAAAATCAGTTTCGCCAATGTCCGATGCCCATGTGACAACTACAATTGCCACCAATACGATAGGGATGACAAGAACCGCAAGGGTAATCGTTCCGGATGGAAAGCGACGATCTGTTTCAGGATCGGGTGGTGGGAAGAAGCGTTCAAATAATTTACGGACGATGTTTAATCCGCGAGCCGACTGTCCCGCAGTTTTGCCAATACGGCGTTTTGCTAGCTCCTCTACACCACGATTACGCCTGCGTCGTCTCTCGCGTTGTTTTTCTTCTTCGATTTGTGCACGCGCCGCACCCATTTTGGTGTTGACTTCCACCGAGGATTCCCCCGGAGCCGCCAGTACATCGCCTTCTTCTTCAGGTGGAACGAGCTCAATCACTGTCACTTGGGCTTGTACTGTAATCGTTGTGCGCAGTTCGTCTAGGACTTTTTCGATATTACTTGCCGCGAGTGTGTTGGTGAGTTTATCTTGTTGGATTTCCGCGATATTTACATCAGATAGTAGAAGCCGTGTCCCTGCGTTGACGGCATAGCGCGCCATTTTGACATCGGGAACAGGTTGTACACCCAATGGCACACTAAATAGTGTTTCATCATTGGTCAAGTCTTCAGGGAAGGTCAGAGTCAGTCCATTGGTCTGGAGAATAGATAATGCCGATCCGACACGACCAATCGTCAAGTCTTCATCGTGTAAAACACCGACAATGATGCTGGCTTCGTAGGGTTGTTGACCGCTTTGATTATGTTCGTATAAGTTACGGTTGATAATCTGGAACATGGTACGTAGTGCAGCCGTGACACTACCCGCCACATTGAAATAGCGTTCTGCAGCTAATTTTGCCATCTGTTCATAGAATGATGTGGGGGCGATATTACCCGAAGGCAAGACAAGTGCAAAAAATGTGTCCCCTTCACGCCCACGGGCAGCAGAACGCGGGGCAACTTCAACCACAGATCCTGGCGGATTGATGTTGATTGTCCGCCCGCCAAAGATATAGAGATGTCCGACGAGTGCTTCTAATTCAAATGCCATACCATTAACCGATGCGATTGAACAACTATCTATTTAAGCTGATTGTACAACAAGTCGTCAATGGTGCGACAGAGGACGTTAATTAGCTTGCCAGAGGTTTGTCTATGCGTGTTGTGATTGTTTTGATATGAGATGGCAACAACGGTTTAAGATGAAATTCTGAATTTGGCATGATTGTTTGGTGCATACGGAACTCGATATTCGAACTCATAATGATGACATGTGTTGTCGCAAATCGTGGTTCGTTAGCGAGGTATCTTAAGATTTCTTCACCGCCAATATATGGCAATAACATATCCAGAAAAATCATATCCGGGGTATATGTCTCTAGGATGTTCAGCGCTTCTCGTCCATTGCTTGCTGTCATTGTGTCATAGCCTGCAATCTCCACCGAGCGCGAGTACATGATGAGCAACGGTTTTTCATCTTCAATTATGAGGGCTAGTTTGGTTGGTTTCATAAGACGCTGTACGTCTCCTAAATGTGTAGATAGCACTTATAAAAGTCCTCAAATAGTATTTCTCAACAGTTGGTAAACTCGCAGGCAGTGACGATTTGAGATGATTGCGCCATGTTACCTGTATATGACATCGTATTACTTTTAGTTTATGACCTAAAAGTATATAAAAAGAATTAAGATTCTATTTTACACACAGGTCAAATAAATTATAACAAAAATTAAACCATTATGAAGTACGAATTTCTTGCTGGATGCGCGTATCTAATTGTTTTGCGGTTTGCATATCAGGTGCTAAATCGAGGGTTTGCAAAATGTAGTTCTGGGCTTGCACAAGATCGTCCACTTCATAATAACATTGGGCAATGAGGTACAGCGTTTGGGCTTGCTTGCCTTTATGCTGTATTGAATGTTGTAGATATTCAATGGCATCGTCGGGATAATCTAACCCATATAACAACTGTCCGAGCGATCCCGCTAAATCATCAACTTCGCCGATGTCGTAATACATCTCCCATACCGATTGTGTTGCATGGAATATTTCTTGCCGGATTTGTTCAGATACATCCTCAGCAATATCGAGCAACACAGGTAAATAATCTAAAAATGTACTGCTGTCCCAATGGTTTAGGCGCAGAAACGCCAAGAATTGATGGATATCCAAATCAGTCAATTGGTCGTCGACTGCCCCCTTGAGCGTATACATATCATCAGGACTGGCGCCAACTATTTCACGTTTAAATGCTTGTCGTGTTTCGGGATAGTCTGAAGAATCCCCAAAGATAAACCCACAAATGTCGAGGCTAGCGTGATGGTGATCGGTTCCTAAAAATTGTCCATTACACAAGCGGACATACTCAGCGATTGCATGATAGTTAACCATCATCGAGAAGCTACCATGCATCTTAATGGTTGGTTCACCGCGTGATGCTAAATCATAGACATGATGATACCCTTTATCTCCTGTCAGCATAAAGAAGCGTTGATTTGTCATCTCCAATAAACGTCCGATGCAATCCAATGACCCTACCGGAAAAACCAGATGCGTCATATCGAGTGTGTCGACATAAAAATCAAGCAGTTGGTTATAATCGGCATTCGTGTAGTAATCAGGCTGAGTTGCACGATAATGATAACGAATCTCAAGTTGGTCGAGAATTGCAGGATCGTTGGCATCAGAACTATCAGGAGCAAACAGCGTGACAAGGCTCTCTTGCATGTCGCCAAAATTGAGCCGGAATACATCTTTGCGTAGACCATCAAAAAAGTAGTTTGCCACAAAGATGACGGGATTTTTGAGAGTATCCGCTGATAGTTCAATATCTTGCTGAATAAGGTGTAGCGATGTACTTGACTCTGCATCAAAGCGCGCAAAATCTAGTTTGCCATCCTCTACAAAGGGTTTAAGTTGGGATTGTGTTCCCCAGAAATCAACCGTTGATTGGCTAAAATCAGTCAGCACATATTGCACCGGAATATGACTCAGTGTGGAGTCTTCAAAAAATCCCCAGAATGATTTCAGGAGGTGATAGGCTAGACGTCCTGATCCAGCGCCTAGTTCAACAATATAAACGGGTTGTGATAAGTCTAAGGAATCCGCTACATCTCGTAACCATCCAAAGATCGTCCGGGCATAGGCATGGGCAATATGTGGATTGCTGGTGATATATTGTGGGACAATTTCATTTCGCCACGCATTAACCCCAGCCGATTCGAAAAATTGGCGTTGTAAATCCCACAATAATGATTGTGACAACCGCTGATGGCTTGACAGAATATTCAATTTATCGGACATAAGCAGAGCTTACCCTTTATAGGGGCAATTATCTTGTGGACAGGTATCCGCATCGACTAGCGCCATTGGACGGCCACAAACAGCACAAGCATCGGCTTTGACAGGTGCGCTGTCATCTTCCAGTACATCGTCTTCGGGTTCTTCCACTTGTGTTGGAAATTTGCCAATCGCACTCATGACCGACATCAACACTGATGGATCAGGATCAATCATCGCCCGATTGAGCGCTTGTTTTGCAAATTCACGATCTTCGGCGTTTAACGTATGCGACATTTCACCGATGAGGCGGGCAGCTTCGGCACGGATGCGCGGGTCACCATCTTCCATTAATGCGCCGATCAAATCATCAATTGGTGGAAAATCGGACATGGTATGCTCCTTCAATTACAGCATCGTTCTCAATTGAGTGTACCATCATTTATTCATCGCGCATGTTGAGAAATGTTTCTGATCATCGTCACTTATCATTGTCTCAAAAAGCTCTTACCATATTGAGCATTTCATCAACAAGAAAGGTAGGCAGATGGCAGACGTTGCAATTATAACAGCAGCAAGTAAAGGTATGGGTGCAGGCTGCGCACGGGTTTTAGCAGATGCGGGGTATCATGTTGTGCTCATGGCACGGTCGGCAAGTGTCCACGCACTAGCAACCGAACTCGGTGGTGTGGCGTTACAGGGCGATGTGACCAACCCCGACGATTTACAAAAATTAGTTGATCTCGCAATGGATGAATACGGACGAATTGATGCTGTGATTAACAATACTGGACACCCACCAAAGGGCGAATTACTCGACATCCCTGACGAAGATTGGCATTTTGCACTCGATCTAATTTTGATGAGTGTCGTTCGCTTAGCGCGATTGGTCACGCCGATTATGCTTAAACAAGGCAATGGTGCATTCGTTAATATCACCGCATTCGGCGCAGTTGAACCGAACCTCGGGTTTCCGGTTTCATCGGCTGTTCGCTCATCGCTATCGGCTTTCACCAAATTATATGCTGATCGTTATGCCAAAGATGGCATCCGTATGAATAGCATCTTACCGGGATTTATCGAGACATGGGATGTAGGTGATGAGACCCGCGAACAAATCCCCATGAATCGTGCCGGAACAACTGTAGAAATTGGACAGACAGCCTTGTTCCTCGCATCATCAGCATCGGGATATATCACTGGGCAGAATATTTTGGTTGATGGTGGTATCACACACGGGCTGTAGATATACACCTTGGGTGATCTGTACATCGTTTCTTATTCTAATGGGCGGGGTCGTCATATCTTGACCCCGTTCAATATTCAGTCAAAGCAGTATATTAATCTTCGTCATCGTCGTCTTCATCGTCCGCTTCAACGATGGGTGCATTTTCATCCTCACACAGGGGCTCGATTTGGTATACCTCGCGCTCGGTACAATTCAACTCTGGAATGTGACGATTGTTATCAACCCAACCAAGTAACTGATCTAGCGGGTGTGGGAAACGCCATACATTCGCCGTCGAGTCAATTGAACTGGTGATCATCTCACGGTTATTCGGGTGGAATTGAACTGTCTGAATCCGGTCGGTATGTCCGTTATATTCTAATTCGTCAGTGCCGCGCTCTAGATCCCACAGGTGCATGCTACGGTCATTACTACCTGTGATCGCATACTTTCCATCCTCGGTAATATCAACCGTCGAAACACGTTCGGTATGAGCGATGAGTGTATGTAGCGTGCGTCCTGTCTCTAGATCCCAAACACGAGCTGAATTATCCCAAGACCCACTGATACCGACAGTGCCATCTGCACTAAACGCTGTACTCAAGATGCCGTCGCTGTGTCCTTCTAAATTGTGAATTAAATCGCCTGTTTCGAGATTATAGAGATGCAGATTATCGGTCGCACCACGCAAACCCGCCAACAGATAAACACCATCGGAACTAATCGAGACCGAATTATTCCCGCCAATTTCACCCTGATATAACAGTTCCCCGACTTGATCACCTGTTGCAATATCAAACCAGACAATCCGGTCTTTTAATGCGACATATACCTCATCGTCACTGGTGGAAAATAGCACCATATACAGACGATCGGCAATATCCTCGACACGGGTGAGTTCTTCCTCAGTTTCCCAATCCCAGACAACTAAATCATTCGTATTCGAAATGGATGCAACGCGATCACCATTGGGGCTAACAGCCACACTCACAACCCGTCCATCATGCCCATTTAATGATTTGATATATTCATGTTCATCGGCCGTCCACAATAAGACTTCCTGACTATCATGTGCGGTGGCCAGAATTTGTCCATCTTCACTATAAGTCAGATGCTGTATGGCTGAACCATTACCCTCAACAAAATCGATATTCACAAAACTACGGGTTTGCCATAAGCGCACATCAGTGTCGAACGAGCCTGATACAATAAATTCACCATTATCGCTGATGTCGATACTGGTAATCCCGCCGGTATGCCCCTGAAATTCTCTTAATACACGGCGCGTGTTTTTATCCCAGATGCGAATGGAGTTATCCCATGATGCAGTTGTAATTTGTGTAGATTCAGGACCGAATGCCACATCTGCAACGCCACTTTCGTGTCCTTCGACGGCATAAATTGGGATTAATGACTCGACATCCCACAAGATGAAAATATTGTCTTGTGCACCAGTGAGAATCTGTGATTTATCGTCATTGATCGCCACGCTGAGGACATGATCGGTATGTTGTTCTAGGATCTCCAGCGGATCACCTGTCTCAATATCCCAAATGATGACAGTGCTATCATAGCTCGCTGTAACTGCCCACTCACCGTCACTAGACACAGCAATCGCATTAATCGCCCCACTATGAACGACTTCGAAGTCAATGATCTCATCCGTATCAACGATCCATTTTTGCATGAGCCCACTTTCCAAACCGATCAATGTCGACTGACCATCGGGCATAATCCGGATGGATTCGATAGGCTCATCAAATGTGTATTCACGGATGAAGCTGAAATTTTCTTCACGTCCGTTTACGTTCCACATTTTTATTGTACCCGTCTCATCAGCAGTGAGGGCAACAGGTCGATCGCGGAAAAATTCAACTGCTATCACACCACCATCATGCGCTATACCATTGTCACCTAGACAGTTAATTAGTCGTCCGTTGCGGTTTTCCCATACACAGACAGTGCCATCATCCGATCCTGATAAGATTAATCCACCCCGCGAATCAAAATCAACATCTTGCACAAAATCACTGTGCTCTATCATTCGAATGCGTGTACCTTCGGTATAAGCGGCATCACGTAAAGCCCGTAAAACTTGGGGTTGGCTCTCGTCGACTTCAATGGCTTCTAATGCCAATGCCATCGCTAAGTCGGTTCGGTCACTACTCAAGGCATCTTGAGTATATGCTGATAAGGCAAGGCTACGGGCAAGGGTTGCTGCTTCTTCTGCCTTTTCACGGGCAATTTCTGCATCGTCACGTGCTTGATCAGCAATTTCACGCGCAATCTGAGCATCACGCCATTGGAACACCGAGAAAATTGTCAGCGCAATCGCAATACCTAATGCGACTGTCACACCCAATAGCATATTACGTTGTCGTCTCGCTTGATGGAGTCGACTGGTGTTAATATATTCAGCATGCAAATTGGTTGGGTTTGGTGATTTATTGACTGCATGTGCAAACCACGCTTCGGCTTGTTGCAAATCTGCATCTCGTAAGAGATAAGAGGTATTCTGATTGTTATCACTCCACTCTTTCGCGCGCACCAACAAGCGTGTATGGGTGCGGTTGTGGTCGAGGTCGGTCTCGACTGCATCGAGTAACTGCTTAAATGCATCATCGAAGTTATCCTCTTCACGGAAGAAAATCCAATTATGCGAACTTACTTGCTCATGGATTTTCTCTTTGTCAGCATCTTCAACAATCTCGCGATGCAAAATTGGTACAATCCGTTTATTAGCTTTGACCGCGTGGTCAATCTCTTGACGACAAATATCAGACTGTACGGAATCGGGTGTTAGGATGAAGATAAAGGTCTCAGCGGCATCAATCCCCGCTTCAATCTCTTTCCACCAATCAGCAGACAATGGAATATCCTCAAAATCGACCCAGACTTCTTTGTCAATGTTTTTGAAGGCATCATATACCTTATGGGCAAAATCACTATCTTTACGCGAATAGGAGATGAAGACATCCGACATATTAAATGTGTCTGCCATATGTGCCTCTTTTCATGACATTTGTTTGCGAAATCCATATGATGCCCTTTAATCGTCCCCATATAGTTGAATGACTTTAATGCAGACAGACATCAACCTCAGTATAACAATAATTACGGAGTGTAAGGTTTAAGGTTTGTTTGTCATTTGAGAGGTTAGAAGAAAAAGCAATCACCTGTTATCTGTGAATTTAATAAATGATTGCGAGATAGTGATAGGCAGGCATCAGCGAGTCCATTACAATATCTATGTATCTTTATTGTTAGTCTTGAGGAAAACATGACCAAAAAACAAACAGAACAAGTCGAGCAACGTGACAAACTTCTTTTACGGTTGCGCGCCTTCATCATGTTAATCTTAACCATTGTCATCGGGATTGGACTGATTATCGCTGCGACATGGTGGGTATTGGGGTCTGCCCCCCGTAGTATTGCCGTAGCAGTTGATGAGAACGTCACTGTGACGGAATATATCGAACTCCCCGATGACGATTCGTACCCCGCCGCGATCACAATCGCAGATGATGGCACACTCTACACAGGCAGTTATTCATCGGGTGCGTTGTGGATGATTACGCCAGATAAATTCATCTCCGAAGCTGAAGGTGTCCGCAATCGCGTCGGATCAATCACGGGATTAGATGTTGCACCCGACGGTACACTCTATATCCTTGATCGTATTGTTGCATTGGATGCGATGGGGGCGATCATCTGGAAGTATCAAGATGGTACATTATCCTCTATCGTCGAAATTCCGAATAACGAGACTATTGGGATTGTTCTGCCGGATGATATTACCGTGGATGCCGAAGGATTCATCTACGTGACAGATCGTGATCCTGCACGGGTTTGGCGCTATTCATCTGAGGGCGAAAACATGGGTGTTTGGTGGACACCACCACCATCCAGTGATGGCGAGAGTGGCGCACCAACTGGACTTGCCTATAATCGCGAAAATAATTTGATTCTAATCACTGACAGCAATCGTGATCGTATCTATAGTGTGGATGCAAGTGCCACCGATTTAGCCACAGCCAATGATAGTACACAAACGCTCTACGCCGACAATAACAACAACGACTTTGGGCTTGATGGCATCCATGTTGCACCAACAGGTGAAATTTATGTCGCATTACTCAACTTTAATCGGGTGGCACGGTTCGACGGAAACAATCTCACGATGCTTGCGCGTGACTTCCGTGGAGCGAGTGACCTTGTCTACAACCCGATGTTAGATGCGCTCATTGTCACCAACTGGAATCAATTTAGTCTCGGATTTGGCACCAGCCCACAGTTACCGTTTGCACTTGATATTGTCGATTTATCGCCGGAAGCATCAACCGAATAATTTATATAGACCACCTGTTTAGGAGTCGTTGTTATGCCCAAGCCTAATATCCTCTATATCCATTCACATGATACTGGACGTTATATTCAGCCTTATGGACATGCCATCCCAACGCCGACATTGCAACAACTGGCAGAAGACGGCGTATTGTTCCGGCAAGCGTTTTGCGCGGCACCCACTTGTTCACCGAGCCGTGCATCTTTGCTGACAGGTCAGTATCCGCATAGTAACGGCATGTTAGGCTTGGCGCATCGTGGTTTTGCGCTCAACGACTATAAACAGCATATCATTCACACGCTCAAGCCTGCCGGGTATACCTCTGCACTAGCTGGCATCCAGCACGTCGCAGCAAAATTTACCAATAATGGTGCTGAGGAAATCGGCTACGATCACCTACTGGGAACGGATGACCCACACTTAAAGGCTGTCGACTTTTTAAATGATGCACCATCTGAACCATTTTTCTTGGCAGTCGGTTTCTTTGAGACACATCGCGAATTCCCGACCGAGCATGACATCAATCCGAATTATATCCAGCCACCTGCGCCATTACCGGATACGCCACGCGTGCGCGAAGATATGGCAAATTATATCGCGATGGCACAAATCCTCGATGATAATATCCGACAAGTTTTGGATGCGCTCGATAGTAATGGATTGCGAAACAATACGCTTGTGATTTCTACGACTGACCACGGTCTAGCTTTCCCTGGTATGAAGTGTAATTTAACCGATGCTGGCATGGGAATATCACTCATCATGCAAGGTACGGAGACCTTCACGGGCGGGCGTGTGGTTGATGCAATGGTCAGCCATATCGACATATTCCCGACCTTATGTGATTTGCTAGAAATTGACCCGCCCGACTATTTGCAGGGTGTCTCGATGTTGCCATTAATTAACGGTCAAGCTGAGTCAATCCGTGATGAGGTCTTTGCCGAGGTCAATTATCACGCTTCTTATGAGCCGAAGCGTGCTATTCGTACTGATCGCTATAAATACATCCGACGTTATGATGATCGGGATGCACCTGTCTTGCCCAATATCGATGATAGCCTGAGTAAAGATGAATGGCTTGAAGCTGGATACCAAGAGATTGCCCCACCGCAAGAGCAACTCTATGACCTTATGTTTGACCCGAACGAAACCAATAATTTGATGACCGATACACGATATGCGAATGTGTTAAACGACTTGCAATCACGTTTAGCACAGTGGATGGCAGACACCGATGATCCATTACAAGCTGGCGTTGTTCACGCTCCAGTAGGAGCAATTGCCAACGATCCTGATGATCCATCACCCAATGGCCCGACATCACCGATTCTTTAGGCATTATTGCAATATAACGTCTGTTGTGAGATTAACTATATGGGAGTGTCTGTATGCACTCCCGCCCACAATGAATAATACTATTTGCACAAAAGGGTTGCCAATGGGTCAAGAGTGGTCATATAATAGAACTATATCATCATAGTTAGAAAGACATATCCTCATGACCTACTCACACACCACACCACATTGCTATTACTATCTCACAACATTGCGAAAGGCCTCTCAATGGGATTAAGTGCATATGTCAATTGTGCCTGTTATCGACGCGGTAAAACAACTCCGTTTCCATTGCCGGAATGGCTTACTCGTTTTCGGTTTGATATAGATGGGGTGCTCGGTTTAGACTTACCCTATGAAGGTTATGAATATGAACATGACACTGTGCAAGACTGGATGCAGACTGCCTGTGAACATGAAGATATGGAATTGGTGAGCGAAGATATTGCTAATTGGACGGGTTATTTGGCATTTTTACAATCGCTCACACAAATCGGTTGGAAGTTTTTCCCGATATTGAAGCAAGAACTCCCACGTAATAACAGCGGTTTTACAACAGCCCCGCATGCGCTACGGATGATACAAGAGCTTGATCGTTTTACACGACTTGTTCATCACACTAAAAATGCATTTCTCGTTAACACGGTTGATCAGAAAGTTATCCAAGAATATATTGTAGCGACTAAAGGTGTGTTCGTCCTCAATAAAGACGGTGGGTATCGTATGGGTGTTGACCCGAATGGATTTTTTATCCAACATGAATCACCGGATGATCCAGATACATGGGAAGAAAAATTCCGTGCCAAACAATTTGAGCAACGTGTCTTTAAACGCGATACATCTGGTAAGCCCTTGCATGTGGAATTTTATTGTGCCGAGACAGAAGCCAAGTTTGCAACCAATATTCCGCTGATTCAATATCACATGATGGGGGCAGGTAAGCTCATCATGCCACAGTATCCATCGGCAATGCACGTTGAACTCCGCATTATGGAAGCCTCTCATTTTAAATATATCCTCGAGCCATTAAGACGTATTTGCCACGCATCAGTTTGTACAGGTAATCCAATCGTATGGTGTTAGAGCAAACATTGTTAAATCGTTTGTTTATCACATTTGTAGCCCAATGAACACAACGCACTCAAGTGCTTATGATATAATTACATTGTATTTATACTAAAATAATATGGGGACTGGTATACATGACAGACGAACAAGCGACATCGAACTTTGTATTTAATCCTGAAGGCAAGAAAACAATCTTATCCATTGATGGTGGCGGGATGCGTGGTGTTATCCCGCTGGCAATGTTGATGTACCTCGAAGAAAAAACTGGCAAACCTACGTATGATTTATTTGATATGATCGGTGGTACCAGTACCGGGGCAATTATGGCTGCCGGTTTCGGTTTGGGTATGACTGCTAAAGAGATTATGAACGATGTCTACCTTGGTCGTTTACCAAAAGCATTTGGTAAACCATCTCTTCTCAAATATATACTCAGCGGCATGCGCCATATGTACGAAATGAAGCCTTTTTTGGATGCACTCGGCCCTATAGCTGATGGTGTGACAGTAGGCGACATCAAAAAACCAATCATTTTGATGACGACTAAAGATATGCGCACCAGCAACACCTACTACATTACCAACGAAGGACAAGGTGCAGAAATATTTGCCAAATGGCCTCTAAAATTAGCTGTAAGTGCCAGTGGGGCTGCACCGATATTCTTCCCGCCTGTGTTAGGCAATTTTATTGATGGTGGGGTTGGATCTTTTGGTAATCCTTGTTTAGCGACATCGATCGAAGCTATAAAATATATTGGCTTCAAAGAAGACAATGTGTTGCATATTTCATTGGGTACAGGGTTTGTCAGTAACGAGCAAGCAGAGCGTGCTGGAGCGAAATTCTGGCTCAAGCAGTGGCTCCAATATATCTTCTTAGAAGATATTGATGATGCGGCATTACAACAGGTTTATATGACGAGTGCAGTCTATGAAAAGATGGATTTTCGTCGTTATAACCCTGATCTTACCCGTAAAAATATAGAAGAAGTGCTCGGTGTATCAACTAACGGCATTGACCCGCGTGCACTCTCGTTAGATACAAGTGGCTTGCCCGAATTACATTTGATGAAGGAGATTGGGCTTGCCTATGCGGATAAAATCGACTGGACACAGGAAAAGGGTATGCCATGGAAAACCACTGGTGGGCATGCACAACCTGGTTTTAAGGATGCGGACTGGGAAGGAACAGAATTTGATGACAGTAAGTAGTCATTTCGGTTAACAGTTATAATTCCGCGAGATTTGCTACCTCAGATTACCCACCTACGTTATAGGGATGATAGGTGGGTTAAAACAAGTTGCACAAATATAAAATACCCCCTATGCTCAGAATAAAATACCGACTAGACAAGGGGTAACACAATGCAGTATGAAATCAAAGGTTCAGTGATGCCATTGCTCGAAATCACCATGAACAAGGGCGAAGTCCTCTGGACGGAACAAGGCGGTATGTCATGGATGAATGATGGTATCAAAATGGATACCGGTGGACGTGGTGGTATCGGCGGATTTATTGGACGGATGGTCTCCGGTGAATCAGCATGGATTACCTATTACATCGCTGAACGTGATAACGCAAAAATCGTATTTACCCCAGAATTACCCGGCCATATTGTACCGATTGAATTAGGTGAAGGTGAATCCATTATCGCGCAACAAGATGCGTTTATGACTGCAACGGAACATGTACGTCGCTCCGTCCATATTCAACGTCGCTTGGGTGCAGGGTTTATTGGTGGCGAAGGCTTTATCTTACAGAAGATCACCGGACCCGGTATTGTCTTCCTAGAAATCGGTGGTGAAGTCGCCGAGTATACACTAGCTCAAGGTGAAACGATGCGTGCGAATCCGGGGTATGTTGCGATCTATGAACCAAGTGTGGATTATGATATTCAACGGGTGCGTGGGATTAAAAATATGCTGTTTAGTGGTGAAGAGTTATTCCTCGCTAACATGAAAGGCCCTGGCAAAGTTTGGTTGCAATCGATGCCGTTTAATAACTTCATGCAACAGATTATTGCACGCATGCCAACACCAGAACAGCAAGTCGTCGTGCAAGAAGTTGATAATTCCGACGAAGAAAAGTAGTTGTTACATCGTATCCGTGAACCTGCATTAAACTGAGATTTACTGACGTTAAGTCGCAGATTGTCCGGCACGCCAAAGTTCAACAGCTTTTAATGCATCAGGTGTGCCGATAGTCTCTAAGGTTTGCGCGATCACTTCTGGTTTGTGATGAACTAGCAACAGGTCGATCAATAATGAAATATCCATGTCAGGATCACGGATATATTTACCGTCTAATTTTTCGAGAGCTTGGTCAATTGCGTTGTTGACATCCCTGCGAAACGGATGACGAGCTTGCAATAGTGGCTCATAAGCTAGAGGTGTACC
Source organism: Anaerolineales bacterium UBA6055 (assembly GCA_002428985.1). GTDB lineage: Bacteria > Chloroflexota > Anaerolineae > Aggregatilineales > Phototrophicaceae > UBA6055. The sequence goes on along the minus strand of DIYL01000048.1, from coordinate 88,881 downwards.
GAGGTCGCCGAGTTTATTGGCGGCAATCACGCGTATCGCCGAGCGAATATCCCCGAGTGCATAAATCATTGGATCAATAATTGCATCATCATTAAATAATGCGAGTGCTTTGACTGCTTGTTCGCGGACACTCCACACGGCATCATCAAGTGCATTGTCCAGTGCTTGTATCACTGATAGATCACCCGTTTGACCAAGTGCTTGTATGACATTAGCGCGAACATCTGTCCGATCATCATCAAGCATGGTCATGAGCGTATGTATCACATGTTCCGATTTAAAACTGCCCAATGCCTTAGCGACACGTTGGCGAATGTATACATTGTCGCTATCCGCTAATGCCAGAATCGACTCTTCGGCGCGGTTATCGCCAATCCGCCCTAGTGCAATGATGACATCTTCTTGCAAGTTTTCATCCAGTAGCGTCGATGAAAGCAAACGGATCAATGTTGGCACTGCATCCCCGTATTCGATGCGACCCACCAAGGTAATACATTCTCGTTGTAGATTATGATCAGTAGTGGTTGTGAGGAGTTGCAATAAGCCATCACCATACGCTTGATCACCCGATTCGCGGATCATTTTGCGCGCGCGCGTTTTGGCGTATGGATCATCTCCGGCGAGGTCATCAAGGATGGATTGAATATCAGTGTCAGTCATATTGTTTGTTCTTTTTTACTTGTACACCCTCCTAACTATAACATAAACTCAAATCTACAGAATATATTCTGTGACTCTTTTAGTTGTTTTCCGGTTTTTGACGTATTTCTAATTGCTGGCGCTGTTGAAGACTGGATTCTTCATGTTCTTCTGACTCAGTTTTGATAGCCTCGCGATTTTCATCAATCTCAGTTTTATGATCGTAGTAAAATGCCCATGCGCTGTAAATTTCGGCAGGTGTGAGGTTATAGTTTTGACAAATCCGGTTGATATCCCACTCGGTATCATCAATAAATCCCGCTAAAAATTCGACTGTAATACCTTTACCGACGATTCGATATTTGTTTGAGTTCGGCTTACGCTCAATATAGTTGATTGGGATAATTGTTTGATTCATGTGTGTACTCTCCAAAGCTGATTGGATAAATCAGTCTGATAATTTGCCGCCTCAGCCCTCGTGTTGTGGGGTTTATTTAATATATTCAGGCATATTCAAGTTGTCTTGAAATCCCATTGGTAATGTATCATCTAATTTAAATTGTTCGTCAACTTTGGCATAAACATACATCATAAAATTGACACGATGATATGATAATTCTTTACGCCCAATTCGTTCTTCAACTTCAGCTATATGTTTGTCATCAACCGAAAATAAGAATGTTAACTTGACTGATGTTCTTGTAATTTCCAGATGATCTAAGCCTTCAAATAATTGTTTGGCTACTTGTCCATCAAGTACATCACCTATAATCTTTGCTACTTTGGCAATATCTATAACTGAAATTGGATTGGCGAACCCACTCCGCGATTTTGCAATTACTAACTTGTTGTTTTCGTCGGATTCAAAGTCTATAAAACGCATTTATAATTTTGCATATAATTGTCAAGAATATCATTTTTACTATATCATATACTTTCCAAATTCTTGGTCTGCCCACATGATGACAGATCGAATCAACTGTCCTGAAAGCATATCCCGCTGAGACAGTCTCACAACTAATTTTTGTCCCATTAAATTTAGTTGTATTTTGCCTCACACAGAACTCGCATCTCCCCTATAATAGAAGTCATCAAACTCTTAAACGTCAGCCCATGAATAAACCTTATGTCGGACGATCTTATCCCCAACAATCCCAATGATAATGAAAGTGATGATACGGTATCGGCATCTGATATTTTTGCTGAAATGATGCGTCAAGCCGCTGCTAATCAACCGTCATCTGATGCAACGCCTACTGATGAGCAGACGCAACCAGATGATGCGGTGTCTGATGGGACACCAGATCAGCCGGATATGCCGACATTTACTGCATATGAATTCATCGAGCCCAACGCACCGATTGCACCAGCAACCCCTGCCAAGCCGATTGTGCCACCTCAGAATCGACAAGATCCAGAGCCACCATCAGATCGTGCAGAGGTCTTACCCGATGAGCCGACATTACCACTCGTACCAGAATCATTGCGGTCGGATACATTGCGTGATGAAGCTAAGCTCGCACAAGCGATGGAGTACCAGCGGGTTCAACGTGTGAAACGCCGTCGCGAACGTCGTCGTCGCAATACAGTCGGGGCGATCGGTGGGTTTATTCGGACAATATTTGTTGTATTTTTGAGTGCGGGCTTAGTCGCCACCATTTTGACGTGGTTTACCGACCCGCAATTTTTAAATCCAACGGTGGTTAGAGGTTTGCAAGATGACAGTAGCCCAGCGCTGATTGCAGAATTTACTGCTGCCCCAACGATTGAACCGACGCTTGCGGTCACCCCAAATTGGTTGCAACGGATTGGGATTGTGTCCGGACATCGCGGACCCAATAATGATCCGGGTGCTGTCTGTGACGACGGTTTGACCGAAGCCGAAATTAACTTTGATGTGGCACAACGCGTTGTGCGTAATCTGCGCGAACGCAATTATATGGTTGATTTACTAGATGAATTTGATCCGCGACTCGATAATTATCAGGCAGCCGCATTGGTGTCGATACACGCCAACACCTGTCAAGATTTTGGGGAAGTTGTCTCTGGTTATCTGGTGGCAAAAGCCGCTGCGCGTCCCGATGGCGGGATTGATTCGCTTCTGGCTGAATGCGTCGCACTAGAATACGAAAAACTAGTTCCGCTGGAACGAAGATTTACACTAACACTCGATATGACGGATTATCATACATTCCGTGAAATTCATCCGTTAACACCAGCCGCCATCATGGAGTTAGGTTTTATGCTCGCAGACCGTGAATTGCTCACGCAACAACCGGATCTACTGGCGCAGGCCATTACCAATGGCGTCATATGTTTCCTCGAACCGTCTGAGGATTATCCTGTGCTTACACCTGTGGAGAACAACAATAACCTACCGGATAACTTTGTACCCATTGAGACACTGACACCACAGGGATAAATTATGGATAAAGAACTCGTAATGTACAGTCGGACGCTCGGTTGTCCGTTTATTTCTATTGCTAAGAAAGCACTCAAGGAGTATCACGTGCCTTATCGCGAGATATTCATCGACAAAGACGATACCGCTCGCCAATATGTCCTTGAGACAACCGGATTTTTGTCTGTGCCGACGCTTGTTGTCGCAAATATCGGTAACAACTTACCCTATATCCCACCTGCACCCCTAGCAACAGGCATGAGTCCACGCGGAATCAATCGCGGGACAGTCATTACCGAAGCCAGCCGTGACGAACTGGTTGAATGGCTACAGGGGCATGGCTTTATTGGAACATAAGTAAAATCACTACAGCAGTCCTCTCGGCTAGGGGCGATGTTATGTTACAATGCCACCCACATTGATAACACAAAACTAGAGGCAAAAACCACATGCCAGAATTTTTATATGGACACTGGGCAGTGATCGAAGCAATGCGTTCGGGACGACGCAAACTCGAATCGCTCATGATTTACGAAAAATCCGAGAAAAAAGGATCAGTCGCCGAAGCTGTCACCATGGCAGAAGAACTTGGAGTGCCAATCCAACGGGTGCAACGGCGCATCCTCGATGACCTAGCAAAAAAAGGCAATCATCAGGGGGTTGTGTTACGGGTCGGGCCGTTCCCTTATTGTGATATTGAAGACATCCTCGCAACTGCCGCCGAACGTAACGAAAAACCATTTATCCTGATGCTCGATTTATTGAAAGACCCACAAAATGTTGGCTCATTGATCCGTGTTAGTGATGCAGTCGGCATCCACGGCATTATCATTCAGGAGCGACGAAGCGTTGCCGTAACACCGTCTGTTGTTAACGCATCATCAGGTGCAGTTGAGCATATCAACGTGGCGCAGGTGACTAATCTAGTGAATGCTATGAAGGAACTTAAAGAAAATGATGTCTGGTTGGTCGGTTTAGATGTCGGACCGAACATTCCCCCATTGGATAAAACCGATCTTAATATGGCAATTGCTGTGGTGATGGGGAGCGAAGGAGAGGGTTTGCGTCGTCTTGTTCGCGATACCTGTGACCTCCTGTTGACATTGCCGATGCGCGGGAAAGTCGGGAGTTTGAACGTCGCTACAGCCGGGGCGATTGCGCTCTATTCGGCGTGGAGTGCGCGTGATTGGAATGGCTGGGTACACGCACCCAAAAACAAATAAAGTTGAATTGTGCACTAGGGCGGACATATTCGCGTCCGCCGTCCCTCAACTAATGACTATTTCTTGCGCTCTGCGATGAAATTTTTCACCTGTTGCATCGAAGGTAATGACGGAATCGCACCTTTTTGCAGTGTCGTTAACGCGCCAATCCCATTTGCAAAATCGAGGATTTCTGGCAACTGTTCCACATAATCATCACCATGCTCTAGAATACCTGTCAGCATACCCGCCACAAATGAATCACCTGCACCGGTGGTATCGGTTGCTTTGACACGATAGCCCTTGTGCTCTATGGTTGTGCCGCCTTTGAGGTGGATGACTGCGCCGTTATGACCATATGTCACACAGAGCATTTCCATCCGGTCATGCCATAACGGGGTTACATCATCCCCCCCTGTTAGGAAGGTAAGCTCTTCATCGCTGATTTTGACAAAATTGGCATATTCGAACCCGGCAAGCATGCCAGCTTTGGCATTAGCTTCGCTCTCCCACAATGGCAAACGTAGATTCGGATCATAAGACACAAATTTATCGGCATCAACAGCATGTTGGACTGCTTTGAGGGTCGCAGATTTCGACGGTTCATGAATCATTGTGATGCTCCCAAAATGGAACATATCGCTGTCATCAATCACTTGTGTGTTGACATCCTCGGGTGACATCAACATATCGGCTGACGGATGGCGATAGAACATAAAACTACGGTCGCCATCGGCTTTGTTGGAGACAAATGCGAGGGCTGTACGGGCTTCTTCAGAGAATGTCATACCATCGACATTGACAGACTCCGCTTTGAGAATGTCCACAAGATGATGCCCGAATGGATCATCACCGACTTGTCCCATAAATGCGCTATCATAACCCAAGCGCGCGACAGCCACTGCGACATTAGCAGGGGCACCACCGGGAGCTTTTACAAATCCCGACGCATCCCCGACGGTCACGCCCATTTCTAGCGCGACAAAATCAATCAACAATTCACCAAACGAGACAATCCGCATAAGGTTACCCTTTGTATTCGAGTTCAACAGAATCATCTGCAATCATAAACGGGGCAGGCTCGGATTGCAAATTGCCTCAACGGTTTGATTGTTTCTCCTTGATTGTCTTAATAATCAACTGCCTCAATTTAGCAACTGTCGATGTCTTATGTGTTCGAATCATCACTCGATTGACCCCGATTTCTTGTAACTCTTCACGGATTTCTGGCATTGTCAGAGCTGTCCATGCAATAGTCGGTAAGTCAAATTTTTCTTCTCTCAAAATCGCTTTCGCTAATTCCACACCACCCCGTATGCCACTAAAGCGTTCATTCATATCATCATCACTATCCAGGCTTACATCAAGTAGAACGAGACGAATGTTAAACTGGTTCGTCTGACGATCTTTAATCAAATAATCGAGTGCCTCTTGACCTGTCGGAGCATGAATCACATGAAAATATTCTGATAACAATGGGATCATATGAGGATGATGTGCAAGATCATCCTCCACATACAGAATAGTATAACGATCCGCCTGAGGAAATGGTTCGATAGCTTGCATGACTGGCGTGACGATGATTGGCGACGGTGGGCTTTGGAATTCAGTTAATTCTTCACTTTCTACAATTGGAAAACGAACGGTGAATACCACTTGATACATATCGGGGAACATGGGTTGAGGAGCATGTTTGATTGATACACCAATATTACCACCATGTTCGATCATAATTTGACGACATAAAAAGAGCCCGATACCTGTTCCAGTTCCATGTGTATGTCTGATGACTTCTGAGCGGTAGTGACGGTCAAATATCCGTCGTCTTTCTTCTGGTTTAAACCCCTTACCAAAATTCATAAATACCAGATGACTGTACCCATTTTTGATAACACCTTTAACTCGAATGGGCGTTTGTGAACCTTTCCATGAATATTTGATTGCATTTTGAAGCAGGTTAAAAATAAGTAAACGAATCAGTTGTTCATTAATTTTGACAGGTGGTAGGTATTGTAAGGACTGTGTTTTAGTTTGATGCCTTGTAAACCTTGTGCCGCTACTTCACCGGAAAAAATCTGTATCGACTGGTTGAGCATAGTCAGCCAATCTCTACCGCGAAAGATAACTGGCGGGTCGTTATATACCTCAAAGATTGAGCGTTTCTCTGCCGCAAGGTAAGAGCTTTCAGCGGTATCTCCTAAAATCATCACGAGTATATATAGCACGTCTAGATCTGCCTGTAGACTATCGTTTTGATACCGTGTCTTGATATACTCGATACTTTCGGATAATCCACCGATTGAATTCCTCACTTGATGCAAAATATCTTGTACAAATGCACTATGTTGATTGTCATATAAAATTTCTTGATAGCGATGCAAGACTTGAAGATGAAATTCGCTGAGACGTGCTGTAATTAAATCGATACGATCGATTAGGTCGGTCGCATAAATTGGATTAGGATTATCGGGGTCAAGATATTTGTGGATGACGAGAGCGAATTGTGTTGGTTCTGCAAATTCACCAATCCGCATAAATATGATCTCGGCATTTTTTCGAGGCATGGGTAACAAATGATCATGTTTAGAGTCTTCAGAATTTGGATCGTACTGAAATGTTTTGCCCCCAAAATCTATGATCGGGTTACCAATCGCCTTCCAGATTTTTTCAGAAATCGGGTCTTCAAAGTTTGTGTCGTATTCATGTTGAGCATTTCTTGCATGGATGACATGCACCATATTTAAAAATAAGGTTTCATTGATCTCGCGTTCTCTTACTTTTGCATCAAGTTCTTCGTCTTTAGTTATTAAATTAATTAGGAAAGCTGAATCTGCACGAAGTAAAATACAGACTTTCGATAAGACAGACTTCAGAATATCAAGTTGAACTGTATTCGGGTCGGTTGAGCGATTGAGCTTGTCTAGATCCGTATGAGAGATCAGACCGTAGATTTCTGGTTTAATAAACCTACGAAGCATTGTTTCATAGTTACCAAAATCTTCTTGTTGTGCAACTCTTTCAAAAAATCATTCAGATGTGATGTTAATTCTTCTTGATTAATCCATTGATTAGGTTGTGAATCATATTCGTTAGTCATTGGGTTACCTGATTGATCTACAATAAATTAAACGAATTAAGGAGAATTCTAAGTTGTATAGGCTCGCCAATCAACACCTTCGTGCCAGAATTGATCGTCTGGCAGTATTGTCCGATGATTGCATTTCACTTCATCCATATTAGCACCTTTGAGGTTCGTGTTTTTAAGATTAGCACCCTCTAGGTTGGCATGAGATAAATTACAATTAACAAGAATTGCATTAAGTAACATGGCATCAACAAATTTAACATATGTCAGGTCGGTTTGCGTCAAATTAGCACCAACAAGCGTGCTATAGTGCATCTCTGCGCCTGACAAATCAGCATGTGTAACCGATGCAACTGATAAATCGACACCTTGTAACGATGCTTCTCGTAGATAACACTCGTCTAACTTGACCTTGCGCATGATTGTCCCGTCTAAATTGCTATTTGGCAATCGCACACGGCGCAAATCGGCGTGCGAAAGGTCTTTATCACGTAACTCGCTTTTTTTGCCTTGAAGATACCCATTACGCAATAATGAGCTAGCGGCGGTGACCGCAATTGCCTGCACGGGGCTACTCACATTTTCAATTGTCTGGGTATGTCGTTGGCGGGTTTCACGATATTTTGCAATCTCATTTAAAACACCAATTGTTGCCACAATGCTTAAAAATTCAGTAAAAATATTGAGCCAATATTCATCGATGGGAAAAATGCGAATCCCTAAGAAGAGCAATGTGATAAGAAGCACAATCCCTGTTAGCAATACAACAATGCTTTTTGTCTTGTTGAGTAACTCTGCTACATCCTGTCGTATATTCATTTAATTCACCTCGGCACTATGATATGACAATGTTCGTTATGGTATAGTATTAATGTTATTGTGTGGTTGAAATTATCTTATTGTAATGTATGCATGTGGGTAAATCAAAAATTCTTATGACCTTTTATATTTAGCGTCTTGAGGGTCGCATTGTGATTTTATGCTGAGATTCAAAGTAATAAGCCGAAGGTGCAACAAGGAGTTGTTATCAAAAAAGATTTTAGGTCAGTAGAGTAATCCGAATAAACATCGGTATGGATATACTGTGCTTGGTGCATTGAACTTTCCGATTATATTATGGTTGTTATTATGAGGTATTTGGTTCGATCCTATTGCACGGATATTTTTAATGAGGCAAAATTGACATATATTCCGTAGGAGAATCGGCGGAATTGCCCCCCTTTACAGGTAAGACATCATACGCTAACCTTGTCTATATAATGTATTGGTGCAACCTACTAAATTTCTTCCGCGTATAATTCCTGAGATTAAAACTAGACAAAAAAATATCTTGATTGTTCAGAAGTTGTGTATGAATATTTATCGAAGATTTAACAACTTAAACGATTAAACTATGGTATATTGATCATGTGAGATACGCCAAATCTGAACAATTGTTACCTTATTACAAGATGTTGTCCATTATTTTGCTTGATTGTGACAAAACCACTAAAAAGCAGTGCGGTTGTCACAAAAACTTTGGTGAGAAGTTTGGCAAAACTGGTGTAGATACCAGTGCCCAATTTATCCGAAGATAAAGATAGCGAATACTAAGTAGAAAAGAGGTAGCTATGGCTGACGATACAACATTCCGTAGCAACTACATCGAAGGCGTAAACAAATTCCAGTCTGTTCGTACACGTGCATTCTGGCAAGAAATCTTAGGGCTCATCACACGTCAACATAATGAGTTGATGAACTTTGATGAGGTACGCGCGAGGTTTAACTTACACGAAGAACACTATAAGGGTATCCACGAAGTCCCACTCGAAAAAATCGTGGGCAGTGTCGGACGATATAAGGACTTTACAGCAACGTTCTTGCCCAAGAGCAATAATATGCGGGATCGCTGGAGTCGTGTCTATGCTGTTGCAAATAGCCTACAGGGTCCACCACCAATCGAACTATACAAGGTTGGGGATGTCTATTTTGTTCGTGATGGCAATCATCGTGTGTCTGTTGCCCGTCAATTAGGGGCTGGCACAATTGAATCTCATGTCACCGAACTCCCGACGACGGTTCCATTACGTCCGGGGATGACCAATCAACAGATGCAATCGGCAGAAGCCTATGCGAACTTCCTTGAGGAAACAGGGCTTGGGCGGGCTGTTCCTGACCATGAATCTATTGAATTAACGATACCTGCGCGGTATCATGAACTGATGGGGCATATTTTTATGCACCAACGCGTACTGGAGCAAATCGAAGGCAACCCTGTCACAACAGAAACTGTGACAGCACACTGGTATTACACAGTGTACAAGCCTGCCATCGGTTTGATTCGCAAGTACAATGTAATGGAATTATGTAAAGGGAATAAGACCACCCGTACCGAAGGTGATTTGTACCTGTGGCTGATGGATCATATGATGGACTTGCGCCGTCAATATGGCAATGAGTCTCCAGCTCGTACGTTCAGTGATGCACTCAAAACATATCTGGAAGAAGAAGATATTGATGTGCCAGAAGAACTTAACGAAGAGGACGACAAATCTGTCATGCTCACACGGACACAAGTCATGAACTCCATCAAGATTCAAGGGGCGGAGGGTCACCAGAATGAACAATCCGCATGAGAAAACTAATCATTGATACCGATGCTGGGGTGGATGATTCGCAGGCAATATTGATGGCGTTGACCCACCCCAACACCATCGTATCCGCAATTACAATGGTCACAGGCAATGTGCATGTGACCGAAGTCACTAAAAATGTCCCGCGTATACTAGATCTCTGTGATGCAGATGTGCCTCATTATGTCGGGGCAGAACTACCCCTCGTTGCACCCTATGTTGATGCTGCGCATGTTCATGGGGATGATGGATTTGGTGGCGCAGATATTCCACAGTCCACGCGCCAACCCGAAGACGAACATGCTGTGAATGCCCTCATTCGACTCATCAACGAAAACCCGAATGAATATGAAATTCTTGCACTCGGCCCACTGACGAATCTGGCGTTAGCTGTTCGCCTCGACCCGACCTTACCGGATAAAATCAAACGATTGGTCATTATGGGTGGGACAATTGGCGCGCACGGTAACGCAACCGCTCTGGCAGAATACAACTTTTATGCCGATCCCGAAGCCGTGCAAATCGTACTGGATACTTTTGGCAAGTCTGCCCCTTATCCAGAATTGATTAGCTGGGAGACAACCCTCGCCCACTGTATGTCATGGGATTGGTATGAAGCGTGGTGTAATCATGGCACAGATCGCAGTGAGTTTGTTCACAAAATCAGTGAGCGCTTCGTTGCTCGGATCCGAGAACGTGGTGTGACGAAATATGCACTACCTGACCCACTTGCGATGGCCATCACACTTGAACCGGATCTCATTGAAAAATCCGATGATTATTATACGGCGATGGAACTCGGTGGAACTTACGCGCGTGGTCAATTAATGGTTGACTATCGCGACATGATTGACGGGGTCACCCGTGACGGGCACTTCCCGAATATGACCGTCGTGACACAAATCAACATGGATGGATTCCAGCAACTGCTTGACGATGCTGTGAAATAGGTTAATTCCCCCAAGCCGGGTAGCTTACCCTATATGCTTTTTCACCATCTAAACATGCCTCTTCTTGAGTGATCAAACTCAGAATGCAGACATCTTTAGGATTAGTTTCGCCTGCGAGATACACAATAGCTGTGCCATCTGGGGAGATGTCATATCCGCTAAAATGTGATGAGACTTCAAGAATAAGGTCAGATGATTTCTCTGCTAAATCAATCAAATAGAATTCAATATCATTATCTTCATTGCTTGTATCATGTGTCCAAACAAGAATTGCCGTATCATCTAACGCCCACTCAGACCCACCGATATGTAAATCCTCAAAATCGTAAAGACTCTCGATTTCTTGCGTGTAGATATTATGGATAAGCACGTCTGTATCCAGCACATAAGTGATGCGTTCACTATCAGCCGACCAGTCAGGATGTCCGTACCAATTGCTTGCATCTGTCAAGTTAACAATATTCTGTGTCAACATATCATATATATACAAGTCAGATTCTGGATATGTACCAACGTCACCACTTCTGAATAAGATTTTTTGACCATCAGGCGACCATTGCACAAGATATGGGTGAATATTGAGGTCATCAATTAGTGGAATCCATTGTTGGGTCGGCACATCAAATAGATGAAGACTATGGAATGGTTGGTCGGGTTCAAAATCGCTGATATATATAAATGCAATGAGAGGTTGTGTCGGATGCCAATCGTACCAAACACCTTGACGAATAGGTCTACCAATTTCTTGGAAAAATTCTATTTCGCCAACAGTTTCGCCTGTATTGGCATCAGCAATGTTCGCTTTAAAATCATTTGTCCAATAAAGCAGATAACGTTGTCCAGCGGACCAATCTAAAGATTCACTGTAAATCGTATGATGCCCATCGGATTCAATCTCGACAGTTTCACCTGTATTCGGATCAATGATCAAAATGCGATTAACACAGTAATGCTCACAGTTTTCGTGAGGTGTATAAGCAATTAATCCATCGGGGAAGTGTTGGGCAATTGCGATACTTCCCAAAAACAAGAGATATATATAAATCATTAAACATCGGATGATTAATTGCATTGATTTTCCTCTACCAATGTCCATCGTAAAATAATTCCTCTACTCTTTCCACACAAGTTGATAACGTCCGCGCGTTTTGGTTGAGGTCGCGGAATAGAGATAGGTCACGCCATCAATCACCACAAGATCGGCATGACCGATACCCCAATTAAATTGCATATCCATGATGATCGGGTTATTGTCGAATTTTTCCCATGCACCATCAATTTGATCGGTGACTGAGCGCGCAATACCTAATGCAAATTGGGTATCACTGCCGATTTCGAGTTCTTCGGGGCCGCGAATTCCTTCGTAGAACATATAATAGTGATCACCGATTTTTGTGACTTCGGCGGAACTCACATAACGAAAGTCGAAATAATCATGGGCTTCTGCACCGCGTAAATCGATATCGCCGTATTCGCGTGCCCCTTCAAAAAGTGGATCGTTATCACATACAGTCAACTCATCTAATGGGTCATGACGATTCCCTTTATAACAGCGCATGTGACCGGGTGCTGACCCAGCCGCGACAAACACATAAAGCATATCACCCTCGATATAAATTCCCGGAGGGGCACCGAGCAAGCAGTTATGAACTTCGCCACGAATATTCGGATGCGAGCCGATGCGTTCAATCTCACTGCACGGGAAGTCATTGGTATGCCATGTACCCGCAGGTGTAATCATATAATTCCAATCCGACCAGCTAATGCCATTCTCGGATTGCCGGAGAATCGTTTGGGCATGCCACTCATACGCCATATACCATGTCCCATCATCAGCGACTGTCACACGTGGATATTGTTGCGCGGTGATGTGGTCGCGTTGGTCATCACAGGGGCAACTTTCGCATGGCATCAAACACACCGGAATCGGCATATCAAAAGTCTCACCGTTGTCGCTACTTTCCCACAGGGTTAAACAACCGGGGAATTCGACTGGCATCCCACATTGGTCAATCACGCCTGCAGATTGGTCGCTGGCATGCAGATAAGACCGATAGACTCCATCCCCCATCGATACGGTATCACTCTCACCAATCGGCAATCCGACATCTTCTATATCCACGATCCATTCGGCATCGCCATTCCAAAAGTCTTCGACTGTTGGTACAGTCTCTTGAGCTGACAACGTCCATGTTACGATGAGTAATATTAGGAGTGATAGACTGGTTTTGTATGTCATGATGTGTGCCTGTTGTGTTTGCAAAATCTGCGTTTAGCATGCCGGATAGGTGTGCTGTTGTCAACTTTGTATATAAAAAGTCCCTCTATGTTATATACATAAAAGGACTTTCGAGTTCTTGAATGTTGTTTAATTTTAGCCCATTGGCATATGATGGCTGGCAGCATAATGCCCGGTGACGTGATGCGATAATTGGCGTTCGATGTCGGTCAATAAGCTAGATGCACCAAACCGGAACAAGTGATTATTGAGCCAGTCGTCACCCAGTTCTTCTTTCATCAAGATCATCCATGTGAGTGCATCTTTTGCTGTCCGGATACCACCGGCAGGTTTGAATCCGACTTTATATCCAGTCATCTCGTGATAAGCGCGAATTTCGCGTACCATTGTCAGGCTAACTTCTAAGGTTGCGTTGACAGGTTCTTTACCCGTGCTTGTCTTGATGAAATCTGCTCCTGCCATCATGCAGACTTTACTGGCTTGCGCCACATGCCATAGTGGACCGAGTTCACCCGTCGCTAAAATCGTCTTCATATGCGCATCCCCACAGGCTTGACGCATCTCGCAGACTTCGTCATAGAGGGCTTTCCAGTTGCCCTGTAATACATGCTCACGAGAAATGACAATATCGATCTCTTTCGCACCTGCTTTGACAGATTGCTTAATTTCTTCAATCCGTTGTTTGAACGGACTCAATCCGGCTGGAAACCCCGTCGACACCGCTGCAACTGGAATATCTGTGCCTTTGAGGGCATCAACTGCATCACCAATCCGTTCATGATAGACACATACTGCGCCAGTTGTCAGGTTAATGTCACCAATATCAAGGGCATCAACAAGATCTTGGCGTAAGGGTTGCTTAGCTTTGGCACACATCCGATACACTTTGCCGGGGGTATCATCACCAGCGAGGGTTGTCAGGTCAATCATCGTGATGGCACGTAATAGCCATGCGGCTTGCCATTCTTTTTTAACACTGCGACGTGTGCCCATTGTTTTAGCACGGCGTTGGGTCGCACTTAAATTTATAGTTGTATCATTTACCCATCCCAAATCGAGTGGGATACCGGGGTTGCGTTCAAAAGGGGCTGTTGCCATGAGTCTCTACCTATTGATCTGTTGGACAGAATATGGAGATTATAGCGCAAGTTTGATTGTGACGACAGACAGGGGAGACGATGGTAGTGTATCTATTTCGGTTAAACTTTGTGATGATTCACTATGGCATCTTACACATCCGCTTAAGTTGTTGGTTATTGGTCGTTGGTTTTAGAGAAAAAGCGTCGTTAATGAGAGTCTTTACTAATAATAAATAACCGGAAACCAATCACCTGTCTGGTTAAACTGACAACTACAGGATTTTAACCGACTTCAAGACACTGTGACGATGACTCGCCGTGATTATCGAATATCACATGTTAATTATAAAAATGTAACAAAAACATCATAAAAAATTATTTATAAGTATCTCCATTCCTTTACCAATAGAGCCACATCGCTCAATTAACCAGTCAGCCTCAATAGATGTATTTATAAGGGATTTACGCCTTTAAACTACTATCTGATAGCGTCTAACGGGATACATTTTGCCGTCCCATGCGAATTTGTCAAATTTCGTGATTGTCTAATAATGAAGTTGTGAAAACTTTAGGTGAAGGGACCTGATTAACATGATTTACAAAGCAAGATACATAATTGTATGTGTTGTACTTTCACTTCTTGTAGGTATTGGGATCGCACAAGAAGCTGAAGCACCCACCCCAATCGTTGTTGATACTCCTGTGACAGCAACAATTGCCGAAGGAGAATTACCCCGCTATATCGTTAGTGTGCCAGCCAATACACTCTATCAAATTGATGTTGTGTCAGATGATTTTAATCCATCCATGGTTTTGTACGATGAAGATGATCAAAATATTGGTTCGAATCAGGACAAAGTGCAGGGTGTACCGGATGCACGCATGTTTGTGTATCCGACTACTGATACAGACTACACAATTCAGATTGGTAGTCAGTCGGGGGTTGGTGACTATACAATCAGCGTGAGCATTGGTGGTGTCATTATAGAAGACTATGTAGAAACCACACTTGATGTCGAAATCGAGCCGGGTGACAGTGCGTATATTGCGTTTCCAGTCACACAAAATGACATATTTAATATTGGCTATACTAATCGGGATAGTGCCAATCTGCGTTTAAGTGGTGAGCTCTATAATAGTAATGGTGGTGCGTATGGTAAAAGTTTGAATGGAGCAAATATAACAAGCTATGCTGTTATCGCCAAAGAGACAGAAAATGTTGGGTTACTCATCAAGAGTCCAGCCGATGCCACTGAGCCTACAACCGCGACAGTTACATTCGCACCTGTGGAAAAAATCAGTCTTGACGATGGCCCACAGTCCGCTGTCTTACAAGGTCGTAACGCCTTAGTATTTGCATTAACTGCCGAAGCTAACATGGTATATCCTGTGTCAATTGCGCCGGATGCTGAATTGCCAGAAAGTATAATCGTTACCTTTGTTCAAGCTGGCGAAGAAGTCGGCGATACCCGACTCAATGGTGGTGCATTTTTTGCTAATGCAATATTCAGTGTAACCGCTCCTGAATCTGGTGAATTTTTAGCGATTTTGTCAATCACAGGAAATATCGATGAAACCGAATTCCCATTGACTGTTTCTGCTGAACCGATGCCATAATCACCGCTAATCCAATACCTCCATAATCTAAAACTGCTCTCTCATAGCTAGACAAAGTGATGAGAGCAGTTTTTTATTTTATATGTTGCAGATCATTATTTTAGGCTACCCTAAAAATAATATCGGTGCTATTTCTTGGATCCGTTTATCTCGTATATCCTAATGATTTATGAGAAATTTCTTACTAATAATTTGTTACCTCTTGACAAATTTTTAAGTTAGGCTAAAAATTAGATTATAAACTTAAAAACAAAAATTAGGAGGCATTCAAAACATGAAACAACTGAGCACTTTATTAGTCATTGTAATCACAGCCATCGGCGCTTTTGCTGTGATGGCGCAGGATGATGAATTGACCGTTATCACAACCACCACCCAAGCAACTGATCTAGCGATGATCCTATCAGAAGGTGCTGAGGGTGTGACCATTACACCATTGATGGGTGCTGGTGTAGATCCACATCTATACCAACCGACTGAGTCCGACATCACCGCGATGAGTGAAGCGGATGTAGTCGTCTACAGTGGCTTGAACCTAGAAGGTCAGTTCGATACGGTATTTGAGGCGTTAGCAGAACAGGATGTAGTCATCTATGCTATGTCCCAACCAGTGAAGGATGCAGGATTTATCATTGGCGCCTTCGAACTCGAAGAAGAGGTTTTGGGCACAGATGACCCACACTTCTGGTTTGACCCGCGCAACTGGGAGATTACTGCGATGGATCTAGCTGGCGCTATGGCTGAACTTGATGCAAATAACGCAGACCTCTATATGGCAAACGCCGAAGCCTATGTCGAAGACTTGCGTACACTCTACGATTGGGCAGACAGTGGGATGCGAGCTGTCCCCGGTAACCAACGTTATCTGGTGACCTCACACGATGCTTTCCAATACTATGGTGCGGCTTTTGGTTGGCGCATGGCAGCAATTCAAGGTGTCAGTACCGAAGATGAAGCAGGTGTCGGTGACATCCAAGAGACTGTCGATTTTGTGATCAATAACGATATTCCGGTTCTATTCGTAGAAAGCACAATCTCACCGGATACAATTCAAGCCGTCGTTGAAGCTGTTGCGGCTGGTGGAGGTGAAGTACGCGTCGGTGTGCGTGAACTCTACTCTGACGCAATGGGTGAGCCAGACACCTTCGGTGGCACCTTTGTCGGTATGATCGCTGAAAATACTTACACCGTACTACAATCTTATGCTTGTGCAGGTGTTGAGCTTGAGATTCCAGAATGGCCAGAAGGTCTCACCCCAGAGCCATCCGAAGAATTACTAAACGTGGACTGTGATGCATAGTCATTGATAAAATATTTTGCAGGGAAGAGGCATGCCTCTTCCCTACGGGATGCATTAAAAAGCAAGTTTGTAGAGACGATTGGTTTCGCCCCTACACAGAATGGGAGAACCACATGAACAATACCCCTCATACAGAAATTGCCCTCACCGTTGATGATTTAACCGTAGCTTATAACAGTAAACCTGCCATCTGGGATATTGACTTGAATATACCCGAAGGTGTGCTGATGGCGATTGTTGGTCCTAACGGCGCAGGCAAAAGTACATTGATTAAAGCCGTGCTCAACTTAATCCCACGGGCAGCAGGTACAGTCCGATTTTATGGAAAACCCTATCAACAGGCTCGCTCTCTGGTCGGTTACGTACCACAGCGCGGGAGTGTCGATTGGGATTTTCCGACTTCGGTGCTGGATGTCGTCATGATGGGACTATATGGGAAGCTGGGTTGGTTTCGTCGCCCCGGACGTAGTGAAAAACAAAAAGCCCTTCACGCACTTGACCAAGTGGGTTTAGCCGACTTTGCCGACCGCCAAATTAGTCAGCTATCGGGCGGGCAACAACAGAGGACATTCCTTGCACGCGCACTGGTACAAGATGCTCAGATTTACTTCATGGATGAACCCTTCGCTGCTGTCGATGCCGTGACCGAACGCGCGATTATCAATATCCTACGTGAACTCAAAGATCGCGGTAAAACAGTGCTGGTTGTACATCACGACTTACAAACGGTTCCTGATTACTTCGATTGGGTGACCTTACTCAATGTCGAGGTGATTGCCAGCGGCGCAACAACGACGACCTTTACACCCGAAAATCTACAGCGAACTTATGGTGGACGTGTCTCCTATCTACATGGCGGTCAAGTGATTGCTGCATCAGGAGACTAGCGTATGGAAACTAAACGATTTTCGGATGCAGACAAACGGGTCTGGCTGACGATCGGTGCGATTTTACTACTGAGTGCAATTTTTGTGCCGATTAGTCAAGTTGTGCTGGGAGTTAACTATACTTATACGGTGCGGGTTGTCGCACTTGGCGGGTCAATTTTAGGCGTGATTAGTGGCGTGCTCGGTTGTTTTGCTGTCTTACGTCACGAAAGTCTGATGGGTGATGCCCTATCACATGCGGCGTTACCGGGTGTGGCGATTGCCTTTTTGATGGTCGGGCGCGAACTTAGTGTTTTGCTAGTTGGTGCCGGAATTGCCAGCTGGTTGGGTGTGCGATTTATTTCGGCAGTGCTCAATACCACTCGCATCAAGCAAGATACGGCTATGGGGATTGTGCTGGCAGCATGGTTCGCAGCAGGAATTGCACTCCTCGCTTATATTCAGTCGATACCCGATGCGAGTCAAGCAGGTTTAGATAGCTTCATCTTCGGGCAAGCAGCTGCCATCATCGAGAGTGATGTCATACTGGTCAGTAGCGTTGGATTCGTCACATTTATTGTAGTGATGCTGTTCTGGAAAGAATTTAAACTCATCACATTCGACCCTGAGTTTGCAATTGCTAATGGCTTCCGTGTCGGCTTTTTAAACACCTTACTCTCAACATTGATTGTGATCGCGATTGTGTTGGGTCTGCAATTAGCCGGTGTTATTTTGATGGTCGGCATGTTAATTGCTCCCGCGATTGCCGCACGACAATGGACAAACAAGCTCGACCAGATGGTGATTTTATCAGCGGTCTTTGGAGCATTTTCGGGGGGTGTTGGCGCAGTCATTAGTGCGATTGATAATGACATCCCCACTGGACCGATGATTATTGTGGTGGCATTCAGTATTGTGATTATCTCGATCGGATTCGCACCGGGGCGCGGGCTTGTCTGGACATGGTTGCGTCAACGCGAAGATAGCCGACGATTCGCGACGCAAAACGCTCTACGCGACATATATAAGTATGCGATGGCACATGGCGGAGTGACCACATCTGTCCCTGATGAATTTATCAAAGGCATCGGCAATAAAAGTGTCATGATCGGTTTAAAGCAATTGGAACACAACGATCATGCCAGTTATCGCTATGGGCATTGGACACTAACTAAAACTGGTGCAAAGATGGCACAGGCGGATGCACATAACCTCAAATTATGGGATATGTACCGCATGTACGCCGATGAGCTCAATTTGCAGATTATCCGCGAAGATCGTCAAATGGATATTCGAGATATACTCGCATCAGATGCTGTCGGGTTGCTGGAACAAAAACTTGAGGAGGTGGACTCATGATGACACTCGAACGGTTTTTGATTGAAATTCTACTCAATTTTGTCGCCCGCGAAGAACTGAATGCATTTCTGCGTTCACCCCAAAACACAGCAATTATTATCGGCGCGATGATTGCGATTAGTGGCGCGTTATTGGGGACATTTTTGCTTTTACGTGGGATGGCACTGACCAGTGATGCGATTAGTCATACGGTGTTGCTCGGGATTGTTGTGGTATTCTTGCTGATGACCAATGTCTTCGGTTTAGAAGGCGATACTTCCTCCCCACTGTTAATTATCGGCGCATCGTTGGCGGGTGTTGCGACAGTCGTCTTGACGGAATTATTGTATAAATCGGGCTTAGTCAGGCAAGATGCAGCACTTGGCTTAGCCTTCCCATTATTGTTTGCAATTGCTGTGATTCTGGTCTCGCGCTATGCCGATAATGTGCATCTAGATGAAGATGCCGTATTGGTTGGTGAAATTGGCGTGGCATGGGCGAATACCAATAGCCACTGCTTCGAAAATTGTGAATCGGTTACGATAACAGTTGATCATCCTGAAGCTGAATTATCGCGTCAATGTACGAACTGCCGTGAATTAGGGATTAGTCCGCGCGATGATGGCGCAGAATTTATGGAAATCTGCACCAACTGCGGAGATTACTCGCCGGGGCAAGCGTGGCAGGCCGGACTCATTGATGCTGAACCGACACTCGTCTTTTTCCCTAAATCGATCACAGTAACAGGGGTTCTAGCGTTGTTGACGATCGGCTTCGTCCTGCTGTTTCACAAAGAACTCAAGCTGACGACCTTTGACACAGCCTTAGCCAAAGCGCTCGGATTCCGACCGGGTGTCATTAATTATACGCTGATGATACTCGTTAGTTTGGTGGCGGTCGGTGCCTTTGATGCGGTCGGATCGATTTTGGTGATTGCATTTTTCATCATCCCACCAGCCGCAGCGTACCTCCTGACAGATCGCTTATCACTGATGCTTATCATCAGCCCGATTATCGGCGCATTGGGCGCATTCACCGGCTATGAGTTGGCACGGGATAATTTCCTAGGCGTCTTACACGTGAGCGATGGCATCGCTTTGATCAATCGCGTGTTCGGCTCCGACTTACTGGAACAGTGGGATTCGTCGATTAGTGCATCGATGGTGCTGATGATCTTCGTTTTGTTTGTGTTTTCGTGGGTGTTATCGCCCAAGTATGGGTTAATCTCGACGGTGCTTCGCCGTGCGAATCAACGCCGTCATTTTGATGATCAAGTGGTGCTGGCACATATCCACAATCACCAATTTACAGATACCCAAACGGATGAGCTTGAAGTCGTGACTTTGCATGAGCATTTCCACTGGTCACCCCAGAAGATGGGACGGGTACTGACGCGCCTACGCGCCTTAAATTGGATCCACATCATTGATGGCATCGTGCAATTGACCGACCGTGGCGACGAACAGGTGCATACGTTCCGCGATACGACATTATCAGCCAACAATATCATTGACTAACATGATGATGGGTAAGCATCTCATTTACCCATCTCTACAAATCACAATAAATCTGTAGGGACAGCCTGATATGGAATGTCTACGTCCATCTGATTGTCCGCCGTGGCGATTAAGGGGTACGTAGACATTACCCATCGCCGGCGCAACGAAATCCGAAGCTATAGCCAGCATACGTCGGAGTATCCCTCATACGATTGAACGCGCGCAAGCTAACTGCATCAATACTTAACATATCGTTGCCACGCAACACCCGAGCACTAGTATCATCACTTTCATCTTCGCGCCCATCATAAGTTTCATAAGGATAAGGTTCGTAAATTGTGTTAACCCACTCCGAAACATTACCAATCATATCATACGCCCCAACCCATGATGCACTTTCGCGCGATAAGCTACCCACTTCGACTGTCTTCCTCTCTGAATTACCAACCCAGATTGTATAATCTTCATTCCACTCATTGCCCCAAGGATAGACTAAACTATCCGGACCTCGCGCGGCATACTCCCATTCTGCTTCGGTTGGTAAGCGTGCATCCCGTCCTTCACAGTGAGCTTTTGCATCAAACCAACTGACACAATTTCTGGGGTGATCGGGTTCGGATGCAATATCCTCACCACAACCAGTCGAACCATATTGAGCATTAGTCACTTCATATTGGTCAATCCAGAACTCATCCACACAAACCTCATGCACAGGTCTCTCATCCAAGTTGCCATCAATACTACCCATAAAGAAGCATCCCGCAGGTATTTTAACCATTGCTACACCATCAAATTCTTGAATGATGGGTTGCCATGCGCCATTATTGGATTCTACATATGCCGTTGCCGTCGCGTAAAAGTCATTAACAGGAGTTTGCGTAATATCCAACAGCGAAATTACAAATTCACGCGTTGCAACATAATCAATCTGAGCTTGTAGATATTCTACTTGGGCTTCGCTGGTTGCTCCTACATTTAACTGATTAATCGCATTTTGTTGAGCAGTGGCTGCTATGGCTGCTTGCGTTTGGGCGTTGTTTGCCTCAGCAATCGATATACCTTGTGCATATGTTGCCGTGAAAACTAGCTCAATAGCATTGGCTTCTGCAGTTGCTACTGCACTATCAGAGGTTGCCACTTCATTTTCTGCTTGCTCTAATAAATTAGAAACTTGAGTCAACGTCGATGGAACAAGTGTCAGAGTTGATTGGATTAGCTCAGCTTCGGATTGTAAGTCGGCATTATTCTGAGCAAAGATCAATACCAAGCTAATCGAAGCGACCACAATCACACCAACTAACCCAAACAAAGCATACCGTAGGTTACGCTGATTTTTGGCTTCTCGTCGTTTGCGTTCATCTTCAACGCGTCGGCTTTCATTCAGGAACATAGTCTCATCACGGCTCGCTGAGTTGCGTTCTGCCCAAGCTAGTGCAGCAGCTAAAATAGTGCCTCGATAAAGCATCGCTACTGGTTTCCGTAATTCTAACCATCTCGTCACGTCTGCAGATAACGATTTTTGCAAGCGTAAATCTTCACGGGCATCAAGTAACCAATCTCCTAATCGTGCCCATTCACGGATCAAAGCTTCGTGGCTGACTTCTATGGTGCGCTTATCTCCAGTCTGGTCGGTGACGAGTAGGCGAGCATTAACAAAGACATCGGCAGTTTCCTGCAAAATACGGGTCTGCTCGACATCGGGTAAGGTTAGCTCGCTGTAGGTAGCGCGTCGGCGGGTGGTATCTTGTTCGGTTTGTCCGGGTTCAATCAAACGCAGGAATAATGTTCTGGCTAGATGACGATGCTGATCGGATGGCAACTTAGCGTAGGTTGCATCGGCATGTCCGGCAAGTGCTCCCTGTATACCACCTAAATCTTGATATGCCTGCAACGTCAGTTTGTGACCATGACGCGCTTCAAACAATTGGTCAAGCGTAAATTGCAATAGTGGCAAGGCAGCAGTTTCTTCACGTACAGCAAATACCATCTCTGTCACCAACCCATCGTCAAAGGTCACACCGACATCCGACAATTGAGCAGGTTTTTGCACCACGTCATATAAATCTGCTAGTGTCATGGGTGTGACAGCAACATGATGATTCTCAATGAGTTTGCCGAAATTGTTATACTGTAATGGGCGATCATAAAAATCCGCACGCATACTCAGTAGCAAATATAAAACACCATCAGGTTCAGTGACAGCAGTGGTTAGAATGTCAATGAAGTGACGACGGTTAGTTTCTTTATCAACCAATGTAAAGATTTCCTCAAATTGGTCGATGTATAACACCACAGGTTTATCAGTGAGTTCAGATGCAATGCGGTGTAATCCACGGGTGTTGCGGTTTCTCAGATCATCCTCGATGACAGATTGTGATTTGTTCTCAAATTGTCGCGCCAACATAATTGTCAGCTTTTCAATCGGATTTGTACCCGGCACGATCGGGTTTAAGAATGTCCAATCAGGATATTCTTGCTTAAGGCGTGGCAATAGCCCTGCCATCATGATACTCGATTTACCGCTCCCCGACGCACCTAAGACTGCAAGTAGTCGAGCGGGGCGTTTTTCGTCAGCAACAATGTCAAGAAATTCTTCTATTACAGTATCTCGTCCGAAGAAATCACTCGTATCTTCTGAGGTAAATGCTCGTAAACCCTTATACGGATTGCGAGGGTTGGCAGGTCGTAGCGCTTCGGGTTCTGTGTCAGGGACAAGGGGCGCGACAGGCTCTTGGTCAATATTGGTTTGCCCGCCTAACGTGCCGATTAAACGGGGTAAATTTTTATGATAGGCATCATCTCGTAAGTCCACATTTTGTGTGCTTCCTAATCCCATCGGCACACAATCCAGCCAGTTATTGCCGTCCACCCAAAGCGGATAGATTGGTTTTTTAGCATCTTTCGCCAGTGCTATTTCATCACGCACATATGGGGATCGACGTGAATCGGGTGAGGCAATAAAAAGCACCGCACTCGCTTTACTAATGGCATCACGCAATGCTTGATCCCAATCAGGTGTTCCCGGTGTCAGCCCAACTTGATCAATCCAAACGTCAATGCCTGCATTTTGCAAGTCCTGACGTATTTTTTGGACAATCTCAAGATTAACTCGTGAATATGAGATGAACAATTTTGCCATAATTTTGCCTGTTTGCGCTTACAAAAGTCCATTAAATTATGACGTGTCTTTGTCTATGTCGCAAGTTACTTAACAAATGGTGGAGAAACAAAAAACCAGTATATTGGCTGGTGTGAGGTAACGCGCCTGAAGGGATTCGAACCCCTGACACCTGGTTCCGAAGACCAGTGCTCTATCCGCTGAGCTACAGGCGCATATGATTGTATGAATCAAAAAAACCACAATACAAATTGTGGTTCAGCGTGCCTGGAGAGATTCGAACTCCCGACTTTCTGTTCCGTAGACAGACGCTCTATCCGCTGAGCTACAGGCACTTAATGGACTAATACTATATCCATTTGACACACAAAAGTCAAGAGCAAGTTGAAAAATCACTCATGAGTTTGTGATCGATTGTATGAACCCCTCATGACGAGGGGTTTTATCATTATCCGTGTTAGATATTATACCGTTGGAGCTTTATAGCGTACCGAAATCGAGTCGATGTCATCCATCAGCTCGTTAAATTGGTTCAGGTTCAATTGTTGTTTCGCATCCGACATAGCGACATCTGGATTCGGATGGACCTCTACCATCAAACCGTCTGCGCCACTCACCCGTGCGACACGCCCTAGCGGATTCGCAATATCACGGCGACCAGCCGAGTGCGAAATATCGACGATGATCGGCAAGTGTGTTTCTTGTTTGAGTAGTGGCACTGCACTAATATCGAGTGTGTTGCGGGTCTCTTGAACAAAGGTACGAATACCGCGTTCCATCAAGATAATCTGGTCGTTACCACTGCTCATGATATATTCGGCAGCGTAGATGAATTCTTTTAATGTCGCGCCGAAGCCTCGTTTGAGCAGAACCGGTTTGCGTTGTTTACCCAATGCACGGAGCAAGAATGCATTCTGCATATTACGTGCGCCAACCCAGAACGCATCAACATATTCATCCATCATCGGGATGAGGGATTGGTCCAGCACTTCACTGATGACAACCATATCGTATTTGTTCGCAACTTGACGGGCAATCTTCAAGCCTTCTTCACCAAGACCTTGAAAATCATACGGGGAAGTACGTGGTTTATACCCCATACCACGGATCATCTTTACACCACGTTCGGATAGTGCCGCCGCGACTTCATCCATCTGTTCATAACTTTCGACAGCACACGGTCCTGCAATAATTTCGAAGGTGTCGTTGCCGATTGTTAGACCATTGTCAAATTCAATATGTGTATGTTGATTAGGGTCTTTACGTTGAACCAAAATCTTTTGACGCGCATCTTGTTCATGCAGATTGAGTGTCGCGTGGAAAATTTCACTAAAGAGTTTTTTGATTGTATCATTGCTGAACGGACCTTCGTTGACTTGTTGTAATTCGGTCAGCATTTGTGCTTCACGTTCAGGGTCGTAATAGGTTGTACCGAGTTCTTGTTGGACTTCACCAATTTCACGTGCAATCGTCGCACGTTTATTGAGCAATTCAAGAATTTGCAGATTAATCGGATCAATTTGTTTGCGCAGCTCTTGCAAACGGTTTTGTGGTGCCACAGTGATTCACTCCCAAAATTTCAAAAATAAAGAATTTGTGAGAGCTATTATACACAGCGATGGCTAAATGCGATGGTCAGATTTTATTGGATAGGTTGCATAAGGGATTTTATGGACGTTCATTTCCCTAGATACTGCTGAATAACACATAAAATAGCTGATCTGCTCCGCCCCATTATTTCTATTTTCTAACGTTCAACGCGACCATGTGCTCACCCTTTCTACGAACAAACGTGCTAGTGTGAATCTACTAAACATAAAAGAAAGGATAGGATATGGCATGGACAACGCCTAAGACATGGGCAAGTGAGCCACTCACGTCGGCGGACCTGAATACATATGTTCGGGATAATCAGAATTATCTCTATAACGGGTGGGCTGGTGATAGTTATGAGCGTTATGGTGGCTCAAGTTGGACGACGACGAGTACGGGTTGGGTTGATGTAGATGCTACAAATTTAGCATCCACAATTACGACGAGTGGTGGTGATGTACTGGTTGTATTCGCGGGGAGTGCAAAATGCAGTGCTAGCGCGGGTTTGTTCCAGTTTGGGTTGGATGTAGATGGCGCTGCAAAACAAGGTATTGTCAATCTGGTTGATGATGCAAATCACGATAGTAATGCGAGTTTTAGCTACATTTTAACAGGATTAAGCGCGGGGTCACACACGATTAAGTTGCAATGGCGTACTGGTTCAGGAACGGCTACATTGCAGGGGGCGCGTACTGTATTTTGGGCAGTTAGAGAAATAGCAGGGACAACATAATGGACATTGCAAGCGACATCATTACAAATATTGAGGCGCTAAATGCCATCGTCCGGGATGTGCTTAATGTAGCGACATTTGGCGTGAGTGTTAATGACAACGGGTCAACGATTCATCTAATCGATGCGAGTCTAGCGAATCAGGATAACGCTCGTGCAATTTTAGATGGATGGGGTGGCTTAGCGATTGTCCCGAGTGTCACATCTATGAATGAAGGCGATGCAGACCCGACGGTGACATGTAACGATGCATTGATTGCGAGTGATGCAAATATGGGGTATATCGTGCTACTCGATGGCGAGATTTACGCCAGTGGTCAAACTCCGGTTACGGCTGGGTCAGCGACGTTGACGTTGGTTTCTCCGGTAGATGGGGTATACGACATTTGGCTGTATCGTCTTGTTGGTAATTATGTCAGCCAATCCGTTCAAATTACGGTCAATGAGGTGTAATCATGACAAATATTCAACCAAACGAAAATGGTAAAGTCAAACGCGCACAAAAACGTCTACGGCGCCATTTGAACCGATTAGATGATGTGTCTAACTTAAACGCGGGGCAACGCGACGCATTATTTGCACAAGTATTGGCAGACTTGGTACGACTAGAGCTTCGTGAAGTCAGTCCGTCGGAGGATAACAATTAATGACCTTCGATCAACTTTTCCAACTATTGGTGCTTGCTGTTGTTGTGATTGTCTTCTGGTGGACACACCGGAGCTTTCCACCCCAACAAACAGCTGAATTGATTCAGCAACTGATGTCTGCCAGTAAACAGACTCAAACGCGTGTGGATGATGTGCTCGTCGAAATAGCATCATTACTGAATACGCTACGTGAACGCGATGATGAGTCATCGATCCAAGACAATAAATAATTCCATATAAATTAGTAGCTCTTATGCTGTGAATCAGTATGAGGGCTATCAAAACTTGTCATTATTGGATTTGTATCGTATGATTCAAAACATCACCAATAGTCAATGGAGTAAAGACATGTTTTATTGTCGTGGCAGCAGTTAACCCCAACATCTAACAACTAAATTACCTCCTCATCTAGCGTGCCTACACTGGTCACGTGTTTTTTGTGTTCCCCATAATCTCAACAATTTAATATACTCATATCGTCAAAGGATAATATTATGACCGTACCTAAGTCACGCCCGTGGTGGCGACTGACATTTTTTGTGTTCCTCATGCTCATTATCGAGTTTATGGATGAGTTTGCT
The DNA here is from genome assembly GCA_002428985.1 of Anaerolineales bacterium UBA6055. Lineage (GTDB taxonomy): Bacteria > Chloroflexota > Anaerolineae > Aggregatilineales > Phototrophicaceae > UBA6055. Next base: position 61,383 of record DIYL01000048.1, on the reverse strand, counting down.
TATAGCGCCTTAGAAGCGGCTCGTCCACTCATTCGTGATGACTTTGCCCTGAATTACATCCAAGTTGGGCTGATTACAACTATCCCTATTCTGGTCGCAATTGTAATTGAGCCGATTATTGGTCTTTTTGCAGACACTGATAAACGTCGTTTGTTATTGGTCGGCGGTGGTGTGTTATTTGGTACTGGACTCATCGTACAAGGTGTATCAACCTCGTTTATCCTTTTTCTGATGGGTGCGACGATTCAAGCACCAGCGAGTGGTGCATTTGTGAATATCGCACAAGCCTCGCTGATGGACGATGCACCTGACCGCCGCGAAAATCGTATGGCACAGTGGACATTAAGTGGATCTTTGGCTGTTGTGATCGGTCCATTGATCTTGACGGCTATTGTCCTGCTTGGTGAAAGTTGGCGCCTCTTTTTTGTCGGGAGTGGTGTGTTATCTATACTCGTTGCATTGTGGGTATTACGGCTTCCATCTAATCGTGCTCTGCGTACAGAAAACAATGATGATGCACCTCCATCTAATGCACGTGATAACTTGCGAATTGCAATCAATTTTCTGCGCAGTTGGATTATCTGGCGATGGCTGATTTTATTGGAATTCAGTAACTTTATGTTGGATGTTCTATTTTCGTTGTTGGCACTTTATTTTGTGGATGTTGTCGGCGTGACACAAGCGCAAGCAGGTCTAGCCATTGCCATCTGGACAGGTGTGGGATTGATTGGCGATTTTTTGCTGATTCCCCTACTAGACAGAGTGCGCGGATTGCTGTACTTACGATTTAGTGCGGGTGTGATCCTGATTTTGTTCCCACTATTTTTGCTCGTGGAGGTATGGGAGCTGAAATTATTCTTACTCGGTATCATCGGCTTATTCAACGCAGGATGGTACGCCATTCTACAGGGCAAGCTCTACGACACATTAGGCGAAAATAGCGGTGCAGTGCTGATTGTCGGCAACGCATCTGGGATATTTGGGGCGCTGTTGCCTATATTCTTTGGTGTGTTGGCAGAGCTTTACGGGCTATCAGTCGTGATGTGGCTCCTGTTGATTGCGCCAGTCGTTTTGCTGATTATGCTACCGCGTGAGTCATCGTCCTAATGTAGGCAAAAATTCATTGATTCGAAAATTCTACAAGATCATTATCTGTCTATGGTTCGCTGCATCACATGAACGATAGTGCTAAGCATAAACCCGATCAATTGGGTGATGAAAATAAATATCCAACCAAGGATAAAATAGTCAAATTGTCCAGTCACATAAAACAAAACTGCGATACCAAATATCTCCAACCCCGTTATGATAATCGTCAAGCCAAAAATTTTTACACTCAAGCCTTGACGTATAATTTGACGGGGTGCACTCAACATACTACCACCAATCGGGAAGGAAATTTCATTACGCATCATGATGCGAATCCCTGCGCGGATTATAGAAATGCTAAATATACCTACACCAAGTATTGTGAGTGTGACGAGGTCGAGTCCCATTCTAATTTAACCTTACTTAACTGTTGGTGAGGATTACTTGTGTCGGTGCACTGTTGTGCATCCCAACAAGCGAAAATCAATTATGATGTTGGTCGGGACATCCAGAGCGGATGTCCATCAGCAGAAGATATAAACTATGACATATCCCACAGTCAACTCTACTCATCACTTTGGTTTTGATGCCAACCCGTGATGAAATCAACCGCTTCTTGGTCAGAATGGACGATTGCCTTACGGTTGTTTTCCGGCACATTTTGCATCGGACCACGCAGGATTTCTTCCTGATAGAAATTGGAACAAATCATCGCTACAGGTAAATTTGTAATGTCTTGTTTGAGGTTGAAGCCACGGCTTTTCTTGCGGGCTTCGAAGAGGTTGTCTGGTCCAAAGGTCTGCACCTCGCGGAAATCAAATACTTCGCCATCGATTTCTCTGTTGTCCCGCGCATTAAAAAACTTCGCCAGCCATGTATACACTTGTGTGGTTGCGTCTGCATTGAGCACACCCCGATATGTAACCCACACGACATTATGCTCTTCGTCGTATCGTGCGCTGGCTTGGGAAGTTTCTAAAGGTTCTATCGACATCTAATCTATCCTTTATTACGCCTATCACTCTAGTGACTTCATTGTATCATTGAAGATGTAACAAAACATAAAGTAACAGTAAGGGTTTTTAAACCTATGACCAAATTCCTATCCGATCATCTGTTTGCCGAAAGTGACCTCACAGAAGAACAGCATCAACGCATCTGTGATTTGCTGGTTCTGGCATTCCCGCGTTATGCCGATTTGTTTCGCACAGTATCTTATTATTATGCGCAGCCGGATCATCGTCTATGGTACGAAGAGGCAGATGGGACAATCATCGCGCATCTTGATTTCGAACACCGCACGATTGCCGTCAATGGTGTTGATGTAGATATTGCGGGTGTTGGTGAGGTTGCTGTTCACCCCGACCGACACAAACAAGGACTTGGTCGTAAGCTGATGGCACTGTTACAAACGATGCTAAAGCAACAATTTCAGGTCGACTATGGCTTCTTACAATGTCGTGATGAGGTCGTTGGGTTTTATCAATCAGTTGGATGGCATAAGATTAACCAAACGGTTCACGAAGTAGACATTAAAACAGGCAAGACGGTCGCGACGAATGGTAATGCACTCATTATGCCCATCCACAAATCCGTTGATGACTGGGACACCAATGGCGATGTCGATTTGCGAGGCTTGCCATGGTAGACCAACACAAATCATCGGATGTACCCACCGCACTGTTATCTGCTGATGCGATCCGCCATGCCCTTGATACGCCGTGGAAAGCAACCAATGAAATCCGCCGATTACTATTGATGCCGGTGGCATGGTGGGTGTTGCGTGGACTTAATGTAGGGAGTGGTTGGCAATGTTATGGACTGCCTATCATCCAGAAACATCGGCGTAGTACCATCCAAATTGGGGCGCGTATGTCGCTCCGGTCAACAATCGTGAGTAACCCACTCGGGCCAACCCATCCGGTTATTATCAGTACCCGTCGCGCTGGCTCAAACTTAACCATCGGTGATGACTTTGGTATGACAGGTGGATCCTTGATTGTTGATGAGCAGATGACAATTGGCGATAGGGTGTGGGTCGGTGCAAATACAACCATTACTGATACTGATTTTCATCCGATAGACCCTGATTTACGTCGCGTTGATCCCCTGAATGCGAAAACTGCCCCTGTTGTAATCGCTGATGATGTCTTCATTGGGATGAGTAGTCTTATTCTTAAAGGCGTGACAATCGGCGAAAGGAGTGTAGTTGGCGCAGGTAGTATTGTCACCCGCGATGTCCCCCCCAATACGATTGTTGCTGGAAATCCTGCTAAGGTCATAGGGAAAGTGTAACGACATTAAAGCTAAATATATAACATCAATTGATAGGCTGTCAAAACACGTTGGTTTGTATATTCAAGGGAGATTAACCAATGATACCCAACGAAAAACCGCAACGCTCTAAATTGATTGCTTCTCTATTAGGTCCGATGCTGATTGTTGTCAGTATCTCAGAAGGACTTAACTTACATATATGGGATACCAGTATTCCCCAGATTGTTTATCTGAATGGGATGATTTTGTTTGCAGTCGGCTTGGTTGTGGTGCGCTTCCATAATATTTGGCGGCGTACTTGGATCGTCACCATTACGATTATCGGCTGGCTCATTCTGTTAGCTGGCTTGTTCCGTATGTTTTTCCCCAACGCACAACAAGCCGAGGCAACCCCGATTACGTATGCTTTTATAGCGCTTATCTGTTTGATCGGCGTTTTCTTGAGTTACAAGGCTTATCGCTAACTAGTGAATACTTTGGATGATGATTCTCCATTATAATAGTCCGTTGTGATGCATTGGCTATAAATTGAGGAGCTTGATCTGTGAAATATACTCGCCTTGGAAAATCCAACTTAGAAATCAGTAAAATTTGTATCGGCACGATGCACTTCGGGTCGCGGACATCCGAGTCAGAAGCATTTGAGATCATGGATAAAGCCTTCAATATGGGGATTAACTTCTTTGATACGGCTAATGTCTATAGTGGGCAAGGCTTGCGGGGTTTGTCCGAGACAATCATAGGCAATTGGATGACATCACGTGGGGTACGTGATTATGTCGTAATTGCCACAAAAGTCTTCGGCAATATGAGTGATGCCGTGATTCCGAACGAAAGCCCCGGTATCTCTGCGTATAAAGTCCGCCGTCATGCCAATGATTCCCTCCGTCGCTTGCAAACCGACCGCATCGACTTATATCAAGTCCATCATGTTGACCGAAACATCACCCCCGAAGAATTCTGGACGACATTCGACCGCCTGATTAATGATGGTAAAGTGCTCTATCTCGGTGGTAGCAATTTTTCCGGATGGGAACTGGCAACTTATCAGATGCACGCCATGCAACGCGGGATGATGGGATTCATCTCCGAACAGACGATGTATAACCTCGTCTGCCGCTACCCAGAGCTGGAACTCATGCCATCAGCTCAAGCACATGGTATCGGTGTGATTCCGTATATGCCGTTAGCAGGCGGGATACTCACAGGTAAAAAACAATCCGACGAAGGCTCACGTACCAGTGAAGTTGAAGAAGAATATGGGATTTATCTGGGGGATACCAATGAACAGATGAATGCCTTCCATGATTTGTGTGCGGAAATGGGCGAACCCCCGCATGTGGTTGCCATCGCATGGACATTGACCAATCCGGCTGTCTCGGCACCAATTGTCGGGGTACGTACTATCGAACATCTGGACGGACTAGAACGTGCCGTCGAACTCGAATTTGATGAAGATGTGCTCAAACGCCTTGATACAATTTTTGCACCCAACAAAGGCCGTGAATTACGTATTGGTCGCGCACCCGAAGCCTATGCATGGTAAATAGTATCATTCTTGCGCTTAGACTTTCGCCCCATGCGATGACCACGCCAGCGTAACCCTAACAGGGTCGCAATCAATAATCCGAATCCCGCCCCACCTGTCGCTAAGGTCGTGCGTCGTTGATGATCTTCGCGTTGGGCTTTATCTCTCAAATATTCGAGAATAGCAGCTGTGCCTTGTTCAATAATTTCTGGTGGGGGATCAGTGAGCGGATTACCAGTGACCTCTATTCTGTCCAACCATGTTAGATTGGTTAACTCTATGGGTAAAGTTTGTATTTGATTATCCTGAATACCGAGAAATTCTAGATTATAGAGTGTCAGAATCTGATCGGGTGTTTCTTTGAACTGGTTCTCTCGAAGAAACAGGCTATGAAGTTGTTCTAGATCTGTGATTGAATCAGGTAGGTGACCGATACGATTTCCTGCCAGACTAAGCGAACCCAAGCTGTGTAAGTTACCTATCTCATCAGGAACAATTTGTAAGTCATTTTGACCTAAGTTCAACGCTCGTAGGTGTTTAAAGACCTCAACATCCTTTGGTAATGTCGATATTTCGATGTTATATAATTTCAAATATTGTAAATACACAATTTCGAATAGTTGGGGCGGGAACTCGCGCAGTGGATTGTGAGATAAGTCTAGATCCCGTAACTGTTGTAGATTGCTAAATTCCTCAGGCAGTGTTGTCAACCTGTTATTATGCAAAGATAGTACTGTGAGATTTGTTAAATTCCCAATTGTAGAGGGTAGGTTATCAATTTGGTTAGACATTGCATATAAGGCTGTCAAATTTGTCAAATTGCCGATTTCATCCGGTAAGTCTGTCAACTGATTGTGACGTACGAATAGTGTCACTAGATTATTTAACTGTCCAATATCTGATGGCAGAGTCGTAATCAAATTACCATTGAGGTTAAGCTCTCTTAATTGTGTTAGATTCGATATTTCATGTGGGATAGTCGTTAAGTTATTGCTGTACACTTCAAGGTACTTCAATTTAGTAAGATGTTTAATTGCTGATGGCAGACTCTCTAAATTATTTTCAGATAATCGTAAGTTAATAAGATTGGATAGATTACCAATTTCTGGTGGCAATATACTCAATTGATTCGTGATGGCTGTTAAGCTTTCAAGTTGGGTTAGTTGACCTATTTCTGGTGGTAATTCAGTTAGTTGTAATCTGCTTAAATTCAGCAACTTAGCGTTAGATTGTCGTGCCTCTTCAATCCGCTCTAATGCAATTTCATAGCCGGATTTTTCTTCATCCTGTGAGAAGCTCACCCCGCACAACATGATCCAGATGCAGAGTAGATAACATAATTTTCGCATCGTAATTCCCCTATAGCCCATCATTCTTGCGCTTGGATTTTCGACCCATGCGACGACTACGCCAGAGTAACCCTAATAGGGTCGCAATCAATAATCCGAATCCAGTCCCACCTGTAGCTAAGGTCATGCGCCGTTGATGATCTTCGCGTTGGGCTTTGTCACGCAGATATTCGAGGATGGCTGGGGAATTCCATTTGTAGTCATTGATATGCAATGGTAGTTCATCAATCGGATTATCAAAGAGTTTAATTTCACAGTAAAGCGGATCAGCCAACAGGGTATCGGTTTCAATTGTGCCAAGTTTTTCCATTTTGAGTATATCTGTTGATAGGTGATCAATATTATTAGAATGCATACTGATATAACATAAACTGGGGTGCGATAGGATAACATCGGGTATTTCTGTAAATTGATTTTCTCCTAAATGTAAACTTAGAAGATTTGTCAATTGATGAAGCTCAGACGGTAAATCTGACAATTTATTGCCGATAAGATTTAGTCCATCAAGGTTAACTAACTGTCTGATCTCTGGGGGCAAACTTGAGATTTGATTATTCCACAATACAAGTATGACAAGGCTCTCTAATTCGAAGATTTCTTGAGGTACAGTTGTCAAGTTATTGTCATAGAGCCACAAGTATGTCAAATTTTTCAGTTGCCTGAATTCTGATGGGAGTTGGGTGATATTATTGTACTCTAAGCTCAATGCCCAAAGTGACTCAAGTTGACCAATTTCGGGTGGCAAGGTGGAAAGATCATTATGCCTTAGTGATAAAATTTCAGAGATTTCAATTGACCGATTTCCGGAGGCAACTCTGTCAATCCGAGATTGTTGAATTCAAGTCTTGTCGCGCCTGTCAGACGCGCCTCTTCAATCCGCTCTAATGCAATCTCATAGCCAGATTTTTCGTCATCCTGTGCGAGGCTTACACCACATAACATCATCCATATACATAGCAGACAACATAATTTTTGCATGGTTGTTTCCGTAATCTTAAAACACTTCAAGTCAGTCAATGTCAGTATATATCGCCACACACTCATCTACCTGACGCACTACCTATGATAATGCAACGCAACCTTGATCCTAAACAATAGTAGCGTACAATTTCTAAATACGAACTTTTGTTCTTTTAGCAGATGGTGATGTGATGACAACAAAAAATGATTTAAGTTTTACATTTCAATCAACTGTTGAATTTGATTCAACTGTTGCCGATGGATATATGAAACATTATGTACCAATCCCACCCGAAATCGGAGCACAATTTGAAAACGCCGATATTCGACATATACAAGGCAGTCTAAATGGAGAGGCATTTCGTCGAGTGCTCAATGTACGTGATGACAAAACGTATTATCTAAACTTCGGTATGACATGGCTGAAGCAGGCACAACTTACTGTTGATATGGATATAACGGTTCAATTAGAACCTGATCCCGATCCTGATATGGTTGATTTACCTGAAGAGCTGATAGCAGAATTACAAATCGAACCTGACATTATGGAAGTATGGTCACAACTATCAACCAGCAGACAGAAAACCTATGCATATGGGGTTAACCGTGCAAAAAAGTCTGAGACCCGTCAGCGTCGTTCAAGGAAAATTGTTGAGGAACTACGGGAGATGTTACTTGAATAATTTGCTATCCGGTTGATACTTGACTTAGAGTTGGCTCTAAGTTTTAGGATAATCATATGGCAGAACAATACACAATTCAGCAAGTCGCAAACATAACAGAGGTCAGCGCACATACACTGCGCTATTACGAACGGATTGGTCTCCTCACTATTCGGCGAGCATCTAACGGGCACCGTCGTTATACAGATAGCGACATCGGTTGGATTCGGTTTATCATGCTCTTGCGTGAGACTGATATGCCCCTGACCGAAATAGCAACATTTATGCAATTAGAACAAGATGGGCAGACAACTGTCGATAAGCGCTTACATATGTTAGAAGACCACCGCCATGACCTTATCCAGCATATCCATAAACTCAATGGCTTTCTGAATAAATTGGATGCCAAAATTGATTATTATAGCCATGTCACCACCGAATTATGTGATTGTGTCACTGCTGAGGTGAAGGCAACTAGCGAAGGAGCTTAGATGAAAGCCATTTCATTATCTGAATACGGGTCGACTGATGTCCTCAAGTTGATTGAGGTTGATGTGCCGACACCCAACCGTGGCGAGGTACTCATCAAAAATACGGCTGTCAGTGTAAATTTTGTAGATGTACAACATCGTCAGGGTGGGTTTTATAATGACCTGCCATTGCCGTTAATCCCGGGGATTGAAGGTGCTGGCATTATTGAAGCTGTTGGTGATGATGTCACAGATTTTTCAAGTGGTGACCGTGTAGCATATGGCTATATGGGCGGTAATTATGCGGAATATACTGTTGTCCCTGCGGAACGCGTTGTTAATGTTCCTGATCATCTCGATCTTGAGCTGGCGGCGGCTACACTTCTACAAGGCATAACAGCCTACAGCCTGACACGCAAAGTTTATCCGATTCAAACAAGTGATTGGGTGTTGATTCATGCGGCGGCAGGTGGTGTTGGGAGTTTATTAGCGCAGTACGCCCTCCATCTTGGAGCAACTGTTATTGGCACGGTCTCAACCCAAGCTAAAGCCGACTTTGTCAAACAATTCGGTGTTCAGCATGTTGTTCGGTATACACAAGAAGACTTCGAACATGTTGCTAATCAACTGACAGATAATCAAGGTGTGCATGTCGTCTATGATGCTGTTGGTAAAAACACCTTCGAACAGAGCTTGATGTCACTACGTAAAATGGGTTATCTGGTCATCTATGGACAATCTAGTGGTGCGCCACCGCTATTTGATGTCAATCGGTTATCGGGGATCACACCAAATAGTGGACGGGGATCGCTATTTGTAACTTGGGCATCCAGTGGTGATTATACGGCGGAACGGGCCGATTTGATTGAGCATACTAGCGATGTCTTCCAAAAATTAGCCGCTGGCACATTGACACATCATATTGCTGATCGTATTCCATTGACTGAGGCTGTGCGTGCGCATAAATTGTTGGAATCCCGATCTATCATCGGTAAGTTGCTCCTAATTCCATAGATTCTGAGCTTGTCAAACATACTGCATTCTCTTCACTTATACGTGACATACTCCCCACGCCTAAATGCGGGTGCTTCTACCGTCAACAGCAATGCAGGCACAAGTACCCGTCTGACAAGCCTCTGGTAGTTGGATAGATGCCCCTATCCGTTTTATGTTTATACTTGCGTTGTGGTCACGATCTAGGACAAGACCACAACAGTTACACTCATAGACCCGATATGACAATGGCATATCTTGAAGATTGCCACAATGAGAACACATCTTGCTTGTTGGTTCATAGCGGTCTATGAATACAATCTCAACAGCACATTTCTTTGCAATCCACTTGAGAATTGTCACAAACCCACCAAATGCCAGATCGCTAACTTTCCGGCCCCATAGCCGTTTCATGCCAGCAATATTCAAATCCTCAAGATATATAGTGTCGAACTCATCACAAAGTTGATGGGCTAGCTTGTAATGGCTATCAGTTCGTTTATCACTGACCCGAATTTGAGCGCGAGATAGGGCATATTTAGCCCGTTTACGTGATTTAGAACCTTTTTGCTTGAGTGAAAACTGACGTGATAGTCGCTTGATAGTCTTGAGTTCTTGTCTCAGAAACTCAGGTGACTTATAGACTTTGCCTGTATCGTCTGTGAGAAAGGTCTTGAGTCCAAAATCTAAGCCTGCGGTCTTACCCGTCATGACTCGCTTGGGTATCTCTATCTCGCATTCAACACTAAAGCAAACCCACAAGCGATTACAGCTATCGCGTTTGATAGTGACGGATTTGATTGCACCTTCAAGTTCCCGATGTTTGACGAACTTATACACCTTGCCTTGTATCCACAATTTGTTCTTGCCTAACAGCTTCCAGCCAGCTTGTGTGAACGTGATACTCCGATATAACTTGACCTTTCGAAACTTCGGTGGGCGCTTGGCTAACTTTTTGAAAAATCGCTGGTAAGCATCATCAAGTTTATGAGTAACCAGTTGTGTTGTTTGTGATCCTAGTTTCTTCCAGTAGGCAAAGCGCGGTGACTTACTTCGCAGTTTACCAATGTGCTTTTGCATCCTGTATTTACTGATATATCCACCAGTAAGACGATAATATCGCTTTTGTAGAGCTAAACAGTGATTCCAGACGATGCCTGCAATATTGATTTTGTCATGCAAATGTTTATCCCGTTTGTCGCAACGGTATAAGCGATATTTGAAGGTCTTACGAATCATTGTTGACATATCTTAATTATACCCGAACATGTATACGAATGAAATCCCTGAACACTACGAATATCGTGCTACACAACCTCATTCATAACGTTTCTACATCACCATAGATGAATCTAGGGGAATTGAAGCGACAAAACGTTAACTAAACTAGTTTACAGTCACCCTTTGTCGCTATAAAATAATCTTGTATAATGTGGATTGGGAACTTTTGTTCTAACCACAAAAGCGTATGGGAGATCATATTGGTTCAAAAAAGTGAGTTCACGATTGAAGGACTGCGCGAATATAATCGCTCCGGTCCTGTACGTTGGATTATCTCGCACTGTTGGGAACATAAGATATATTTTCTTGGTGGATTATTGGGTTTTCTATCGGGATATATCGCTTTCTCGGCAGCACGTGTCTTATTTGGTGAAGCCGTACAAGTCATCGTTGATAATGAAGGGGCAGCAGCCGTGCTTGCTGTCAGTTTAGGTGTATTATTGGCATCCGTATGGGATGGTATTGGGTCACTTCTCGGGTCATTATCGTTGGTTGTACTCGGAATTCGCCTCGAACGGGATTCTCGCCACGAATTATATGTTAGCCTGCTCGGTAAAAGTCAGACCTTCCACGATCAACAGCGGGTTGGTGATGTGATGGCGCGGGCGACAGATGATGTGCGTCAATTGAATGCTGTCATTCAACCGGGGGTTATCTTCATCTTTGATATGGTATTGGGCTTTGTTGTACCGATTACATTCATTGCACTCATCAACCTTGAGTTGTTGCTTGTACCCTTCTTGTTTTTAGGCACTTATATCGTCATTGTACGTCGTTATATGCGCCGATTAGAACCTGTTATTATGGAACAACGCCAACAATACGGTGTGCTCAATGCCCGCCTTGAAGAAACCATCAGCGGGATTGAGATTGTAAAAGTCGCTGCTCAAGAAATCGAGGAACGGAAAAAATTCCGCCGGAATGCTAAAAAGTTCCGTGATTATTTTGTGCAACAAGGTAAGATTGAAGCCGCTTATTTACCTCTCTTGATGTTCGGGATTGCATTCGGTTTGATGTTCCTACACACGCTCAATATGTACGATCGCGGGATTCTGGAACTAGCGGACATTATCGCTGTGATGGGATTGATGGGTGTGCTTAAGTTCCCTGTATTTGTCTCACTATTCTCGATTAGTTTGCTCCAATTGGGTGTGGCAGGTGCGCGTCGTATCCTCGAATTGATGGAACAAGAATCCGATATTGATGAGAATCAGATTGGGCGTAAAGAACAGGTTGAGGGTGCGATTGAATTTAAGAACGTCACATTCAAGTTTGGTGAAAAGACCATCTTAGAAGACATCTCATTTAAAGTTGATCCCGGTCAAACGGTTGCGATTGTTGGGCAAACCGGTGCTGGTAAATCAACACTCACTCAGTTGGTCACGCGTACCTATGATGTTCATGAAGGTCAGGTCTTGATTGATGGCATCGATGTACGTGAGTGGAATCTTGATGCGTTACGCTCGCAGATGGGTAAGATTGAACAGGATATTTTCTTGTTCTCTCGTTCAGTCTCCGAGAATATCGCATTCGGTGTTGAAGGGGCGACCCAAGCAGACATTGAACACGCCGCGAAAGAAGCACAGGCGCACGACTTTATCCTCTCATTCAATGATGGCTATGACAGTGAAATCGGCGAACGTGGGGTCACATTATCCGGTGGGCAACGCCAACGGTTAGCCTTAGCCCGTGCCTTCCTGACACAACCCGGTATTCTGATTCTTGATGACTCGACAAGTGCTATTGATAGCGCGACAGAAGACGAAATTCAAAAAGCGATGCGTCGTGCACAAGAAGGACGGACGACAATTTTGATCACACACCGTCTATCCCAGATTCGATGGGCAGACCGTATCCTTGTGCTCGAAAACGGTAAGCTGATTGCGAACGGGTCACACGAAGACCTACTCAATTCATCCCCACATTATCGTCGCATCTTTGCGCGTTACGAGGGATCGTCAACAACCGTCAACACAGGCGAACCAACTGCTTAACTAGACAAGTCACATGTAGGGATGGGTTTCTAAGCCCTTGCCCTACTACACATTCACACGTTTTGGATGTAACAAAGGGAGCAATATATGGGTTTCATTATGGATGGCTTGAATGCCGAGGACTACGACCGTAATTATACGGATACTGAGCTTGTCAGACGCATTCTTGGGTACTTTCGCCCACATCTACCCAAGATGGTAATTGTAGCAGTCGTTGTTTTTCTGAGCTCAACGATGGATTTGATCTTGCCGATTGTGATTTCAACAGCAATTGACCAGCTAACTCTCTCGCCAGAGACATTTGATCCAGTTGGAACAGCAGCGATTTTGGCACTTGTCGCGAGTGTTGGCTGGGTTGCTAACGCAATTCGTCAATGGCTATCGGCGGAAGCGGTCGGCGATGTCACATTAGAATTGCGCGAAGATGCCTTCAACGCAGTAACTGAACGCGACATGTCGTTCTACGACACGTACCCCACGGGTAAAGTTGTCAGCCGTGTGCTATCCGATACACAGGCATTCTCGGAGACCGTCCGCCTGACGATCAACTTGATGAGCCAGTTATTGTTGGTCGTTTTGTTGATTTTGTATCTATTCACCGTTAACGTACAGATGACCTTGATTCTGATCGCGATCATGCCGTTTATCATTTACACAGCGTTGAAGTTCCGCACAATTGCCCGTAAAACTGTCACAAACTCACGCCGTCAACTAGCGACAGTCAATGCCCATGTGCAGGAGTCGATTAGCGGGATCAGTGTGGCAAAGGCGTTCCGTCGCGAATACATGATGTATGACGAATTCAACGAAGTAAACAACAAATATTATGACGTAGAAAAAATCAACGGCTTTGTATTCGGTGCAATCTTTCCAGTCCTGATTTCGATTGCTGGCTTTGGTGTATCGGCGATTGTCTGGTTCGGGATTAATCTGGCGCAACAACAAGTGCTGACTGCTGGTGAATGGTTCTTGTTCATTCAAGGGATGGGCATGATCTGGTTCCCAATCACAAGTATCGCATCATTCTGGAGTCAGTTTCAACTCGGTCTAGCAGCAGGTGAGCGTGTGTTTGCCCTCCTTGATGCTGAACCGAAAGTCAAACAAGAAGCTGATGAAAAAGTTCAGGATGTTAAAGGCAAGATCAACTTTGAAGATATGGATTTCCACTATGTTGAAGGTGAACCCGTCTTACAGAAATTCAATCTGACGATCCGAGCCGGCGAGACATTAGCGTTTGTCGGGCATACCGGATCAGGTAAGTCGAGTATTGCTAAGTTGATTAACCGCTTCTATGAATATCAAGGTGGCAGTTTGAAAATTGACGATCGAGATATTCGATCGTTTAACCTGCCGAGTTATCGTTCACAATTGGGTGTTGTCACACAAACACCGTTCCTGTTTGATGGCACAGTGATGGATAACATCCGTTACGGTCGCCCCGAAGCAACTGATGCTGAAGTCGAAGCTGTGGCGAACCAAGTTGGACGCGGCGATTGGCTGGTGAGCTTGCAAGATGGTTTGCAGACACAAGTCGGAGAGCGCGGAAGCAGTTTATCGATGGGACAGCGTCAATTGGTGGCGATTGCACGGGTACTCCTACAAAACCCAGCAATCTTCATTTTGGATGAAGCCACCGCCAGCATCGATCCACTAACCGAAACACTGATCCAAGAAGGCTTGGAAGTGCTACTCGGTAATCGCACTTCAATCGTGATTGCACATCGCCTCTCAACGATCCAGAACGCTGACCGCATCATCGTACTCGATCACGGGAATATCATCGAATCGGGCACCCACGACCAACTGATGGAACAGGGCGGGCACTACGCGACCCTCTATGATTCATACTTCCGCCACCAAAGCCTCGACTACATCGAGAGCCTCGCAGGATAGAATCTCGCAATATGCACATAATTTGTAGGGAAGAGGCATGCTTCTTCCCTGCGGAAACAGTAACTAATCTATGAAACACACCCCTATTTATGTCGATTTCAATGATCAACAATTTGCAGATTTATACGATGAGTTACCATTATGGTCATCGCAATTTGGATATTTTCTGCTTGAGAATATACCATTACAGACTGATAGCACCGTCTTAGATATTGGGTGTGGTACAGGATTTCCATTATTTGAATTAGCGGGAAGATTGGGGAATACCTCGCATATAGTAGGTTTAGATGTGTGGTTAGCTGCACTGAATCGTGCAAATCAAAAACGCCTTCAATTTAATCAAACATCGGTGTCACTTGTTGGATATGATGGTACCACCTTCCCTTTTCAAGATAATATATTTAATCTCATCATATCTAATCTAGGCGTTAACAATTTTGCGAATCCTCGGCAAACAGTACAAGAATGTTACCGCGTTACTAAAGCAGGTGGTTATCTCGCATTGACCACCAACCTCAACGGTCATATGGGTGAATTTTATAAGATATTTCGGCAGGTGCTCGTATCATTTGGTAATGATGTATATCTACAAAGACTTGATACACATAAGTCTCACCGCGGAACAACCAACACAGTGTCGGATCTGTTGACAAATAATCGTTATACTTTTAAAGATATGAATATTCGACATTTCGTGATGCGCTATGCCAACGGATCAGCATTATTAAGTCATCCATTTATTCGGTTTGCGTTTTTGCCCTCGTGGTTGAGCATCGTAGACCCACACGACCAACAAACCATTTTTGAACAGCTTGAGCGAGATCTAAATTCTTATGCGAGTCATCATGGTGAATTACGTCTAACTATTCCGATGTTGTATATGATAGGTGTAGCGGGGAAATAACCTGTTATTAACTCATATCTATAGACAGCTTCTACAACATGACACAATAGCTGTGCATTGTAGTCAAGCTAATTGACTATGCGTCAGACTTCGTCGTTCTATGGCTTAGAGTGGTATAATTAGATCAAGACAGTGGAGGAAAATTATGACATTTGAAGAATTACTTGGACAAGCCCTAGATCTTCCTGCCGATCAACAAAAGAAACTGATTCATGAACTAGTTGATGTTCTTGCTAAACCGACGCCTCAACTATTAAAACCACGCGTGTTTGGGCTAACAAAAGGTACATTCACTATGTCCGATGACTTCGATGATGAATTATCAGATGAATTTTGGCTAGGTGATGATGCATGAATCTTCTACTTGATACTCATGCATTTATATGGTTTTCAGAGGGTGATGACAAGTTATCATCATCTGCGCAACAACTCATTAGTGATCCGCTAAACTTAGTTCATCTTAGCCTTGTCAGTGTATGGGAATTACAAATTAAAACCCAGTTGGGTAAGTTGACACTTGATAATGAACTGTCCAATGCAATTGAAATTCAAGTTTCTCAAAATAATATCCAACTACTTCCAATTGAGCTAAAACACATCCTGCAACCTAGTAATTTAGAAGATCATCATCGTGATCCATTTGATCGTTTGCTAGTCGCTCAAGCTCAATCTGAATCTATGTCAATCATTACCAACGACAATAAGGTCAAACAATATCAGGTCAAAACTAGCTGGTAAGTACGTCTAGGGTACAACACGAGGGCTGAGCATATTGTTAATCAACTTGACCGTTCGCCTCTTGTGAACTAAAAGTAAAACTCACGTTATTTATCTTAAAGAACATCCCCATTTGATCATAGGGGTATAGTTGTCATCTTTCACCTATGACATCTGTCATATAGTACGACGCTTTCCCCTCATCTTATACTAAACTGTTTGCATCGCGATTACTCAGGTTTAACGACATCTCAAATAAAACTAAATGCAGATTAAAATTAAGCCGTCGCGCTTGAAAAAAATTTCACAAAACTGTATATTTATATAGATTTTTGTAGTTTTTTATAGATATTGGGTACAGATTCAAATGGGAAAACCAGCATTTTTGAGCAAAAAACCGCCAATGACCAAACCATCTGCCGAAGAACGGGCGCAACGCCTGACCAAACGGCAGTATGTTCGGTTTGCATTTTATAAGGTGGATCCGGTATGGCGACGTTTACCTGCCGACGAACAAATGGAACACAAGCGCGAACTACTTGAGGTGATTAAGAGCTTCAATCGTCGCATGTTATTGCGCCCCTATAGCACAATGGGAACACGAGCCGACGCAGAGATTTTACTATGGCAAATCGCAGAAAGTCCTGATGTCTTCCAAGATTTAGCCAAAGCCGTCATGAAAACCCAAATGGGTGGCTACCTCGAAATGGCATACTCCTATCTTTCACAAACCAAACGCTCGGTTTATGAGATTCGTTTTGGGGATGAGGAAGAAGCCGAAGAAGAACGTCTGGTGATTGATCCATCCGAAGCGAAATACTTGTTCGTCTATCCGTTCATTAAAACCCGCGATTGGTACCAAATGTCACAAATGGCACGTCAGGGTGTGATGGATGAGCATATCGTCGTTGGACGTAAATACCCATCGATTCGCCTAAACACAACCTATAGTTTCGGTATCGACGACTATGAATTTATCGTCGCATTCGAGACAGACGAACCAAGTGACTTCCTTGACCTCGTTCAAGAGCTCCGTGAAACCGAATCCAGCAAATATACATTACAAGATACACCACTGTTTAGCTGTATCAATATGCGTCTCGAAGAAGCCATTGATGCGCTTGGCGGACCGGACATCGCAGAGCCAATTGATGATACGGTCACCCGCGAAGTATGGCAAGAAGTCTGCCCGATTGATGATTTTGCACCCGGCGAGACACAAGTTGTCTATCTAGAAGGCAAGATGGTCGGCTTGTTTAATATTGACGGCGAAATTTACGCGATTAACAACCGCTGTACACATGCTCGCGGTCCACTAACCGAAGGCACAATCAACGCCGAAGAATGTAGTGTTGTCTGCCCATGGCATTATGGCAAGTTCGACATTAAGACGGGTCAACCTGTGGATGGCATTGTTCGCAAACCTGTTGAGACCTATCAAGTTGAAATCCGTGATGGTGTCGTTTATGTCGGCACAAAAGTTGGTGGTGAATAAATAAACAACATTTGTAGGGGAAGGTTTGCAAACCCTCCCCTACGAAGCGAAATTAATGTTTTGATTCTTTTTGTTGTTTTATTGTTAGATAGATAAAAGGACAACGCAATACGATGAGCATATACGGCGCACAAACAGCCGATGCCCCGAAATATCAAGACGAGGCACGTCAATATGACGCAATTTTAGTGATGTCATTCGGTGGTCCCGAAGGTCCCGATGATGTCATGCCATTTATGGAGAATGTCACCCGTGGGCGCAATATCCCGCGTGAACGCCTCCTCGAAGTATCGGAACATTATCAACATTTTGGTGGTGTGAGTCCGATCAATAGCCAAAACCGCGCACTAATCGCCGCCCTTGAAGAAGAACTCAAAGAAAATGGCCCGGATTTACCAGTTTATTTTGGAAATCGCAATTGGCACCCGATGGTTACTGACACCATCCAACAAATGAAAGACGATGGTGTGAAACGTGCCGTCGCATTTTTCACATCAGGTTTTAGTTGTTATTCGGGTTGCCGTCAATATCGTGAAGATATTCAACGTGCTGTCGAAGCAGTTGGTGAAGACGCACCGGAATTCGACAAAATCCGTGTGTTCTATAATCACCCCGGTTTCATCAATCCGATGGTCGATAAGATTAAAACCGCACTCGACGAATTCAGCGAAGATGAACGCGATGATGTGCATATTGCCTTTACGGCACATAGTATCCCGATGGGGCAAGCACGAAATAGTGCATATGAAGCCCAATTACAAGAGTCCTGTCGCATCGTCGGTGAGATACTCGGTACAGAAAATTATAAGCTCGTGTATCAAAGCCGGAGTGGTCCACCACAAATGCCGTGGCTTGAACCCGACATCCTAGATTATATGGAAGAAATCAATGAGCAGGGTGTCAACAATATTGTCATCGCACCAATTGGTTTTATATCTGACCATATGGAAGTGATGTTTGATCTTGATACCGAAGCGGTTGATAAAGCTGAAGAACTCGGCATGAAAATGGCGCGTGCTGGTACAGTTGGGACAGCCGAATCCTTCGTCAAAATGATTCGTGATCTTGTCATCGAGCGGATGACCGAAAATCCAGATCGTCCAGCACTTGGCAAACGCCCAGCAAATCATGATGTTTGTCCGATGAATTGCTGTTTACCTGGAACCCGTCCACGTCCGAGTTCGTAAATTAGACTGAACAACGTTTATCAGAAGGACGGGGCATGCCTCGTCCCTAAAGTTTTTTAAATAGAACTGAGAACATTACATTCAAAGGGATCTCATGAACGTACTACTCATCGGCTTTAATTATCGACAAACACCAGTTGACATCCGTGAACAGTTGTTTGTCAACACAACCCGTGCTACGGCACTCCTAGCCGAACTAGTCGGGCAGTTGGATACGATTAGTGAAGCTACGATTCTGTCTACCTGTAATCGTGTCGAGTTGTACTGTGTAACTGAAAATACGTTTCGCGCCGAAGTTGCATTGATTGATTATCTCAGTGAATGGTTCGATATTGACCGTGACGTTTTGCAAAATCATCATTTTGTGCGCCATGACCAAGATGTAATTCGCCACCTGATGAATGTTTCCAGCGGGCTTGATTCCATGATTTTGGGTGAGCCACAAATTTTAGGGCAAGTGACACGGTCACTAGATGCAGCACAGAAAATTCATGCCAGTGGTACGGTGTTGAATCGGGTCTTTTCTGATGCGATTCATGCTGGTAAGCGTTCCCGTACCGAAACCGCCATCAGCGAGCACACCACATCTGTTAGTCATGTTGCGGCGCAAAAAGTTGCCGAGAGCTTAAAAGATGTCGAAAATCCGCGCGTCGTCGTGGTCGGTGCCGGCGAAATGGCAAAGATTTGTGTGCGTGCTCTACTCAACCGCAATATCACTAATGTTGTCATCCTCAATCGCACATTTGAACGGTCACAAACCCTTGCCGATGAATTTGGTGTAACTGCACTTGAATGGCACAAACTATGGGACGAGCTGAATATGGCTGATGCAGTCATGACAGCAACAGGGGCGCCTCATAGCATTTTGCAACGACGTGATATGGAACGGGTCATGCAAGAGCGCAATCTACGCGAGTTGATGATGGTAGATGTCGCCGTTCCGCGTGACATTGAGCCGAGTGTAGATAACCTTGAAGGTGCGTTAGTATTCGATATTGATGATTTACAACAAGTTGTTGATCAACATGTTGCGCAACGTGAAGCTTGTATTCCCGAAGTTCATAGTATAATCGAGGGAGAGTTGACTAAATGTACAGCATGGTTAGCAGGGCGTAAAGTTGTCCCTGTGATTCGTGGTCTGCGCGAAAAAGTGACCGATGTTGTATCCGATGAACTGGATGTCGTTTTGCAACGGCTAGAACATCTATCGGATGAAGACCGCGCTGTGATTGAAAAATTTGCGCATCGGGTTGTCAATAAAGTTCTACATGAGCCGACAACCAATCTGCGTGAATCGGCAACACAACAAGACTCTGATAATTATTCGAAGGTGGTGCGCGACCTCTTCGCACTCGACAATGTAAAAACAGCAAGGTAATAACTATGACACAAACCATCACCATCGGGACGCGAGGCTCAGATTTAGCCTTATGGCAAGCCAATACCGTCGCTGACCTGATTCGGGCATATTATGACGATGTCACGGTTGAACTCAAAATTTTCACGACAAAAGGGGATAAAATCCTCGACAAAGCATTACCCGAAATTGGTGGTAAGGGACTATTTACAGAAGAACTCGAGACCGCACTCCGTCGGGAAGAAATCACCTGTGCAGTGCATAGCCTCAAAGATTTACCAACAGATAAAGTGGAAGGCATCTACCTCGGCGCAATCCCGGAACGAGGCGCGTATGAAGATGTGCTCGTTAGCAAAAATCACATTGCCTTAAAAGATTTACCGGAAGGCGCGACCATCGGCACCAGTAGTACGCGACGCAAAGCGCAACTGCTCCACTATCGCAATGACTTCAATATCATCGACATTCGCGGCAATGTACCAACCCGTGTTGATAAACTCAACGCTGATGACAGTCCATATGACGCGATTGTTCTCGCAAAAGCTGGTTTAGAACGGCTTGAAATGTCCGACCATATCACAGAAGAACTGTCTAATCCGCTGATGCTTAATGCACCAGCACAAGGTGCGATGGGCATTCAATGTCGAGAAGAACCCGATTCGATGTCATTTTTTGCACCTCTGATGAACCTCAAAACTTGGTTAGCGGTTACAGCCGAACGCGCTTTTCTACAAGCGTTAGGTGGTGGCTGTTCACTTCCTGTTGCGGCACATGCCTATATTGAAAATAGTGTGCTCTATTTGCACGGACGCGTGACATCACTTGACGGGTCGGAGCAAATTGATGTAGAGAACAAAGTGGGTCTCATCCGCGAAAGTAACATCATCGAATCAGCGAGTCGTCTAGGGGCTAATAGTGCACATCAAGCTCTCCAACAAGGTGCAAATACAATCCTTGCGGCTATTAAGACACTAGGTTAATTGCAATAGCCGTTTGAGGGTAGCAACATCTGCTTGTACCCGCCATTCTGCATCGACATCATAATTGTTTTCGGTAATCACATACCCATCATAGTTGATGTCTAATATAGCTTGGGTTGTCTTGTCGAATTCGCCTTCGCCTGTCCCTAATGGCGCACTCCCCATGACATGATTGTTGCCGTCTTTTGCATGGATCTGATTAATTAGCACGTCGCTAAGCTCGCGGATTTGGTCGGAGGCATGATGTCCGAAAACCGTAGGATTATACGCATCGACCAATACCTTGAGTTTGGGATGATTCACTTGATTGAGTAGGTCACGGTGTCCGGCGACATCCAGCGTATTTTCGGTTGCAAAGCTCAGTGAACGATCCCCGATATACTCGCAGGCACGACGCAATAAATCGGCGACCCGTGTCATTTCTTCAGATGATGTAATGCGACTGGCTTCAAAGCTTGGACAATATGCAAGATCCACATCCATTGCAATCATGGCATCAATCATACGCGTTAAGACACCCCATATACGCGGTTCATTATCGGGATGATGAAACGAGAAACTATCAAACACACTGATGCTCAGCCCGATCATATTGATGTTATGTGCTTTACTCGCCTCGATATATTGAGCTTGTACATCAGGATCGCTCAAGGTATCAACATCGTCAAAACTATGAACGCCGATTTGCATCGTATCAAACCCAAGTTCACTCGCCCGTTTGACTGTCTCGACACCTTTGACATCAAGACACCACCCACAAATCCCTAGTTGAATCATATCGCCTCTTTTCGCGATGTATTACGTATTTAACATCCACACCCGAACAGTTCCATCGTCACTACCGGATATAATCTGGTTATCATCAGCGGTAAAACGGACACTGGTTACTGGACGGGTATGTCCTGTGAGGGTCAATATTAACTCACCATCTGATATATCCCAAATTCGCACCGTTTTATCCCAACCTGCTGATGCGATCCAACGTCCATTTGCACTAAATGTTAAGTCACTGATCAAATTGGTGTTGTCATTTAAGGTGTGCAAAATTTCACCGGATGCAACATCGGTGAGGAGAATTGCGTTATCATAAGTTGCTGTTGCGCGGAGGGTCATATCAGGATTAAGAGCTACGGCACCGATTGTATCACCGTGGCTACAGAGCAAATTGAGATTTTCTTCTTCATCATTGAGTGCATACGCAGTCAAATTATCGTCTAACGAATTTTGCGAAAAATTGGTGTTCGTATTAAAGGCAATATTGCGGACTGGACCGTTCGGACTTTCAAATTCGGCGATTTGTTCACCGCTCAATATATCCCAAACGCGCACCATCGCATCATCTCCACCTGTCGCCACTGTATAAGGGCCTGTAAAGGTCATACTGAGCAGTTCGCCATCATGTGCCTCCCATGACTTAATCGTGTCATTTTGATAATCCCAAAGATGCACCATTCCGGCTGTATCACCCGTTGCGAGGAGCAAATTTTCTGGATGATACGCCAGTGTAATCACTGCATCATCCAACCCATCGAGGACGTTAATTACGTCGTTTGTCGCTAAATCACGCACCATCACCTGATAATCTGGTGTGAATAAGTTACCTGTGCTGATGGCAAGTGTCGTGTTGTCCAGAGATATTTCGAGAGTGTTGACTGGTGGATGAAAGCCCATTGCAGGTAAATCAAGTTCAGCCAATGGACTTAGTGTCTCGTTTGTGTTGCGAATTTCTGTGACGACTTGTTCTGTCGTCAGGTCATATGTTTGTTCAACTTGTGCATTATTCAAGACAGTCAGTTGCCTTGATGTCTCAAGAAATGCGACATCCAGCACTTGAGATGTTGTTGTAATCACCTGTATTGACTCTTCACGAATCATATCCCATATGCGTACAGTTTTGTCGCGGCTACCACTGGAGAGTAAACGACCATCAATACTGACTGTGATTGTCGTTACACTATGATCATGCCCCTCCAGTGTCATTATAAGGTCGCCTGTATCCAACTCCCAAAGGCGTATCGTTTTATCTGTGCTAGCTGTCGCTACCCAATCGCCTTCTGGATGTACCACGACATCATTCACAAAGCCACGATGCCCACGCAAAATATGCCGAGGTTGGGATAAATCAGATATATCCCAAATATAAGCGCGCATATCCCAACTTCCAGCAATTAAGTATTGTCCGTCGTCTGAAAATGTAACCGAACTCATCGGTGCAGTCTCAGCTTGTAACCACTGAAACGGCTCGGAAAGATCATCGATATGATAGAGCCAGATACCAATTGAGGTACTAATCGCGAGTGTTTCGCCATCAGGTGACCAATCCGCAGACGTAAACCAACCACGTCCCAT
Organism: Anaerolineales bacterium UBA6055; assembly: GCA_002428985.1. Taxonomy (GTDB): domain Bacteria; phylum Chloroflexota; class Anaerolineae; order Aggregatilineales; family Phototrophicaceae; genus UBA6055. Next base: position 37,898 of record DIYL01000048.1, on the reverse strand, counting down.
TGTATTAATGAGCGTGGCTGATAATGATTCGTCTTGATCAGCGGGTTGGGTGGTAAAAAATGCAATACTTAGGATTGCCATTATAATGAACAATCCGACACTACTAAGCATGAGCGGATGTATTCGTCGATGTTTACTTTTTTCCATCTATACGCCAATTCTATAGTTACGTTACACCTTCAACATATCACAAATCGACGGAAAAATGTTTATCTACACCTTAGAAATCGTATGTTTTCTCTGAGAGCGGCCACATGGTACGCACTTCTAAATCAAGGTCACTATGATAGCCCTCTTGTAAGCGGAAGTGTGCCGCCGACGCAATCATCGCACCGTTATCAGTACAGAGGTTCAATGGTGGATAACGTACAGGCAATTCACTATGTTTACGCATTTTCTGTCGGAGCATTTGATTGGCGCTGACACCACCTGCTATGAAGATTTCAGTTGCGCCATACGCTTTGGCGGCACGCGCTGTTTTCTCAACTAGAATATCGGTAACTGCATCTTGGAATGCGGCCGACACATCATTCACTGACACATCCGAGCGTAATTGAGCACGTTTTTCAGAACGGCGTTTGCGTTTAGACCGATTCGCACCAGAGGGCTGAACCGTCACTTCCCGCATGACTGCTGTCTTGATCCCACTAAAACTGAAATCATATGATTCATCACGTTTTGCGCGTGGGAAATCATAAGCATTTGCATTACCTAAACGGGCAGTGCGTTCGATATTGGGTCCACCGGGGAAGGGTAAATCGAGCATCCGTCCGACTTTATCAAATGCTTCACCTGCGGCATCATCAATTGTCCCACCTAATCGCTGATACACACCATGATCGGTCATCAACAATAATTCCGTATGCCCACCAGAGACAATCAAAACTAACACGGGAAATTGTACCTCGCGGAAGGGTTGCGTTAGCCAGAGTGAATAGACATGTCCTTCGAGGTGATTAATGCCTAAAAGCGGTTTATTAGTGGTTAATGCCAGCCCTTTAGCATAATTAATCCCAACCAATAACGAGCCAACCAAGCCCGGTCCTTGTGTGACAGCAATCGCATCCAGTTGACTATAATCAACCCCCGCATCACTCATTGCTTGGTTCACGACTGTGCTGATGGCTTCGACATGGGCACGTGAGGCAACTTCGGGAAAGACCCCACCGAATTCTGCGTGCAAGTCTATCTGCGAAGCGACGATATTAGATGAGATGGTTTTACCATCCAACACAACGGCTGCTGCTGTCTCGTCACAGGAGCTTTCAATTCCAAGTATTGTTGTCATAATATTAGGGTTTCTCTACTTGTTGTTCGACATGTCCGATATTGTACCAGATATTATCAAACGGGTTGGAGGTTACAAGAAGGTGTTTAGATCATAGATTCATTGCGAGGGCTCGCTGGTATCATTACCCTCACCATATGCACTGTTGTAGATTGGAGAGTCAGGATTATCGGTCAGCGTATCCATCTCAATTGTTTCGGTATCTTCAAAAAATACAGGTGGCATAAGCGGGAGTGTTGTATCTTCGATGCGGGTCGCCAATGATTCTTCTTTTTGTCCGATTAACTCAACTTTGACGACAATAACACTGATATTGTCTTTACCACCGCGTGAATTAGCAAGATCAAGTAATGCTTGTGTGGCATCAGCAGGGTTTTTGTTTGACATAACCGCATCAGCAATTTCGTTTGGTTTGACGTGTAATGTCAGCCCATCAGAACACAAGACAAGGCGATCCCCGATATTGAGGTGCAAATCGGTATAATTATCCACATCGACACTTTGATCCTGCCCCAATGCACGATATAAAACATTCTTCATGGGGTGATTTTCGGCTTCTTCTTCTGTGATGTGTCCAGCATCAACAAGGGCTTGCACAAAGCTATGATCGGCAGTCAGTTGTTTGATCGCGCCATTAAATCCATCAACTTGATACGCACGACTATCCCCAACATGCACAATGTTTAGCTCGAAGCCACGTACAAACGCCATGGTCATGGTTGTACCCATGCCTTTAAGTTTAGGGAAGTTGACCGCTTTTTCACGTATATTGAGGTTAGCACGCTTAACAACATCGACGAGGCGGTCGATTAAATACTCTTCATCATCTTCAGCATAATCTGCAGGAGTCTTATGAAAATCATCTATGAGTTGCTCGCGTACGGTTTCAATGGCGATTTTGCTGGCTTGTTCACCAGCGACAGCACCGCCCATACCATCAGCGACGACAGCCAACACATATTGACCAGCTTCCCAGAGGTCAATACTGTCTTCATTATTTTGTCGAACTTGACCTTTGTCGGTACGCGCACTACTGAGCAAACGAATACGATTTTCCGGTTGACCCATACCGGACTCCTTGAGACTACGATTTATTCTATTTTATCGGAACTACACTTCTGTGCAAGTCACGTTACAGGAATGGAACGATTGCACAGTCATCCCTATTAACATATTTTCTTGTTTCACGATTGCATCTAATATATCATACAATTATGTTGCGAATGGCGAAACTCGAAATTAGTGTATTCCCACTTTACCATAAAAATACAACCAGTTTCTAGTCAGTTTGGTTTGTTTAAAACGACCCTTTGTTTAACTACTAATTACTGGTAAATTGTTCTTTTATCCCAAATTATCCCAAATTTGCTAGACAGCCACCTGATAAACGGACTGAATTATGACGCAACTGACAGAACTTTACCGAATTGACAATTATAATGATACATTTGCCCTAGGACATTATGCGCGTGTGACCAATGCGCTCGATAAGCGGTCGGGGCGACAGGTAGCATTTAAAATAATGCGTCCCGAACATCTGAACCCCACTGGAGACATGAAGTGGGAGTATCGTGCATTTGGTAACGAAGCGGAGATTTTAGCCAAGCTATCAAATAGTCCGAATGTCGTCGAAATGTTCGATTGTGGCTTTATTTCAGATCGTGAAGAAGCTCCGCGTAGTGGTGACATTGATTCATTCCAAAAAGATGTCAGAGGATTCGTACAGTCACTGTCCGAATATGCGATTCGTGGTTGGCGACCTTATCTGACACTCGAAAATTTGCCACGTACCAATAGTTTGTTCTATTTGATGAAACCAACCCGTCAAACTCAACGGTGGCGGTTACCAAGCGAGGAAGGCTTATCGTTAGCGATTCAATTTAGTAATTTGCTGTCATTGGCGCATAGCAACCAGATTGTGTACCTCGACCATAAACTGGAACACGTATATTGGGATGGGGCGCAACTCAAAGTGATTGATTTTAATAGCTCGCGTCAGTTAGAAAACAACAATGCCGAAGCACAGCAACAATACACCAAAGATGTGCATAATATGTGCGTGGGTGTGCTCTATACAATCTTCACCGGCATGTCCCCACAAAAAACCTCATTACGCCCACAACCGAGTAGTCTTGAAGAAGTCGAAGCACGATATACCGATATCAATCAGCTCGACTTTGATATGGAGCCGATGTTGAGTCAGGGACTTATTGAGTTGTTGCAACGTGGCGCAACACTACAGATTGGGACGGTACAAGAATTCCTCAATAGTTTGCAACGGGTTGCCGCAGACCACGGGTGGGATTTCCCCGATTATTATACAAGTCCAGCAAGTCGTGATTCACGTGATCAGATGCGTGCTGGATTACGTCGTTTACGCGAAGGGCAAGAGAGTATTCGCGATGCGCGTGACCTCTTCCGTGAAGCGCTGATTCAAGATGGTATTACCCCGGATATGGAAGATGAGCTACGACGTATGGTCAAGCTGATTAACGACATGCTCAGCCATCGGGTTGTGCCATAGGAGACACTAAAGTATTCTGCTAAGCAGATAACATGGCAAAATCAATGGATCAAACACGTTACAATCAGGGTCGTTGGGTGCCATCATCAGACAATTTAAATCATCGGTTACAAAACAGATTCGTCAAATGACGGATGAACAAGACGTGGTCTGGCAACGCAACTATCACGACCACATCATCCGCAATCTACCTGACCTCAACCGTATCCGCGACTATGTACAAACCAACTCAGCCCGATGGGAAACGGATACATTCTACGAGTCACCCTCCAGTCTCAAATAACTAGAGGATAACACGACCCATCAATACTGCACCAATTTAGCGGTCGGTCATAGCTTGCCATGCCCGATTAAACTCGCCACTATAACCTGCGCGTGGGCGAATAATGCGCAACCCATCGTTGATATGTTCGAGGGCGTGGGCTGTCCATCCACCGACGCGTGCCACCGCGAATGTCGGCGAAAACAGATCAACCGGTAAGCCAATCCCATGCAAAATCAATGCTGTATAAAACTCAACATTGGTCTGTAATTTGTGGTCGGGTTTATATTCTTCGAGTAAGGCAATCGCTGTTTTTTCGACGTGCATCGCCAGTGCATACAGGTCTTGTTGATCTCCCTCGGCGAAGAAGCGTTTTGCCTCTGTCCCCAATACATCCGCGCGTGGGTCACGCACTTTATAGACACGGTGCCCGAATCCCATCAAGCGTTCGCCTGCATCTAATTTGGCGCGAATCACAGTTTCGGCTTTGTCTGGTGTGCCAATCTCAAACACCATATCGAGCGCGGGTCCGGGTGCGCCACCATGTAGTGGGCCTTTTAATGCCCCGATTGCACCGACCATCGCCGAGATCATATCACTGTGGGTTGCGATGATCACCCGCGCAGTAAATGTTGATGCGTTCAGTCCATGTTCAATCACAGTATTCAGATAGGTGTTGATAGCACGTTCACGGTCTGGTGTAGGTATTTCCCCATCAAGCATGTACAGATAATTGCCTGCATGGCTTAAATCTTGTCGTGGGGCGATTGGATCATCTCCATTGAGCAGTCGCCAATAGGCACTCACAATCGTCGGGAATGTGGCGACAGCAACTTCGGCACCATCTTGTAGAGAATCTGATGTTGTATATAAGCTAAGTGTCCCTGCTGCCATCCGGAGCGCATCCATAATGGATAATTTCTTATCAGCACTGGCACGGAGCACATCAAGTGTAGGTTGTGCCAGGTCGCGTTTGCTTGCTAGTTTTTCACTAAACAATGCAAGTTCATCGGCTGTCGGTAGACGATCATACCATAACAAATACACCATTTCCTCAAAGGTTGCTTGTCCAGCAATCTCTTCTAATGCAAATCCGCTAATGGTTAATTCGCCAGCCATCCCATCAATATGACTCATCCGTGTATCGAGCGCAATTACACCCTCTAAACCGGGGCGTACAATCATTTCGAGTGTCATGTTTTTGTCTCCATGTATTTATATGAACTATATAGACTGTATATTTATATACACTATATTGTCAATCTTGATTATAAAATCAATATTTTGCAAATTTGCTCTATAACAAAGACTTTCATATAGCCGGCGTGTAAGATATGACGTGACTCATGATTAAAGGATGCTCGAATGCCAATTTCACCCCATTTCAAAAATTTACGTGATAAAGTTGGACATGATTTACTGATGATGCCTGCCTGCGGTGGGGTTGTCATCAACGATGCTGGTGAGATATTGCTCCAGTTACGGAGCGACAATCAGATGTGGGGCATTCCAGGTGGCGCACTCGACCCCGGTGAAGATGTAGCTGATTGTGCTATGCGCGAAATCTATGAAGAGACAGGCATCACAGTTGTTCCCGAACGCATCACATCGGTATTGGCTGGAGAAGAATTTTTCCACACCTATCCAAATGACGACCGTGTTGCAATTATCTCGATTATGTTTCGTTGCCGTCCGATTGGTGGGGAGTTGAAAATCAATGATGATGAATCGCTAGCAATTCGTTATTTTCCGGTAGATGCATTGCCAGACAATATGATTCCACGCCATCGGTTTATGGTCGGGAAAGCCCTCGAAAATCCACAATTTGCATTCTATCGCTACAACGCAGACCCGATACCCGAGCAAAAACCAGAAGATACGTACATGACACAGCTACGCGCTAAAGTCGGCACAGACTTGATTGTGTCAGTAGGCGCAGCAGGTCTTGTGTTGAATGATGATGGGGAGGTTTTATTGCAACAACGCGCCGACACCCAAACATGGGGTTTACCCGGTGGCGCACTCGACCCCGGTGAAGAACCTGCTGATACAGCAGTTCGCGAAGTCTATGAAGAGACAGGTGTGCATGTTGTACCTGAACGTATTCTGTCAGTTTTATCGGGGGCAGATTACTTTCATACCTATCCTAATGGCAACCAAGTCTCCATCGTCTCGATTACATATCAATGTCGTTGGATTGGTGGTACACCACAAGTGAATGATGATGAAACACTAGCAGTGCAATTTTTCCCCGCTGATGCATTACCCGAAGCAATGCTTCCACGTCATCGATTTCGCATCCAGAATGCACTGTCAAATTTATCAAAAACTTATTTTAATCTTCCAAACGATGATTAACCATGTAACAGATTTTATGCACTACATACCGCACTGTAAGCTGATTTTGGTGAATGTGTGCAAATGATAGTGGTAGTATTTTGGTGAAATTTGCATGTCAATTTCACCAATTTTAAAATTCGCCCTTGCCAAGTAGCTCATCCTAGATTAAACTTCGGTTCATAAAGATATAAATAATTTTATTACCAATCCCGCAAGGGATTTTTTTACGCCATATCAACAGAACAAAAGTTCTTAAGCTTCTCACCATAATAACCCATCTTTAGCTAATCTTCTAACAAGTCTTTATATAATAGGGTAATTTGCAGGTATAGTCGGGAAACCGTCAGGTACAAGTTTCATGAGTTTTGTTACAATGACGACCATGATGAAACAGCTAACCATAATATTTCTAATTCTCTTGATAACAATCCCAATGCAGGTGGACGCATCAACTGGCGAGTTGTTATCCCGCATCAATGATTTACGGGGATCCGTCGGATTATCAGGATATACTATCAATAATGCGCTGACTGCTGCTGCCAATAACCATGCAGCATGGATGGTTAATACAGGTAATGTTTCGCATACCCAAGATAATGGATCGGGTCCGCGCACACGTGCACAAAATGCAGGGTATTCCTCAAATTTCGTCAGCGAAAATATTTATATGGGGTCGGATAGCAGTATCAGCTCAGCATGGACGTTTTGGGTGAACTCACCGATTCATTACGCGGGTATGACCAGCCCCAACTATAACAATATTGGCATTGGGACGGCCGCTGGTGCCAATGGATATGCATTTGTGCTTGTATTTGGCAATTCATCCGGTAGTTTGCCGCGCTCGATTAACACCAGTAATAATGCAGGTGGGCAAGGTGGAGATCAAGCAGTCGTTGTACCATCCTTTGTCGTTGGGATAGATGGGATCGGTAATATCATGCATGAAGTCCAACCTGGCGATACCATTGGTGATATTGCATTGATTTATGGCTACACATGGGAGGATGTCCCCTATATGTTAGGGGTTAATGGCTTGAGCGAAGATGATGTGACGTCTCTGGAAATTGGGAGTGTGTTCCTAGTGCCCCCACAAGATGGAACCTATACACCCAGTCCAGCCCCGCCAACAAGCACACCATCTGCCACACATACACCTACGGTACCACCACAAACAGCAACTGAAATGATGGTAGCGACGCAGATGATTGCACCTGTAACCTTTGTTATGCCGTCACAAACACCAACAGAAGCTGTGGTTGTTCGATCGATGCCGACATTAACCCCCACATCGACGCCAAGTGCATCTCCACTAACTGAGGCAAGTGAGCAAACGGACACGTCTCCCGTCCAAACCTTATTGATTATCGCTCTTGTTGTTCAGGTCGGGGTTATTGGGATTGCCACATTTGAATTTTTCAGACGATCCCGTTAATCGACCGTGACCATTTCATCCGCGATATGATCTAATGCCACCAGCTCGGTCGCTTTGACAATCAATTCGCTTTGAATGGTCGCCATTTGATCCGCGCTCAACTTCATATCATTCGTGATCCACCAACGGATAAGCTCGATGATTGATGTCACAATATGATTCACTGCAACTTCCATTGGAATGAGGCTTTCATCACGTGGTTTATAGACACTCTCGACATTGTGTGATATGACACTGTGTACTTTACTGATGAGTGCACTATTACGTGGCAAGTTAACAAAGACCTGATAAATCCGGTCATTTTTCCCAATATATTCGAACATGATTTTGGCTTGCTCGTAGGGCGTCATGTCGGATTCCATCATGGAATTCAAGTCTTCTAAAACCGATTCCAATACATACATCAACAATTCGTCTTTGCTCTTAAAATGACGAAAGAATGTTGCATAACCGATACTTGCTTCTTGTGTGAGTTCTTTAATCGTGATTGAGTCATACCCGTTATTGAGTGTTAGGTTGATCAATGCCTCGCCTAAAGACTGTCGTGTACGTAAGACACGACGATCTATCTTTTTCATTGTTACCATTAAATCCTTTTCCACTTTACTGATTAAACTAGTGAAATCTTTCACATTTATCTTATATCCAAATTGTAAGATAAATATTAACTGATTTAAATTAATGATTTAAATCATACCAATTTATATCTATAACTTGACAACCAATATTTGGATTATAAGACACATATCTAGGATATATCGCTAAAAATATTATGTATAGTCTTATTCAGCTCAAGCGATCCCGATTTTATATTATTTTAATTATGTTTGACATGTTGTACACAATCAATATAAAAGTTATAAGCACGGCAGGTCGATTTGCTTGTTAACTATATGTGCTTGCAATGATTGTAAACACTGCAAGCACAATGGCAAATAATTTAGGAAAAGTCAATCGATACACTACCATTTTCAACCGCATACCATGCAAGTGCAGTCGCCATCACAGTATCATCATGCAACCCTGCTGGTGCGCTGTAACGATAACCACCTCCCGCTAACCGCTCAATACCATAACTCGATAGCTCACCTAACAGAATCGGGTCGTCCAACAAGCCGATATGTCCGCGTTCAATTGCTAATGCTAGCGATTCAATTAAGGGCGCTTTACTGCGGGCAGTTGTCTGGAAGGCACGCATCGGTAAGCCATCATGTTGTAACGCTTCAATATTGGGGTCGCCAATACTATTACGCTCTGCCCAGATGACATCGGGTTTCCAACGCTCTACTATCGCTTTTAATCGCCCACGCTGTAAGTTCCAGCCAATCTGATTAAAACGATCCATCGCCACAATTGTCTGCGTGGTCGTATCAATAACCACGATAACTGTGTAATCATTATCACGTCCCCAATCGACACCTGCGACATAATGATGTCCTATCTGCGGTGTTGTGACTGGATTAGATACTACAGCATCACGAATACCACGAAACACTTGTCCGCTGTCGTCGGTAAACTGAGCCTCGTACTCTGCCAACCACACATGGGTTGAGGTCTGTCGTTTGATCGTATCGAGTTCATCCGGCACGATTAATGGGTTATTGCTTGTTGGGTAGTGAAACGACTGCCATTCAGGTTCATCGGGACGTAATCCCAATTGGAATAACTCATAAAACCAATTACGGCCAAAAGGTGTACTCATGAAAACAGCACTACCACGAGTTGTCACTAACATCGGACGCACCACCTCCGCCCAAACACGCCGTTCCATAAAAGCAGCTTCATCCAGAACAACTAAATCGAGCCCCTCACCGCGTAAGTTATCGGGATAATGCGTACTACGGACGGCGACCATACCACCATTATCATAATTTATGCTACGTTCGCTATCACTAATCCTGATACCAGTCCCTCTCTTCAAATCGCCCACTGTCTCTTTCATATTCCTCCAGAGTTGAGTCGACATTTGATAAGTCGGGGCGAGCCACCACCCACGCATCCCGTGTTTGATGGCGTTCTCCAATAGTAGTATCTTTCCTAGTTCCGTTTTCCCCCAGCGTCTCCCGCAAGCGACCACCTTGTACCGCGCGTGGTTTTCCCTCACTCGCGCCTGACCATGGTGGAGCATCTTGAACGGCACCGTCATAGTAATACTCAAATCGGATGACTTTTTCTGTTTCTTCTTGCTCATCGTATTCGTCTATGTCCTCCTCTAATTTCAGCGCATGATTGACCAACGCACCTAATGCCGATGCCAACTGGTTCAGTGGCGCTTTATCCAGTGTTTCATCATCCATGCGGGCGACGATTGCGATACCGCGCTCTAACATGTTGGTTTGTAAATCGACCTTAAGGCGTGCAAGATGTCGACGTTGTTTCTCGCGGTGGGTACGGCGTATGTCAGCTTCTTTCTTCAACCATTTGCGTAATGTGCCTGCTGGAATAGTTAATGCGTCACTGGCTAATAAAATATCACCATCTAATTGGTCAAGTTTATTCAGTGCGTCAATTTGTGTATCGAGTGTGTACCGTCGTGCCATGGTTTATGCGTCTTTCGTATTTTGTTCTATTGATTTTGAACATAATTCAAAAAGAGATAAGGATAGAGCCGAAACCCTATCCTTTTCCCGTCCCATATTGTGCTGTGACTATCTCATCATCCGACTCATAACGGCGCAGTTCATCGCCTGCCCGTGCAGACACATCACATCATTGATTACAAATTAGCACGTATGATCTATTTGAAGGTGACCATAGGGTCGCGGGTTGGGATTTTATAACTATGTGGGATATTTAAGCAGATGGTCGAAATAAATTAGAAACCTCATGTGTTCGACTGCGCTGGAGCTGACACGGCTACTCCCTTATATTTTAAGAACATACAATCACAGACTTAAATTACGATGTAGTTGGAGGTTCATCAGCTACAGGCAGACGGTCTTCTAGCAACTCACGCAAGGCACGGACTTCATCCCGTAGCGTTTCTAATTCTTGATGATAGGGTAAATCGTCTGTGCCATATTCGCGCCGATAATTTTCGATGAAACTAGGCCATAATAATTCGACTGTCATAAAGATCACCGCTGCCCCGAACAACTCCACAGAAAATCCCTGTAGTAAGTCGTACAAGTTACCGCCATATGCAAAAAATATGACAACACCGCTCAAACTGAGGATAATCGCAATAATCAAGGCGGTGAGTCCGAGTGGTGTGCGTAGAATATTGATTTCATGTTTACAGTAATTCCAGAATAATTTGAGCGTTTCGCGGATTGGCATGATACAGTCCCTTATTTGCTTGATGATGTTGCATCTATTGTAATGTTAATCGTGATTCTCTGTGTATAATCGGAATGAATAACCAACACAAAAGGACATCCATGAGCAATCCAACCCAATGGTTAAAACAAATTGCTGCACTAGCAAAAACCGGACTCCACTTCGTCAAAGACCCCTATGACAAAGAGCGTTATGAAACACTCGTTGAGCTATCTTCAAAATTATTGGCTGAACAAAACGGGCATGATCCAGCAGCGATGCAATCTTTATTGATGGGCGATGACGGTTATATCACACCCAAGATTGATGTGCGTGGGGCGGTGTTTCGGGATGATAAAATTTTGCTCGTAAAAGAAGCATCGGATGGTTTATGGACATTACCCGGTGGTTGGGCTGATGTCGGTGATTCGCCCGCCCAAGCCATTGAACGTGAAATTTGGGAAGAAAGTGGTTACACAGCCAAAGCGATTAAACTCATGGCAGTAGAAGATCGTAAATTGCGCCATCCAGCGTATATCTTTGATGTGTATAAAATGGCGTTTTTATGCGAACTGACTGGTGGCGAAGCAACAACTAGTATCGAAACCACAGCAATCGATTGGTTTGCTGAAGATGCGCTTCCACCGTTATCTGTCGGGCGTGTGACTGAGGAACAAATTGGACGGTGGTTCACTCATTATCGCCAACCGGATTTGCCGACAACTTTTGATTAACAATTTGTTATATAGCTAACAGGATATGAACAAAAATCGACAACAGCAATTGGGGACTTATCTCCTCGCTACAATTGAATCCCCGTATACGATGTGGGTATTCATCAACATTATTGTGTGGTCGCTAGGACTTTATGTGATTGCCTTGTCGATTCGGTTTTTAGGTCTTGTCGGTGCGCCGATTGGAACAGCCCTTGCAGGGATTATCATCGGTGGGGGGCAAGCTTGGGCATTACGTCATCTATTGCCGATTGATCCGCGCCGTTGGATCCAACACAGTGTCATCGGGACGATACTTGGTGTTCTGCCGATTGGATTATTATTTCTATGGATTTTACTGGTTGCAATCATCGGTTTGAACAGTGTGCTCTTTATTTTAGGGGGAATCTTTGGTGGCACTCTCGGCGGGATACAGTCACGACTTCTTCAGCCGATCATACATGAACAAATCGGATGGTGGATTGTAATAAATGTCATAGCAGGGGCGGTCTGTGCGCCTTTGTCATTAACTGGCACAACCTTTTGGCTGCCTGTATTTTGTTCACTCGGGCCATTATCATTTGGACTGCTCACAGCAGGTATGTTGCGCTATATCTTGCGTCATCTAGATGTGCCGTTGAATGACGCAACCTGACGACACTATAGTTCTAATTCTTCTGTAAATCCATGTGATGCTGACCGTGCGCGTGACACAAATGTAACCTGCAATGTGATTTGTCCAAATCGGATTGTATCTTGATGGCGCACCTGATGATTTTCTTTGGGTGAAAATTGTACCCCGTTGATGCTTGTTCCATTGGTGCTATTCAAGTCTTGTAACTCTAAACGTGTACCCCGCAAACGCAGTAAGGCATGTCGACGGCTAACACCATGTTTACCAACTAGATAAGGTGTGAGGTCAATATGAGGCTGAACAGGAAGTGAGTCATGCCGACGCCCAATCAGTAAGGGTTTATTATCCATAGGGCGCAATACAATTGGCGTATCATGCCCTTCTACATCTAGCCGTAGCATCATCCACTCGGTAAACTTCATGCACCCTGTCGGTAACTCTTTAATTGGCTCGTTCATCAATTGCGGCGATGCAGCTTTTTGCTTTCCTACACGCTGGCGGATGGCATTAATCGCATCGGATACATCTTGTGTGCTGTTACTTAATACTTCGGGTATAACTTCAGCATCCGTTGTTTCATCATCTACAACAGGCATCTCAACGGGGCGCTCTGCTACAGAAACAAGAATACCACTCTCCTTAAGGCGTGCACCACAATTCACGCACATAAATGCCCCAATACGATTGGCTTCGCCACATTCCTTACATTGCAGGATTTTCCCTGTTTCACTCTTTATGGTTTTAGACTTACGTTTATCAGCAAGATAGTCACTATCAGGCAAAGGACCGAGCTTCTTTTGGGCATGCCCAACATTCACATCATCTTGGAGGACTTTTGCTTCCTTGGTATTACGTGTATTAAATTGCTTGCGATATGTCACAAGCGAAAAATCACAAATAGCACACTTATCAACATAAAGTGCATTGATGTGATGACACGATGGGCATTCAATGGTTTCGTTTTCGTCTGTCATAGAATTTCTCATAAGCTGAACAACACATCTGTATAATATGCAATAAAGTGTAATTGTCCAACAACTTTACATTAAGATTTCTAGTTCTCAATCCTAGGTTACGTTTTTGCAGGACTATCGTACCACTTTGGTGTAGCCTACGTTGTCGCTGTATTGATTAACACCATTTACTAAGGGTGTTTGCGCACGCCCACAACCTCACACCACGGGTGGGTATCCGTTGAATTTCGATACAGCGTCATCCCTAGTTTTTCCATTGTTTTCTGGGATGGGATGTTATCGTATTCGGTGGTTGCAACAATTTGTTTAACTTGCATGGCATTAAACAAATAATTGATGATAGTGCGTCCGGCTTGGGTAGCATATCCGTTGCGCTGATGGGCAGGTAAAATCGCCCAAAAGAGTCCAAATTCGGGGGAGACTAAAGTGGTGTTATCGGATGTTTTGTCGTCAAGTACACCCCATGGGATAAGTGATGGCACAATCCCGATTGATCCGATTACCTCACCGGATTGTTTGAGTTCGATTGCATAATCACCATAAGGGGGTTGTCCGAGTTGAGTCAACGCGCTGTAATTAGACGTTGCCCATGTCAGCCAATTCTGAATGGCTTCACGCGACACATCGATTCCAAATGCTTGGGTTGTCAATTGATAGCGGTTTTCAAGGTCAGCCATCGTATAGTGGCGAATGTAAAGGTCATCTGTGTGAATATCGACGCGATTTTCCATTTATATCCCCCATTATCTATCATGACCTCATCTAGAGACAGATCTCAGTTTAAGAATGTAGATAGGGTCGACATAGATGCCGACCACCAAAGATTAGGTTTCAAGCGAGATACGCATATAATGGCAACATGCAATCTCTGAAATTAGAATAAACTATGCTTCAGCTTCCGCTTGCATACGTTCTTGTTCTTCTTCATACCAGCTTTTGCGTTCTTCATCAAACTTCATCACTTTGAAGTATTCAGCATATCCAACCCCAACGAGCTTACCACCATCTGCATTGCTCTGAGTAATCCACTTTTTAGCACCATTTTCAAAATCTTCGCCTTCACCTAATTGGGAGACATGCGCACGTAGCGTTTCGATTTTATCGTCGATTGTGCTGGTGATGTCCAAATAGTGAGTCGGATTCATGGTCAAGTTCATATAAAGTTCGCCGATTTTATGTGGTTCGAACCCTTCATCAAGCAATTCAGGGAAAATTGGGCGTGTTTCTGAGCTCGGGAAGACAGCATATAACGATGCTTCACCAGCGGCACGATGATCAGGATGATTGATATACCCACTGCGGACATACACAGTTGTCGGGTCTTGAATAATCACGCGGTAAGGTTTGGTCTCACGGATAATGCGGGTGATGTCACGGCGTACATCAATTGACGCAGTTAATGTTCCATCAGGATAACCGAGATAGCGAACATCTGTCACACCGATGGCAGCGGCAGCAGCATTTTGTTCTACAATACGCATATCAATAATCTGTTGGCGAGTGAGGTCAGGATCATTACTACCAGAACCACCATCAGTGATAATCACATAGGTGACGGTTGCCCCTTCTTCTTTAATCCACTTGGCGATACTACCTGCCACCCCAAATTCAATATCATCGTGATGCGCCGCACATACCAAAATATGGTAGGGTTCGTCACGGGTGGGTACAGGTTGTAATTTTGAATAGTCAATTCCCATAATCTGCCTCAATTCTTGAAGTTGCGTAAACATACATGAATAGACGCACTGACAGCTGTTAACTCTTACATCAGAATTTAGATATTTAGCTATTACTTATAAAAGAGCAGGAATTTAGTCATGATTACGTATGGCAAGATCAGGTACATATGTACTACCTGACGATACAATTTAGAAATTTTAATACCATCTTTACCATCTCGCCGACATAAATTGATATATTGAAAAGTATGCACTGTGTTTGAAAATGGTATGGGAGATAGAACAGATAATGCCAGATAATAACGATTGGGATACTGCCCTCGAGCAGATGAAACAAGTCGAAGAGAAACTTAAGGCAGATGCGGCAAAACAACAGAAAAAAAACCAATCCACTCGTAATCCTATGATATTTGTGTTGATGGGGATATTGGCACTACTGATTATTGGGGTTGGCGCGGTTTTATTTTTGTCTAGTGATAATTCGACATCACCACCACCAACTGTGCCAAAAGTAATCGAAGCTGACCCGGCACAATTCGACCCACAAATCTCACTTGAGACGGTACAACGATTTGCCGGAGATAATCTAAGATTTCTTAGCTTAACGATGACACAGGTACACCCTGACGGAACAGTTGATTTCAGCACAGGGAACACACCGACTGTGGCATATACATTTGTGACATCCGACAATCGCGAATTAGTCATCGTCAGGGTAGCAGATGATTTAACAATGTCGCGCACAACCCGTTTGGCTTCGCCAGATGATACGATACCTGACCGTGTTGAGCCACCGTCCTGTGATATTCCGCAGTTATGGCAACTCGCCAAAACTTACAATGCGCCAAACGATGGTGTGGCAAATATCGATTATGATTTGGATGGGTATCACTTTGTGATTGCATCACTCGCAGTCGATTTACAATTTAATGGGGACTGTATCCTCATCCGTAATTGACGCTACCTATAAAATCAGGCTATACTATCCATCGTTAACTGAGTAAAGGAACGTTGAAACATGGAAAACATCCCTGGCATGAAGTGGATCACACAACATCCCCGTATCTCTGCATGGGTCGTGTTATCAATTGGTATGGTCGGATTACTGGTCTATGAAGCGCGTAATGTTGGCTTACTTCCTACCCAATGGATTGCTCTTATTGTGACGACGATTCTCGTTGCAGGTGCTTGTATCTGGATTATCAGTTGGGAAGACGAAGAAGACCCCGATGAAGTTGCTGAAGTGACTGCCAACAGTGACGAGGTCGCAAAAACCAAAGAAGCCGAAACAACTGCTTAGTCTATTCGGTTCATCATTTTGATATTGAAACACGGGTCAATCGGCTCGTGTTTTTGATTTGTGTTTTGGTCTATTGTCGGAATAGCAACTTAGCGATATAGTGTCTAACAAACGATAGAGGCTGAGCAAAGGAGTCATGATCATGAAACCTGTTATTGGGATTACTACAGGCGGGCGTAGCGAAGGGTATATCACGAGTCAACATTATGATGCATTCTACAGTACCCCATCGCAATATGTTGATGCTGTACGCCGTGCAGGGGGCATACCATTTTTGATTCCACCGGGTGGGGATGATTGGGATGCTATCTTAGCATTAGTCGATGGTGTGATTATCACAGGTGGCACAGATATTGACCCAACCGAATATCAAGGCAATGTCGACCATCCGAATTTATGGCCTGCCGATAAAGAGCGGGACCAAGCCGACATTTCATTTGCAAAGCACCTCGTCGATGAAAAAGAAACCCCACTATTATGTATTTGCCGTGGCATCCAAGTCTTAAATGTCGCGACAGGCGGCACACTCCATGAACATATGCTGGATTTTATTGAGGAAGATATTCACCGTAATTCTGAAGGTCTATGGGCAATGCAAGATGTCAGCGTCGAACCCGATAGCCTCGTTGCCAATATTATGGGGAGAACACAGGTCAATACCACTTCAGGGCATCATCAGTCACTAAAAGATATTGGCGATGGATTGCGCGTTGTTGGAACAGCACCCGATGGCATCGTCGAAGCGGTCGAAATGCCGGATCACCCGTGGTTGGTTGCAGTCCAATGGCATCCAGAAGTTACCGCTGCAAAAGACGAAACACAACAAGCCTTATTTGATGAATTAGTCGAACAAGCCAAAGTCCGTAAACAGGCAAAACTGGCTGTCTCATAAGTAATCCGATGCGTATTGTCTTATTGAATGATCGGATTCCACCGGAAGGACGTGGTGGTGCTGAGTCGGTTGTGTGGCGTTTAGCCAAAGGGCTACATGCTAGCGGACACGATGTGCATATCATCGCCACCACACCCGATGCATCATTTGAAGACGTACGCGATGGCATCCCTACCCATCATATTCATGCGCATTTTCGGGATCGTTGGCGGGCGTGGCTATCGTTATACAATCCACAAATAATTAAGCCACTCCGCACAAAACTCCAGCAGATCCAGCCGGATGTTGTGAATGCGCATAATATTCACTTTTATCTGTCGTACCATAGTTTAAAAGTCGCACGTGATTTAGGCATCCCGACCGTCTTTAGCTCGCATGATGTGATGCCGTTCGCCTATACCAAACTGCGCCATTTCATCAAACCCGACATCTCACAGATGAATCTACCTGACGATTATAAAATCCCGTTCGGGTTTAACATCAAGCAGAACCGTTTTCGCTACAATCCCTTCCGTAATCATGTAATTAAGCATTATCTAAAAAATTACGCTATGATTCGGACGACACCAAGCCAAGCCCTTGCCGATGCGCATCATACTAATGGGTTGCCTCCGTTTACAGTTATGCATAATGGCATTGATGTTGATGAATGGAAACTAGTCTGGAAACATGAACAAACAGCGATAAGCTCTCTACTCAAACTCTACAACAAAAAAGTCATCCTGATCGCTGGACGATTGACTTCACATAAGGGCACACATCAACTGTTATCAGCATTAGATAAATTAGTTGATAAACACCCTGATATATGTTTACTGGTTTTAACATCAACATCCTTAAACAAACAAATTCCACCTGAATTTGAACATTTAAAGCCCTATATCGTGGCGGGTGGTTGGCTGAGTGGCAGGGAGCTAATTGCAACCTATCAATTGGCGGATGTCATGGTTGTCCCGTCGATTATCTTCGATACATTCCCGACGGTCAATTTAGAGGCAATGGCAGTTGGATTACCTGTGATTGCGACTGTATTTGGTGGGTCAAGTGAGGTAGTTATTGATGGCGAGACGGGTTATATCATTAACCCATATGACATCGAGACATTCGCTCGACATCTTGAAAATCTTCTGAGCGATTATACGTTACGCCAAACAATGGGAGTAGCCGGATACGAACGCATCCGGCAACAATTTACGTTATCGCACCAACTAGAGCAGTTGGTTGGACTCTATCAGCGAGCGATTGACGCTAACTAGAACAAATCAAAGTCGAAGATGTCATCCAACATGGATTTGCGTTTCTTCTTCTTTTTGTTTTTGTGGTATTCACGCTCGTAGTAGTCATTTTTATTTTTATGATAGTCTTTCGGATGATTCTGATATTGACCACGTTTGGGTGAAGAATCCATCCGTTTGTTGGTACGTTCGATAATTTTGTCGAGTTCGCCACGATCTAGCCAAACACCACGGCATCTCGGACAATAGTCAATTTCAATCCCCTGACGCTCGGACATTTTCAGTTCAAGGTCACAATTTGGGCAAAGCATTTCACTTACTCCAACTAATTTTTCAGATCAATATCTTCTATATTATCAAAAGTCGGCGCAGAATTAACCCTAAACTTTAGGGGTATTGGATATTAACGAATGACTCATTTTGTGATGATTTGCGTACTATGCTGTAGGCGATTGCAACACGAAACAAAGCCCACAAAAACTGTCCAGTGGTGTGATCGCGCAATTAAACGGAGAAGAGAAGAAATTGTTGGACTCCCTCTAAGATTTAGGGGGAGTTAAGCATGCGTTTCTACATTAAGAAGACCATCGGTGGGAGTGCGACAAGGACACCTAAAATACCGATACCCCACGGCAGGGTGATAAATAACATAGCTGCGACCGAGACAGAGATTAGCCCTGCATCACGGCAAAAGCGTTCCCATTTGCGGGTGGTGGAATTGCCAAATGTATTACGGAACCAGGGGATACTTTCGACAGAGTTCCAAAACATACTTTCACGGAAGAGCAATGTTGTACCAATAAATAACCAGAACGATGCAACAGCGATTTGTATCATCCACATAAATAAAATGCCTCACAAACAAAAGATTGTTTCTATTGTAATAGCATTTTTGGTTTGAGTCGAGTAATTAGCTGATGCAGCCTATCTTTTAATGTTTCTGTCAGACTGTCGTCATCTCACGGATGGATACGATTTTACGACTATGGGTGGCGTAATAGATGCAATACTCGCGGCCTTCTTGAAATAAATCCAATGCTTCTGTGGGGATCGTAAAGCGCATCTCATCGACTTGAATCCGATGTGGTTGCCTCATGGTCTCAGATTTTTGTAACGTAACCGCGCCACAAATCGACAAGACTTCACCCGATTGCAGGTCATCAGCGGACAACCCACTATTTTGCGCCATGCTGACACGGTTCATCGCATACAAAAACGGACTGAGTATCACCATACTTGCAACGATCAGGAAGAAAACCTTCTCTGCAGTGATGCCACTGGCAACCACAATTAAACCCATTACTCCAATAATCAATCCGACATGTCCCATGAGGATTAATTGAACCAGTGGGTTCGGTTGGGTTGCAGACGCAATTTGAATCTGACGTTTGGACAACTTGCCATCTTGATTGGCAATCAAATCGCTCAGGTTAAAATTAAAAACGCCCATCAGTGTAGGGGGACGTTTTGGAGTCGGTTTCGTCGGATTGGTAATCATCGATTGGCTCGTCTATAACCTCGGCAGATAAAACAATATGGCTTCGTGGTGTGACATATACGGCATATCGTGCGGTATCATTGAAGGCGTCGTACATATCAGGAGGTGTCGCATAAGTAACTGCATCAACAATAATATGATATCCATGCTGACGGCTCTTGTCGATATAACCTGTAACCGATGCAACTTGCCTATCCGCAATGTCATCGCGAATTGGCTTTTGCTGATACCATGCGTAAATATACCACGATATGACCCCTCCAACCCATATCAGCGGTACAAATATGACGGGAATAATCACAAATGGCATCAACGCCAAAATCACTGTGACGATTAAAAAGACAAGCCCACTCAACGCAATTTGCTGATTATAGCGTCCCCTCGCTTCACGCATATCATGGCGTAAGCGGGCTATCTGCCTATCTGTAATTTTACCCTGTTGATTTGCTTCCAAGTTGACCATACCGCGTGTCAGGATACTATTGATTTGTTGTTGCGTTTTCATCATCACAACTCCCGATAATACGCTCTATGGACAGAATATGTTTTTGTTCACCCAGTGCTTGATAATATACACGATATTTGAGATTTTCCGTCAATGCATTATGCTGATCTCGGTTCACTACAAAATATCGTTCATGCCCCGGAAAGACGAGATGATAATACTCGTAAAATACAACACTGCGGTCAAGGCGACGATCAACAATGTGATGCTCTAATTTAATACGCCCACATAGGGATTGCACATGTCGGGGTTGTTTCTTCGGTGATTGTGATCCAGCCAGAAGTTGTCCAACAATCGGCAATTGTCGCAACGCATACAGTACACGATATGCAATCCAGTCGGACAGGCCGCGTTGTCGCCATGACAGCAAACCGTTGCGGTTGGCGGTCAAATCTTCCATATTAAATTTAAAAGCACGCGCAAGACGTATGTCCGGTGGTGATGTATTCATACCTATTATTATAGTTGAAGACATCCGCTACAAACAGTAGAGACTGCCCCCATACACTGAGCGTATATGGGGATATGGTGTTATTTTATGTGTTAGCGACGAATTGGGAATACAAAACATGTTGTTGTGGAATGCGAATAGAGTGTGCCCTCATCATCAACAACTTTTGCCTCAGCGGTTGCAATGCGACTCCCAGCGTGAAGTACGGTTGCATCAGCATATAACTTCGGAAGATCAAGCGTGATGGGACGGACAAAATTCACGTTAAGTTCTGTTGTTGTGTATGCCATGCCTTCGGGGAGTACTGTCTGGATCGCACAACCTAATGCGGAGTCGCAGAGGGTTGCCGTTAGTCCACCATGAATAATACCAACTGTATTCATCTGCCATCCACCAAGATCAGTTCCAAAGCGGACTTTACCATCTTCAACCTGATGGATACCCGACATGCCGAGAATTTTGGCGATCGGTGGCGGGGGAATTTCCGCATTGGCGATTGCCCGCAGATAATCAATGCCTTTCATCTGCATCGCTTTTTGTGCACCAATCATTGGGTCTTCCCATGTGAATGTGCGTGTATCGCCGGTTGACGGTAGATTCAAATCACCTTGTCGCACAGGCATTACAACACAGGTTGCGCTAGCATGCCCATAAACCTTGCCATCATTTTCACCGATGATTTTCGCTTCGGCTGTGCCTAACATCCGACCAACGTGAACAGCCGTTGCTTCGCAGCGAACTTTGCCTGTGGTCATGGTTAAAGCGCGTAGATAATGCACATGCAATTGGACAGTCATACAGACCTGTCCAGCAGGCAACTTACTAATGACTGCTGAGCCTAATGCAGTATCAAATAAGGTCGCTGCCAGCCCCCCATGCACGACACCGATTGGATTATAGTGATATTCAGCCGGTTCGACGGTATAGACAACCCGTCCATCATCGACTTCTGCTAATTCGATACCCATTGTTTGTACCATCGGCGAGGAGACATTTTCCCCATCAAGAACACTCTGTAAATAAGCTCGCCCGTCTAAGTGTTGGCGGGTTTCCCAATCTGTGACAGGGACTTTCCAATCATATGTACGGCTACGGGTCGTTGTTGGATTCATGCATTGCTCCTATGATTTTTGATAATTTCAGACCAATCCATCTGTTTTTTAGATAAAAAATTTTGCTATTGGTTATAAGCGAATATCGCGCTCGATGACATCTAATAAATGTGCAATGACACGATCTAAATGTGAAAAATCATCATAGATGCGTGAGAGCATAACTGCGCCTTCTAATGATGAGATGGCAAGCGTTGCAAAGGCTTCAATGTCAGTATCAGGTCGTGCTTCACCCGCATCAATCGCTTTTTCGAGTCGGCGTTGGATGATGTATTGCCACAGTTTTAATGCCGACAGTGCTTTTTCTTTAAGCGCGGGATGGGTATCATCCGCATCAATCGCTGTATTCATGATTGGACAGCCACCTTCAATCCAGTCCTCATCACGATAAATGCCAAACGATTTGATGAATATAATCAAGCGTTCTAGAGGAGAATCCACCCCTTCAACAGCCGAGGTCATATAGATATTGAGGCGTTCCATCGCATAATCGAAGGCAGACAGCGCAATATCATTTTTATCTGTAAAATGATTATAAATGCCACCCTTTTTGAGTCCGGTCGCCTCCATAATTTGACCTAAAGACGTACCAGAATACCCGTGTTTATTAAACAAACTCGCCGATTGCTCGATGATAAATTGTCGGGTACGTTCGCCTTTGTTCATACGTTAAACTCCACATTAAGACCACTCGGTCTTTTTTATAATACGCGACCTCAACCAATCACGCAAGCCTCTTTTTGTACTTGGATGTCGGTTTGACAGTACTATGATAAAGTAACTAAGACGACTTACGGCTACGATGAACACATATACATCAACGGAGCAAAGATGGATAAACAGTCATATGAGTATCTAAACTACTTCTTTCGCGGATATTTCACACCCTTTTGGGTTGATGAGGTAAAAAGTAAAGGACCTGAAAGTTACAAAGAGATAGTTCATGATTTTATACAGAGCGAAAGTTCAGAGAGAAGAAATCAAACTGCTATTGAACTGAGTAATTTAGTTGACGAGCGAATATCAGAGCAAGATTTACGTAAAGTCATAACAAGGAAATTAGGTGCAAATGTATATCCTCCCAACATGGGATTAACCTATCAACAGTGGTTAGAAAGTGTTCTAGATATTCTTAAGGAATCTGGATAGATAAGACGTGGCGGACGAGACAGTATCTACAGCGATCTCCGCAAATCTTCGTAGAGCCAAGCTGGTATGCAATGTCTACGCGCATCTGCCTATCTGCTGACACATGATTTACTATCTTAATTACCAGTGACAGCTTGGGCGAAGAGCAAGTATGAAGAATCAAATCCTCACGATTTGCAAGGGAATGATATATTTATAGTGATATTCACGAGAATGTCTGCCACAAGCAACGATATATTTTGAATGTCCAAACTAGATTTTAAGCACTACTTATGAGGAGACATGATGTTTCAACTCACAGAGTTATTTGATTTAACTGGAAAAGTCGCATTAGTGACAGGATCAAGCCGAGGATTAGGCTACGCGATCGCAGAAGGTATGGCACAAGCAGGTGCAACTGTTGTATTGAACGGGCGTAATGGAGACACCCTAGCGCAAGCGCAGCAGACATTGTCAGATAAAGGATACACAGTGCATCACTCACAGTTTAATGTGACAGATAGTGCCGAGATTAAAGCACAAGTTGCCCACATCGCCGAGACAATCGGAACCATTGACATTTTGGTGAATAATGCGGGCATTCAATATCGTGAACCGCTGGAAGACTTCAACCCAGATGAATGGCGACAGGTCATTGATGTCAACTTAAATGGGGTATTTTTGATGAGCCAAGCAGTTGCCCCTGCGATGATCGCTCAACAATCGGGGAAAATCATTAATATCGCATCACTCATGAGTGAAGTCAGCCGTCGGACTGTATCCGCTTATGTCGCATCAAAAGGGGCTGTCAAACAATTGACTAAGTCAATGTCTACCGAATGGGCGCAACATAACATCCAAACCAATGCGATTGGCCCAGGGTATTTTAAAACCGAGATGAACACTGCGTTATTCACCGACCCAGAGTTTGATAATTGGGTGAAAGCGCGCACGCCTGCCGGACGCTGGGGTGAACCCGAAGAATTGGTCGGAATCGCCGTATTTTTGGCAAGTGCTGCATCTTCGTATGTAAATGGGCAGATATTTTATGTGGATGGGGGCATGTTGGGCACGATGTAAGTGGATATATAAATTGCAATCGGATTTTAGTCGACTGAACATACTTTTATCATTAAGGTTAAACATATTTGGAGTTGAGATAATATCCTAGCTTGCGCTGCGTCACGATTGCATCATTACATCCAACGACTTTTAGCTTATACCTTAGGTTACTGATATGGGCTGATAATGTCTGTTTAGCTTCATCGGGTGACACAGTTTGATTATGGATAGCAATGATAATTTGTTCGTAGCGACAGACCTTGCCCTGTGCCTTCATCAAACATTCTAAAATATCAAACTCGGTCGTCGTCAGTTGAATCGGTTGCTGACTATAGTTCACAATACGAGATGTTGTATTGAGTATCAACTGTGTCCCAAGGGTATGTTCACGACGTTCCTGCTGTGGTTGTTGGCTCAAAAACTGTTTGACAATTGGCTGGAATTCCATCAACGTCTGTACAATTTTGCGATGAGTATCAATTGCATCTTGTACAACGCCTTGAATCACGCTGTCAACATTGTCCTTTAGAACATAATTCAGTGCGCCTCTTTGCATCGCTTGTACTGCTGTATTGACATCATTTTGACCCGTCAACATAATGACCGGAATGTGACGATAAGATTTTTGCAGTTTCTCTAACAAGTCGATACCATTCAAGCCAGGCATTTGAATATCACTTAAAATCAGATCAAAGTCTTTATCATCCTCCAACAGACGTAAAGCATGATATCCATCGGTAGCAGTTAATGTTGTATATCCATAAACTTGTAGAATTTCTTCAAGCGCATCTCTAAACGTATGATCATCATCTATAATAAGTAACCTAGCCATAGTTATCTTTTGTGCTACCTCTCCTTCAGAGGTTTTACTAAATCATTTTAGAACACACCTGAAGTGATTCAAAAAAGTTATATATATATATTATCTGAAGAATTCCTGAGGAATATCTGAAAATAAATTAACAAATATAATGTTACAATTATTACGTAAACGCAATCTTAAGGATGTCTTATGAATCAACAACTACTCTACATAGAAGACAATCATCTCAATATTCGACTTATTAAACGATGCTTAAGTCACCTGCCTGTAGATCTAAACTATGTAGAGACAGGTGAAGAGGGCATTGAAATAATTAAAGCATGTTGCCCGGACCTTGTTCTCTTAGACGTCAATTTACCGACGATGTCCGGCATAGATGTACTTATTACGCTCAAGTCTAATTGTACGACACAACATATTCCCATAATAGCATTGACAGCAGATACAACGATAAAGACACGTAAACTCTGTGAGATGTACGGTGCATCTGCCTATCTACAAAAACCAATCAGTCGGCATAAACTCGTTCAGACAATACAACCCTTTTTGAATACAGTTTACCCTGCAATCCAACCTGCTACGCATCAACGCGGAACGAATCCAACATCAATTGTAAACGGCTGATTGTTGCCTCGTCCGGTTCACTGGCATCAGCAGTGAACAACTCAATGACAGCTAGCGTATCACCACGTTGCATATAGAAGATGTCGAGTTGACCGTTAGGCATATCGGATGAATCGACAACGCGATAACTTTTGCGGACGGTACCATCTTCGGCGATTGCCTCATCAATGAAGGTTAATGCTGTGTCGCCATCATAATAGCGTGCTTCATACGAACCGATATTCATAGCATTGTCAGCGACTGTTGCAACTGTAATAAAGGCGCTTTCGTCGCTAGGTTGCCATTTTTCATAGGTGCGGTTGATGTCGGAGTTATTTTCAAAGCGAGTGAATGCATCCGGAATCGACACACTGTAGCTTTCGTTTTCAATCGTATCGGCACCCGCAAACGGCGTCGGAACAGCAGGTGCACTCGCTTGTGTACCGAGAATTTGTGGCGCGAATAAAACCCCACCCCCGACGACCGCAACCAAGACCACAATCACACCAAATACAAGTGGGAGCGGTGACCGTTTTTTCTCTTCCGGTTCGATTTTTTGGCTTTCTTTTAATGCCGATTGTACGCGCCGTTCGATCTCCGCTTCCATCGCAGGTGTTGAATCCGACATGGCACTCTTCGGTTGTTGCATCGTTGGCATATCAGGCATGCCTTGGACGGTCGGCATTTCAGGCTCATCGGGAACAGGTGGTGCGACCGATTTCGTTTTTGCCTGCGCTGCATGACGGGTCTCGTTGGGTGAGCGTAACGCTGTTTCAAACGCCTCTGCCATTTCCCGCGCCGAGCTATAGCGATTATCGGGGTCTTTGTCAGTAGCTTTAGCTAAGACATGCTCGACTGAATCGGGCACACCATCACGGAAATCACGCGCAGGGGGCATGGGTTCGTTGATATGTTTCAGCAACAGTGCCATCGGGGTTTCTGCTTGATAGGGTTCGCGTCCGGTGATAAGTTCGAACAATACCACACCCAGCGAATAAATATCTGAGCGTCCATCAATGGACATACCGTGTGCTTGTTCTGGCGACATATATGCAGGTGTCCCGATGATCGCACTCCCTGTCAGATCACTACCCATCACACGCGCGATACCAAAGTCGGACAGATAGGCATTGTCAGAGCCATCCAACATGATATTACCGGGTTTAAGATCACGGTGAATAATGCCTTGTTTATGCGCATAATCGAGCGCTTGCGAAATCTGGCGCATTGGACGAATGAGATCATCAAGATCTGGCACACCGCGTCGAATCATCTGTGCCATACTCCCACCACCGAGGAAGCGCATCGCAATATATGGTACGCCGTTAGCTTCGCCATAATCATAGATTGGCAAAATATGCGGATGTTCTAATGCCGAAATAACCTCAACTTCGCGCTGGAAACGTTCGAGGAAGTTCGGATCATGCAGAAAATGCGGGGGGAGTACTTTAACCGCCACGTTACGGTTCATTGACGTTTGTTTTGCAAGGTAAACCGTCGCCATCCCACCGCGTCCAGCTTCTTCGAGGATAGTGTATTGCCCGAGAGTTTTCCCGATTAATTCATCTGATGGTAAATTTTGTGAGTCATCACTCATCTTGAGTTGCCCATTATTCACTAGTTTGAGTCTATATCATTTATACGTCAGCAACTGCTGTTCGGCAAGTTTTGAATCACAAACAATTAGTACTTCATTAGCACTTTATTATCAATATCAAGCAGTATCATAAATCTGCATGCCTGTATCTAGGCGATGATGTAGGAGTGTGTTAAGTTTTGAGGGTATTGTTCGCTATTTATAACCGCAAAGGCAAATTGAATGCGCGTTTACCTGATCCGTCATGCACAATCCGAAAATAATGTCCTCAATGATGAGACAATTCACCTCCGCAAAGTCGACCCTGACTTAACCCCGCTCGGTTATGAACAACGGGACTTTTTAGCAGAGTTTTTAGCAACTGCGTCCGAAAACCGTGAACCCAGCTTTGACATCACCCATCTATATTGCAGTGCGATGTACCGTACGATGTTAACTGCACAACCCATTGCTGAAAAGTTGGGCTTAAAGCCGGAAATTTGGGTTGATATTCACGAAAAAGGGGGCATGTTCAATCGCGAGGGGGGTGTCGTTAACGGGTTTAATGGGATGTCCCGTGAAACTATTCAGCATCGCTTCCCAGATTATACGATCCCGCCAAGTGTGACCTCTGAGGGTTGGTATAACGCTGATATGGGGATTGAACCCGAAACCCACAGTTTCTATCGGGCGATTAAAGTCGCGATGGCATTGCGCGACCGCAGTGCAGATTCGCGCGAGGTATTGGCATTGGTCTCGCATGCCGGATTTTTGGATATTTTACTCAAGGCGATCTTTGATCAATTGCCGTCACGCCCACATACGATGCGTTACTATCATTATAATACGTCGATTACACGGATTGATTATCACGGGAGACGACCTGTCCTTCATTATATGAATCGGGTTGACCATCTCTCACCAGATAAGCGGTCGGGGTAGACTCAACAGAGGTAAGTGAAATCTTTGATGTTCGCAGGGTCATGATGCATCATGACCCTACAAAATGTTTTCAGCAACTACTTCATATGAACGGTTGACGAAATTTATTGCTGTAATGCAGCAATTGTCTGACACGCCGGACAGGTACCGTCGGGTCGTAGAATCGCGTAACCCGCTTGTGGATCTTCGCCTTCATAATTATCGAAATCAATATTCCAGACGATAATCATATCCACTGGCATGGACTCAAAGTTTGATGCAACGGTAATCGCCTGCGCCAGCCATTCCGCTTGTTCTTGAACGGATACATTGGCAGCCCAACTAAATCCACCCGGTAATGGACCATAGCCTTCGGGAGATAGATACCCCATCTCGGTAATACACATCGGGATTTCTTGTGCACGGAATGGGAATGCCACACGATTTAGCATCAATGGTAAGTAACGGGTTGGATATTCATCGCGTGGGTCTCCACCTTGTGCGGTTGGTGGGAGGATACCTTCATTATAGTGTACGCCAATACAATCGGAGAAATTCGCAACACCTGCATTTGCCATCCCTTGATAGTAACGGTCGTCATTCCAGACACTCGCGAGACCGAATGCACCCTCTGCTCCTGTTGGTGCCAGTGCACCTGTAATAACGAGGGTATCTGGGTTTGCATCTTTGATAGAATTGTAGGCTTTTTCCAGCATAATCGCATAACGGCGTGGATCAATTTGCCCAGTTGGCCACTCACGGTCAATATTCATCTCATTCCAGACTTCAATTGCATCCGCACCAATAGCAGCTACACCACCGAGGAATTCAGCATATCCATCGAGATATGCTTCACCACCCGTCGCGAGCGCATCTTTTTCTCCGGTAATACTCAATACAACTTTGAAGCCTGCTTCATGCGACCAATTGATGCGATCACGGGCAATCACGAGATCTTCGCCTTCATGATATGGTACTTGCCATTTGACCCATGTCATGCCTGCTTCGCGCATGATTTCTTTGGTAGTATCGTCAAAGTGACGGACATGACCACCCACAGGAACAGGTAAACGATTGTCTACATCTGGTGATCCATACATTTCGATACCATTGACGATGATAATTTCGCTATTGCCGACACTAGCAGGTTCCAATGAACCAGCCGATGCTTCTTCATTCACAACAGCTGCCATATCCAAACGAGCAACCTGTTCAGTATTGGTGATTGTGCCACCATTGTTTACCGCAATGGGTGCGAGTGCATAAAATACGCTGTCATTGTTCTGGTTTACAGCATGAACACGAATTTGATAGAGGCCATCGGGGAATGTGGTTGTATCCCAACTACCAAGTGCGCCATCAGTTACAGGGACAAATTGAGGAAGAATTACCGGTGTCCACTGATCAGTTACCGGATTTGCTGGATCATATGTTGCCGCTTCTACAAAGAAAATTTGTTGATTTGCAATATTAGCTGTACCCGTGAGTGCAACAGCACCTGTCACTGTATTCAGCGCCGGATCCCAATCGAGCCGAATATCTTCTTGTGCTGTCACAATCATAGACAGCATTCCTAATAGTGCAATTAATAACACCAAACGTCGCATTGTAACTCCATTCTGTCATCTATTTTGTAAGGCGATTATAGTTTACGCGACGCCCCTTGACTATCCAACAGACGGTTTTCCTACGCTGAAAATGGTTAATGTTTGATGTGTAGGGAACACACCACCTATTTAAATATATCAATCAACCTTAAGAAATTTTAATTGTAATTAACTATAAATTGTCATAAAATAAACCATATAGATAATCACTATACTATCGCAACAATAAGCAAACTAATGAGGCTCATATGGTCTTTTCACAACAAACAGACGAAAAAGTCCCCGCTACTCGCCAACTTATTATCAATAACACTGCGGTTCAACCTGCTGACGAGCGTCATGGGATTGTTTATGCAAATGGTATCCCCAACTATATCATGCTACGGTCAATATCCGAGCCAGAACACTTTTTAAAGATCGAAGTCAGTCCGATGATAGTTATTGGTCGCAAACAGTCGATGCGCGACTCACAAGTGGATGTGGATTTAGCAGATTTCAATGGGTCAGAAGCAGGGGTATCACGTTATCATGCAATGATGCTGGCATTAGATAGTTATATCTATCTAAAAGATATTGATAGCTTGAATGGTTCTTTGCTGAATGGTAAGCAACTGATGGCGTCAAAAGAGTACATTATTACAGAGGGTGATATTGTGGCATTTGGACGTGTTGAATTCAGTATCGAATTTCTATACGATTAGTCCATCACATATTGAACCAACGACGTACGACTCTAGGGATTATAAAGCTCTGGGTTGGTTGTGATATGGTGTGCGTCGGCGGAGCAACTTCGACATCTGCAATAATTTCAAGTTCAGCGAGATCATCAATCGGCAACATGATATAATTCTGGTTAATCATCACAGTCTCACGTCCCATTCGAGACACTTGGATAGTATAGCCTGCCTGTGGATGATGGGCTTTTAAAAACAAATCCGTCGATTCAAGTATATCCCAATTAAACCGTAAAAACGTTTCTTCAACATAGTTCCATAATATACCTGCTTGTGGCTCGAGATGGCGTAAGCTTAGCTGTGGTTGAGTGGGTTTAGGGAGTAGATGCACATTGAATTGTTGCTTGGCTGATTGAATTGGATTCATATTCTGTCGATCTCTAGTGTTTGGACTATAGTTACAGTGTATAGTCAAATGCTTTTTCTAAACATTAAGAAATATAACAGATAAAACTTGACTGTCAATTGTTATTACAAAACAGGACTTTCTCAGATTTACTTTCAGCTTATGGAATTTGGCAAAACAAAACGAGTGCATAAGCACCCGTTTTCATTATTTGTCATCTTCGTATGTAATGGTGTTATTTTAGATAATGCATCAATACTGGATTAAAGATCACATGGATCGGTCCATGCTATCTGGTACAGTGAATATCCATCAAATGCTGGTCCCTGCGAATCCACAAGATACAAGTATTGATCATCCGACGAAATCCAGATGCCATCCGGTTGTGTCATATTCAATTCCTCAGGAATTCCAATCGCACAGTTGAGTTCTCCTTCGAGATTAAAACGGAAAATGTATTGGCTTGCCCCGAAGATGGTCATATATACGTTGCCATTAGGATGTACAAATAGACCGCTAGGCGATGTGAGCGAATCAAAACTCGACACGATACTAATTTCAGTCGTTTCTGATTCCAAATTCAAGTCAAGGATATAGACTTCGTTGGGTTCTTGGATACCTGCATAGAAATATCCTGTTTCTTGCGCGTAACTCAACGACTCAATACCACGGTCAACCTCAGTTTCAATATTGATGTCTGCAAGATCCCATTCGCGAGTAATCTCACCCGTGCTGAGATCCAATTCATAGATGTAGTTGTACTCGTCCCCAATATAGAGGAAGTCAGTCCCATCAGCGAAGGTCAACGCTTCCATATCAACTTCATGGCCGTTGATCTCATCAAAGCTATACACAGCTACGATTTCGTCAGTTTCGAGTGATGCAGCCACGATGGACTTAGGATAGTATGATGTATAGTCACCGCGATTGACTGGATGAACCCCGTTGACACCATAATACAAGTTATTTTCTTCATCAATGACCACACCACTATTACGGAAGAGGTCATCATTTCCACCACCATCACCTAAAGCGATCTGGTCAATGAGGGCATCGCCGTATGTTTCAAAATTCGAAACATCAAGCGTTGCTTGGAAAATACTGTCATCGAGTTCAAATGTAGGCTGTCCATCTCTGGGCCGTGGCGGTTGTGCTATAACAATTGATACACTCATCAGTAGACCCACTGCGACTAACAGTGCCATGACTAAATTCGATCGTCTCATAATTCTCTCCCTTTGTCGATTCAGTTGTGTTCGGACCAACACAGAAAATTAAACATTGGACAAAGGATAAAGTTGACTTGTGTAGAAGTTATGTAGAAAGTGTAAAAAGCTGTTGGAGAAACAACCGTCTTTAAAACCCTCTTGCAAAGTTACCCAATAGAAAACGCCCTATCAAGTAGAGCGTAATTTATATGACAAATTTAGAGTTGCTATCCTTGTAAAGAATTGGGTTTATGATGTCTGTATAACTTTTTGATATGCTTCGGCGAATGCTTTAACAGAAAGGCGCACATCCTCTTCTGTAGTCGCCCATGAACAAACACTGATGCGAATCACTGGCTCACCACGCCAGTTTGATCCACCACACCAGCACACGCCATCGCGTTGAATTTGCGCCAATGTTGCTTGTGTCAGTTCAGGTGTAGCGCATGTCACAACCACCTGATTGAAGACAACGTCATTTAATACATTGAAGCCATGTTCTGGGAGAAGTTCTGCAAATAATTTGGCACGGTCGCATAATTGCGCGATCATCGTATCGACGCCGCTACGTCCGAGCGTTTTGAGTAATGCCCACATTTCAATACCACGCGCACGCCGTGACATTTCTGGTACATACAGCATCCCATCTCGATGTTCGCTAAATTGCATATAAGCACCCGTCGCTTGTAATGCACTGACCATCGCAGAGCGGTCTTTACATAAGACAATCCCACTATCATATGGTGTGTTGAGTGTCTTATGTCCATCAACCGACCATGAATCCGCCAGCGCGATCCCATCAGTTAGATAACGGGTTGAATCACTCGCAGCCGCCCATAATCCAAACGCACCATCAATGTGCACCCACGCACCGGCTTGGTTCGCTTTTTCGCATACGTCAATAAATGGATCAAATGCACCGGAATTGACATTACCCGCCTGCAGAATGACAAGGGTATTATCATCTAATTCAGGCAATTGAGATGCGTCTAGTCGTCCTTGTGCATTAGCAGGCACACGCTCAATCTGGGCATTACCAATGCCGATAATCGCGAGTGCTTTACGAACAGTGCCATGAGCTTGTTGGCTTGTCATAACGCGTATCGGGGGCGCACCAAATAATCCCTGCTCACTAGCATCCCAACCTTGATTTTTGAGGAGTGCGTTTCGTCCGGCTAATAAGCCGACCATCGTCGCTGTTGATGTACCGCTGACAAAACCAGCCGTAGTTCCATTGGGTAAACCAAACATCTCAACAAGCCAGCGTTCGCATAAGGCTTCTAATTTGGAAGCAATCGGTGACATGACATGTAACCCTGCATTTTGATCCCACACATCAGCAAGAATCCGCGCCGCTAAAGATGCCGGAATTACACCACCATTCACAAAACCAAAATAGCGACCACCACCTTGGGCGACAGTCGCAGGCGACCCGATTTCATGGAGCAATTGGATAACCTGTGATGACTCCATGGGGTAATCCGGCATCGACTCGTCGAGTTCGGCTAAGCGTGCGACAGCGTCATCTGTTGGGAAAACATTGCGCTGACGCACCGCATCCAGATAATCACTCGCATAGCTGAGTGCTTGCCGATACAACGATTTGTCTTGATTGAATTGCTGGTGGGTATCCCAGAAGCTAGTTTGTGTGTCTGTCATGATTAATCGTCCTCATGCACCTGCTACATCGCGTTTATTAAGCGTTCGGCTAAACGGTTCGGTCGGTGCACCATCAGGTAAGATCCCAAGGGTGAGCGATTCCACGTAGATACACATATGCCATGGAATCGAGACATTTTCGGCAGTTAATTTGGCGGATGATAATTCAATGTCTGCGCCACGAATGACGGCAATCGGGGTGGCTTCGTTGCGTTCGCCCATCACAGCTTGCGCACAAACCGCTAATGAGTCGGCAACACCAACCTGTGTCACTGCCATTGGGTTGCCAAATAAATCCATTTTTCCGCGTTCATCTTTAATCGGATTAAAACCTGAGGCGCTAACGGCAACTCCTGTTGTCCCATAGCGTCCGGGGACAAGCCAGCTATCCGTTAGAATCACACCAATGTGAGCGCCTACTTTTTCTTGTAGTTGTTGACGAATGCGTTCAGCCGATTCATAAGGATTTTCTGGGAGTAACACCACTTGCCCACTCGGGATATTCGAGCGATCAAGTCCAGCATTTGGCGAAATCACTCCGTTATTTGAGGTCAACAAAAACCCCATCTCGATGCCACCAAAAATATGATCCGCTTCTTGAATCACTAACTGGGCGATTGAAACATCCATTTTATAACGGTCGGCAAGCTCTCTTGCGCGGTCACTAATTTCAACATCATCCATATTGACAATGCGTCCCTCGGCAATAGCAGTATATTTTGTAGAGACTGCCAGCACATCGCCTTCTTCTAATGTCACCGCTTCAGCGTGTAAACTATCCAAAATTGTTGCGACCAAATCAAAGGGCTGGTCTTGTACAGGTGCTTTAATCGGGAAGACCATCAATGGTTGTGGCATGGGCAAGGCTTTCTACTCAGGTGAATCATAAAGGGTGATGGTATCATATCTGCGGAATGATGTCAGCTATGAGACGATAATGATGATACACTGTAGTTAGTGTTTAGATGTGATCTTAGATATTACATTTGGTGAATGATATGGCAGAGAAATACCTTTACCTCACAACCACAGGGCACAAAACAGGCAACCCTCATGAAATCGAAATTTGGTATGTGGAGCATGACGGATGCTACTATCTCGTGTCGGAAAAACGCGAGGGGGCGCATTGGGTACAAAATATCCGCGCCAATCCAGCTATTACAATTCGGTTGGGCGAAATAAACGTTAATGGAACAGGGTCTATTCCAACCGATCAGACAATCATTACAGCCGTCAAACAGAAGATGGATACCAAGTATAATTGGAGCGATGGACTTGTGGTACAGCTATGCACTGAGGGTAATAGGTAGAGATTACACAACTAATTTCGACATTCATTAAACTATGTATATGTCACTTACGCCTAACAAAAGTTTCTATTCTATAACGTAAACCACCGCAATACTGTGTTATATTAACCACAAATGGTGAAGAAGTTTCGTGATAGGGATAGCTTGTGGATAAAATTGCTCAAGCAAAAATCGACCCCAACATTAAACAGGTACGTTACGGTCAGACACTTATCTTACAGCGTGATTATGATAAGGCGTTGACAATCCTCCAAGACCAATCGTACACCTTGGCGCGCATCTGGTATATGACGTATCGCCTCGGGTTGCATCAAGACCTACGCAATACATGGCTTGATTACTTTTTGCCATATGTCGACCGCGAAATTATCCGTTTTAAACGGCGGTCGAACTTCATCGGTGCTAAGCGTTTGTCGATGGCACTCGATGCAATTTACAACTCCGAACATCACCGCGCGTTCGCCATTATCGAGTCGGTTGATTTTGCGGTACGGGTCTGGTGGCACCACTGGCTGACCCATAAGCTGAAATCAAACACATGGCAATATGACGTGCGCATCAAAACTTACAAAAAAATGCTGATTTTGCTCAACCACTTCGATGCAGATAGCACTGATGCCACAGTTGTCAGCAAAATGGCACAGCGTGACCGTCCCGACGACCCCGATAAATACCACAACTTACTATTTGAAGCCGGCTATGGTGATGGGCGTGTCCTTGAATGGGCAGAAGATGGATTCTGGTCAACGCCACTGTATGACCGCACCCCCGAAGAAGCCCAACAACAGAAAAAACAACGCCGTAAAAACAAATCGCTGGTGCAACGGCTGATTGCTTTTTTAATGTAATCACATAGCGACAGGTTGTCCCCGATCTGGTTGCGAAATTAGTTTGATGTTGTCATAATAGTTCTGATTGTTGACGCATACACAGACTGCAACCAATGCCCAAAATTTTTGTCTCTTATCGGCGCATGGATTCTCAAGAGCGCGCCCATCGCATCGCGGATTGGCTCGTTAATAAATACGGGATAGACAATGTCTTCATTGATGTTGACCGCATCCCCGGCGCGACCAACTTTGAACAAGTGATTATCAATAGCTTAGATGCCTCCGATATTGTTGTCGTTGTCATTGGCTATGAATGGGTCGATGAGTTAGCGCGCCGAACTGAGAATGATGAAACCGATTATGTTCGGCTTGAAGTAGCCAAGAGTTTAAGTGATGGCAAAACAGTTATCCCACTCTTGCTTGCAGACGATGTGCCAATCGATTCTTCAAAATTGCCCGATGATGTGCGAGGAATTGTCGCTCTAAATTTTATGTTTGCGCGTTTGGGGAGAGACTTCCATCAAGATATGGCGAGGGTGCAACGGATTATAGATGCGAATGCACCTGAGATTGTCGATGACAAACCCTCTAGTAATGTCATGCCACGAATTGTCATTGCAGTCGTGAGTCTACTTGTGCTGGCATTTATAGGTTTTATGATTGTATCCAATAGTGCATCGTCAGGCGATAATTTAGGAACAGCTACACCAGCCAACCAAGAAACACAGATTGCAATGCTCAACACACAAGCAGCTATGGCAGTGGATGCGGTAGGAGTAGCCACAGCAACCGAAACACCAGATTTAACCAGCACATTTGAGATGCTCGTTATCGAAATCGGTCAACAACGCACACAAGAAGCCCAAGAGACGATTGATGCATTTACGGATACACCGTCACCGACACCAACAGATATGCCACCACCCACTTCAACACCGACTAGCACGATTACCAATACACCATCGGATACACCCACAGCGACGCCGGATCTGACATTAACAGCTCAAGTTATTGATATACAGAATCAGACGGAAACTTCTGAAGCTATAGTATTAACTAATGAAGCGAGTACTCAGATCGCACAATTAACTGCCGATGCACCGACCAATACACCGATACCAACCAACACACCGACCAATACACCGACGGATACAGATACACCGACACCAACCATTACACCGAGTCCGACCTCAACCCTAACTGATACACCAACCGATACTGCCACCCCAACCCTAACGCCAACAGCGACAACGGATTTGACACAGACAGTAATCGCAAACACCAACGCAACAGCCACTCAAAATGCCGTAGCAACTGAAATTTTTGAGCAGGCCATTGCGACTGAAACCGCACTGGCACAAATAGTTGAACCGACTGTAGTTCCAACAGTTGATATACTAGTAGATGAACTAATATCTTTTAGGTTAGGATTCACCAATAATAATGCGAACATACGGTTATCACCTAATGAGGAAGCAAACGTGGTGACTAGTGTAGGCTCCAATATCAAAATTGTATTGCTGGAGGAAGAACAAGGTTGGTATCGTATTCGACTTGCGAATGGTACTGAAGGATGGATGGCAAGTTTTCTGGTTGATATGATTTCTAATGATTTTGAAGGTTTTATACTGAATGAGCATCTAAGTCGTGTAAGAAGTGTTGCATTTAGTTCTGATGGGCAACTATTAGCTTCTGCCAGTAGTGACGACACCATCAAATTATGGGATGTTACAACGAATGAGTCCATCAACACATTAGCAGACCATTCCGAAGATGTGATTAGTGTTGTATTTAGTCCTGATGGACAACTATTAGCTTCTGCCAGTTGGGATAATACTATCATTTTACGGGATGTCATCACAGGCGAACCAATTATTGCTTTAGCAGACTCTAATGTTATTACTAGTATTGAGTTCAGCCCTGACGGGCAAATATTGGTTTCCGGCAGTTGGGATGACACAATCAAATTATGGGATGTGGCAACTGGCAAC
>DIYL01000058.1 GCA_002428985.1 Anaerolineales bacterium UBA6055 | reverse complement strand
CTCGGACAAAACAGCATTGAACGGTATGCCATTCAGGCACAAACCGGAGACCCGGACAATGATTGGTCCTTACTCTGTGACCCGTGCAGTTCTCAACAGCTACTCTACGATTACAAAATCTCAGATTATGGCGCAACCATCATCCCTAACCGTGGGCAATTCTCCGGCACATGGACCGATGGTGTGGGTTGGGAGTTTGTTTTTGGGGGCAACACGTGTACCTCATGGCAACGGCAAAATGTGCCCTCAATCACCATTTCTTCTATTCGTATCAAAGGTGTGTTTGGAGATCCTCAGGGACTGGGGTCACGTGCAATTAGAGTCTCAAATACTGACGGGTCTCAGACGGAATCATTCGATGCTTTCCCGACTGGAGCTGGTAGTTTTGATCTCACATTCAATCTCACAACGCCTATGCAAATAGACTACTTCCAATGGTTGGCTACCAATGGTGGCACAAGCAATTGTACAGGTAGTCACGTTGAACTCGTTGAGCTAATCCCATAGGAGATCATCATGGAAAATGTTGATATAGATGCTGTTGCCAACCTCATACAGAATCTCGGATTATGGGCGATTTTCACCTGGCTCTACATCCAGGAGAAAAAAGCGCATCAACTGACGCGTGAACAATATCGCGATGACTTGCGCGAAATTGCGAATCTACGATCGAACCTCAACCGAGTACAGACTTACGTCCGTGACACTCAGACTTTCCCACCACCTCTGAAATGCAACCATCATAAGGCTTTTAGAGAATATCTATATTTATGATATAGGGACATAACTGGAGATTTTTTGAGTATTGTCCTCACATACACATAAGGTGGTTTACGCGCCTAGTCCATGCAAAATACTTTACTTTTTATATCGATTTGCGTTGTTCATCCTTATATTAATTATTGTTAAATTAAACTCGTACAATAATTAATTTAACTTATTGCATAGAAATATTCTTTAAGAGTGTAATTTATTCCTACTTCAATAAAATATCTGACAACGACTTTCAACAATTATAAGTTAACAACCTGTGTAGAAATGTACAATCCTCTGATGCCATAATTCTATTCATATGGAGTTATATGCTCACCATTCTTGATGATTTATGTACATGCATGTTCAGGAAATAGTATGCGCAAAGTCAGTAATCTACATTTGGATTATCTTGTAGAAATCTACTATGCAGAAACAGTTGAAACAAATGGAATATCAAAGCCTGTATCTTCGGCTGAACTTGCGACGCGTGTTGGAACGAGTCAGTCCTCTGTGAATCGGATTATTGAACGTTTAGATTCAATGGGCTTGGTTGAATACGAACGTTATGTAGGCATACAGTTGAGCAAAAAAGGATCCGAATTGATTTTGCCTGTTCTGCGCAAGCAAAACATTATTGAGTCTTTCTTGCACAGTATACTGAAAATTGAATGGAATGAGATTCCGCTCGAAGCTAAACATTTGCGACATCATACAAGTGATAAAGTGCTTACGAGTATGTGGGAAATGTTAAACAAACCAGCGGTCAGCCCATTTGGAGAAGCGATTTCTACTAAGATTGAGAATTCTACTGAAGAGATTATTCTTGGTAGTGCAGAAGCAAATCGTAAGTATAGGATCGAGAGGGTACTGACTCGTTTATCAGATCGATTGCAGTATCTCTTCGCATTAGGTCTGACGCCAGGCACAGAACTAGATCTGATCCATAAAGCACCATTTAATGGACCGCTTCAAATTCAACTCGATAGAGAATATCGCATATTGGGACATGAATTAAGCCTGATGATCACCGTAGTTCCTATAGAGTGATCATCAGTGTTTGCATCAAATATGTCTAGTCCTCTTGGTCTTCTTCGGATTCTTCAACAATAAAGGGGTTTTCAGTACTTGGTTCCATATCTAGAAATACACGATACATATCATCAATAACATCATGGGCGCCAAGTACACCAAACCCATGCCAATGGCCATTTACCCCATAAACTTGCTCATTTTGAACCGCACTTAACGCATTCCAAATATGATCGTCGCTTAAAGATTCGATCAGAGCTTGTGCTTCGGTTGTACCGTCTTCAGTGGGCTGAACGCCGTAAACAAACAAATAATCACCATCTACATCTTGCCAGCTTTCACGCCCGACGTTGATTTGAATGAAACCAGTTGTCTCATCATAGAACGATTGTTGAGATTCCGGTTGGGCAATGCCAAGATCGTCTAAGATGTGACCTGTGAATGAGCCTGCAAGACGTAGACCTAGTTGATCGGGTGGAACAGCACGAACGACAGATATAGTTTGGCTTTCCAAAGTATCTCCTAAGTCCTCAACGAATGTTTCTATGCGTGCATCATAATCTGCAACAATTGCTTCAACTTCATCTTCCATGCCCAACGCTTTCCCAACAAACTCATAGTTTGGCTTCCAATCTTGTCCAATACTATCAATTGGTGCATCAAAGACAATCATGGGCGCAATCATGGACATTTCATCATATACACTATCGTCATAATAACCTACTGTTCCAATGATAAGATCAGGTTGTACATTGAGTACAACTTCTGGATTAGCAGGGAAACCGACATCAGGTAAGCCTTCAGTGACCGTCATGAATTGTGGAATCCAATCTGGTTGTGTAGTCATAAAAAACTGCTGTGCGAGAGCCCCGCTAACAGCTGGTTGTATAT
Source organism: Anaerolineales bacterium UBA6055 (assembly GCA_002428985.1). Classification (GTDB taxonomy): domain Bacteria; phylum Chloroflexota; class Anaerolineae; order Aggregatilineales; family Phototrophicaceae; genus UBA6055. The sequence goes on along the minus strand of DIYL01000058.1, from coordinate 40,610 downwards.
CATTAATCATCAAGAATTCAAACGTGATAATGTCGAGTGGCACAATTGCCTGTGGGTCTTCTGGAATGCATACAGGATCGGTGGCAAGATATTCATGATCAAACAGCACGAAACCATTATCACATTCTGTTTCCTGTGCTACTGATACAGAAGCAATAGCAGTTAGTATTGTCAAAAGTAAGAGGATACGAAATTTCATGTAGTTTACCCTTTGCTATGTAATCATTTATGAAGCAACTGCTGATGAATAGTTTGATTGAACATTAAGCTCTCGACGAGATTTGCCACGCTTACGCCCAATCGGTATACACATTGGAGTATTCGTGATTGGGTCTGTTATAACCTGTGTTTCCAGATCAAACACTGAACGAATTGTGTCTGATGTCATGACTTTTTGCGGTGAGCCTTGAGATACAATTTGACCATCACATAGAGCAACAATTGTATCGGCATAACGCGCTGCTTGATTTAAGTCATGTAATACAAGGATGATGGTACGTCCATGTTCGTTGAGATCAGCTAGAAGTTCCAATACATCCACTTGATATGCCATATCCAAATAGGTTGTCGGTTCATCCAGCAGCAATACTTCAGTTTGTTGTGCGAGTGCCATAGCTATCCAAGCACGTTGACGTTGTCCACCACTGAGTGTATCAACGGGGCGATCAGCAAACTCAGTGAGGTCCGTTGTAACTAGAGCTTCTTTGACAATATATTCATCTTCTCGACTCCATTGTTGGAACCAGTTTTGATGAGGATAACGCCCTTGGGCGACTAGTTCATGTACTGTTAGACCTTCGGGTGCAGTAGGCGACTGTGGCAATATACCGAGCTGCTTAGCAAGATTTTTAGCTTTCATGCTATGGACTTTTTGTCCATCTAGAAAAACGGAGCCCTGAGTCGGTTTGAGCAAACGTGAAATACCGCGAAGAAGAGTTGACTTGCCACACCCATTTGGACCAACTAAGGCTGTTATAGTTCCAGCTTCAATCTCTAAATCTAGCTCTGTGATAATGGTCGATTTTCCATCATACGATAAAGATAATTTTTCAATATTAATCATGATATTTCCTCAGCGTGTTGGCTCGTGGATATTAAACTCATGTATAAGTTGTTCAACCCATTGTTTGATCCGTGTTTCAGTTAAATTGGATTGATGGATTTCATCTATGCCTAGTCCCATAAATTGACCATTCTCGACTCCGTATGACTCAGCAAATTCGTAACCATCTGTGGATGTGAAACCGATGAGTGTTGCGCCACGTTCACGTAATTTGTTTCCAAGAATGCCGAGCGCATCCAAAAAGTTATCTGGGTAACCATACTGATCACCAATACCGAATAGAGCAACTTGCTTGCCGGCGAAATCAAGCTGAGCTAATTTAGGGAATGCAATATCCCAATCATCCTGTAACTTACCGATGTTCCACGTTGGCACACCGAGAATGAGATAGTCAAATTCCAAAAGTGTTGATAGATCATTTACTCGACCGATATTGATTGGTGCGAGTTTGTCACCTTGCATACTTTCCCATAGAGATTGAATATCAAATGCAACTTTTTCGGTTACGCCCGTCGTACTACCGTAATATAGTCCGATCTGTTGGTTTGCTTGTGGATGTGTAATATCAGTTTCAATTTCAATTGGTGGTAACTCAAGGGATTCTGTTATCCATTGTTTTGCAGATTTCAAATCCATGAAGTAATCGCCACGTGTACCAAACATGTAATTAGCGCGGAGTTCTGCTTTGGATCGGAGTCTTTCCCATCCTCCATCGTCTTCAGCTAACATTTTCTTTAACCAATCCGCTTCAGGTGAATACACATTGGCAAAACCAACTGTTTTCTGATTTGATTGAACTCGGTGATCTCGACGGAAGTCGTTGATGATCTTTACAAGCCGCTCTTCTTCCTCTTCGTCGCGTTCATGGTCTTGGTCATCATGATCATGTGGTTCATTCACCATAATGACCCCAAACTTTTCATCATTATCGAACCACTTAACCCAGTGTTGCAGGAATGTTTCATAATCGCTGACATCATGTTCAGTACCAGAATAAATGATCAGCATGTTAGGATGAGATTCGTCAATTCTAAAGCGCATTGTATTTCCTCAATCTATATAAAATGACTGCCCTCAAGAGATCAGAGGGCAGCCAAATGAAATTATGATTCTTCTTGCCAGTCGATAATTAGATCCTCTTTAGGTGCAAAGCGGACCAGATGATCACTGATAACATATTTCACACGTCCAAATCCTTCATCGGTTTCGGATTGAATAGTGATTGATAATGTGTCATCTGTAGCTTCCATTTGACAGTCTGCAAATCCAAAAGCAACAGAACCTTGTGTATCTGTATACGTTGCTTCTACTTTGCGGTCAAAGTGATTGCAAAGTGCTTTTAGATAACGTGTTGCCTTTTCCGTTTCGACTGTTGTTTGTGCCTTTAGCATGATTATTCTCCTAGAACAGTTGCTTCAACGACATCAAGCACAAGATTTGCTGCCAATGGTCCGCCACTACTTGTCCAGATAGAGCCATCAACGACCATAATATGGTCATTTTGTACGACCTCAAGTTGTTGGAACAATGGGTTATCAAATACATCTTCCAGTGCTTCGGCGGCATCACCGATAGGTTGTAGAGTGCCGACAAACGCCCAATCGGAATCAAGAATATCGACTGTTTCGAGGCTAAGGGGTGCGGAGTGTGCGTGACCTTCTTGCAATTCTGGAATTTCTTCTGGCATGATCATACCCAAGTCATGCAGAATCGCTGGCGCAAAAATATAAGGTGCCATGACTTGAGGACCTTCTGCAGCCCAACGTGCGATGATAAACTGGGTTTCTGGTTCAATCTGCTCACCAAGTTCAGCAACACGTGTCTCGTAGTCTGCCATATAGGTCTCGACATCAGCTGACATATTCAATGCGTCGCCAACCGCCACAAACAAGTCTTGCCATGTACCATTTCCACTGACAGGGACAAATACAGGAGCAATCTCATTAAGCTGTTCAATCAGTTCTGGTTCGGCAAAGTCACCATAAGAGAATAGAATCGCGTCAGGGTCTAGTGATAGCACGATTTCGAGGTTAGGTTGGAAGAAACCGCCGACAGAAGTGTAGTCTACAGGAATAAAGTCAAGCAAGTAGTTCGGAGGCGTTTGTGAACCTCGACCATTGCTGATACCAACAGGCTCAATGCCAAGTGCAATGAGGGCATCTGTATCGCCATCGGTTAATGAAATGACCCGTTCAACTTGTTCAGGTAAGCAGATGACATTGCCAATAGCATCTTCAACTGCACGTAATCCCTCTTCGCAGCTAACATTCATCATTTCTTTCATGACTTCAATACCGAGGGCATCAGCAATTTCAGGTACAAGATTGTCATATAGATATGGCAGGCTCAACACTGTACTAAATTGGAGGGCATCATCGTACGCATCAGCGACATATAAAACCCGGCCATCTTGTACTGCGGAAAGTTGTCTGAGTAATGCATCAGATTCGATTTCCTCGCGGGCGGCTTCACTACCATTTTCACTAAATTGCAATGCAAGGAAAACAAGTAAGTCTTGATCCAGTAGATCAACACGTTCCATGCTGATGTAGTAATAGAAGCTCTCACCCGCTAATTCGTTATATTCGTCAGGTACGACAAAGCCTAAGTCGGTAAAGAAACGACCACGAGAGTCCTGCCCTGTATAGAAACCGTAGGAATCGCCTGTGTCATATGAAACTGATACAGTTTGTCCCTCAAAGTCAGGGTAGAGCGCACGGAGATCTTCGACTTGTGCTTCGACATCTAAAATCAGTGCTTCAGCTTCTTCGACCTTATCAAGTGCAAGACCAATAAGGCGTGTAGTTTCCTGCCATGGCATACCAAAATCGACATACTCATCTGATTGAGCCAGCGTTGGTGCAATTTGTGATAGGGCATCATATTCGTCTTGTGTAATGCCTGCATCTACAGCACTAATGAGGTCTGGTTCGAGTTCCAGAATAGCTTCATAATTCAATGTTCCGAACGGCATCTCTAGTACGATCGGTTCTGCGCCTTCAGCAGCATCCACAGCCCATGGGAAGATAGCATTAGGAGCGTCACCATACCAGTAACGAACAGCGATGGGTTGTACACCTAATGCAAAATATGGATCTTGTTCGGTGAAACCGAGCACTACAATTCTTTCAGGAACTTGTTCAAGAGTTGTTGAACCAAATTTGTGTTCAATAGATATGGGGAATGCTTCATCAAGTATCTCTTCCTCACGCAGATTATGTCCACCACAAACTGCGCCCAGACTTTCGGTATCAGAAAGTAAACCACTGTTGACAGAGTCCGCTAAAATCTTCTTGTATGCTGTGATACCTCGCCCTTTGGACCACAAGTTGCGATCAAATGTATAAACACGATTGTTGGTTACAGCATCGAATGCTTGCCACAGCGAACTATCAGTCATGTCATCGAGAAATTCTTGATCTGACGAGTTACAGAGAATCACGATCGCACTTGGGTTAACTGATGCAAAACCTTCCATATCGATCAGATATTGACTCTCTCCTTCTTGTGGTTCGAGTGCATTGGTACGTCCAAGACTTTCCAAGAACGAACCCATAAAACTTTCATTGGAATGAGCTGTAAAACCACCTGACCACAGGACACCGATTACAACCTCACCAGCATCCAGATTTGTATTGGCAAGTGTGGAATCAAAATTTTCATAGTAGTTAGCAAGGATTTCATTAGCTTCATCAGTTTTACCCAGAATTTGAGCAATGACACTGAACTGTTCAAGCTGGTCTTCATAACTGCCACGCAAACTGTTAAAAATAACTGTTGGAGCGATCAAGCTAAGCTGATCATAAATCTCCTCATGACGACGCAAATCGCCGATGATAAAGTCAGGATTGAGTTCGAGGATTGCCTCAAGATTTGGTTCCGCTCTCGTTCCAACCTCAATTGCTCCAACATCAGCTGTATACTCATAGATGTATTCCGGTGGGGCATCAACTGCAAAGCCAACAGGGGCAACACCTAATGTGCCGAGGTGATCGGCGAAAGAATATTCAAGTACGACGATGCGTTCAGGAACAGCTTCAATTGTGGTAGTGCCGAGTTCATGTTGGATTTCAATTGGAAAGCTCTCAGTGGTTTGTTGTGCAGATACCGAGCTAATTATTAGAGTAAGTAAAGCGAATAGAATGTAAAAACGCAGGTTCATTGTAGTCTCCCTATTGGTTACGCGTTTGATACAGTAGAAAAGCAAAATATGGTGCGCCAATCATGGCAGCAACGATACCGACAGGTAACTCAGATGGTGAGATAACCCATCGCCCGATTAAATCTGAGAACATAAGAAGAACGCCACCTAATAGTGCAGACATTGGCACTAAACCTTCATGCGAAGGACCCACTAGACGGCGAGTGATATGAGGTGCAACAAGACCGACAAAACCAATTGTGCCTGATACAGACACAGCAATGGCTGCTAGTGCCACACTTATAATGAGTAAGAACACACGTTGAACTTCAACCTTTAGCCCTAATCCTTTAGCTAGATCATCCCCTAGGTTTAATGTATTCAACTGGCGTGCCATCAGGATAGAAACAGGTAGCAAAATAGCGAGCCATAGGGCAATTGTATGGACATGATCCCAACCACGCCCATAGACGCTCCCGGCTAGCCATATTGTTGCTTGCTGTACCTGATTTATTTCGCCAAAGACAATCATTAAGTTTGTGAGAGCTGAAGCGACGGCTGCCATACCAACACCAACAAGAATGAGTCGAACAGGTGAACTACCACCATTCCATGTAAAGACAAAGATCAGAACTGCCATAACCATTGCACCAGTGAATGCAGCTATAGGTAACCACTCAAGTGATACATCCAGCCAGACAATCATCAAGACGGCAGCAAGTGATGCCCCGGATGTAACACCTAGAATGCCTGGATCAGCTAAGGGATTACGGGTGATACCTTGTAATATTGTTCCTGATACTGCGAGTGCCGCACCAACCATGAAAGCTACTAAAATCCGTGGCATACGGAATGTCCAGACTACTAGTTCATGTCGACTATCACTTGTCTCTTGCCCCAAGATAGTCTGTAGCACTTCAAATGGCGAAATGTCAAACTCTCCGTAGCTGATACTTACGACCAGTACGCTAATCGCTATTACAATCAGTACAAGCGATACAGGTAAAACCCGTCTATCCAATTTGAATGAGAATCTACCCAAGCGAATCGTATTCCATGATGGTTTGTTGACTGATGATGTTTGCATTAGTTCTTCACCTTCCAACGTGCTAGATAGATGAAGAATGGGGCACCGAATAGTGCCATCATGACACCGACTGGAACCTCTTGTGGGCGTATGATAATCCTTGCAATCATATCTCCGCTTACAACAAGAACAGACCCTATTAACGCACTGTATGGAAGTATCCAACGATAGTCGACACCTACAAGAAAGCGAACTAAGTGAGGAGCAACTAATCCGACAAACCCAATAGGACCAGCTAGTGAAACAGCACCACCTGCCAATAATACAACGACAACAGCTGCTAAACCTTTGACCAGTAATGTGTTTTGTCCAAGACCATTTGCAATATCGTCGCCCAGACTGATTGTTGTAATCTGACGTGCCAGTAATAGCGCACCGATCATACCTGCAATCATGTATGGTGCTGTCTGTGCTAACAGATCCCATTCTCGCCCTGCTAGCGATCCCACCGTCCAGAAACGAATTTGATCAAGTGTGTCTTGGTCTGTTATCAGTAAAGCTGTTGTAAATGAACTAACAAATGCAGTCAAAATCACACCAGCCAATGTCAGACGAAGAGGTGTTGCACCATTACGCCCCATTGAACCTAAACCATATACGATAATAGCCGCGCCAGATGCTCCAACCATTGCAAAGATTGCGTAAGTTGATAACGGCGGGCTACCTAGTACAAATACCGCTAGTACCACAGCAAATGATGCACCTGCATTGATACCCAATATACTTGGTGAAGCTAGTGGATTACGCGTTAATCCCTGCATAATCGCTCCCGCAACTGCCAGAGATGCTCCGACTAATACTCCGGATAACACTCGTGGCAGCCGCACCGTCTGAATAATTAGGTGGTCGAATGATGTTTCATCGAAGTTGAAAACCGACTCAAGTACAACATTAGGTGATATTTCTGCTGCCCCTAACATGATGCTACCAATCAATATCATGATCAGAATGCATAAGCATACAGCTAGTCCAGGTAACAAAATTATGCGATTTTGTAGAAAACGCTTTGATGGCACAGCCCCAACAGTCATCGTCTACAACCTCTATTTCTTGAAAGTAGTGAATATTATGTGAGCTTAGTCGCTACTCATGCTAGCGAAGTCATACGAGGATTTCCACGCAATCGATTAATCTTACTCTCATAAAGTTGCTAAATTTTGATTTGCAGTGGGTTAGTCAATTGTCGGCAGGACGTACATAAAGTATGTTGAACCCGTAAGTTTAGTTATGCATGATGGCGGTCTTATTTTTAACCTGTGAAAATAATATTCTTTGGTTTATCTAGTTCTGATGGCGATAGTCTTGCCATGCAACGAGGCTTTGTAGCTTTTTGAGTGGAGTAAGCGTGTACAAAAATAGGGGGTTGACGAGGGTTTGATCCCGTCCTCTTCTTTTCAAATAGATATGTTTAAGCAATTATTCTTAAGACATAATCTGCTGAGATACCATAGGGAACTATGGGGTACCAACTGCTGAATCGTTCCCTGTCCTCTCCGTCACGGAAACCCTCTTGTAGTAGATGCCATAAAATATTGGTTGGCTCTACTGCAATGATGGTAACATCTTTCAGATAAATCTTTGAAAATAGCTGTGTAGACAGCTTTTGTTTTTCCTCTAGATTTGCTAAATCCCAGATGTTACTGATATTTTCAATAAGTTCTCCCATATGGATAATTCGATCAATATCAATCGACTGGGTGTCTTCAATTTGTCGGATCTGTTGTTTCAAAGCATTGCTGGATTTCATGTATTCCCTCTTCTCAATATCCCCCATTACAAATAAGTCTTTTAATCGACTCAGTTGAAGCTTGAGGTTATCGAGTTCATATTGAGGTATTTCAGGTTGCTCTAGTTCAATGACTTTGTCACGCCAAGATGGGATTAATTCAATACTTTTTAGGAAGTTACCAACCTGATTCTCTATGTTTTCTGCATATACAATTTTCCCAGATAGTTCTTCAGTCTTTGTACGGTGATAACGTCGCTTACCCTTCTTGACATTGCCCTTCCACTTTTGACCATTTTCAACAGAATACAAAATAGATGACAGCGGGTAGACTCGCTTGGCTTGATGCGGTTTGACATTATATTTTCGCGCTCGTTTTGCTCGAATATCTTGTACTGCTTCAAATAAATCTATTGAGATAATGGGTTCGTGGTTGCCCGGCATCCATTGGCGGTCCTTACCTTGTACTTTGACACCATAGGATGTTTCTCCGATATAGAAACGATTTAAAAGAATATTTTTGACGGTATCCGCTCGAAATAACCCATCTCCCTTTCTGCTTGTGATGCGATAACCTTTTATGTTGAGCATCTGAGCGATTTTATGGTCGCTGTATGCGGATGTTGCGTATGCTTCGAAGGCGAGTTGGACGGCTGGACTATCGAAGGGACACGGCACAGCATCCGTGGCACGTGCATCTGGATACTGATCTAAAGTTGTTTCGATTTGTCGTTTGTCGTCTGGATCAGCAGATTGCAACTTGTCACGTAATCGTTGCGGTGTGGTATATCCATAACTAAGTGTACCATTCCAGCCACCCTTGCGAGCACGTTCCTTCTTGCTTTTGCTAACTTCTGCCGCTAAGTTATCGAGATACCATTGGCTAAAGGCGCCTAGCATCGCTAACATCAATTTACCCATAGGCGTTGAGAAGTCAAAATCTTCGGTGACACTAACAAACCCAACTTCGGATTCATTCAGCATATTCATATAGGACAACATATCGACTAATGAGCGTGAAAATCTATCTAGCTTGTGGACGATAATCACGTCAAAATGTTTTTGCTTGGCATCTTCAATCATCTTCTGGAATTCTGGGCGTTTGTCGTCTTTGGCACTGACACCTGCCTCGATATAGATATGTTTGACTTGCCAGCCTCGAAGGCTGGCAAAATCACGAATCGCTTTTTCTTGTGCAGATAAGGAATATCCATCAATTTGTTCATCGGTTGATACTCTGATGTAACCTACTGCTCTCATTGTCTCTACTCCGTTTAACGATTCGTTGAATTAATAAAATGAATTGGTTAATGTCACGGTCTTCAGGTGACTTGCACTCACCCTGAAGCTTAATACCATTGTGCTGATCATCTGGTGTATCAGTTTTCATTTTTATCGTTTTCCATACTCATGTCAATTTACTCGACTTGTGCTGCTTTACGTGCTTTATGGGCATTGTTGCGACAATTGACATTGCAGTATTTTTGGTTTGGCCGTGGGTTGTTGAGTGTTTTCTTGCATCCATCGAACGCGCATTGACGTGTGTCAGCTTCTGGCTCAATGGCTGGTCTGGTTACGGTTTTCAACTCTTCATCGATTACGGATTGCATCACCTGATAAGGTTCTGTTTCCATCTCGTCTTCACCCTCCAAAAAATCCAGTTCGATTGGTTCAGGTAGAGCTGGCTTTTCCTCAATAGAGTGTGATTCCGGCAGTTGCTCCACGTGGGGATGTGGTTCAATCACTTCAATATTATCAACGGATGTTGCGTCATGTGCTTCGGTCTGTTCACTTTGTAAGCTGAGTGTGTACAAGACTGTACTGAGAGGCAGTAGGGCAGGAATAATTAGAATGGCAAGTTCCTTTAATCCAGACAAAGACTGCGGTTTCAGGTGTCAATCCTGCTCCAAAATCCAATGCTGGAATGTGATGCACTAAGTGAAACCATTGCAGATAGAATCCAGCAAGTGCTAACGTAAGGAAGGTGATGCCAAGCGCGATTTGTTGTTTCCAGTTGCGACTATTGGCAAGCTTCAAAGATGTTTGAATTTGACCAACATCGATGGCAACAGCTACTAACAACGCAAGTGTGACCCAGAAGAGATAAGCAATGATGGTAGATGGGTCAGATGGATAGAGAATCGGTTGTGGTCCTGCGAATAGTGTCCCAACCGTCCATGTTGTGTGTACTACCATAGCAATAGAGGTTGCGATGATGAAAATGTGTTCGAGCAAGTGATTTTTGATATTCATGGTGTGTAGTATCCTTTTAATTTTTCTCTGATTTATTTCTTGGTCGTTTTAATCGTTTTAGTCTTGATGGTTGTTGTCCTAATTTTGAATTTAGCCAACTTGCCTCAGGGCATAATCTGTGAGATGAACCCCGATAAATTTCCGATGGCTTCCGAGTTTTTCACCAACAAGACCAGCATCTTGCCAATTTTGGTATCTACCTCTATCTGTTTTGGCATATGTCTTTATGTCGTGTCGTTTACACCATAAGACAAAGGCATCGTTTACGCGGCGGGTAGTCTCGTCTCCACCTGAAGTGCACCACAAATCATCAAGCAAAAATTGACGATAAATGCTGTCTTTGACTTCTAATTCTTGTTTCAATTCCTCAGATTGTGGCGCTTCGGTAAACCGTTTGTTGTAGTTGAGTCTTACTAGCCCCTCAATTGTCCAATTGAAGATACCGGGCAACTCCAAACGGATTTTGTCGAGTAGATCTAAATCCCGTTCCTCAATAGAGACCGATCGATGATAGGGGATAACGGTTACGCGACTATGTACCGCCCCTGTGTTGTCGGTGATACGTGGGAAATTATTCATTGCCCACCATACTTTTGCTGTTGGCTTAAATGTGATGGGTTCTTTGTTTTTGACATCTGCGATAACTTTGCTGGCATTATCGACCAGTTGATTGTATTGACCGTCATTGATCTTGAGTCCTTTTTCGACTTCAGCACAGGTGACAATCCGCTTGCGATAGGTCAGGGCCAATAAAAAGCGGTTCTTATCCAACTGATTAAGATCCAAGATGCCATGATAGATGTCCATCAGTTCTGATAAGACTTCTAACAGTGTTGATTTACCGCTATGTTTTGGGCCTTTCAACCAGAAACTCATACGATAGCGGGTATCGGTTGTTAGACTGTAGCCAAACGCCTCTTGCACAAAGTCCAACATCAGCGGGTCTGGAGTCCCGTCAGGGTAGGTGAGCATGGATGTAAGCCACTTGAGGAAAGTAGGGCAACTCGCTTTTGGATCATATGACCAGCTTGTCTTGCCTGTAATCAAGAATTGTGGTGATGATGGCTCAAGTTTCATCGTTCTAAGATTGAACATGCCGTTGGCACAGTTCACATAGTCTGGATAGTTGTCCACACAGGATTCATCCATCATTTCCATCTCTGTTCTAAGGAAGAAATCTACCTTACTGACGGTTGCAGGATCATTTTTGATGCCACGATTGCGGATAGTGCGTAGAACATCGCGAATGCCACGGTTGATGTTCTTACGCTTGAGCCAGAATCCCTCGTGATAGATATGCCAGCTCTCATTAAAGTAGGCATAGTTGGATTGCATTTGACTTGCAATGTAGATAGCAAGTTGATCCGCATCGGGATTCATGACAAGAGGGTGGTTGTCGTGAGCCTTTTTATCTTCGGATGTTCGCTGTAAGTCCGTTTTCCTATTGCTTGGCAGTGGTGTACTGTCATTCGATGGATGACGTGGTGACTTCATGCCCTGATTGATACCGCTTGCAATGGTCTTGCGTGCTTCGTCATTTGGTAAACCGGACAACTGAGCTCCTGACACGAGATGACTTTCGACTTGTGAACGGTCTAAATAACCACCTGCAATGATCGAGCCAAGCTTGAGCGCGCTATTGTAAAGTTGTTTGTTGCGTCCGCCTTTACCAGCTGTAGACACGGCTTGATATTCATTGGCAAGGGCAGTTTCACCCCATTGTTTGCCCGCCTTATCTGCTTGTTTTTGATGAACTGTGGCATTGTGTGCCTCAATCTTGGCTTGTTTGTCTGACTCCTTTGCGATTGTCTTTTGCTTGTTAGATTGAGATTCTATCCACATCAGTACACGTCCAAGTGTTGCTGTGCGTTTGATCTTCGCTTGTGTCTCAACTTTATACGTTGCCCCTTTAGGGTGTTTCGAGGGTGGGGCAACCACATAACAATTTTGAATGCGAACGGCAATTTCACCGTCTCCAACCTTTAATGAGTGAACCGCTTTGTCTGATGTGATAAACTTATGATGCTGGTAGAAATACAGATGGATTCTATCACCAGTGCGAACAGTGTGGGTTCTAGTGAGCTGTGGAAATTGTTTGTAAAAGAGGTCAACTGCCAATTGACCATCTAAATCGATTACAACCAAATTCTGGCTCACGGACCCACAAACAACTGCAATACCTGTACTCTCTCGCCAGTAATCCTCCCAGCGATTGATGTCACCAAGATCTTGTTTACGTGTCTGCCACTGTGACCACTTGGACACGATGGGGCGTTTGCCTTCGATGGGCAAGACATTCCAACCGCGCTTATGATAGTCTATTGCAATATCGTGAAAATTTACTGAGCTTGACATAGCTCCACCTTACGCTCAATGATGATTTCTCAAGAGTTCATATGTTCACTTGAGTGAACATCTTCTTCAAAAAAAGAGAATGCTTCTATAACTTCGGTTTTATAGGTGTTATAGACCGCATTGTAAACTAGTTCTCCAACAGTCACTTTACGACCTTCTGATAATGATTTTTGCATTGCAATCCTCCGCAACGCTTTGACTATAGGTTTTCCGCCCTTTATGGAAATAGCTGAGTATGACATTTTTTGCTCCGTTCATTGTATTGATTAAATGTTCACTTCAATGACTATTTAAATGTTAAATTGTTCAAAAGTCAAGCAATAAGACTATAATGATATATGAAATGAACAGTTGGATACTACAAAAATCATGACACTAGAAGAATTTATCAATTCTGAAATCAAGAAACGTAGCATGTCGATGCGTGAATTTGCTAAATACATTGGAGTAGCACCATCAACAATATCTCAGTTTCTTAGCAATGATGAGCGCAAAGTTTCCATAGATTTCCTCGTCAAACTCTCCGAAGGGACAAACACAGACTTAGCGACTATTGTCGCTATGGTGTACCCGGAACGCACAGGTATCGATGCAGAGACTCGGATTTTGGCTGAACGAATCGCACAATTGCCCCCCGAACAATATAAGGTTATCGAAACCCTTTTGCGTGGATTTGATGTCGAGCTCCCCAAGATAAAGTCGAATAATCCTGATTTGGTTGACTGATAGTAAAGATATGATTACAACTGTATCGTCAGTGTTAAGTTTGCTCATGTAACAACTCCTTAACGTTTAAACAGAATAACAGCATATCATAGAACAAAAGTTCTAGTGGTACGAAAGTGGTTAGAATTAGCTATCAGACACTATTTGAGAGGTTTTGATGATTCTTTGTGTTTCTGAACATGACTAAGACGACTAAAACGACTAAGTTTTAGGTTTGAGCATGATCTTCTCAAGATATTCTCCTGATGACATCAAAATACAAATGTTAAATAAGTTGACTTGTAACTGTATATTGATTTATAAATCAATATATCAATGTCAAGATAGATATGTGTAGTATTTTCATTACTTTTACAATCAATCATCTATAGATGATTACCAAGTCAAAGAGAGGACATATCTTATGACACAACCCGCTCCAGAGCCACAAGCGCAACCTGAACCGACATCTGTCGTTCAACCTGTGCCACAAGCTCAACCTGTTGCAACACCATCAGTAGATGCGGTTAAGTTGCACAACTATCTCAAAGTGATTGACCTGGATCAAAACGGTGTCGGTCTTGACAAAACACGTCCCATCTATCCAAAAATCGGATGGAATGTGATTTTGAGTCACTGTGCAGAATTGGAATCCGCCAACATGCTTAGCAAACGAATGGTCGCTGGTCCAAATGGACGCGGCGGCTATGATCTGTATACGTGGCAGTAGGGAGGTTTAACACATGGCTTTTGGCGATCAAGTAGACCTCACATATTCCATTGAAGATGCAAAGGGCAAGACAGGTAGTTTTGTGATGCACTTCCCAGAAACCACCGATATTCCCGGACTCATTGGGGATGGTGTGTTCGCGCAGACAACCGCCCAACTCATTGATCCATTGGTCGATGGTGTTATTAAAGACGCTAGTGCCGTCATCGGTGTCGATCTGAGTGGACTCGGACTCAAGACTGCTGCCATTGCGGGTAGTGATGTCGAGGAAGGTGCATTGTTCACATTCCGTAGTACCGAGGGTGCACCCACCAAGTTCCGTTTGCCCACCTTCGACGAAACCTACGGTCTGGAAACAGGTACAGCTGTCGATACCGCCGCTGTGGACGTAGATAATCTTGTCCAACGCATTATTCAAGGTGACACACAAGGTGCAACCACGGTTCGTTGGGCAGATTCACGCGGTAACAACGTGGATAACCTTGTGAGTGCCAAAGATGCATTCCGTAAACGTAAACGGTCATAGAAGGGAGCACTCTTATGGCTTATGGACTATCTATTGTTTCAAATGTTGTTGTAGAAGACAGCAAAGGCAAGCAGTCAACCATCACCTTCAATCATCCATTGAATGTTGATATTGGTGCGCTCAAATCTGCGATTCGTAGTACGGTGCAACTGATTGATGCGGTTATTCGTGGCAAGATCATCAGCGCGTCCATCTCACTGGAGGTCAATTTACCAGCAGGTCTCGGTCTGAAAGCAACAGCAATTGCGGGTGCTGATATTGAGGAAGGTGTACGGTTTACCTTTGGTACAACCAGTGGTTCAGAAACGCAATTCCGTATTCCAACATTTGCTGAGACATTTCTCAATGACTTAGGTGTTCTAGATGCAGTCAATGCAACAGTAGATGCCTTTGTCCAGCGGATTATAACGGGTCAAAATATTGGTGTTGGTACAGACATCACTCCATCAGATGCTTATGGCGATGATGTAACGACTTATATCTCTGGTCTGGAATCGTTCGCGTCTAGTCGAGGCTAACCATGACCACACCGGGTCAACAACAACGTGCGGGTATCGTGCCATACGATACTCGCATCAACCCACTAGCCCCACCGAGTGTGGGGATTTTTGATGAACCCACCCGTCCAGTATGTGTGAATGTCGAAT
Source organism: Anaerolineales bacterium UBA6055 (assembly GCA_002428985.1). Taxonomy (GTDB): domain Bacteria; phylum Chloroflexota; class Anaerolineae; order Aggregatilineales; family Phototrophicaceae; genus UBA6055. Next base: position 25,377 of record DIYL01000058.1, on the reverse strand, counting down.
GGATACCCCACATTGATGGACTACTTGAACGGTTGGTGTGGGAAGATGCATGGCTTGGCGATGATGTCACAATCGACTTTGCCATTGCGCAAGTACGTAAGCTAATGATAGCGTTAGCCTTAGGGAATTCGTGTGGATCAATGACGCAACAACTACAAGTCAGACAAAACGGTACAAGCTCATGTATCTTAGAATCTTCTATTGATGGTGGGCAAACATGGATTCAATTTGCAGATTTGAGCACTTGCGTGGGATTACCTGGACCACAAGGCGAGCAAGGTCCGATTGGACCGCAGGGGATTCAAGGTGAACAAGGGCCAGCGGGAGTTGATGGGCAAGATGGCACGAATGGTAATAACCTACCAGATCCACCGACACGGACTGAGTCACCTGACAAAGTGTGTTCAGCTGCTCATGGGATTGCAGATCGTGTTTTGATAATCGTGACAGACATCATCACGGACTTGTCTGTATTAACGAATCTCGAAATCTTAGAGGCTCTTCTAGTCAGTCCATTTGGTTGGAACGGTAGTGTGCTGCAACAATTGATTGCATCGCTCGAAACAGCAGATCCGACTACAATCGCCAATGAATACAATGCGGAAAAAACGAATCTGATTGAACAACTGTATTGTGGTGATTTAGACAAAGACATCGCTAAAACATGGGCTGAACAAGTTGTGTCTTGGTCAGTTACGACACGTCAGATTATTGGGCAAGCGATTGATGCAATAACCGACGGTCAATGGGCGTTGTGGGCATTTGTTGACGGCGAGAAAGGTCTAGGTGATTGTAGCACATTCAGTTGTGTGACGACGCAAACTTGTTGGGATTTTGTGAACGGTCAACAAGGTTGGTCTGAATCCGCTAGTCTGGGCGAATGGATTGGTTCTAGATTCCGTATGCGTACGAACCAGCAATATACTAACGGGTGTTTCCGATTCGTGATGGTCATTCCAACCGGATTGAATCTTAATAATGTGGTTGGAGTCTCAGTTGATTGGGATTCATCTGCGGGTAATAGTCGGAACAACAATATCAACGATAACTTTGTGAGATACATCTATACAGATGGTACAGTCGTAGAAATTGATATGCCTGATTTTGATTTACCATCTGGTGGTTTTGTCGGAACACTATCTTATGATCTGCCAGCATCTGACCCGACTAAAACAGTTGATCAAATCGTATTTATTCATACGGAATGGGTTCAACCATCGCCAGCAAATTCTACGGGTACGATGTATGTTGATGGTATCTGTTTGGAGACATTATAACTATGACATCCGAATTTGATTTTTCCCAGGTGCTCGATCTTGTTCAATCCTTGGGTATGTGGAGTATATTTGCTTGGCTCTATCTGCAAGAAAAGAAAGCTCATCAGACCACCCGTGAACAATATCGGGAAGACTTACGCGAAATTGCAAACTTACGTCACAATCTGTCTCAAGTTCAGACCTATGTTCGTGAAGCTCATACGTTCCCCACTACTTCTGAAATGCAACAGTCATAAGGCTTTTACAGAATCTCCATATTTATGAGATAGTGACATAACTGGAGAATTTTTGGTTATTGTCCTCATATGACCTTAAGGCGGCTTATGCGACCGATACAGTCAAAACACTCTACTTTGCTGGAACGTTTTTGCTTAGTGTTTGAAGGATAAAAGATAAACATTTGTTTATGTTATCAAACCTATTATATATTGCATTATTACGTTGTCTGAAAAGGCATTCGTTACAAACCTTAATATTCACAAATTAAGTTTTATATTTATAATGATGTAGTCGTTATACTTGGAATAGTTTCATAGCCTTATTTATACATTTTATTACATCGAACATCGCCTCCAATCAACTATTCTTATTTATGTTTCAACAAATAAATAGGTTAGGTATTCACAGTAAAATTCATCACATCCAAGCGAAACATTAATTGCTTCAATACCTCCAAGATATGCGCTTTTATTTCTAATAGTTGAAGTGTTGTGGATATGCAAAATATTGTCAGAAAAACCCTTATTTTTGTCCTCATGCTTTTAGTACCTCTATTGGTACTGGGATGTACAACACAAGCTAATACAGAATCTCTAGACGGAGAATCGAATGTAGTCAATTTAACCTCAGGTACAAATCCAATTGTAATTGGCGATGTCTCTAATCGGATTGATGAAGTCACTGCATTTTGGCAACCTCTTGCCAATTACTTAGCAGCAGAATTGGATGAGTATGGCATAACCCATGGTATCGTTCGTGTAGCACCAGATCTCAACACGATGTCAGAGTGGTTAGAGTCGGGTGAAGTTGATTTATATATTGACAGTTCATACCCTTCTTCCATTGTTAATTCTGCAAGTCAAGGAAGACCGATTTTACGGCATTGGCGAGACTTCGTAGAAGAATATCACAGTGTTTTCTTTACCGTTCAAGAGAATGGTATTACGACACTTGAAGATTTACGTGGTGAAATTATTGCTTACGATAGACCATTTTCCACATCAGGTTACTTTTTGCCCACGGTTTATCTTTTACAAAACGGTTTCGATGTTATTGAAGTTGATGAGGTCAATAGCTCCATAAACTCCTCTGAAATAGGGTATGTATTTGCCAATGATGACATCAATGTTATCAATTGGGTGATCGCTGGTCGCGCTAATGTAGGTGTTACGAATAACTTCGAATACGCGAAGATACCGGAAGAAACACGTGATAGATTACTAATCATTGCAGAAACTGACCCAATCCCCAACCAGATCATTTCGGTAAGTCCTCAAGTAGAACAAGATCTAATAGAAGCTACTACAACTGTTTTAATGGACATGGAAAATAATGAATCGGGTAAAACTGTTTTAGAGGCAATAGAGACAAGACGGTTCGACAATTTACCAGGCGGTCGCGATGCCTTTGAGGCTCAAATCAATGAAATGCTAGAGATAATTGGAGGGGGTCAATAATGCAGACTTTCAGTTTCAACAAATTGACAATCGCAGGACGCATTATTGTCTTTACCACAACTTTGGTAGTTATTAGTTCACTTATCTTATCAATATTTTTAATTCAAGCAGAACAGTCATCATTTCAAGACAGCTTGGAAGATCAAGCGTTGACGCTGCTCAACACACTTCGCTTTGCGGCTGATAATAATCTAGCGAACTTCGACATAGCAACTTTGCAAAATCTTGCTGATGAGCTACGAGATTCGCAAGTTATTGTGCGGTTTTACACAGGTGATGGACGCTTAGTCGCAAGTAATGCAATTAATGAAACCAATCTATATTATTTTGAAACGGACATTGATGGTTTAAACTATATTACTCTAGATTCCCCTCAATTTAATTGGAATCCGGAAACTTTGAGTGTGGCTCAAGCAATTAAGGTTGGTGATCAAGTCGTTGGTGCTACTAGTGTACAGCTTTCAACCAGCCCCTTGCAAGCAAAGATTATCAATATACAAAATCAAACGTTGTTACTTGCTTTACTAATTATTGTTGTAGGTTGGATTGCATCAATTTTAGTTAGCCGTTCAATTACCCGTCCGATCTATAATCTGATAGAAGCTACCAAGAGTGTGGCTAATGGGGTTTATGAAAACCGCATTCAGTTACAAGGTGAAAGTACACCTGAAGTCAAAGAGTTAGTCCTGGCATTTGATACTCTCATTAATAATACAATTGAACAACGCTTGTCAGAAATGGAGGAAGTTGCAGCTCGGGAACGAGAGAATAGTCGTCTGAAAGACGAATTCCTTGCAGTCATGAGTCATGAGTTGAGAACACCACTCAATGCAATTATTGGTTTTCTAGGCATCATCAAAATCAAAGCGAATCTGGACGATAAAAACCAGCACCGTTTGGATCGAGCACGTGCAAATTCTGAACGACTACTCTCATTGATTAACGACATTCTAGACATCAGTCGTATTGAATCAGGTCGGGTTGAAGTAATGGAAGCGCCTCTCGATGTCAATCAGTTCTTCGATAATGTGAAATCGCAAATGGTGATACTTGCAGAAGAGAAAAACTTAGAGTTCAAAATGAACGTTGACCCCGACCTACCCCCCACTCTTATGGCTGATGAAGGACTACTTTCCAAAATTGTCATCAACTTGATTGGTAATGGCTTTAAATTTACAGATGAAGGCTATGTATCTCTACAAGTGCGTAAGAAAAATAAAAATTGGGAAATTGAAGTAAGTGATACGGGCATGGGTATTCCATATCATATGCAAGATGTTATATTCCAGCGCTTTCGACAAGTTGATGGATCTAGCAAGCGCCAACATGAGGGAACTGGTTTAGGGTTAGCTATTGTCAATAGTTTAGTCAAGGAATTAGATGGAACACTTGTCCTCAAGAGCCAACCAGAACAAGGGTCTACATTTACTGTAAGTTTACCAATGAACGTTCCTAAATCTGAAGCTTTAACTCAGGAGACATAGATAATGGAATATAATGAGTCGTATGTGGACGGCAAAACCATCTTAATTATTGATGATGAACCAGACAGTCTAGAAGTAGCAGAAACACTCTTAGAAGATTTAGATGTTGTCGTTTTGACTGCTACTAATGGTGCTGAGGGTCTTGCAATTGCAATTGAGAAGCAACCAGATTACGTTATTTCTGATTTATCAATGCCTGAGATGAGTGGTTGGGAATTTATTGAAGCTATGAAAAAAGATCGGGCTACGATGGAAATTCCAGTCATCGCTTTGACTGCTCATGCAATGCCAAATGACCGGGTAAAGGCTATAGCAGCTGGGTTTCATAACTTTTTGACTAAACCCTTAAATCCGGAAACATTTGTCAATGACTTTATACGCGTTGTTGTTGAATAGCTGAGGTGTAAAATACATAATGGAAAATAAGCCACTTGTTCTTATTGTCGAGGATGAAGCTGATGGACGAGATATGCTTCAAGATATGCTTGATATGTGGGACATCAATTCAGAATGTGTATCTGATGCAGAATCCGCGATCGACCATTTGAAAGCCAATCAATATGATGCTGCCATTATCGATCTAGCATTGCCGCAGATGGATGGTAGTCAACTGTTACAAGAGATTCGGATGCAACTGAAACTTGTTGATTTACCATGTATCGCTGTGACTGCATTTGATAATAATGTTGTGAAACACCAATCACTAAAAGCAGGTTTCTCTGCATATATTCCTAAACCCATTAATGATACGCTCTTATACAATGCGCTGAAACAATTCCTTTAGCTATCAATGACTCTCATAAACTGGTGGAAGAATCACGACTATTTTTCCATCTGTCGAGCTCAATGAAACAGTTCATTGGATGGTCCGGTACTGTCTCGCTAAACTCGATCACTGCTTCTGGCATGTGCACAATACCACCAGAACTCATCTGGGAGGCACTTATGGATCTTGATGGAGAGGCAATCACCAATCTCATACAGAATCTTGAATTGTGTGCGATATTCACGTGACTCTACATTTAGGAGAAAAGTACATCAACTGACTCGTGAGTAATATCGCGATGATCTGCGAGAAATTGCCAATCTATAATCTAATCTCAACCGGCTACAGACCTATGTCCGTGAAGCTCAGACTTTTCCCACCACCTCTGAAATGCAAAATCGTGATATTAACTAAAGCGAATACAATAAAGCGGAATGATGGAGAAATATCTTCGATTAATTTTAGATCTAACTATGATCTAACTTGATTTTGACGATTACCGATAAGTCTTGTTTACTTTACAATACATTTGTTTAATAAATTAGTTGAACTAGAGAGCATTCTATGTCTGATAATTCAATTATTATTGGATTTGCTAATCTTGATACCAACAACTTATTTGCCGTCGAACTTCAAGAAAGCTTACAACGGGTAGTGGATAATCACCCTGATGTAGAGCTAATCGTACGAGACAATGCGATGGATTCAGTACGTGCAAAAACCAATATTGACGAATTCTTATCTATACCTGTCGATGTTGCTGTTATCTTCCACATAGACCAACGCTTAAATGCTCAGCTTATTTTTCCTTTCCGCCTTAAAAAAATACCAACACTTGCTTTGCATATACCTATTGCTGGGAGCTACTACTATGGCATAGATGAGGTAGCAACGGGTACACTCGCAGGGAAAGCGCTTGTCGATTGGGTAGGTGAATATTGGCATAGTCAAATTAATAAACTCATTTGCTTTACCGATCGAGGGTTTGTTGATACCAGTAATATGCGTATCGATTCAACTATCCAAGTATTACGTGATAATGGTTTGATTAACGATATTGAACCATTTTATATAAATAATGGTAGTAGCACCGAGGTCTCGAGACTTAATTTTCTGTCATTTCTTGATAATTGGCAAGGTAATCAAGGTGCAGTGATATGTGTCAACGACGATACTGCCTTAGGTGTAATTCGAGCTCTTCAAGAAACCGGACGTACAGATGACTTCGCAATAGCTAGTTTTGATGGTACGCAAGTCGCATATGATGCTTTTCGGAATCCTGAAATACATTTTGTTGCATCCCCATATGTTGATCAGCGTGATAGCGGCGAACCGATTATAGAGTTATGCCTTCAATTAGCAGGTGGGGGTAGTATCCCTAGACAAACTTATGTCCAGTCAAAATCGCTAACATATATAGACTTTATAGGTTAAGGTTTTTAATATGTAATCAACTATACCAATAATTAGTGGGCAACATGAAACAGAAATATGTCGAGAGAAAATGGAGGAAATGGTTAGAGTGTTGCACAGATTCTTGGATAACTTAATTTAATAACATTTCATCTGAGGTATTATAATATTGGTAGAAAGATACTAAAAGAAACGCCATATTCAGGTAAATTCTTTACTTGTATGAACCCTTTGTGCTGTTTGACAATTAAATTAGCTTGTGAAAGCAATAGACCTAGCTTAATATTAAATACACGATCAACTAAGTATGGCTCAAATATGTGCGGCAAAACTTCTATTGGTAAATGTTCCCCTAATTTTTCGAACTTTAAAACAATATATTCAATGTGATGTTCTTCAGTATTTCTATGTTTAATGGTTGTTACTTCACTTGCTATTTTGATTTTGGAATCCGATTCAGAAAAATCTTTGAGGAAATCAATTATTATCTTGCTAGCAAATATCAGCTGATCATTATCGGATTCAATTTGTGTGAAATAAAGCGATTTATCAACCGTTATTTCTGTCCCATAATTTAGTTGACTCTCAATTAACTCATATAATGTGCCCAATTTAGTTCTAGAAAGATAAATATCTTGGTTAACTTTCTTGAAGTTATCTAATATTAAATCAACCTGCTTGAGCTTACTTTTGCTATCATTGATTAGTGATCTTCCTCGATCGGTGATTTGTGTCTCAACAGATTCTAGTAAGGTTAAATTATAGTCGATAGGTTTGAATGATTTTACTAGATCATATGCCATATTTTCAGCGAATTGTTTTAAAGAAGAAATATGTTCCTGATTTTCAAGCTTTTTCTGCAAGCTTCGCTGAGTTGACACATCTCTTATTATCATCATCCAACCCGGATTATTTGATGTAAGTTCTTCATGAAACCACGGTGTAGAGAATGTAATGAGTTCTAATGTAACCTGATCAGGTTGCTCGACTACGATTTCTTGCCAACTACCCCGTACTGTGTCACTTATCAGAGTTGTGAGTGAATAACCCATTATTTGCTCAAGCTTTGCATTTGTTGATTTCTCACCGAATGAGTCTATATAATCGGAACCTTTAGGATTAACCATGGAAATGCGGTGATTCTGATCCAACATAATAATTCCAATTGGTATATTATCTACTAGGCTTTTAAGCATGTTTGTAAAATAAATCTCTTGTTGATGAGACAAGTGCTTGTATAGAGCTAGTTCGATAGTTGTGATTAGGTCGCGTTGTTCAAATGGTTTGACAATATAGCCATATGGGTTTGATTGTTTCGCATCTTGTATAGTTTGACTATCTGAATGTGCAGTCAAAAAGACGATCGGACTGTCAATCACTCGATTGATTTGTTTTCCGGCTTCAGTCCCAAGCATGTTACCTTGTAACCGTATATCCATCAAAATAAGATCAGGTTTGCTTTCTATTGCTTCTGGAATCGCCTCTTCTCCAGATGAAATGATGCTAATTACCTCATATCCAGAGCGAGTTAGCATATCTTCAATATCCAAGGCAACGATACCTTCATCTTCTACAATAAGAATTCTTGCTTTCATTTTATACTCCATTCGAAATATCATGAGTGGGGAAAGCTATATGAACTGATATGCCATGTTCATTGACGAAACTGATTGTACCCTTAAGCTGACGCACTAGTGTATTGACCAACTGTAAGCCCATACTTCGGGCTTGCTCAAAATCAAATTCATCACTAACGCCCTGGCCATTATCCTTGATATTCAATATATATTGATCATCTTGGCGATAAAATGTGACCTGAATTTCTCCTGCGTCCCTGGAAGCAAAGGCGTGTTTATAAGCATTGGAAACAAGCTCATTAATTAGTAGGCCGCATGGAATAGCAATGTCAATGTGCAAGGGAAGTACTTCTATATCCGTATCTAGTTTTATTAGTTTTGTTGTTTGAGATTGGGTTTGAATTAAGTGTTTAAGAAAATCACGAATGTACTCGTCAGCAAGTATACGTGAGAGATTTTCAGATCTATATAGTCGTTCATGAACTACTGCCATAGCTTGAACTCGATTTTGACAATCAATAAGAGCTTGGGATAGTTTTTTATCTTTGAGGTTTCTGGCTTGCAATCCTAATAGGCTTGAGATGACTTGTAGGTTGTTTTTTACCCTGTGATGTATTTCTTTGAGTAGAGTTTCCTTTTCACTGAGAGATCTTTGTAGTGCGTTGCTAATAGTAGTTTTTTCGATAATCTCAGATTCTAAAGATTGATTGAGATCCTTTAGATTGCTAGTATTAAGCTTTTCAATTGCATCACGATGAAAAGCTATGAAAATAGTCAACATAGATCCTACTAGAAATGAAGTGAAAGACGTACCTAGTTCGACTTGAACAACGCTAGCAAGTATTAACCAAAATAGTACATCAATAAAAATAACAGCGAATACAATTTGTCTAGGGAGTAGAACGCTTAATACGATGATAGGCATCAATAGGAAAACTAGATCATCTAAATCGTCACCTTTAGCTGATACATAAAAGATAAGCAAAGATGCAACAGTTGTAGCAATAAGCATTGCTAACTCGTACCGTCCAATACGGAACAAAAAATAACACCCACACAATAAAACTAAGCTGATTATAATTGAAAGTGTCTCCCCATTTTGTAGCATTGCTTGACCATCGGCAATTAAGTCCGGCAAAATTGAAACACTTACTCCAATAGGTAGAACAGTGATAAATACACTCGCCAGCCATTTTGATATAAATGCTCGTTTAGGATCTTCAATCTCTATTAGAGGTTCCGTTGTATAGCTAATTAATGCGTTACAAAATTTGTTGAAATTGGTTCTAATAGCTAATGTTTTCATTAGATATATCCATGCTTATTTCATCTATCTTGGATGTACATGTATAGGTAAATCAAACGGGTGGTAAGGGAAGAGTAACAGTGAAAGTTGTTCCTTCGCCTAGTTTACTAGCAACGTCAATTTCTCCATCATGCATTTCAACTACACGTTTAACAATTGCCAGCCCAATGCCCGAGCCTGATTGAATACTAGCTTTAGCCTCGGTAGAGCGGTAAAAACGGTTGAATATTTGATCCAAATCACTTTCATGTATTCCTATTCCTGTGTCTTGAATAACTACAAGATAAGATTCATTTTGCACCTTAGTGAGAATGGTAATTTCTCCACCATCAGGAGTGTAATTAACAGCATTCTCAATTAGATTGAGCAAAGCTTGACGAAACTCTTTGGTATCTAAATGTAACTTTTGTGGATCTGGGGTAAATTCTAGCGAGATTCTTAAGTGTTTTCTTTCTATAATCAATAGTAAGTAGGAGATAACATCCTGGATTAAATCCTCAACAAATTGAGGTTCTGTGTCAAGTTGTGTATTGTAATCTAAACGTGTGAGTGCAAGAAGGTTTTGAATAAGATCACTAAGTCGTTCGATTTGAAGTCCAATTGCATTTATTTTTTCTTGACGTTTTACGGGGTCTTGATACTTTTCTAGAAAGTAAAGACTCATTTTGATAACTGCAATTGGAGTCTTAAAATCATGAGTTACATTGCCAATAAATAAGTGTAGTAAATTGACTTTTTCTTTTTCGAGTGCTAATTGTAATTTGTGTTGATCTGCTAATTTGCGGTGTGTAATATCGATAAGCTGCCCTAAAACTTGGGGTTCTCCGGATGGACTAATGTAAAATGCCATTGTTAGCTCGGCAACATGCTCACTACCATCGCGATGCATTAACTCTATTTCTATACGGTGCTTTGACTGAGTTCTCTTTGAAATAATACTTTTATGAAGTTCGCTAATTGTTTTATGATAAGAACCTTTAACTAAGTTCAAAAAAGATGAATCTATAATTGCATTCACGTTACAATCAGTGATATTTGCAAATTCATCGTTTGCATAGATTATCTGATTATGGACATCCATCGTAAAGATACCTATAAGCGAATTTTCAACAATAGCTCGGTAGCGTTCTTCGCTGTGTTTTAGAGCAATCTGGGCAGATTTCCGCATCTGAATGTGGCTCCATTCACGAAGTGCTCTTTTAACTATATGAGGTATGTCTCTAAAAACATGCTCGGATTTTACAATATAATCAAATGCTCCTCTTCGCATTGCATCAACTGCTATTTCTTCGTTACCAAAGCTTGTCATAACAATGACAGGAACTTCATCTGATTGACTGAGTAAATCTAATCCCTTACCATCCGGTAGATTCATATCTGCTAGAATAATATCTGGGTGAATATTGATAATCAATTCATTATATTGAGTCAATGAGTTTGCAACTTGTAGCTCAACTTCTTCATGACCAGTATCAAAAGCCCGGCGTATAATCTCTACATGTGCGATATTATCTTCTATTAATATGACTTGAGGTGTGTTCATTGCACTTTATCCTAACAATAAATCTAATTACTAACTGCCTGATTCCAATCCAACCAATAGTTGCCAATGGCATCGATCAATTCAAAAAAATCTGAAAGATTTGTTGGTTTAACAAGGTAGCTATTTGCACAGTGTTTATATGCAGATTCGAGATCTTGATTGGCTGCGGAGCTGCTTAGAATAACGATAGGAGTTTTTGTGAATTCACCCGAATTACGTAGCTGCCTAAGAACCTCTAGACCACTAATTTTAGGAAGTCGAATATCTAGTAAAATACATGCTGGTTGATATTTTGACGATAAATCTAATGATTGGTTTTGCTGTAACAATAAATCTAATGCTTGCTGTCCATCTGTAACATGGCGTAAATGAATGTTTGGATACCTTTCTCCAAATCTACGTTTAATCAGTTCAGCATGAGCAGGATTATCTTCTACAAGCAAAACCTCGCATATGTTGGCAGTTATAGACACAATAACTTCCTCCATTAATCAATAATTTGCTGGTAAGCTAAATCTAAAAATACTACCTTGGTTATTGCCATCCGACTCTATCCAGATTTGACCATGATGTAACTCTATAATTCGTTTGACGAGGGCTAGTCCAATGCCGGTTCCGCTCTGAGTATTGTCTAGGCGTTCAAATAAGCCGAATACTTTGTCGTGGTACTGAGGGGCTATTCCGATTCCATTATCTTGAACATAACAAATTACCTGATTTTTGTCTAATTTTGCTCCGATCCATATCTGTGGGTTGGGCTGAGCTCCCATATACTTCACTGCGTTACCAATCAAATTTTGATAAACTTCAACAAGTCGTAATCGATCTGCGAAAACATGAGGTAATCCCTTATTTAAGTTTACTTGTACATTTCGCGCATCAATTTGCCCTTGAACAAGAGTAATTGCCTCTAAAACTAATTCATTCAAATCAATTACCTCCGGCGGGTTGATGATTCGACCAATTCGAGATAGCTCCAATAAATCTTCTAAGAGCTTTTCCATTTGGTTAGCCGCAGTTTCTATAAAATTTAGATCCTTCTCGATAAGAATTTCATCTCCTGTTTTCATATCCATTTTGAGTAATTCAATGAAACTCTTGATGGTAATTAGAGGACTTTTGAGGTCATGCGAAACTGTATATGTGAAGCGCTCAAGCTCAGCATTTTTTGTTTCGAGTTCTTGAACTAGATCCTCTAGAAATTCTGTTGCCAGCTTGCTTTCAGTGACATCTTGTGCAATGCCAATAATCTGGGTTGGTGTGCCTGACCGGTCACGTTTGAAAACAACATCGCGTGTATGAATCCAACGCCAACCGCCAGATTGTGTCTGAATACGGTATTCTCGAGTAACAATTTGCTTATCTTTTAATCTAGCAATCTTATTGCGATGTTCTGTAAGGCGTATTAGATCATCTTCGTGAGTGAGTTCTTGAATTAAGTTATCGCCTAAAACTTCAATTTCTGTAGCGGAATATCCAAGATCTTCACCTATATTTCGATTTTGAAATATATTTTTGTTGTCAACTAAGTCGAAAATATACACAATATCTGGAATTGTATCTAAAATTCCTTGTATAAGACGTTGACGTTCAATAAGCTCCCGTTCAGCTATTTTTTGCGATGTAACATCACGGTTAATTCCTACTAGACCTATAATGTTACCTACTTCATCTTTAAGTGGGATTTTAGAGACTTCCAACCATATAGGTTGATCTGGTGTCTGCAATGTAGACTCCACATATAGTTCACGATTGAGGATAGGAACTCCTGTTTGCATAAGTTCCTGTTCTTCACGCATGTTTGCTTCAGACTCATTGCTCGGTACAAGTTCAATATCAGTCTTACCGATCAAGTTCGTATTTCCCCAATACCATTGCAACTTTTCGTTTACAACAATAAAACGACTATCTCGATCTTTCATATAAATAATATCGGGTATGTTGTCGATTATAGTGCGGAGTAATGCTTGCTCTTTTTGTAATGCTTGCTCTGCCTTGTATCGGTCTGTAATATCACGCAGAATCACCTGAACATAAATAGGGTTGTCATCAGGATCACGTATTGCTCTCGCACTAATTTCAGTATGAATAATTGTGCCATCAGCTTTTCGTCCAGTCCGCTTATAGGTGCTTGTTTGATTTGTTGAAAGAATCTCTTGCCAACGTTTGTGGCTGTCCAATTTTTCTTCTTCTACAACAAATGCAGTGATACCCTGTCCTAAGATTTCCTCAGAGCTGACGCCAAAGAGATCGCTTGTCCTGGAGTTTGCTAAAGTAACTTTAGGTTCCATGTCAAAGACTAAAATCGCATCATTTGATTGTTCAAATAGGGTACGATACCTTTCTTCACTATCGCGCAGAATCGCCTCGGCTCGTTTTTTTTCTGTTATATTCTGGGTGACACCATAATAACGGTTTATGCGTTCATGATTGTCATTAAAGTCCGGTACACGTCGGATATATAACCAGATAATCTCACCAGATTTAGTATACAAACGATATTCGCCATCTGTCTGCTCACCTCTTAAAGTTGCCTCCGCATCGGCTACGAGTTTAGGATAATCGTCTGGATGACAGATATTGGCAGTTCCAATAGTGTTGTAGAATTCGTCGTATGTATACCCAGTCAATTCTGGTAGCGATCCTATAATCCATTCTGATTCATATTTATCTGTCTCAGGATTGTAGACAATAGAAAACGCAGTGTCCAACATGATCTCTGAGATCCCCCGATAGCGCTCCTCACTCAAACGTAATTTCTCTTCTGCAAGTTTGCGCTCAGTTATATCTTGCGCAATCCCTAATATTTCGATGGGGATTCCATTATTGTCTCTTCTAAATATAGTGTATCTGCTGTAAACCCATCGCCAACCTGTAAGCTTATGTTTCATTCGAACTTCAAGTTCAATAACCTCTCCATCTTTGGTTTGTAGAACTTGTTGCTGATGTAATCTGTATTTTTGTAAGTCGTCAGGATGGATTAAGTTTTCAACCAGCTGAGCGCCCATTGCGATGATTTCATTAATAGTGTAGCCGAAATCTTGTGTGATACTCTTGTTTCCATATAGTCTTTTGTTTCCAACAACATCAAATATGTTTATCGCGTCTGGAATGGTTGCAAAAATAGTCTCAAGTAGATGTTGTGCGGATTGCAATTCGTCCCAAGTTTCACGGAACTCAGTAACATCTTTTGCAGCTCCAAGTAGTTGTACAACACGGTTTGCCTTATGATCCCAGATTGGTTGACGACTTATTTCAACCCATCGTACATTACCTTCTTTCGTAACAACACGATATTCGGCAGTTATAGAATTCCCATCAATAACGCGCTGTACGTCAGACCTAACTCGATCAATATCGTCTGGATGATAGATGTTGTAGGTTAGTTTTTCAGGCTCCCATTTGTAACCGAACATTCTTTCAAATGAATTTATAGTCATCCAATCAGGAACAAGTGTCCTATCGGGTTCAACAATATAAGAGAATGCATAATCAGAAATCAGTTCAGATACTTTTTTATAGCGTTCTTCACTTTCCTGTACAGATTTTTCTGCTTTTCTACGTTCTGTTATATTAAGCAACATAGAAAGAATATGAGGTTCGTTGTCAAGTTCGATTTTCGACCAAGATGCATTAACAATGCGAACAGCTCCATCTTTGCAAACAAAATGCAATTCTGTTTGTTGTAAGTAGCCGTTTTTTTCAAAGCTCTCCATTGCGATTGTCCGCTCAGTTTCATTCAACCATGTATTGGGTATATGTTTAGCATTAATTAGTTCAGATCGATTGAAACCTGATAACCTTTCAAAGCTTTCATTGACATCCACAAATCGTCCGTCACGTACATGATTAATTGCTATGGCAACAGGGTTCATATGAAAGGCTTTGTTAAAGCGTTCCTGACTATCTATTAATTGTAGTTGTTGTTGCTTATTGGGAGTAATATCTTGGCTAATCCCTACAATACCAACAATTTCATCTAAATCATTACGTAAAGGAAGTTTGGAAATATTCAGCCAAGTATCTTGCTTGCGTCCACTGTCTTTTTTAGAAATGAATCTCTCAACATTTAATAGTGCTTTTCCTGTTTTAATTATAGACTTTTCTTCAAGCAAAAATTCAGTTGCTTGGTTATCGTTCATCAATTCATGATCTGTCTTACCTAATAACTCAGTCTCAAAAATATCTTGCAGAGGTTGATTGACGAGAATTAGTCTTGACTCTAGATCTTTGGCAAAAATGGATGCTGGGATATTATCAATAACTGTTCTTAGTAAGTTACGTTCTTGTTTAAGCTTTGCTTGCATTTGATGTACATCTGTAACATCATGGTTAACCCCAACTATTCCTACAATCTTTCCAATACTATTGTATAAAGGGACTTTTGATACCTCGAACCATGCTTCTTCTTCTGTAAGACTTTCTTCAGATGAGATATACCGCAACTCTCGGAGCAAAGGTTTACCGCTTTTCATTATTTCAAGCTCTTCTGCACGATATTCATCTGCGGTTTGTTGATTATCTAAGTTCTGATCAGACTTGCCTATGAGACTGTTTCCGAACTTTTTCTCAATTGCATCGTTCACCAGAATAAAATGTGAATCGAGGTTTTTTACATAAACATCGTCAGGTATAGCATTAATAATCGTTCGGAGAAGTTGACGCTCTTCTAGAAGTTTACTCTCGGCTTCTTTACGCTCTGTAACATCGCGTATAACAGACTGTATAAAGAGGGGATTATCATCAGAATCTTTTATAAGGTCTATACTAACCTCGATAGGGAATTGATTCCCATTTTTATGTATTGCTGTTCTTTCATAGATTGGAAGCTTTTCCCCAGACACTACTTGCTCAGCAACAAGGCTTCCTGCTTCATGCTGTTCAGGCACGATAAATTGATGCCAAGTTTTCCCTATGATTTCATCTTCCACATAACCAAACATGTCGAGCGCTGCTGTGTTAGCAGCGATATATTCATCATTTATGCTAGATAGTGTGACTGCATCACGTGATTGTTGGAATAAGGCGTAAAATACTTCAGAATCAACATGAGAACTAACCGATTGCATACGTAATATTGTCGCGATGGTTAGAGAGGAGAATAATATAAGGAGTATACCAATTTGAAAGGCGAAATAGGAATTAGTAAAGACTATATAACTCAAAAGTAATGTAATAGATTGAATAATAATTATGATGGAAAGTTCATTTAGTGTAAACTTAGTATAATGGTTCATAATATATAATTCACCAATTTCTTAAAATAAAAACACGTAGGGTATTTAAGAGAAGTTTAAGTGATAATAGCTGTAAAATAAATTTTACGTTACTTCCAATTACTTATTTTATTGTTTATTAACAAGTATAACATAATTTTTTAACATACTTGAAGTTTTCAAACAGTTTGCCGGGATATTTGTTTTAAAAAAATACTATGAGAGTTGATACTTGTAATCTTCTACGGATCAAAAATTGGAATGCCAAATACAAAAAGACTGCAGTAGATGACAAATAGCGCAGATATATGTATTTTGTAATCTGATTTGAAGTGTAAACCAGCTTGAATATGTTGGACCAAATATTCTGGATATTGGCGTCAGGCAACGAGGGTTTGTAGTTTTTTAAGTGGGGTCAATGGATACAAAATTAGGGGGTTTCCGACGAGGGTTCGTTCCCTGTCCTCTCCGAAAATAGTGTAATAGTATTACTAATAGATGGCCGAGAGTAATGATACTCTTGGTTTTGCGTTATTTGGCTGTGTTATTCTTCACTAATTTGTCTGGACCACAGGTTCGAACCTCACAAACTAAAATACACACACGGGTTATCCTTACTCCTTATTGTAAAGCTAGCCACTTTGTATTTGAATGATCTATGAGTTAGGAATTTCATCTACAAAGATTTATGGTGCAAATCGATTATGTTGGTTTGAAAATGCATTTCTATATTCACCAATTAATATTAAACGAATTGGTGAATATTCAATCGCTCTTTTCCCGATAAATTTCTAAATAAGATTATGCTGGTGTCTAGCCCCAAGAGTATGTACCACTTCAAATTGGAATTTTCTGACTATGCTTGTTAGCAAAGGCATCAGGTGTGATGTAGCCTAATGCACTATGTGGACGATACGCATTGTATTCAATCCGCCAGTTCTCCAGTAACTCTTGTGCCTCAGGTATTTTGTCGAACAGATACCTCTGAAGGCAATCGTGCTTCAGTGTGCCGATGAACCGTTCAATAAATGGGTTCTCCCAAGGATGACCAGGTTCAATGTAAATGGTTTGGCTGCCTTGTGCGGTAATCCAGTGTTTGACTTTATTGGCAACAAACTCAGGACCGTTGTCACTGCGAATATGCTCAGGTGTCCCATGACACATGACAAGCCAGTCAAGAATATCGACGACTTTGTTTGATGGGATGCTGGTGCTGGCATAGAGCATGAGGCATTGACGTGTGAACTCATCCATGATGGCTAGAATCCTTACTCGTTGCCCGTTTTCAGTTCGATCTTCGGTGAAGTCATAGCTCCACACATGATTGATGTGGGTTGCTCTCTGTTTCACATCACCCCCTTCACCATAGCGTCGTTTGTAGGCTGTTCGCTTGGGTTGTTGTAGTCCTTCTTGCCGCCAGATACGCTCCACACGCTTGTGATTGACATCAATGCCATCTGCTTGGAGTAATCCCGTGATAAGGCGATAGCCTTACTGCGGATGGCGATGGGCATAGTCACGAATAAGCTGTGTCAATGCCACTTCATCTTCTGCTGGCACAGCTCGATAGCGACGTGTGCTACGTGCAATTCCAACTAAATCGCAGGCATGGCGTTCGGACATCTTGTGAGCTTCTTGCAGGTAGGACACTGCCCGTCGTTTGTCAGCTACCTGCACTACTTTTTTGTCAGCAAATCTTTCAGGGCATCAATATCCAACACTTGCTGGGCAACAATCCGCTTTAGGCGACGATTTTCATCTTCGAGTTCGCGCAACCGTGCCAGCTCGTCCCGATCCATCTCACCATACTTGTTCTTCCAGTTATACAATGTGCTTTGAGCTACACCATAAACTCGACAAATTTCCTCAACTGTTTTCCCTGCGTTTAGTTCTGCCAAGATACGAATAATTTGCTCTTGGCTGTATCGCTTGCCTTTTTTCTTGCTGTTGACCATGTGATTGTTCCTTTACTTGTACTCATTAAACATTCTGACTTACTTTGGTACAAGTTTAAGGGGCAAGGACACTGGAATCTATTAATACCCCATTTAAAAGATAATCTTGAATGAATTCGTTGAAACGCAAAAGTAGTCGATTACTTGATCTGCAAGGTCTGATCCTCTAAAGTAATGATCTATGAGTTATAAATTTATTGGAGTCAAGATGGTACGATCAACATTTATTGGTAAAGTGTTACGTGGGTATCAGATTGAAGAGAGTATCGGTAGCGGTGGATTTGGTGATGTGCTTCGCGCCTACCAACCATCGATTGGGCGTACAGTTGCTATCAAGACAGTCTTACCTCAATATGCGAATCGTATTTGGGTTGTGCAACGTTTTGGCCTTGAAGCTCGTTTGATTGCACGTGTTGAACACCCTAATATTGTTCCGGTTTACGATTACTGGCGTAATCCATCTGGTGCGTATATGGTGATGCGATACTATCCGCGTGGCAGCTTGAAGAATTTAATCGAAAATAGTGGGCCGCTATCACTCGAACGTACAACTCGTCTGTTAGGACAGTTGGCGGCGGCTCTTGATACCGCATACGCACATGGAATTGTTCACAAAGATGTTAAACCGGCCAATATCTTACTTGATGAGCAAGATAATGCGTATTTGGCTGACTTTGGCATTGCCTATGTGATTGGGAATGCTCTGGAAGAAAGTACAGATGAGCATCTAGTGCTATCACCAGCATATTCTGCCCCGGAGTTATTGCGACAGTCTCAACCACCTAGTTTGCAGTCAGACATCTATAGTCTTGCATTTGTGGTGTACGAAATGCTGACAGCTGAACATCCGTTTGGTAAGTTGAACGGTACGCAAATGGTCACTGCGCATTTGCAGAAGCCAATTCCAATGTTGCAACAAGTCCCTAGCCTAGTTAACGATGCCTTGCAACGAGCGACCTTAAAACATCCCGATGATCGCTTTAATATGGCAACAGACTTTGCAGAGGCAATTCAAGCGGCTGTGCAAGCTAATAGTATCAGAGTATCTGATTCTGAAGAATCAATACGTATCAAGATCAACCCATATCGTGGTTTGCGCGCGTTTGGTGAGGCAGACCAACAGAATTTCTTTGGTCGTGAAACACTTGTAGAGGAATTACTACATTCCTTTAAGTCTAGCGATGATAGAACATTATTGGCGATTGTTGGCCCAAGTGGAAGCGGTAAGTCAAGCATTGTTCACGCTGGCATTGTTCCTGCTATTAGGCAGGGGAAACTACAAGATTCTAACCGATGGTTCATTGCAAGTATGACGCCTGGAAATGATCCTAGGGTTAACCTTGCAGAGGCGTTACTGGATGTTGCAATTACCAACATGCCTGAGAAGTTACCTGACGTGCTTGCCTCAGATCCATCCGCGCTTGTGGAAATGTTACATGCGATGTTGCCACACTAGGGCGATACACTATTGTTGATAGTAGACCAGTTTGAAGAATTGTTCACACAAGTTGATGATGAGATCATTCGTCAGCAATTTCTGGACTTGCTGACCACAGCTATCGCTGAAATCGGGCTGCAATTACGGTTGATTGTCTGCATGCGCGGTGATTTTTATGACCGACCTCTGAAATATCGGGAGTTTGGTAACCTGCTCAAACACAATACCGAAGTAATCTTACCGTTGGACATTGATGAAATAGAACAAGCAATCGTTGCTCCAGCGAGTAATGTAGGGCTAGACATAGAGACTTCACTTGTGTCAGCAATAGTTGCCGATATGCAATCACAAATCGGTGCATTGCCGTTGATGCAGTACACATTATCCGAATTGTTCAGGAATCGAGAAGACAATATACTCACACTTTCAGCATACCGTTCTTTGGGTGGCGTACATGGGACTCTTGCTAAACAAGCTGAGGAACTCTACTTAAAATTGATGCCAGAAAAACAAACGATTACCCACCAAGTGTTTAGTCGCATCGTGTCGATTTCTGATGAAGGTGAGATTACTCGTCGTCAAGTTAGTGTGAGTGAGCTAAGAACGTTGACGGGTGATATACATGCGTTACAGGATGTTTTGGATACGTTTGACCGTAGTCGCTTATTGACCTTCGATCATGATCCACAAACTCGTGAACCGATGGTTGAGGTTGCTCATGAGGCATTGTTTAAATCGTGGGATCGCTTGAATAGGTGGATTAGTGAGCATCAGGATAGCATTCGACAAAGACAGTTGCTCCAGCGATTGATCAAAGACTGGCAACAAACCGACAAAGAGGAAAGTTATCTACTACAAGGGGCAAGATTAGTCACATTCGAAGATTGGCTATCCTCAACTACATTAGCCCTTACACCTGATGAACGTGATTTTATTCAACAGAGTTTGGATCAGCGAGAGTCTATCCGCGCCGCTACTATCGAACAACAGGCTTATGAGCTAACACTTATTCGACAGTCGCGCAACCGCCTTGGCTATCTCCTTGTGACATTTGCCATAGCGGCAATAATCACAACCATCTTGTCTCTTGTGTCGATCAATCAAACTGAGTTAGCAGTTGAACGCGCTCACGAAGCCGAAAGCTTCACGTTGCTGGCGAATGCCGAGCGTGCTATTTCTAGTGGCGATATGTCTCTAGCAGTACAGATGGTGCAATCTGCATCTCAACTCCCCAAGACCGAGCGGGCGATTGTCGATACTGCTCATAAACTGAGTACTTTGCCGGGAATCACAACATATTGGCATGCTCATGACGATGCCATAACAGCAATGGCATTCACTCCTGATGGGACAACTCTAATTACAGGAGCGGGTGTCACAGTGATGGGACGATTACCAGCCTTCGACGATGAGGATGCTCAAGCTTACCCACATGGTATTGAACCTCCAACAGATAGCCAGGCTAAATCATCAGAAGATGACCCACGTGGTGATCGACCTCCACCACCACGTCCAAACCGAGCTAGAGAACAACTGGAGGCGGCTGTAGCTAGAGATACAACTATCGCGGTCTGGGATGTGAATACTGGAGAATTGCAACAACGCATCAATTTACATGTAGAAACTATCACAGATATCATTGTGCTACCTGACGGGAAAACCGTTGCATCTGCTTCAGTTGATGGCGGGATTTATGTTTGGGATCTAGATAGTGGTATGGTGCTACAATCGTTGGCTGTATTGCCGATAGCTGCTGTTTACCTATCCGCAGATGATAGTGATAGATTGTTGGTCACACGTCATAATGTTACCGAAGATCGTTATGCACTCTTCGATTTGAATACAGGAGAGCGCCTAGAATTAATAGAGCCAGCTGTTCCCGGTAATCCAATCCGTGCCTCATTTACCGCCACTGGAGATATTGTCTCTGCTCTGGCAAGTGAGATATTTGTCAGGTGGGATCCCTCCACTGGAGATATCCGACAACAGGCTAATGTGAACCGTGATGTCGGGATACCCGAGAGCGATGAATACAATGGGAACTTGACGCCTGATGGTAACTATTGGGTGCAATTTCTACCCGAGAGTGTAATGTTGTGGGATTTGTCTGATAATTCTATCTCAGAATACTTCATACAAGGCAATCGGTTTGTCGATATTGCGATGCACGATGATTTAGTGACCGTCCTTAATCGTGCAGGTGACATCATTCAATTTGATGCCGCATCGCAGGATGCGAATATACGGGTGCTTCGATCAATCGGTGTAGGAGAGACTATCCGTCGAAATCCACGTGGTGATATGTTTGCGATTGGTCATGCAGATGGAAGCATCGAGATTTGGGACGATACACCATCTCCACCTGACTTGATTTTGCAAGGTGTACCAGAGCAAGGTATTTCTCAAAAAATCTATGTATCTTTGGATGGCAATACCATAGTCACACTTGCGAGAACACGTGAGCCAGGTGAACGTCCAACGAACAATGTGCTGGTTACCGATTCTGCTTCCGGTGATGCATATCTCCTACAACGATCTGCTGGTGCTCCACCGCTTCCTAAGCTTAGAGCTATCGCTTTTAGTAACGATGGACGAACGATTTTGAGTGGAACAAGCTCTTACCCCTTAAGTACAGATAGCGAAGCTTATCTCAATGTCTGGAGTTTAGATGAGCAACGGGAATTGGGTGAAATCAACCTTGGGCCGAGTGGACATATCAATAGTATCGTAACTATACCCGATGAGACACAGCATTATCTGCTTGGTGTCGGATCAGAAGTTCAGGTTTGGGACTTAGCAACAGAGACTGTACTAGCTACTTATGGTGATTTTGATGATATGGTTATGGATGTTGCGATCGTTGATGCCATCGATGCTATTGCGGCAGTTGCGCTAGATAACACATTGAAAGTTTGGGATCGAACAAGTGGTGCAGCCCTCTTCGAGAGTGAATCTGCTAATGGTGTTGCTGGACTGGCAACGCACCCCACACAGCCTTGGGTTGTGTATCTGAAAGCACCCGAATCGTTACTCGTTATACAAGATATAACAACGGGCGATGTTATTCATACTTTTGAGGGTACAGCTCAGATTGAGTTTGTAGAAATGTCATCGGATGGACTCTGGCTATTGACAGGTCAAGGGGATGGCACATTTATTTGGTGGGACATTGAAACGGGAGCTGTCATTGAACGCTATATCTTACCAACAGGTTTGGTCGATGGTCAGTTTACGGCAAATGATACGCAACTAGTGCTGTTTTCAAATAGTACGGGTTATCAATTTTGGAATGCCAAACCCCGTGATGCAGATAGCATGTTAGCATGGTTACAAGGCAACCGTTACGCACGACTTGTGCAAACACGCGACTGTCAAACATATGTTCAACTGCCGTTCGATCTGTGCAACAACGCCTTACCTTAGCATCACAAAACATCTAATTTGGGACTCTACAACGTGTGGAGTCCCCTCAAATCTCCCCAATTACCGATTTATTTCACTCGCGAAAACAATATCTACAAAATATCATCAGTGACTGTGGACGACAGGCGCTCTAATAATTCTTAAAATTGAAAATACAACAACCTATCTAAATAAATGCGGCATGCAGAGGATTGAGAACACGATAAGAGCGTTTTGTACACCGCATTTACAATTGATATTTGGTTGGATGAGATGTGTTATCGTTTAAGAGTTTTAGGTATATAGTCTAATGAGTGAACATAGTTCTGCATCCAAAGAAACCCAATCCCCACAATCTGCACACATACCCGAAGTAGAAGCACCAGCACAGGGGATGGCAAGCCTCAACGCATTGGGTGGGCAGGCACTCTCTTTCACCAATCCTGATCCAGATAATGTCCTACAACTCCAACGTACGCTTGGTAACCAAGTCACTATGCAACTGATGGGACAATCCACAAAGAAAATTAACCGCATTATGAACTTACGTATGGCAAGTGCGGTCCAGCGCGTTGATGATGTCCCTAAACGTCCTGATTCACCGGATAATAACGGTGTCGAGCGCGGTTGGGCATACCAAGGGGATTATGGGAACGGTACGGATGATGACAATAATGTGACAGATCCCAATGCATCCTCAGAAGAGGATAAAACAGGTATTAAGACCCAATTAAATGAGCTTGAGGAAGTGGGTGGCGCAGCATTCTATGCAAAATATCAAAGTATGCTAGACGTTCGAATAATTGCCTTAGCTCGCGAGAATAAACTGACTGATGCACAACATGAGTATTATTTAATTCTCATTAGATATGGTAATGCTCCTGTATTACCATATCTCGCGGGCGCCGTTGAAGCAGAGAAACAGGCGATTGCAGAAAAAGACAAAGCTCAAGTCAAAAGGAATTTTGAGAAGCTCCGCAAGATGTTGGAGTACAAAGACCCACGTGATTTCATGAAAACTCTGGTGAAGTATCCCAAGTTACCAGATGATGCAGATGACGAAGCCCGCAAAAAACATGAACAGAAGGTACGAGCACAAGATAAAGTAGCTGCTAAAAGTTTGATACCAGAGGTCAGCAACCTACGCAAGTTTTACTATGGTGAGATAGTTGTTCCTGAAAATCTCCACGGCGAATTTGAAGAAGTTAAAACAAATGTGGAAGCTAATTGGTCATGGGCTGTAGCGGGTAAGGGTTCTGATAGGGCGACAGTTCAACGTATTGTTCAGTTACGTATAACAGATTTGAACAAACAAGATCAGGGTGCTACACGTGGTGAACAAGCGCTAAGTGGTACGGCAGCTACTTTAGATGTTGCCGGTATGGGGTTTACCATTGCAGATGGTGTCGAGACGATCAACCGCCTTCAGGAAGGGGCAAAAGGTGGTGACATCTTATCGGATGCCTTGCAAGGGGCTGTATTATGGGTTATAGGTAAAGCTTTCGCCGGCGTGGTATTGGGCATGGATCTTATTAACTTATTCAACAAACACCTGCGTCGTATGACGGGTTACAAAGCTACAATGGATAAACTGGGTGTCGACACGGATGGCAACATTCAAGATGATAGTGTAAAACAAGATACTGATAAAAATCGTCTGGCAAATATCGCATTTTATGCGTGGCAGAAAACACGACGCGCTGTTGCTAACTCTGCTATGAAGATTGCGCTTAAGATTATCAAGTGGATTAGTTATGCGATTACATTGGTCAGTGGAGGTACAACAGCATTTGTGACCGCAACAATAGCAATTGCTGCTGATGCGACGCGCCTATTTACAGGACTCTATTCGAAGATAAAAGGATTAATCAAAAAGGTAGGAGGCAAACGTGGTAAAGCCAGGCAAAGTAATGCCAGTGACCTCCTCGGGTTGGCCATTGGTGGTGATAAGGATGCCTTGCAAACGATCATCGATGTCAATCCATTTGATGAAGCAAATATAGTAACTAAAGCGGCATGGAATGCGACATTTGGGAAGAAAGACAATTGGGATGTAATGAAGTTACCCAAACCAAAAGATACAAAGCAACTCAAAGATTGGCTTGCAAAAGGGCCTTACTCCAATCCAGAAGCCCAAGCAGCTCTTGCTAAAGCATTAACTAATACAATGGCTTCACAATAGGGGTTAGGCGAGTAATTACCGATACACATTTTGTTGATTTGATGAGTCGATTACCTATGTAAGCCCACTAGCTTTTGCACTGCATGGTTAAGGAATGCTACAATGATTGGGCATAAGTAGCAAAGATTGATATGACCCAAAT
>DIYL01000037.1 GCA_002428985.1 Anaerolineales bacterium UBA6055 | reverse complement strand
ATCACCTCTTCCATCGCTTCGATGGTGATGCGGGCAAACTTATTCGGGTAATAATATCCTGATTGTTTTCTCTCAGGTGGCATTCAATCCGCCTCCAATCGATTTCCATTAAAACTATGACGTATTTTAGCACGGACTGCTATAAATACCTCAACAATATAAATTCATTCTTCTAGTATACGTCGTTGCTTTGAACTTGCCAATTAATTTGCAACAATCACTAATGGATCGTTTGCTTGTTCTTGTTTTGGCAACCGTCCTTGCATACTCCAAGGACCTGTCCATGTTACTTCCAACGTCGCTAACTTACCCTTCCAATCGCCATCTGCTTCAAAAAAGACAAGCTTATTCTGGGGTGTACGAGCACGCCATTTGCCTTTGTGTTTGTCTTCAACAAGGACTTCAACATGCTGACCAAGATATTTACCATTTATCTCAGCCAAAACCCGTGCCTGTACTTCTTCTAACATTTTGAAGCGTTCACGTTTTTCTGCATCTGGGACATTATCTTCCATACGACGATCACTGACCGTTTGAGGACGCGGGCTATATCGTGCCAGATGCGCTTTATCTAATTTCAATTCGTCTAAGATATTATATGTTCCCATAAATTGTTCACGCGTCTCGCCAGGGAAGCCAACAATAATATCGGTATGAATCGCTACATCAGGAATGATATTGCGGATTTTATGGACGAGCTTACGGTATTGGTCAACTGTGTAACCTCGACGCATCCGTGCCAACACCTCATCATCACCTGCTTGAATTGGGACTTCGATGTGAGGCATCACCCGTGGCAATTCAGCCACTGTATGTAGCAATTTATCCGTCATCCAATTCGGGTGACTGGTCAAAAAGCGAATACGTTCAATACCAACTTCTTCAGCAACATCATGAGTAACGCGTAATAAATCTGCTAAATCAGGTCCATCGGGAATATCTTTGCCATACCGATCAACAATCTGCCCGAGTAATGTCACTTCTTTGACATCTTGCTCAGCAAGACTGCGAACGTGCGCAACAATTTCACCGACACTGCGACTACGTTCTACGCCACGGCGGAACGGAATGATACAGAAGGTACATGCATGCGAACAACCATAAACAATCGGGACATGTGCAGAGACAATAGTGCCACGCTCATGATCAGGTAAAATCAATTCACCATCTTGCAAAGCATCCCGTCGTTGACGTGCTTCATCTTCAATTTTCAGCACATCAACTTCATCCATACGTTCTTTTAAGAAGTCGACCATTGGTTCAGGATTTGACGGTGGCATAAACACATCCACATATGGCAACCGTTGACGCATCCATAACGGATCACGCACTCCGACCATACACCCCATTACACCAATGACTTTTTCAGGGTTTTCTTCTTTAATCTTATTCAGTAGTCCAAGACGACCAAGCCCTTTATCTTCCGAGCTTTGGCGAACTACACATGTATTTACGACCATAATATCGGCATCATCACCATTTTCTGCGGCAGAATGCCCAAGCCGTTCAAGTTCTGATGCCAATAATTGTGAATCGGCAACATTCATTTGACAACCAAGTGTCCAGATATAATATTGCATAACCTAAATCTTCAATATATTTCACACAATTCACGTATTGTAGCGAATGCCCTGATATGCGTCAATGTATCCCTTAGGCAAGGTCATCACAAAATATCGGTTGCAAATAAATTTCTGCACGTTGCGGGTCTAAATCCCACTTCGCAGGATAAATTGCGAGCACCAGCACATTATTATCTAACGAAACATAATCTGTTATATCAAGATCAAGATGTGAATCATTACCACTTTCAGTCAATTTTTGACCGCGCAGATAAACTGTCATTGGCATCGCACTATCAACACATCGCAAAAAATATCGAATGCAAGCTTCAGCAGGATTCAAATCAAACCGTTTACGTAGCCAAATGACATCCGGAGGTGATACCTTCGGAATCGTTAACCCTGTAAATGTCGTCCATTCCCAATCCGATTCGTCAAATGATGGGTTTGAAAAATCCTCATCAGACGTTGCAAAACGATAACGCCACTTTTCATCTAGTGAAATTTTTGGTATCTGTGTCATACAGCACAGTATAACAGACAAAAATAGTCACAAACATTTAGATTCGATATTGTTGGTTTTTAATGTTGTTATATTGATGTAGCAATTTAAAATAATCATATTTTATTATGCGTTTCGGGGGGAATATGACGGTTATCACATATTTTTCAGCAGACCAGTTACACAAATATATGGATCAATTCGTAGACATGCTTAAGTTGACTGTTGACGGTGGTGCATCTATTGGTTGGATTTTACCGTTCTCAAAAGAAGAAGCTGTCACCTATTGGCAAGAGGTAAAAACACAACTCACAACAGGTAACAAGATTCTCATTGTTGCTCAACAAGGTGATATTATTGCCGGCGCTGTACAACTTGGACTTGAACCTCGGGAAAATGGTAATCATCGTGCCGAAGTCCAAAAACTCATGGTGCACCCAAACTATCGCCGTCAAGGAATCGCCCGTCAACTCATGGCAGAGATTGATCCTGCAGCAAAAGCTGCTGATCGTAGCCTACTTGTGCTGGATGTTCGTAAAGGCGACCCCGCCGAGATGCTCTATCAAAAGATGGGATTTATCCATGTAGGGGATATTCCGGATTATGCTCGGCGTAACAAAACAGAATTTGATGCAACCGCTTACTACTACAAGCCGTTGAATTAGTATCTAACCATCATCAGACCAATCACCTTGCATTTGTGCTAATGTTAGCTCTCTTGCATTCAGCAGGTTTGTAAAAACATCCTCTGGTAATGCAAGAGAGCTATTACGTATCCAGTATTTTGAATCACCCAAGGTAACTTCCCACCAAATAACCTCTGTGCCGCAATGTGGTTCACCAGTAACTATCATTGGCGAATAACCATTCGCGCCGTAAAAATCAGATAATGCTATGCCAATGTCATCCGTAGGTGGGTCAGGTGACTCATACAAACGAATTGCAAATCCGGCACGCTCAGTTGTCAATATTAGCTCATCACCAACTTCTATCCAGCTCTGATTCAATCCTTCACATGGATAATAAAGCGCATCATGTGGATTTGGTGCATCCGCTGGCATTAATACATGAAAATTGTGACCACCAGCTTCAAATGACTCGCTAACAATCTTCAAAACAAGATAATCATCATATAATGTAGCCTGAAAAAATTCATCATAGTCTTGATCTTCGCTATAATAGAAAGCACGATTAGGATTATTCCTCAGATCATTTGCCGTATAAACATTTAGATAACTATCCCATACAAAGTACAATGCATCTTCAGGTTCACCCAATCCATTAGTCAAACCAAATATAGCAAAATTTTCACGATTTTCAGTAAATTCAATCGTTATATCTGTTGATCCACCTAAACTTTCATCTCGAATCCACATACCACCCGGCGACGATCCTGTAGACAACATTGGATATTGAACCCATGCTTGAGTTTGCATCTGAATATCATTTGGTGTTTCTGTTGGAAGAAGTACATCTAATATGGCTGTAGGGGCTAACTGTCGGTAAGTATAAAAATCAAACTCTGCACGAGCTCTATTGTTATTTGTAATGTGTAATAGTCCGCTAAAATACCATACAACTGAATTAGTAGGATAGCGACGAAGCGCATCATCTAACAAATCACTGGCTATTTCATATTCATTCAATGATGACCAGATCATTGCATACGTTACCGGAAAGTTCGTCCGATATTGCCCTACAGGCAACTCTTCTCGTAGAATCGAATCTGACTCAAACACTGATAACGCAACGTAGGCAGATTGTTTAAAACTATTTTGATTACCAATAATCGCAGGAAACACATCCATATGCACGATAGCTGACTCAATACAACTATCAAGTTTAAAAGCTTCGCATGCCTCTACAATCTTTAGGAAGGTATTATAGTAACACTCCATTCCCGTATCAGTGAATGCGCATCCTCTATAGTCGTTACAAATGTTCATCACTGTAGGAATTGTTGAAATATTTTGCAAATCATCACAAGATGCTAAAGTTAGCATTTCATCCTGTGCCTTTATTGGAAAACACATAAAAATGAAAAGTCCTAACAAAATTATCCGCATTATATCCAACCTATCTGCCATTCCTTTGACTTAATAGAACGATAGTAGCATAGAAGTTGATCTTTTTACCTATTAATTCAAAAAGGACACACCAACATTGGTATGTCCCATAAGATTGCATACTATGCTAGGATTTAGCGTAGGATCTTATCCGCAAAGCCGTGTTCAACACATTCTTCAGCATCCATCCAGAAATCACGTTTGAGCATTTTTTTGACTTCTTTTTTCGATAACTCAGTTCGCTCTGCATAGAATTTGATCAAACGATCCATGAGTTTATCTTGTAAGCCCATCTCGTCTTTAAATTCTTCGTATTTACCCCACATAATAGATGACAACTGATGCACCATCATGAAGCTACTGGGTAGAATATAGCACTTTGAGCATGACATTGCGATCAGGGTTGCTGCGCTCGCTGCAATCCCCTCTACAATCGCATATATAGGCGATTTAATCATGGTCAGTTGGTCAGCAAGACTCAATGCTGCAAACAAGCTACCACCATAGCTATGAACATGAATCCAAATCGGGGTCATCGGTTCACCATCTAATCCGCGTGATATATGTTCTGTCCGTAATCGGGAATCTGTTTCACGAACAGCACGGATTAAAGCAAGACAACGGTCACTATCCACATCAGCATAGAAGTAAATATGATTATCAACCGTCTCAACCGTTAGACGACTAGACCCTTCACTATCACCGAGTGCCAGACGAATTTTATCAGTTGGATAAGTTTGTTCTGCGTCTAAAAAGTGTCGCATTTCTTTTCCCATGTACATTAGGATTGCACCTCGATTGGTTTGACTTTCTAACACTAGAAACAATAAATACACATCACTATGTGTAAATCCGATATATAGTCTTTTAACATTTGGGTTTTGACAATCACACCAGCAATGTACAAACGATAGCATAACTATCACTTAATGATAGTTATCTTCCGTTATTTTGTCAACCTAACAAAAGTATGCAAGTTTATCCAATTAGGTTATCTGTATTTTTTAAGAGGTCAAGATGGGGTATAAGGGCAAGCTATCAGCTTACCCTTATTGAAATTCTAATTATGCCCATTCAATCTTGTTAGGCAAGAAGGTTGTATGGAGGTATTCATGATATGGCATCACACGAACAGAGAACCCGATGTTACCGGTCTCGGTATATGTGTGTTTTGTCTTAAAGCTGTAGACACCATCACCATATTCTTCGGCAAGTTCCATATCAATGGACTCTCCATCAACAATCTGCCCCATTGTATTCAACATACCGTAGTATAACTGTACTTTGACATCGACTGGTTTGAGGCTACCAAGTTTCACAGTTGCAGTAATTTCGGTTTTGCTACCAACTGCTACATCATCTTGGTTTGCATCGACATTTTGAATATGAACCTCATGCCATACATGATCGAGGTTTTGTCGCCATGCAGTAAATGCTGCTGTTTGGTCAAAATTTGGTTCGACCATTTTTTGTACGACATCATACCGTGGCATATAGAATTCATCAGTATATTGTTGAACCATACGGTATGTGTTAAAGAATGGCGCAAGATCAACCATACTTTTCTTCACACGGCTAATCCATTCACGAGGCAAGCCATCGCGGGTTTGGTTATAAAACATCGGAACGATGTCTTGTTCAAGAATATTGTATAGTGCTTGGCTTTCGATATAGTCTTGGTGTTCCCATTCTTCTTTATCGTATTCCTCACCACTGCCGATTGACCAGCCTACTTCCGGTGCATAAGCTTCTGCCCACCAACCATCAGGAATACTACAATTCAAGCCACCATTATAGATAACTTTCATACCACTTGTCCCACTAGCTTCTTTCGGACGACGTGGGTTATTCAGCCAAATATCAACACCCTGAACCATATAACGAGCAACATTCATATCATAGTTTTCGAGGAAAACAATTGAATGACGGAAGTCTGCATCACGGGCGGCATTCACAATCTCACGAATGAGTTCTTTACCTTCGTTATCATGTGGATGTGCTTTACCTGCAAAGATAAATTGAACCGGGCGATCTTCATCAGTGACTAGTCGACGTAGCCGTTCAATATCACGGAAGATCAACGTTGCACGTTTATAAGTCGCAAATCGACGAGCAAACCCAATTGTCAATGCATCAGGGTTTAGCACTTCATCAGCTTCTTCAATGGCACTCTGGGATACGCCACGGCGAATCAATTGTTCGCGTAACCGTCTGCGGGAAAATGCAACAAGACGCTCGCGGCGACGATCATGGGTACGCCATAATTCTGCATCTGGAATACTTTCCACACCCTTCCAAACTTCAGGTCGGGATGCGGCTGAACGCCAAGCAGGGTCAAGATACCGATCAAACAGCAATCCCATTTCTTGGCTGACCCATGTTTGAACATGAATCCCGTTTGTAATTGCTTTAATCGGCACTTCATGAACAGGGACATTCGGGTAAACCCATTGCCACATATCACGGGAAACCACACCATGCAATTGAGCAACACCGTTCGCACCAGATGACAAATTCAATGCCATTACAGACATAGAGAACAATTCATAACTCCCCATATCCTCGCGCCCAAGATCAATAAACTCATCGCGTGACATGCCCAATTCACTCATCAAATTAGTGAAGTGTTCATCAATCAGATCAAAGCCAAAACGTTCCAAACCAGCCGGCACAGGTGTGTGGATTGTAAACACACTACTAGCAGCTGTCAGTTGTTTTGCTTGATCAAGAGGTAAGTTATCCTCTTGCATGTAATTTTTGATACGTTCCAATAATAAGAAAGCGGAGTGCCCCTCATTCATATGGTAAATATCAACATCGATACCCAATGCACGTAGCGCACGAATACCACCAATCCCCATCAAGATTTCTTGGCGAATACGGACACGACGATCACCACCATATAGACGATCTGTTAAATTACGATCTTCTTCTGACGGATTGGCATCAACATTCGAATCCAATAGATATAGTTCGACACGTCCAACCTGTACTTTCCAGATTTGAGCATATAGCTCACGCCCTGGTAATGGCACACTGATCATAATCGGATTGCCATCATCGTCAGTTTGAAGCGTTACAGGTAGATTAGCATAATCATTAATCGGATAAGATTCCTGTTGGAAGCCATCCGCATTCAAATATTGCTGGAAGTACCCTTCTTGATATAGCAATCCCACACCAATCAACGGAATGTTGAGATCACTCGCACTCTTAAGATGATCACCAGATAGAACGCCAAGACCACCGGAATAATTCTGTAGACATTCGGTCAAACCGAATTCCATTGAAAAATAAGCAATGGTTGGATCTTGTTTTAAATCACCATATTGATCTTCATACCATGAGCTTTTTGCGCTCATGTATTCATCAAATGAACGACAAACACGATCATAATGCGCCATATATGACGGATCGTTAACAACAGCTTTAAGTCGGTCTTGACTAAGACGACCCAGCATCCAAATAGGGTTATGATTTGTTTTTAGCCACAAATTGGGGTCGAGACGACGGAACAACGAGATAGATTCATGATCCCATGCCCAGCGCAAATTGTATGCAATTTCTTCCAAACGTTTGAGTTGGCGAGGCAACTTTGGGGCAACTTTAACTTTCGCAATGGGTTGTACCATTAATTTTGCTCCTGCTTGATATATTGACAGAACAATTATCTCTAACTTAAACGATTAAGTATAGACACTATTTCAAGAATAATCCATGCTTGTTTGCAAGCATAACTCTAATTTGCTGCTTAGCAAAGCCAATTTCGTAAGAAATCTCCAAAATTACCGTAAATTATGGCTTCAATCTCTTATTTTTGTGTATTTCTAACAATCTCATCCACATTATTCTAGACAGACACGCAATTTTACGATTACACTTTCAATTCGTATTATAAAGTACGATGTCACTTCCAATCGTTTACTCAGTTATGGAGAGTACACAAAACATGCTAAAGAAAAAATACTTGAAAAGTAAAGATGTCTGCAAAGTGACCTTTTACACTGCACCCGAACTTGACGCAGAAGCAGTCTACCTTGTTGGCGACTTTAACGAATGGGATGAAGAAGCTACCCCAATGGACAAACTAAAAGACGGTCGATTTAAAGTCACTGTCGATTTACCGAAAGATACACAGTATCAGTTCCGCTATCTCATCAACGACACCGAATGGCATAATGACTGGGATGCTGATAACTATGTACCGAACCCGTTCAGTGGTGATAATTCAGTCGTTGAGGTATAAGACCGAATGGTGACCAAACGTTACCTAAAAAGTAAAGATATAACCAAAGTTACATTTTATACATCCGCAGAACTCGAAGCAGAAACAGTTTTCCTCGTTGGTGACTTCAACGAATGGGATGAAGAAGCCACCCCAATGGAAAAGCTAAAAGATGGGCGTTTTAAAATCGTCCTCGAGCTTGAGCCAAACAAAGAATATCAGTACCGATATCTTGTAAATGGCGATGAATGGCATAATGATTGGGAAGCAGAGAAATACACTCCCAATCCATTCTCCGGCGATAATTCGGTAGTCACGACTTAAGAAAACAGAAACGGTCTCGTATATTTGAGACCGTTTTTCGTTCTAGTTAGCTGGATGTTATTTTTTCTTGGCAGTCCGCGTATTGAATTCCACATCCGTACCTTCAGGTACAATTTTATCTGTGAATTTTGCAAAATCATTGTGTGTGACATCTGTCCCGACAATCGACCCTGCCCCAATATTAAATCCGGGGGGTATACGGGCGTTCTTACCAATGCTGGTAATCTTGAGGTCACCCATATCTTGCCATGAACCTACTTGTGCATCTCTACCAATGACAGCAATCTTATCAACAATAGCACGCTCAACCCGCGCACCTGCTTCAATATATGCATCATTCAAAATAACAGATTCACGAATAACAGCACCAGGACCAACAAATACCCCCGGGGATAATATGGAACTTTCTACAACGGCATCATCACTAATCACCGAACCATCAGTAATCAAGCTATTTACAATCTGCGTGTTGGCTCCCATGCGAACAGGCGGGCGTTCCTCACTACGTGTATGAATGACCCATGTCCGGTCATTTAGATTGAGTGATGGCGGTGCGTTGAGCAAATCCATATGAGCTTCCCAATACGCATCTACTGTACCGACATCAATCCAATAGCCACCGTATGGATAAGCATAGACATCCATCCCATCTTGCACCATCTTCGGCAAAATATTATGTCCAAAATCATGATCAGAGTTCGGATCGTTTTGATCATCTAATAGGGCTTTTTCGAGAATAGAGTAGTTGAAGACATAAACCCCCATGTTGGCTAATGTACCCGGTGGGTTCTCAGGTTTTTCAACGAAATCAACAACTTTATAATCATCATCAGTGTCAACAATACCAAAACGACTGGCTTCATCGAGTGGTACACGTATTGTACAAACAGTCGCGGCTGCACCTTTTTCGCGATGATATTGTACGAGCAAATCATAATCCATCTCGTAAATGTGATCACCGGACAGAATCAACACATATTCAGGTCGACCTTGACGGACAAAATTTAGATTTTGTGTCACAGCATCAGCTGTCCCTGCGTACCAATCCGTATCAAAGCTACCTTGGTATGGTTGTAACATCCGCACACCACCGGTAAACGAGCGATCCAAATCCCACGGGCGCCCTTTACCAATATGATCATTCAAACTATGTGGACGGTATTGTGTTAATACCAAGACATCAAAAATGTTCGAGTTCACACAGTTACTCAAGGGGAAATCGATAATACGATATTTACCGCCAAATGGCACAGCAGGTTTTGCCCGTTTGATAGTTAACACACCGAGGCGTGTTCCTTTGCCACCCGCTAAAATAATGCCTTTAATTTTCAAAACAGTTCTCCTTCATTACATTAATTTATTTTTTGCCCGTTGATACATGGCAAGATATTCATTCGCACTCTTAACCCAGCTGAAATCCTTGGACATACCGCGTATCTGCATCTTTCGCCAAACATCAGGACGATCACGATATGTATCGAGTGCCCAGTGTAATGTCCCTTCTACAGCAGATGCTTGTTGCCATTGGAAGACAAACCCTGTTCCAAACTCACCATCACCGTTGTCATAATTATCAACAGTATCAGCTAAGCCACCTGTTTCGCGGACAAGTGGTAGAGCACCGTAACGCATCGCCATCATCTGCCCCATGCCACACGGTTCAAAATGGCTTGGCATCAAGAAAATATCGCAACCAGCATAAACTTGTTGTGCCAGCGCAGCATCAAACTGCAAGAATGCACGGGCTTTATCTGGGAAATCATTGTCGAGTCGCCAGAATGCATACTCTAAATCTTTTTCCCCTGTTCCCAGCACAACAAACTGTACATCACGACTACTAAGTACATTACGCAATGCAGGTAATGCTAAGTCAAAGCCTTTTTGTGTAGCAAGACGGCTAACAATACCGATAATTGGAACATCTTGACGAATCGGTAGTCTTGCAAAAGATTGTAAATGGCGTTTGTTAACAGGGCGTTTTGTTTCAAAGTTATCCACGTTAAAGTTT
This sequence comes from Anaerolineales bacterium UBA6055, assembly GCA_002428985.1. Lineage (GTDB taxonomy): Bacteria > Chloroflexota > Anaerolineae > Aggregatilineales > Phototrophicaceae > UBA6055. The sequence continues at coordinate 144,528 of DIYL01000037.1, read as the reverse complement.
TCGACCAATTTAGGATCGGTTTCGGGGTTCCATAAATCCGTATCTAAGCCATTGAGGATACCTTGTAGATCAGGCACTCGTGTTTGAATCAACCCCGCAAGCTCATATCCAGCATAAGGATACTTGATCTCGTCAGCATAACGCGGGCTGACAGTCGAGACCATATCACTATATGCAATACCAATCCCCAACAAGTTATCTGTCAAATTCTGATAAATTAAATCCGGTTGGAATCGATTATCTACACCAGCTTGGAACATAAACCAACCAGCATGATTCCCTTGGTATGCGATATTATGAATCGAAATCACTGTCGCTAGGTCTGACCACGGCGCCTCATGACGTTGCATCCCAACTAAGAATGGCAATAAACTTGTATGCCAATCATTGACATGCAAGACATCAGGAAACCAGTCAAGGCGTTGGTTTAATTCCCAGATTGTCCCCATCACAGCCTGATTAAAGAATATGAATCGCTCCATATCCCAAGTCCACTCGGTATACACATCGCCTTCTTGGCCAAAGTAAGGCCATGCTTGTACCAAATAAAATGGAACATCATCATAAATGCAGGTATACAGATTAATCTCTGTTTTGCCCTGCCGATGATAAAAGTCAAACTTAAATAGATGACTAATGTTATATTTCAAGTGATCGATGTGACCATATCCCGGAATAATGACACGGGCATCCACATCTTGTTTGCGCAATGCTTTAGGTAATGACCCAACAACATCAGCTAATCCACCCACCTTTGCGAAGGGGACAGCCTCTGAACTTGTGAGTAAGATTCGCATTTGGAGTAACTCGCTCCCATTTGAAGTCAGTCTCAGTTTAATTGTAACGTATCCTACGTGTCATGGGTACTGCACAATCCCATTTTATAGGTCGTTCTCTACAAATTCCTTCAACGCTTGGCATGTCATTGGATAATACTTGCCTAACTGCGCCTCCAAGATTGGACCCAACAGGGTCGTCACCCAACCGTCAAATTCCTCGCGATTGACAAATAATGTTCGGTTATCATCAATCTGCTGCAGTATTCGCATATAACGTGGCTGAAAACCGGGGATTGGAGCATTAGCTTCCCATACAAATTCTTGATTCTCAACCAAACTGGTAATCGGTGCGCTCAATTCTGCAGGTACTCCTGGTACGCGAAACCGTACAATGCTACCATGTTTTAATTCGCCACGTGCCTCAAGAATAAATGGATTCCACTCTGGATATTTAGAAAAATCAGTCAATGCTTTCCAAACAATATCAACTGGAGCGTTGATTTCAATTTGTGCCTCAAAAACTTTCATTGTGCTCACATCCCTCATCACTAACCGTCACTGAAATATACCAATTTTTGCTTTTATTAGCACAAATCAAATGATTCAAATAAACTTAAATATTAAAATTATGTCAAATAAAATAGGAGATTTCATGGATATTCGGATTGAACGGACAAATGCTGACCAGATAAAAGCTGTTTACAGTATCATGGCACTTGCTGGAGAACACATGCACCGCGTTTTACAGCTATCTCACTGGCATCCCTTCCCAGGTACCGAGCGATTTATTCCACGTTTCGAGGGGCATGATATTTACGGTGTATATGCAGATGATTTACTGGTCGGCACATTCAATGTCAGCACCAATCCCGAGCCTTATTATACTGACGATATGTCAGCATATTGGATGGATGTGAAAGCCGATGCAACTTATTTTAGCGGATTTGCCTTACTCCCTTCGCATCAACAAATGGGCATTGGTACACAATGTATGGCATTCGTGGATAAAACAGTCCGAGAGCAAATCAATCACCGTTATGTTCGATTCGATGCAGTTGCCAACCACAGTAAATTGATTCACTTCTATACAAGGCTTGGATATGAACAACGAGGCGAGTTAGCGGTGCGGAATGCAGCAGTGATGTGCTTTGAAAAAGACTTGCAGAAGTCTTAATTCAAACCATATTTCAACGTGCCCCCGTTGCTGGACTGGGTCGCCTGTGCTAAGATGCTGATGTTACACATGTCGAGACAATAGGATTTTTTATATGATAGAACGACAACGTCCTCAAAAACGCAACCGAATCGTTCCAATGTTTCTGTTTTTAATTTTAGTATTTATTGTTGCTTTAGGCGGGACATTTTTAGGTTTTCAACTGTTTGGGGGAAATTCTGAGTCAGGTAGCTCAAACACGCTTCCCCAAGTCGTCACCGTGGCAGTCGTCATTACAACCACACCAAATCCGTCACCGCAAGTTTTAGTGGTGACAGCTACCGATCAACCCGGGCAAGTAGAGCTACCAGATGGTCTGGCAGTCGCTAGCAACGCATCTGGCGTCACCCAGCCGAATGCAACGATTGATGCTGAGAGTCTTGGGGCAGAAGGTGCTGATGTCGACGACACCAGCGCACAAGCGGCAGAAATCAGTGGAACCGCACTGCCTGAAAATTGTATTATCCACATTCTAGTTGAAGGTGATAATCCATTTGGCGTAGCTGAACAATACGGTGCAAATCCGTTCTTACTATTAGAAGCCAATGGACTGACGCTAGAAACGTCGTCATTACTTCAAATCGGCGATGAATTACTTGTTCCTCTTGAAGGATGCCCTGTTGACCTACCACCGACAGAAACACCTGTTCCAACAGCGACAAATACACCGGATCCGTCTATTCCAACAGATATACCGGAAGTAACAGAGGAAGCAACCGAAGATGTCGATACTACCCCGACCCTAGCACCAACAGCGACTATTACACTTGCACCAACAGCAACTAATGCGCAAATTGAAATTGTAAGTGCAGACGGTATCGGAGACATTACAGCAGAAGGTATTCGTTTACGAAATACAGGCAATACAATTAATGTGACTGGCTGGACGCTTGAAGATGCAGAAGGTAATGTATTTGCTTTTCCTGAACAATTACTTTTCTCGAATGCAGAAGTTACCATCTACACACGTAGTGGCACAAATACGCCTGTAGCGTTATTCTGGGGTCTTGACGAACCGATCTGGGGAGAAGGCGATGTTCTCACCTTAATCGACTCCACCGCTCAGGTACAAGCAACCATCCGCATTCCTGACGAAATCGACCTCGAGTAGTCTCTAGTTATATAGAAAATTTTCAACAAGCGATTGATATTCTCAGTCGCTTGTTTGTTTTAGCCAAACATCTTGGTGACAAGTCCGTTTAATTGGTGAATGCTGACAGGCTTGACTAAAATGAGATCATTTTCGCCAATTTCTGCTTTCATCGCATCCGCCATTACTGTATTTGCCGTACAAATAATCACAGGTACATCCACCAAATGGTTGAGCGACCGCATCCGTTTGAATAAATAATGTCCAGAGACATGGGGTAAATTCATATCTAAAATGATCAGTTGGGGGCTGAGGTTTGGCAGTTGATCAAGTGCCTCTTTACCATCTGTAAATGTTTTTGTTGTAAAACCAGCAATTTGCAAAGCATTACTATAGATGTCTGCAATTTCTTCCTGATCTTCAATAATCAGTGCATGACGTGACATTATATCCTCGAATTGGAAAATAAGTAATTGTTCTAATGAATTATAACGATTATCTCAACAATTGGTGAGACTCGGTTGATTTTAGTTGCAAAATATTTCACAATCAAAATAGAAATAGATATGATGAGGGTAACTAATGAAGCATTGGGAAAGTTTAGTAGACCGCAAGGTAAAAGAAGTCATTGGTGATGGCAACATATCGCACATCCCAGGAGCAGGAAAGCCACTAGAACTGGACGATGATCCCAATACACCAGACCATTTGCGCGTCACCTATAAAATTATGCTAGACAACAATGCTATTCCCGAGTGGATGGAAAAATCCAAATATCTTGAGCACTTAGAAGATAAATTACGGAAGCAGATTAGTATACGTGCAGACCGATTTCTCCGAGAAATAAAGAAAGTACGCCGTTACGGTTCACTCATCGAAGAAGATAAGATCGAAGCAGATTGGGAGTCATACATCGATGACTTCAATAATCGCGTTGAAAAGTACAATAAAGAGGTCATAATCTATAATTTGAGTGTGCCCAAGAGCATTCCACACAAACGTCCCTTAGACAGTAAAGCCCTTATCCAGACAGCATTGAATCAAAAAGGGGATGATTAAATCCCCTTTATCATTTGCTTAAGCTTTTTCATCGGCTGGTTTTGACTCAGCATTGTCTTCTTTAGCACCATCTTGAAGTCCCTTGCGGAAGTTCGCAACAGCAGATCCTAGTTCGCCACCAATACGGGATACACGACCTACACCAAACAAAAGTAGCACAATCACTAGGATGATCATTAATTCTGGTGGACCTAAGCTCATTTGAATATTCCTTCAGTATGTTCTCGTACAATGATCTCGATTATAGCATGAATTTCTTAAATTTCGCTAACTCTATCTGCAATAGAAACTGTAACTATGTTGGAATCGTGTTTCATTGGCAAGATTTCAAGACAAACTCGATCTACTCAATAAAAAGTTTCAAAAACTATGTTATATTCGAAAATATAGATAAAGACTAACCATAGGTGACTAGATGCAAAAAGTAGAGAAGCAACCTTCATACTTAGCGAATCGTCGAATTTCCACACGCTTTCGATTAGTACAGATCATACAAATCGGCGCATTATTCATTACAGTTGGTGTAATCATTCTTGCACTACCGCAATTATTTGGAGGATTTGAGGAACTACGCAATGCACAAGAAGATTTGTTAGTCTCTAGTGAAATCGAGACAGGACTCCTACAAGCCCAGCAACAAGAAAAAGATTTTTTCTTACGCTATAACAATATTGGTTATGAGGAAGCAATTGAAACATATGCTACCGACTATAGTGATAGTCTAGCAACGTTACAGGTCGCGACTGCAGATCTTGAAGTCCCGCCTGAAAATCCTGACGAATTCGACATTTTAAATGCGGATATTGCATCGCAGGTTGGCGAACAAATCACAATTTACCAAGATCAATTTACAACTATTGCCGAGATTCTGATTCCGCAACGGAGTGATATTCTCGAAAACATCAGTTCAGAGTTTATAGAGCTAGACGAAATTGCAGCATTCCAAGGTCATGCACGTTCTATTTCTGCATTACGCGATCTTCAAAATAAAGTAACGATTTATCAGTGGCGTATTCTACCAGCACATGCGACTCTAGAAGAATTTCAAGTTGTACAAGCCCTACTCATAGCGGACTACGAAACCAGTCATACGATCCTATTGGCAACGATTGCAAATGCAACATTTTCTCAAAATGCTAAGGATGACATGATAGCGATCATCCAAGAGATTGATATTAATTTTAACGATCTCGCAGCCTTGGACAATACAATCGCGGTAACAAACGAAGCATTACGCGATGCCGTTACGACAACAGAACCACTTGTGGCAGAACTAATCACTAACTCTGATTTGCACTTTGAAGAAGCAAATGAAAATTTCCGATCAGCACTCAGTAGTGTGGGTATATTTGTAGTTGGCGCTATCGTGGTAACATCCATTATCATCATGATTTTGATTCCAATTATCACACGGACAATTGAAGATCCAATCGAACGTATGGCAAAAGCAACACAGGAAATGGCAGCGGGTAATTATAATCGTCGCATTAACTATCATTCAGAAGATGAAATCGGTCAGCTTGCCACCTCTTTTAATCAGATGGGGGATGCTATTCAACAGCGCAACGAACAGTTAAATTCTGCGCTAGAAGAAGCTCACGAAGCGAATCGCCTTAAGGATGAGTTCCTTGCGACGATGAGTCACGAACTACGGACACCGCTAAACGCAATTATTGGTTTTCTAGGCATCATTTCTATGACAGCCAATTTATCAGAGAAAAATACCCATCGGTTATCACGCGCAACTCTGAACTCCGAGCGTTTACTTGGTTTGATTAACAACATTCTTGATATTAGCCGTATCGAAGCTGGACGTATGAAAATCTCAAAAGCACCAGTTGATCTACGTGAACTTGTAGAGGATCTCCAATCTCAATTAGATGTGCTTTTGACAGAGAAAGATGTTGAATTAATCGTCGATGTAGATGATAGCATTCCTGAAGAAATACTCGCAGATGAAGATGCCATCACCAAAATAATTACCAATCTGTCAGGCAATGCGATGAAATTCACAGAGCATGGTGAAGTCAATGTCAAAATCTTTACAGAAGATCACGATAAAACGTGGGTTATAGAAGTTAGCGACACAGGAATGGGCATTCCCGTACATATGCAGGAAGCTATATTTGATCGTTTCCGTCAGGTTGATGGGTCATCAACCCGTGAACAGGGTGGATCAGGGTTAGGGTTAGCAATTGTCAGCGGGCTATGCCGTGAGATGGGCGGTAAAATCACCGTCGAAAGTGAAGTTGACAAAGGCAGTACATTCAAACTTGTACTACCGCTTGAAGTCCCAGAAGAAATTGTAACAAAATAGAATAAGGGGTGTAAAGATGCTAAAAGATATACAAGACTACTTGATGAACGAAGTTATTTTGGTGGTTGATGATGACCCAGATAGCCTCGAAGTTGCTGAAACTCTCCTTACGTTTTGTGGAGCAAATGTCATAACTGCCGATGGCGGTCAAGAAGGATATATTCAGGCAATTGAAAAACAACCTCAATTCATCATTTCAGATTTGTCCATGCCAGAAGTTAGTGGTTGGCAAATGCTAAAATTACTGAAAGCGGATGACCGTACCAAGCAGATTCCTGTTGTCGCATTAACAGCCCACGCGTTAGTTGGCGACCGTGAAAAAGCAATCGAAGCTGGCTTTGTTAATTATCTCACCAAGCCAATCAATCCGTTGACATTCAGCCAGAATATGCTGAGGATTATTGCAGAGACCCCAGCTATCGCGGCTCTGTTTGAATAGGAGTATCACATGTCAGATTTACGAATTTTATTGATTGAAGATGAAATTGACGGACAAGAAGTCGTTGCAACCATTCTGGAAATGAATGGATTAGATGTTGATGTAGTCGGAGATGGTAACTCTGCGCTGTCACAATTAGATGACAAAGCTTATGATGTGGCAATTGTGGATATTGCCTTACCTGATATAGACGGGTGGAACTTGATTGAACAAATCAAACAGCGCGACGATTTAAGCCATCTCTATTGTATTGCAATTACAGCATATCATGATTCATCTGTACGACAACGGGCGAACGAGGTCGGCTTTGATGCCTATCTACCGAAGCCAATTAACGCAGATCATCTTGTACGGGCATTAAACAACTCGACTGCTTCTTAAAACTTTTGCGGTATATCGAACAAATTGAGCACACATCATTTGGAATGTGTTATAATTTTGATACCATCCCAAAACTAGATATGACTGTGTGCCATGCAATCAACTATTATCGACATCATCCGCAAAATACCCCTATTCGCGAATCTTAATTCCGATCAACTGTTACTTGTCGCCCAAGCATATGAAGTGCGAAGCTATAAACAAAACGAAGTAATCTTCAATCAGGGTGACACGGCAGAGGGTATGTTTACAGTTGTTACGGGGCAGATAATCCAATTACAAACTAATCAACAACAGCAACAACAGCATGTTGGAACGTTATTTGCTGACCAAACAATCAACCAAGATGCATTATTTAACCCCATTCTACATCAGGCAACATACATCGCATCCCGTCCCGTACAGGCAATTAAACTAACACGGGAAAAGTTTATGACGCTGTTAGCCCATAATCCGGACTTAAAGGTTGCCCTCGGTTTATCGCCAAAATCGACTGAACACCACAGCAACGAAGTTCGCTTTGAGGGACAGCGCGAGAATGAGACAGTCCTACTCTATCTTCATCGTCATTGGTGGGCATTTGCCAGAATGGCATGGTTACCTGTCTTTATCATGATGGCCATGTGGTTTTTTGCTATCGTCATCGCACAACCCGCAATATCAACTCTATTATTTATCGGTTCAATCCTGCTACCTGGTTTAACAATCTTCTATCTCTATGTCGAGTGGCGTAATGATGCTGTTATCATCACCGACCAGCGAGTACGTCGTATTCGTCGTACGATCCTAACATTCAACAAAAAAATTAGTGAAGTTGGCATCGAAAGTGTCCACGAGGTCAATTCAGAGGTGCCAGCCTATGATCCATTTGCGCGGATTTTCACGTATGGTGATATTGAGATCAAAACAGCTGGTAACGCCGGTAATGTTTATCTGGATATGATTCCTAATCCTGATAATATCCAGCAAATCATTATTGAAGATCATCAACAATATAAAAAACGCCAAGCTCAACAACACCGTAATTCAGTACGTGCAGATCTAGAAAATTGGCTTGATGGTGAAACACCCAATCGTATTAGCCATGCTGGCGGAAATGGCGAAGAACAACCCCAAGCAGTAGCTGAACCTAAACCTAAACCAGGCACCAACGGTTATTTAAGTACTTGTATCGAGATGACTAATGGTGATGTGGTTTATCGTAAACATGTATATTTCTGGCTGCGCCAGACCATAGTGCCGATATTACTCATGATTGGATCAGCGATCATCTTTATGTTTGGGTTGATTGCAAACAGCGGTGTCAATGTCGTCATTTTGCCGTTTGGGCTTATCATGTTCTTAGTCGGTGCTGCCACCTATTTTTACATCGACTGGGACTGGCGCAACGACTACTATGTCGTGTCAGACGAAACGATTACACTAATCCATCAGCGCCCATTTTTCCTACAAAGTTTACGCGATCAAATTTTGGTTGAGCGGGTCGATAATGTTGAGGCAGAATCATCGGGATTGTTAGCTTCTATTCTGAATTATGGGGACTTACGCGTATCGTTGATTGGTGCAGACGAACATAAGATGTTTGACAAAGTTCCCAAACCACAGCAAATTCAACAAGATATCACGACACGTCAACAACGCATCAAGCAAAAAGCTGCTGAAGCCGAGGCCCGTCAACAACGCGAAGTGCTTGCCGAATATCTCAATGTATATAACGAACGCTTAACCGACCAAGGGATTGTGCAAGGTGGATCTGCAGCACCACAACCTACACATAATTTCGCATCTGATGGGCAATTTGGAAATGCTCATGCCGGAACAAGCCCGACAACCGTTTATAACAATCTACCGAATCGTCCAACACAGACCAGTGTCCAATTCCGCGCAACTAACAACGCTGACCGTCGTCGTCCACCCGGTATTCCGCGTAAACAAACAGGCGGGCCATCTCGTCCTAGCATGACGCAGGGCGTCCCTTATAATCCGGGGGCATCCGCATCACAAACACCGAATCAATATCCGCAACCAATACAGCGCCCATCGCGTCCACCGCGCTTTAGACCTAAAGTAGATGATGAAAATAACCCTACAAGTTAAGGCGCATATGCCATAGGTCACGCTTGATTTTAAATTGATAGTTTGTCAACAGCTCGTTTACAGCGTCATCTTCACGAGGATGTTCAACTAGAATCGTAGACCGAGAAAAACGCCGTAGAACATTATTTAACAATGCATCCGCATATGCAACATGATTACCATCAGAATTAATCAGCAGTCGCGTCCTTAGACTGGTGGTACTCATGGAGCTATCTAACCAATAAGAAGCCATCAATTCTTCAGTTGCATTATCGCGGATGATCAATTTTTCGGTACTATTCATCGAAAAAACATCCACTATTTTCTTCCACCATGGAACATAAAAGTACGACTTATGCAATGGCATCAACCATCCGAGCCCGCCACGATTATTTGGGCGCACACGCTGTGCTAGCTCAAATTCAGATTGCCATTCAGATGCACGTAAACGAGTAATGTGGAAATTATGTGGTGTAGCAAGTGGCGGTTTAGCAAAGCTGCTCCGTCGCCATGTACGCCATGCCCGTTCATACATAAATCCAAGACCCTCGTATAAACGTTGTGCGGCAATGTTATCATAATTCACTTGCAGGATAGCCTGCTTACCACGCCGTTCACGGATCATATTCAGACTTGCTTCCATGAGTTGATAGGCAATACCCCGCCGTTGATAATCGGGATGTACACCAACATTAGCAATAATCCATGCCGACCCTAATCCTTTGGGATACCCTGCTGGATAGATCGATACATTACCGACGAGTTTACCATCAGTCACATATACATACCCCAGACTAATCCCTAATGCGAGGTCATTTAAACGTGAAATCAAGTTTAAACCGTATCCCATGTGGCTTAAGTAGCGCATTTCACGAATAGCGGCTCGCCCGCCCTCATCCATGGAATCAGAGAAGACAATTTCTATTAGGTCTGCTAATGGTCGTAAATCTGTCCGAAGATTGACTGGACGCAGACCGTCTTCTGCACTTGAATCAGATAATATGGGAGTTGCGCCTACACTTGTCACAATTGTTATCCTTAGCCATTCGATGGAATAAGCCTAACGCTACCACTGCATGATGTCAAGAAATTTTTTATTGAGTAGCAACCTGCACAAACAGTGTATAGGTTAATACATCGGTTTATCGTATGATTTTCTGCATATTGAAAGCGATGTTTGTCACATTTCTAAGGCAATATTCTATAAACTTACCTTGTGATTTACATGATTTTCGATTAGAACAGTAAGCGTTTTGAAACGATGACAATGATTTCAGCGATTGGCTGAATTTAAGGAGAAACACTATGTCCTATCGACCAATTGGCGGACGACGCAACCGAAGTGCCGCCTGGCAGTGGGGATTACTCGGTTTTATCCCCGGTCTATTTTGTGGGCTAATCATTATGGTAGGTGTTGTATTGCAGGGGTCATTATTGGAATTTATCGTTCCAACATCCACCCCACAGGTCATCACCGAAGTCGTCAATATCGTGCTGTCTCCAACAGTCGATCCCAATGCACCATCACCCACACCGGTCACAGAATTTGTGGTTATCACTGCAACACCTGATTCAGTTGTCGCCGGAGCACAATCAGTCCAGCCACCAGCAGACACAGGTCAAACGGTTGAACAACCGGCAACTGACCCCAATACTGTTCAACAACCCGCAACTGACCCTAACACAGTGCAACAACCCGTAACTGCGCAAGCAACAACAGTTGATTCTGTTCGAGTTGCAGCAACCACGGTACCAACTATTGCATCGACATTTACGCCTGCACCGACGGAAGCTCCTGTCAGCCAAGTACCAGAAATTCTATTGGCAATCCGTAGTCTGACAGTCACCGTCCCTGGTGGTACATATACAATGGGTACAAGCCCAAGCGAAGTCGTCCAAGCAGTTGAAGAATGTACAACCCGTGATGCAGGTGCATGTCTTGCCGCGTATGGTGAAGATTCTTACCCTGCTCATCCAATTACACTAAATCCATTTGTAATGGAAACTACCGAAGTCACATTTAGTCAATATGTCACATTCCTCAATCAACGTGGTGCAAACACTCATCTGAATGGTTGTTCTGGCTTCCCATGTATTCAAACACGCAATGAAAACCCTGATGCAGTCATCACATTTGATAGTGCTAATTACAGCATTGTGGAAACACTCGCAGAACATCCGGTTTATGGCGTGACGTGGTATGGTGCGCGTGAATACTGTGAAGCTATTGGTCGTCGTTTACCAACCGAAGCCGAATGGGAACGTGCAGCGCGTGGTGATGATGGACGTATCTATCCGTGGGGTAATACATGGGATAATGCGCTCGCAAAAACAAATCGTCCAGTCGATGCGCCTCCGGGGACATTCCCAGTTGGTAGTTATCCAACAGGTGCAAGCCCGTATGGTATATTTGATATGGCGGGTAATGTCGCCGAATGGGTCAGTGATTGGTATGGTGAGCAATACTACGCGCAGCAAGCGTCACAGGGTACCGTATCGAATCCAACTGGACCAGTAACAGGCCTACAAAAAGCCTTACGTGGTGGGTCTTGGAATAGTGTTCCATTCTTCTCACGCACACCTCATCGTCAATCGTGGGATCCAGCCGATAGCCAACGTTGGATTGGTTTCCGCTGTGTAGGTGAGCCAGAAAATGCAGCAGCCGTAGGTTCAACAACTGGTGTTGATCCACAATCATTAGGGTCTGATGTACCTGTTGCACCACCAGAAAGCACACCGCTACCGAATGCCCAACCGACAATCGCACCACCACCTGAATCAAATCAAACAGGTGAAACCACTGAAACCAACTCGGCAGGTTAACCAGAAATACATCAGGGGAGTCTATCTGGGACTCCCCTGTTTTATTTTAGCCTTAAATTATCTCATCAAAAAATCTACTAATCTGCCGTGCTCTTAGGATGACGTTTGCGGGATGATGGGAACATAACACTAAATAGTTTATATAGTTGTGTATCATCATCGTTAAATTGCGATTTTGATAACTCATGAAACTCTTCTAAAAGTGCATTATAACGTTGCAAAAATTCTTCAGCTTGTTCAGGGTGTAACGCCCAATTATAACTGCGTAAATTTAGAGTCGCGGGATTAAATTCTGTTTCATCTTCTCTGTCGTCTGAGGTATCAATCACACCGTGCATAGAACTTTCGCGAAGATTACCAATAACATCTTGCCACAATGAAGACACCGTCAATTCCAGACCATTTTCATCGACATTATCTGGTGAGGGGGATAGCAGTTGGCGTTTAACACGAATCATCTGGGCGACAGCTTGATAGTGTTTCTCGATAATACCGGACACAATTTGTGTATCCACCAACACAATCAAACCATGTTTTTCTAACTGTGTGATGTGATAATACAATTTTGTCGGGGGAATCTCGAGTTCATTAGCGACCTGTTTTACAGTACAGGGATCACGCATCAAATCTAGCATTCGAATACGTAACGGATCTGCTAGTACCTTGAGGGTCTCTAAATTATCAACAACAAATACATCAGCGGGGCTAAAATCAGTTTTCGGTTCTGGTTGGGCTACCATGCAACGTTCCTATAACACTTAAGCTCATTATCGTCTTAAACTATCGTATAACAAAAGCGACATTACTTTATCGCAAATCACTCGAATGGGTAATATATCGCATTGTTGTTGCATTGCCTAGTTCAGACCTACATAAGAACTTCTCTCAATCACTTGGATACGAACCCCTTCTGCATTACAATTAATATATCTCTAAACAGTCAGGGGGTAAAATGATGGACGGTGAAACTGTACTAGTTATTGGTTCAGCTCTGTTAGACGTACGTGGTACATCTGACCATATGATCACATCCGGCAAACATCAACTCGGACATATCAATAACCATGTCAGTGGTGTGGCACGTAATATTGCAGAAAATCTTGCTCGCCTTGAAGTAGAAACTGTCCTGCTCTCGGCAGTAGCAGATGATGACATCGGGCAACATCTGTTAACACAGTCCACCCGCTCTGGTGTCGATTGCAGTCATGTGTTGCGGGTACATGGCGCACGCAATGCCTGTACACTGACAATCAAAAACACAGCGGGTACAACACTTGCTACAGTAGACGATTATAGCATTATGGAATACCTTGATTCAGACTATCTCATTGAGCACGAATCCCTATTTAGAGATGCTTCCTTGATTGTGATGGATACGACGTTGACAGAAGATGCTCTGGAAACCTTAGTTGAATTAGCAACTCGTTATAAAGTACGCATTTGTGCCGACCCAACCTCCCCATTACTCGCAGGCAAGTTATGTAAATATATTCCCAATCTCTATTTAATTGTCCCAAATGCTAGCGAAACAGTATCACTTTGTTCCCTAGATGAACCTGCAACAGATCGAGAATCTGCAACAAAAATTGCTCGACAGCTTGTGTCAATGGGGGCAGATATTGCCGTTGTAACACTGGGAGACATTGGTCTTGCTTATGCCGACCCAAGTGGCGGAGGTTACATTCGCGCTGTACAGACAGAAGTCATTGATCCAACAGGTGCAGGAGACGCCTTATCTGGTGCAATTATTTTTGGCATTTTGAATGATGTGCCAGTTGACGAAGCATTACGCCTCGGTGTGACTGCAGCATCACTTACACTTGCGAGCGAAGAGACTGTCCTGCCTGAGTTAAGTCAAGAGCTACTATACGATGAATTATCTGTTTAAACATTGTGGTGTATTCATATTCAGTCTGTCTCTACTTGTTTTTCCTATATTAAGTTTGGCACAAGACGAGCCACAGCCGCAAATATTGCAAACTGCGACGCGTTTTGTGCAACAATCAGAGTATGACAAAGCCTTATCACTCTATAATTTCTATCTACAGTTTCAACCAGATCATATACAGGCATTATCCCAACGAGCTGTTGTCTACGCGTCAATCGGAGAATTTACACTCGCATTTGATGATTTAGACGATGCATTCGCCTCTGCTGGTTTTTCAGCATTGGATCAAGCTATTATCTATAACAACCGCGCACAAGTGCATTTCCGCAATAGGGATAATGACAAAGCATTAGCGGATTTTGATCGCGCAATTGAACTCAACCCTTCATTTGCTAACTATTGGCGCAATCGGGGCATATTACATCAAATAATGAACAATTGGGACTTAGCTATACAAGATTATGAACAGTATCTTGTATTAAACCCAGCTGATGTTGAGGCGTATCTGAGTTTAGCGCGAATTTACCTCTCCCAGAATGATTATACAAAGACAATTACCGCACTAGATTCTACGATAGATCTAACGCCAGATGATCCAGAACTATACATCTTTCGAGGAAGTGTCAATTTACTTGCAGAACAATTCGCCCCTGCAGCCCGCGATTATATGGATTGGCTACGTTTGATCAACACAACCGAATACACATCAACCCCGATTACATCAGCGACAGAACAACGTACAGTTGAAATGACCTACGGCGCACGCTATTACATCCCATTCGATGCCCATAGCGGTGATCGCTTCGCAGTATCAGCAAACAGTCAGGGCGTTGATAGTCTGATTATCCTAATTGATCCAAATGGCAACCCGATTATGGCAAATGATGATGGTGGACAAGGTCTTAATGCGTTTATTCTTGATTTCACTCTACCTGAAGATGGCACATATACGTTAGTTGTTGGTCATGCACGTGGTGGTTGGGACGGCGATATCGAATTGACTATTCAGATTGTCGCAGGGGAAGACATCTAAATTACAGGGTATTGATCGAGCACCCACCGTAAGAGCGTAAAATGACCCGCTAATCCGGCAAATTCACCAAAGGGTTCTAACGTATCCGTAACTTGTTGTGCGCTCTTTTTACCGACATCATTGTGGAAATAGTGTAATACCGCTGCCTGTAACGCGACATCGTTATAACTAACATAGGGGAACTTGCCTAACGCACGACCTAACACATTATTAGCTGTCCAATGTCCAACACCCTTAATTTTGAGCAAATGTTGATATGCACTAGCAGTATCCATCGTCTGTATCGTATCCAAATCAAGATCACCGGACACAATATCTTGAGCAATTTGAATGATAAGTGCAACTCGCCGATTTGTAATTTTTAGGGGCTTGAGGTCATCAGGGTGTGCTTCAGCAATTTGTGCAACAGATGGAAAATCATAAACTAACACATCAGATTGTGTTTGTTCTGTCTCAAAAATCTCCATTAAAGTTTGTTGAGCACGTAAGGCATTTTTCCATGAGATATGCTGTTCGATGATTAGTGTAATCATTGCTTCAAAAATTGTCTCTGTGCGAAAGATGGGCAACCCAACTAACGGTTCAACAACCGCCCATAGTTTTTTATCAGATTTTGCATATTGATAAAACTGGCTGTGATCTTCATCTATCCCAAGAATATGATGTGACGTCGTGAGCATTGACTTCGCATCGTTATCACCTGATGAACGTATTTGTATGCCATTATCATGTTGTTGATAACACACAATGTGTCCGTTTGTAACACGCCACAATTGCTCATCACGAACAATTTGGCGTGCAGGATGCGCAAACCGTCTTAAAACATCAAGTAATAAATCAAAACGGTATGGATAATCAGGGGGGTCGATGAAGTAGTTAGACATTCACGTGTGATGTCCCGACAATGGATTGGAGTAGCAAACGTAGACCAAAATCAAAATTGTCTGAGAAGTCGATAGGAGGAACAAGCATCTGTAGCAAGTCTGCATTACAGGGTTCGTTGATAACAGGAATTACAATCTTCCCTGCTTCCATAAAAGTTTCAGCTTCACCGCGCAACTCAAAATCAGCAATCGCAGAAGGAGATACGACCAAAATCATCACACCAGAACGATTTAAAGCCGTCCGCACCGCATATTCCCAGTCTTCATCGGGATCTACATTAATCTGATCAAACCAAACATTCACATCAACCTGACGTAAAGCAGTATCCAGCTCAAGGGCAAACAGTTCATCATTGCGTGCATATGCAATATACACCCCATCTTCGGCCGCTGCTTGAATATACTCGTTCGCATAAGTACGAATTAACGCATTACGAATACGCTGGTTATCAGGAAATTCTTGCACAGCTTTATACAACATCAATCGACGCTTGATGATATTGATTGTATCTGTCGTCCCAAAACTCATATTCGTACTCCGGTTAATATTGCGTTAAAATTCGGTCTACACATAGTACATGAGAAATCCTAAATTCTGCATTAATTGTTACAGCCTTGTAAGGCAACAATTTTGCAACACTAAGACAACTCTCCTGTTGGTTTATCCTCAGGATTTGGTTCGTTGCCGTTATCCTTTGTCATTTGCTCAACTAACTCGAGTTGGCTTGCATAACGTCGTCTTGCAACCTGACGTAAATCTGCGACACGATCTGACTCATCTAAAATTTCAATACCTAGCAATGTTTCAACCGTATCTTCCAGGGTGATTAGACCAGCTGTCCCACCATACTCATCAATCACAACAAACACGTGGTCTTGCTTGAGGATAAATTCGTCCAATACCTGTGCGACGGTATTGGTCTCTGGAACAACATGAATATCACGAGCAAGATCCTTGAGTTGAACATCATGTTCATCCGCCGCAACCCGTTTGTAAATCTCGTGGCGTAGGACATAGCCTTTGATGTCATCAGCCGATTCGTTATAAATAGGAATACGTGAAAATGGAATGAACTTATGCTTTTCGATTACTTCTCCGACAGTCATCTGTTGTTGAAACATTAACACAACAGTTCGTGGTGTCATGATGGTTTCAACCTGTACATCTGCAAGTTGGAGCAAATTGGTAACAATACGATTTTCTCGTTCTTGAATACCGCCTTCAGCAGCACTTATACGTGCCATCACTTGCAATTCAGAACGCGTTACTGTGGGTGCCTCTTCACTAGGACGTAACACACGGGTCATAAACTCGAAAGCCCAAACAGCAGGGCCAAACAAAAACAGCAAAATCCGCAATGAGTGCGCGGTAAATGCAGTTAGTTGTTTAGCATAAACTGCACCGAGTGTTTTTGGAATAATTTCAGAGAATACCAAAATGAGCAACGTCAATACAGCTGAGATAATGCCAAAGAATTCGCTACCGAAAATCGCCGTCGCTTCTGCACCAGCCCCTGCTGCACCAACCGTATGTGCAATGGTATTTAAAGTTAAGATCGCAGATATCGGGCGTTCTACATTTTGGCGTAACCCTTGCATAATACGTCCAGCGGGGCTACCTTGGTCAACCATCAATTCAATATGCGAAACTGGAACAGAAAGCATAACAGCTTCCCATACCGAGCACATAAACGAAATCCCCAACGCAATCGTGATATAAAACAGCAAAGCACTCCATTCGCCTGCACCTTCTACACCGGGTGTACCTGCTGCCAAAATTGGGATTTCGAAAAGTATAGTGTCCATTGATTGTTTGTCTTTTCACTTTCTCTGAATGTTGTAGCTAATTCTATGTTGCTGACGATAAATACTACGTAAGTTTTGATTAATTGATTCAAGGATAGCAATCATTAATCATACGCACAAGTTACTCCTGTAGGAATTTGCGAACTGTTGCAAAATAAATGTCCCGTTGACTGCTCGCGGGACTATGTCCGGCATTGGCAAAAGTATGTGAGTGCGCTTGCGGATAAAGTTGATTCACGTGTTCTCTTGCTGATGAGTCAAACACATTATCATTAGAAGAATCTAAAATTAGAATTTCTCCGCGCCAATTTGCAAGATCATCAGGATGAAAATCATAAGCCGTCATATAATCTATGATGCTATCGTATGTACTCAGCAAATCATCCTTTGTCAGACGATAAGAGTATAACTCATCTAGATAAGCCTTCCAGAAATGTTGTTCGTGGTCGCTTGGATTCACCATGCCATACATCCGACTCTTAGCAGTTTCCATAACAAGGTCATCAGGAGATTGGGAAACCATCTCACGCTGTTGCTGATAATTTTCTGCGTGTTGTGAATTTGGGGCGGTGGTTGTTGATAAAATAAGCTTATTAACATGTTCACTATGTCGCCGGACAAATACTTGAGCAATCATACCACCATACGAACCAGCTAGTACCGAGCATTTTGTAATTCCTTCCGCTTTCAGAATCGCATTTAAGCCATCAGCTAAACCTGTCATAGTCGACACAGCAGGATAACTGGGTACGATAATTCGGAAATCATCTTGCATGATGGGAATAGATCGAAATGCTGCATCTGCCATCTTGAGACCACCCACCAACCATAAAATAACACGATCGTTACTATCGCCTATATCATAGTATGACCATGTGTGATCTTTATAAATATATGTTTTCTCTGGATAAGTCTTCCTGAAATCCCAGAGAGCATCCCGCAATTGTGATTCTGCCATGCTATATTGTTCTTCAAACGCCATCATAAGCATCCCCCTTGAAGAAATCTATGACTAATTCCGCAGATTGCCGATGTGCTAAAATAGTAGCTAAATGTGTATATCCTTCAAATGTATGAATCCAAGCACGTGAGTACATTGCCAACAATGCACCACGTTCACCTTCGTCATAAACATCATCATGACTAGACTCAATAATTAACAGTCGCCCTGCCCAATAATTTAAATCTGTACCATGAAATGTAAACTGGCTGAAATAATCACGTGCTATCCGGGCACGTGACACAATCCACGATTTGCTAATTTGCATATCGTATTGATGATCAAAATAAGTTTTCCAGAACTCACGCTCATCATCCGCTATATTTACAGGGCATAGCTCAACCTGTTGACGTGTCATGCGTTTGAACATCGCCGTGAGTAGACCAGACGGATATAGTTGGAGCATACGATACTGCATGCTTGTTTTTTGTGCTAATTGTTCGGTTGGAATTGCTGTATGGGAGAGAATACAGTCACGTATGCGTGCATAATGTTTACGGATAAATATCTGCGCGATATGTCCACCTAACGAAATACCATATAGATGCACCTGTTTGAGTTCAAGCGCATTCAGTAACGTTGATAAACCATCCACAGCATCTTCTATATTTTTAATCTTAGAGGGAATATTTGGCGCAATCACACGGAATTGCTGTGATAGTGCGTTAATTTGAGGGAATATAGCTTCTGTGTGACCACCACCACCTGACAACAACAAAACGGGAAAGCCATCCCCCATTGTATCGTAGTATGTCCATTCCATTTGTTGGATAGGAATCGTATGCAAAGGGTAGGATTGGCGAAACCCGACCAAATTTTGTTGATATTGAGTCATCGCGGTTGCGGTTTGCGTCATTTTACTATCTGCAAAAGATTAGCTGTCACGTTGATTGTAACAGATTATCCACATCACAGCATTAAATCTAATCCGATACACACGCTAACTGAGTAACAAAATTCCTACAAATGTCAGTATTATACCCACCGCTTTGGGTAGCTGCCAGCGTTCGTCAAACATAAATAGACCGATGATATACAAGAGAATAATCCGCGAATTATCAATTGCAATTGCGTACGCTAAATTGGGGGTTTTTGCATACGCAACAAATAAGGCTCCATTACCCACCACAGCAAACGCAATCAACGCAAGATAAGCCCATATATGTTGACGATGGATGACAAGTGATTCTTTTTGACGAAATGCTCCAAATAAAAATCCTAAGCCAGCAATAATGAGAACGACGACTAACGAGATTTCGCCACTCACACCATCATCATTAGCATATCGTGCAAAAATCGTTAGTAAACCAAATGATAAGCCACCAGCTAATGACCAGTTAAACCAGCCCCATTGGATATCCTTACGACTCATCTTATATGCCCCAGATACTGCAAGAACGCCTGCAACAATCAATAGCACCCCACCTAAGCGGATCAGTTCAAATGACGCATTCAAGACAACAATCGAGAAGACATAGGTCAAAATGAGGCGCCAAGCCATAATCGACTCAATATAACCAATATTTGATTGCAAACGGATCGCACGGTTAAACGCATAATTCCCCGTTAAGCTCGTAATACCCGCCAGAACTAGTGGAAGCATATTGCGGCTGATAGCAGGAAAATTTTCAGGGCGTAAAAATAAAATACTTAAGATCACTGCCGAGCCAAGCCAAGCATATGCCATGTATACATTAATTGGATAATCTTTCTGCAATTGCTGATACATCAATGCCTGCCCAGACAAAGCGACAGACGATACGATTGCTGCTAAAAACCAATCCATAAAGAATCACATTTCGTTAAAGTAGATAAATAGGAATATTTAGAAAGTCTATCTCAACATCTAGGCGATCTTATTGACAATAGTGATGAGGCTTTTACTGAGGCGATGAATCTGTTCAGTAATTTCCATTTTGTCAGAGGGTATTTCGCCAGTTAATCCACTTATAAAAACATATGCAAACCCACCGATAAGGTTGAGATGGTTGCGTAAATCATGGCGCAATATCTTTAATTGTTGAGGAGTTTGTGTACTAAAATCAGGAAAATCTTGCATTTTACTTTTAAATTCGGTAACACCTGTGATCATTGCCTGCACATCGCCACGCTGATCTTCAGAGAATTGATAAGCAGACTCATCCTGCAATTGTTCTATTAGATGTGACACACGAATAATGCCAGCTTGTAATTTTGCATGGATGGATACAGATACAATTGTCATTTTTGACACCTTATCCCGAATTCTATATCAGCATTCTAACACACTCTGTATAATCACATAGTAGACAAAAACAGAGTTGTTGATCTTACTCACTGATTTCTGCGATGATATTGACTAAAACAGTGGCATTTGTATGGATGATACGCACTTGTTCATGTTGGGTTGTATCAAGTTTACCTTCTGCTTCCGATTCCAAGACCTCCGCATATCCAATCATCGACGCCAGTAATTCACGCGTTTCATAACTAAACATTTCACGAGCACGTTCAATGGTCAATAATTCGGGTGGAGTCATGACGATCAATTGTTGCATATCTTGAGAAACAGTATGAATGCTGTGCAAGAATTTACGTTGCAAATCATTTAGGATTGTTTCTTTTAGCAGATAATCCGAAGCAGACAAAACATTGTAAAGCGGGTTGAGTAATTCATCACGCATCATATTAACTCAGTCTTGAAAATCAATCAGTTATATCATTATAAGACATCTAATAAGAATTCTATACAGTTTATTGAAAATTAGGTATTTTCAATTTTTTGCAAGATAGCAGTTGGCAATACTTGTCGAATGCGTTCTTCGAATTCACTCAACATAATAGCTGTAGCCCCCCAAACCTTATGCCCCTGCACATCATAATAGGGTATATCAACTGTATATCCTTGAATAACACGGGTTTCAGCATGACGATATTTGGGGTTGAGCATATCTTCTAGCGCAAAGCTGAATACTTCTGCAACTTCAGCGGGATTCAGCTCAAATTCTGGCATACCATTATATTCCGCCACCGTCGGATAAACATCATAATGCGACGGTGGGATATAGAATTTTTCCAATTCACCAATGACGCGGATATTGTGCTTATCACATATGCCAATTTCTTCACAGGTTTCACGTAGTGCAGTCGCAGTAAATGAAGGATCATCTGGATCTTGTTTGCCGCCCGGAAAACTGACTTGTCCACTATGCCCGCGTAAGCCTGCATTTCGTAGTGTCAGCACCACATGAATGCGATCATCAATCTCTGGATACAATAGCATCAGCACAGCAGCCTGTTTGGGGGGTATATCCCGTTCTTGCCCTCCGCGTGGTCGCGGAAACATGCGAGACTGTGCCCGAACAGAATTAAAGGGGGTCAACGCTATGGCTTTTTCTATGTGGTCAAATGTTATAAGCTGAGCCATACGTGTAAATAATGATCCTTACGAATAAAGAGTTTGCCCGTATCAATTTGTGGTTCGCCGAATGATTTAGGAATCAAACGTAAGTTTAACTTGTCTGTCAAAGGATAATGGACTTCCAACCAAGACTTAAACCAAGATTGCATTTCAAGATAAGCATCTGCACCACCAAAGCTAAATACTTTCCCGCCATCATCATATCCTGCAAAGACAGCGCTGGCTGGCGCAAATAACACGATACCATTGCCTTCCATCCCGTAGGCCTTCTGCCCTTGAGGTATACCATAGACAGCGAACACGAATTTATCCGGTTCATTAAGCATAAGATAAATCTGAAAGCCGAACCAGAATTGGGAAGGGTTTAAATGTTTACCCAATGAATGAATTTCAAGATCATCGGATAGCAACAAATGTAGCGACACAGTGTCAATTTGTTCGACACTATCCGCCAATATCACCATTGATGTGCTACCTACTTGTTTCCGTAGCAACGGACCAGCACCAATACCTTGTAAATAGACAAATGCGCATGGGCTATTATCTGTACTAAGATATGTGCCATCGGATTGTTGAATAAACGTTGCGCTGACTTGCACACCATCTAGCCAAATCGGCACAATTAAACGACCCTCTGGTTTAAGCTGGTTTATCCATTTTTGGGGCACATCCCATACACCAACGGTCGACATAATCCGGTCATACTGTGCGCGCGGTGCATAACCATTCACAGCATCTATATTCACGACCAACACATCTGCATAACCGGCTTTAGTCAGATGATCTTCAGCCTGTGAAGAAAGGTCATTATCAATTTCAAGCGATGTCACGTACCCTGTTTGACCAACGATATGCTTCATAATCGCCGCGTTATACCCAGATGCTGTGCCTATCTCCAGCACATTCATACCGGCTGATAACTCCGCTTGCCGAAGCATTATAGCCATCATGCTCGGCTGGCTCGATGAACTTAATGTATTGCCGGCTGTGTCTTGTTTGAGACGAATGGCATTGTCTTCATACACAAGCTCAATCGGAATATCTGGGAGAAACAAATGGCGTGGAACGGACGAGAATGCCGTATCCACGCTATCATTATCGAGTAGATTTTTTTGTCGGAGTTGCGCCACTAGTTGGGCGTGGAGTTGCTCAATCTGCGAGCTATCCATACCATGCTCTACGTTTACGGAGCGATACCCCTTGGTCTGCGCCACTACGACGTGCAGTACGCACGCGTCCGCGCGAATCAATATGGACTTGTCCAGCTTTTTGCAAGCGTTCGAATTCCTCTGGTGTGATCGCGGGAGCAGGCTCACCACCCAAACGTTCTAAACGATCCCCCATATCTTCTTGTGGTGGATTGTTTGAAGGGTTTGAGGATGAGGGTGGTAAATTCACTGGTGGTGGATCATTCCGATTTTCATCACCAGGATTGTTGTTTGGTGTATTTTTCTCTTCGCTCATACGTTGCCTCTGTAGATTCCCTAGTTGGAATATCTACATTCTCCTTTCACATACATACGCTCACAACGAAACGACTTATATAATACCATAACACAAATTTACACTTGCGAACGTCAATTTTATGGGAGTTTTATGTTTCATTTACACGCTACCCATAATTCACATTACAATACATAGTGTACTACGTCAAACATATCAAAAAGTCTCAAATTCGGCTACTATTTAGACGAACTCATCATGCTAAACTTTACTTTATTCTCCGAAGAAATCACCATCATCGTAAATTTCATAATCATCGTTTCGCTTATTACGTCGGCGTAAGCTACCACTGCCCAAGCCACCAGACTGATTACTCAAACCGCCAAGGCTAGAAGGACGATTGGGTTCATCAAGGCTCTGAGAAGAGAAATTATCCCCGCTATCCGACGGGTTATTATTTCCGGCATACTTCGCAACAGCAGCATCAAAATCAGGAATACCATCATTGCCACCGATATTTGACCGCCGATTTTGCAGTGAGCTCCGTTTTTGATGAATTGAATTCAATGTGTCGTCTATCAGTTCGTCTTCATCACGTTCACCGATGCCAAGCATTTCTTTGATCGTCGAAATTAATCCGCCACCAGCAATGCCAAGAACAATAGCACCAAGTACTCCAATGCCTATACCACAGGCGCAAACGCCCATACAAACTGCTCTGATGATTGTACCGAGTTGTTCCATATTCGTCTCAACTTTCTACTGACTATCGTTTATATCTTGACTAAATGGCACATTTTTTGCATTTACATCGTCTTGCGCTGATATGCGATCACGCAAAAAAGGACGCATAACCCTTCTCGCAACACGTCGAAATCGACTTGATGCAAATGAAGAACTCACTAGTTCATGTTTATCAGATCCTATATCGACAGCTTGTGCACCAAATCCCTCATCGAGCTGTGCATTGGGCACAAACTTTCCTTGCTCTGCAACTTCGCCATGAAAATTTAAAGCTTCAACTTCCTGCGTCATTTCATTTTTGACATCTTCGGGGCGTTTGGTCAACTCAACATCAGCGTTAATATCAATTGTCGAATCTCGATTCATCAGAATACTCAACCCAGCCATGAGCACAGCACGTAATGATCTCCCAAACACAAAATACCACAAATAGGTCACCACTAGCAAAACTAGCGCGCCAACCCCACAGATTGCCAGTAAAAAATTGCGTAGAAAATCATCCATTTAACAGACCTACTGTAAAACCTTTGCCACATTTTTATAATGAGTTAACAAGATTTGTTCGACTACTTGTGTCATATTGTCGTCCGTATTCAATACATCATAATCGGCACATAAACCAGTATACCCTTCAGTGACTGCCTTTGCAGGTGATTTCACATCCACTTCTACATAACCCGTTGTTTGGGACCAGCCATATGCATAGAAATATGGACGATCAATTCCATCACTAAATGGTGCAAACCCAAATGCCATGTGTGGGTCTTTATGCTCATTGATACTATTCGTGGCAAACCATATAAATGCGATGTCAAAGTGATGGGGCCAAATGACAAGCGGACTCATAAAACCTCTCAATTTTGCTTTAAAGCGCGCCAACATCGTATACACAGCATCCACAAGATTCGCATAATCTCCCGCAATGGTCATATCAACTTCAAAGGGCTTATCACTCGTAATAAGTTTCATAGAAGGTTCAAGTTCAATCCCAAGCCGTTTAAATTCATCTAGCACAGCTTGCATCAATGATTGCTGATTATAACCTGTAGCATGAATCGTAAAGGATGCATGTTCATCACGCATATACGTCAACGTAAATGTAGCAAAGTCAAAAATCAGCTCACCACCAACCTTGAGTTCATTTGTAGAAACGCCACCTCTGATAACATTCAGACTGTAGTGCATATCATTTGTCAAAGGATCAGAACTTGCCACCCGTAGCGCACCCACAACCAACGCGACCTCATGTAAAGCAGATTGGGTGGACTCCCAGTTATCTAATTTTGGTAAAGGCATCGCCTCGACTCCTAATTGTCTAATGAATAAGTCATCTAATTGTATTGTACAAGTTGTTACAAAATTATTGAAATGAGTAGGATGATTGTACATTCATAAAAATCAGACAATTTGAATGAGCATCTCATAAATTTATCACATTATCAGCAAAATCATCATACACTCTGTACTAAAAACGATTCTGTAATTGGCAGTTCATGTGTGATTGCTTCATGCACTATGTATGATACAAATAAGTAGCTTGTTTTTATCGTAGGAGAAACACACATGAGTCGCTTCCTTTCCAAAAGTGTACAACGCCTTCGCCCATCCGGTATCCGTCGTTACTTTGACATTGCCGCGACAATGGAAGATGTTGTTACACTCGGCATTGGTGAACCTAATTTTGTAACACCAAAACATATTGTTGATGCTGGTATTCAAAGTCTTGAAACTGGTAACACAGGTTACACATCAAATGCTGGGATTTACGAATTGCGAGCGGCGATTGCGACTCAAATTTATAACCGCTACAATTTGACTTACTCCCCTGACGACGAAGTTTTAGTAACTGTTGGTGTTAGTGAAGCTCTTTTTCTTGCAATGAAGGCAATCTTGGATCCCGGTGATGAAGTTTTGGTTGTCGAACCTTGTTTTGTTGCTAACGCAGCAGCAATTGAAATGGCAGGCGGCGTACCGGTCATGGTACAGACTTCCCCAGATAATGATTTCCAAGTCACAGGGTCAGAACTAGAAACGCACATTACGGACCGAACCAAAGCAATTTTAATGAGCTACCCGAATAACCCAACAGGCGCAGTCCTCACAATTGAACACATGCAACAAGTCGCAGATGTAGCTGAAAAGCATGATCTAGTTGTTATATCAGATGAGATTTATGAGCGCCTTGTCTACGGCATTGAACACATTAATTTCGCGACCTTGCCCAATATGCGTGAACGCACAATTGTCCTGAGCGGAATGAGTAAATCATATGCGATGACAGGTTGGCGTATCGGCTATGCTACAGCACCAGCTCCTCTTATCGAAGCAATGAAAAAAATCCACCAATATCTGATTATGTCTGCGCCGACAGTTGGTCAAGTTGCTGCACTCGAAGCAATCGAGCACGGCGAAGATGATGTAGAGTATATGCGCCAAAATTATGATCGTCGTCGCCAATTAATCGTTGATGGGTTTAATCGGCTAGGCTTGACATGCTTTGAACCACGCGGGGCATTCTATGCTTTCCCAAGTGTCGAGATTACAGGTATGGATGATGAAACCTTCTGTGAACGTTTACTCCAAGAAGAGCGCCTTGCCTTGATTCCTGGTAGTGCATTTGGTGAAAGTGGTCGTGGGTTTATCCGTGCAAGTTATGCTACCAGCGAGGATAATATCCGTGAGGCATTGGTAAGACTTGAAAGATTTATGATCAATAACGGGTTTTACATACCAGAAGATGAACAACTTGCCACTGCATAACACAAACAATTAAGAAATTAGGACTAATTTGCCCTCTGTGATCTATTGCGAGGGCTTTTTTTTTGCATCATAATGAGGATATAGAACAAAGTTACAGTTGCTCAAATTTAGGTCGCACATGTCATCTATATTATCTCATATCAGTCTTGGTGTAATTTGCCAGAATCCTGAATTAATTACAACGCTACAAGCCCTACCACTCACAGTACACCACCTAGCTGATAATTCGGCAGATGATGACCTATTCGAGTTGGACATTGTCCTTGTTGAAGATGAAAAAGCTCAAAATCGGATTATCAACACACAAACTCCACACATTTTATTGGCCGATATGAATCAGGCAAATATCGCAGAAATGCTCGAACAAGGCTATGTAGATTACATTCCAAAACCGCTGAATATAGCCCTTGTAGAACATCGAATCAAACAAGTTGTTCAATCAAAACCTGTAATCACAAACAACCTTAAAGATGATCCAGAAGAAATTTACCAAACAATTCTCTCGAATATGTCTGAACCTATTTTTGTGTTTGACCGTGACGGGAAATATATTCACATTCCAATCAATCAAACAGAGAACTACATCCAACCGCCAGAAACGATGCGCGGCAAACAACTACACGACCATTTTCCAGAGAAAACAGCAGATAAATTTTTAAAGGCAATTCAACAAGCCCTTGATACACAATCACGCCAGATAATTGACTACGAGTTATATTTAGAGAATCGTCGTGGTTTTTTTAGTGCTCACATTAATCCAATTCCTGGACGCGACGCGGTAATCTGGGTTGCACGGGATGTCACACGCAATAAACTAAACGAACTGGCAATAATCGAAACAGAGCAACGTTATCGTCAGTTATTCGACCATGCAAATGATATTATTTTGATAGTTGAATTGAAAACAGGCAGAATCTTATCTGCAAATAAGCAAGCACAAAAACAATTAGGGTATACAAACGAAGAATTACTAAGCCTGAACATCAATGATATTGAAGTCACAGAAAAAGATACGCAATCACAAGTGGTTACTCGCACCCTGACTACAAGTGGCTATATCGTCGTTGAACAGACCTACCGCAAAAAAGACAATACACTTCTTCCTGTCGAAACAAGTAGCCGGCTCACAACAGACCGTCATCGTAAAGTTCTACTCAATTTCAGCCGCAATATTAAACAGCGTAAAGCAGCAATGGAAGCAAAAGCCGATGAGCGGTATTTTGCAGAAGCCTTACGCGACATTGTGTCTCAACTCGCAGGTGTTCACACTCTGGATGAAGTCCTTGACGTGATGTTAACAACAGTGACAAAAGTTGTGGACAGTGAAAGTAGTAACATCATGTTCATTGAAGATGATACGGCTTATGTTGTACGTCAACATGGTCGTTATCACGCTGATAGTCAGCCTAAAACAATCCATATCCCGTCCACCTTTACACTAAGACAAATGCGCCAAACACAGCAAGCCATGATCATAGCCAATGTAGAAAATGACCCGCGATGGGTTCAATACGGCGATACACCTTGGTCAAAATCTTATGTTGGTGCACCCATAAAACATAATGACGAGGTTATTGGTTATATTAACCTCGACAGTAGTCAGCCACAAAAGTTTACGAATAAACATCGCCAACGCTTACAGGCATTTACAGATCAAGCCACAATTGCCATCCAGAATGCACAGCTATATGAAGCTAATTTGCGTTACACAGCCGACCTCGAAGAAATTGTAAAAGAACGCACACAAGAACTAACGGATGCAAACCAAGAACTGCTTACTGAGATTACAAAACGGCTAGATGCAGAAGAGTCTCTATCAGAAGAACGTAATCTATTGCGAACGATCATCAATAGTTTACCCGATACAGTCTATGTGAAGAATCAGAAAAGTGAGTATGTATTAGCAAATCGTTTCCCTCACATTAATGAATCAGAGCAGCCTATTATCGGCAAAACCGATTTAGACATTGTCAGAAACAAGGATCTTGCTGAAAAACAGCATAAGGAAGAACAGGATGTGCTCGAAAACGGCGCTGTTTTCATATCAGAGGATTACATTATTAACACAGAAGGCGATGAACGCTGGATAATTCGTACAAAGCTACCATTTCATGATGATAACGACAATATTGTTGGAATCGTTGGTGTGAACCAAGACATTACCAAAATCAAGATGGCAGAACGACAGTTACGACAGTTGTTATCTAATGCACATTGCCTGTTGTGGTATGCCAATGTGGAATTCAATGGTACGAACTATGATTGGACAATAACCGTCGAAAACGAAGAGACGGCACATCAATTCCTACCATTTGATACAAATAACGAAACCTATACACAAGCATGGCTAAATAGTATCCCAGAGCAAGATCAAGCTCTACGAGAAACAGTGGCGACAACGCACCTTCGATACAATCAAAAAAATTATAAAGTGGACTACCAGTGCATTACAGATGATCAATCAACACATTGGTTGAGCGAAGATGTTCAAATTCAACAAATAACGGAAAACCGTTGGCATCTTATAGGTGTAAGTTTGGACATCACAACTCGGAAATCAGCTGAAATCGCATTAAGTAATGCTAACGCTGTTATGGAGAAACGTGTAGTTGAACGCACAGCTGAACTTCAACAGACAAATCAAGAGTTAGAAAAAGAAATCAAAATCCGACAACAAGCTGAAACCGCAGAACGTAAGCAACGTCAATTTGCAGAAACACTAAAAGACACCATCACAGCGATGAATAGTACACTGCAAATAGAAGATGTACTTGATCGCTTATTAGATGGCATTGACAATATTATTGATCATGATGCCTCTAATATTATGCTCTTTAATGATGGTATGTTTAATACAGTTCGCCAACGTGGATATGACTACACGATTCCTGATTTACAATTTGATACATTTACAGATATAAAGATTGTCTATCAGACCAAAGCACCATATATCATCTATGATACATTAACCGATGAAAACTGGAAGTTTTGGGAGCCAGCAAGTTGGATTAGAAGCAGTATCAAACTACCTATCATTCAAAATAATGAAGTCATTGGTATCATCATTTTAGATAGCTCTAGACCACACACATTTACATCCGAGTACGCCGAGACACTCCTAACCTTTGCGAACCAAGCCAGTATTGCTTTAAATAATGCAAATCTTTATCGACAGGCACAGGCAGAGATTTCTGAACGCAAACGCGCTGAAGTCGCAGAACGTGAGCAACGCCAATTTGCAGAAACATTGCGAGAGGCGGCAACTAGCCTGAATCGTGAGTTAAACACCGGTAATTTATTTGACACGATTTTAGAGGCTATCGAAAAGTTTATCAGTGTACACGATACATCAAGTATTATTTTATTTACCGAAGATTCTATGATGGGCAAGGTAGTTAAAGCACGCGGCTTTGAGAAATTCGGTGACACTGTCGAAGATGTCGAATTTAGTTTTGATACAAGTATAAATAAAAGGCAGCTTTTAGACGAATACCAACCACTCCTAATAACAGATACAAAAACATCTGATTTGTGGATTGATTTTGAGGAAACTGCATGGATTCGCTCACATATTGGTATTCCTATACATATCCAAGACACTGTGTTGGCACTCATTAGCCTTGATAGTATTAAGCCAAATACGTTCACACAAGAACATGTTGAACGGCTTGTGATATTCTCGCATCAGGTTGCCATCGCAATTAAAAATGCTCAACTAGTTGAGGAAATTAAAAACTATGCGCAACATCTAGAAACACGTGTCGAGCAACGTACACGCGAACTAGAGTTAGAACGGTCCCAGCTTCGTGCAATCCTAGATGCGATGCGTGACGGTGTATACTATTCGGATAAAGACCATAAACCCGTTTATATCAATAATGCTCTTAGTGAGATTACAGGATACACAGCAGAGGTGTGGTTATCGGGTAAAGCATTTGCCTATGTGAACAACGCAGTCAGTCTTGATCGCAAGCAAATGTGGGCGGACGTTGAAGCTTATTTAGATGAAAACCAATTCTGGCAAACCGAAACAATATTAACGCGTTCAGACAAAAGACTCATGGATGCTAGCTTAACACGTACAAAGGTTACAGGCGCAGATAATCAACTTGAAGGCATTGTCACTGTTGTCCGCGACATAAGCTTACAAAAACAACTCGAACAACAAAAAGCACGTTTCATTGCGAATGCGGCGCATGAACTCCGCACCCCCATCACGAATATCAAAACGCGCTTATTCTTGATGAAACATGCACCCGAAAAGTTCACTGAACACCTTGCTATTGCCGAATCCGCTATCAATTGGATGCAGTCACTCGTTGAAAATCTCTTTGAGCACTCACGTTTTGAACGGGGTATTATTCAATTAGATATTGAGCGAATTGTTCTACAGAGCGATTTATATATGATTGTCGAAACACACCAAGCCGAAGCCCAATATAAAAACATCAACATCGTCGCAGAGTGGCAGCCCGATGACATTATTATGTATGTTGATCGATCCCGTTTCCGTCAGGTGATTGCTAACTTACTGAATAATGCACTCAATTATACACCTGAGGGTGGCATGATAACGGTTAGCGCACAAGAAATTAAAGAAGATGATAAACAAAAGATCCTACTCCAAGTAGCTGACACAGGTGTCGGTATCGAGAAATCTCACTTAGCCAACTTATTCCAGCCTTTCTACCGGGCAATCGAAGACGGCAAAGGTGCAGGCCTCGGATTAAGTATCGCACGTGAAATTATCGAAGCCCATCAGGGCACAATTGAGGTTGACAGTACTATAGGCGAAGGCACCACCTTTTCAATAACTCTCCCAAAACACCAAACAGAGGAAAAGTAATGTCGCTATATTCAAATATGCAACTAGCGGAAATCTTCATCAAAACAGGCGAACTTGACGACGCGTTAGAAGCCCTGAACAGCCAACTAAAAGATGATGGCTCGGACGATAATGCACGCCGTTTACGAGCCAGTGTCCTATTGCGTCTAGGGCAACCTGACAATCTCCAGACTGCTATAGAGGACATTGACACACTGCAAGAAAAAACGCTTGATGATTATGTGCAACAATCTGTTATCTATGAACGCATGAATCAGGCTGAATCCGCAATCAATGCAATGGAAAATGCCGTCAAGCTCGCCCCTGATAATGAGCGAAATTTTGAACGCCTGATCGAACTCCTGACACAAGAAAAACGTTACACAACAGCCTTGAGCCATCTATCATCTGCACCCAAAACATGGCGCTGGCTAATGCGTCAAGCAGATTTATATGTATTAGATAACCAGCATCAACAGGCACTTGAAGCATTAAACCAAGCAGCGACCCACCTGCAAGACGTCTTCCCAGATCTGATTGCACCAGTAAGTCGCAACACAATGGCACAGATTCATATCGCTCGCGGACACGTCTATATGACACAAGAACAATTTGCACCCGCAGAAACAGATTTTAAAGATGCGCTATATTACATCCCAGATGATGCCAGCATTGAATTTAACCTCGGTTTAGTCTATGCCTTAACAGATCGCCTTGAACTCGCTATCAAAACCTGCCAGTCAGCGCTTGATAAGACCACGCCTTATATCCGAGAGACATTAGTCAACGTATTGAAAAACGATGAGCGTTATACTGACCTAAAGGAAAAACTGGTCATTACCTAGCCACCTGACTAATGTCAGATATCTCCAAGTTGTTTATGATAGATTTATCATTTGAATTTATTGGAGATAATGTCATGTCAGCAAAATCATCATCAACCAACTGGTCACAAGTCATGCTCCCACTAATGGGACTTGTCGCTATTGTATTTGCAGGTGCAGGTGCATTTTTCTTATCCCCCACTGTCGAAAATCTTCTTTTAGACAATATTGCAGGTTTACCAGTCGATGGCACGATGCAACTTGTTGCAGGTGTGGGTGTTTTTCTGCTCATTTTAATGGTCTTTGGTCTACTATATGCTATCGTCGCTCCAAAACCAAAAACAGTCCATGAAACCCAGCTCAAAAAAGAAGTTGAAGTCCGTCGTAACCAACAAAAGCAACAACGTATGGCAAATCGTCAAAAAAACCGTCGTTAATTTTGGCACGTCAATCATTTAAACGCAGGTAGTCATACGCTATCTGCGTTTTTTATTTCTACCATTTGCTATATCATGAGGTAAACCAGAAGATAACCAATAGGTACAATGATGCAAGAAAGACATTCCGAAGTCCTTGATCAATACGCATTCAATCTGACTCAACTAGCCTTACAGAATAAGCTAGATGTATATGAAGATGAAGTTGATGAGGAAAATCTTCTTCGGGTTATGCAGGTCATTAGTCGACGTGCAAAAAATAATCCCATTTTATTAAGTTCCTCAACCAGTCTAATTGACAGTTATATCAATAAACTTGCAATGCAGATTATGGATCAGGAAAGCAATATCCCTGAGAATATATTCAACATACAGATTTTTAAGCTAGATATAAGCCACGAAACGCCACAAGTTATTTCAGCTATTTTTTCAAAACTTATTCCTTTTAGACCCCGTTCAAAAGACAATAAACATGATGCAGTTGTTTATATTGCAGAGAGTACAAAGTTACTATCACTGGACAAAGAAATTGCCAACCACATTTATAGAGGGATTAGTCACGGTGTACTGGATTGTATTTTAGGCATGACTGTTGAGCAGTACAAGATTTTGATTGAAGATTCCTATCCTACAAATCGAAAAACTCAAATCATAATGCTCGATAGCTCGCCAAATAGTCAATCAAGGACAAATTCAACCTAAATATTTGTTTCCATTCTATCTTTGCATCCACCTGACTTTGCGCTAAATTTAGAGTGTTACACGCAAACACAGTACAGGAAAATATATATGAGCAAATGGAAAACGGTCATCGGCTTAGAAGTGCATGCCGAGATGGAAACCGAAAGCAAGATGTTTAGCCCCTGCCCCGTCGTCGATAGTGTCGAAGCAGATCCCAATTCTGCCGTTGATCCGCTATCGTTAGGGATGCCCGGTACACTCCCCGTCATCAATATGCAAGCGATGGAATACGGCATCATGGTCGGGCTGGCGCTAAATTGTGAAATCCCTGAAATTAATCAGTTTGCCCGCAAAAATTATTTCTATCCTGATTTACCCAAAGGCTATCAAATTAGCCAATATGATCGTCCACTCGCCGTGAATGGTTTTATCAATATCGAGTTGGAAGACGGCTCAACTAAAAAAATTCAAGTACGCCGCGCCCACATGGAAGAAGATACAGGTAAACTAACCCACACGATGGGGGGGAGCCTTGTCGATTATAATCGCGCTGGTGTGCCTTTGCTCGAAATTGTATCCGAGCCAGACATTGCAAACAGCGCTGAAGCCGAAGCATATGCACGAAAGTTACGCTCAATTTTGCGCTACCTAGGTGTCAATAATGGCGACATGTCCAAAGGTATCCTAAGATTTGAAGCCAACGTCAGCGTTATGTTAGAGACAGACACAGAATTGCGCGAACGCACAGAAATTAAAAACCTCAACAGCATCCGCAATATGGTCAAAGCAATTGATTATGAAGTCAAACGGCAGATCAAATTATATGAGTCTGGGGATAAGATCAAACCCGCCACACTTGGGTGGGATGAAGCCAATCAAAAAATTACCATTCAGCGGTATAAAGAACGTGCGGATGAATACCGTTACTTTCCAGAACCGGACTTACCCATCGTTGAAGTCAGTCGCGAATGGGTTGCCGAAATTGAAGCAAAATTGCCAACCTTACCCGATGCACTACAAGCAAAATTCACAGAAGAACTAGGGTTGAGCGCTTATGATGCAGGTGTACTAACGGCAGAACGTGCAATTGCCGAATATTTTGATAGTATTGTTGCAAAAGGTGTTGATCCTAAACTAGCGTCCAACTGGATTACAACCGATGTCTTCGGACTTATGAATCAACATGGCGTTGAACGTGAGGCAATTGATACCATTCCGATTACAGCGGAAAATTTTGCAGGATTACTGGCACTCATTGAAAATGGCACAATTAATCAAGGGACAGCCCGTAAGAGTGTCTTTTCTGAAATGTGGGAAACTGGGAAAGACGCACAAACCATTGTCGATGAGAAAAACCTCGCCCAAATTTCGGATACATCAGTCATTGAAGAAACTGTGGCTAAAGTTATCGCCGAAAATGATGCCCTTGTACAAAAATTCCTAGATGGGAATGACAAACTTATCAATGCGATTTTCGGCAAAATTATGGGGGCAATGCGGGGTAAAGGTGACCCCAAAATTGTTCGTCAAATCCTACAATCTAAGCTGGATGAGATGAAATAATCGTATGAATTTCTAACGATTTTTGGTGGATTTTTTCAGCTAAATGTGTTAGAATATATGTTCCAAAGGCAATCAAAATACATTCGGCAAAAACATCCCCATCTTATATAATACAAGTTGCCGAATTGTGATGGGAGAGAAAAAACTATGAGTTGGCATCAAACAATCATTGTTGGTAATCTCGGCGGTGATCCCGAATTAAAATATCTGCAAAGTGGTACAGCAGTCTGTAACTTTAGTGTTGCTGTTTCCGAGCGTTGGCGCGATCGTCAGTCTAATGAACAACGTGAAAAAACAACATGGTATCGTGTTGATGTATGGGGTGCACAAGCCGAGACCTGCAACACTTATTTGTCAAAAGGTCGTCAGGTAATGGTAATCGGCAATGTGACTGCTGATGCTTATATGAACAACAATGGCGAAGCAACTGCTTCATTAAAATTAACCGCCCGTGATGTTCGCTTCCTAAGCGGTGGCAACACTGGTGGTGGCAATATGTCACAAGGTGGCGGACAAAGTAATAGAAGCAATGACCGCGCCTCCAATTACTCCGATGCACCTAGTAGTGTAGATGATATTCCATTCTAGAGTGCCATAATATGGGTGAGCGTCGTCTCACCCTCACATTCTTAATTTATCGCATTCTACTTGCAATACCCCTTTCACAATTTCTGGTGGTGTACCCCAATAGGGAACGGTCTCAATTGTCATAATTTTATAGTCTGTGCTTAGTGCACCAACATGTGGTGTCAGTGACCCAATAACGACTCGTCCGATTTTTGTATCACGTATCAAATAAGCACACATCCAACACGGTTCAGCAGTTGTATACAGCACGCAATTATATAAGTCCATTGTTCCCAACACATCACAGGCTCGTTGCACAGCCAGTACCTCAGCATGTCCAGTAACGACCTGCTGCGTGGGTACAATTTCTTTAGCTTCGGCAATTATCACGCCATTCCGCACAATAATTGACCCAACAGGCACATTGCCTTCGTCTTTAGCTTCTTTAGCAAGTTCAATACATCGTTGCATAAACTGCTCATCCATAGATCTATAACCTCTCTAAACCAAATCGTAACCACTTTGTTATTCTACCCAATTGCGAGTTAGAGACAATCCATGCACAATAGACTTATGTACAGCAATCAAGGAAATCCTTATGTCCGACACGCTTATCGGTAAACAATTTAATAACTTCCGCATCGAGCGATTACTCGGACAAGGCGGCATGGCAAAAGTCTATTATGGAACCGATGTCGGTCTAAATCGTCCAGTTGCCCTCAAGGTCATTGATGAGCGGTTTCGTAATGATGAAAGCTTCTCCGCACGATTTGTTTCCGAAGCACAAACAATTGCAACATGGCGGCATCAAAATATCATTCAGGTTTACTATGCAGGTAAAGAAGAGGACATCGCGTACTTTGTGATGGAATATATTGAAGGTCATGACCTGAATCATGTCATCAATGAATATCATCTCAATGGCGAACAAATCCCCTATGATCGTATTATGCCAATCCTACGGGCTACAGCAGATGCGCTTGACTACGCCCATAACAAGGGGGTTGTCCATCGTGATGTAAAACCATCCAATATCATGCTCAGTAATGATGGGCGTGTGGTCTTAATGGACTTCGGCTTGGCATTAGACACGCAAAAAGGAACAATTGGCGAAACATTTGGCACACCCCACTACATAGCCCCCGAACAAGCTGAAGACTCATCATCCGCAACTGCTAAATCTGACCAATATGCCCTTGGCGTAATCGCATATGAGATGTTAACCGGACAAATTCCATTCGATCATGAATCGGCAATGAGCGTGGCGATTATGCACATGACTCAAGAGCCGCCAAAACCAACCGACATCAATCCGAATTTGACACCAGAAGTTGAAAAAGTTCTTCTTAAAGTTCTAAGTAAAGATGCATCACAACGTTTTCCATCTTGTCAATCATTTGTTGAAACCATCGAACAAACCGTTATTGGGCGCCCCACATTAATCGATGATGTCTCACCCACACAAATGGGTAACATTCTGATTAACCCACCCGCCAAAAGTAATACAAGAACTGTTAATGCAAAGAATGAGCGAACAAGACCCGCACCCGCTAATACACAGACATCGGCAAAATCACGTTTACCCTTGGTGCTCGTTGGTATCTTAGTTGTCGCCATTTTAGGCATCGGTGCGTTATTAGTTGGCAGTGGACCAGATGAGAGCGTGATACAGTCAAGCGACACAACAACAGAGGTCGCTCAAGCGATTACAAATCCGACTGAAGGAGTAACTGAAACACAATTACCGCCAACGGCGACATCCATACCAGCAACGTCTACCATTCAACCTACTCAAACCGACATCCTGCCAACCCAAACCGATTTACCAACTGAGACAGCAATACCACCGACTTCGACACCGATACCTGCAACATCCACCGATAGACCGACCCAAACCGCCGAACCGACAGATACAAGTATGCCTCCGACAATGACCGAAACGGAAATCCCAGCTGTCATCGAACCAACGTTGGCATTTCCTGACGGCAAACCGATTGTTCTTTATTACAATGAGAGCAGTTTTTATGTATGGAATCCCACTTCAAATCGGGTACGGTCGGGCGACTTTAAGTTTGAATCACTTGATAACAACGGCAATGTCCTTGCCAACGGCTTTGATGGCTTCCGTTGGACGCAATTTTATAGCTTTATTGATGGTGGCAGTTGCGTCAAAATCGAATTTACGGTTGGTAACAGCCTAAATCCACCTGAATGTCAAAATACCAATTCTGAGGTCAACCTCATGGCTTCGGATTCTCAAATATTTTGGACAGGCTCGGATACTATTTCTGGATTCCGTGTTCTGTGGCAAGATAGCGAAATTGCCCGATGCGAGTCATCCACCGGACAATGTACTTTCAATATCCCATAACTTATATTTCGTGGTAACGCTGTTCACCCCGTGCGAGTTCCTTACCACGTGCTTTAGCTGTCAAGCGTGCCTCGTCGGTGAAGAGGTTCTTCGCTTTGCGGATTTCGACACGCACTAATTGATCAAGTTTTTCTTTGTCTTTACCCGACACATATGCTAACTCATCTGCCCGCGTCAACACATACGGATAGGGATTGCGACCTTGGAGTTGGCATTGTGATAAAATCATTGCATGCACCGCGTCTAATCTCGCTTGATCTCGTGCTACCCAAATCGGTAAATCAACACGAACTACGCGCGTACTAAATCCCTGTGCGTCATTGTTTAATGCACGTTGTTGGTTTGTCACTTTAAGATAGAAAAAGGCAACTTCATAATTTTCACCACGTTCTTTAAATGCATAATTCTGTGGCGAGTTTTGTACCATGACAGCTGACCGTTCACCAGGTTTTAAAATATGCTCGAAGAATTGTTGATCATATAATCCTTCTAATGGACCTGTTCGAACCAACTCCTGCTGACGAATTTTGACTTCTTCTTCATTAGCTAGGGTCATCAAAAACAGTAATTGCATGAAGCGTTTACTACGATACGGATTATCGATATAACCTATGAGTGATGCACCGGCATCATGGAGCTGTACCATCGCTGCAATATAATCGGTGAGTAAGTCTTCACCACTATATCCACCACTACTATTGGGCAAATACATCAAACGATTATCATAAAATGCAATCATCGGTTCGACTTCACCCTGCCGTTTACGTTCCCATGCTTCTTCTGCCAAAGACCGCATTTCTGCAACGGTACGGCGGTCATCTACAGTCCCTTTGCGGATAATCCCACCATAACGATCATGGACATACTTTTCATGATATTCCAGATAGGGGATACTCTGTGCTTCGGGTATTCGATCAGACCCATGATGATAGATATACATCCCAATATTGAGCAAATAATAATGCACAGGGGCTTGTTCATCCGGATAAACTTGCGACCCATCCGCAGCTAAGATTGTCGCTTGCGGTGGCGCTTCTGGAGCTGGTGCAATGAAGTTAATCCGTTCAGCAGTTTTTAATTCCAGTGGGGCTGCACCACGATATCCGCTGACATCCGGTTGACGAATCCAATTAATACGTTCATAAACTTCATCCAAGTTCGATGATGCTTCAAAGATTTGTGTTGCTAAATCCAATCGATCATTCAAATCAAAATCAAGCTTCTCAATCATGCCACCCATTTTAGTCACCTGTGGCATCAGTTTATTAAATTCAATCCCCATAATACGCCTCACTACCATCAATAATCACAACGTCAAGTCTTGCACAGATGTTCTAAACAGTCAAGTTAGATGGCATATAGAATGCAATTGCGACACTTTTGTAAAAAATTTGTAAAATGATCTTGGCAAATTGTAAAATTGTTGTCATAATAGCGTCCAATAAATTAAACCATATCTCTTTATCCTTTACTTAAAATTCCTCTGGTTTCTTAGTTTTTATTTGTAGCTATACATAATTTGAAACCTAAAGTGATGGAGTGGATATGGCAGTGCAATCTTTTGAGTTTGATATACCAACAGTTGGCATCTCACATGAAGTAATTTTTGCGGGCGATGATGTTCGTCTAGCGGGTCAGATTGATTATCCGAATAAACCTGTTCCCCTAAATGGCTACCCGCTTTTGTTTATCCTTCCTAATGCTTGTTGTACTGGACGATATGGTTTTAACCATCATGTCCAAATGGGAATCCAAGCAGGATTTGCTGTATTCCGTTGGGATAAACGGGGCACCGGACGTAGCGGATCTGGTGGTAGAGGCCAAGCAGAACAAGACGCCATCAATGCCTACCAAGTTGCTATCCAACAAGCTGATATTGATCCCAACCACGTTGTTATTTGGACACAAACCGACGCATCACTCCTCCTAGGCGAAAATTACAATCAGTTCAAATCTATTCAACAACCCAAGGGCGTCATCCTCGCTGGTAACATGCTGGATGAAACCGAGATTCTTGATCTTGATACCCGTATCTTCTGTGTAACAGGAGAACGTGATTGGAATATTGCCTCACGCTATGCCGTCAAAACCACCCTCACTCATAACGAAACACATCACTTCAATGCCGATTCATATGTTGCACGATTTGCAGACCGCAAGTTAATTGATACCCGCAACAAAATGTTCCACGCCGGAGCAGAAGCCACGATCCAAGACTGGTTATATTCCCTATGCCAACCTTCAACGTTGACTTAAGCGAACAAAACGCCCTCGTCACGGGGGCTGGTGCCGGCATCGGACGTGCAGTTGCCAATCTTTTAGCCAAGAGTGGCGCATCTGTTGCTGTTAGCGACCTCAATTTAGAACGCGCCGAAGATGTCGCAGATGATATTAAAACCGAGGGTGGCACAGCTGTTGCCCTCCAAGGTGATATATCTAATCGGTTTCAGGTTGCTAATATGATTGAACAGGCGCGTGATACGTTTGGGCAGATCCATATTCTAGTCAACTGCGCTGGTATCTTCAAAGCTGAGCCCATGCTTAAAATTGATGAGTGGGATTGGCGTAGACAAATCGAAGTCAACACAGTCGGCACATTCTTTGTCATGCAGTTAGTTGGACGCGTCATGGCAGATGAGGGTGGTGGCGTTATTATTAACCTAGCATCAACAGCCGGAAATCCGAGCCCAATTGAAGAAGGCATGGGTTATGTCGCGGGGAAAACAAGCATTATCGGTATGACCCGTCAGGCTTCGCGCGAACTTGCAAACAGTAATATTCGTGTCAATGCAATCTGTGCTGGCAACATCAATGAACCTGATATGCCAACTATAGCTCCTGAACAAACACTGGTCAATCGTGTCGGCACACCCGAAGACATCGCCAATGCTATTTTATTCTTATGTTCAGATGGGGCAAGTTTCATTACAGGGCAGACTATTACAGTTGATGGTGGACAAATTTAAGAGCTAATTGATTAATAGTTCGAAGAATACGAACGTCATTATCGAGTAAAATAACATATTGAAATGCACCCAATGTGTACGAATTGTTTGTGCTGAAACAGTAAACTGTACTATAATAGTATTGTCACTACATTCAGGGGAATCAAATGGTTAATTATAAATCATCGGTTCGTAAATTATCAGCATCTAGCACAAACTCAAAATCTAAAACACCCAATTTGCCAAATCACAGCGATAGCTTATCAATCCAATATTTACAGCGTACTATCGGCAACCAAGCAACGATGAATTTGATTCAGCGTGGTTTACTGGATGTATCCGGCAATCAAGTTACGATGACCAACCGCTCCCACAATGAGATTCAACGTGGGAAGAAACGCAAACGCGGGCGTAAAAACAAAAGTGGCGGCGGTGGGAATCAGAATAATCAGACCAACACACCTGCAACCAGCTCCCAAGAGACATGGACAAGTTGGTTCATGTCATTTGCACCGACCTATACTGCACCCCAAAAAGATGACGAAGACGGGGTTGAGATTGAAGATGGTCCAAACTTTGAACGTGAGGGTGGTGGTTCAATTGCTGAGGTCGAAGGATCACAAGCTTGGAAACAAGATCGTACTACAGGCGAAACTGAAACAATAGATCATCCCGAAGACCAGCCCGGAGCGTTTGAGAATCCTTTTGCAATCGAAAAACTTGAAATTGATCTCGGTGAGGCAGACTTTTCCAGTGCAGGCACGATGGTTGGAGATGTCAAAGGCAAGGGTAAAACCTCAATTTCTGGCGATGGTACACAATCATATTCTGGCAAGGTCGAAACCGAAGGCGAATATGGTAAAGGTGAGGTGACAGGTAAGCTCGACATTAATTCAAACGAGCTTAAAGGCGAAGGCAAAGCAGGGTTCTTACTCGGCGCAAGTGACGAAACCAAGCTTGGAACATTGGGGTGGGAATCTGAAGGTGGCAACGGTTTAGTCGGCTCCGGTAAGATGGAGAGCAAAGTCGGTATTGATAGTCAGCTAGCCGCCAAAATCGCCTATAACCTTGAAAAGATGGAAGGTGAAGCCAGCGGTAAACTCGGTGCGTTCTTTGGTGCATCAACCGAAGGCACGGTGGACATTAAACTCAAAGCAAAGGGCAAAGACCTCGCCACTACCGAGGGTAAACTTGGTATATCTTATGGTGTCGGTGGCGAACTTACCGGTTTTATCAAATGGGATAGTGGTACGCTGAGCTTTGGTAATCAAGGTAAGCTATCAGCAGGTCTTGGTTTCTCTTATGGATACTCCGTCAAGATCGACACGAATGCCATCGCCGATGTGACCGCGCAAACGGCCAAGAGTGGCGTCAGTTGGTTATGGTCATGGGCATGGGGCAGTTAATCTCAAAATAAAGCATAAGAATTGATAAAACGATGACAAAATATTATATCAGTGAAGAAGCGAACATCGGCTTGCAACTGCCGGATGGATGGACAGTCTCGCATAACGAAAACTTCCCCTTGATTGTGCTTGCACCAAAAGAAGACTCTTTTCGTGCGAATATGACATTTTCAATCCGCGAACTCAAACCACCAACACAGGAAAACTTTGAACAAAAGATTGCGACAGCGCGCGCCGACCGCGAACAAGATTACAAGGGTTTTGATCTATTAAGCGAGGAAAAGTGGATGCAAGAAGACTTTCCCGCCTACTCGGAAGTGTATCATTGGAATGCCGATCAGGATAATACCCCTTTGACGCAAATCTTTGCTCTAATTATGACGGGGCCGGATGCGCTTTATAGTGTACATGGCACGACACTGCGTTCACTAGAAGCAAGTTACATACCCCACTTTAAAGCTATTCTCAAATCTCTGACATTTTATGAGTAAACCAAGAGACTACCCAAATACGAATTGAGAGCAAGTTTAACAATTCGTATCATACAAGGCTTCTAACCCATTCGATCATTACTCATGAATCGAATAAATCGCCCGTTATCGACTTTCCAGATAATGTATAGGATTGCACAATATGCAATGATCATTAATGAGTGTAATATCGTTATAACATTAAACGTCAAAAAAAGAAAAATGAAGCTCCAAAATATTGCAATACTTCCAACAAAATATCGCCTTATACCTGATATTTGTCTGAAGGGACTGGATTTATCATCTTTTTTCTTATACCGAATATAGAAATACCCCCAATTAAATATCAAATATCCTATGATGGTCATCAGGCCACAAAATAGCACAATCAAAATATGAATTATGGGAGGACTCAGAAAAATATCTAACACAATCTACTCCCCCGTCGACCCAAAACCACCAGCACCCCGTTCACTGTCGGCCAAATCTTCAAGTGTTTCGACAACTTCAACGGTTTGCGTATAAATCGGCATGACAACCAATTGCGCGATTTTTTGCCCGATAGAGATCGTATAATCCGCACCACTCAGGTTGATAATCAGGATTTTCAATTCTCCACGATACGATGCATCAATGACCCCTGCCATTGTATGCAATCCAGCAGATGCAACACTTGAGCGGTCTTTAACTAACCCGACGTACCCTGCTGGAATTTCTAGATGCAAGCCTGTCTCAACCAGAACCCGTTCCATCGGTTTGAGAATATACTCGCCAATCGAGTACAAATCATAACCAGCATCCCCGTCACGCGGTGCTGTAAACTCTATATCAAGTGCTTGTAATTTTTCGTTTTTGTATACGCGCATGATGCTCCACTCTATATCAAAATTAGTTCTGGTTGGTAATCACCCGAAAAT
This sequence comes from Anaerolineales bacterium UBA6055, assembly GCA_002428985.1. GTDB lineage: Bacteria > Chloroflexota > Anaerolineae > Aggregatilineales > Phototrophicaceae > UBA6055. Next base: position 100,387 of record DIYL01000037.1, on the reverse strand, counting down.
GCCAGTTCGCCATCAATCAAAAATTGCACATCATAATCTCGGATTGCTTCTGGTAAGCGCAACACAAGGTCTTTACCATCAAATTCGTAAGCGTCGTTTTCCCATTGGAACAACACATTATCCTCATGGGTTACAACTGCCTGTACATGAAATGGTGCACAGTCCACTTTCTTCTCGCATGGGTTAAAGCGAAAGCGTATTTCTTGTTCCGTCATTTGCACATCTTCTACATATACCCATTTCTGATTAAACAACTGGAAATCACGTCGAGCTGTAATTTTATCGCGCCACTTGCGCCATACATCACCCGATACAAGACTTTGCAATGTTTCATATTCCGCATTTGACCGTACCCATATGAATTGCAAGCTTTCTAGTCCCATACGATCCGGAATAATCACCTGCGCGTCGCGTGAACGCATAATTTCTTCACGTTCGTCAGGCAAAAACCATGAATCATGATAAATCATCTCGAAGGGCAAATCACGAAAATATTGAAGTGACGCATACGTTTTCTTGGTCTGTGCTAGATTGCCCTCACTAAACCGTGAATCCGGATGACAAATCACCGCTTCAAAATCGAACAATAGATATACAGGAATTGGGCAATACTCACGCCCTTGTTTCTCGGTTGGACGAAATCCCTCACAGCGAAATAGACCCGGTGTACGTGGGCGAAAATAAAGGCGAACATATTTATCCCAACGACTATAGAAATCTTCACCTGCTTCGTGAGGAGATAAGATTTCCTCATGTTCAAGCATATGAGCGACATTGTGAATGTCTGTGAAGTAAAAGAGGAAGTAAGTCCACCAATAACGTGCACCCAACCAATCCTCATTCCGTAGTTTGTCAATCTCACGCCGGAAGGCCGATGCAGTACGTTTTTCTTCGGTGTACGTCCGCGTACCAGATGAAGATGGTGATGGTTTAAATGGCGACGTGGCTTCAATCTCAGGGGATAATGTGTCGGTCGTCACACGTGAACGAAACGCCTGCCCCGCCGAAATATCGCTGAGCAAATCCCGAAACATCGCAGGGTATTTAGTAAGATCAGAAAAATCAAGATAATTCAGATGTTCTAGAATTAGCGGTATTTCAGCATCCGCTTGCACTAATAATGGAATTACCCGTTTACCTTTACGTAGCGATCGTAATTGTTCAGCACGACACCATTGTGACGAGTATGAAGCATGGGTCATCAATGCAATAGTGACGTCACAATGTTCAATCGCTTCTTCGATATTGACTGACCATGTCGCGCCACCGGGGATTTCTTCTAGATCAAGCCAAACACTAAAACCAACCCCCTGCAAATCATCGCGTAGTCTGACAGCTAAGTCTCGTCCATCTTTACGTCCATAGGAAATAAAAATCTTAGTCATATTTGCCATGTTATGTCCTTAGTAGTGTGTAGGTATCGGCCAGTGCCTGCCATATTGCAATATCCCAATATCCACTCGCAGCACCTGATGGTGACGTCAGCACATAGATTTTTGTCTGCTCAATTGTGTCATCTTGCCAACCATATGATACAGACTTATTGGATTTGATACCGCGCCATTCACGATATGCCCGCTTACTCGTGAACGCTAAAATTTGTGGTTGATAGTGTTTCATTTTCTGCGTCAAGTCATCACGGTCAAAATCGTCATCATTTAGAACACGATCATTACCAACAGCTTGTTTTGCGATGTCGGTAAATCCAATACCGTATGCCGTTACAGTACGAAATTCGGTGGGATCGAGTTGTCTAGGAGTCAATCCTATAGTGTGTAATGCCAACCAAAATTTATTGGTCGGATTCCCATAATATGCACCTAGTTCAGCCGACTTTGTACTTGCAGCAGTCCCGCAAAATACGACAATCAACCCAGTCTTTAAAACATCTGGTAAAATATCACTCATGTCAACTCAACAACATGTGCATTATCTTGACGATCTGCTGACGGGATATACTGTAAACCGATAGACCGTTCTGCACCAACCATCCACATCTCGAGGGCATTAACATAATCGAGTTGATTCAATAATGGCACGATATACCGTGCGTGTTGATCCAAGCCACTTGGTAGATTTTGCGGTAACGCATAGCCTGTTCGGGTGATATATGCCCACAGATCCATCAAAGCGCTTTGCGATAAGAAAATAGGTTTCGGGGTTTCGTTCACGCGCAACACAAGATTACGACCGCGTCTATTGCGCCCCTTCGCTACCCCCACATGGAATCGCTCAACTTTTGCATCAAACGGACGGATTGTAGCTTTTGTAGAAATAATTCGAGTGATGTCACGCCAGAATTTATCAAATGTAACATGACTAATCTGTTCGTTGAGCCATGTTCGTACAGAGCGAATATTGCGCTTTTTCGGCACAAAGTCATTATCGGGTTCATCAAGATGCACATATACAAGAATCGGCAGAGGATTCAAGTATGCTTCCATCATCGGGCGAATATCTACATCCCAATCCAGTTTATCATCGTCTTGACCCAATGCAGGAAATGATGCTGATGTCATCCCATAGTCACTATGCGTTGCCACAAATTTCTTCAGTCCATCAGCAATATGTTCAGTCCGTACAGTGGCGCGATAATGGCGTTTTTCAGGGAAATTTAGCACCCATTTGTGCGGTGTTTTGTACAATAACAACTGCCCAATATCGAAACGATCTTGCTCACACAAATCTTGATAATGAGCAAACATCTCTGGGAAAAATCGTTTGAAGTCAAATGCAATGCCACTACCCATCACGCCAACCGTATTGACAGGGTTGACCAATACTTGGGCAGGACTTTGATAATGCTCGCCTACGACATAGACAATCATGAAGTATCCATTCGTCAGTAGATAGTTATGAATCTATCTTAGCATTGAATGGTTATTTGTGAATGGAGATTAGAACATATTTTCGCGATTTATAACGGTAACATAACACTCTGTTATACCCCGTGTACCAACTCGAAGTTTTTTGAATGCGTTTTCTGATAAAAATCATCCCAATTATCAAGTACAGGTATATCGTCATCATTTAACAGCTTTTTCAAATACGTTCTTGTACTCTCTAGGCAAGCTCGCCCTGCTGTTGTCCCATGTGCTGGAATCGTTTGTTTCAGCGATTTGATATTTGCCCAATAATCTAATTGCTCTAGCCACGCCTCTACGACATCTCCATCATTAACAACAGGTAGCGGTGTTTCCATCACATCACCACCGAGTAGAATGCCCAATTCCGGCAACCAGCCAACAATACAATCTTTTGTGTGACCGGGTAAATGATGTAAGTCCAACGTAATCCCGCCGAGATGCAGTGTCATCTGCTTATCAAATGTCATCGTTGGTCGGATCAATTCTACAGCATCCCATATCTTGGGGGATTTGGTTTGCATTCTGTTGAGCGTGTCTGGAACATCATCATCAAACCGATCATAACAATGCGTCTGCCCAATAATTGACGACGGTGTACCTGCTAATCCGGCTGTACCCCAGATATGATCCCAATCAGCATGTGTATATACAACGTGATATGGCGTATCGCCAATGATCTGATTAACAACTTCCATATCGGTTAGATGTGTCAATGTATCCCATACCACAGCATAATCATCCCCACGAATTACAGCACCTCTCACACTATATTCGGGTAAAACAACATCAACCGTCCAGAGATTAGCATTAATTTGGGTGATTTGTGCCATGATCAATTCTCCTAAGCAAAAACGGGCAAGCATTTAATGCCTACCCGTCATCATATTTCTGTTATTAGTGTTTAGATTAGGACGAACCCGCCACAGAGTTATCAACAAGGTCCGATACATCTAAATCTGGGAAAAGTCGGAATGTTGCGAGCACATCCAATACCGGATATTCTTCTGCAGTCGCTTCTTGAAGATCAACATCTGTATTCGCAATACGAGCATTCGCGACATGCAAACGATTATCTTCGCCATTGAGTAACACTGCAAGACCACTTTCTGGTGCACCATCGAGGGTAGTTAGTTTGTATGAAACTTCATAACCAGCAACACCTTCAATTTCAACCTGTTCAACAGTCAATGCTTCGACACCAGATCGCCAGTTTTCAATCCAATCAACTGCATCATCTTCACTTTCCAATGCGACGTCAAGTGTTTCCACAACCATCGTAACGTCATCACCAGCGATTGTTGCTGGAAGTCCATCAGCAGAGTCAGTTAATGCCCATGTTTCAGGGTAACGAATCAGGTGTTTATCAGAGTTATCAAAGTAACCGTTCCATGCAAGTGGTGTCTCAGCATATGTATCGACGAGGTCAACATTTTCAGTCATGCCTTGCAGCAAGAAGATGAGTTCTTCCGGTGCATTTTCGGCAGTGACAACGCGTACGAGATAAACTTCACCATCTTCAACCCATGATTCTTGGCGTGCAATATAGTTTGCACGAGAGCGCGTGAGGTTAAAGTCAATTACGACACGTCCTTCTTCAGTAATTTCACGATTGGTTTCTTCCCAACTCTGGTAATCACGCCATGTTTGCCCAAGCCATGAATCCGAGAAGAATCCACTCAGAGATTCGCCTTGGGTTACCTCTTCTGTTGGACTGACAATACGTGTTTCAATTACACTTAACGCATCACTGTTACCAAAACTAGCACGTACCTCATTAGCCGAATTCGATTGCACAGTTGGGCTCCAACCAGTTGGCACACCAACAGTCAATAAACCTGATGGATGCAAATAGGTACTATCAAAATTAATTTGCGCAGTATCGGGTGGTGGTGGCAATGTAGGCAATGGAACGTCAGTCGGTTCCACAGCTTGTGGTTGTGTATTATGGATTGTGTTTTGAGTCAACAATGGTAGGATCAAACTAGCTACCATAGCGATTGACAAGACAATCCCAAATGCAATCGTAAAATATTTTGTAAAGTTATTCATCTATTACTCCAGTAAATCCAGTCAAAACGTGCTAATCATACAAGAAAACAGACATCGTGTTAAGCAAGACTTTTACCCACAAAACAATGACCTAACATTCTCATTTTGTGCTTGACAATTCTTATTATAGCCTTACAATGACCTTGAATGATCCTAAAAGACCCACTAAGCACAGTTATGCACAAAGGATTCGATTATATGCCCGAACAGCAATTCATAGAACGCCCACTTACCCTTGATGATGCGATAGAGCTCGCAAAGACTTTGGAGGCAATCTCTGCCTATCTAGGTATCCATAGCCGTTACGAGCCAGACACAATGCAAATGGAATGGTCTGAACCCGGTATGGATATTAGTAAATCGTCACTTGGCATCTTCACACCTGATGGTCAGATAGTTGCGTATATTGTGATATGGGACAATAGTGATATACCTGTTCGTCCGTGGTTAAATTGGGATGTACATCCTGACTATCTTGATTATCAACTAGGGGAAAAACTCTTACAATGGGCAGACAATCGCAAAGATGACCTAATCCGCCGTTGCCCGCCCAATACTAAGATTGCACTACATTGTGGTTCTGTAGATGGTTATGAACCCGTCGAACAAACTGCTTACGCTGCAGGCTACAAAAAGATACGCATCAGCTATAAAATGCAAATTGACATGGACAGCAAACCACCTACCCCCAATTTCCCCGATAATATTAAAATTCGCAATTATGTTCATGAAGACGATCTTGAAGCATTTGTCGAAGTCTTCCGCAACTCATTTTCCGACCACTTTGGCTATGTCGAAGAACCTTTTGAGAAAGAGTTAGAAGAATTTCGGCACTGGTTTAATACGGATAAACATTTTGACCCTAAGTATGTTTTTCTGGCAATCGATAAAGATACCGACCGTGTTGCAGGTTATATCTTAGGTTTAAAAGAGGAGCACGGACATCCCGATGCCAGCCATATTGAATTGGTTGGGGTACACCGTGACTATCGTCGACGCGGGATTGCAAAAGCAATGCTTTACCATGCGTTTAATATCTTCTGGGAGAATGACCGTAAACGTGTGACATTAGGTGTTGACGGCGAAAGTTTGACAAATGCTGTCAAGTTATACGAGCAAGTTGGGATGCACATTAGTCGCCAATACGCACGTTATGAAAAAGTTCTACGCGATGGTGAAGAACTTGCGACGGTTGAGTTAAAAGCCTAATGCTACCAGAAGGCTTCACTAGTCGTCCCGCCACCTTAGATGATATTCCACAAGTTGTTGCCATGCTGAACAAAACAGATGGCAACGACCACCCAACTTACTTTGAAGCCGATACACTTACCGAATGGCAAACACCGAACTTTGATGTCTCACAATCAACCCAATTAGTCTATTCTTCCGCACAGTTACTTGTTGGTTATATTGAAGTTTGGGACATAGATAATCCACCTGTACGTCCAACCATCTGGGGACGGGTTCACCCTAACTATTCGCGTCAGGGCATCGGAACATACCTGATGAAATGGGCAGAAAACCGAGCTCAACAAGCTATTCCACGTAGTCCTGATGGTGTTAGGATTGCATATCAATGTGGATGCGATGTAGAACATATTGGGACACAGAAGTTATTCGAGTCGATGAGTTTAACATATTATCGTGATAGTTGGGACATGGAAATCACACTCGAGGAAGAACCTAAGCAAGTCCAACTGCCTGATGGCTTTATCATTCGAGATTATCGACACCCAGAAGAATTCCGTGATATTGTCCTCGCCAACGAAGAAGCCTTTGAAGACCATTTTGGTTACGTAAAAAAGACCCCCGAACAGCATCTCGAACAATGGAAACATCTCATTGATAACGACCCTTACTTCGATCCAACCGTATGGTTTATCGCCGAGCATATTGCATCTGGAGGCATCGCAGGTGTAAGCATCTCGCGTCCTCGTGCATGGAATAACCCGGATAAAGCCTATCTCGGCAGTTTAAGCGTACGTCGTCAATATCGCAGAAATGGGTTAGCATCAGCCCTACTCAAACATACATTTAGTCAATTTTGGTTGCGCGGCACGAATACAATCACACTTTCAGTCGATGCAAGCAACTTAACAGGCGCAACGGATCTCTACAAAAAAGCGGGCATGCACGTCAGCCGCCATTTAATGCTATATGAAAAAGAACTCCGCTCAGGTATTGAGTATAGTATGATTGATCCAAACTTAGCCAATTAGCTTAAGATCCCGTGCTTTTGTGGCTGCTTCAGTACGATTACTCACATCCAACTTGCCATAAATATTGCGCGTGTGCACCTTCACTGTACCTGTGGATAAATATAGTTTTTCAGCAATTTGAGGGTTTGTCAGTCCATCAGCGATGAGTTTCAGCACTTCTAACTCGCACTCGGTAAGTGGCTCAGAAAGTGGTTGTGATCTTAGTTCATGGGATTCAGTTTCCGCGTCATCATCAAAATATTCTAATAGCTCTTCAATTGTCTGTCTTAAATCACGTTTTGATCCCTGTTCCCAAGCGTGCTGGTAGTCTTCATCACCAAGAGCTATTTTCAGATCATCATGAATTGTATTGAATAATTCCCACTGAGCAGTCCAGTTTAAGATACTATCAGGATGAGTGAAAGCCAATCCAAGCAATTCGACTGCATATGTAGACTTACCTTCGCCAGCAAGAAGAGTTGCCACAATGGGTAGCCATTGTATAGAATCTTGAGAGTTGTATTCTTCAAGCTGTTTTAATAGTCCGTTAGTAGTATGATCTCGCGCATTATCAAGTTTATTCGAAGCCAATGACGCAATTACCAGCGCCCGCATACCTGTATGATTTATCGACGAAACTTGATACGTGGAAGCAATCTCCGGTTCACGTCCGATAAATGGTGTCGGTTGTGCAGGAAGGTTGCGAATTTCGATAGTCTGAACTACCATGTCCTACCCTTTTTCTGTGCTAGCTGATGTTGGACTATATTTAACCGTACAATGTCTCAAATCTTATTCCAGTATAAACAAAACAGATGTTTTCACCACCAATTATATCCATGATTAATCAGACAATGTTGGAGATAGACCTAAATAGCGGTATGATTGATCAATATTTGTGACAAAGGATTCCTGATATATGGATAACCTTATCTACCAACCCTTAACAGCAATGATTCAAGCAATTCGCAATCGTAAAGTTTCATCAGTGGAACTGGTTGAGGCGCATATTCAACGCATTGAAACCGTAAATCCAAAATTAAATGCTGTAGTGCAATTTCTACCGGAGCAAGCGCTCGAGCAAGCCAAACAAGCCGACAAAGCAATCGCTAGCGGGCGGTCAATCGGTGTGTTACAGGGTATCCCAATGACAATCAAAGACTCTCTCGATACTGCTGGAGTCATCACTACAGCTGGAACACTGGGGCGCAAAGATTATGTACCAGATAAAGATGCCACAGTAGTCTCCCGCCTCAAAGATGCAGGTGCTATTCTGCTAGGGAAAACCAACACACCTGAACTAACACTACTCATGGAAACGAATAATCTCATCTATGGTCGCACCAATAATCCATTTGAGGAGACTGTTACACCGGGTGGTAGTAGTGGTGGCGCGAGTGCAATCATCACGAGTGGTGGCGCACCATTTGACCTTGGCACTGATTATGGTGGTAGTATTCGTCAACCATCCCATTTTTGTGGTATCGCAGGCATCAAACCAACACACGGGCGTGTACCACGTACCGGGCATATTTTAGACTATCGGGCAGGCACAACCGAATCTTATCAAACTATCGGACCGATGGCGCGCACAGTCGCCGATTTAGACATATTACTACCCATTATCTCCGGTCCTGATGGTATTGACCCCTATATTCATCCAGTTCCACTATACGGTGCAAATAGTGTAGATCTCAAGCAATTACGTGTAGCCTATTTCACGGATAATGGGGTTGCAACACCAATTGCTGAAATAGTATCCGCCGTCCAAGATGCAGTCAATGTACTGCGCAAACGCGTCTCTAGTATAGAAGAAAAAACACCTCAAGGTCTCGAACGCACCGAGCCAATTTGGCGGGGAATTGCTGGTGCAGATAATGGCAAAGTGTATCATGATACCCTCAAAAAATGGGGGACAGAAGAAGTTGATCTCAAGTGGATTTATAAACTTAACGAACTTTCGACGAGTGACTTATCCGACCTACTCATCGAACTGAGTGATTTTCGCAGTAATATGATGCGCTTTATGGCAGACTATGATGTGCTAATTTGTCCAGTGAATGCTGATATTGCACCGAAACATGGTACATCCCGCACAAAAATTGAGAACTTTAGTTATTGCTACCATTTCAACTTAACTGGGCATCCATCAACTGTAGTACGTGCTGGAACATCCGATGACGGTCTACCTATCGGCGTTCAAATTGTGACGAAACATTGGGATGAACATATTTCACTTGCGGTTGCTAAAGTTATAGAAACCGAGCTCGGTGGTTGGCAAGCACCACCTCTATAATTTACAAATCAACAAAACCATGTGTAGGATAGTTGATCATGGAAACTCTCGACACCCACATTCATACGAATAGCGAAAAATTCCAGCAGAATAAGGCTCACAATTTAGATCTTAAACAAACCCTCAGCGAAACACTAGAAAAAGTTCGTATGGGAGGTGGTGAAAAATATCAACAGCGCCACCGTGATCAAGGCAAGTTATTTGTGCGGGATCGGATTGATAAACTGATCGACCACAGATCAGCCTTCCTCGAGATTGCCCCACTGGCTGGAAATAACCTTTATCACAATGCTGATGGCTCAATGATTGATACACCATCAGGCGGTATTGTAACAGGAATCGGACGAATATCTGGTATTGAATGCATGATTATTGCGAATGATGCAACCGTTAAAGGTGGAACATACTTCCCAATTACGGTCAAAAAACACCTACGTGCCCAACAAATCGCCCTTGAGAATAATCTACCGTGTATTTATCTCGTTGATAGTGGCGGTGCATTTTTACCGATGCAAGATGAGGTGTTCCCAGATGTTGATGACTTCGGGCGAATTTTCTATAACCAAGCACAAATGAGTGCACAGAAAATCCCGCAAATTTCCGCAGTTATGGGAAGTTGCACAGCTGGCGGAGCTTATGTGCCAGCGATGTCCGATGAGACTGTGATTGTCAAGGGCACGGGAACAATCTTCCTGGGTGGCCCCCCATTAGTTAAAGCAGCTACAGGTGAAGAGGTCACAGCAGAAGAGCTGGGTGGTGCCGATGTCCATACCCGTACATCAGGTGTTGCTGATCACTATGCAGAAGATGATGAACATGCCATACAAATTATGCGCGATATTGTCGCTTCCCTAAATATCACTAAACGAATCGATATGGATGTGACACAACCTGAAGAACCTTTGTATCCGCAAGATGATCTATATGGGATTATTCCGACGACATTCCGCGAAAGTTATGATGTGCGCGAGGTCATCGCTCGATTAGTTGACGGAAGTCACTTTCGTGAGTTTAAAGCCAATTATGCAACCACATTGATCACGGGCTTTGCTCGTATTGAAGGCTATCCAGTCGGTATTATCGGCAACAACGGCGTGCTATTTAGCGAAAGCGCACTTAAAGGCACACATTTCATCGAATTGTGTACAGCCCGAAATATTCCATTATTGTTTTTGCAAAATATCACAGGTTTCATGGTCGGGAAGGCATATGAAGCAGGTGGCATTGCCAAAGATGGTGCGAAGATGGTTCATGCCGTTGCCAATGCCAACGTACCTAAATTAACAGTGGTTATAGGTGGGAGCTTTGGTGCAGGCAATTATGGGATGTGTGGACGCGCCTATTCGCCAAGATTTTTATGGATGTGGCCCAACAGTCGCATTAGTGTCATGGGCGGTGAACAAGCTGCCAATGTGTTACTCACAGTCAAGCGTGATCAACTCGCCCGCCGTGATCAACCCGATATGACAGACAATGAGCAAACAGACTTCAAAGCACCCATCGTCGACAAATATGAACGCGAGGGTAGCCCCTACTATTCATCAGCACGTCTATGGGACGACGGCATTCTAGACCCAGCGCAAACACGTCGGGTTGTTGGACTTGCACTGAGTGCCTGTCTAAATAAACCATCGAAGGAGACACGCTATGGTGTATTTAGGATGTGACCTATTCATCTCATTCAGCAAAACCTTTTGATTCATTCTGCGTTATAGATAGTGAAGTATAGTCAAGGAAACATCACATGACCGACCAACTTGAAAAACAAACGAACGACATCACAGAACAACATATCACGCGCAACGCACCCAACTGGTATCAAAACTGGCGTGATCGAATTCACAAATGGGTCAAAAACAATAGCGATGACCTCATTGCAGATATTGTGCTGTTTGTACCAGATATGTTTATGCTGACAGCCAAGCTCATCACTGATAAACGGGTGCCATTTCTCGTCAAAGCACAACTCATTTTGTCGGCAACCTATGTCATGAGTCCCTTTGACTTTATCCCTGAAGGCTTAACTAATGTCATCGGTTTAGTCGATGATGCCAGTGTGCTAGCACTCACATTATTTTGGCTACGAAATGTCATCAATATCGATCCACAAATTTTGAAAGACAATTGGGTTGGTGAAAATGATCTCAATGATGTTATCCGTGATGTACACCAGCGCGTCAATGACAACGCAAATAAGCTCTTTAGTGGTGAAATATGGGCGAAGATTCGCAACAGATTTGACAAGTCTGATGAGTCTCCCCACAAACAATTACGAGATAAAATGCAGTATAAATCACCGCAACTTGGTAAAAAGAAAACACCAATCGATATTGAATAGCGCAATCTATTTGGTAAATCGGAGATCAAAAGCTGTGGTCAGACATTAGCGAAATCCTTGCAATATGTTACAATATTGCAAGGCTAATATCATGGATTAGGATATAATATTATGAGCAATTTTAATGTGTTGCTCGTCGAAGATACCATTATTCTAGCGCAGATGGTGATGGAAGCACTCAAGCGAATTCCAGAACTTTCAACACATCATGCAGCTAGTGGTTTTGCGGCGGTAGAATACCTCGAAGATAATAAACCAGATTTAATATTACTAGACCTGAATATTCCCGGTAAAAGTGGATGGCAGGTGATGGAATTTCTGAAAAGTAAATATGGCGAAGGCAATATTAAAGTCATTGTTATGACAGCTCAAAGTGATAGTGCCAATAAGCTTGTTGGCAAGCTACAAGGTGTTGAGCGTTATCTCGTCAAGCCAATTGCACCACGCGACATGATTGCGACGATTCGTGAAGTATTGGAAATCGAAGCATAATATAAGCGAGTTATTGTACTAATTTCATTAAGCACTTAGTAAAAAGCATTGTGACATATATTAATCGCATATGCTTTTTTTATTACAAAAATTGAGATATAGATTACAATATAGTTATATCATTTTTATTATATATAAGGTTTATTGTCATGTCTCAGCCTAATGTTTTAATTGTAGAAGACGATATTGATATTGGTAAAATGCTCAAAATTACACTGAGTGAACTTGATATCAATCCCGTTCATGTAAAGAATGGCGAGTTAGCCATTGAATATCTAGAAGCAACACAGCCAGAGCTTATTCTACTTGACCTTAACCTCCCCAATATCAACGGATGGAAGGTGTTAGAATATGCAAAACAACGCTATGGGACCTCGTTTCATGTGATTATCCTCACTGCAAATGCCGATAGTGTTAATCGATTGATGGGTAAAATGCAAGAAGTCACACAATATATTCAAAAGCCATTTGTTCCCAACGAGCTGCGTGACCACATTAAAAACTTACTACAACCTAGCTAACTGGGTTTTGATGCATGGGGGATGACAAACAAAAGCGTTACGAAGATATTCTTAAGCGCATCGCGAACCGTAAACCATTTGGACAAGATTCAGTTAATCCAAAACCGTCATCACCCCGTGATCTTATTCTCGATGCTCTCAACACATACGACACACTCGATAAACTAGCGCAAAAACCCTATGATCACATTATTGTTCATGGCCCTAAAGTGCGCCGATTCAAAACATGGTCAGGCGTTGTCATTTGGTATCGCAATAAAGGGTATACTGGCTACAAAGTCTTATCATTATTTGGTGTGTGGGTACACCAAAACAACACCAGCATCAATCTCATAATCGGTATTCGTCAACTACCCTATCGTGCCGCGGTATATAATGCCGAGGGTTATTTTGCATCAATTCGTAATGATTTTAAGCTGTTCTATGATGACAAAGGTCAGCCACCAACCACCGACGGCACCATATTATTCCAGACTGTTTATCAAGCAAAAGAGCGCTTAGCCTATCGCCAAACGCTCTCAAATATTATTACTCAATGGTATACCGACGTAAATGTAGACTAATCGTCGGACTCTTCCTCTTCAAAGACAATATCTGCCATCAAATCTGATGCAGCCAGATCATCAAGAGAAATACTGCCTTCATCCTCTTGCACAAGCATGCTTACACCCTGTTTCAGGCGTTCACCACAAACTAAACAATCAGGGTCACGTTGGATTTCTATCCAGATACCCGTATGAGGGTCGCTTTCTTCACCCTCAATGATATCCATATAATTATTGGTCACAATAATCGTATTGGCAGGCATTTCTTCGTGTACATTTGTACCGCGCAACAACTCGTTGATGATCAAATCTGTCTGGATACCCGCGACTTTGGTCACATTGACCCATAAACCAGGTTCTGCATCAAGCGTACCAGCTTCGCCAATCATGCCGTAGTCGAGTTCACCTGAGGGATTCATTGATACTTTAATGCCTTCACGGGTAGCTTCTGCCCAACAAGCATAACAAGGACCATCAAACGGTTTGATAATCACATGATCACCACCCTCACCCCGTTCATAAACCCCTGCATAGGACGCACTCAAACGCGTTTCGAGGCACTTTTCATTAATTGCATATTTCACTTGTTCGTTGTCAACGGCAACCACCAGAATATCAATATCATCTAAAATATCCCAATGTTCCTCAATCAGTCCTTCACGAACATCAATATTAACATCTGGATTGCGATGTTTCATGAGGTCAGCAACTGCAACCGCTTTATTCATGCCGACATAACGCAAATCTGCTACATGCCGTGTGACATTTCCTGCTTCAATATCGTCATTATCAACAAGGACAAAGTTATGAACACCACTCATCGCTAAACTAAGTGCGACATATCCGCCGCCAGATCCTAGTCCAACAATGCCAACTTTCTTCTCCGATAGGATGTTCAAATTCTCCGAGCCAATGAGTCGTTCGACGCGCTCCCACGTATCGCTCATAGTTATGTCGCCTCTTCCTTCGTTGTATTATCTTCTACATCATTAGAGTTTGTATCATCTGATTCATCAACAGTATCCTGATCGCCTTCATCTGTAGCCTCTTCAGCTTCTGAAGCGTCAATAGTTGCACTGTCATCTTCATCAATCACTGGAATCGTGACCTTAGACGGTTGACGTAAACCAAGATGTACCTCTACAGCTTCTACGAAATCCGATAGGTAAAGGTTTTCATGCCATTCCCAATCTTCCGGCATCTCGACAGGTGTCGATCGTTCCCAAAGCTCTTCAAAAGCTTTGTATTCATCTGTTAGGTCTAGCCCCTCGAATGATGGAGAAACACGTGCTACTGGTGGCACATGCGGATAATCTGCGTCCGTAATGAGCAATAGTAATTCGCGTGCGCCTTGTCGTGCCACAATAAAACAAACCTCTAACGGCACGTCATCTGCTTCCCACAAAATTAATGATGAAATCCATGCGCCATCTCGTTCAAGTCGATGATATTCTGTATTGAGACGTTCCTCGTAGACCACATACCACGCATATTTCATCATTTGAGGTAGTTCTGCTTGATCAACTACTTTGGGATGAAGAGGCTGAAATACACGAACATCTTGATGGATATACCACCAATCGACACGCATATCAGAGTCATTACCCATTGGCACAGTAATATAATTCACCTCTAAATCCGACACACCAATAATCGGTGCATGTCCAATCGTGACAATTGGAACCAGCAAATACTCCATATCTGGCTCGTCGTCCAAATATGACAATGCTGTCATCAAGTCGCCATGACTCGGTTGAATCATTGATCCTGGTTGTTTATGCCAATCCCCTAAATACAATAAGGGTATATCAAATTGTTCAGGTAGTTTATCGGTACCACGATGTTGATTGCGATAAAATTCCCAATTCTCACGCAACCACCACCGAACTTCTTCCTGAATATCATCACCTTGCTGGAAGGTATGCGACCGACGAATTGCTGTCTCATCAGGCGAGATGGTATCTAGCACATAAATGGTAGGTAATCCTTCAGGTGTGTCATTTTCGACAACAAACCCGACCATCGCCTCACCTGTTTCATCAGCTAGATATTGTCGTGCAGCTGATAACATTTTATCAACCGCTCGTTGTGACAAGACTAAGTTTGGCACTATCCCTCGTGAAATCATCGCCATTCCTCGCAAACGCTTCCGCAAAAACTCAAATTCACCTCGCATGAGCTCCAGAAATTGTTGCTCATCTTGTATTTGCATGACTATCGTCTCCGTCGACGTGGCAGCGGGGTACTTGATTTAACACGTTCCTCAATACCGGGCCACTTTCCTGTCGAGCGCCATGTATAATAGGCATACAACCATTGAATCGCCCAACCAGCAACCGTCACAGCAGTCGACTTTGCTGGATTCCAACCATATTGTTCACCGTCTTTCGGATTAAACAAACACAATTGACCATCTTCATACTGATGTTTTTCACTATATATACGTGGCTTGATACAGTATGCTTCTGCCGGACGATTTGGGTATTCTTTTGGATAGACAATCTTCAAGGTATGATACGGCGAATCGAGAATACTCATATTAATCTCGACTGTTCCTTGCCAATACAATAACCCTCCGAATGGCGGTACAACTAATTTGAAGGTATTACCAAATGTGGCTTTCATCGCCTCAACTTCCCATACGAGACGTGATGACACATTTTTACGTGAACCCCACCAGTTAGACATATTGTTAACTCCGTAACACAAATACTTATGCCATATAACTCACTTTATTGTGAAAAATACTTAATGTCTAGTGTGACTCACTAAACCTAAGTCATTTAAATCAACAGCTCATTTTCCAGCATCAACAACTATAAAATTAACCATGTACAACATTAAATCGTATGCCGATTAATTTTATTGTGAGCAAATCCACAAAATCGAATTAACGAATCTGAAAAAGTGAAATTTACCACTCGTGTAGACACTATCTTGGGCTATCTGGTAAAAAAGAGATAGTCGCTTGGAGTAGATAGATTGGACACTATATTTTCATTTCCAATAGACTACGCTTTCTTATATATCTAAATCCTATACGGATTTTTAATGAAACGCAAGAAGATAGCCGATAGGACTTAAACGATTTAACGTGGTTCTATTACATCTCACCGCAAAACTGTTGCGATGAGTGCGTCCGAGGTGTTACAAAGTATGTTTATTAACAATATTGGAAAGACCACATAGCAAAATAATTTGGATGAGTTAGCTTTCGCTCTTCACCTTTGTGCCATCAATCAAACTAATTTAACCGCAGTTGCAATCTTGATTTTTGTTGATGTTGTGAAAGAATTATCTGTCAAGCTATTGTTATATCCAATTGAGGTTGATACATTATCAATCAAACGTATTTCTTTACGATAGACAGGATAGAAGGCTGGCACCAGTCAGCAGATCTACCTGCGCTCGCTATCCTACTTATCGGACTGATCCCTGTCTTATGTTAATGCGCTTGGGAGCGAAATCAGTTGACAACTAACAGTATCATTACATTAAAAAACGTCACAAAACATTATGGTGACGTAACCGCAGTCGAAAATATTTCATTCGATGTTGAACCCGGTGAAATACTCGTGCTTTTAGGGCAAAGTGGTTGCGGTAAAACAACAACACTCCGCTTAATTGCGGGACTAGAGCGTCCTGATGATGGCGAAATTTGGGTATATAACCAAAAAGTCGCCGCAAACAACCTATGGATACCACCAGAGCGGCGCAAGATCGGGATGATTTTTCAAGATTATGCCCTTTTCCCGCATTTAACAGTGCATGATAACATTGCATTCGGGCTAAATAAAGTAAAATCGAAACAACAGCAAAAACGAGTGAGCGAAATGCTCGAATTAATTAATCTACTGGATAAAGCTGATGCCTATCCTCATGAATTATCCGGAGGGCAACAACAACGGATTGCCCTTGCCCGCGCACTCGCACCAAACCCCGATATTATCTTAATGGATGAGCCATTTTCCAATCTTGATACAGCATTACGTTCACAAGTGCGCGCTGATGTCCGTGAAATTTTGCATGAAACTCAAACAACTGCCCTACTTGTCACACATGATCAAGAAGAAGCTTTGAGTTTGTCGGATGAAGTCGCGGTGATTCATAAGGGTAAATTGGTACAAGTAGCTACCCCTCACGCGATTTACAATCGTCCTGTGAATAAACATGTTGCTCAATTTATCGGAGAAGCGAATTTCATCCCTGCACAAGCACAGGGTATGATTGCAAATAGCCCACTTGGATCGGTGAAATTATTCCATGAGAAATCAGGTGCTGTTCAACTAATGATCCGCCCTGAAGCTGTACGTGTCAATCTTGATGACAAAGGTGCACCTGCTGTCATTCAATGGCGGGAATTTTTTGGTCACACCCAACGGCTTGGGTTAGAGCTTACAGATGGAACAGAATTAATCGCTCGGACTGGCGTTGATACGTATTTTCAACGAGGTCAAAATGTGAATGTTTCTTTGGGATTACCAGCTCTCGCATTTGACAAAAGTTAAATAAGCGCAATCCTATAGAGTACGTTATGGCTACTGTTACTCGCAAAACAATTCGTAGTGTCGCCTTACCCGCTGAACACGGTGGTTGGAGTTTTTGGCTGGAGCCTGTCCTACTTGCAATGTTGGTTGCACCATCGGGTACAGGTCTAGCACTCGTCATTCTGAGTCTGGCATCATTTTTGATGCGACAACCTTTGAAAATTGCATGGATTGATCTAAATAAGCGAAAGCTCTATGCACGTACTCGCGTTGGTGTTGGTGCAGTTGCATTCTATGGGTTTATCGCATTTTTGGCTTTTCTGGCATCACTAGCTGGTGGTAGATTAACAGTTATCGCCCCTCTGATACCCGCATATATTGTAGCAATTCTACAGGTATGGTTATTTGATATTCGGGGTAATAGTCGGCATTGGTCACCGGAAGTACTCGGTGCATCTGTCATGTCGGCATTTGCTGTGAGCATTGGTTTGGCTGGTGGGTGGGCATTAGAGCAAGCCTTGATGTTATCACTCATCATTATTGCCCGAGCTATTCCTACAATATTTTATGTTCGGGCACGTTTGCGACAAATCAAATCCGGTGACACAGATGCCAGTGTCTCCCTTATTTTACATGGCATAGCCATCGTTGGCTCAATAGTTTTTGCTGTAGTAGGCGGTTATGTCCCCGGATTAACGGTTATCGCATTAATTATGCTCATGGTACGGGCAATTTATTTCATACAACGAGGTACAGTAATTCCAGCTAAAATACTTGGCATCCAAGAAGTTGTCTTTGGCCTGATGCTTGTTGTTTTTACAGCGATTGGTTATATAATCGGGTTCTAATTGGAGCATTAAAGCACATGCCTATTACATATACATCAGGTGACATTTTTGAATCAGACATGCAAGTGCTAGTAAATCCGGTCAACACTGTTGGCGTAATGGGAAAAGGGTTAGCAAAGCAATTTAAGATCAAATACCCTAAAATGTTTGTCGATTACAAGCAAGCCTGTGATGAAGAGGCATTCACTATTGGACAGTTGCATCTTTATCACACAGATACAAAATGGATACTCAATTTCCCAACGAAAACTCATTGGCGCGCCAAGTCCAAGCTAGAGTATATTGAAGCAGGATTACAGCAATTTATCGGAATCTACAAAGATAAAGACATTAAATCTATTGCATTCCCGATGTTAGGTTGTGGATTAGGTGGTCTAGATTGGGTAAATCAAGTTAGACCATTAATGGAACAATATCTTTCAGACCTCGACATACCAATTGAGATCTACGTCAACTAGCGATCGCTGAACATACCTAACCCAATGAGAATGTCGTCCCGCTGTATGACAGTATTGGGTGCAGGCAGATTAATTTCATCATCACTACGTTTGATCGTTAAAACTTGTATCCGAAATTCCTCACGTAGGGATTCTGTTGTTTTACCTACAAATTGAGGAAAATCTGCAACGCGAAAATCACGAAACCGCATCTGATTTTCACCTTGGCGAATTTGATACCACCACGCCCCAAGATCAGGATGCAACACATGAGAAGCCATAATAAACCCTGTGACTTCGCTGACAACCCGCACACTATCTGCCCCAGCAAGATAAAGTTTACGGACAAATTGTTCTTCGCGAACACTTGCCATAATCCGGAAATTCTTAACATCCAATTGATCGACCAGTGCCCGAGCACCAACAACAATCGTGAGGTTATCCCGCTCATCGCGCAACGCCGCAACCATCCCGCGTGCCCGTTCAATCCCAACAGTCAGCAATGATTGTTCATCGGTTGGTGCAGCAAGTACATAAGGCACATCCAGCATCGCACTCAGTTGTGATAGCGACATCTGCTCATACTTGTCAGTATCGACCTTCCTGATCTCAAAATAATTAGCAATCAATGACTGATAGTATTCCGGTTGTAGGAAGAGTAAGGTTTCTTTTAATCGCTGTTCATCATTGTCGATAACAACAAATGGCAAGTTGATGTCATAAAACTCTTTGGCAATATGCCGCCCCATCTGTCCGGCTCCAAGCACTATCATATGATCTTGGAGTGCATTGAGTTGTTTCATGCGTCGTTTCCTAAGTCTTCGTTCAACCAATGACGATTGCCTTTCAATCGCAAATGCCGCCAAAGCAGACAGTGCATACCCTGTAATGCCAATCGCTGTTAGCGTAAAGGCAATCGCAAATATACGTCCTCCGGGCGAATCTGGTGTAAGATCGCCATATCCAACGGTTGTCACAGTAATTACTGTGGCATATAAGGCATCAATCCAGCCCCAGCCTTCAAGTATCGCATAACCAATTGTGCCAATCGCGACCAAAATGACCAATGTGGCAATTACCAACACCATATCAGATCCATAGACCTGATATTGGATCTTTAGTCGCAACTGTGTTAATCGCCGTATTAGATTACCAAGCATCGCTGACCTTATAGATCACTCGGGCGACTAATAATCGTACTCATCTGTGGTGACGGCAACCAGATGCGGAATGTTGTCCCACGATTGCGTCCCTCACTATATACGTTAATGGTTCCACCGTGCGCTTCGATAATTTCTTGTGTGATTGCTAAGCCAAGACCTGTCCCACGGCTAGGCCCACGAGCCTTATCAACCTGATAAAACCGCTCGAATACGCGTGGCAAATCATCTGGCGGAATCCCCATCCCTGTATCTCGTACAGTCAAATTCACACCCTGATTTTTGAATTGTGCGACGACCTGCACTTTACCGCCTTCAGGCGTAAATTTAATGGCATTACTGACGAGATTCGTAAGCACTTGTGCAAGACGATCGCCATCGCCTGCGATGTGTGGCATCGCTTGTGTGTGTGATTCAAGCGTGATCCCTTGCTTTTCTGCAACTACTGTCAGGCTTTGAACAACTGCATCAGTGAGTTGTGCCATGTCAATCGCTTCACTTTTCATGGAGAGTCGCCCAGCTTCCAAGCGAACCAAATCCGTAAGTTCGACAACCATGCGATTCAATCGTCCAGCTTCTTCATAGATGATTTGCGCCGCATTTTTGGGGTCTTTTGCCGCACCGTCGATAATCGCCTGTGAATAGCCTTGAATCGATGTTAGTGGCGTCTTCAAATCATGCGAAACATTCCCAAGGAAATCGCGCTGGGCTTGGTGTGCCGCACGAACTTCGGCAGTCATTTGATTAAACGACTCGGCAACTTGACGGACTTCCGGAGGTCCACTCACAGGCACATGCACGCCATAATCACCTTTAGCTACATCAGTAGCTGCATGAGCAACACGTTGCAGTGGTTTAGCAATCGTCCGGCTAATGAGTGCCGCCAAAATGACTGCAAATATAATACCAACCAATCCAGCCTGCAATAATGGAGGCCCTAACGCACTACTAAAATCTGCAAGTGTTTCTTGTAGGCTCACCTTCGGACGTGGTTCTGTTAAAATCCATATGTTGTTTTCTGGCATGCGTAGACCACCGGGTCGTCGCGGTACAAATACGACGCCACCATACAACCATTCATCTCCATCTGGATCAACAAATCCACCATAAATTTGATCAACCCCACGGGGCAATACATTGTCCAATCGTTCGTCACGATAGCTATCGACAAATAATTGGATTTCTTGTTCGGCTTGGAAAATATTGGCACTGTCATAGGCGACTGTCGCCTTCCCTTGAGATACTTGAATCTGAAGGGTGCGCACATTACGTGAATCAGAGAATGTATCCAAGAATTCAGGTATCTCATCCTGAATGAATGCGAGATTCGCATCCGATGCCATATCGACAATAAACTCACGAATATTCAACCCTTGTGTTAGTGCCGCAAGTCGCTCATATGTCTGTTCCGGTGGTGCTGGACGGTTAGCAATCAGCAAAATTAATGCACCAGCTATCACACTCAACGCGACCAGCAATAACATCAAATATGATGCGAGTAATCGTAATCTCAAGCTAAAAAGAAAACGTGTTTGAAGTCTATTTTTCATCGAGCTTATATCCTACACCCCAGACGGTCTCTATTGTTGCATCCATTCCCTCTAATTTGTGCCGCAAATGCGCGATATGTACATCGACAGTGCGTGTTTCACCAGCGAAATCATAACCCCAGACGACATCTAATAATTTTTCTCGGCTAAATACCATCCCAAGATTTTCAGCAAGTGTCTGTAACAGATCGAATTCTTTCATGCGTAAATCGACGGCAGTTCCGTTTACCTCAACCACCCGCCGTTGAGAATCTATCGTCAAATTCCCCACACTGATATGAGCAGGCACATCTTCACGAGTTGTTTGACGATCTGTACGACGTAAAATTGCTTTGACACGGGCAACTAGTTCGCGTGGATTGAATGGTTTTGTCAGGTAGTCGTCTGCACCCAATTCCAATCCAACAATTTTGTCAATATCGTCGCTACGTGCCGTCAACATAATAATCGGCACATCCGATTCAGCTCGTACCCGTCGACACACTTCTAAACCATCCATACCCGGTAACATCAAATCAAGCACAACCAAATTGGGCTTATCTTCTAGAATAGTAGACAATGCTTTAACCCCATCAGTCGCACTCATTACTCGATAGCCATCTTGTTCAAGATACATCTTCGCTAAATCAATAATTCGTTGTTCATCATCAACCACAAGAATCGTATCTGTCATCATTATCCCCTTATAAATAATTCTCTAAGCCGTCTAATCATCATCCCCATACAGCCTTCGTTATCACTATCATCCTCAAATATAACTTCGGATTGTTGTTGCGTTTGCTTAAACTGTCGTATGATTCGTTCTGGCAATGCAACATCCATCATGTTATATAATTTTCGCATATCACATTTCGATTGAAACAATAACTCCACACCAGCAGATGTCTCAATTTGTAAAAGTCCAATCAACAGATGCTCGACTGTGATTTGCCGTTCCGCTTTGCGTTGCATCTCAACAACGGCTAATTCCAACATCCGTTTCGCATCGCGTGATAACTCAAGGCGTTTCGAACTTGTTTCATAGGGATTTTGCCCAACTAACTGTGATAACGCTTCATAATCAACCCCACAATCGTGCAATATTTTAGGCGCACCGACCGATGTCTGTTGTCCTACAATCGCCAAAACGATATGATCGGTGTCAATCAAATTGTGACGCCGGTTATCTGCTTCGTTCTGTGCCAAGATCAAAACGTTACGTGCCTGTGCTGAGAAGCGCCCATTACTTTCCATATCGTATCTTGCCTTCTAAGTCTGCAACGATAGTGGACACCTCCATATCACACGATTCCAATAATTTGCGCACAGTCAAAGATGAATGCAATATCCCTAACAAAACATGCTCATGCGTTAACAACTGCCCATCAGCGTAGGATTCTGCCAGTTCCCATGCCCGTTGAGCACTTGCAGATAAAATCATCTGTTCTTCTGCATCACAGGTTGGGCAACGCAAAAATGCAATAGCAGCTTGAATACAGTCTACATCTAACCCTAGATCGCCAGAATGTAACACTGCAATCAATAGATGTTCTGTCCGTATATATTTATGATGATAGCGTTTAGCTTCATCACGGGCTTGTGCTATGAGGGTGTCACGATTTATGTTCATACCTCAACTATACACCAAGCCGCGCGATTCGTAATCTACTAAGCACATTCTCAATCCATTCCCACCTTAATTATGAGACAAAGTTGACAACTACATGTTAGCCAACTGTAAAGTTACTGCAAAGTTTAACGCAAGCCTAGAACATTTTTCAAAATCAGTTGTCATCCGACAAGTCAAACTGTTACACTAGAGTTGTAAAATCAACACGATTGGTGGATATATGCCATATATGAGTAGATGGGTTCACGAGCCCCACATCTATCGAACAGTCTTAACTGGACTCATCGACATAGATGAGGTCGATATGATTATGCACGAATTCCTCGACATTCTAAATGGACATGAGGGCGTGTATTTTATTCTAGATTTCGGTCGGGCTGCCACTGTCCCCACAACATTATTACAAATTGATTCGATTATTGACGTTATGCATCATGCCAATACCGTGTGGTTCGCTATTGTCAACCCGACAGGATTTGATAATAACACCACACAACTATTGGCACAGGAAAAAGTAAAAATATTTGATAGTAAAGATAAAGCATTAGGTTTCCTAAGGGGTATGGTGCGTCTAGACACTGGTAAAGAGCTTGATGACAACTAATCTATAGGACTTCTAGCATTTTTTGATACAATATCTGTCCTACTATTAAGCATATGAGAGAACTCCAACATGGCAATTCTGGAAATTATCCAACCCGATAATCCTATTTTGCGTAAGAAAGCAGTACGTGTCACAGATTTTGGTGACAAATTACAAGCCTTAATTGATGATATGTATGAAACGATGCTTTCTGCCGAAGGTGTTGGTCTTGCAGCCCCACAAATTGCTGAAAGTCGCCGTTTAATACTAGTGCGCTTACCTGATGATGAAGATAGCCAAGAAGAATATGGTGAAGAAGCTGGTAAATTATATGTTATCGCCAACCCCAAAATTATCAAAAACAGTCACTCAACAGTATCAGGTGTAGAAGGCTGTTTGTCTCTACCGGGATTGTTCGGTGAAGTTGAACGTTTTGAGAGTATCGTCATTACAGGGCAAGATCGACAAGGAAACGCAACTCGTATTAAAGCTAAAGGATGGTTAGCACGGGTATTCCAGCATGAAATTGATCATCTTGACGGTAAACTCTTCATCGACATAGCAGAAAAGGTCTGGCATGCAGATGACGAAGAAGAATTTGAAGATTCAGTGGAATCATAGCATATGGTAACGCAACTCAGGCTAGCGGTTACTGACGACGCACAAGATATTCAACAAATCTATGCGCCTATTGTCCGTGACACATTTATTTCGTTCGAAGAAGTTATTCCTGATACCGCAGAAATTGAGCGACGCATTCAAGCTACCTTACAACAATATCCGTATCTAGTATGTGATATTGATGGGCAAATTGCCGGATATTGTTATGCAAGTGCGTTTCGATCACGAGCTGCCTACCAATGGACTACAGAGACAACCGTCTATGTACACCCTGATTTTCATCGACGTGGGATTGCCTTTGCGATGTACACTGCGCTATTGGATATTTTACGTGGTCAAGGTTACCACAATGCCATTGGTGTGATTGCACTGCCAAACGATGCTAGTGTCAACCTGCATGAAAAATTTGGATTTGAAAAAATCGGGGTCTTGCAAAATATGGGATATAAACTGGCTGGATGGCGCGACACAGGGTGGTGGCAACTCGAGCTGGCCCCGATGCCACCTTCACCCGCACCACCAACACCTATAGATATTTACAATCAAACGGCACAATTCGCGCAGATATTAGACAATGCAGGGTCACTAATATCTTCTTAAATATTGAAGTCATCCGCCAACAATACTTCAATACGCTTTAGTACATCAATTGCTTCGGCCTGTGAGTCGACAATTTTGAGCTGTGTTTTGGAAATATGTCCTGTCATTGTTGCAATGAATTTGATTAGCTTATTCTGTACACCATAAACAATGACCCAACCCATCATTTCATGTTCGTTAGCTGGCTGAGCAATTTTAGCAAATTCCGCAATATTATTAGGCAAACTTTTGACCTGTGACAAATCAATAATTTGATGGATTTGATGATTAGTTTTATTCAAAGCATCTAAGCTATACAGTGTCCCCTGACGCATATCATCAAGTGATAAATCACCAGACATTTCAATTAACATGACGCGATCTTCTAGCAACCAAGACGTATCAATTGGCATAAAGCCCTCCAAGTTGAACCAAGTAAACAGATTAATTATAAATCAATCTTTTACATATTAAATTGGAAATTGATGAGTCTATTGTATTTCGTGATTCAATTTTATCGTGCTGGAATACCCCATACATAGATTTCACCTGTCGCATCAAAAAATAGCAACGTAAAACCATCTGGTGACCATTCAACACCAAACAAATTTTGTGATGTTACACTCAGTGGCGCGCGTTGGACGGTTTCACCTGTAATCCCTGCGATATTCCATAACGCAGCATCTTGTCCCAAAATAGTTGTCACAAGTAACGAGGTATCTAGGGAAAATACAGCACTTACTCGACTTCCGCTCACATCGGCTAATTCAATCTCTAAATCAGATGATTCTGCATTCCACATACGGAGATTGCCAGATTCCCCTGCCGTGATCAAATATTCACCGTTTGGAGAAAATTCAAGCACCTCATTGGCAGAATTTGTGCCACTCTGTAGTACAAAATCGAGATCGCCTGTTAATATATCCCACATCGCCACAAAATCGCGGGTTGCTACAGCCAACTGCGTATCATCAGGAGCAAACACCATAGATTGTGCCACTGCCTCCTGCAAGTCATACTCAGTGATTTTGGTCTCACCTTCCCATGCCCATAACTTGATGAATCCCTCAGGGTCAGTGGTCGCTAACAAATTCGCATCACTCGACAACTCAATATCAATGAGTACCTCCGATTCTGTATCGAATGTAACCAGTGATAGCCGTTCAGCCATATCCCAGACTTTGACGGTACCATCTTCGCCTGCGACAGCAAGTAACCCCGTTGTCACATCATAATCATAGATGCCGTTATACGTAGGATGTAGTGAAACTTGTGTTTGTGGATCGCCTGTGAGCGACTCGAAGATAGACGTTGTACCATCTGTTGCAATCGCATAAATCTCATTGCGATCCGATGAATATAATACATCGGTTATATCATTACGCGGTGTACTAAAATTCGTTTCACCCGTTACAAGATTCCACTCAGTCAGTAAGTCATTATTTAACGCAACCAACTGGATTCCATCTGGCGAAACAGCCCATCGGAAAATGGTACTTTTAACCCCAGCTACATCCAAACGCCCCAGATAATCTATCTCAGCGACATTATCTAATGTAATGGGTGCAGAGGGCTCACGGTAAGTTGGTGCAGGAACAGTAGCTGTAGGTTCAAGCCCTACAGGTGGACGTGCCGTTAATACACTTTCGGCTTGTATCGGTGGGGTTGTTGGTTCCACAGTTATCGAATCTGTCGGAGAAGAACATGCAACAAATACAATAGATACAACAAGCAATGCGATGATGAGTGTAAATCGTGATTGCAAACTTGGAGAGAGTTGGGACATCAAGTATACCTTTAATGGTTAAAATCCATAACTTACTTGTATCCCAAAATGCTAGTGTAGGTCAAGCCTACACCATCTCAACTTTTCTATAATTTTGTTAACGTCCGCTACAAATGTTATTCTGTTTCAACTTGTACAATATCAATATTGGCGACTTGAATACCAAATCCCGGAATTTGATCGATACCACACTCTCCCTCAAACTCTTCAACACGACCATCTTCATTGAGGTCAAAGCCACTTGTCATTTGTATCGAAATCGTCTGAGATTCTGCAGCAACCTCTAATGTGTCTTCAAGTGTCTCGGATGCAATGAGTTGAAGTTCAAGTTCCTGTACAACATTCGCCCAGTCGCGTACGTTTTGGGTACAGACAAGAATAAATTCTGCATTTTGTTGGAGGTAGATGCTCGCCTCATCGTTCTGTACAACATCCAGTAACAATTCATCAATTCTGTCTAAAAAGAAGAAGACGCCAATACCGCGTCCTGGGTTTTGCGGTTCCCCATTACCATCATAATCTTCTTCCGTTCCGTTCAAAATATTAAGCGTATGTTCTGCATGTAACTTGACACTACCGATAGAACGGGCTCTCGCTGCTAATCCAGCATGATTTTGTGCCGTTCGCGCTTCATTTCTGGCACTAAATAACAAGCCCATCTCACCGAAGCCCTCAGGACTTGTTACGAAAATCTCCAATAGTGCTTGCGACAACTCAACGGGTACAGACCCTGTATAAATCGCATCACCTTCTGGTAAATCACCATCAATCGACGATTCCTCCGTAATAACAACATTATTGTAGAGGCTTGGTAACATCCGTGCTTCTTCATCTGTATAAATCAGAATCCCACGCCCCGTTGCATCAATGACAATTTCGCCAATATTAATCACATCTTCTGTAGCTGTGTTTTTAAGCCAAACGACGTAACTGTTACCATCAGTTGGCGGATCAACATCTTCTACCGTCAGATTAATTGTATCGCCGAGTTCTTCAGTAGTGTTGTACCGTAATTCACCAAACGTCTCGACATCGGGAACGTTGGCCACGATTGGTACATCTGTCGGTTCTGGAGTTGAATCACTAGCTATTTGAGCATTATCGCTGTCAGTCGCATTCGCAATGGCTTCGTTTTGATTTTGCTGACCAACCATTACAATTGCAACGACCACTATCACGAGCGCAATAATCCCAAATAATCCCATAAACAATAACGGGTTGGTTGTCTGTTGTACGATAATAGTTGGGTTACTTTGCAATTGTGGATCAGTACTAGTAACCGGCGACTCTAATTTCGTCGTCGGTGTTCCAGATGGTTGTGTGGGTTCAGACAAAGGTACCGCTGCCTTTGCAGCTACCATAGAATCTTCATTACTATGTAAAGCCCGTGTCATTTCTTCAGCAAATTCAACGGCTGATGAATGACGATCACTCGGTTCTTTTGCCATCCCTTTTTGTAGCACTTTATCCAACGCCACAGGTAAATCTGGTTCGAATTCGAGCAAGCTAGGTACAGGGTCAGTGATATGTTTTAGCACAACTTTCATGACCGTGTCAGCACGATAGGGTTGTTGTCCTGTAAACATCTGATAAGCAACACAAGCGAGTGAGTATAAATCCGCCCGTCCGTCAATGTCTAGCTCGCCTTGCCCTTGTTCGGGTGCAATATAAGCAGGTGTTCCGATCACCCCGGTACCTGTCAGATTTGCATCGCTCCCAACCATTTTGACAATACCAAAGTCTGCCAGTAAAGCATGACCATCGCTGTCAATCAAGATATTTGCAGGTTTAATATCCCGATGAATTACACCGTGACGATGCGCATAATCTAACGCCGATGCCACCTCACGAATCAATTTTTCGATTCGATTGGTTGTCAGAGGCTTGTCAGCGTATAGAAGATCTTCTAACGTCCCACCATCAATATATGACATCGCAAGGTACAACACATCATCCTGCTGACCATAATCATACAGTGGCAAAATGTGTGGGTGTTGTAAACTACCGATTGTCTTTGCTTCGAGGTGGAAACGTTCAACAAATTGATCGTCTATCATGTGATGCCCAGACAATACCTTGATTGCCACATCACGTCCAATAGAAGCTTGATGTGCTTTATAAACGGACGCCATGCCCCCTTGACCTAGCAATTCCAATATTTCGTACTGCCCAAGTTGTTGACCTATCAATGAGTCCAAGATAATAGTCCTAATTTGTAAGTGTCAGTCTCTGTTACACATTATAACGAAAAAACATCGTGTTTAGATGATTTTACTCGATATTTACAACTATTGTACATGCGAACGAAAATAACGCGAAATATTTTCTAGCCAAGCTCATGTAGTCATCGGTATAATTAAAAAAATTTTAACATCCAAAAAAGGATAAATTATGACTGATGCGAAACGTCCGATAACGGCAGAAGACCTCAATCGGATTATTTATGTGCAAGACCCTCAATTTAGTCCTGATGGCACATTAGTTGCCTTTGTCAAAGTAACACCTGATCCCACAGAAAAAGGATACAAACGCACGATCTGGGTGTATAGTTTAAGCACAGGTACATCCACACAACTCACACGAGGCAATAAAGATAGTCAACCGCGTTGGTCGCCTGATGGCACACAACTCGCGTTTGTCTCTAAGCGTGGTGATAAACCCCAAATTCATATCCTACCAACGAGTGGTTTCGGTGGTGAAGCCCGTAACGTTACATCGGCACTTAATGGCGCACATAGCCCCTCATGGTCACCCGATGGTAAAACGCTTGCTTACCTCGCCCCAATGCGCGATAGTGAAAGTGAACAAGAAGATACAAAAGATGCGGAAGACTCAGCCCCATCAGATCCACTAGAAGGCAAACATCGTAAAGAACGTAAAGAGGAAGATGAGAAGAATTACTGGGACCCGCGCCCGATGTGGCGTGTCCCCTATCGTCGGGGCGTCTCGTATGTAGACGAACGATATAATCAGATTTATGTTATTCCAGTTGACGAAACCCTAGAAGGTGATGAAGCTAAAGCCCGCCGTTTGACCGATGTAAATGCCGATTATGATCCAGCGCATTGGTCGGCAGATGGTACAACCCTCTATACATCACGTACCTATACACCAGAAGCTGACGAACCATGGCGTGCAAACAGCCTCTATGCGATCAACGTAGACTCCGGCGAAGAAACACGGATCATTGAAGATGATCACAACCTCTATCTGCCATCACCATCACCCGATGGTAAATGGTTGGTCTATCTAAGCCGCGTTCCAAGCGTAACTGACATTCCATCAAGCTTGGTTGTTATGTCAACAGATGCGACTGATATTCGCGTGATTACAGACAAATATGATCGTGAGGCTTTTCATTGGAGTTGGTCACCTGATAGCAAATTAGCATTTGTCCTCGGTAGCGAAGGAACAGCAAACCCCTACATTTACGACCCAGAGACCGATACATCAGAACAGCTGCATAGTGGGCTTTATGATATTGAACAACTTTCAATTAATGTCGACGGTGCGCTGGTAATGAGTGTTTCAACTCCGCAGAACCCACAGGAATTGTATACACTAAATGGGGAGGATTTCAGCGAAGCGACAAAATTCAACCACAAATGGCTTGATGAAGTTATCGTTCAAGATGTACATGAGCTACGTTTTGAATCCCCGCATGGCGATGTACAAGGATGGTATCTCAAACCAGTCGGTTATGAAGATGGGAAAACTTATCCACTCGCACTGAATATTCATGGGGGGCCCCACGCAACTTGGAGTTATTCCACCAAAACAATGTGGCACGAATGGCAATTCCATGCAGCCAGTGGTTATGCTGTCTTTTATTGCAATCCACATGGTAGTGGTGGTTATGGCAAAGACTTTATGCGGAAGTTACACGCAGCTTGGGGTCCGGTCGCTATGGATGACATCATGGCAGGTGTCGATGCATTCCTTGAACTTGGCATTGCTGACCCTGATCGTATGGCGATTACAGGCGGGTCATATGGTGGATATATGACAGCGTGGATTGTCTCACACACAGACCGCTTTAAATCGGCTGTTTCACAGCGTGGTGTCTATAATATCAACAGTTTCTACGGTACATCCGATGTACCAGTTCTCATGTCAAATGAATTTGATGCCGAACCATGGGAAAATCATGACGCATTTTGGGATAACTCACCCCTAAAATATGCAGCAAATATCAAAACACCTATACTGCTCATTCACGCAGAAAATGACTTCCGTGTACCCATTGAGCAAGCCGAACAATTATTTGCGTGGGTTCGTCGCGCAACCAACACGCCAATTCACATGTTGCGTTATCCCCGCGAAGGGCATGAGCTATCGCGTAGTGGCGAGCCAAATCATCGCATCAGTCGTTTAACAGAAATGGTCAACTGGTTCGATAAGTATATTGATGCTTAACATCAGCTTTGCTCTATATCCGAGAGCAAATAACAATAGAAGGTTAACTTAGATCATCTATGGGGAATTGCTGTGAGAAGATCGTGAAGTACAGGCGAACTTTTCCGATAATATCACGGCGTTCCTCATCGGGTAATAACCCGAATACAGCCTGTAATTGTTCGATCAGTCCTCGTTGAATAGCAACAAAACGTCTTGCCCCGTCGGGTGTTAATGAAACATCAACAGAGCGCCCATCAGTTGCACTACGTTTGCGTTGTACCAAGGGAGGATCCATTGCCTCCAACCGTTTGACCAAGCCAGTCATCGTTGCATTTGTCAAATGATGATCGCGGGCAATATCACCGATGCGACACGCACCACCATTTTCTGATAAGGTCTTCAACACATAAAACTGAGGGGGTGTAATCTGATGTGCCTCTAAATGTGCAGCGAGTCGTTTTTCGCCATCAGTCACAATATCAAACAGTAACGACCATAATTCAGCTACATCGTGGTCAAGATTATCGCTCAAGATTTCACCATACCTCTAGTTTATACAGGCAAATCATACCCACACCTGCTCACAGTTTTACTGAGTCGCCTAGTACACAGCCTATATATCAATTTTCTATGAATTGCTCGGATTATGTCTCTATCCTATATGTTTTGCAAACCAAGCTAATATCAACACATTTTAGGCGACGAACGAACACCTGAAAACGGTAAATTAAACAACGATCAGGTTTAAGAATCATATCGAGTAATTACGTGATAGGAAACGAAAAATATAGACTAATCCATCAGTCTGTGAAATGATATTCAACATACATAATAGCATGAGGAGCTAACCATGGGGCAAATTTTGATGACATCACAGGACAGCGTATCTGGCTTCGAGATTACACATACATTAGGTCTAGTGCGTGGAAACACAGTACGCGCACGTAACATCGGGCGTGATTTCACGGCAGGTATCAAGACATTATTTGGTGGTGAGATTGCTGAATACACGGAACTACTAACATCAGCTCGCGAACAGGCAATCGAACGGATGTTAGCCGAGGCAGAATCACGTGGTGCGGATGCCGTGGTCGCAATTCGTTTCGAGACATCTAATGTGTTACAGGGTGTTGCTGAATTATATGTCTACGGGACAGCCGTGAAACTACAAAAATTATAGTTGCGCATAGTTCTCAAACACTAATCCTCAAAATTCGAAAGGCATATTGTAATTTTTTAGTTATAATAATGTTATCGAATAATACATAAAAGAATTGAGGGTCTTATGTTTGAAGAATTCAGAAAATTTATCATGCGCGGCAATGTGATGGATTTAGCAGTGGGTATTATTATTGGTGGCGCATTTACGACGATTGTCAACTCACTTGTAAACGACATCATTATGCCACCAATTGGTCTAATTTTAGGGGGTGTCGATTTTTCCAATATCTATATCAACTTATCTGAGACAGAGTATGCGTCATTAGCGGCTGCCCAAGAAGCAGGTGCAGCAACAATTAACATTGGATTGTTCATCAATGCGACGATCAACTTCTTGATTATTGCTTTTGCAGTCTTCTTGTTGGTACGTGCAGTTAACCAATTGGAGGAAATGGCAAGCAAACCTGAAGAAACAGATGATACACCTGCTGAGCCAACCGCTGAAGAAAAATTAGTAGAAGCGATTGATAAGCTAAACCAAAATCTAGAAAAGATGAATGGCTAGCTAGCACATCCACCTAAAAATTCTGTCCAATTAAATCCAATAATCTGGTCGGCAATGGCAACGCGTAAGGTATTGTCATTGCCAAGATTATGCCATAAAATCCCACCATTCTGCCCAAATACTTGTATACGATTGCAAATTCCGCCTTCTGGTCGGACAGTGATAATATTGCCGCCCTCACTAGTTAATAAGATATAGTCATCTATCCAACTCAGTTCAACCCGACCGGATACATTCACACCAAGATCAACTGACCAAATTTCAGCACTATCTGCACCATAAGCTCGCATGGATCGTCCATCAAACAGAAATAGCCGACTGTCACCTAATGCAAGTGCACCACTATTATGACCACCATTGGGAGCATCCTCCATATACAGCGACCAATTCCCCTCCTGATCAATTTGCCATAGCCCACCGCGTGAATACACGAGCATCCCATCAGCATTTGGCAAACTAGACAAACTACCGGAATCACGAAGTAGCGCGCGATCAAGAATTTCGCCTGTTTGTGAGAATGTCAGAATTTCATCATCCTGTGTGATCAGCCCAATAACAAAATCATCAGAGTCACCGGATACATGCCAACGTGTAAATGATGGGATATTATCCATCTCCCAAACAATCTCTCGCAAATCCGCCGATAAACCAACAATTTTGCCATCCGTTGTCGGGAACAACCACCAATCGCCAATAGACAATGGATAGCGAGCAAGTGATACATCCAGATTCCACGCTTCACCAATATCGCCTTCCGAATTGATCGTTTGCATGGTGCCATCGGCATAACTGACAATCGGGAATCCTTGATAGCCAACGATGCTAATCGGAGTGCGTTCAAGTGTTTTACGCCAGAGAACGCGCCCATCTTGGGTTGCACGTTTAATCACATCGCCCTCAAAGAACATAATGCTATTATCATTGAGAATCAGTGGTGGCGAAATCTGACTATAATCAGTCGTCGGATTACCATCAGATGTGACGACATGCCACGCATACCCTCGTTGCAAACGGGTTTGCATATTAGCAACAAATTTACTTGGATCACGAAAGCCAATGTCATATGGATTTTCCCAAGTATACCCAGGCCCTGGCACATCGGGATTGGCAACACGAACTTCAAAGTGTAGATGGGGTGCAGGGCGTGCGTCTGCAATAATCCCAATCACTTGACCGGGCTCAACACATTCGAATCGAGATGGGAAGGGGTACGTATCTGTTTCTGTAATATGTCCATATTGAGTATACGCAAGCGTGCCATCAGGGAATTCATGTTCAATAATCACAACACCACCATCACGACCCCACCCGAGCGTATAAGCATATGTCACCCGACCGCGCGCGGAGGCTCTTACAGGCTGTCCATAAGTCTGATTCCGTCCCCCATACCAATCTTCACCTGTATGATAACGTCCCTGATGACGTGGACTAGCAATAGCAAAATCTTGGGATAGTGTGAAAAAATTTGTGTCGATCGGGTAGTTAATAGTATCAGCTACACCACAATCTGATGATTGCGCATAACTCTCTAGCGAAAACCACAACAGCATAATAGACAACGCAAAGAGAATAAGGATACGATGTGGTTTCATAGTGAGCAATTTACCTTTAATTCTATTTATAAACCCGTGGATTAACACATGTAGGCAATGTACCACCCATCAGACCCGCAATAATATTATCAACTGCCATCTCAGCCATTTTGCGACGGGTTGCAACACTCGCACTAGCGATATGCGGTACAACAACACAGTTATTCAAGGTCAATAATGGATCGTCTATTGATATTGGTTCAGGATCAGTTACATCTAACCCTGCTGCTAATATTTCGTTAGTCGTTAGTGCATCATAAAGTGCTTGTGAATCAACTACACCACCACGTGCAGTATTGATAAGGATAGCGGTTGACTTCATCAATTTGAGTTCGTTATGACTAATGAGGTGGTGGGTTGCATCAGTCAGTGGCACATGCAAGCTGACATAATCACTACGTTGCAGTAATTCATCTAATTCGACACGTTCTGCACCAAGTTCATCAATGATATCATTATCGGAGCGCGTATTAACAAGAATATTCATATTAAAGCCACGGGCACGTCGGGCAACAGCTTGACCAATCCGTCCAAACCCTACAACCCCAAGCGTGGCGCCATAAATATCTTGACCAGACAAAACAGTTGGATGCCATGTCTTCCACTGGTCATCCCGTACATATTGTTGTGCCTCAGGTATCCGGCGGGCGACCGACATCAATAGTGCAAACGCAAAATCGGCACTCGTTTCTGTTAATACGCCGGGAGTATTGCCAACAGGAATGCCTTTTTCAGTGGCATAGGTCACATCAATGTTGTCGTATCCGACTGCCATATTGCTGATTACCCGTAACTTGGGGGCATTATCTATGACAGTGCTATCAATTTGATCTGTCAACAAGCATAAAATACCATCTAAATCGCCGATTTTTTGTTGGATGACATCAGGAGGTGGTGGTAGAAAATCATCCCAGACATCTATCTCGCAATGTTGAGCTAGGCGGTCAAGTATATCCTGTGGTAATTGGCGTGTGACAAAAACTTTGGCTCGTGACATCAAATTTTCTCCGGTTGACTAATCCCAACCGAATTATAGCGCAACTTGCAGGAATATGAGAACAGAGGATGAATTCGATTATAGGCGTGTCGGTTATAGCTTGTGTTTACTCATGCTTTTTGCTCACCGATGTTTTGTAACACAATGACTTTGAAAAGACTACCAAACTCAATCAAGAATTATTCGGTTGGTAATCTTTGCGTAGTAGCGCAAAAAGATGTGAGTCATAGTATTGACCACCTTTGTATACCCGTTCGCGTAACACACCCTCATGCTTAAACCCAATTTTTTCGAGAACACGCATAGATGCTTCGTTACCAGAAACAACATCGGCTTCAATCCGGTTCAACATCATACGGTCAAAACCAAAGTCCGTCAGTTGTCGGGCAACTTCGGTCGCATAACCATATCCCCAATAGGGTTGTGCTAAGTCATAGCCAATTTCTGCAAAGCGTGCCTCACGATTCCAGCCATGAATACCCGCCGAACCTATAAAGACGCCGTCTTGTTTCAATGTAATGCCCCACCGTAACCCATCTTTAGCAGCAAAAAAACTACCCATCCACTTTAACCACTCATCGGCTTGTTGTTTGGTTTTGATCGGTTGTGTATCGATATAACGAACAACTTCAGGGTTACCAAGATGTTTGAGTAAAGATGTTACATCATCAGGTGTCATTTCACGGAGTTTTAGACGATCAGTTTCGAGGAGAGGGAAATGAGAAAAATCAAATAATCGGTTCATAGTCTATATCCTCTTTCGGGTATGGTATGAGGATAGCAAAAACCAAACTGAATTTCACTAGATAATTGTCATCTAATTGTACGTCATATTATATGTTTTACGATTGAGCGAGTGGTAACGAGACTTTGACCAAAGTTCCTTTTTGTTGCTCACTACTGATCGAAATTGTGCCTCGACTCTTCTCAATGAACATTTTGGCGAGATATAATCCTAAACCAAACCCATCATTGCTTGCATCAGACTGCCAGAACGGTTGGAAAGGTTTATTCATATTGTCGCAGTTGAATCCGTATCCGTCGTCATAAACTGTGAGATCAACACGATTAGCATAGATTTGTGCTTCAAAGCTTACGTTATCAACGTATGCGTGATGTTTGATGTTATATGCAATTTCACCAAATGCATACGGGAGATAGGTTTTATCACCCAGCACATGAATAGGGAAAATGAGATCTGGAATCTCATGATCTTTCAAGACAGACTGTATCTTTTTTGTCAGAACGCTAATATCAATGGTTGAGATGTTGTAGTCAATTTTATCGTGTTTGAGGAGCGAATAATGCCAAAGATTATTCATCATGTGTTCGATGGAATTGACGGCTGATTCAACAAATTCCATTATCAGCTCTTGCTCTTCTGAAATATCACCGTCATACCCTCGAGTGAGGTCTTCCATATTTGAATAAATCGGACGCATCAAACCTTGGAAGCGGTCATAAACTTCTGGTCTTGTCGCGACATCTTCAATGCCTAACGATGTAATCACATCCATCACCAGAGTATGCAACCCCCAGCAATTCGCATGAATGCGCTTATATGATTCCCTCTGGTCACCAGTTGTATTGCCAAATGCACCCGAGATAATAGATTCCATTGAGGTGATAATATCACTGACGGGGTCCAAAATTTTGTTATAGGATGTGTCTGCCATAGTTTTAACCATTTTCAAGCGATGTGTATATCTATTATGCCATAATAACAGGAAATATAGACTTGATATTTTAATGGTTTGTGAGTTGATCACGCTCCATGACTATTCTATCACGTTCTTCCCGCAAAATTTCCGATAGATTGCGTGTTCCATCACAAATTATGTTCAAGTGATCAATCGCAGTATGATTGAGCAGATGCGCATTCACAGACCGAAACAGCTCGGCATACCCTAAAATGAATGTGAGCTGCGAAAGTGCATCATGATTTAGATAACTGGCATAATCAGATATAGATAAGGCGGAATGCTTGTAGAATTCCGTGATGAAAAAAGTCATCTTATCTTCCATTTTTTCCAACTTGGATAGATAACTTTCGTCCAAATCTTGGGCTTCGTCTAATAATAAGCCAATCGTGTCAATTAAATGTATAGCTTGTTCTGTAATTGTCTGAGTCATGTGGTTTGAGTCTCTTTCAATCTATCTATATTATCAAATTATATCGAAATATTCCGATATAATTGTTAAGATATTGACGAAACATTACCCTCAGACAACTCCTTAATGTTTTATAATCTCCGCTTACCACCACTGCCCAATGATTTTTTGGCGGTTTTTAGGTTGATGGGCTCCCCCATCACAGCTTGATAGAAATTTTCATCATATGTCCGCGGCTTGATGACAACAGGCATCGGCACCGCATGTCCCATAATGATTGCTTGTTGTTTGGTTTCTAAACGAGCGAGGACTTCACGTAGCCCACCCGCGCCACTAATTCCGTTAAGTACTGCATTGATGTCGCGTTCATTATCGAGTAAAGCTGTGACGCGCGTCCCAATCTGAGACATAACTTCTTCATCAATAGCACTAGGACGCTGGTCAACAACTAATAGTGTCACATTATACTTGCGCATCTCACGAGCAATAATGCCGAACGTCGTTTGGCTAGCAACTTGTGGTTCAAGGAATTTATGTGCTTCTTCAATGGTAATTAATAGTTGTGGTGGTGCAACTGAATTATCCCCAAGCGATTTATCCACCATCTCGATATAGCGATGATGAATCCGGCGTGTGAGATAATTAGCAACGAGCATGTAAGCTTCTAACGAATTACCATGTTTACCAAATTCTAGCACCACACTTTTACGCTGATTCACGAGATAGTCAATGATTTTCTGTACACTATCAGTAACTTGCTCCTCAATCAAAAAGTCCCAACGTTCGAAGCGCTGTAGACGACGTTGTAACGCTGATAATGTCCCGCCACCGATATTGGTATTTTCTGTAATATCATCAAAATCATCGGGGTCACCCTTGAGCAAGCGCTTAATCCAACCCTGCTCCCAGCGTTTACGGAGCAAATAAGCCGCGTCAACCATCGTATCGGATAGACTCATCGTTGCTTTGAGCATACCAATATCTTCAGGTTCAATTTCGTCAAACCCGAGCTTAATCGCAAAGTCGTATTTTGCATTACGTCGGCGTGAGGATTCCTCATCCAATGTGAGGATCACAACCCGATCAGGAAACAATTGCTTGAGACCCTTAACTTTAGGGCCGCGCTCATCAGTAATTTCCCAGCCATAATCATTGTGCATATCAAAAATAAGACTGACACCAATCGCACGGTTAATGACACCCGCCATCAATACGCGTGTGAGAAAGCTCTTACCTGTACCCGACTTACCAAACACCCCAACTGACCGTTCGACCAGTCGTTTCAGATTCAGATTGATATTGGTTTCTTGTAGTTCGAGCGGAGATCCTACATTAAAGTGAGTACTATCTTCTGCACCAAAGACTTTATTGACGTCCTCTTCGGTTGCGTTGAACGCTTGCGTAAAATGCCCTGGAATAGTTTTAACAGGTAATGGCCCTTCAAGTTCATCAATCACAAGCATCGGTGTCACTGTGATGATGCTGTAGGCGACTGTTCCACTATAAATTTCCGCGAGGAATTGGTCACTAATATCAGGCGGATCACTCTCAATTTGTGCATTCGTCGAATTGAGTGAGATGTCATTAATCATACAGAAGAAGCGTTTGTGTTGACCACGCACGACAATATAACGTCCGACTGCAAGATCTTCAATCTGCACATGTGGGTCAAGTTTGATTGATAACCCGCGACTAATTGAGCCACCTACAACAACCCCGAGCTTATTACCGGATTGTGATTGGGCAACAAAATCATCAAAGCCCCATGCATCGAGGTTATTTACATCATCGGGTCTATCATTCATGTCTTGCTCCATGTCTCTTTGTTTCTACTACGAGGTTTACAGGTCATCATTTTTACGTTTACGGCGAGGACGAACAGGTATCCAACTATCACGGATTTCACCAATACGCGGATCTTCAATGTACTGTTCACTATAACCACAAACAGCACAAGCATAAATCACTCTGGGTACTTGTAAGAACCGTTTAATACGGACGACATAATGTTCTTGCTTGTAGATTTCATCTGCCCCACATTTCGGACATATACCACTTCGCATAGGATTCTATTCCTCATCCGTTTCCGGTGGAACAGGCGTCCATTGCGCACTCACTTTTACATGAGCAAGTTTTTTTGTATCCACAATATATCGTTCTAAATAACCACATGTTCCACAAATATATTGTGTTGGGCTGGATGCAGAAAATGACGAAAAATAAATCCTATGCTCGCTACTAGTTAGCTGTTGCATATAAATAGTGGTTGCATCACATTTGGGACAAATACCATTTTTCATGATAATTTCCATAATAAATTAATATCAAAACAAGAGATAAGCTCACTTATCTCTTGTCCAGTATACAGCGTTTATTGTGGTTTTGATAGTATGTTTAGAATATCTGTTCGTTATTCCTTAACCAAACTGAATGCAGCGACACCATGCATCATCTGAATACTATTCGGGTCAATCACTGCGCCAAATGCTTGCCCAACAGGTTGTTGCATGATTTCTGAGGCGGCAGCATGTGCTTGTTCCATACTTTCCCATGTGACAAAATCAACCCATTGATCATCGGTCTGAATCAGTTGACGACTGATAAAACCATCATAATTTTCTAGCCAAGTGTGAACACCTTGTGCGGCTGCAATTACTTGGTCTGATGTAACACCTTCAGCAGATTTAAAGACAACAATTTCATAGACAGGTTGATTATTCATTGGATACGCTCCTTATGTAAAGTTATTTGATATAAAGAGCATATCAGCCCCAAGTGACAACCCTATGTCAGTAGCTCTAAAAGTGATTTTATTTCGTTTCGAATATCATCCACAAGCGCTTTGGGTTCAATAATTTGTACACGTGCACCCCACCCGAGAATCCAGGCTCTTATCTCGCTAAACTGATGTATTTCGTAGGTCATCGTAATATATGCATCATCATATTTAGCTTCAACAAAACCATAATGCTGACGTTCACGTACCCAGCGTACCTGCTCCGGTTTCACACGAATTTTTACTGTGATGATGTCTTGTGTTTGTTGTTGTGTCTCACGTGGAGCAAATGTATAGGTCGTAGAAATCAGGCGTTCAATACGATCCAATCGGAATTCACGAATATCATTACGTAATCGGCAATATGCGTGAATATACCATGTACCATTACCATATGTGAGTTGCAACGGTTCAATATCACGTTCAGTCAGAAGATCATCTTTCAGGCTATGATAGGCGATGTGAACAATACGATGATCTAGAATTGCATTTTGCAGAAGGAGTAATCGCTTATCATCCAAATTAAATTTACGTGTCGGCAATGTAAAATGGATAATATCGCTCAGTTGTTTGACATGATTAGCAGTGCGTTTAGGCAAAATTGCAGAGATTTTTTCAAGTGCACTAATGGTTGTATCGGGCAGGTGGCCATCAGCCTGATGAACAAGCATCCGGCCCCCTAGAAACAATGCTGAAGCTTCGTCTGGTGTGAAAACAAGGGGTGGCAGATAGAAGCCTTCCATGAGGCGATACCCCTCCCCCGGCAATGATACAATCGGTACCCCAAGTTCGTGCAATGCCGCAATATCACGATACACAGTACGCACTGTAATATCATATGTTTGCGCAATATCTTCAGCACGAATATGTGATTTACGCTGTAATAACAGTAAAATTCCAAAAAGGCGGTCGATGCGGTTCATAAGCTAACGAGCTGGTAATTCCCCAACAAAAACAAGCAAATAATTACCCGATGTACTTGCGCGCCCTTTAACAATCATAGATTGACGGATATTCGCCTCATTATCAAAACGAACGGCAGAATCAAAGCGGTCTGCAGAATAACTTGCACCATCTTCCCCGATGACGACTGTGGATTCCACAATGTCAATCAAATCGGAACAGGAATCTGTACCAATATCATCACATAATTTTTCGATGTCCGTTTCAGGGTCATACAAGGAAACAATTGGGTCTAGGCGCGAATTTGGATAGCCAATTGCGTAAATATCGAGGTCATTTTCATCAGCAAATGGGCCACGGCGTACAATAATTTCATCAGTATCATTACGATCACTTATCGCTAGACCTTCCATAATCAATATGAAACGTCCTGATGTGCCTTCTTTTGCGCCCAATGTCACAGCAACTTCACCCAATGGTTCACCTTCACCGGAATTGGTCAGTGTGACTAACGATACAGCATCCGCATCCGCTTCTGTCACAGTAATCTGATCGTCTAATATTGGGAAACTAAGTTGTGTCCCCTCAGTGGCCAGCGCACTATCAGTACAATCCAATGGTCGATCAACTAAGAGTGCCGATTGTAAGCGTATAACGGGTTCGAATCCGTCTAAGCCGTATACAAAAAAACGATAAAATTCGGTGACTTGTCCCGGAATTATTTCCTCGGGTAGTTCAACGTTTTCATTGAATCGGAATGTTAAGGCATTGGTCAAAACCCATTCATCACAACGGAATTCAGTTTCCATAAACGGGTCTACGCGTGGTGTTTCCGTCTCGATGCGGTTATTCACAGATAAGACATAACTGCCTGTCGTTGTACCCAGGTCACGCCCTTCGCGGGTAGCAATAATCGTATGTTGCCCTTCGGTGAGGGCATCATATTGTAAAAATGCCGTCCCATTGATTTCGGCAACTGTTTGCAAGTCACTTCGGGCGACAAGTTCACCCGTGCTATCTAGCAACCCAAGTAGTGGTTGTAATCCGTCTTCTGCATCCATCGAAACCACAATCTTATCACCTAGACTCACATCGAGTTGCCACCAATCAAAAAATGCAATATCTGTGATTGTTTCGTTGATTGTCATGCCATAGCTTATTGGTGTGACTAGTGGTTGGTCGTCTTGTGCAGATATGACAGGAATGATGATAAATAGTGTGAGGATAACAAGCAGATGTAGATGTCGGTTCATAATGTGTCCTAAAATAATTGACCTAGCATAATCGCATTATAGTCAAGATGGTGGGGATAATGAAGCAATGGACACAAACATTTACAGTTTTTAGATGGAATCAAAAACAGCCAGCACTAGGCTGACTGCTTCGAAACAATTTTGATTCAGGCGATGTTACTTGATTTCGACAACTGCGCCAGCTTCTTCGAGTGCAGCCTTGCCTTCTTCGACGCTGTCTTTGCTGACTTCTTCGAGTACAGTCGCAGGTGCAGATTCGACAAGTTCTTTTGCTTCTTTCAAGCCGAGGCTGGTAAGACCGCGGATAGCCTTGATGACGTTGATTTTCTTTGGACCGATTTCTTTGAGAACGAGGTCGAATTCGGTTTTTTCTTCTGCTGCTTCAGCTGGTTCACCAGCTGCTGGACCAGCAGCCATCATCATCATACCGCCACCAGCTGCAGCTTCTACGCCCCATTCTTCTTCGAGAGCTTTTTTAAGTTCAGCTGCTTCCAAGATGGTCAATGCGCTGAGTTCTTCTACTAATTTTGCAATGTCCGCCATTGTCATTTCCTTTTCTTCTAAAGTTGCCCATGTTGGGCATACAGGTTAATCGAGATGGTCTAAACTTACTTATAATACGGTTCAGGCAAAATGCCTGACAAACTTACTCGTCGCCGCCTTCGTCGTTCTTATCCAAGTACGCTTGAAGGACGTTGACGACACCACCTGTCGCTTGATAAAGTACGTTAACGACACCCTGTGCTGGTGAGATGA
The DNA here is from genome assembly GCA_002428985.1 of Anaerolineales bacterium UBA6055. GTDB lineage: Bacteria > Chloroflexota > Anaerolineae > Aggregatilineales > Phototrophicaceae > UBA6055. The sequence continues at coordinate 56,908 of DIYL01000037.1, read as the reverse complement.
CCAATCCGGCAAGTTGTGCGCGGAGTTCGTCGAGTGTTGGGAGTTTAGAGACAGCGTCGACCTGTGCGGCGTTTAGAATATCGCCAGTCATGACACCACCTGTAACTTCCATCTTTTCACCAAAATCTTCATCGTCAATATGCTTGAGAAGTGCTTTAGACACGCCCGGCATATTTTCACGCCCGAAAATAACAGCAACTGGACCCTGAAGTAAATCTTCTGGGATTACCCAATCAGCTTGTTCGAGTGCTTTACGGATGAGGGTGTTTTTTGCTACAACATACAGGCCATCTTCTTTACGGACTGTATTGCGTAGACCTTGAATTTGAGTAACGGTCAACCCTTGTGTTTGCACAATGATGAAGCCATTGCTCTCGTTCAATAATTCAACATACTTAGCGACAAGCTCTTCTTTACGTGCTCTTGAAATTGGCAAGTGCCGCTCCTTACAACTTGTTAGTCACCAACGGAATTGCTGATGATCTAACCCGACTGAATCAAAAAAGCGACCCGTAATGAGGTCGCTGTAGAAGTCAAGCATAATGATTGAATGTCTATGCGTTCCCCTCGGCGGGATTTATGGGCAATGCCCGACCCTGCTGTCTACGGTTTACGTCGCTATGTGGTTGTTAGCCACAAAAGATTATACAGATGGATAGTTAAGATGCAACCCCAAACCCATCTAAAAATGATACACTATTGAACAACTATAGTGTGTCTACGGATTCTAGTTATGTCTTTAGATTTATACAATCCATCTCCCCCATTATCCGACTATGTCCAGATGATGTGGCATTGGGGAAATTACACATCTTCTCATCCACAAGAGCGCATTTTACCTGTCGGTCTGATGGAGTTGACGTTTAATCTTTCCGGTAATGATTTTGATATCATGAACAGATCTGTATCACGAACCCCCGCGATTATCGTAGGCTGTCAAACCAAACATTTTGTCATTGATACAAGTCATCCGACCACCCTATTATCAGTATTATTTAAGTCTGGTGTCGCCCTCGATATATTTGGATTATCAGCCAAAGAATTACACAATCAGATTGTTACGCTCAAGGATTTATGGGGATCTAAAGCCGATCATATTTATAATCGTTTGATGGCTACACATGATGTGACTGAACGTTTTTGTATCCTCGAAAACGCATTACAATCCCATATGGTTCATAATCGGGAACGCCATTACGCTGTCGACTATGCCTTAGATACATTGGTAGCTGGATCACAACCCATGTCGATTAAGGATCTACAATATGAAGTTGCTCTGAGTCCGCCACGGTTTATTCAAGTATTTCGTGATGAAATAGGATTTACCCCTAAAGTGTTTACCCGTTTGCAACGCTTCCATCGTGTCCTCGATATAATTTCTGATACATCACATGTCGATTGGGCAGACCTTGCATTACAGTTAGGCTATTATGATCAGTCTCACCTTATTAACGAATTTCGTAAATTTGCAGGTATTTCGCCATCTGCATATGCTCCCGCAAGCAAAGCCCACAATAAGAATATCCCCTACTTAGAAAAGAGTTAAATTTTTTCCAATACATGCTGTTAGGTCGTCGCTAAACTCAGGTTGAATTATGACGAAAGGACAGCAAATGCAGACAACAACTCGAAAAGTAATTTACTATATTGCGTCAACAATTAATGGGAATATTGCAGATATAGATGGCAATACCGAAGATTTTTCGATGACAGCCCAATACATTCCAGACTATATGAATAGTTTGCAAGATTACGACACCGTCCTAATGGGCAAACATACCTACGAAGCAGGCTACAAATATGGCATTGAGCCGGGGCAACCGTCTCCTACATATGGGCATATGATGCAGTATGTCTTCTCTCAATCAATGGATCGCTATCAAACTGATCAACTGCAAGTGATACGAGATGATCCAGCAACATTTGTGGAATCGCTCAAAGAGCAAGATGGCAAGCCAATTTATCTATGTGGTGGTGGGCAACTCGCAGGATATTTACTCCAACACCATTTAGTTGATGAGATTATCCTCAAGCTAAGTCCGGTGATTGTCGGGCAAGGTACAGCGTTATTCGGTAATTTAGATGATGTCACACAATTAGAGTTACTCGACACCAAAATCTATGCTGATGGGCATTTGTTCCTCAGATACAAGGTTATATAGATTAGATTCTCATGAGCAGGATGGATTTTGGTCTATCTTGCTCGCAGTTTTGATTGACGTACGCCATAAGTTTCGCTAAAACTATAACATTGAAAAATTATTTGAATGGATGCGTAATGGAATTAAAGCGCGACGAATTACAAAAACAAATTTTAGCACTCTATGCCCGTGAACACGAAGAATTAGGTGAAGCGGGGACAATTGAGCACCTCGAACGTGGCAAAGAATGGGACTTATCTGGCACATTAAATGATGGTGGTGTCCTTGTCTTTCCACACATTGCCGTACAAGATTGTGGGTATCAGATTGCAGCATGTGTTCATGCCGCATTAGATAGTGGCGCAGATAAAGTTGTGGTACTAAGTGTCCTTCATGCATTCTCTCAAGAGTTGCAAGATGCACGGGTAAATGTCGCCAATGGTGATGACCCTGCAAACTATCCATTCTGCTGGGGAATTCAAGGAAGTGGTATTGATTGGCGCGAAGAATGGAAAGGTGACCATGCTCTGATTAGCTGGAGACATTTCTGGAATGCCGAAATCAAACGCCGTGGTCTAACCGAAGCAACCGCCCCTAAAGTATATGAACGGTATCCATACATTGCAGGTGGTAAACCAGAAAATTTACCAGGCATTGATGAGCTGGCAAAACTAATGGAAGATGCAGTCGTCGTAACAACAGCTGACTCATTCCATCATGGGATTGGGTATGGCGATGCACCAGAAGATACTTATGACCATGATGAAGAGGGTATGAAATATGCTGAAAAAGTACTTTATGACGGCATTCGCATACTCGAAAAAGGTGATTATTGGGAATATAACCAACATTGTGTCGAAGCTAAGTCTGATGCGCGCGATACAGGGCAAGTGTATCGTTACATTCGTGGTGAAATGACTGGTGAAATCCTTGATTTAACTTATACCGATTCAACCGGACTCTATAATCAACCCCCACCAACTTGGGTCGCAGGGGCATTGATCGAATGGAAATTGAAGAAATAACTACTCATTAGGCATATCAATTGTCAACAAATCAGGCGCACAGGTCGGTAAGGTCTGTGCGTTTGCGTTACAAGTGAAGTCAGATGTATTTTGATAGGCATAAATATCAACACCGTTGCCACGCGACACAACATCACAGTAATCATACGCATCGGATAGAGTTTGGCTGAGATCTGAAATTTGCGATGTTTCATAAGCATCGTCGCCAACTGTCACCCATACCCTTGTCGAATCTGTAATGCTAGCTAGTCGTTCTTCGTATGTGCCCTCTGAAGTGATCTCATCCCACCCTGCCTGTGAATAATCAGCGAGATTTTGAATCATGGCAACACCAAAATCCGGAAAATTAAAGTAATACTGTTCGATATAGACATTCCAGATATGCGCTTCTTTCGCAAGGTGCGTAATTACAAAATCATCGGGTGTCGCACATTGGTCTGTGTCCTCGACCGCTGTCACCATCATCGGGCGAGGACGTGTATCTAATGCCCCAATGAGTTCATCCATGAACGCTAAATCACGATTATGCACACCTCCCATAATGACCCATCCAATAACAACAATCCATGCCAACCCACGCGAGAAACGCAATAAATGTTGGATAGCTATCGCGCATAAGACAAGCAGAATCGGTAGAATGCCAATGATGTGACGAATATGGAATAAGAAATCTGTCAAAAAGTTAGTGATAAACACTAAACCTAGGAAAACAGTTCCCCATAGAGCGAGTGTCGTTGTTATACGGTTACGCACAATGACTAATGCATAAATAATGAGTATGAGAAAAAGCGGGGCTAAGCCATTACTATAACCATGTAACAGCGATTCGATGACAACCGGAATACTAAGCCCGCGTATCATCGTTGTTTCACCAAGCGCATTAAGGAATGCAATTGCCACCCATGGGATGAATGATATACCAATCAGGATAAGCCAGCTTAATCGTTTGAACCATTGATTTTTGCGCGGTGCAAAAAAAAGATGATAAACGCCAAGTGCAGTCACAACATAAAGTGCGACATAGTGTGTATAAATGAGAACGATAGATAATCCGATGAACAGTATACCGTCACGATTACGCAATGTTGGTCTTTTGCTATGTTTGGCATAGATGGTCATCACAATAATCGACAGCATCAAATATTGAATGTAACCACGTACTTCATGCGCATAAAACAAAAAGAACACCGATGTACCCAGCAACACCGCCCCAATAAAACCAACCTGACGACTGACTAGTGTCTTGCCAAACTGATACATTGATGCAACTGATAATACGCCCATAAATAATGACAATGTTCGGGTAGAAAATTCTGACCAGCCAGCCAGTGCACCCCAAGGCAATAAGACAAAATTATAAGCAGGAGGCCAACGCGTCACACCGACATTAGTGACAATATCTAGTAGATTGGCAGGCGGGTATGGTGGGATGCCCATTTTCCATAGATTGGTTAACTCATCAAACCAATAGGTATCGGTCAACAAATGCCTACTCGTCATCCACATGGTCAGCAATAAAACGGGAATCATCCATAGCCAATGCGCTTTGAATTTAGGTGTTGTCTGCATCTGCATCGGTAAAACCTAACCGAGACTCAAATTGTTGGAGTGCATCTTGTAGTTGTTGCTGACGCAGACTTTGAGTCAGGTCGCCACGCGTTCGTTCAAGTACACCACGCACAATATCTGTTTGACGGCGCAAACCATGAGTCAATGCATCAGGGAAATCAAATGTGACAAGTTGATCGTAAATCGCGTCCATTGCGTCAAGTAAACGCTCAGCTTCATCCGAGTGTGATTTTTGCCGACGCATAATATCAAGGATAAATCGACGGAGTTCAGTCGCGGCTTCCCCCAGTCCTTTCAGATAGGTACTACTTTCGATCCTAAGTTCTGTTGATGATGGTAAGGGTTGCTCCCGAATAATCGCATAGGTGATGAATGCTTCGGCAACTTCTTTGAGAGCATCTTGTGTGTATCCCGTATGATATAAATCAGGGAACCCATCAACAGTGTCTTTAATTTCCTGTGTATGCGCTTTAACCTGTTCTAGCTTTGCATCAGCAGTTTCCCAGTCACGCCGATGAATAGCGCGAATACTTTCGGAACAATGACGAATTAATTCACGGGATAAGGCAATCGCACGGTCACGAGCCGCATTACGCTCTTCAAGGTCTGTTCGTAAGGTCTCAGAAATCTCATTCAGATTATTCATCGTCATCCTCGTCTGATGTTGGTTTGACTGCACCAAAAAGTTGGTCTGCAAGCGATTGACGTTGCGGTACTGTAATTTCTCCGTGTTTGTCTTCGAACTTGGTTACATTTTCATCTAGTGCTTTGAGAAACATCTTGGCATGGGTCGGTGTCATGACGATCCGTTTTTGTACACGTGCCCGTGTATCATTTGGCATAATCTGAATAAAGTCAAAAATCACTTCATTGGCAGTGTGACTAATCATCACAGTATTAGAATACGTTGCACTGGGGTCTTTAGGCAATTGAAGTTGGAGTTTACGCTTTTTGGCGGGTTGATTCGGTTGGCTTGGTTGCATGTTAACCTCGTGGTGTTGTCTATAATAAGGCTATTATAGTGGACATTCTCTTAGATTTGTGTTGATGTTATACTAGCCATTGGCTCATAATAGGTCAGAGTGGCTATGACATATCAACAGACAATCCAGCACGTGCGCACAGAATTAATCACGACATTCAAGCAATTAGACGTCTTATTTGATTTAGAACAAGATATACGACAAGTTCGCCCTGCGCCAGACGAGTGGTGTATTGACGAAATCCTTGAACATATCACACTCACCAATCACTTTCTGATGATTACTCTGGATAATAGTCGGCAGAAAGTCCTCAAACGAGCTAAGATACAACCCATACCAAATGGTGAAAGTGATTTAGATGCAATCACAGTCATCAGCGACCCTAATGCATTTGCATGGATTCGCCCTGAACATATGGAACCAACCCATGAAAAGCCAATGTCCGAGGTACGTCAAATTATGACAGAACAGCGAGATCAATGTCTCGCCATTCTTGAAGATGTTAAGAGTGACGAAGGTGCATTGCATACCGTGCGTATGTCAGTACAAGATTTAGGCAGTATCAATGGCTCTATTTTCCGGTACAGCACGCCAAACGCCACCTCATCGAAATTGAGCGGATCATTGAATCCTAGCTACTCTGTTTGATTGATAATATGGTTCTTCAATTTCCGTATTGTTTGGTCTTCAGGGTTAGCTTTTAGATACTCGTCTAAAACTGTAAGTGCTTTCTGAATTTGTCCGCGTGATCTATAAATCCCAGCTCGCATTCTAGCGACACCTGCTGCTCTTTTGGCGATGGTGACAGCTAGTTCCCAGTCATCTTCAGCTTTTGATAGTTGTCCAGCATCCTCATAGACAATACCTCGATATACATAGTTTACCCATCGATCTTTCAAAGCAAGTGATTGGGTGAGATCACTAATAGATTGTTCCAAGTCGCCTAGCTTATGAAAGGTCACTCCACGAGTTGACCAAAGCCAATCACCATCTGGGTTTATCTCAATTGCTAGCGATAAATCCTGTATTGCGAGGTCAAGTTTACCGTATTTTCTATAAATTAGTGCCCGACTGCTATAACTAATGTTAGACAGTGGAGCAAGGCTGATAGCAATGGAGTAATCTTTTAAGGCTTTTTCATAATAACCTTTGCGTTCAAATATTCCCCCACGTCTATCAAAATATCTTGGATTAGTATCATCTAACTCAATCGCTTTGGAATAGTCCTCAATTATTTCATCAAGTTTCTCACCCCAGTTTCTGCCTTCTCTATTTAGTTCTCCCCTATGGAAATAAGCTTCTGCATAATTTGGGTCTATTTCTATTGCTTGATTAAGAAGTCGAAGCGGTTCATTACTTCTACGATTGAGAAAGACTGCTTCATATTGTTCGGTAAATGCCTTGTCAATTAGGTACTCAGCTTGAAGATGTATATGACTAAATCCAGTCAAAGATTCCGATTCTTGCAACTCAAAACCAGTAAGAATGGAAACCAATTTAGATATATCCAGTTTTAGATTATCAATCGAAACATCACAAAAACTATAACACTCTAAGAAATCCGATGATCTCCATCCCCATCCTGAGTCACGTTTTTTACCATAAGCCAACAATATAAGAATCTCTTTATTGCTTTCTCTAGCAATATCTAATTCAGATGGCATGTAATTATCCAACCGAAAGCTATTTCGTAGAGTAGCAGGAGTTATCAAACTCAAGAAATGAGTACATGACTTGATTTTGTTGACAATTCTTTGGGGTGGTTCACTCAAATAATGAAAATAGTCGTCATTCAAAAAGACTTCGAGTCCATAAGCTCGTAACGCTTGGGCGATAGCTTTAGGCAAACGCGTAATCGTGTCCTGCGAATAGGACAAAAATATAGAAATGTTATCGGATTGCATGTGGGAGAGCAGAGGGAACAGCCTGCAACTGTCAGCCGGATGGCTTGTTATTGTTAGTTACCATCTATCATAACATATTTCACACCAGAGCTTATACCCGAACTTGTGTTCCATAGATTTTTCGGGTTAAATAGACACATATGATGATGAATAACAAGAAAGCAACACAATATGAGTGATATTGTTGGGCGAATCTTGCGAGCAAGTACACGCGGGTTCGATTGTGGGACACATAGCAACGGCATCAGCGAGATGCATAATTTTGGATCATTTGTAAAAGCACCGATTGCGAATAATGATACAGTATTTGCCATTGGGTTGATCTATCGGCTGGAGATTAAAGACGACCAGTTGGTGACAGAACTCGTAATGGGCGAACATGTCCCGTTTAATGTGCTCCAAGATCAACGCCAAAATCGTATGATTCCAGTCGAAATTAAAGTGCTCAATGTTGGGTATATGGATAATATGGGATTTGTGCATAGCCTCCCACCCCGTCCGCCGATGAGCTTATCAGATGTGGAGCTGTGTACATTAGAAGAAGTCTACGGATTCACGCAACGGTTCGATTATTTCCGTTTGATATTAGGGGCTTCGGAAGTACCGATTGACGATTTAATTGCGTCTGCCATACGAGGTGCGGCAAGTGTGCGTCCAGAGGAAGAATATCGACAATTTTTGGTCTCGTGTGGTCAACAGATTGCCCGTGATTTATCCGGTGATCTAAAACGACTGTCGCATATTCTCGCATTGATTCGACCATAGGAGACTTTTATGCCAACCTATATGTACAAAATTCAACCTGTACGCCCCGAGATGCTCTCCGGTGGACACACAGATGAAGAAATGCAAATCAGCGGTCAACATTTTGAATACCTCAAACAATTGATGGATGAGGGAATTCTGGTTCTCGCAGGACGGACGTTAAACACAGATTACAGTTCATTCGGGATTGCGATTTTTGAAGCCCGTGATGACGATCACATGCGTGAAATTACGGCAAACGATCCAGCAGTCAAACAAAAGGTCTTTCGTGCCGAATGGTATCCTTACCGGATTGCGCTCCATGCACCTGACAATGTGAAAGGTGATTAGCTAATTTTCTTAAGAGGCATTTGGTTATTAAATGCCTGATAGGCTTCGTCTATAGACGTGACGACCTGTGTTCCTGTCATCATGGTGTTATTGCGTAGCAGTGCATTCATCGGGCGGCGTAGATGCGATTTTACAACCACAATTTGTCCAGCATGATTTGTGTGGAAGCGTGGTTTCCCTGCATTCAGTGATGCAATGATGTCATATGGTAAATGATTGAGTTCAGACAAATCAACGATTACATTGACTGGATGGTTGACAGCATTAAACAATGGGCAGAGTTTGGAAGTCCCCATATACCAATCATTCACCGTGGCAGTCTGTGGGAAGACCATATGGATCATTTGTTGTTGATTTTGCCAATTTAGTTTAATCGTCATTTGCATCTGTCCTTTCTCAATGTTCTGAGTATAGGTGTAGATGACAACGAGATAACCTTAAGATAAGCTTCTGTATAAATTTCGTAACAATTATTGGATGGGCTCGCGAGTTGGAATTCCGGCATTACGGGGATATTGTTTGGGTGTCGGGTCAATCTTATCAACAGTTACAAGATAACGCGGATTCTCGATTGTAGGCAAATTAATTTCTTCGATCGAAAAGAGTTCACCACCAAGTTCAGAAATTGCTTTCGCAGCACTATTGGTTTCATCATATGCTGTGCCACCCTTCATAGCGATAACTTGTCCCTCAAGTTTACAAAGTGGTAGAGTATATTCCATCAAAGCAGGCATACGGGCGACAGCACGTGCTGTCACAATATCATACGATTCGCGGTGGTTTGGATTGCGCCCAGCATCTTCGGCACGGGCATGCACCGTCTCAATATTATCTAGCTTGAGGGCTTCGCCAGCATGGTCGATAAACTTGAGTTTCTTTCCGGTCGAGTCCAAAAATGTAACATGCAATTTAGGGAATGTAATCGCCAGAGCCAATCCGGGAAACCCTGCCCCAGTCCCAACATCAATCAACTTCAAATCATCAAATTCAAACAGCACCTTCAATAACGTCAGCGAATCCAGATGGTGCTTGATCATGATCTCATCGCGATCTTTGATCGCAGTCAAATTCATGCGTTGATTCCACTCGAGGAGTGTATCGGTTAACTGCTCAAATTGTTCAATTTGGCGATCTGATAACGTTAGATTGAGGTAGCTTTTGGCATGATCTGCTAAAGATGGCATATGGATCTCGTTAGGGTCGGATGTGTAAACATATTATGATGCCTACACACCCATTAAATTTGCTGTAATTAGTCGTTAAATGTTCTCAGAGGGAAGGATGGTTGTTCGTGTACAACATCAATACCATATGGATTTTCTTGGATCGTAAATGAGCACCCGCTGTCGAAGAAGTCATTTGTTGTTCCTGGGCCAAAGTCTTCGTAGCCATCCGTGATGGTATTAACCCATGTGAGGTTGTAGTTGATGCCATATGTACCAGGTTTCCACGCATCCCCAAGATTTACAGTATAGAACGCCCACCAATTTCGATCCCCAGGGATTTGTTGAATTGGACTGACTTCAACATCATTGAACGGCTGATTATTTAGTGTAATCACATAGGATGAATTAGCGATGTGGCTTTCGACTTGTTCAGGTGTACGCGCATACCATGACCAGAATACAATAATTTCATCGGTATCAAACAAGACACCGGGGTCTGCCCCTGCCACATCCGTACATTGAGCATAAATCAACCCAGGATTGTTAGTACGACCGTCAATCGTGATGTCACTATCACGCGCACCAATTTGTACAATCGGTTCTGGTTCAGTAAAGAAGATAGGGTTCAATAAACCACCATCAGGTGTGCGGATACCAGATGATGTGATGATATCACCAATTTCGATTGTTCCAGATGTCAAGTCTTCGCCGTCAACGAGTGTGCTAGCAGGTTCAGCACATGCAGCAAGGAAGTCGTCGGATGGTTCGTTGAAGATGGTATCTTCAGGATCATTTTCGCGTGCCATGCGGATAACAACACTCACAGGTGTTCCAAGAACACGTTGTTCTCCACCTAACCAGGGAACAACTTGGCTGACGGCATAATCACCACTGACATCAACTCGGCGCAAGCCAGTGAGTGCATTACCTGTGCCGCCAAAACCATCAAATGCTTGGAAGTACACATCGTAACCAGCTTCAATATTACCGCTAAGGTCAATTACCATGCGATCTTCGCAAGCGGTATAAAACCAGCTGATTGTTGATGATGGTTCACCGTCATCTTGTGCAGTCAGTGGTACAACAAGAACAGCAAGTAGTGTGAGTAGTAATAGGGTTTTAAATTTATTCATAATGAAATCCCTGTCTGATTGTAATGGACAGTCAATGATAGTGAGTTTACCCCAAAATATAAAATATCTCAGCCCTATTTTATATGGTTTTGTATCAACCGTAGGGGATTCGTACAACAATATGACAATTATCATTATCGTAGTGGATAAATTAGTGATTTTGTCAAAAAACCAGATTCTAATGTAATTCATGCGTAATTACACATATGATAGACACATGCACATCCCGTCGCATAACGGTGGGATGTTTTGTCTGCTATTCAAACTTTATTGACAAACGAATAGTGAGACTTTTTGCATACCCCACCGTATACACGGTGATGCAACGAGAAAGGAAGAAAGACATGGCAGAACGTAAAATTCTACTTACACGGCAAGGATATGAATCCTTACAACGTGAGCTTAATATATTAACGAGTGAGGAAAACGCCAAAGTCGCAGAGATGTTAGCGGACGCCCGTGAGGATGACCAAGGTGAAGAAGCAGTCTTCTTTGATGCAATGGTCTCTAAAGAACGTCTTGATGAACGTGTATCACACCTACAGAGTGTATTGGCACGTGCACAAATCATTCACGCGGATGAAGATCCTAACACAATCACACCCGGCAACCGTGTTACGGTTTACGATACCAGTGAGAAAGAAGAATTCACTTTAGATTTACTCGATACCGAAGAAATTACCCAAAGACGGCGTGGTGTATCTCTTGATTCACCTGTAGGACAAGCTTTGCTTGGTAAGCATGTTGGTGATCGTGTAAAAGTCGAAGTCCCTGATGGAATTGTTACGTATAAAGTCCGCAAAATTGATATGATCCCCGATGATGAAGAAGACGCATCATAACAATCAAACACAGCAACTATACCAATAACAAAGGGCATACCAGTTGATATGCCCTTTTAAGTATCTAGCTAACATACACCATTTACGATGATGGTGTTGCTGTAATCACAACTACTCCAGAAGTCGATGTTGGTGCCGGAGTTGATGTAACTGCTGCAGGATCAGTTGTCGCCTGTGGGGTCAGCAATGTTGGGTCGTTCAACCAGATGTCATTTGAGAACAAGGTTGAGCCTTCCACCAGATAGTTAGTCGAATAACCATATGGCAACTCATACACATTTAGTCCATTAAACTGTGATACGGGGGACACAGCAATACCTGTATTGTTATCGAATACCGAAATAACTGGCTCGCATGCAACCTGTGAGGTATCGTTACAAATTTCCAGTGTGACCTGTGCCGTACCAACCTCGGGACGTTGCAAGAGATAATTAATACGGATATTGTTCCATGATACTTGTGTCTTGCCTTCACCACCTGTTGTTCCGCCTTCGCCACCTTCAAGCGGAGCAGGAGCAGTTACACCATTAACAATATCAAATAATGCACCACCACCCGTCGGCGTTGGCGTCGGCGCAGGACCGTTACACCATGTCGCATCACAAAACGCTAATGGGATGACCCCTTCCAGTGTAGGCAGGCGGTCGAATGCTTCTTGTGGCATCGTTGTCCAGCGACGGTCCATATATACCGCAAAATTTTCACCACTCACAAACATCATCGTCGAGCCGTTGAAGTTCCGATACCATGCGCGGAATTCAATACCTTCTGGAACAATGCCCATAAATTCAAGCGCGGCTTGATCAAGATAAGCAAACGCATACACGGCTTCATATGTCACAACAGATTCTTCAGGATCGGTTACATCAATAGGTGGATTTTCTGCAAAGTTATTGGCTTGTTCTTCTACCAATGTACAAAAACTTGCTGAGAATACAATTGTATCTTCAACTGCAAATTGATACGTTTGTTGAAGTAATACCACCAAATTCTGGATATCTGATGAACAACGAATCAGCGTATCGACACCTTGCCAGCCATTTGGACGAACCCCTTCACCAATATTTGGTGCAGCATCCGCTAATAATTCAATATCTTGGCGCAAACTACGATAAGAAACAGACAGTGAGCTAGAAATTGTACCATTCCAACCTTCAGGGCGAATTTGCAATCCGAGGATTGTATCGGCTAGCCGTTCCATATCCGATAACGTATCGTCAGCTAGATCAGGTGAGTTAAGGTCGGTATTCCCAATCCAGCTTGGCGGACGATTGCCTAACCCCTGTGTTTCATCAGCTAACCGTTCAAGATCACCGCGAACAGCCCAAATCAATCCCTGAAAATCTGTTGCTTCATCACTTACACTCTGTCCCTGAATACCCGAAATTAATTCATCATCAATTTCAATTGAGACAGCCGTACAAAAATCAAGCACACCATCAGGTGTATTTGGACGAACACCATATGCAATCGCTAATGTATATAGGATATTCTGTATTGTCCGGCTACAACGATAAACAGGTGCAGCCCCAGTCCAACCATCTGGGCGAGTATCTTCAGATAAAAAGTTATCGGCACTCAGTTCAAGGTCGTGTCGGATGTTACGAGAGATCAGCTCTAGATTGCGAGTTGTTGCACCGATCCATTCTTCAGATCGTATACCCGCACCAAACACTTCATCAGCTAATAATTCATTATCAAACCATAAATCAGCTAGAAACGACTGCTGCGTAAAATCTGCATTGCCGTTCCACTCTTCGGGGCGCACACCAGCATAAACGCGGTCTGCCAAGAGTTCTAAATCAAGTCGTGTATCAAATAAAAAATCCTGAAAAATATTAGATTGTTGTGGCGAATCGGCACCAACACTGCCAACCATCAACCCGAGTACAATCCATATCATCAGACCACGTAACTGTCGCATGAGCCTGTGTTCCTTACTTATATCAATCAACACAATATACTTAGAGGTGTTATACCAACACATATCACGTATCAAAAATTATGACTTAGTCTAATTATACACGCTCGTTGTCAGACTGACAGTTTTTCCCACAAATTAGGACAAATGCGCTAGTGAATCCATACATTCATTATCATTAAATCAATATTCATGTTATAAAATATAAATACGAAGCCATTTGACAGGTAAGGGTCACAATGAATGTGAATGTCATCAAACAACAGAAGTGGACAGAACCAGAACTCAATCGTGCAGGTTTTGAAAAATTTGATCGCATTAAACAAGTTGTTATGGCACGTCGATTACCTGAATCGGAAGCGCCATTGCTTATTCAAACTGAATGGGGTGAGGAATTAGTAGCTGAAACAGGATATGCAATCTGTTATAGCGCAGGTGAAGTCATCCAATCCAAGCTAAGTGACTATTATCACTGGCCTGTTGAGCCGTATATTTTTGATGATACTTATCGCCCTTGGGATCAACGTCAATGGCAACCAACCCCAACCGAACAACATCTAAAGGAACTAGGCTGTCGCCCGTTCTATAAATTGGCAAGTGTTTGGGCAAAGGAGATAACGCACCCGATATGGATGCAAAGCCCTGAACATCGTGAACCTGTTGAAGTTGGGCCCGGTCGTTATCTCGTCATTGGCGCACGTGGTGAACCTTACACGATGAGCATTGATGAATTTAACTCACGTTATGAAGCAGATGATGATGAACCCCGAACAATTATCGAAAAACTGCTCGGGTTTTTCCGCCGTTAATCAGACAGACGGTCAACATTTACATCGACCATTGTATCTTCAATATAATCCAATATTGTCCGCATCATGTAAGGTGTCAGGGCAAGTGTAGCTGTGGCAACCTCAGGGTCGGTCTTTGCTAATTTTTCAGCATCTTCTAGCAACATGACCATCGCATCTGTCATCAAAGAAATCAACCCGATTGTTTCAACCATAACCTCACCTAAAATTTCTGGGTCACGTTGAGCGTTGAGGACAAGCCACGATGCCGCTTCCATCATAGGCATCATACTCATCATAGCAACTGTCATGCTCATCATCATGACTTGTTGAGCGCCTTCAGGTAGTTCTTTTACCTGTGTCTTGGTTTCAACTTGTTGCGCAACACGCGCCATAATTGTAGCTGCTAATCTTGTTGGGGCACGTCGATGAGGTGCTCGTTTAAGTAAAGCATCAACACGCTGTAAGCTTTTGTATTCCTTCGCTGCAGACACATCACGATCGATGATGTCTCGCAACTGTTCGGCAAGTTCTTCCGAAAGCTGTCCATCAATAGCTTCCTGCATCATATCCTGACGCTGTTGACTCCGCTTATCGGACATTTTAGTTCCCTTTCAATTGCGGATTCGTCAACCCGTCTTCATCACGTTCTTCGCCAATTAACTCGGCAAGTGTACGACGCGCCCGAAACAAACGACTTTTGATTGCACTTTCTGTTGTTCCCATTGCTTGTGCAATCTCCACATAAGAATAGTCATACCAGTATCGCAAAATCACCGCAATCCGATAATCTGTATCAAGTTCCATTAGTAAATCTTGTATTGCTTCCCCGCGTTCATTCTGCAAGGTAGCCTGCTCTGGCATCGGGTCACTACTACTTAATGCCAGCACAGCAGCCGTTGGTTCGTCATCCAACGATACATATTGCATACGTCGCTTGCGTAAACGATCGATACAATGATTTGATGCAATCGACATCACCCATGTTTTAAACGAGCGTTTCATGTCATAGCGTTCAATGTTCATATACGCGCGCAAGAAGGCTTCTTGTGTCGCATCTTCTGCTTCGCCACTTTCACCAAGCATTCGATAACATAAGTTGTAAACCGGATCTTGAAATGTATAAACCAATTCAGCAAAGGCATCTTGATCGCCCTGCTTTGTTGCTTCTACCCATTCAAGAATAATTGGATCGGGTTCAGCCACGATCACTCCCTTATTGTTCCCCACGCTTCAATAGAGTGGGCGTTACATTGTTATACGAAACAACCCTAAAATTGTTGCAAACTTCACTTTATTCTACAAAATAATAACTCAGAATCTATCCAAACATGTATCGACATGTTGTTATAACATAAGATGCTCAAGCTTTAGATACTGCTTTTCGACATCAAGCATTAATTAATAACTTCGCGGTGGCAATATTTGTAGCCAGCGGGATATTATGAACATTACAAATGCGCAACAAGCTTTGAATATCTGGGTCATGTGGATGCTTGCCCAATGGATCCACAAAGAAAAATACCGCGTTGATCTTACCTTCGGCAACCATTGCAGCAATCTGTGCATCACCACCATAAGGTCCCGATAGCATACGTCTTACCTCAAGACCCGTTTTTTCATTAATAAATTGTCCCGTGGTACTTGTTGCGACAAGGTCAAAATCTTGCAACCGTTTTTTATGATCCATCACGAACGCAACCATGTCTGCTTTTTTCCCATCATGCGAAATTAAAGCAAGTACACGGCGCGGTTTGTCATCAGGCATATTGTCATCCATTCATTAGATCAGTTCATCTCATAGCATACCGCAAACTACACAGTCTGCAACTATGAGAGATCATGACGAGGACGTGCGAGTTGTCCAGGAATAGACATCGGTAGATGGTACCGTGTCGACCCAAAAAGACGTTTAAAGCGAGCATTCATATTATAAGCTTCTTCGTAGTAGCCTTCGACCTGTGCCATGAGTGCAGACCATGGTCGCCGCTCTGCTTCTAAACGAGATTGATAGCTCATTTCCTTACGAATATCAGGATTATCACGTAGATATTGTATCATGCTAGAAAATGACTCAGTCGTTGGTTCGGCAATTAAGCCTGTTACGCCCCGCACAGGCACATCCGGTGCACCACCGGAATTCACAACAACTTGGGGTAGTCCCGATGCCATTGCTTCTTGAATTACCTGTCCGAAGGTTTCATTTTCACCAGTAAATGTAAAGACATCGGCGCTTGCAAATGCCTGCGCCAGTTCATCACCAATCAAATAGCCAGTAAAATGTGTATCTGTTCCAGCAAACTGTTCTTCAAGTTCTTCTCTTAATGCGCCATCCCCAATAACAGTAACGGCAACACCATCTAATTTTGCAGCTTCCAGTAACAAATCGACTCGTTTTTCTGGTGCAAGTCGTCCAACAAATACACATAGGAGCGAATCAGGATCACGTCCATTCAATAAACGATCACGCATCTCTGTCGTTACATGATGCGGGTGAAAACGGCTTGTATTTACACCACGTCCCCAGTGGCGCACACGATGATAACCAATCGATTGTAATTCCTCTATCGTTGTACGTGAGGGCGCAAGTGTAAGATGACAACCATTATGAATATAGCGCAACCAACGATGAACTGGTCCGGAGAGCATTGGATAACCATACTGACCAGCATATCCTGGTAAATCTGTCTGATAGTTTGCAATCACAGGGACATTTAAATGGCGCCCAATTGCCATCCCGTTCACCGCCATTGCCGCTGGGCTAAACAAGTGAATCAGATCTGGCTTAAATTCTTCAATACGACGAGCCACCACAGGATTCGGCAACGCCATTCGCGTCTCAGGCGCTTTAGGGACACCAATAGATGGAAGTGGAATAACCCGCGAATCACCGACATGATCAACCGCTATATCAGGAGCAAATACAAGAACTTCACGTCCCGTTTGTTGTAAATAGCGAATCGTTAGATACGTTGTTTTGACAACACCATCAACTTTAGGCAGAAAAGATTCTGTTAAGACAGCAACTTTTTTTACTTTATTAAATGGCGTAACTGTATGAATATTGTCAAATAAATCGGGATTCCCAAAAAATTCGTCAGTGTCTTTACCATATTTTGCATGTAGGTTATCTAATAAGCGTTGTACCTGCATGTTGTCCCTTTTTGTATCGCGGAATGTTAATATTAGTTTATCACATTCATATGAAATCAATGTTAAAACCATTTCACTTACTATAACCCAAAGCATAAGCAAAAGATTTGCAGTACAATAAATCTCATGCAAAGTATTCGCGACATACTAAAAAAAACAATGGTCATCTGGTTGCCATTACTTTTCGCCAGTGGTACAGGTGTGCTCATCTTGCTCATTGGTGGAGCAGGAACACAAGCTCCGCCCAATAGCTTAATTGACACATCCCTGTCGATAACACTTACACCACCAAGCCTAGATGCACCAATCGCCCCCTACCCACCAATCAATAGTCAATTATTTAACTTTATTGACCAGCAACAATCTCAAGCCGATCAACCTATCCTACAAGTCTATGGTGCAGAAATCCCTGTTGTCGGGGCATATTTACCACGCACAGGCAACCAGCAATTTGACTTACCACAACCAACACTCACACCGTCACCATTACCGTATCCCACATCACCACCATTACCCTTACCGCCACTCCCCGGTGATCTCATACCGACAGTACCCGCAGTTGACGAAAACGGTGTCCCTCGACTATTACCCTTTATTGAGAGCGACTGTGCGCCAGATGGTAATCCAGTCGATGGCATTCTAACGCAACGATTTCATACCTATCATGGTGGCATCGATATTGGTATTCCACTGAATACGGCAGTTCTTTCAACCCATAGTGGTGTTGTCACATATGCTGATTGGAGCGATGTTGGTTATGGGTATCTGGTTGTCGTACAAAATGGACGGTTTATCACCTATTATGCGCATAACACATCTTTCAACGTAACGGAAGGTGCACAGATAGGTAAAGGTAGCATCATCGCGTGGAGTGGCTCGACAGGTAACAGCTCCGGCCCGCATGTACACTATGAAACTCGTATTGATGATATTCCTGTTGACCCACTAACATTTAAATCGCGCGGATATCAATCATGTTAAATTCAACTTTTTGAATACAATGAATATATGCCTAATCATTTAAAGCAGAGTGTATATGACAACCCAACCACAAACATCTGACAGTTCATCGGTTCGTTTTATCCCTTTGATGGTACGTTTTGTAACCCCCATCAATCTTATTCTTGTGGTCATTGCAACTGTAGGTGTCTTTCTGCTTTCCAATTCACTCAGTGGTAATGTAGAAACAATTGAACAAAATTTACTCGTGCAAACTGCCATACAAGTTGCCGAAGCAAGTCAGGCTGAATACAACACATTACTCCAAGAAACACAGCGGATTGCCTTCACACAAGGCATACCAAACGCTACACAAGCCAATGATACAGAAACGCTGCAAGTCATTCTCGAGCCCATTGCCACAGCAACAAACCTTGATAGCGTCATCATTTTAGACCTCAATGGACAAGAAATTCTTGGTTTGCTCAATAATCCAAATGCTAATGACTATAGTCTCAGCACAAATACAGATTTATCACAAGAATCCCTTATACGGACACTCTTGAATGCCGAAGCTAACAACAGCGTTGGTATATTACAAACGCCGAACGGCTCGGTACTCTATACAGCGACTGTAATTCGAGGTAACGAAGACCCTATTGGCATAATTATCGCTGGACGCTATCTCAATAGCATCCTCAATACGATCCAAGCTAATTCGCTGGCTAATTTATCTGTATATACAGGTGATGCAACCTTACTCGATACAACCTTACAATTAGACGCAGATAACCAATCTTTGATTGATATTGGTCAAGAAACTATCACCCAGACTCTAAGTAATAGCAATCAGGTTACAGTTACGGATGGACTTTCATTAAATGGGCAAGATTATCGGTCAGCTTATATTCCGTTTTCTGTTGGAGAACAAACCCTTGGTGTCATCTCTATTTTGATGCTGGATAATGTTGCATTTGCAACATCAGGTGGACGGCAAATCTCTGCATTTCTAATGGCTATCATCGCCGGTGCAGTCACATTTGCGGCCGCAATCACAGTTCAAAGCTTTACACGCCGTGTCGAAACTGTGACGGAAACCATCAACAAATTGGAACAGGGTGAAGATATCCGTGTGGATATGAAACCCTCTGACGAAATCGGTGAAATGGCAACAGCAGTCAATCGTTATGCCGATACGGTAAAACGGCGTGAAGATCAATTCAGAACCTCGTTGCACCGTTTCCGTCGTGAACGGGATTATCTACTGATCGCATTTGAAGCTATACCCGAAGGTGTCGTTGTCCAAGATACAGGTGGGCGTGTTTTACTCATGAACGATATTGCCCGTGAGTTATTAGGGTCACAACGTGTTTATCGGAGTGCGAGGATTCATGAACTGACCGAACTTGTCTCGGAGACATTAGGCAGTAATATCGCGCCAGGTCTTTATGCGTTGGGCAACCCACAACACATCAAATTAGATGAAAAGATGTTAATGGCACAAGCGTCAGCGATCGTTGTCAGTAATGGGCAACGCTTAGGATCAGTCGTTTTGATACGCGACATCACCGAAGATGTTCGGCGTGATCAAGTCCAAGAGCAGATTCTCTTGCAGATGATTGATGATGTGCAAGTATCGCTGCAAGATACATCTCGCCGTGCTATCCAAAATCGGGATGAAATCATTCGCAGTCTAGCACGTGATGTAGCAAAACACGCATCCACACTACAATCCATGATCATGGAAATGCGTGAACTCACCCATTTTTCGCAACAAACATCTGACCGTGTGCAACGCGCTATTTCATTGGAGACACTTGTATGGGCAGTCGCAAATGATTGGCAACAAATTGCACGGGCAAATGATATGACACTCAACGTAATTATCGAACAGCGCGGTCTGTTCATCCTCGGTGACGAACAACGTTTGCGCTATGCTATCGGCAATATTATCGACAACGCCATCAAATATAACCAAAATGACGGCAAACTCTCAATTGAAATCAAAGGAGAAGCCAACAGCATGGCTCGTCTGCGCGTCCGTGATAGCGGTGTCGGTATTCGCGATGAAGATAAAGAACATCTATTTATCCGTTACTATCGAGGTCATCCGGTTAAAGATGATGGTACGGTCATTCATGTCCCGGGAATGGGTCAAGGACTAACAGACACTCAACAAATCATTGAGTCACATGGTGGCACAATTCGCATCAAAACCAAAATCGGTGTTGGTACAGCCGTGTACATGGAAATCCCCATAACATCTGATACAGCCTACCAATTGCCGCTACTCGAAGACGATACGATGGAAGGCGAAACCATGCTCATTCCAGAAGAAATTAGTGCAGAGACTTTTTGGGAGAACGATAGTCTATAAAAAAAGAGAACAGTCAACGACTATTCCCTTTTCATAAACCGATTGTGCGAGTCATCTTGCACAATATTTTTTCGCTTAATTCTTATGCGTCTTCTTCTAATGTCAGCAAGTACGCAATAATATCATAGATTTCAGGGTCAGTGAGGACATCTGTCCAGTTTGCAGGCATCACACCTTCAACAAACCCTTCGACGATATAATCATTTGGATTGACAATTGAATTATAAAGATACCGTTCTGCAATCTCACCTTCAACACGTGTTGCAGCTATTTCACGGATATTCAACATTGTTGGTCCAATCAAATTTTCAGGAACGGCGACATGATGGCAAGTTGCGCACGCAAACCCAAGTTCACTATACATTTGATTGAAAAGTGCTTCACCATTTGCCGCATCACGGGATGCAATCAATCGTACCAACGGGTCTGATGGTGCAACAGTTGGTTCTTCGGTCGGTGCTTCTGTTGGGACTTCTGTTGCAGGGATAGCTGTTGGTTCTGGTGTTGATGTTGGTGGAATCGGTGTTTCTGTTGGTTGCACAGCTACCTCAAGAACTTGTGATTCAGCTTCTACAACCGCTTCTTCATCAGGTTCTTCGAATACAGGTGTGACTGCTGTACCACAGGCTACAACAACAAGTGCTACTACCAACAAAAATACTGCTCGTAATATGTGTTTCATTCTATCTTCTCTCATCCGCTTGTGAATTTCTGTACAAAATAAGTATAATCCGCACCGTCAGCAATGACAATGTTGATGTCGTTAACGATGATGAGATATTTATCTGCTACAAAATTTCTACTTAGAAACCCATCGTTTCTGGTCGTCGATATTGAATAAGTCGTTGTAACACTTTCAGTTCATAAGGGTGCACATAGAAGTCCATTTTGTAACGCCATCCACTGAGTGTTTTTAGCAAATGCCGCATTGTACCTTTTAAGCGCATATCCGTTACCGTTGGATAATATGCATTGATTACCGTCTCAAAGTCACGAATTTTCTTCCGTACAGGGTCTTGTGACCATGGCGTACCGGGATTACGACGTAAGGATTTTTCTGCCCAATCATCTCCTGCCCACTCCTCTAGTGTCTGTGGGAAACTAAAGCCCAAGCTTTCTGCTTCTTGTAGTAATGTGCTGTTTTCTTGTGGTGTTGGTGTGTACATATACAAAATGAGTTCAGATGCTGGATTAACTTCTTTAACGAGTTTGATGAATTGAATTGTCTTTTCAATACTAGCAATCGGGTCCGGTGGTGTTCCTAAAACAAACGAGAATTCAGGTACAATGCCATATTTTTGCATTCGTTCGGCAATGCCCAGTGTCTTATCAGTCCCTGATTTACCCCCCTTATTCATCATCTTGAGGATTTCATCATCGCCACTTTCCGCCCCCATAAAGATCATCTTGACCCCACTTTTCGAAAGAATCTCAAATGATTCGTCCGAGTAGCTCATGAGCGTATCAGCACGTCCCAACGCCCACCAATTAATATCCATACCACTCATACGGTCAGCAATTTCCACACTTCGATCTTCTTTAACAAAGAAGTCCATGTCATGGAATTCCATTCCGTCAATCTGCCAACGATCCTTCATCATTTGCATCGTCTCTGCAACACGTTTCGGGCTTTCGGCTGACCATTGTCGCCGTGCCAGAGGAACAATCGCGCAAAAGTTACAGGCGAATGGGCATCCCCAACTGGTATGATGCGCCAAAACCCGATTTCCTAGATAACTTGTGCCGACATATTGTTGCATATCAAGGATGTCATAAGGATACATCGGCATATTATTGAGTGGTGCAATCGGTGCACGCGGTGTTAAATGAACATCACCATTTTTGTAAGCTAATGACGGTACATCTTTGACATCACCACCATCATGTACAAAATCAACTAATTCGCGAAATGCCACCTCACCTTGCGAGATAACAACATAATCAACAAAATCGCTCTTTAGCACAGTTTCATAGTGATTGCTTGGGAAATAGCCCCCCCAGACAATCGTTAAATCAGGGCAGGCTTGTTTTACAGTTTTGCAAACAGGGACAGCTTGCCGTAATTGCGGCCCCGGCATGACCGTCACACCTAATAATTTTGAATTGGTGGCTTTAACGCGGTCGATTATTTCTTGTGCGGGGTTTTCAGTCAAATTGCCATCTATTAGCTTAACAGCATAACGGTCTGTCAACATTGAGGCGATCGACAATAATGACATTGGCAGACGTTGTTTGCCGGGAGATGTACTGATAGGGTTATATAGAATCACAGTCGGTTGCATACGATTTCCTCTCTCAATCACATCCATTATAGTCATGAGCCGGAGTTTATGCGATGAATCCGACCACAAAACCAACAATTTAGAAAATCAACATGCAGATCTCTTAGAATACAGTATAATCGAGGTAAGAGCTTACATTTAAGATTACAGACGAATCTTAAGGAAAAAAAGTACCAAATCCAGCTATGATGTTAATTAGAAGAACAACTTTAGATAGTGCAAATTGTCTATCAAGCAGTATTTAAACCGACTGCGGAGGATTGAATGAAGAAGAATATCTTAGTTGTCGATGATGAAATTGGAGCATTAACTCTCATCGGCATTATGTTAGAACGTGGTGGCTTTAACGTCTTAAAAGCGAAAGACGCAGATTCAGCCCTGGCGATGCTTGACCAAAGTTTACCCGACTTAATTATACTTGATGTGATGATGCCCGGTATTGATGGCATTGAACTTTGCCGGATGTTACGTGACCGTGAAGATACAGGCAAAATCCCTGTATTGATCTTGTCAGCACGTGGCGACGCTGATAGCGTCATGCGCGGTATGGAAGCTGGTGCGAACGACTATTTACCAAAACCGATTCTACATCACGACCTTGTAGCTAAAGTGCGAGCAATGCTCGCTCACGCAGTTGACGGAAATTAGTTCCTCACCTTTATTTTTGGAATCTTCCGCCGTTTACAATTCGCATTTACCTGAAACAACATGTCGTATTTGATATTGCGCCATGTTGTTTTGGTTACGTTTACCCAATCCCATACAACTCGCGGTAAATATTATAGTTACGATAGATAAACTGCACGTATTTGCGTGTAGAGTCAATGGTAATCGTTGTCATGAATAAATCGGGATCACCCCCTGATAGCGCATTCCAATCCAGCGCACGCCCCGGTCCAGCATTATATGCTGCCAACGCTGCGATTGCGTTTTGGTTAAATAACTCCAACTGTTCATCCATATAAAACATCCCAAATGCAACCCCTGCATACGGGCGGAATAGATCGCTATGTTGATAATCTGGCCATTGGAGTTCATCAGCAATATACTGCGCTGTACCCGGGATAACTTGGGTCAGTCCTTTTTCACCGGCTCCAGCGGTCGCAAATGTATTAAACAGGCTCTCTTGTCGTATCAACGACAACATTAATAACGGGTCAACACCCCGTTCATCGGCAACAGGTTGAATCACATCAATATAATAATCAGGGAAGCGCATTCGTGCGATAAACGGTGGTACAGTTAATGTCCCTTGGCCTGATGCAATAATAACATCTGCAGCCGCAATTATTGATTCGCGATATGCCCCAATTCCGCGCAAATAGACAGCTAATTGATAACTGGCAAGTGCATCGTTACTCTCTCGAGCAGAATCGGCAACATCTTCAAATTCTGCAAATGCTTCATCATATGCAGCCACTGCATAAAGCTCACGTCCACGAATCATCCGTGGATCTGTATTTAGTGTCTCTGATAAACGCCACAGATCACCTTGTAGTTCAATTGCAAATGTTGTCCGCATCCATGCATCAGCTTCTGCGGCATCTGCGTTGACATCAAATGCAAATTGATATTGTGTCGGTGCTTGGAACGGTGCTCGTCCTATGCGAATATCACCTGACCGTGCGGCGAAATAACTGTCGGGTGCTGCCGAAATAGCAAGATCGAAGGCTTGATTAGCAGCATTCTGATCACCACGTTGTATGGCTAAGCGCCCAACCCACAAATAAGCCGCAGATTGATCTTCGCCAGTTGTCAGCGATGCAATCCGTGAGTATAAGTTTTCTGCGACTGCGGGCTCTTGATTATTCACAGCAGCGGAAGCGGCAATAAATAATCCATTTGTTGTCAACTCATGGTTTGGATATGTATCTGCTAATCGTACAAATGTCTGACGGGATAATCCGAGTTCACCACTTGTCCCGTATAAATATCCAGCACGCCATAATGCTTCGCCAGCGACATCAGTCAGATAATTGTAGGTATCGGCGATCTCCAGATAAGTCGTGATTGCCACAGGAATATCACCCGAAAGGAAACGAGTACGACCACGCTCTAATAAGGCTTCACCAAATAGCGGGTCTTGTGGATACTGGTCAATGATTGTCTGGAAGGCGACAGCTGCCGCATCAAAATTACCAATTTCACGATAGGCACGTCCTAATAGTAGATGCAGTTCAGCCGGAATCGCCGCAAGCTGAAAATTCGTTGTATATTCGTTAAATGCATTGATAGTCGCTTGATAGTCACCTGCTACAAAAGCGGTCTGCCCTCGTTGGAAACCATCAATTTCTGTCCCATTCGCTATTAATTCCTGCATTGCAAGGTAAGCGGTTCCTGTATTTGGATAACTCGTGAACACAACATTCATTCGGCTTAGGCCATTTTCGGTATCACCACCATCCAATAAGGTCTTAGCAGCACTATATGAAATGTTGGCACGATATGGTGTATTCTGTGCGACTGAAAGAATCGCATCGTATTGAGCGACTGCCTCCGTACGCCGTCCCAGATTAATATAAATCTGTGCCAATTTTTCACGGAGAATCAACAATGGTACAAGCGACCGATTACCGTTGATCGCCAATTCATAATTTGCAATTGCATCATCGGTCAGCCCTAATGCAATTTGCGCATCAGCAATCCGCTCATAAGCGTAGCTATCAATCAATCCGGGGCGCAAACTTAAATATTGTTGGAAATCATTTATCGCCAATTGCCATTGTGATAAGCCCAAATACGCGTCACCCCTTAAAAAGTAAGCACGTGGCGCTTGAGCATCATCGGGGAATTGTGTAATCAACACTGTCAATGAGTCTACAGCTTGCTGAAAGAACCCATCACGTACCGCCAATTGCCCCAGTTTAAACGCTGACACTGCCCGAAATTCGGGAGCGATTGCCTCACCTTGACCAATTAATGACTGATAAACCCCAATCGCATCTTCATAATAGCCACCTGTCTCATATGTATCTGCAAGTTGGAGCAGTACGGAAGGATCAACATCTGGCGTTGGTGGCACAGTCGGAGGAAGCGGTGTTGCTGTATTACTTTGTAATGGAACCGCTGTAGCAGGTAGCGGTGTTGCCGTTACAAAAATGACGTTATCTGCATTGGGTGTCAAATCAGGTAAGTCAGGGCTGCTGAGTGTACATGCACTTAGTACAACACTCAACATCAGGGCAATCATCAGACGCATAAGAGTCCTTGTATTTCACTAATCAAAACTGAGGTCATGTTACGAAGAGGCTTGCAGATTGTCAACCAACGGTCACCCTATGTTGCGGTATCCGGCGGAGTTAGATCGCCAGCAAGCCATGGCATACCATAGCCAACAACTAAATGTCCTGCTTCGGCTAAACCTTTACCTAATGAATCAGTATCACGATATTCCCACCAATGATCAGCATTTGGTAAAATCTTTACACCAAAGTCTGCAACAACCAACTGACTCACACTACGCGTGACATACTGTTCATGGCCGGTGGCTTTACCATTTGGGTCATCTGAACGCGTTAATTGCACTTTAAACCGCGATGCCATTCCCGATGACCACATATTATCGGCATAAACTAAGGTCTGGAAATCAATAAATCCGTATAACCCCGTCTCGAATTGTTTTTCGAAGCGATACTTGCCGCCAATCCATTGCATCGGGGCATGCTTAAATTCATAGCCTGCGGCGTCAAATGCTTGTCCGACGACAGTCCGCAAAATTGTCTGGAAATACTCTTGTTGTGATTGTCGTTCCTGTACCATCGTTACCAATACCGTTTAATAAAATCGATGCCATATTGATGCACCATCCACTGTAACAAATGCGCGATGTTCCATGCATCGTCATCACCACGATGGTGTGTTCCTTCAAGTTCAATGCCCGTATGTTTTAATGCACGTGCCATCCCCATGCGTTTACCAGCAAATTCAGCAAACACGGTTTTGATATTCATATGCTCGTCACCGAATGGATAACTAACACCCATGCGCCTACACTGTTTGCGGAACATCTTATGATCGTATCCGCCCCAACTACCCCAAATATATTTACGGGCATTGTACTCATCAACAAGTATCTGGCATGCATCAGCAAAATCTATGCCATGTTCGTCAATATCTTCTTGGGTGATGGTCGTTAGTTTCGTGCAAAACGGGCTGACGATTGATGCAACGGGTTTAGTAAAAATGCTACGTTTCCCTGTGATTGTATCGTCTTCAACATTATAAATGCACAGTCCGATTTCGATAATTTCATTAAGTTGCCCATCAGGATTTGGCGTTACATCCCAACAGGTGGCTTCTATATCAACCACGATAATTTTATCGCGTAAAATTGCCATTCATTAGTCCTTAACTGTTCACTAAGGGGCAAGCATATCATTTAATCAAGAGCAAATGTAGGGGTGATGCATTTTCACCCCAGATATAGATTTGTTATACTCTTGTAGTTAGCCTTAACTTTCCATCAGCAACTTACGTGTTTCCTCAGCCGATGTGACAGGCATCTGACACATAAAATTCCGGCAGACATAAATTGTCGGTTTATTTTCACGCATCATACGGTAACTCAGCAATGGGATTAACTCATGCTCATCTTGATTTTCACGGGCTAATGCTGTGATGACATTGGGGCGATACGGTTGCCGTAACAACTCTAGAACAGCTTTGGCTTCATCATGAGTTGGATTGCCAACAATAGCAACCTCCGCTAACCCATTAACTAACATATCAGTTGCATTCAAGGATTCAGTAAAAGCAGATGGATACTGCGCCATCGCATCAGTTAATTGGCGCAACACAGACCGACCTGCTTCATCATATTTGCCTTCGCCTGTATAAGCAGCTAACCGCAATAACTGTTTTGCCATCATGGCATTACCCGATGGAACAGCATTATCTTGCAAATTGCGGGGGCGAGTGATCAACTCTTCATGATCATCGCTGGTATCATAAAAGCCACCATCATTGGTTTTGAAGTGTTCTAATACCACATCAGCTAATCGTCGCGCTTCCGCAAACCACTTTTCAACAAAAGTCGATTGGTACAATTCGAGTAATGCATCAACTAAATTCGCATAATCCTCAAGATAGCCATTTAACTTACTACGCCCATCTTTATGAGTGCGATACAATCTACCATTATCATCTACCATTGACTCCAACAAAAAGTCACCTGCACGTTCTGCTGCTACGAGATAATCGTCACGTCCTAGCACTCGCCCAGCTTCCGCCAGACTAGCCAGCATCATACCATTCCATGAGGTCAAGATTTTATCATCTAAGCCTGGATGCACCCGACTTGTGCGTGCAGCATAAAGACGATCTTTAATCGCTACGATAGCCTCTTCTAATGCTTCCACACTTATATCCAAGCGTTCTGCTGCAATCTCAGCGTCATTGGGCACAAATAAGATATTCGAGCCTTCAAAATTCCCACGTGATGTCATGCCAAAATATTCAATGGCAATATTAGCTGCGTTCAGCACGTCGTCTTCAATTGGGGCAAGGGCTTCTTTAACCTCATCTATCGTCCACACAAAGAATTTACCCTCTTCGCCTTCACTATCGGCATCGGTTGTACTATAGAATCCACCTTCAGGTGCTGTCATCTCGCGCAAAATGTAGTCATAAATTTCAACGGCAATATCCTTGAAGAATTCATCATTCGTCACCTGATAGGTATGCAAGAATATTCGACTCAGTTGTGAGTTATCGTAGAGCATCTTCTCAAAGTGAGGCACTAGCCAGATAGCATCAACACTATAACGCGCGAATCCGCCCCCAATTTGATCGTAGATTCCACCGTTTGCCATCTGCTTGAGTGTATGCGTCACAACATGTAACGCATCTCCATCGCCAGTGCGATTATAATAACGAAGCAAAAATTCAAGATTCATCGGTTGAGGGAATTTTGGCGCATTACCAAATCCACCATTTTCTTTATCGAAGTTTGCCATGATTTTTTGTGCAGACGCGGTTAGCATTTCTTCCGTCAGCCCACTGTCATCATCACGCCCAATCCCTAGCACATCCCGTTTGAGGGCATCGTGCAGATTATTCGCTTGTGTTTCTAGTTCCTCACGTCGATTAAGATAAGCATCATGCACTGCTTGCAATAATTGTTGGAATGATGGCATCCCATGACGGGGGGTATCAGGGAAATATGTCCCGCCATAAAACGGGCGACCATCCGGAAACATAAAGACGGTCATCGGCCAGCCACCGTGTTGGGTCATAGCTTGTACCGCTTGCATATAAATGTCGTCTACATCGGGACGTTCTTCACGATCGACCTTCACATTCACGTAAAGGTCATTCATGATTTTGGCAGTGTCTTCATCTTCAAAACTCTCATGCGCCATCACATGACACCAATGGCATGAACTATAGCCGACACTCAATAAAATAGGTTTGTCATTGTCTTTCGCAACTTTAAATGCTTCTTCACCCCATGGATACCAATCCACTGGATTATCAGCATGTTGTAATAAATAGGGACTTGTCTCGTCCTTGAGTCGATTCATTCGATGTCCTTTTATTTGAAAAACAGCAAACCATGTATCTATATCATCCAATATATGCAGGGATGAGCCTATGTGTTCATCCGAAAATCAAATACGACAATTTGCTGAATATGTTCAATTATTGATTTTTCATATTGTAGAGGGGCTGTGTTAGACGAGGATTAGTTTGCCCAAGGTCACAAATCTGATCAAAATCGTACATCAGGCTCAGAGACAAACTAGTGCAATGTGCAAAGAACCTGATATGTGATAATATTCACAATCTATTGCGTAGATTGATCGAACTGATTTAAGTCTGGCAATGTCACATCCACATACTGTAAAAACTCAATCGCCTCATCATAGTCTTTAACGAGTCGCAACCGTAGTCGTGTAATTTGACCAGCAGTATGTCCGACGAATCGCGCGACAGGTTGATCAATTCCATAAGATACCAGCCAACCCATTTTCGGATGACGAAGCCACGGTATTTTGGAAAATAAAGCTAAACGGGGGAATGATTCGACATGTGCATCATCGGCAATTGCGTGGATGAGTGGATATGGGGATTGCTCCAGCATAGATATAATCGTTGATGAATAAGCCTCCATTTCCTCTAATGTCACAACACCAGAAGCATGTATCTCAAAGATACGGTCTTTCATCAACCATTCAACATTATATGGCATGACTAACTCCCTGTAAGTCTAAATTAACGCCAAATACTAGACTTATCAGTACAAAATAGACTTACATCATAATACTTTTACTCAGTGAATTTTAATCTATCTAATTTGCCCGTTAGGCATAGTTCAGGAAATCTATAGATGAATGCAATTTTATTATTTGGACGTCACAGTATGATCTCAGAATACATCAAAAGGCATTCTTAGTGGAGTATTTTCTTTACCAACTACAAGTGCGACTAGCTATAGCTCACACTCAACAAAATGGGTTCGTCATTGTCTTTTGCAA
Source organism: Anaerolineales bacterium UBA6055 (assembly GCA_002428985.1). Lineage (GTDB taxonomy): Bacteria > Chloroflexota > Anaerolineae > Aggregatilineales > Phototrophicaceae > UBA6055. The sequence goes on along the minus strand of DIYL01000037.1, from coordinate 26,115 downwards.
CTTTGAAAGCGTCTATACAAATGGAATGTTGCAGTAAATAGGGACTTGTCTCGTCCTTGAGTCGATTCATTCCATGTCCTTTGTTTTTGGAAAACAGAAAACCATGTATCTAGTGTTCATCCGAAAATCAAATACGACAATTTGCTGAATATGTTCAATTATTGAATAGATGTATTGTAGAGGGGCTGTGTTAGATGAGGATTAGTTTCTACTACTCAAGACTTTCTATCCAGCCAAAATAATAGTCATACTCATTTCCTTCTTTAGAAGTAGCAGTGTGATCTTGGAATGCATCGAGGCGCATTTGTCGTGTAGTGTTTTCTTTATCAACAGCAAGCACTTCAGGATGATTAAAGAAAGTCTTAAACGCTTCATGAGTCGCTAAATCACATGCTTCATTCAAATGATCATAATAGGGCTTATCGCCTTCCCAATCAGGTGAATAAGCAAGGTACTTGTCAATATCATAGTAACGGTCTGAGTAGTCAAGAAACCCATCCTGAATCGTCAGACTCATTGCTTCACGAACTGCCGTATCTCCAAACGCACATGGGAATTTCTTATCAATTTCATCAAATTTATCAAGTAGCTCGCGCAAAGCATTCTTGATCGAAATCATTGTCTTTGTGCCCTTCGTGTCTTCGTGGTTATCATCCCCTACCACGTCAACAACTGAGGAGGCTCATCATCTTCTTCGGGTTCATCCCAGATTTTTTCGAGCCAATCAATCACTTCTTTGGTGACTTTAGGCGTTAGGCGTACACCTGCTTCAAAGTTACTTGGTGAGAATGCGTACAAGTTTGTGAAGTGCTTACGCGAGATGCAAATGAGGTAATCACTCGCCCAGCGTTTTGTCCCCCAAAGAAACGCTAATCCACCGGCGTCACGACGCATCAACTCCAACCAACGATCCCGATCCATATTATTCAGGTCAGTCATAGCAAATTTGAGCGTCAACATAGACCCAACTGTAAATGATAATTGAATGACTTTACTAACTGTATCTGCATCAATAATCATCGTCGCCGCACCATCTTGGGAAGACAATTCAGCAACTTTACGTCCGGTGTTTGTACCGAGTGAACGTGTTTTGACAATCGACATCATCGGCATTGATGGAAAGCGCCGTGCTAATTCTACATCCAAATCAATCTCACCATTAAAAAATTGCTGGAGAGACCACGGGGGTGTGCTAGTCGCTTGTGCTAGTGGGATATCATTAGATGTGACAACATTAGCCGAAACAGTCGTAATTTCAGTTGTAGGATGTTCAACAACTTCTGGCGGAATCCCCTTTTTCAAGTCCGACCGGAATAACATATCCGCAGGAATCGGCTGTGTACTGTAATCTTCATCATCTTCCGTTAATGTTAAATCTAACTCGGGCAGTGAGTTTTCTTTTTTTGGAGGTGTCCACGTTTTATTTGGATCCTCTAGCCCGCCAAGCTTAGTAATGCGATTGACAACTTTATCCACTAATTCCTGCTGAGACACTGAATTCTCAGGCGGTGATTCATCAATTTTATCGTCAGGTTGTTGGTTATCAGGTTGGTTAGGTTTCATAAATTTTCCCAAACGTTACATGGTAATATTATACGATCATTTTGTAATTTCAAACAATGAGAATGTTTCTAAGGAAGAATTAGCACAATTCTGACAAGGTATACGGTATAATCAACAAAATAAGATAACAACGCTAAGGTAATGTCGATAAATGCAATTTTGGGATAACAACGATAAAGACGAAAACGAGAACAACAATAATAATAACAATCGTCCCCCGCAAGGCGGACCTCCCGATTGGCGTAAGTGGGTGTCGCCGGGGTTATTGGTTCTCTTGATGATGCTCGCATTGGTTTCATCACCAGGTCTATTTGGTGGTGCGTCATCCTCTAGCGAGATTGATTATTCTGTAGTTTATGCTCAACTACAACAAAACAATGTCACTTCACTAGATTTCCAAGGTGACACAGCCGTAAATGGTGTCTTCGAACGCCCTGTCACCGTGCAGATGCGTACGGGACGCTCACAAAATGTCACGCGTTTTACCGCGAATGTACCCCCCGATGGTGGTGCAGAATTATTAGCGCTTGCCACTGAACGTGGCCTTGATGTTATTCGCGCAACACCGAATGAGCCCAACATCCTGTTGTCGCTTCTCATCAATTTCTTACCTTTGATCCTGATTATCGGTTTCTTTGTATGGATGGGACGTCGTGCACAAGGGCAAATGAATGGTATTTTCTCATTCAGTCAGTCACAAGCTCGCGAAAAATCTCCCGAGTTACCCTCAATTAAATTTGAGGATGTTGCTGGACAAGATGCAGCCAAGCAGGAACTCGAAGAAGTTGTTGATTTCCTCAAGTTACCAGAAAAATATATCAAGGTTGGTGCAAAAGTACCACGTGGTGTGCTCTTAATCGGACCTCCGGGGACAGGTAAAACTTTGATGGCACGCGCAGTTGCTGGTGAAGCTAATGTGGCATTCTTCAGTATTGCAGCATCGGAATTCGTTGAAATGTTTGTCGGTGTTGGTGCATCCCGTGTTCGTGACCTATTCAAAAAGGCTAAAGATAACGCCCCTGCGATCATCTTCGTTGACGAAATCGATGCAGTCGGTCGTCGTCGTGGCACAGGTCTCGGTGGCGGTCACGATGAACGTGAACAAACGCTCAATCAGCTTCTGTCAGAAATGGATGGTTTTGATAATGACACCAATATCGTCATGATCGCAGCAACCAACCGTCCTGATGTACTTGACCCTGCATTGCTTCGTCCTGGACGTTTCGACCGTCAGGTAACAGTTGATTTACCAGACATGCATGGTCGCCACGAAATTCTGAAAATCCACACCAAGAACAAGCCACTCTCGGACAAAGTGGATCTTGAATCGATGGCAAAAGCAACTATGGGATTCTCTGGTGCAGACATTGCAAACCTCGCCAACGAAGCAGCTATGAATGCTGCGCGTTATGACCGCCGTCTTATTACAATGTCGGATTTCACCACAGCGTACGAACGCATTAGACTGGGTACAAAGCGCCCACCCTTGTCAAACGATAAGGATCGTCGCGTAACCGCTTATCATGAGGCAGGTCACGCACTGGTTTCCATGCTGATTCCAGATGCAATGGCACTCTTGAAGACAACAATTATTCCGCGCGGACGTGCACTTGGTGTTGCATTCTATATGCCAAAAGATGACTCCGTACATCAATCCAAGAGACAACTAGAGGCATTTATCCGTGTCGGTCTAGCTGGGCGCCTGGCTGAGGAAATTGTGTTTGATGATGTCACGACCGGTGCAGCTGGAGACATCCAACAAGTGACCCAAATTGCCCGACGTATGGTTAAAATGTTTGGTATGAGCGATTCAATCGGGATGCTCAATTATGGTGATGACTCCGAGCAACCATTCCTCGGCTATTCAATTGCTAGCGGTCGGGACTATAGTGACGAGACAGCAGCCAAGATTGATGCTGAAATCAAACATATTATTGATATTGCCTATCAAGAAACACGTCAACTTCTAGAAGATCACCGTGATCAACTGGATCAACTCGCGCAGTTACTTCTAGAAAAAGAAACTGTTGATCGTGCAGAAATTCTCGCGATGCTTGGGATTGAAGATGACAACATTGAGACGATCGTCCCAGAAAATGTTGCTGAACATTTACGTGAGGTAACATCTGATGTAGGTGATACTCTACCAGAAGATGATGATATGCCGGATCATCCGACCCATACGACAGAGTAAAATACAAAAAGGGCGAGACATCAATATCTCGCCCTTTTGCTTCAGCCTAGATATAGTTATTAGGCTTCTTCTTTTTCCATTTCTGCAATTGTTTGTTCTTGGATATGGCTTGGCATCTTGTCATAGCGGTTAAATTCCATCGTATAGAGACCACGCCCACCTGTCATTGATCGTAAGTCATTCCCGTACCGTAACATCTCCGCCAAAGGCACTTCTGCTGTGACCACACTCTTGATCCCGATTGTATCCATACCCTGAACACGTCCACGACGGGTATTAAGATCACTCATAATATCACCCATCATCGCTTCAGGAATGGTAATCTCTACATCCATGATTGGTTCAAGCAAAACAGGCTTCGACTTGCGGAAGGCTTCGCGGAAAGCTTCACGTCCAGCGATCTGGAACGCAATATCCTTAGAGTCAACGGGATGTTCTTTACCATCAAACACGTCAACTTTTACTTTCTCAACTGGATAACCCGCAATAACACCCTCAGGTAATACAGCTCGAATACCTTTTTCAGCAGAAGAAAGGAATTGTTGAGAAATCGCCCCACCAAAGACACTCGATACAAATTCAAAGTCTTCTTCGGATGAGCTCACTCTTAAGTCTACGCGTCCATATTGTCCAGCACCACCTGTTTGTTTCTTATGTGTATAAGTAGCTTCTGCGCCACCTGTTACCGTTTCACGATAAGGGACTTTCGGCATTGCCGTATCAACACTAACACCTAAAGATTCCGCACGTTTAAGCGTAACGTCAATGTGAATTTGCCCCATACCTTCTAATAAAGTTTGCTTGGTATCTTCATCTTGTCGCCACCGTAATGTGGGGTCAGCATCACACAAATTGGATAATGTTGGTCCCATCTTCGCGCTATCAGCTTGTCCTTTTGGCGACACTGCAACCATATACAACGGTGCAGGGAAGCTTGGTTGAACAATCGTGAAGTCAGGATCTTTATCCACGAAAGTATCGCCTGTTTTTGTATTGGTTAACTTTGCAACAACGCCAATATCACCCGCATGTAATTTCTTTACAGAGATTTGCTCTTTACCACGCATAGTAAATAGCGAATTGAAGCGTTCTTCTTCACCGCTATTGGCATTGATGTTGCGGCTATCACTTGTAATTGTCCCCGAAAAGATACGGAAGTAATTTAGTGTACCCACAAATTTATCATTCAACGTTTTGAAGACATATGCGGCAAGTGGTTTATCATTGGATTGTGGTGCTTGTATATATTCTGTTTCTTCGTTACGTTGAATGCGAACACGGCGAACAGTTGGAGGCGACGCATAAGCAACAAATGCTTCTAAAAGCGGAATTGTTCCAATGTTCTGGGTCGCTGAAGTGACAAACACAGGCACAGTTTTTAATAGATGTGAACGTGACGCTTTACGCATACCATCACGAATTTCTTCAGGAGATAGTGTCTCTTCATCAAAATATTTCTGGAGTAAGTCGTCATCTGCCTCGGCAGCAGCTTCCATTAACTCAAGGTGCGCTTCTTCGAGTGCATCTGCATAATCCTCGGGTAAATCTGACCGATCACCACCAGCTTCGTAATATGCTTTTTGTGTAAGTGCGTTCGCAACACCCTTAAATTCAGACTCTTGCCCTATCGGAAGCATAATTGGAACAAATTTATAATCGTCAAATTGTGTCCGCAATTGATCAAGTACTTCTTCAAAATTGGCATTTTCACGATCCATCTTGTTGATGACAACGATAATCGGTTGTTGGAAGACCCGCGCATATTCCCATGCTAGTTCTGTCCCAACTTCTACACCCGATACAGCATCAATAACAACAACCACAGAGTCTGCTACACGAATCGCATTTTTTAATTCACCCTGAAAGTCGGTAAAGCCCGGTGCATCTAGCACATTAATTTTGGTATCCATAAATTCAAGTGGCACCAGCGAAGTAGACAAAGACAACCCGCGATCTTTTTCCTCATCATCCCAGTCGGATACCATATTTTTCTCTGAGATGTTGCCTATACGAGTGGTTGCGCCCGTATTGTAAAGTAGAGCTTCGACCAATGAGGTTTTACCACTACTCTGATGCCCAACTAAAGCGACATTTCTAATATTATCAGATGTATATTCTTTCATATGGGGGTCGCCTCCAAATAGCGATGTTTCAACAAAACTAATTTTCAATAAACATCAGTGTATTGATCTGATGTCGTATTATGAATTTTAAATCCACGTTAACAGATTGTCAAAAATGCACTTCCTATATTTTCATGACACTTGTTACCTTTTCTACAATCAAGCTATTCATCCAATACTTCGGGCATCCGTTTAATTTCTTTATCTGTAAATAAATCCGCTTCATCTACGCTCATTGTACTAAACTCCGACACAACTGCCCCCTCAGGACCACCTTGAAACCAATGCCACGTTTGTGGAGCAAGTGTATATTGTTCACCGGGTCGAAGGATAATCTCGTTCCACACCGTATATGTATCTTTACGATGCGGTGGTGGTGTCGCTTTAGGATTTTCCACAGCGTCCCCCTCTACATAGAGATATACTTCACCCCAGCGACACCGGAAAGTTTCTTCTTTTCCAACATAATTAAGTTCAGGGATTTCAGGATGATAATGTTCGGGGCAAGTTTGACCGGGCAACAGCACCAATTCTTTAGCACAACAGCGTTCAGTGTTGACATATGTCATAAGGGCGACACCCGTTTGTTCAAATTCGCCCAGCCCTAAGTCAGCAATTTCGATATTTGCACGTTCCTCATCAGTCAGTACAATGCCTGCCTTTTGTAAATACTCATATGTAAGATCCTGATACTTTTTTAGTTCCTGTTGTGTTACAGCCATGATTTAGCCACTCCTCACTAAGTAAAAATAATTGTCTGTAGTCTAACATCACTCAACACGTCACCCAAGTTTTTATCGTTATTATGATCCAACTATATCAAGCATGTCTCAGGATAATGAGCAACAGCTATACGAATCCGGCATATCACTTTCCAAACCACAAACAAACCTCTAAAATAGTTACGTACCATAAACATAAGGAGCAGTTGTGACTGAACAACGCTATGTGCGCACTGTCCCAGGACGTAGCCGACGCGCAAGCTACATGAGAACAACACGGGCGGTCTGGCATGACTCACAAGCACTCATCAATGAATTTCGCCGTCCTTTAATTGTTTTCTTGATTTCGATTTTTGTGGGCGGGTATATCTATATGTATCTGAACAATAATTTGTCAGATAACAGGCAGCTCGAATTTATCGATATGCCTTACATTATGCTCGCATTAATGGTGCTCGAAGCGTCCATAGAAGTGCCGACAGAACCTTATTTGATTATTTTCTGGTATATTCAACCTTTATTAGCCGTGTACATATTCGGACGTGGTGCAGCAGATTTTGTCCGACTCTTCTTAATTCGTGATGAACGTCGAGACGCATGGGAGGCAGCTGTGGCATCAACATATCGCAAGCATATCATCGTAATTGGTATCGGACATGTGGGGCTGCGCGTTGTACGCACCCTAGTACAGATGGGGTTCGAAGTTGTCGCTGTAGACCTCAGTGTAACAAAAGACATTGATGAGGACCTACGTGAACTGAGCGTACCATTAGTTGTTGGTGACGCTCGTAATGTCAACACTCTTGAGCGGGCTAGCATCAAATATGCAACATCAACAATTATCGCCACATCAGATGACCACATCAACCTTGAGGTCACAATGCGTGTTCGTGATATGAAACCAGAGATCCGTATCGTGACACGCATGTGGGATCAACGCTTAGCACAACAAATCGAGCGATTCTTTAGTGTCGAAGTGCTCAGCGCATCGGACCTTGCAGCGCCCGCCTTTGCTGGGGCAGCTGTCGGTGCAGAAATCACCCAGAACATCCATATTGCAGGTATAGAATATAGTATGATTCGTCTAGTTGTCAAAGAAAATTCGTTTATGGATGGTTTATCCGTTGGTGTGATTCAAAATGAGGAAGGTGTTGATATTGTCCTACTGCACAATATAAAATCTGGTATCCCAAACGTTCATCCAAATAGTGATGAAATTGTGCATGCTGGTGATACACTAGTCTTATTCTCAAGTTATGAAAAAATCAATGATATTGTTGCTCGTAACGAGTCATCACGACTACTCGACAATCAATAGACCTCCATCATGTCATTACCATTTAACGTTGGGACATCTCTATGAAACGTATACAACAACTGTTGACTGTTGTAGTATTTCTCATCCTCATAACTGGAGCATATAGTATTTCGATTGATCGCCGACTAGGATGCGATGAAGCAAATACATTATATAAATATGCAATCAGCCCAGCGACAGCCTTATTTGGGTATACCACCCCTAACAATCATTTACTCCATTCATTTTTAATGTGGATAACAACATCCGTCATGGGACTGTCTCATATTGGTATCCGATTCACAGCATTTATGGCGGGTATCTTATCATTTGCTGTCTGTTACCGGATTGGGCGCAAATTGAATGGTCATTTGACAGGTATCGGTGTGATGACTGCTCTTGGTACAAGTCTAGGATTCATCGAGTTTATGATTGCGGGTCGTGGTTATACAATGGCGGTCTTGTTGACACTGCTCTATATTGATGTTGTCTTCTTACCAAAACGCCCGTATTCACGCAAGCAAAATTACGCAATTGTTGCCATTAGTTGGGCCATCCTGATGGTATTACCATCAATGATGTTATTGATTGTGCCAGTGTTATTATGGTTGCTGTACCAGATAATTTTTGGAAAAAACTATAAGTATGTCTCACAATTTGTGGGAGTGTGTACTGGCGGGATTTTAGCTTTTTTGTTTTATGTTCCAGCTATTTTAGAAGGATCAGTTCTTGGTCAGTTATCTAGCTTTGGAGAACCAAGTGTTTCTCATCTGATCAGCCAATGGTTCGCTGCATATTACACACCTGTGATTTTCAGTATACCCATCTTGATTGCAGCAAGCATTGGTCTAGTATATTTGATCATTACTCGCCAGCACCTATCTGTTGTAGCCATCATTATCCTGACAATCATCATAGGGCTTCTCGTAGCTGTCATTCAATTTATCCTGACTGATAAAACATTATACGTTAGAAATTATTTATATCTCGTGCCATTAATTGCTATTTTATCTGGTGTTGGGTTGGCTATCAGTTTGCGCCAATTTATAATCCCTATAGGCTATATCACAGTTGGCATGATGTTATTGCTAACACTCCAGCCTCGACCTGCAAATGCCATTGATCAATTGATTGTCGCCATCCCACAATATCAACCTGATACGCCTCTGCTCGCACAACATGCTTGTCACATTTTGCCAGCATATCACGAACTCACTGTAACCCAAAAGCAAGACGTCGTACTCTGGTCATCACTTTCTGATGCAGATGCAGTGATGATACCAATTCCAGTTGGTCTAAAAATTTCTACCGAACAAGCTCTAATAGCTAACTTTCGTGATCCTGCTGATTTTGGTACATGTACACTCATTGAGGACGAGTTTGACTGGATTGATATTCACATTTGTGAAGTCATAAAATAGTAACGAACTATCAGCGTAGGGTGCAATAAACAACGGTGAACTTGAGAGGTGTGAAAATGATCCCCAATATCCATTTGGAGATTAGCGGATTCAGATTAATGTGAGGGCAGAGACCTAACCCTGCCCACTCAATCAATTAGATTTACTTCTTCTTACGTGGGAAACGGGACACAATCGTCACAGGCTCAGGCATGTTGACCTTCTTACCAATTGACAATCCACCCAATTCTTTCGCTTTTGAACGTGCAGATCCAGCAAATACCGCTAATTCAGTACCGCGTTTGCGATAGCTTTTCTGCAATAAAACTTGTCCTAATTGATAGCCTTCTGTATCAATACTACAGCTAGTTACGATCCCAACCACTTTACCGCGACTGTTTACAATCGGGTCGCCTTGGTGGGCTGGGCGTGCTCCCTTATTATCCATACGGAAGCGGCTTACCTGTGCATCGCGCCCAATTTCATGCTTGATAAATGCATTCTTACCAATGAAGAATGGTTTATATAACTTGACATACATGCCAAATCCAGCATCAGCGGGATTCATACCCAAATCGCCTTCAAGCTCATGTCCATAGAGTGGTAGACCAGCTTCAATCCGCAAGCTATCGCGCGATGCTAAGCCACATGGCACAACGCCCATATCAACAAATGTTTTGAACAAATCTGCCGATTGGTCAGGATGGGCAAATAATTCATATGCCACACGTTCGCCTGTATACCCTGTACGTGAGACAATTAAATCAAATCCGCCGAGTGTCACATGTGCTACGCCTGCCCATTTCAGTGCTTTTACTTTGGCTTTATCATCATCGCTACCATCCAATTGGAGCAACATATCACGACTAGCAGGACCTTGTAGCGCAATATCAACACGTCGCTCATCACCCCATTGTGGCAGACGTAAATTACGTAATTCGAAGCGATCAGTCCCCTCGATCACCCGCGATTCATCCGTTGGATCAATCATGACCTCACCGTTTTTGATGGAATTCAACCATTGCCAATTTTTAGCATTATTCGAGGCGTTCACCACAACCAGATAATGTTCCTCAGCCAGACGATAAATCATCAAATCATCTAGCGGAATGCCATCCACATCAAGGAAATAGGTATAATGTGAGTCACCCACTGCAAGACGTTGCAAGTCATTGGTCGTTACCGTATCAAGGAATTGAGCAGCACCTGCACCTTTGACATCAAATACACCCATATGCGCTACATCGAAAATACCAGAGTGGTTACGTACAGCATGATGTTCCTCCGATACTGATGCATACCATAATGGCATATCATAACCTGCAAACGGTGCCATCTTCGCACCCAATTCTTGATGTAGGCTATGCAATGGTGTTTCCTGCAACATATCTACCATCGCGACATCTGGCACAAATTTAGGTAGTGCTTCTTCAGATTCACGGAAGTAATTTTCACCATTCATACCGACACAGTAAGCTTTTTGTGCGTACCCAGCAGTAACCGCCATCGACACGGCCTCACCTTCGCCTATGACTGTTACATCAACCGGCCCGGGTACTTTGGCATGAGCATCCATATCATCAAAGAGGACAAAGCCATCGCTCAAGCTACGCAACCACGCCAATGCACGCGCAACCTGTCCTGCGATATTTAAAACATATTCGGTCTCAGATACCCGTATAACTGTACCCATCGCCATGACAGAGCCGTCTTTTTCGAGAATGTTTGTCGGTTGACCATCACCGTCAGCTAATGCCAGAACATCACTTGTAAGTACAGTGTGCAAATAAGATGTTGCTTTGTCGCCTTTAACAGACAACTGATAAAATTTATCGTCATCGGTTTGTGCATCTCCATAATAGAAATGAGGATAGCCATCAACCTCAGCATCTGTATCAATACCGACACTTGCTGACAAATCACGGACACGAATTTTGGCATGTTGCAATACATCAAAATCGACTTTTGTTCGTGCCAATGGACGAATCCGCCCCATCAAGCTAAACGGCACACAAGCTTGCAACACATCAGCGATGATGTCGCCGAGCATATCAATTTCTTCTTCTTTGAAGCCCCGTTGGGTAATCCATGGTGTACCTAAACGAATGCCTGTCGGGCGTAATGCGCTCGTATCACCTGGGATCGTTTGACGGTTACATACAATACCAACCAAATCAAGGACACGCGCCGCCATATCGCCACTAAGTGTCGTACCGTCCGGTCCAACCACCGACTTACAATCGACAACCATTAGATGCGTGTCTGTTCCCCCATGTGGTAGATACAACCCACGTTCCGTCAATTTATCAGCGAGGCGTTTAGCATTTCGGATTGTCTGTTCTTGAAGTTCCTTAAATTGATCGGATGTTGCCAATCGTAGTGCAACTGCCAACCCTGCCATCGCATTGACATGTGGACCACCCTGCTCACCAGGGAAAACACCACGGTCAATTTTGGGTGATAGGTCTTTACGGTGGGTGATGATACATGCACCACGTGGACCGTTGAGTGTTTTATGCGTCGTAAACGTGACAATATCTGCAATCCCGACTGGGCTCGGATAAACTCCACCCGCTATCATCCCTGCGACATGCGCTACATCTGCGAGCAAATATGCACCAACTGCATCTGCAATTTTGCGATACTCATTCCAATCGGGTTGCAATGGATAACTACTATATCCACCGATAATCATCTTAGGTTTGTGTTCCAATGCAAGTTGCATCATTTTGTCATAGTCGAGCTGTTCGGTTTCGGGGTCGATGGTATAACTGACAATATTGAAGAATTTACCGCTCCGGTTGACTGGGCTACCATGTGTCAGATGACCACCCATAATCAAGTCCATACCCATGACAGTATCACCAACATCCAACAATGCTGTGTAGACCGCACTATTGGCAGGCGCACCCGATAGTGGCTGTACATTGACATACAAGTCATCGGCGGTCAAACCATTAGCAGCAAACACCTCAGCCGCCCGACGACGTGCCAAAGACTCAATAATATTGGCGTATTCAGTACCCTTGTAATAACGATTATCAGCATTGCGTCGGAATTCTGGTAAGCGTTGGTTGTAATCGAGAATTTCTTGCTGGCTCATCGTGCGGGTACTCTCTAGCGGATACCCCTCAGCGTAAATATTATGGAATGACGAGCTCAGTGCATGGCGAACTGCATAGGGTACAGTGCTTTCCGACGGAATCATAATTAAATATTGTTGTTGGCGCGCGGTCTCGTGACGAATCAAATCGGCAACATCGGGGTCAAGTTCCTCAATATCACCACGAAACAAAAAATCATTGTCAGTCATAGACACATCCTAATCATTTAATTTCCTTAACAATGGAGCGATTCTATCATGTGCATACAAGTGATACTATGCAGAATAAACAGATGGATATATATCTTTAGCTACTCTACGCAATATGAAGAAACACCTAAAGATTTATTTAAATAATCCCGTTCTGCAACAGATAAATCAGCACCGACACTGTAATCGGACTGAGTAACGTCGAGGTCATAATCAGGTTCAGGGCAAGGTCGCGGTCAGTATCAAATTCCGTTGCCAGCACAATCGTTACCACAGCGGTTGGCATCCCTGCCTGTGTGATAAACGCCAATCGTGCATCACCTGTAATCCCCATGATTGCCGCCAACCCGACCGCTATAAACGGTGCAATCAATAGGCGAAAACTCACACCCGTAAAAATCAAGCGTAGGCGGTCATAGCGTGCAAATTGCCCCAACTGCAAGCCCAACAACACCAACATCAACGGGATCGACACATCCCTGAGCATTTCGGTTGTGCGGTCAATCGGAATGGGTAACTCGGTAATACCGAGCCCCTTTAACGCAAACGCCAAGATCAATGCCAGAAACGGCGGTGCCTTTAGCACATTCAATAGTGCACCACCAATCGACGACAATTGATTCGATGCGACATACACACCGAGTGTATACGTCATAGTCGTGTTGGCGACAAAAATTATCACTGCCCATGTGAGTGCCTCTTCGCCAAATGCAAAGCTCACAATCGATAGTCCAAAGTTACCAGCGTTGAACACAAAAGATCCCAATAATGTTGTTGCCAATTCTGCGCTCTTAACCGACTGTGCGCGCAATATCAGAAAGCTCAACGTAGCAACCGACAAAATTAACAGCACCGTCGAACCATACACCCGCAAAAAGTCCGCACCACTGATTTGACTATTAAAGAGCGAGTAGAAGGTCAACGCAGGGGTAAACACATTAAACATCATCGTCGAAACGGGTTTAGGGTCGATCATAAACCGACGACGCAGATAAAATCCAATCCCTGCAATCGACAATACTGGAATCATATTGTTGATAAAAATCAGTAGGAGGTCTTGCACGATGATAACCTTGGATGAGTGTGAACACGACAGGCGCAATCATAGATCAAACCGCAGTCATGCTCAACCCGTGAAAACTTCTCTAGCATCTATCCTGAAGTTATTCGTCATGATAGACTACCAGTCTTTGTCGTAACTGTGGTGTGAAACTTATGGATATTTTCGTTGCAGAAATCGCTAAAATCGCCAGTGTATTTGGCGTCGCATGGTTTTCCTTTTGGGGCGCTATTCCTGCCGGACTCGCACTCGGTGTCCATCCAATAGCCATCATTATCATTACATCAGCAAGCTATCTCAGCGCGGTCTTGATTGTTATCTTACCCGCAAAGTCGGTTCGAGATTGGATTATGCAACGCTTCGGCAAGAACTTTAACCTAGACGACAATAAAGACAGCCTATTCATGCGCATCTGGAACAAATATGGGGTGATTGGCTTCGGATTGATTGCACCCATGACAACAGGCGCACAACTCGGCGCAATTATTGGCACAGCCTTAGATATACCACGTAAGCAGTTGATTTTATGGATGCTGATCGGGGTGATTCTATGGGCAATTATCTTAACAGGGTTGGCAGTTGCGGGTGTTGGGTTGGTAATATCGTCTTAGTAAATTCCCACAAATGTAGACATAGGGAAAAGGCAAGCCTCTCCCCTAATATATTCAGATAAAGAGACTAATCTCCACCTTCAGGCAAAGCCGGCGCACAACATAGGATTAATTCCTTAGCAGCGCGGACTTCATCGAGTCGTTTGACTGGAGCAGTATGTGGTGCATCATGCAACAATTCAGGATTGGTGCGTGCTTCTTCAGCAATTTTTTCCATCGCTTCGACAAAGGCATCCAAAGCTTCTTTTGTTTCTGTTTCTGTTGGCTCAATCAAAAGCGCTTCAGGCACAATCAACGGGAAGTAATTTGTTGGTGGATGGAAACCATAATCCATCAATCGTTTGGAAATGTCCAATGCGTGAATATCTGGCGCATCATCAAAATGGCCTTCCATTACGAACTCATGTCCACAATAACGTGGATACGGCACTTTGTATGTTTTCATCAATTTCGCCCGTAGGTAATTCGCATTGAGCACAGCGTGGCGGGTCACATCGCGGATACCCGAATCGCCATAGACGCGAATATAAGCATACGCGCGTAGGTGCATACCGAAATTACCATGGAAAGCTTTCATGCGACCAATGCTATTTTCTGGCATCACAAAACCATATAGGGGCGCATCATCTTCACCTTCGGCAGGTTCAACAATATCGACAATCGGACCCGGAAGATATGGTTTGAGTTTATCACCAACGCCTACAGCACCACTGCCCGGACCACCACCACCATGTGGAGTCGAGAAGGTTTTGTGTAAGTTATAGTGCATGACATCAAACCCGAGCTCACCCGGTTTAACGACACCCATCAGCGCATTCATATTCGCGCCATCCATGTACATCAAACCGCCCGCTTCGTGTACTGTTTCAATCACTTCAAGGATATGACCTTCAAAGAGACCCAATGTACTTGGAACAGTGATCATCATACCAGCGATGCGACCGCGCAAGTCCCCTTCGCAAGCAGCCTTGAGTGCGTCAAGATCTACATTACCCTCTTCATCAGCTGGTAATTCATGAACTTTCAAGCCAGCCATTGTGACTGTTGCGGGGTTTGTCCCGTGTGCGCTGTTCGGCACAAGGATAATATCGCGTTCGGGTTCGTCACGGTCAACGTGATAGTTACGGATCATCAGAATGCCAGCAAACTCACCCTGCGCACCTGCAGCAGGTGTCAGACTAACCCCTTCAAAACCGCTAATTTCACCCAGCCATTTTTGTAGCTCATACATCAAGTAAAGTGCACCCTGTGAGCCTTCAATATCAGTCAAAGGATGCAATTGAGCAAGCCCTGGCAACCGTGCAGCATCCTCGTTAACTTTCGGGTTGTATTTCATCGTGCAAGAGCCTAATGGATAGAAGCCCTTATCAATCGCATAGTTAAGCTGGCTCAGTTTGACGAAGTGACGCACAACCTGCAACTCGCCAACTTCTGGTAATGCGAGATCGTCCCGCATTAAATCTGTAGGCAATGTACTTTCCGGCACATCGCATTCAGGCAAATTAACACCCACGCGTCCCGGCGAACTTATTTCATAAATAATCGGTTCCGACATTAACTCAATCCTTCCAATGTTTCTACCAATACATCTATCTCATCTTTACCGTTGACTTCTGTCACGCACAACAGCATATTGTCTTGCAGGTGTTTATAGTCTTGTCCAAGGTCATAACCACCCACAATTCCCTCTTCCAACAAAGCAGCGTTAATCTCATCAATTGGGCGTGGGCACGATACAACAAATTCATTGAAGAATGGTTTGCTCATATCAACTGTATAACTATCGAGCTTATTGATTTCGTTCGCTGCATAATGAGCTTTGTGATAATTCAATTTACCGACTTGTTGCAAGCCATTTTTACCCATCAACGACATATATACAGACGCAGACAACGCCATAAGTCCCTGATTTGTACAAATATTGCTGGATGCTCGTTCGCGTTTAATATCTTGTTCGCGCGGGCGCAGAGTCATAACAAACGCACGTTCACCGTCAGCATCAACCGTTTCACCGATAATCCGACCAGCAATTTTCCGAACATATTTTTGTTTGATCGCAAAGAATCCGAGATAAGGACCACCATAACTTAGCGGAATACCCATCGGCTGGCCTTCACCTACAACAATATCTGCACCAAGTTCACCCGGACTCTTGAAGATCGACAAAGCCATCGGATTGGTTACAAATACCAATAGTGCGCCAACTTCATGGCATGCATCAGCTAGTGCTGTGTAATCATCAATCTGTCCAAAGAAGTTGGGATATTGTACAGCTAGCATCGCAGTATTTTCGTCAAGATAATCCATCAACCCATCAATATCACTACGTCCACGATCGCCTAAGATGCGGATATCGCGCCCTTGATGATAGGTACGAACAACTTCACGATATTGGGGGTGAATCGCATGACTGAGGATAACTTTTTTGCGTTTATTACGTGTTACCTCCATTGCAACAGTAACTGCTTCAGCGAGACTAGTCGCACCGTCATAATGGCTAGCATTGGCAGCATCCATGCCAGTTAACGCACACATCATACTCTGATATTCAAAAGTCGCTTGTAATGTCCCTTGTGAAATTTCGGGTTGATATGGTGTATAGGCAGTATAAAACTCGCCTCGTAACAACATATGATTCACAGCTGATGGGATGAAGTGATGATATGCACCGGCGCCACGGAAAACAGCGAAATCTTGTGCATGGTCGTTAACTTCGCTCAACGCGAGCATTTCAGCGGCGACTTCCATCTCGCTCATTGGTTTAGGCAAATCCAAACGGGGGAAGCGATGCGATGATGGCACAGCCTCAAACAAATCTTCAATTGTAGTGACACCAATCTCAGCAAGCATTTGCTGACGTTCGGCATCTGTATGGGGTATATAACTCACAGTAAAACTTACCTCTCATCTATACACATTTAGCTATCAGCCTCTAGCGACTAGTTATCAATGCACTAGTTGCTAGAAGCTAGCAGCTAACGTCAAATATTTATCGGACAAACTTGGGGTTTATCAAAATGATGATATTTAACAAGACGCTATCGACTAACGCTCATCACTATATTTATCATATGCTTCTGCATCCATCAGACCATCTAATCCTGATAGATCGCTCGCCTTAATTTTTACCATCCAGCCGTCACCATATGGATCAGCATTGACAGTTTCGGGTGAATCTTCAAGTGCTTCATTCACTTCAATAATTTCGCCCGCAACAACGCTATAAAGTTCAGATGCAGCTTTTACAGACTCAACTTCGCCAAACGAATCGCCTGCGCTAACCTCATCGCCAACATCTTTAAATTCAACATACACAATGTCGTTTAATTGATCTTGTGCATAATCTGTAATGCCAATGGTCACTGTATCGCCATCAACAAGAAACCATTCGTCACTCTCGGCATATTTCAATTCGGCTGGTACTTTCCAGTCCCCCATAAGAATTCTCCTTAAACATACTCTTATAAACAAAAAAAGACGCACCTCAAGCCGAGATTGCGCCCTGTCGGCCATTTATTGACCTTCAGAGGTTTATTCGCCTCAGAATCCTTTTGCCTGAGAGTTTCACGATGGGTTGACAACCACATCGCTTGCCCCTTCGGCGTTTTGTCTAGTTTGACCTAGCAAAATCTCTCTTCTGTAGGGAATGCCTGTAGAATAATTGTACCGCCTCTGAGAATGAATCGCAATGTGTGAACTTCACCCAAATCTAATAAGGTTGGCTTGTGCTTTTTGTCACACACATGACAAGTGTCACATGACGAACGTGACATTCTATTCTGATACGAACGAACATATTATTTTAAACTAACAACAGTCCAAAGATTAACCAATGATTAGTGTAACCAAGGGGCTACTCTATGAAAAAGATTATTGTTCTAATCGTGGTTATGCTGGCTGTTGCTGGCTGTGGTCGCCGTAATATTGATGCGCCTACACCTACTTCGTCAGTATTTCAACCCACACCCACACAAGCTGTATCCGCTGCTGATGCTGCACAAGCACAACTCGTCGCACTCGCCGCTGATGGTGAGGTTTTGTTCAACACCTTTTATGCTGAAGTCGGTTTTGCCTGCGAAACCTGTCACTTTGTTGATCAGGAAGGCATGAAAATTGGACCTGGTTTGTTGAACGTTAGCGACAGAAGTGAAGGGCTCATCGATGGCGTATCAGCAGAAGACTATGTTCATGCATCTATTGTCAATCCTAACGATTACATCGTTGAAGACTACACCGCAAATCTGATGCCACAGACTTACGGCGACATCTTCACGGAAGAAGAATTGGATGCTTTAGTCGCTTATTTGATGACGTTACAGTAGTTAGTTAAGTATAGAGAAGGGATTTATTCATAATGGCAGAACAATCCATAGAGCAATCTGATGTTATTGAAGGTAACGTCGTAACACCTGAAACCACAACAGATGTCGTAGTCGGTAGTTCAGATCATGATTCCGGTTATGTCGTGCCACGAGGCGCAATCGCATTTGGCGTATTGATGATTCTTGGCTATGCGTTCTACTTCTTCATGATTTGGTCAGAAGTTATCGCCCGAGGAGGTCAATAATGCACGTCGATCGTTATGAGAAATATTGGCTTATCGCCGTTACCATCACCCTGTCTATCTTCTTTGCAGCACTCGTGACAGGCGCAGTTGTATACGGAATCCGTCTCGATGATCCAACAGGTATCGTCGACCCACGGAACCTCGATCAATTCGGAGATTTCGCGACACTCGGCACGGGTGTACATGAAGTCACCCGTGAAGACGGTTCGACTTACACCAAAGTTGTTATGATCGCTCAACGCTGGCTGTTTGATGCAGGTGGTACAGAATATGATGATCAAGGTAAAGAGATAATTCATGTTCCACAGGGTGAGCCTGTTACATTTGTTGTTTCGAGTACCGATATTCAGCACGGGCTTATCATCACCGAACACAACATCAACTTCCAATTACTTCCAGGGCAAATTTCGCAAGCAACCACCACGTTTAACGAACCCGGTGAGTTCAAGATTATTTGTCATGAATACTGCGGTCGTCAGCATCAAGGTATGTGGATGACCATTATTGTAGACCCAGCAGAGGGCGGGGAAGAAGCCGCCATGAATCAGGAGTAAGCGACTATGCAAGCAGTTAACACACCTTCCCAAACCCCTGCTGAGGGGCGCAACTGGTCAGAGATTCTAACCAGTGAGAAAGTTCTCATCGGCTCACATATCTTCGTTGCGATGTTTGCCCTCGCACTAGGTTTGCTGATGGGACCGTTCCAAGCATTCCGTCGCGCACCTGGTGTTACCGATTTACTCGGTGGGCAAGCCATCGGTATGCCCGTATTTAGTTACTACTATCAAGCGTTGACGCTACATGGTGTTCTAAATGCGCTCGTCTTCACAACATTCTTCATTGTTGGTATCAGCTACTTTGTAACCGAACGGTCGTTGGAGCGTAAGCTGAAATACCCAATGCTCGCATGGTGGACATTTGTCTTGATGGCAGTTGGTCTATTGCTAGCAGCATACGCGATCATCACTGAACAAGCTAACGTATTGTTCACATTCTACGCACCTATGCTCGCACACTGGACATTCTATCTAGGTTTGACTCTCGTCATTGTCGGTACATGGATCGCATCATTTAATATCTTCATGACCTACTATGACTGGAAAGATGAAAACAAAAAACCTGTCCCACTGGCCGTATTTGCGACACTCGCTAACTTTGTTATGTGGAATGTTGCATCTCTCGGTGTTGCTATTGAAGTTTTGACAATGCTACTCCCAATGTCTTTAGGTATCATCGAAACAACTGATGTCCAAGTGAGCCGTATTTTCTTCTGGTTCTTTGGTCACCCACTGGTTTACTTCTGGCTGATTCCAGCATATACCAGTTGGTACACGATGCTTCCAAAACAACTCGGTGTAAAACTATTTAGTGATAGTATGGCACGGGTTGCTTTCCTGATGTTGATGATCTTCTCAATTCCAATCGGTGTTCACCACTTGTTTGTAGATCCCGGCATTAGTGTTCTCGCTAAAGCATTCCACTCTGCATTAACATTTGTGGTTGCAGTTCCAAGTTTCTTGACAGCATTTAACCTCGCAGCTACGTTAGAACGTGGTGGACGTAAACGCGGTAGTAAAGGTGCGGCATTCGGTCTCGATTTCTTCGCCTATCTG
This sequence comes from Anaerolineales bacterium UBA6055, assembly GCA_002428985.1. GTDB lineage: Bacteria > Chloroflexota > Anaerolineae > Aggregatilineales > Phototrophicaceae > UBA6055. Next base: position 5,652 of record DIYL01000037.1, on the reverse strand, counting down.
CCATGGGATGATCCAGTTGTTGTATCACAACTTGGTGGTATGCTTCTCTTCTTGGCTGGTGGTGTCACTGGGGTTATGAATGCATCCTTCACCCTCAATATTGCGTTGCACAATACCACATGGGTTGTTGGTCACTTCCATATGACAATCGCAGGTGCTGTCTTCATGACATATATTGGTATTTTGTTCTGGCTCTTGCCTGTCCTAACAGGACGCGAACTGTGGGGTAAAAAGCTTGCACTAGCACATGCATACCTCTGGTTATTCGGTATGTTACTATTCGGTGCAGCAATGGGTCGTGCTGGTGTTCTTGGTGCAGTCCGCCGTAGTGATCTCGGTGGCGCAGGCCACTTGATCCTGCCTGAATGGATTCCATGGCTCAACATCAGTGCATTTGCAGGTTTCCTCTTACTAGTAAGCTCAGTACTACTCTACGTCGTCGTTATCGGCACCATATTTGCTGGTAAGAAAATTGAAAACCCAGCCGAAATTGAGGCACCGATCGAGACATCCGCACCAGAAGATGAAATCCTACCTGCAATCTTCGAAAAATGGGGATTATGGTTGGCAGTCATTATTATTGCCTGTGTCATTATGTGGGGTCCTGTCTTGCTAAACGCACTTGATTGGCAAAATGGTTTCTGGGCAGTCGGCTTACCACCGGGAGTCTCTCCTTAATCTGACATCTAATACAATCAGGGCGTAGTTGCGACTACGCCCTATTGAGACATTAGAGGAATTGACGCATCGTCAAATTGTATCGGAAGGTATCTAATGGCAGAAATCACCCAACAAACAACAGATACAAGCAATGAGTTCGAACCAGAACTTATCCGCCTACTTGCAATCGTGATGTTGTTCACAACCAGTGCCATGCTCTTTTTGTTTAGTTTTGCGCTAATGGAAGACCTATCGACGTTAGCCAAAGCACCTGAACTTGTCTGGGCATTTATCTGTGGCGCACCATCACAAGATGGACCAGCCCTTCCCCTTATGCTGACTTTAACGACCTTAGCATTCGGCGCAGGGATAGGATTAACAGGCTGGCATATCTGGTTAATACGCAGACAGAAAAACAATGTGTAAATGACAGGGAGCGTGACAACAAGTTACGCTCTTTTTTTAGCGATTTCTCTACAGTTCAAATCGACCCAATGTTATAATACCGTCAAACACAGTAGCAATAGGACACTCAACATGACAGAGAATTTAACGGAAGAAACTAGACAACAACGTGATCCAACAACAAAAACTCTATATGGTATTATTGGTGTGCTAATAGTTGGTATAATCGGAGTTGGTTTATTTATTGTGTACAGTCAACTGACACAACCCGATACCCCAACAAGCATCACAAGTTTTAGTATTGTCGAGGAAGAAAATTTTGACGGTACAACCGCGATCTCACCCCCACGTGATATGCCAGACTTTACTCTTACAAATCAAGATGGCGAGTTAACAAGCCTCAGTGACCTACGTGGTAAATATGTCCTCATCACCTTCGGGTATACACATTGCCCAGATGTGTGTCCATTGACACTCAATGAATTCCGCCGTATTCGTGAATCCTTGGAAGATCAAGCCGATGAAGTTGAGTTTGTTTTTGTCAGTGTAGACCCACAACGGGATACACCACAAGCAATTGGAGAATATTTTGGAACGCGCAATTTAGAGGGATTCATTGGTCTCACAGGTGACGAAGCTGATCTAAGACGACTTGGGGTCGATTACGGCTTGTTCTTCGAAAAGAGTGAGGGTACATCCAGAGGCGGTTACCTTGTTGACCACACTGCCGGATCCTATCTAATCAATCCTGATGGGCAATGGATCATGCGGTATCAATTTGGTGTTATGCCAAGCCTCATTGTCGAAGATTTAGAAGCTTTCATCAGCGCATAATCGTGTATTATATGTATGAGAGGCAAAACCGTCTCTCATACAACACGTATTGGGGTAATTTACTCATGGCAACACAACGCAATTTTGAATCTTATATTTCACCAGAAGATTATCTAATCCTCGATAATGCATCAAAAACAAAATACGAGTACCTTGACGGGCAAATTTATGCTATGTCAGGTGGAACACCCAAACATAGTAAGATCATTTATAATTTAACAGGATTGATGTTTAGGGATATTGGCAACAAACAATGTGGCGGATTCAACAGTGACATTCGTGTACAAGTCAGCAAAAATGAATATCTATATCCTGATTTTACAGTAGTCTGTGGCGAAGCGAGATTTGATGAAGATTCACCCAATAATCTGCTTAATCCGACAATGGTTGCAGAAGTTGTCTCGGACTCCAGCGAAGTGCGTGATCATTTCATCAAGCTCAATATCTATCAAAAAATTGAGTCACTTAAGATTTATTGCATCATTGAGCAAAATAAGCCAAAAATCACACTACACACACGTCAAGATAATGGGTGGTTGAAACGTGAATTCGAAGGATTAGATGTAATTGTTCCACTAGATGCCATCAATGCACAGCTAGTGTTAAGTGAACTATACGAAACTATTGCCTTTGATGATGTATCATGACCGTGAAATACGGGGCAAGATACTTGTTACAACTTCATAATTAATTGTGCCTAACCAACGCGCAATTTCATCAGCTGTGATTTCATCATCCCCCTGTTGACCCATTAAAACAACCTCGTCTCCAATGGATACATCAGGAATATTACTGACATTAACCGTGGTTTTCTCCATACTGACGCGCCCAATCAGTGGTGCACGTTTTCCACGAATAAGAACTTCGCGCCATGTTGCTGGTGCACGTCGCAACCCATCTGCATAGCCAATAGGTAATATAGCAATCGTTTCTTCACGCCGTGTCCGGTACGTATTTCCATAACCAACTGTTGAGTTAGGTGGTAGTGTCTTAACCTGTGCGACAACTGTCTTCCAAGACATAACAGGTTGAAGCCCTTTTAGTTGCACACTATCTGAAGGTTGTAAGCCATACAACAATAACCCGGGGCGCACAATATTAAACAGGTTTTCTTTATCACCTAACATGCCGGGTGAATTAGAAGCATGGATATATTTAAATTTGAAACCTGTTGCTCTTAGCGGCGCAATAATATCTTTAAATGTCGCAAGTTGTTCAGCCGTATACTCAGGGTCTTCATCAGCAACAGAAAAATGGGTAAAAATACCCTCAATCTCAATATGTTGCATCGCATGTAGATGGCGGAATAAGGTAACCGCTTGATCAGGCAAAATACCTAGACGTCCCATTCCACTATCGACCTTGATATGTATTTTGAGCTTTCCGCCAGTGTCACGGGCAACCCGTTCATATTGACGTGCTAATTCAAGATCAAATAGAACAACACTAATATTTTGTTGGATGGCTTGACGCACTGCGAATGCAGGGAAATAGCTCAAAACCAAAATTGGCGCTGTAATCCCTGTATCACGCAACGCCATAGCTTCTGACATATTAGCAACTGCTAGAAAACTCGCCCCATTAAGCAAGGCTGTCCGTGCAACCGTTACGGCACCATGTCCATAAGCATTTGCTTTGACAACTGCCATCAGCTCCACATCATCACCAATTCGCTGTTTAATTAACTTAATATTCGATGTCAGTGCTTCGGTATCGATTTCGACACGGCTTGGTACGAGCGACTGTGAGACAGCACTAACAACTTGGGCAATCTGTGTTTGTCGAACAAGATCACCTTCGTTTGCATCATTTTCCATGAGTGTGCGTGTGACCAGTGCCATATCTGACTGACCACCACCCTTAACCACAACAACATCAACCGCCGTGAGATTAAGATTCTTGAGTTCGTAGATAACATCTTGCACACTATATGTCATCTTCACACGGTTCGCGTCCATCCCATTATCAATTGCCGATCGCCCAATTAACGCAGCATTCAACCCTTTTGTAATGAGGTAGTCGATATCATTCGTAACTTTGTGACCAACTAAGCGATGCCCCTGTTGATTATTTGACCCCAAATCATCCATATCACCAACAACAAGAATTGTACGTTGTTCACTATATTTGATAGCATTGACCCACTCAATCGCAGCTTGCATCGATAATGGATTCGCACCAAATGTATCATCCACTAGTAGACTACCATTTAATCCAGTAAATGGATTCAATCGCCCTGGTAACGGTTTCATTCGTTTCAAACGGTTCAGTGCATCATCCGTCGAAACATCCATTTGTTGCCCAGCAGCTAACGCATACAGAATACAATATAGATGAAACTTACTAAGCAAAGGTGTCCAGCGTCCGACACGACGTTCACTATTCACTTTCAGGTCAAAGCCTGTCCCATTTGAACCCACAACAACATTAAAAGCCATATAATCGGCACCAAATGCATCGATCCCGACCGATACAACTTTCGCTTTGGAGGCGGAGGATAAATTCCGAGCATTAGCATCATCATGATTGATAATTAATGACCCGTCAGCCGACAGACTCTCGACAATGACACGGAACTCCGCGATAAGTTGCTCGCAATTTTCAAACTCATCCGTGTGGTTACAGTCCACATGTGTGACAACAACAACATCCGGTTGTGCCATGCTGACCATCTCAGCCATTTCGCCAGGATATGTTGTGCCATATTTCAAAACAACCACATCATGAGTGGGTAAAACTTGAGCCAACCCAATAGCAATACCTAAACGCCCCGACACATCAACATCTCGAAAATGCACTGATTTTGAATTATCTAATACATGACGAATAGCTTCCGCAGTTGTAGAACGTGCGGATGATCCAGTAACAGCGACAACTTTAGTGGAAATACGATCCAGCATCATGCGCGTCCACTTCATCAATGCGTCAATTGGATCTTTAACCACAATCACTGTCACGTTACTAGTATCTACATCTGGCGGATTTGTGCATAATACGCCACCAACCCCATTTTTGACCGCTTCTGCAATATACGCATGTGTGTCACCTTGGTCGGTACGCATTGCAATAAACAATTCAGAATCTTTCGCTTCACGCGAATCAAAACAGAAATCTGTAAACAAATGACTGACAGATTCACCAAAAAGTTGTCCATTAGAGGCTTTGAGTATGTCTGTTAGGCTTATCATACAAACGAGTATAGCACCCTTGATTTATGACTGCCAATTATGACATCACTAGATCAGGGTAATCGCTTCAAAATAACGAATATGGGATAATGAGTACCAAAAAGGTATGCGCTTCATGTCTGACCACCTGAAGAATAGTATTCGTCAATGTTTTGAGGACTTGCCTGACCCAAGAGTAACAGGTCGCTGTGACCATAAATTGATTGATATCATAATCATTGCTATCTGTGGTGTGATCAGTGGAGCAGATAGCTGGGTGGGTATTGAAATCTATGGAAAAGCCAAAGAGAGTTGGCTTACTGACTACTTGGACTTAAACAATGGTATTCCATCACATGATACATTTGGTGATGTGTTCTCCTGTTTAGATAGCGAAGCCTTCCAATCTGGGTTTAGCCGTTGGGTGGAAGCAATATTCAGTTTGACAACAGGTCAAGTGATTGCGATAGACGGGAAGACAGCCAGACGGAGTTATGACAAAAGTATAGGTAAAGATGCGATTCATATGGTCAGCGCATGGGCAAGTACGAACGGAATTGTTTTGGGTCAATGTAAAGTTGATGAT
>DIYL01000005.1 GCA_002428985.1 Anaerolineales bacterium UBA6055 | reverse complement strand
CAGTGAAATCGTCATTCTCGACCCCAATACACAGGGTGACCCAATCCCCCTCTTTACACTTTCTAGTGATATTGTGGTAGAACACCTGACACAAACGAGCCAGAATGCACTCCAATTAATCACCCGCCAAAACCTATTCGGGCCATCATCCCGTATCAACATCAATATTCCAATCAACGGTACATTTGAACGTTTAGGCACGATTCCATCAATTGTTGAACCAGTATTCTCGCGTAATGGTGAAACGCTTTCAGGTCTTACTATACCTAATGGCAAACTTATTATCTATCTCCCAGACACCGCAGAAATAAACATCTTGCAGTTCCCTATTCGCATCGCAAAGATTCTATGGAAATAATCATGCTGTGTTAATCTCATCCGTTTAGAGGGTATTGCTTAACTTACACTAATGCAACAGGTTTAACATAGCGATAAACAACAACATATCGTCATGGGGGGAATCATGGCAAGAGAACGCATTTTAATCATTGAAGATGAAGCTAGAATTGCACAATTTGTAGAACGTGGACTCATCTACGAAGGTTATCGGGTCAATGTCGCCCGTGATGGTCAAACTGGTTTGGCAGTCGCACGGGACAATCCGCCTGATCTTGTCATCCTAGATTGGATGTTACCTGGCTTAGACGGTCTAGAAGTATGTAAACGACTCCGTGCAGCTAGCGATGTTCCAATTCTCATGCTCACCGCAAAAGACGACATCAAAGATCGTGTCGTTGGACTCGATGCAGGCGCAGATGATTATCTCGTCAAACCATTTTCTATTGATGAGTTAATGGCACGGGTTCGTGCACTATTCCGTCGCTCAACACCAGCATCACGTCCAGAAATTTTGCGCTTCGGTGATCTATCACTGGATACTGGAACACACCGTGCTTACCGTAATGAACGTGCGATTGATTTGACGGCCAAAGAGTACGAACTTCTAGAGCTCTTCATGCGTAACCCGCGCCAAGTACTCACACGTGATGTTATTTTTGACCGTGTGTGGGGGTACGATTTCGGTGGTGAAAGTAACATTATCGAAGTTTACGTACGTTACTTAAGACAAAAAACAGAACAAGATGACGAAACCCGCTTGATCCATACAGTACGAGGAGTAGGTTACGTCCTTAGAGAGGAATAACACGTAAGATGAGTATCCGCACCAAAATATCATTATGGTATGCCGGTCTGTTGACGCTAATTATTATCGCGTTCAGCGTAGCGGTTTTTGGTGTGATCCAAGCGACAATCATCAACTCAATTGATAGTGGACTTGCCCAATCATCGTCGAATATTATTCGCAACATTCGGGTAATTCCACTTGGTGAATTTGGTGCACTTGAAACAGGCGTAATTTTCCGCAACGAAGAAATTTTCAGAGTCCCAGGGCTATCAGTCCAAGTCTGGCAGACCAGCAATGGTGAATCTGAGATTGATCCAATTCTATTGCAGTCTTCGTTTGATCTAGCGAGCATCACACGGCCACTCGACCGACAACAGCTATCAACAGAACGTCCATCATTTACCGACGTAAATTTCAATAATATGCCCGAACGGGTGATGACACGTCCATTTACAAACGCTGGTGGCGAAAAAATTGGGGTGGTACAAATTGCTGCATCAACACTAATCGTTGAGCAAGTCACGGACGGCGTGCTTAGCATCATGATTGCAGCCACCGTCATTGGTGTATTTGTGTCAATTGTACTCGGTATGACGTTATCGTATCGCGCTGTTCGCCCACTACAAGAAATCACAGCCGCAGCGGCTCGTGTTTCAACAGCGACCGACCTCAGTACACGCTTGCCTGCCAATATACCAGATGACGAAATCGGACGCTTAACCAAGGTATTCAACCATATGATGGCGCGTCTCGAATATATTTTCGGGGTGCAACAACGGTTCGTTGCCGATTTATCCCATGAGCTACGAACACCGCTCACAGCGATTCAGGGTAATCTTGATATGATGAAACGCTTTGGTGCCGATGAAGACTCCATAGAGGCAATTCAAGATGAAACCAAGCGTATGACCCGCATGGTCAATGAAGTCTTGATGTTAGCCCGTGCAGATTATGGCGACATCACAATTGATCTCTACCCAATTGATTTGGACGGAGTCGTATCAGAAAGTTTCAGCACATTTACGGCATTAGCACATGCGCGTCAACGTGACCTAAACTTTGTTATGGATCGACACGAACCTGTACATATCGAGGGCAATTACGAACGCCTACAGCAAGTCATCTCTAACCTTGTGGTTAATGCGATTAAATTTACCGCAGACAAGGGAACGATTACAATTTCGGTTTATCCAAAAGACAAAGAACTTGGCGTGATTGAAGTTGCCGATACAGGTAGTGGTATCGCCGAAGAAGACTTGCCACATATTTTTGACCGCTTCTATCAAGCAGATCATTCACGTCGTCATTTTACAGATGAGGATGGCGCTGGGCTGGGATTATCGATCGTTAAATGGATTGTCAATTCTCATGGTGGTACGATTGAGGTTGAAACTGAGAAGGATAAAGGCACTACATTCCGTGTCATCCTGCCATTGTTGGCGGAAAATCTGCAAAGTCATAAATCAGATAACAAAGTACTACATCATCAAGGGGCCGCCCCACTAGCGATGACGAATCAAAACCGTGAAAAATCGCTATGATGTATATTCAATCCCACTAAATAAAACATCACGTAAAGGGTCGTCATTCAATTTATAATACACATGGCGACCTTTTTTACGATAACTCACAACACCGAGTTTCCGCAAATATTTAAGTTGATGGGATACAGCAGGCTGATCCATTTGCAACGCATCAACAAGGTCAGTCACGCACCATTCACCCTCTGCCAATGCCTTCACAATTCGCACCCGTGTAGGATCAGATAACACCTGAAAAAATTGCGCAACGGATCGTGCGGAATCCGCTGGTAAAATATCGATTTTCTCAGTTGAAACGACAGTTGCGCCCATAATACATTCCTACTGTTTATCCTCATTTAACGGTATCAGAAGTCGCCACAACCTGTCAAGAAAACTGCAATATTCAAACACTTTCAGTAAGCTTCAAACCATTTTGTTAGATGTCATTAGGGAAACAGGAGCATAGGGAAACGCCGTAAATATTATCCTGACGACGCATCCCTACGTTTCAAGGATTGACTATCCCAGAGATTTTAATGCTTTTTCGATGCTTTTCTTCGGGCTAATTTTGATCTGTTCATCTATCACAGTGCCATCTTCGCCAATAATCCAGTGAGAGCGAATTACCCCCATGTACTTATTGCCGTACATACTGCGCTCACCCCATGCACCCCAAGCTTCGAGAACTTCATGGTCAGGATCAGATAACAAATCATACTGTAGATTTTCTTCTTCAATCCATTTAGCAAGGTCTTCTGAGCTATCTGGGCTTAACCCCAAAACCACCGCGTTAGACGTTTCAATTTGTGCAAAATTATCACGGAAGCCACAAGCCTGTGTCGTACACCCAGGAGTTCCCGCCTTAGGATATGCAAACAGCAACACCTTCTTACCTTTATAATCACTCAGTTTAACGGCATCGCCATTTTGGTTTTTAAGTTCAAAATCTGGTGCAACATCGCCTACAGCTGGCATATGTATGTCCTTTCGACAGGGTCTATATATGCCATAATTATAAGGATACTACGTGAGTTTGGCGTTAGAAACAGCCATCACTGATAGAGGTCTTGCAAAACTTGTGCAGTAATGTCAATTTGCTGGCTGTTGATTTCATGTCCGATATTTTCAATTGTGAGGTAGTTTAAAGGGTCTGACCAATCTTCAATGTTGGCGAACGGGACATCGTTTTCATCTACATCTTGTAACAACCGATCATCAGCACCATAAATCACCGTGTATGGAATATCCGATGGAGGTGGATACAAAAATGTAGCGCCACTCGTCACCACACCTGCAGTCTGATCGGGAAAAGCATTGGCGTGACGCGTCGCTACCATTGCCCCATCACCAAACCCAAACAACAGCACACCATCTGCATCAAGTGGATAATCATTGGTGACATCCGTGACCATTGTCCACAGTGCATCCGACTGATGGCTCACACGTGCAAACCGATAATCTTCAAATTCTGGCACAAGCAAGATCGCACCTTGTTCATTTGCCACATCCGAAAAATGTGAGAGCATTGCTGTCGCATCTTCCCGCCCATCGGGAATTGTGACCAGCATTGGATACCCCGTCTGAGGAACATCGCCTTCAGGTGTTACCAGATAATAATCAATCCCATTGACTTGACGCACCATCTGTTTGAGTTGCTGTACTTCAATCTCCTCCAATGCACGATTGATAATTTGCACCCCATCCGACCAGAAGAATTGCCCTAAGATGACTAAAAACAAGCCGAAAATAATCCACATGCTTGGTGAATTAGGGAAATTATCCGATGTATTATCTGGCGTGTTATTATCAAAAAATTTCTTCCGTTGCTCACGGTCAGCCAGCATCGTCGCCGCCGTTTTACCGTCTGTTCCAGTCAGATTTTCTGCTAACCGCTGCACATCAGGGTCTTGTGCCAACAGCGGCGCGAGATCAAGCGCTTTAATCAGATATTGTAATGCGTTTGCTTTCGCACCATTTTCTTGTAGGCGATATGCAGTTTGCATATGCTGTTCTGCTTTCGGATTAGAAAATGGTGGAATATCTGATAGTGGTGTTTCTTGGCGTTGAACCCGACTCATCGTAGACGAATACTCGTTGAGGATGTGTGTAATCGCTCGTTCTGCTAACTGGCGCAAACTCGGTTCAGGGTCATTCTTAGCGATGTCATTTAATAGAGGCAGCACATCATCATCTTTCATACGTGCCAATTTCACAATTGCCTGATGACGAATGCGCGCTTGTGGATGTTTAAGTTGTTGCCGGAGGGTATCATTCATCGTCTGTATAACACTCTAATTTTAAATATATAACCACAAAGTTTTTAAAGGATGAACCCATATATCCATCCTTTTTCACAATATTATGATGACATGATTCGGATTTCGTGTCCAGTTAATAGCGCACAGATTATGTTAAAATCCCCGCATAATCTCTTTGCGCGCCAAATCGATCCCTAGCCACATCGTCGCAGTGGCTTGTGCTGGCATCCGCAGATACAAGTTTTCTGGGAAATGTCCCAGAAATTCATTGTCCGTCATCATCGGGGCGACCACCACACTATCTTTAACAGTCTCGTCAGCTGTCATGAATGGTATATCACTATCAGGTGCAGTAATCCGTGCATACCATTTGGGCTCACGAATCAGTAAGAGCGTGCTCACTTCAGGGCGTAAGGTCAACAAATTGAGGGTTATACCCGTTACATACAGGTGCGCCTGTCTACTATCCATCAACTCCTTTAAATAGACCATCGCTGGGTGCTGATAAAAGAAATCCCATTCGGTCGCGTCCAATTCTTCCGGCATATTGAACATCTCTTCCAACACCTCGCGGAACACCTGATGCTTGATACTCCATTCATGTTCTGGATGCGAGAAATCGGATGTCGTCGGCTGGAACATCATCGCCGGTAGCACATGATACATCCCACTATCGAAGGCCGTTTTATTGGAACGACGAGCAAGGATTGCTTTATAAGTACCATTGTCATTAAACACGGTTAACGTCGCGATACCAATGGCAGCACTCCGGCGTGTTCCTCGAAGAATTGCATCTTTTGGTTCGACATGACGATGATATTGTGCCCGCGACGGCGCACGCATCCATCCCTCAGCAACAGCATCACGCAACTCATTTTCAAGTGAGGCACACGTTGCCAGCATATCAAAATAATGCCCTAACGCACCTCGCATTTTTAATGGATTTTCTCGGATAAAATTTAACGTAAACGTGCGTCCATTAAATAGTGATGGTTTACTATTTTGCAGGTTACTCAAGTAACTATAATCATATGCTGCATAATCTTTATCTTCTTGCGTCGGCGGATAAAGATCAAGCACACTATCAACATCCCGCATCTGCGCCTCACTTGGATAATAAATTGTTACCGGATGTTCAATCCCGCTACGTGCGAACGGCTTACACTGATAAAGATGTTGTAAATAATCCGTGATGTTTTTGTAGTCGTAAGTATCCACGAGCGCAATATCCTTAAGGCGTTTGGAAATTTTAATCAATGATCCATCATCTTAGCCAAGTTGCACGCTTTTTTCGATAGGCGTATACTCACCACATTAAGAATTTAAGAATTATATAATAGTGTCTTAACATCCTATCGTTGATGCCGGATGACAGCCACACCGTTTTGAAAGTTTACAAATGAGTACCAATATAGAAGCACATCATCAAACCACAGCCAATCGACTACGTTCTGCCTTGCACCCAACGAATGTTATCAGCAACATTTTTTCTAGCCTGGTTGTATGGCTCATTGCAATAATTTATGCCACGTCATTCTCTGCGCTCATTTTCTACGGTAGACTCGCCAGCTATTACGTAACAGGTATCGGCATTACACTAGTCAGTGCGATGATTATCAGCTTTATCGTCGCCGCGTTTGGATCAGACCGTGCGACCATTGCCCATACGCAAAGTACAGCAGCAGCTATTCTCGCAACAATCGTTACTGGATTGATTGTTTCTGCACCAACAACCATGCCCGACGATGTTCTGTTTTATTCAGTTGTACTTATCATCAGCCTCACATCAATTTTGACTGGTCTTTTCTTCTTGATACTCGGCATGCTCAATGCAGGTAATCTTATTCGCTACATTCCTTATCCAGTAATCGGTGGATTTTTAGCTGGATCAGGCTGGTTATTGGTACAGGGTGCACTCAATGTCATGACCGATTTACAGTTCAGCCTTCATACTATATTTACGCTGCTTAGTGGTGATGTATTAAGCCACTGGTTTCCGGGGCTTGTCATTGCATGTGTGCTATTGGTCTTAACACGCCGTACACATAATGAGTTTGTCCTTCCTGCTGTCATCGTCGGTGCAGTCATCTTATTTTATGGTGCAGTCATCACAAGCGATATGACCATACAAGACATCACACAAGATGGATGGTTTATTAACGGAATGTCAGATGGAACACTCTGGCAACTTCCTGATTTTTCCATCATCTCACAGCTTGATGGCATGTTTATTTTTGCACATGCCAGCGGTATCGCTGTTATCATCATCATTAGTTCGCTTCATCTATTGCTTAACGCCAGCGCACTCGAACTGGTTGTCGACCGTGAGCTCGACCTTAATCGAGAACTTACAGTTACAGGGGCGGGTAACGCACTCATCGGTATGCTAGGTGGTGGCATAGTAGGGTTTCAATCTGTCACCCTCACAACCTTAGTGCATCGTAGTGGTGGCTATGGTCGATTTGTTGGTATTACTTTATCTTTGCTCATCGGTCTCACGCTTGTTTTTGGTGCAGATATTATCACAATCTTCCCACGCGTTATTCTCGGCGGGTTATTAATGTACCTCGGGTTTAATTTTTTGGCTGAATGGCTCTATGACACATGGTTTAAACTCCCCCTCACAGATTACCTCATCTTATTTGGTATCTTCATTGTCATTAGTTTAGTTGGCTTTTTGCAAGGTGTTGTTGTCGGCATTGTCGCGACCATTATTGTTTTTGCGGTTGAATACAGTCGCATCAGCATTGTGAAGCAAGAATTTTCTGGGAGTGTTTTACGCAGTAACACTGAACGATCTTATGACGAAACAAAACTTCTACGAAATCTTGGTCAATATGTTTGGATACTACGTTTACAAGGTTTCATATTCTTCGGCACATCAAACCAATTTTACGAGAGTATCAAAGCCCGTGTTATGGATGCAGAACAGGAAGCCCTACTCTATGTCATTCTTGACTTTCGATTAGTGCGAGGTATCGATGTCTCCACCGTCGTCGATTTTGCAAAACTCAAGCAACTTGCAACGTTACATGGTATCCATATGATCTTTGCTAATGTCAGCCCACAAGTACGCGACATCCTTGTCAATTATGGCTACGGTTCGCTCGATTCCGATTTAGCCAGCGAATTTGAAGATCTAGACCGAGCAATGGAATGGTGTGAAAATGAGCTATTAGAAAAGTCAGAAATTCCGGAGCCTAAACACGTCAGTATTCGCGAACAAATCGAGAGCCGGCCAATGATGCGTATGCTCGATATATCGTTGCTATCGAAATACCTAACACGGATTGACGTACAAGTTGGTGATTATATCGCTCGTCAAGACGAAGATGCGAATGCGTTGTACTTCATCGAGTCGGGACGTGTCGATATTCAGCTCAATACAGAACATGGCAAATCAATTCGCTTACGCAGTATGCGCGCGGGAACAATTGTCGGTGAGGTCGGCTTTTATCTGGATCGTCCACGCTCTGCATCAGTGATAGTCGCTGAAGCAGGTACATTCTACAAATTAACCCGAAGCGCACTCTATCAGATGAATGAAGATCATCCAGAGGCAGCCTCGAGTTTTCACATCTTTATTGCAACCGTTGTATCAGAACGGCTTAGCTCGACAAATCATATTGTCGAGGCACTTTTGGAATAATTCCAACAACAGTTCTTCTAAGGGCGAAATAGTCTTCACCCATAAGTTAGGTCTATTTAGCTTCCGTCATCGGATCATCGGCAACTTTCATAATTAACTTACCGAAGTTTTCACCCGTGAACAAGCGATTATACGTATCAATTGTATTTTCCAGCCCATCAACAACATCACTACGGAACTGAATCTGTCCACTCATCAACCACTGTCCCAATGGCATAATCGCTTCCATCGCACGTGGGAAATAATCAAGCACAATGAAGCCTTCCATCTTAGCGCGACGCACAATCAAATTCACAATATTTGATGGTCCCGGTACAGGTGCCTCCGCGTTATACATCGAGATCATACCGCAAGCCACAATCCGCGCATAATTGTTAATGAGTGCCAATGCCGCATTGAGGATATCACCCCCGACATTATCAAAGTACACATCAATACCATCAGGGCACAATTCTCGCATCCGCGCAAATACATCCTCAGTTTTATAGTTAATCGCACCATCTAAGCCGAGGTCATCTGTCAGCCAAGCGCATTTTTCATCACTACCAGCAATTCCAATAACGCGACATCCTTTGATTTTCGCAATCTGCGCAACCAATGAGCCTGTCGCACCAGCCGCCGCCGAGACTACAACGGTCTCGCCTTCTTTGGGGTCACCAATATCCAATAAGCCAAAGTAAGCGGTCATACCAATAAACCCGAGTACACCCAGATAATAATGCAGTGGCACACCATCCATCGGTTGAACCTGCGTCAAACTATCAACGCCTTTGCCTGTAAATGTAGCATAATCTTGCCAACCAAGCATCCCAACGACAATATCACCTTCTTTATATGCCCCATGTGTCGATTCATCGACGATGCCAACGCCCGATCCAACGATTACTTCCCCGATTCCAATCGGATCACGATAGCCACGTTGTGCCCGCATCCACCCTCGCTGTGTTGGATCCAGTGACAAATACACACTCCGCACCCGTACACTATCCTCAGGCAATGCGCCAAGTTCCTCTTCAACCCAATCAAAATTACTTGTATCGACCATACCTTCTGGACGGGTTTTCAGCCGCCATTGACGATTTATCTTAGTCATAAGTTATCCTCTTTTATCAAGAAATTTGTATCGTCAGTATAATCGAATCTTGATTAAATTAAACACACTGCTCAATAACTATTCATTTGATTATGCAGGCACAACAGATTCAGAAGATACAGGACGGGCAGTTGCCCAATAAATCCAACCAATAAACACAAATTGGAACGGTAAGCGGGCAATAGCAATCCAGTTTGGTACTATGGGCATGACATCCGGTGATGAGGCCATATAGATGTTCGCCGGAAAAATCGCAATCAACAACAATATCAACCCATATCCCGCCATCTTACGGAAGCGTGGTATCAATACGCCAATTCCACCAAGGATCTCAAATATTCCCGAAATATAGACTGCCTCCAAATGGAGTGGCAATTGTGGTGGCATAATCTCTAGAAAAATATCCGGCAAAATAAAATGTCCGATACCAGCACTAATAAATGTCAAACTGATGAGATAGGTCGATATTTTTTTGAGGTTAAGGTTTGGCATGTTACACCTTTAATATGACAATTTCAGAATGCAAATCATGATACAATACCTCAGGGTTCAGACTGCAAAATACTCATACCAGCTTCACCAAATCATCACCAACATATCAGGGAGAATTTACATGCATCTTCTATTTTCCTTTGTCGGCGGGAGAGGGCACTTCTTGCCACTCGTTCCAATTGCTCAAGCTACACAAGAAAAAGAACATCAGGTCACGTTTGTATGTAGTGCAGCCATGAATGATACAGTTAAAAAACATGGATTTGAAGTGATTACGATGGGTAAAGCCAACACCAGTAAGCCACAACAACAAGCCTTATTGCCCCTCGACCGTGAGCGAGAAGATAATGACTTGCGCGAAAAATTCGCCAGAGTGGGTGCACGAAAGAAAGCTGAGGCCATTCTCCCAATCATTTAAGATCAAAAGCCAGACATTATTGTCTGTGATGAGACCGACTTTGGCACAATGATTATTACCGAGCATCTCCAGATTCCGTATGTTGTTGTACAAGTCATCGCCGCAGGATCATTTATTCGTCCAGAAGTTGTAGCCGAGCCACTCAATGAAGTCCGTGCAGACTATAATCTATCAACCGACCCACAACTTGATATGCTCAGTCGTTATCTATATATTGCGCCTGTACCACCCGACTATCGTGATCCTGACTTTCCGCATCCCAAAACTACCCATTGGATTCGCCCCCATGCACAAAAAAGCAGAGAACCTTATCCACTGAAAAAGCACTATCCCAATGCGCCGACAATTTATTTCACATTGGGCACAGTCTTTAATACAGAGTCAGGTGATTTATTTTCGAGGGTCCTATCTGGATTAAGCACGCTCAAGATCAATCTTATTGTGACAGTCGGTAAGCATATCGACCCGACAGAATTTGGAAGCCAACCAGACAATATTCAGATTGAGCAATTCATCCCACAACTGACATTATTACCGCAGGTCGATTGCGTTGTATCGCATGGAGGATCAGGGAGTGTAATTGCGACGCTGGCACATGGTCTGCCGATGGTGCTCATACCAATGGGCGCAGACCAACCGCATAATGCAGACCGTTGTCAGGCACTTGGCGTTGCGGAAATACTTGACCCGATCACACTAACACCCGATTCAGTAAAAGAAACCGTCTCAACAGTACTGAATCCCCCAAGTTACCATAAAAACACCAAACAGCTACGCGATAAAATCGACATACTCCCTGAGCCATCGCATGCTGTCACATTATTGGAACAACTCACGAAACAAAAAACTCCAATTTACTCAACCGACACACCGTAAAATATGCGGCGTTGTATTGCCTCACTCAATCAACAACGCCGCATGAGCAAACTGATGTGTTACCTATTCAATTCCTTTTATCGCGAAGAACAAGAAAATCTACAAGTCGTGATAAAATAAAACTATGAAAAAATCTGAGAATTAGCTATTTAACAGTGTAAATCAAATTACTAGTGCAAAATTTATAAATGACATCTTATAAACATCTACATTTTGTCTCAAAAATCTCAAATCCAAATCAATTTTTCGTTGACTTACTTGACTATCTCGGAGATTCTTATGAGTTATACGTCTCGGATACGCCCAATAGTCAACATCCATGTGGAGCATACCTTGGCTATGGTGAAATGGAGCTAAACTATGCTGTGCCGGATCATCCGAATAGACACTTTCCTAAATACGGAATGTATATGCAAACTACTTTGACCTTACTTTGTCATACAAATGGGACAGAACAATGGGCAAAGTTAGTCGCTTATGTGTTAAAGACTACAACATTAGATTTGGTTGAGGGTGATCTTCCTATACTTATCCGCAAATCAAATATCGTATATGACGGTTGGGAAGATACAAAATACTACTCAGATTTAATTCCAATTAAAACTAAGGGTATCAATGATCTACAGAAATGGAAACCTGACTATTACATCAATCAATCGCACCAAATCTTTGTGACATCATCTTTTGAAAACAAAGATAGGATACATCATCATATACTTGACCTTCTTAGAATCGACAACTTGCCTTTAAAAGCTTCTGATATGACAATTCTCAGTTTTCCTGCATCGGACATAACACTTAGGCAACTTGATATTCATGATTTTCGAGTGAAAAAATTAATTATCCCAAACTATCTGATCGATCTCACGCCACATAGTGCAGACGCATATATAAGACTATTACATGTCATTAATCAACTCATTAAATTAAACACGAATTTCATCTTTGCATGGAAAAACGTTCCACTTTTAGTATGTAAAGAAGGTAAAGTCTTCAGTACACACGCACTAAATAGCTTCATAGAACGTTACAATAAGGTTCTACAATTTGAGATAGACGGATTAATCTAACCACATCCAATACACGGTTTATTTGCCTCACTCAATCAACAATGCCGCATGAGCAAACCAGCGCAATTGTTCGTTCAACTCTTGCTTGATGCGTGACTGCAATTTAGCTTTGGTCAATTTTTTGCCATCTTGATTTTCGAAGCTAACCTTACCTTCTTCAACCCACCCCTTGATGGCATTGATCAAAGCACGTTGCGAGTGTTCCCCATCAAGTAACGGCAACAACAATTGTGCCATCCCATCAAGTTGCACCCGTTGATGGCGCATGTTGGAAACAGTCTGATAACCCTGTGCCACCAACCAACGCACCACATCACTCACCTTTGGGCGATCACTGACTTTAGTCGTGCAACGTGTTAACGCCGTATGGAATTCGACCAACGTATCGCTATAGGTAAACATCTGCAATAACTGCGCCGCTAAGACTTTCATATCTCGATGCTGTGACTCACCATCCGGCATCCGACTATACACCGATTGCATAATCTGTTTATGTAATTCATCAAATGCAATCGACTGCGGGAATATATCCAGTAAAATGCGCATCGCTTCTTTTGTGATCGGATTATCTGTGGCAAATTCTGCACCATCAGTACCCTTCCAACGGGCAACTCCCTTTTCACCGATCATCGCATTCGGCGTCAATAATTGGGCATTGGATGCAATATAAAACTTGGACATCATCTCTAGATCAGGAGATAGACGGCGTTGTACCTCGCGTTCCTCGTGACAAATCAAAGTCTGGCGGAATGTGCGGTTATACAGAAAGTCCATATATTGTTCCATCTCAATAATATCGCCTGACATTTCAATCATTTCTTGGGCGACATCTTGTGGCATATTCGTCGGCATCACTTTACTCAACGTCGACTCCGACACGTATTGCAGACCATGCTGTTCACAATGTTCTGCAAACTGATGAAAATACACCGGATGATTCACAACTGCAATTTCGTCGTGTAGCATTAAACTCGCCGGAAACGAGGATTCGTCGCGCCCCTTAAGTACAAACTCATTGTACCCTTCCAGAAAATCCCGATAGCTACTAAAGAATGAGACATTGCCTTTATTCAACTTAGGCACGGACTCCACCAAAAATTGCGCCAACTCACGTGATTCAAGCACTTGGTCATCGGGGTTATCTGTATCGCGTGTGTGATACAGCATCATATCACGCAACATACCCATCATCTTCCAACCGGGTAACACGTTATAACTGATATTCGCCACACCATTTTCAGTTAGCAAGTCCCGACACATCTTGAGCAGTCCATCACGTACATCGTCGGGCACCCATGAATAAATCCCATGCGCGATGATATAGTCGAATTTACCCAATTTATCAGCCGTGGCATCCATAATATCCAGCGTCATCAGCTCGATATTTGTTAATCCAAGTTCACTAATAATGGCTTGTCCCGCTTCAATCTGACCGGGCGAAATATCAAAGCCCACAAATTCGCTTTCAGGCAATGCATAGGCCATTGGCACAAGATTACCACCCACCGCGCAACCAACCTCTAACACCCGACACTGTTCAATATCTGTCGGATTTAACCCTAGCAAACGTGCGATGCTGGCTGATGTATCAGGGTGTGTCTGCTGATACCCTAAATATGGATAGGGTGTTTTTTCATAGCTCTCAATAATCGTCTTGTTAATTGTCATTCTCAATCCTATTTTGGGCACAACATCTGCGTTGACCGTTTTGTCTTAATTATCTAGTTTCAAAATATTACGTGCAACCAAACCTGTAGCAGTCTCGACAATTTCAAAGCGTACCTGTAATCCTGCACGAACAGTACGATACCCTTCACCCGGAATTGATGTAAAGTTAAAGAAAATCAGATCCCCTGTTACATTGTGCTGGATCATACCATTGCCTGATTGTATATCAAATGTATGGACAATGCCTGTTTCTGTCGCCAGATTTTCATCATAAATGCCGTCTCGCCAAGCAGTTTGTGGAATCCGAATTTGTTTTACATCATCTATATCCCAAACATCATACGGATAATAGCTCAACCCACGCATAATTTCACGCAGATCATGGCGCAATTCCTCGAGTGTGGGTCGTCCCACAAAATACCAGCCATCATATGCACTATGAATAGTTAAATCAGGTCGCAGAACAAATGTGTAAGGTCGTGCTACATCAGCATATTCGCCCTCAGTCCGGTCAAGCAAGCCAAGTTGATTAACAACCTCTCTATTCACATCAGCCAGAAAATCCCAATTCGCACCAAGACCAGCACGAAACGCCGCCTGAACATCCGATGGCTGCACAGCTACACT
This sequence comes from Anaerolineales bacterium UBA6055, assembly GCA_002428985.1. Taxonomy (GTDB): domain Bacteria; phylum Chloroflexota; class Anaerolineae; order Aggregatilineales; family Phototrophicaceae; genus UBA6055. The sequence goes on along the minus strand of DIYL01000005.1, from coordinate 113,687 downwards.
CAGCATACGACAATAATTCACATTAAGTTCATCCTGAAAGTCCACCAACATTCGAAATTGTTGTTGGTCACGGGGACAAAAATACCCTCGATAAAATATCACAATGAGCGGATACCCATCCTTAAATCCAAGGCGACGACCGATCTCTGGTGGAGCTGTATAGCCAGATACCTGTCGAAACCGTTGGTTATGATTAGGCAATTGAATGTCGGGGAATGCATCGCCAACTGTGAGATGTGTCATGGTTCTCTAATCCATCTAGACTGATTGTTTGTTTAGAGTAACGACTTTACAGCAATTTTGCTAGAATACACATCTCATTAATGACCAGTAGCAACTCAGCCAATTACACATCAAACAACATCAACACTTAATGGATACACAATCAGGGTGACGACTTACCTACAACTTTGCTAGAATGTCTCGATACATAATCAGAAACAAACCATCACCGCAATACCGGAGACAAGCAAAACATAGCCTATGAATAATGCATCCACACCACAATTCCGACTCGATTGGGGACTCATTCTTGTCCTCATCCTGACCCTATTTACAGCCATCCCCCTAATCTCAAATGTCGGATTACCCAACGGGTCTGATGTGCTTTATCATACCTACCGTGTTGGCGAAATGCACCGTAGCTGGCAAAACGGGCTGTTATTCCCCTCATGGGCAGAAGGGTTATACTTCGGATACGGGTCGCCTCTGTTTCATTTTTATGCCAGCTTAACTTACTACATCACGAGCAGTCTCATCGGCATCTTTAACATGACTGCTTTAGATGCACTCCGCACCGTTCTCATGCTTAGCCTACTCGGTTGTAGTAGTGGGATGTATCTATTTGTTAAAGGTCGGATGGGACGACTCGCAGGCATTATCGTCGGTCTCGTTTATGTCTACAGCCCGTATATCATGTTTACCGAAACCTATGCCCGTGGTACATATCCCGAATTACTAGCGTTTGGAATTTTCCCATTTATTCTATGGTGCGTATCCACGTTGCGTGATAAACCAACCCCTCTCAAATTTTTGTGGGTTGTGCTGTTGCAAGTCGCCCTCATCAATGCCCACAATCTGATGGCACTTACATTGACAGTGCTAGTACTCGGTTGGGTAATTTGGGAAAGCCTCATTCCAATCATTAATCGTCGCTCTGGTCAATCCAACTGGAAAGCGACACTCATAACACTATCAGCAATTATTCTTGGGGTGGGCGTGTCAGCAAGTTTCTGGTTACCTGTGATATTAGAAAACACTTCCGTCAGCCTCCAGAATTTAATTGGTGTATCCTTACTCGATTACCGCAATTTCTTTGTGCCGTGGGGTGACTTACTCATGTTCACACCTCGCTACGATGCAGGTGCAATTAACGGGCTCAAAGAACTGACCATCCTGGGGGTTGCACAATGGGGACTCGCATTGATAGGTGGACTCTCGGCACTGTGGCTTTACACTCGCGGTCATCGCTCACCCCATCCCAAAAACTATATCGGGGCGTTGTATTTTACATTGCTCGGTTTATTTATGATCTGGCTCGTTACACCAGCCTCAGCCGGATTCTGGGAATTTTTAAGCCCGTTACAACTCTTACAATTCCCGTGGCGATTGCTCGGCCCTGTTGCTGCATGTCTAGCGATTTTGGCGGGATTGAATGCTATCTGGTTAGAGAAATTGTCACGTCCGTTACAGACTGGTCTTATCGCTGTTATTATCGCATTACCAATTGTGTCCGTGATTCCACTCTATTATGTCCCAGAGTGGACAAACACCGACATCGATACCTCAATCTCAGCGTATCACGCGAGTGAACAAGCTGGATTACAAATGGGTACAACCTTCACTGATGAATATCGCCCCGCCAATACATTCAGTATGCCTGCAGCAACCCAATCGCTAATCGACGATTATGCTGATGGTTATCCAATCGATAAATTAAATTATACGGTTGTCCCTGATGTCAACACAGTCGAGTTCATTTCCAATTCACCACAGATGATGGAATGGCAAATCAATGCACAAGCAGGCTTCCAAGTCGAAATCTATAATTTTTACTGGGTCGGTTGGACAGCCACACTCAATGGCGAAACAGTTGATATTACCCCATCACCCAATCACGGCTTTATCACAGTTACAATTCCCGAAGGCGACCATACACTGCGGGTATTTTTAGGCTCAACCCCTGCCCGTGATTTAGGCAATCTTGTCTCACTCAGTTCTATTTTGCTGACAGTTATCGCGATGTTTTTCATCCGTCGCCTAAGCTTCTATCCACGCCCTTACTGGACGATACCAGCACTATCGCAATCAACACTGATTGGGGTTGTCATCGGTGGCATTTTGGCACTCGTAATGGTTTTGGCACTCTATCGTGAGGGGATTGCATGGTTGAATTCACCTGCTGGTGAAGCCATTCCAGCAACAATTGATGAATCCTTCACCCTCGATGACACCCTAAACGTGCTCGGTTATAGTCTCAACAGCCGCACATTCGATGCAGGAGATCGCCTCATTCTGACAGTGTATTGGTATGCCGAAGAGCCAAGTGACGTTGATTTTTCGAGCTTTTTGCATGTGTCAACAGGTGGTCCACCCGTCGCCCAAATCGACAAACTACACCCCGGGGGACGCGCAATCAGTGAGTGGTGGTCACCCGATGGTTATATCATCGACACCTATGATTTAAATCTGCCAGACAATTTACAAGCCGGAGAATATCAACTGTACGTCGGGTTATATACGTGTGCACTCATGCCACCGGGAGAATGTGGCAACGGCTATCGTCCCACCATCATCAATGCTGAAGGCGAAAATGTCGGAGATACTGTACCATTAGGCACAATCGAGGTGCGCTAACATCCGATCACAATCGCTGAATCAACGTTTCGGCTAATTGATCAAATGGGGCAATTGATGGCGGAGATACCGAACTGACATTAATTTCACATAGCAAATAGGTATCTTCGCCAGATTCAGTTTTGTCGCCCATAATAAAATCGATATCCCACAACACAGGGAGCGATTGCACATCCATATCCAGCATCTGACACATTGTATCAATCCACTCAGTTTCGAGTTTCGTTTTGAGCGTGGTATATTGGGAACTGTTTGGATTGTGTACAGCCATTCCCTCAGGCAAGCCATCTTTGACAAATAAACCCGACCGTGAGACATTCATTCCGCCGGACTTCGGTAATTGATGCAAGATACCGATCACACGATTCGCATTCATATAACAACGGATCATGCCTTCGCTAACCCGCGACAAAAATGGTTGTTCGACGAGATAGCCACCATCTGAAAAATCTGATTTCCAATCCGCCATAAGTGTAGCTAAAGGTGTTGTTACAGTCGCATCATCGCCAGCATTCATCACATGTACATCGCTATCCAACGAGGTTGCATCCGCCGACGCGAATTCAATTTTCCAGACACCATCCCCCGAGCTACCGCGCCCTTGTTTTAACACGCGCGTTCCAAGGTTTGCCAATCGTGCAGGGAATATTTCTAAGAAGTCATCATAATCGTCATAGAGATAACTTTCTGTTCCCCATTCCATCTCGCGGGTCTTATAAATGACAGCCTTCGTCCCCATCATCTGGATGATGTCGGGTCGCGCACTGACTGTAACGCCGTCGCTCACCAATTCGGCCAACAAATCATCTAAACGCGCCCGACTTTGACCTGCTTCAATCGGGTTCATCCATACCATCATGCCGTCGTATATTCGCAACTGTTCAGCGACAGTTTCGTGACGTTCATGCGTATACGGAATCGAATTAACCTGAACACCACGGTTTACCAGCGCATCATACAGCGGTCTCAGTCGATCACGTCCACCAATCACCGGATTATCATCGGATACCTCACCATACCATAACAGCGCAACACGTTTAGTCATCTGAATTTCCTCATCGTTCCAACTCATAAACAAAAACGGGACGGCGCCTAAACGTCACGTCCCACTTTTACCTTCTTTTAGAACCCACCATTCGGATCAGGATACGCGTGACCACCACCAAAGCTAAATGATGGAGTCGGCGTCGCGCGCGGTGGCAACGGAACTTGATAATCAATCGGGAGTGAGTTAATCACGGACTCTGTTTCAATCGTAATCAACGCCATCCAACCCGTTTGATCACCTGCAACCACCTTAACCCACGGACTATACGGACTACGTGCGATTAACTCAACTTCTGCACCAAATGGAATCGTCTGCTTCACACCAAATCCGACATCCGGCGCCTCACGTAAATTACCACCCTGCGACACAATCACGCTGGCTTTACTTGCCAAATCACCCAGACGTTGCGGTGGCACAGGCGTACTATCGTATACATTCTGGATAATCCCGACACTCTGCGAAAGTAACTCGGCACTCATCCAGCCTGTTTCACCATTCCCTAGCCGGATGTGATACCATGCGCGGTCGGTGCTAACACCCAACACACTCATGACTTCGCCCGCTGGCACTTGGAATAACAACTGCGAGTTAATATCCGGTCCTGTCCGCATATTGACGCGCCCTTGCGTCTCGACATAACCAGCTTGTGGGATTTCTACAGGGCGATCAAACAGCACAATCGGCAAGTGCTTAATCAGATCGTATTCCATCACAATCGGGTTTCCGGGTAAGCCAATCGGACTCGTCCAATCGCCAGGGTTATAATCAATATTCATCTGCATCCCAGCATTCAACACAGCTGGCTGACCAAAACTAATCACCCGTGCTTGTCCCTCAATCGCCATGAACTTAGTCGTTGTTCCCTGCGTCAAAATGACAACCGTCCCGTTAATATCCAACGAGACCCCGTTGACGACAATACGTGTCGTCTGACCATACAAGCCCTGCGCAACTACTACACCAACATCTTGTATACCCTCGCATCCGCTAGGTGACATATGACTTTCCAATATAAAATTCTGCCATTTAGGGAACTCACTACCGGGTGGAACGGCATTTGTAATCTGAACGTCACCAATCATCAACGCATCCAGCTTGATGTCTTCCTCAAGGCGCAACCACACAACACCACCACTATTGTTCGTCGCCAGCGGGGATGTACGCACACTATCAATTTCACTGGCTTCAATCAGAGCACCAACCACACCGAGTCCATTAGCTGCAGGCCCTTCTGGTTCAGCAATCGGTGGCAATCCACCATTGCAGAAATATCCTGTTGGACCTGATAGACACAAATTACTAGCTTCGGTATACAAGTTTTCCACAATCGCATCACACATGACTGACACATCGACTGTTGCAGTAATAGTCGGTGTCGGTGACGGTTCAACTGTTTCTGTGGGGGTTGCAGACGGTATAAAGCGCACCGCTGTCGGCACCATTGTTGGCGCAACCGTCGGGGTCACAAAAATCACATTAGCCGGTGCCGGCTCATTTTCAATTTCAATAAAGCGTGGTTCTTCTTCGGTAGGGGTACATGCTACAAAAAAAATACTGGCTATCATGGAAACAACAAGCAAAATTTTCATGTTTTATTTTCTAAATTCAAACCTCGGATACATGCCCCTATTCTATCAGACAACCCTTATTTTGAAATTAACGGTTTACCTATGCTCGATCCTACAAAATTATAGATCTGGGTTCGTTAATGCCAGCCGAATCTGATCTAGAATATGATTAGTAGCATGTTCTATCGCCTCTTGATCTAAGTCGATTGTATCTAAGGCTTGCCCCTGCAATAAACTTGACCATCCATGCATCACTGACCAGATAAATAAGGCTGTTTCTTGGGGGTGAGGATGCCCCATTCGCTCTAGACAATCCTGTACCAAACCCAATGCTTGCTGAGCATTTTTCATCATATCAGGATGTTCATGACTAGGCGGTAATGGCGTGTTGAACATCAACTGATATTCGAGTGGATGCGTCACAGCAAACCCTAGGTATGCCTGTCCCATCCCACGCAAATCATCATATGGGTTATCCGTTTTGGGCATCGTTCTCATATGATCCGCAAACGTCTTATACATCCGGCTGACAACCTCAGCCAGAATATGATCACGACTTGGGAAATGCTTATACGGTGCTTGATGTGATACGCCTAGACGTCGTGAGACTTGACGCAGGCTCAGTTTCTCAATTCCATCGGATTGAATGATCTTAATCGCTTCTTCAATGCAAGCTTCTTTTAGATTCTCATATTTAGGTTTTGGTGGCATAGTGATTCTCAAATTCAGACTAAGTAAATTGAAGCTGTAGGAATACTTAACCTACAGCCCGATACCATCTCCTGTTCGTCAGTTTACAAGCGTCCCGTATGATTTAAAATGGGAAACAGTTCCCAAAGGCAATCAACAAACTCGGATTACCTTCAATCCGAATCTTACGCGTCACAAAGGCAAATACACCCGTCATTTTACGATTGAGGAAACGCACCCACGCCTCACCATCCGCCGTCATCGTGAGGTCTGCCTCACCGACTAACCCTTCAATTTTTTCAATGCTTTGATCACGAATAATCACTGTGATATCGATGGGGTCTTTCCCAGTAAATTTGAAATGATAGGTAGCATTCAGCCCTTTAGAATTACCACGTTGGAAGAAATGCACCATATTGTCGGTAAAGCCACGAATCGTCGAAACGCCTGCACCATTGGTTACTTGTTTGACAGTTTTGTGCGGATAACGTTTCTGGACAAACGCCTCCGCATCTGACCCTTTGGTGACATAAATCGTCTCTTCTTTTTCTTGTAGTGGTTTGACGACATCCTGCAAAAACCCACGTTTGTCATCGAGATACGGGCCAATAACATCTTCACCCGCTGGGCACACTGCCATGCAATATGCCGCTTTGTAGTTCGGTCCATACGCAAGGCTCTGCCACATCGAAACAGTCTCGCCCTTGGTCATCATCTTGCTATAGTCATATGAACTGTTGCTATCGGTAATCATATCGACAAAGCTGACGAATCCACCCAAAAATTCACGATAGTTATGCGTATAACACGCGTTAAAGTCAAACCACCCATCTGCACCAATTGCACCAACTGGACACGCCGCCACACATAACTTACATTCAAAGCACGGATTATAGTCAATCGGTTCTTGTTCTTCAGTAACCTCATCCGCCAGCAAAATCGCGCCGAGCAAGATGAAGTTCCCAAACTTTGGATGAATCACATTACGGTGGATGCCCATCTGTCCCAAACCAGCCGCCACAGCAATTGGCTTATGTGAGATTGTCCATGTTTTTTCATCAGGAAATCGTTCCGCTTCCATCGGGAAGGCCATTGGCGGATTTAATGCACGCACTCCCATATCCGATAATTTATGCACAACATCTCGCGCAACATCATTGACCAGATGCCCTGTTGTATGAAATTCGTTATTTGCAACAGACCGCAACGGCGCACGAACATTTTCGCGATGCATGCGCACCACAAACGACACAACCGTCTTCACTGCCGGATACAACTTAAACAAATCCTCGCGTTGATCGCCAAGTTCGGGTCGGTCAATACTCACAAATCCAACATCATCGGCGCCTGCTTCCAGCATCATCTCGCGTAACCATGCTGTCGATAATGGACGTTGGATTTGATCAACCGGTTGACCGCGTTCTTTAACAGCTTTAATTGTTGGGTGGTCTTTGATAACCATGATGGACTCCTTAACCCGTCACTTAAGCAGCTGACGCTTGATGTTGCGTCATGCCCTTCATGATTTGCCCCATAACTTGGATTCGCATACGACGAGGTAGATAGCTGAGTGACCCGATCAGGAATTTCGATAAGAATCCCGGACGCACAAATGATTTACGCCCCAAAGCCTCCAGCGTCTCACGCGCAACTGTTTCCGGCTTGAGCGACATCCCCATTTGCATATCCGCACGTTGCGCAAATCCGCTATCAATCGGCCCCGGTGCAGATACCATTACATCCACACCTAATGGTGCAAGCTCCGCATGTAACCCCTCGCCCAACGACTGAATATAAGCCTTAGTCGCAGCATAATTGACAGAAAGTGGTACGCCCTGAAACGCAACAATCGAGCTGAGTAAAATGATCCCACCACGCTTTTGTTGGGCAAATCGTCGGCTAAAGTCCTGCGTCATGGTTAACACTGCCCGACAATTTACATCCAGCATATTCAGCTCAATATCCGGCGTGCCCTCTAAGAAGTGACCGGATGTGCCAAAGCCTGCCGATGCAATAAATAAGCCAATGTTTAAATCTGCTGTTGCATCTAGCGTTCGTACAACATCGTCGTGAACAGATAAATCAGCAGCGATTACCCGCGTGTCAATGTCATACGTTGATGAAAAATTACCAGCAAGCTGTTGCAATACAGGCTCACGACGAGCAACCAGCACCAAGTTCATACCCTGCTCTGCAAGTAATCGTGCCATTTCTCGTCCGATACCATCAGATGCACCTGTAACCACTGCCCATTGTCCGTACTTTTTTAGAAATTTGTTTTTTTGAATTGCCATGATGTCCCTCAATTTGGTTGACTTAGGATATTTAGTAGACACTGTCAACTAAAGACTACATCACATAGTAGACACTGTCAACAAAATTCACATGAAAAATTGATGAGTTGTGTCTCAATCACCTTGTGATACACTGATGATGTACAGTGTTTAACCTCAGGATATAAATCATGACATCACCACCCAATCCCCCATTGCGTTTACTGGCAACGTTTCAGTTGACCTATCCGTCACAACGGGCTAATTGGGTTATGTCGGCACCAGAGCGCGATATGTGGGTTGGGGCAAGCATATATGATAGCGGACAATTCTCTGTCACTGTACCAGATTTAGATGACACAACCATCTTTCGAGTAAAAACAGCACGGGTCAAACGCACAGTAAATAACACAGCCCTCCCATCATGGGCATATTATTTAGCAGGGGTATCAATTAATCTATCAAATCAGGGACTCAGTTTTCCCGGTGGTGATATGGTTATTGCAGGCGATGAACCCGCAGGACCGCGCTATGATTATTCAATGGGCATGGTCTTCGGCGCATTATGGTATCAATATAACGCTAAGCCATTTGACCAAAAAATCCTTGTCGATCTCTTAGAACATGTCCGTCGTGATTATGTAGAATCCAGCACTTAAATCTCCAGATTAGTCTCTGGGGTTGCCATTGCAATCCGCATTAGCTCAAAAATATAGGCATTTAATCCATGTGCATATGAATCCAGATAATCTTGTGCAATCTTTTGTGCTAAGGTTTGCTCCCCAATTGTATCAAGCAAAGCGACATGCGGACGAAAATCACGCAGGGTAATATGCATAACACCGTTCGCATCCGTTATCATGCCCCATGCGAGTGTCTTTTTCTCGTTATCATCTTTGGCGGCAATAAACCGCGACAATGTACTCGACTGGACAACCGCCCCAATATTGGAGAAGACTTCCCGACCTTTGATAATGTCATTGAGTACATCTAAATGTTGGGGAATTTCATCCAGTAATGATTGCATTGCAGCTGGTAAATGCGCCAATAAGCGGATTGTCCCGCCACCTGCACCATCACCACTCAGTACAATATTTTTTGCATGATTCAACACCATACGGTAACCTGCTAGTGATGACAGATAGGCCAATTGCACTTCGTGGAATTCCTGAAATGCAGCCTCGCTTTCATCAGTTTCTAGTTCAAAGATCTCTAACTTCTCTAATGCCTGCTGATGTAGTTCAAGCAAATTCATCTCACGTAGTGGCACATCAAAGCTTAATGGGAAGATACGTTCAGCGGGTTTCACTCGGCTCGCATCCATCGGGATTAAGATGGACGGATAGAGCTGTTCTTGTATCACATTTAACACTTTTTGATACACATCTTTATTAGACGAATCAACTAGCCCACTCCGTAATTCTTCAACTAATTCAGGGGATGGTTCGTATGTAGCAGTATGAATCGCCCGATAGAGCACTAGAATATCATTGACAGTCAATGTTAAATGGTCGCTACGTTGGCGCAATGCTTTCCGCATATTCATCAGCATACGCAGATTGACTTCTCGACTTTCAGCATAGCTCGACCCCGGCGTTTTGGGTGCCTTTGCAATCCGAGTTTTATCGTCATCTTGCCAACGAAATCGCAAAGCGCGAATACCACCAGCATACGACTTAAGCGGGGGTTGCGTTTCTGTGCCAAGCTTACGCCCCCAATGGATCGCCTCCTGCGTGAGAATTTCTGCTAACGCCGCCCCCCATGCACCATCAAAATAAATATGCGATTGGTCAAAGAGGAATGTCGCCCCTGTATCAATAATCGTCAGCGCATGACTCCCGATGCCACGCTCTGTCTCACGCAATTGTGCTAGAGGGTAATGAAACCCAAAGCCATCGATATTCAACAAAATCGGAGCACTAGTCAGCAGAGATAATGAGTGCTGTGTTTGCGACGGAAATTGTTTAATTAAGTTAGGTAACGCAGATCGTTTGGTTGTGGTTAATGGCTTTAAATACGCAGCATCGGCTTTCAATACACCCCTAAGGATCGCCGCAACCTGAGCACGAATATCCGATATATCCGGTATGCCACCCGTATCAGGATCATATGCAGGGATCAGGTAATACCCATCATTATAAATAACCCCAATCGTCATCTCTTCAAGATTGATGGTATGGTGAACTTCATTATACGTGGTCGCCTCTAAATATGAATGGATTGTCATCTGGCGCTTAAATGCGTCTAGTTGTTCACCTTCAAGCCGATCAACTTCTGCGCGCCATTCAGTTTTTATTGCCTTATGAATCTCCGTCGTCGTAATCGCCTCATTGATAAAATCATCAAAGACAGCACGACGATATTCAGCATAAGTCGGAGACAACTCGGCACTCAGTCGTCCATAAGGGCGTTGTATTTCCCATTCACGATACAGACGAGGAAATTGATTCCCTGTCAGATCATTTAAAACCTTGATTTGAATGCGTTCACGCCATTCATTTTCAAGTATATCATTGTAATGATGCAGTGTTGTAATTGCCGACATAATCCATGCACTCGTCCGGTCAACACGGTGTAAGTTGATGTCTTCACGACTTAGGATCGTCTCAAAGCCATGAGTCTCATTGGTATGTCGTGCAGTGTCTTCACGAAGAGCATAATCCACATAAAACTGCCATGTCCCATCGGGGAAGGCATCATCTGGTGTTTTACCCGCTAATTTAAGTAAATTCTGATATCCCCATATCACAGCAGCGGGACCAGCAAAAAACGCACCAAATGTCGCTTTATCGAGTAGGCTTTCTACACCGCGCAACATCGCATGTACATCACGACGCACATCTTGTTGTTTCGGGCGACGTTGCATCATACGCGCTAGCCCATTCAGAACCACACCGGGTACATTACCAGCAGGCACCATCTTTGAGACAATTTCAACGGCTTCATCAACTTCATGCAAAGAAAGTTGCGAGATATTTTGTTCAACCAATTTTTCAGCAGTGTGTTTCAAGCTACTAGCAGTGGCTACTGTCGCTTCGTCATAGCGGGATTCTTTTGACTGTTCCATTAAAGTTTATTTTCAGTTTAATAACAGTATGTTGCCATTATAGCAACCAAACCCATATACACAAATTCCACTATATGATCATAGTGGAATCGTCAGATAAGAATTGAGTTTGTTGTGCTATCAAGTTAGAACAGCTTTTGTACAAACGAGTTAGCTACCAAACAATTTCATCGCCCGTATAATCTTTGAAGTGCCCGCTGTCATCGGATGTCAGTTTATCGATTACATCAAGTTGCATTTTTACCGATGCTTCCGGTTGCAAATCGGCATTTTCGCCACCCATATCCGTAATCACCCAGCCTGGATTTAGCACAATACTGATAATCCCATCCTCATGTGTCGCCTGATGAATCATCATATTGAGCATGTTAAGCGCGGTTTTACTGATACTATAACTGATATACATCGGCGGTGCACCATCACCAATCGATCCAGCACCGGAGCTAATATTTACAAGGCGCGGATTATCCCCTTTTTGGAGTAATGCAAGAAATGTCTGTGTCACCGACAAAACACCGACTGTATTCACTTCAAATGTCCGCATCATGTCTTCTTTGGTTACAGTCAGTAAAGCATCTTCCCCGCTATTGATCGCAGCATTATTAACAAGTACATCTAACCCCTCAAGTTGCTCAGATACTGTCTCGTACGCTTTAGTAATTGAATCCGAATCTGTTACATCCAACCCAATAATCAATAACGTATCGTCGTATTGTTGTTTGAGAGCTTGCAACTCACTTGCCTTGTCAGGAGTGCGACATGCGGCAACAACAGTTTCACCCCGCACCAATAACTGACGCACATATTCCAAGCCAATCCCGCGATTACTTCCTGTTATCATCCAGCGCATAATATGTCCCCATATAGTCTAATTCATCTAGCCGAGTATAACGTGTAGATTTGTATCAAGCCATGTTACACATTAGCGAATACTGCGCCCACCATCAACTGGAATCGCTAAACCTGTCATGTAGGATGCATCATCACTCGCTAGAAACGCAATCACACTGGCAACCTCTTCAGGTCGTCCGATACGCAACAATGGATGGTTGGCTTTTAAGCGTTCGACTGCGCCATCACGGTCGTCGGATTCGTCCAACATCGACTCAACCATCGGCGTCAAAATCGCGCCGGGACAAACACAATTCACACGGATATTATCACCCGCATGATCCAGTGCAAGCGATGAAGTCATCGAAACAATCCCTCCTTTCGACGCACTGTACGCAACCATTGTCCGTGTCCCACGAATACCTGTAATCGAGCTTAGGTTGACGATCGCACCACCACCATTCTCACGCATATGTGGAATCACAGCCGCGCATCCATTAAATGCACTCATTAAGTTGGTATCGAGTAACCGATGCCATTGTTCAGAAGGGGTATCTTCAGCTAAATTACTTTCACGGATACCTGCATTATTCACCAATACATCAATACGTCCGTAGGTCTGGATAATCTGCTGGATTGCCTGTGCCCATTGTTCGGGTTGTGTCACATCGATTGCAATTGGTGTCGCGCCTTCAAGACCATCATCCATTTGAGATGACAATACCCCTGCATATACTGTTCCACCTTCGCTCTGAATACGTTTGACAGTCTCCAACCCGATGCCACCCGCCGCACCAGTAACCAATACAATTTTGTCGTCGAATCTTGCTAACATAATGTCTCCCAAATCATCAAATATTATGAAAACAAAAAAGAGCCTGTGGATTTCACAGACTCTTTTTGATAACTGGGAATGGAGGATTTGAACCTCCAACCTTGTGCTCCAAAGGCACCTGCTCTGCCGATTGAGCTAATTCCCAACAAAGCTTATATAGCATATCAAATTTTGTACGGGATTCAAGCCCAAAATTGGGACTGTTATAGAATTTTTACGTTTGACTATCATCATTAGTATGTAGGCGCACCCCAATCGCTTCATCCAGTGGCACAACAAAGGCAACACCATTCCCCGGCTTGAGCAAATCCCCCATCACATCACGCGCTTGATCTAACAAATCAGGTATCATCTCTTTGGGCACAACCGATAACAAGACATGATTGGTATGCTCCATTTCGCCGAGCATATACGCCATCATACTCGTCATCGAACTCGCAATATGCAACGGAACTTCCATACTACCTCGCTTGATTTTTTCCTGCAGGCTATATAAACCAACACTCTTGATAATCGTCACACCGGGTGCACCTGCCTCCTGCCAGCGGTTCGCAACCTCTAAGCCACTTTCTATATCTGATGTAATTAGAATAATCAGTTTCATCTTATGCGCCTCCTGTTGCTAAACTCGGATTATCAGATTGAATGTCTGTATCGCGCCCTTGCTGAAAGATCCAACGTACCATCGGCGGTGTGAGTACCGTCGTCAGTAAGATCACCATAAATAAAGAGGCGTATAAATCACTTGATGCATCAATGATATTACTCGTCAACCCAATCGAGATGATGATTAACCCGACCTCACCCCGTGAAATCATACAGACGCCAACGCGCAACGACTCTATCGTATTGAATCCGCCTAACCTCGCACCTATTCCGGCACCAACGACTTTACTCACCACCGCCATCAACAACAAAATCAACATCAACGGCAGAGACTCCAGCGGGAAATTACTGAGATCAGTCTCTAAGCCGACATCGACAAAGAAAATCGGTACAAGGAACACATACGCGAGATGACTCATCGTCTGCTCAATATCATGCTTCATATTGCGGTTATTGAGCTTACTCAGCCCAACGCCTGCAATAAACGCACCTGTAATCGCCGCCACACCACCAAAATATTCTGCCGACCAACCAAACAACAGTGCCACAGTTAACGCAAACACCGGAATCCCATATGATTGAGATAATTCTGGGCGTGTTTGTATCCATGCCATCACACGCGGGAGCACATACCAAGCAACCAAGAATGCGCCTGCAATATAACCTGACATCTGCGCGATAATCAAAACCAGTTGACTCATATCACCATTACCCGATGCCACCGGACTCGCAATGACTAATGTCAACGACACTGCCAAAATCGCCAGCACATCATCAATCAAAGCCGTTGCCAACAGAGCATTACCCTCTTTTGTACGTAAATAGCCCAACTCCAACAATACCTGCGCCGATATACTGACTGACGTCGCGGCTAATGTCACACCAGCAAATAATGCAGGTTGCCAAGCATACCCAGCAGGCATAACAACTAAAACCGTGAGCACAATCGGCACAATCACACCCATAAATCCAGCAAATAATGCAACACGTCCAACTTTTGCCAATTCACTCAGGTGTACTTCCAACCCAATATTGAACATTAATAACAGAACACCCAGTTCAGCAAATTCTTTAATTGTGCCCTGTAAATCTACACCCTGTATAATCTGCCAGTGCAACATATCAAGCACAGTCGGACCTAAAATGACGCCGACAATTAGCTGTCCTAATACACGAGGTTGATTCAGCTTACGCGCAATCGCACCGCCAGCCCGTGATGCCAGTAAAATAATCCCCAATGCAAACATGAGTGGGATAAACGGATTTGTACCCGCTTCACTTGTATCACCGGCGCCGAGTACGTTGATCTGTGTGATGATGAAAAGCCAAATGAATGTGAAGGGGACAATAAACCAACGACGAACGAAAAACTTCTGTAATTGCATCAACCACCACACCTTTCTACGCAAGTGGTCGCACAAAATTATTTTAGAAATCAAAGCCTTAACACGTCACGTCTTTACCATCTGTGCCATATATAGCGAGGCGTTCTTCTTGGGTCAGCGTTTTGATATTTTGGGCACGATAGTGAAATTGTAAAGCACGACGGCGATGGTCTGAGCGATTAGCAGGTGTACCGTGATGAATCAGACCATGAAACATTAGCAAACTACCGGGTTTTAACGGCACAGCAACAGCCCCATCATTATAGACATCCGTATCACAAATCTGCCAATCACGCTTTTGAAAATGCAACACTGCACCATTTTTATGTGACCCCGGAATAACCATCATACAGCCGTTTTCAATAGTGGCTTCATCTAGGGCGATCCACACACCGACAATGATTGTATCCAATGCCACATTAAAGTACGCCATATCTTGATGCCATGGCTTTTCACGACCGATGCGCGGAGGTTTAATCAGTGCCATATCCTGAAACATCGTAATGTCATCATAGCCGATGATTCGATTAAGCACATTGAGCAACGTTGGGTGATACGCCAGCGCTTTCAAGCGATCATCATATTCCACATAATAGAAAAGCTTACGCACCGCATCTTGCTTTTCTTCATCTGACAGAGCATCGTATGTTGTCTCAGCAGTACCGGAAACTTGCACACCATTGAAATCAGGATTTTTGCCAACAATGAGGTCAACCAGACCATCTAACCCAGATTGGGTTTCCGTCGCTGTAAACGCATCATGAATCACCAGATACCCGCGCTCATGGAACGACTGTATATCGGCATCAGTAACCGCATCAAACCCCGAAATACCAGTCGTTACTTCGGTTGCATACCGATACAACCAATCTGGATAGTCTACATTTAGCCCTGTATCAATGGATATATCACTCATTTTTAAACCCTCAGAAATCGTCCTTAGCCAACTTATCTAGTATGACTCATGATTGCAAGGTCAACAACAAGACAACACTTGTTTCAGAAAAGCGTTGCTTTTGTTCGGGCTTGAGCATCGGATACATCGTGTCAATTGCATATCGAATCACATCTGGGTTGAGCGATACATCGGCTAAAGCTGTGCGTTCTTCGCCCCGCATACGTAATATCACAGTTGCACCACCTTGCAAGTTTTTCCACCATACATAATCACGGCTGGTAATGACAAATAGTTCATCCCCATCCGTACATTTGTATTGTACGGGGGTGGTATACACCGTCCCAGATTTGCGCCCAGTAAATGTGATGAGCATATACATATTGCTGACAAACCCGTGTAATGGCGATTTGAGCAACCACTTCATCATCGGGTTTTGAAAACGTACAAATAATTTCCATAGATTAAATTGCTTAGATTGTGTTTGGGTCGTTGTAGCCATTCGGTTCTCCCATGACTCATATATACTCACTATACGTTAGTCAAATCGGGGGTGTTGTAGTCGTTTGTCACATGCCAGAATGACATTTGTCATGTTACACTACGCAGGTATTTTACGATCTATAGTGGAGTTGTTATTTTATGGAATTTGTCATCGGTCTATTATTAGCTATCATTGTTGCTCTCGTCGCGTTTGTCTTCCAATACGACCGTGACCGTAGTTTTTATCCGACCATCCTCATTATCGTCGCCAGTTATTATGTGCTGTTTGGTTTAATCAGTGGCAGTATCGAGACAACCATTATCGAAAGCCTTGTCGCGCTCGTTTTTGTTGGGATCGCTATCTATGGATCAAGAACGTCACGCCGACTTGTTGCAGTTGGATTGATTTTGCATGCCGGATTGAATCTTATTCATGGCGACATCTTCACCAACACAGGTGTGCCAGCTTGGTGGTATGGCTTCGGTATGACCTTTAATGCTGTACTCGGCTTATGGGTATTAGTCTTGGACACCATCACGGATAGAGGTAAATCTGCGGCAGAATATGATGAACATGCCTAACCCCCTCTAAATCTCCCCCACAACGTAGGGGAGACTTAAAAACTCTCAGATCGGAATTATCTGTCTAGTTTATTGACTATGCTGACGGGCGCGATGCGTCATTTCAATCAATTCGATCAATTCGCCGTTGTTAATCATCTCAACTTGTACTGGTTCAATCCATGCGAGCAAATCATCATAGCTACCGTCTTGCGCCCAAAAACTCTCTCGCAACAATTCACTCAATTCAGCAATCCCTGCAAGCAGCTTCCATTGCGGATCAGCATCCTCGTATGAAGCGATTATATCGGCTGTGGTGATGTCTTGCGCCACTTCGACAATCTCTCGCGTATCCGCATCTTGATAACGAATGTACACTGTCGCAATTGTCCCATCGGCATCATTTTCCAGTGCCAATTCATACAATGCCGTCACCGAATGTCCTGCACCGATTTCGCCTGCATCAATCGTATCGTTACGAAAATCTTCATCAGCAATCGCGCGATTTTCATAGCCTATCAATCGATAGCGGTCGGTCACATCAGGATGAAACTCAACTTGAATTTTGGCATCATACGCGATGACCTGTAGCGTACTCGTTAACTGATGCACAAACACACGGCGCGCTTGTCGGATTTCATCCACATAGAAATAATTGCCGTCACCGTCATTTGCCAATTGCTCCATCATCACATCATTATAATTACCCATACCCACACCAATTGTACTCAGCGTAATACCACGGGCGACATGATCAGCAACCAATTGTAAAATCCCATCTGGGCCAGTCTCGCCAACATTGGCGACCCCATCACTCAGCAAAATCACACGATTAATCGCCCCATCACGATAGACACTTTTTGCAATATCGTATCCCAAGCGCAACCCTGCCTCAGCATACGTACTGCCTTCAGTTTGTAAGCTATCAATCCGGCTCAGAATTAACTCGCGTTGAGCAACCGCAGTCGGTTCGAGCACCTGCTTCGCGCCATCAGCATAAGTCACAATCGCAACATAATCGTCGTCATTTAACGTATCAACGAGCAATGCAAGCGATCGTTTGACCAGCCCTAGACGATTCTCGCCAGACATACTCCCCGACACATCAATAACAAACGTCAATATCGCCGGTTGGCGTTCCTCGGCAGGCACATAACGCCCCTGCAACCCGACTTGCATCAAATAATGCCCATCATAGCCAAATGGTGCAGGTGCAGCAGCTAGATGAATCGCAAATGCATCCTCTTGTGGCGATGGGTAATTCATCGTGAAGTAATTGATAAATTCTTCTGGTCGGATGGCATCCGGTGGTGGCAGTTGATTTTGATCACGCAGATAATTCCGCGCCAATGTATACGATGCTGTATCCACATCCATCGCAAACGTACTCAAATTATCATCTTCCGTATCAAGAAAGGGATTCACGCCATAGTCCTCAAAGAACATGTCTGGCGGTGGGAGGGGTGTGGGTTGTTGTGTTGGAACTATACCTTGTGTTGCAAGTATTTGTGGTTGAGCAGTACTGGCGAGTGTGGGAGTTGTCCCGATACCCGAATCAAAAGCTTGTTGCGTCGCTAGTAGGGATGCATCTTGTGTTAATGCTCCGATCAGTTGAGTTGCAGTTGCACTGAAGTTATTTGGGAGTTCATTGGTCGCCACTTGCGTTGCACCCGAGTATTGTGTCGCTTGTGCATTAGTCGCTTGAATGAGTGATTCGGTCGTGCTATTGGCCTCAGCAATCATTGTCCGTGTCATATCAAGCGATGGGTAACTACTACCAACCGATGCCAACACCAACAAGACAATTGCTATTAAAAGCATAGCAAACATAAATACACTTAGAATAATAAATACTGGACTCGGTTTACTGCGTTTAGATTTCATATTTTCTCCCCTCATGTCTGGTTCAATGTCCTAGCAACTTGCATAAATAACAATAAGACTCGGTTCTGTGATTTGACGTTCAATATCAGTTTGATTCGTTTTGATAAAGTTCTCCGTGTTGAGATTGGTGTTATTTTGTAGGGAAGAGGCATGCCTCTTCCCTACAAGTAATGTCTGTTCATAGGATCCGTATTACGGCCGATTCACCTGACCAACCGCTAACTCATCTTGTATCAGCCTCAGGACAATATCCGACAATTGATTGACCGTATAACCTCCGATCGGATCATCAGATTCCGGCTCACCAACATTAAATTCAGGACGATCATCTCCGCTTGTGCCAGCCACCCCATCGTCATACGTCAAGAAGATGAAGTGCCCCATCGTCACCTGTGCAATCTGACGGAAGATATACTCACCCGCTTGTTCTAAACCACTCGATGCAATCGGATGAATTTTGATCCCGCGTGATAGCGCATTCAAAATCGACTGATCATAGGTCACAGGCTCAAGTGGATGGTCAAAATGTGGACGTGCATCAGCCACCAAGAATATCAGTTTGATCGTGTCGTCGTCGCGCCATGGCATCTGTTGTAGGGCTTCATCCAGCCCAACGTTTAACGCCTCATCCCAATCCGTGTTGTTATCGCCACTGTTGGCAGTCACTGCATTGAGGTGCATCTGGAATTCATTGACATTTGATGTGAAGTCGTGACGGCGCGTGAGATACTCGAAGTTGTCATGCTCACGATATAGCACCAAGCCATAGCGCACATTAACATTATCTGCAAATGCATCCACCTCGCTCGAAATATGCAATATATTATTTTGCAATTGCGCAATTTCATCCCCCATACTGCTCGTCGTATCGATCAAAAACAGCACATCCAGCTTATTCTCTTCGCGATCAATCACAGTCGGTAACGTCACAATCCACTCCGATGATTGTGTACGATCCAGTATCGTCATGCCACTCACATTGTCTTTTGTTGCTATGACGGAATAGATATTCTGGTTACGTGTCATTGAATCAAGATTCGGTAGGAACATGGTCCGACCATCAGCATAGGTTTGGCTCTGCCACACAATTTGCTCACCAATAACACGGACTTCGACAGTCGCACCTGATACAGGTTGACCGTTTTCGTCAATAACGGTGATAATTTGCCGACCTTCCACATCAATATCTCGTACAGGGAGGTCACGCACCGGTAAATTTGCAAATAGAAATGCACGACGGTACTGCAAATAGGTATCCCAATCCTCGTTGTCATCAATTTCACCCGCTGTTAATGGAATCAGCGCAGGTAACGCAGTTGGCTGAATTGATACAACTGTCGCTGGCAAGATCAATGCACCATCAGCCACAGGTGTTCCCACCAACATTGTGGGTTCTGCAGTTGAAGTAGGCTGTGCCGTCCGTGAAGCCAACGGTATCAATGTTGGCGTACTCAACGGCTCTGGCATACTCGTCGTCTTTATCCCACCGTCAACACCTGACGTCGCATTTGGTAAAGGTGTTGAAAGCGCAACCAATGCTGTAGCAGTTGGATTTGCTGCATCAATTGGGCTAATAACAGTAGCTGTTGAAGCAACAAAAAGATTTGCTAAATTTGTTGCTGTCATTTGTGCGGATAGTACGTTCTGTTGCGCCTCAGCCGTCAATGTGAATGGGAAATCTCCCGTAGATACAAGTTCCGGCGTTGCAGTCACTTCTACCATCGACGCAACTGATGTTGGGATGATACCCGCTTGTTCAGGTAATGGAGTTGTTGTCACAATAGCTACAGTATCTTGAGTCAATTGGTTGATTAACGCAGTTGCAGTTAAATCGAACCGTTCTGTTTGTGCTGATTGTGTCAAAAGTACAATAGGTGTTCCCTCTGCCTGCGCCGTTAAATCCTTGATTAATTGTGTTGCAGTAACTGCGAAAACATCGCCTGCTGGTGTGATTGATGGTGGTTCTGTTGGTAACGGGGTCGCCGTCGCATTAATGAACAGTGGTGTTGTTTCTAGTGCAATACTTGTCCCAGCAAAATTTGTCGCTTGAATCAGGGCTTCTGTTGTTGTGTTTGCGTCTGCAATGACAGTCCGTGTCATATCGAGTCCAGGATTTGCCTGATTAAGTGTGGCAGTAGCAAAGATCCCTGCCCCAAATAACATCACAAAACTCGC
This sequence comes from Anaerolineales bacterium UBA6055, assembly GCA_002428985.1. Lineage (GTDB taxonomy): Bacteria > Chloroflexota > Anaerolineae > Aggregatilineales > Phototrophicaceae > UBA6055. The sequence goes on along the minus strand of DIYL01000005.1, from coordinate 92,530 downwards.
TATAGCGACCGTCGCAATATACCATTTCGGACGACGATAAGGAGCGCGTTTGGGTTTCTCTTTAAGGGCTTGTTGTAAACGATCCCGTCCACGCGATTGTGCCGAGGTTACACTATCATCTTCATTATGCACTTCGGCGACGCGCGTACTAATCATCAGCAGATCGCGCAGATGGTCAGCATAATCGGGATAATCTTGCAGGATATTCTCAAGGTCTTCACCGGTTGCAAGGCGTTCAATCGCATCATCAAATGCATTAATCATATTGCGATCATTAGCCATTGCTCGCCTCCCGCCCCGGTTGGAGCAAAATCCCGCGCAATGTATCGACCGCTCTAAATTGCAACGACTTAATTGCACTCACCGATTTGTCCATGATGTCGGCGGTTTCTTTCAACGATAGACGCTGACCGAACCGCAAAATCAGCACCTCCTGTTGCTCGTCATTGAGCATCCGTATAGCATGGCGCATCCGATGGATTTCCATTAAATCGCCAATATGCGTCTCAGGATTGGTTTCTGTTGGGGCAGGCATCCATTCCTCCAAATGTATAATGTTCACTTTATCCGCTTTCTGGTAGTGGGTTGCAATTTCGTTACGGGCAACGCGAAACAACCATCCGCGCAGATGGCTATGCGGTGCGCTTTTGGTGCCGAGTACACGTATCAGCTTGACGAATACCTCGCTGACAATATCTTCAGCAATTGTGGCATCGCCTGTCTTTAGCCGTGTGTAGTGGAATAATGGCGTGAAATATTCTTCATATACCGCCATCACAGCCTCATCGTCACCGCTTTGTAAGCGAAATAGCAACGTATTTTCGGTTGATGTATCGGGTAACACGATCAGGAACATCGGTTGAACCTCTTCTGGTCTGTCGCTCTATTCTTGTAGAGTACACGATGCAAAAAAGGTTTCGGTCAATTTGAAAGAATGTTAAAAATAAATACCAAGCCAATTTATAAGACAATCACAATCATAAAACAATGTTTTCATATTGTTCTCTTAACAATACATTTCTAAAATGACCGTTGGTAGTTTTGTTGAGAATTACCAAATATTTTGTAGGTGATATTTGCGATACTATCAATGCATGTCTATTTATGCTTTTTTAAGGAGAGCAACTGTATGAAAAAATTATTCGTTATGATGTTAGTTGCGATGCTTGCAGTCATTAGCGTGACAAGCGTTGCAGCACAAGATCTCGGCACAGCAGATAACCCAATCCAAGTTTACTTTGTTCCATCCGTAGAAGCTCAAACCCTCATCGAAGGTGGCGAAATCCTACGTGAAGCGTTGACCGAAGCAACCGGACTCGAATTCGAAGTTTCCGTACCAACCTCCTACGCAGCAACCGTCGAAGCAATGTGTGCAGAAACTGGTAGCTCAATGGGCTTCATCCCAGCAGCTGGTTACGTTATCGGTAACGACCGTTGTGGTTTGGAAGTACAAGCTGCAGCTGTTCGCTTTGGCTGGCCAGTATACTGGGCACAATACCTCGTAGCACGTGACAGCGACATCTACACACTCGGCGACCTCGAAGGTAAAAGCTGGGCATATCCAGATGCAGGTTCAACCTCCGGTTTCATTGTTCCATCTGTAGAACTCCAAGATGCTGGTATCACCCCAGGTGAAGAAGTTGAAGCTGGTGGTCACAACCAAGCAGTACTCGCAGTCTACAATGGTGAAGTCGACTTCGCAACAAGCTTCTTCAGCCCACCATTGATGCCAGGTGCAGCATGGAACTTCGGTGATCTTCCAGAACCATTCGACTTGACCATCGACGAAGCATTCATTAACGACGAAGGTCGTTTGTTTGTTGGTGACATCCGCATTATGGACAGCCGTTCCGGCGTTCGCGAAACAGCACCAGATATTATCGATGCAGTTCGCGTTCTCCGCATCAGCGATCCAATCCCGAACGATACCATGAGCTTTGGTCCAGACTTCCCAGCAGAACTCCGTGTAGAAATCATGGACGCATTGATTGCATTCTCCGACTCCGAAGCATGGGAAACCTCCGCACTCGGTAGCGAAGATGGTTATTCATGGTCAACCCTTACACCTGTTGGCGATGACCTCTTCGACTCCGTTCGTCTACAATTCGAAATCCTCGGTCTAACCGAAGAAGACATTTTTGCTGACGAATAAGTCAATGTCTGATTGACTGTAGGGAACGCCTCTACAGTAAGCCAATCATCAGAGGCAGAGTGGTAGGTTGACTATCCTCTGTCTCTCTTTGTATATGCTACACTTACCCAAAAACTGCCCTCAATTATTGGACAATTGCTATGTTAGAAATAAAAAATCTCACAAAAATATATGATAATGGGTTCAAAGCCCTAGATAATGTTAGTTTCACTGTGCCAGATGGTCAATTTGTCGCGCTGATCGGGTTGAGTGGATCGGGTAAGTCGACCTTATTACGATGTGTCAACCGATTGATTGAACCCACTGATGGACAAATCATCTGGAATGGTTTAGATATTACTGCCGTCAGTGCCGAAGAAATGCGCCTCGTCCGCCGACGCATGGGTATGATTTTTCAGCAATTTAATCTCGTCAAACGCTCCAAAGTAATTAATAACGTACTCGCAGGACGACTCGGATATATGTCGCCGATTTATAGCCTCATTAATTATTTCCCTGCGAGTGATAAAGCCGAAGCGATCGAAAATTTAAAGCGGGTCGGTATCGGTGAGCAAGCCTACAAACGCGCAAACGAATTAAGTGGTGGTCAACAACAGCGTGTCGCGATTGCCCGCGCCTTGATGCAACATCCAGAACTGATGTTAGCGGATGAACCGGTCGCCAGCCTTGATCCAGCCACATCACATGGTGTGATGAAATATTTAGAGGACCTCAATAAACAAGACGGTTTGACTGTCATGTGTAGCTTGCACTTCTTGAGCCTTGCTCGGACTTATTCTGACCGTGTAATTGCACTCAAAGACGGCAAGCTCGAATTTGATGGCACACCGGATTTAATTGATAATGTTCGATTTAAAGAAATTTATGGTGAAGATGCAGTAGAAGTGGGGATTAACTAATGGAGAATCAACAAGATAACGCAAAAGCCACGCGTAGCGCACTTATCCGCCTCTTGGTTGTGATCACAATCGTGATCGGATTTGTAATTTATGCATATGGTTGGACAGTCACCGAAGTTGATCTCGACAAACCACAAGAAGCCCAACGCCAAGAAAACGTTGGGAATGCGCTACGTGAACTCTTATCACCACGTATGTTCACCCAAGAGCGTGAAGTGGTTGAAATTACAACATCGTTTTTGATGGAGTGTGATAGCGCCGACATTGACATCCCCGAAGGAGCACCACATGAATCAGGCGGCATTGTCGCAATTAGCCCAAATTGTGGTGAAGCAGGCGACATTTTGGATATTACCATCAGCAACTTTGAACCCCTCGCTGATACCCGTATTCGCTGGCTCCCTCCAGAAGGACAAAGTCGTCCGCGTGAAGACTTAATCAGCGGGCGTGAAGAGATCGTGTTATCAGGTGACGGTGCATTTGTCGGGCAAATTGAAGTCCCACGCATCCGCAATACCGAAGGACAATTGCATCAGGTCGCGATTCGTGCAGCCTTACCCACAGGACCGATTGAACTCAGTGACATCAGCCAACAGACAATCTTGCGTATGATCGAGACGATCTTTATGGCACTACTTGCCACCTCAGTCGCGATTCCGATTGCTAGCTTTCTTAGCTTCTTCGCCGCCCGCAACCTTATGCGACCAATTAAAGTAACTGTTGGCAAATTACAGGTATCTTTCTTATTCTTCGCCATTGGCGCATTACTAGGTGTACAAATCTTCGCAGCCATCGGCGATTTTGCCCTGCGTATCGGCAGTGGTGCAGAATTCGGTATCCTAGCTGGTTTAATCCTACCCATCGTCATGATCGTCTTTGCATTGCTGGCAACACGCTATCTTAATCCGCCAGAAATCGAAAAATCAAAAAATATCAACAGCACAACATCAATGGCACATTATGGACGCACGATTGCTAACGCGGTTGTCATCACGTTAACCGTGATTTTAGTTGTTGGGTCAGTCGGTGGTATCGCAATTTGGGCATCGGGTCAACTTGATGTATTTGGGGAATCAGTCCGCCCCGCATTCTTAGCCGAACTCCAAATTTCCCGCGAAGAATTCTACCCGTTGAACCCTACGGAGTGGATACAAAACGCCATCGCCGACGGGTTACAAGCAATTGGCACATTACTCAATACAATCGGAACATTGATCCAACTCATTATGCCTGTGATCAGTGCTTTAGTTGTCGGGTTTACAGTCTCTAATATTGCATCCAGCCTGTTGTCAGCACCTGTACGCAATTTACCAAAGATCCCCGGACACATTCTCGGTGCAATTTTAGGTATGCTCGTCTGTAGCATTCTGTTTGCTGTTGTTGGTTTCCTTGGTATGGCAGCAGCATTACTCGGGTTACTTGTCCCAATTATGGCGGCGGTTCTAGGTGGTGAAATCTTAATCGCCGCATCACGCCGGATTATTCCCGAAGCAGTTGGAGAATTACGTATTTCGCGCATCCGCCAAATTTCTCAATGGGCTTTATTTGCAATTGGTGCGGTTGTCATGTTTGTCTTCACATTCAACACCCTAAATATTAATCGTGCGTTGATTGATGGAACACTGCCACCGACTACATTGACATCATTCTTCGGTATCGAGATATTCGAATATATGATCCGCAGTGCTAGTATCGGTGCTGTTCTCGGGTTAATTGGTGGTGGAATTGTAGGGGTGAACAGTAACTTCCCCCTCGGTACGACCTTATACAATCTTTCACGTACTGCTCTCAATACGGTGCGTTCGATTGAACCGCTCATTATGGGGTTGGTCTTTGTTGTATGGGTTGGTATTGGTCCATTTGCGGGTGTTCTCGCACTCACCTTACACTCAATCGCCGCATTGGGTAAACTCTATTCCGAGCAAGTCGAAAATATCGACCCCGGTCCACTCGAAGCGATCCAATCAACAGGTGCAAGTTGGCTACAAACCGTCATCTATGCTGTTATCCCACAAATTATCCCACCATATATCGCATTTACGATGTACCGCTGGGATATTAATGTCCGTATGTCAACGATTATCGGCTTTGTCGGTGGTGGTGGTATCGGTTTGCTCCTCCAACAGCAGATTAATCTCCTCCGCTATCGTGATGCTGGTGTGGCAGTGCTTGCCATCGCATTGGTTGTCTCATTACTTGATTACACCAGTGCTTATGTCCGCGAAAAACTCACCTAAGTAATCAAATTTAGAGGGTAACATGATGTTGCCCTCTTAACACGTCAAGCTGTTTAATTCTTTCAGACGCAACATTATGTTTGTCAAAATGGTTGTTTTAAGGTTTTGATTGAAGGAATTTGTGTATAGTAGTCTAAACGCAAAACACCCAACATCCGTTGGGTGTTTGAGGTTTAATAAATTTGCTTTTAAGAAATTTAATTTGATATTTAGATAATACAAACACTCTGCTCATATGTCAAGGACTTTTTTGGCGAATTTCCCCAAATTCATCCAATTTGTGTTGGTCAATGTGTCTGAAAACTCAGTTAAACGTTTAAAACTGCCTTAATCAAAATTTACAACAAAGTGTTTAATCACAACTATGACGTGACGTTTATCCAATACTTTTTCTCACTCCGTCAATTTTGATACGTACGGTAGCTTTTTCACCAACACTAATATCATCAGGAACCATCGAGTCAACTTTGTTCACTAATTTACCAAATTGTTGCTGTTGTTTATCAGATAAAAGGCCACCCAAATGGGTAACAATTTTAGGTATCAAATTCAATTTGTCTTCCAAGTCAATCATATAACTTGTTGTAAACAAATCTTTTTCGAAAACAGTTTTGGCTTCAATACCAGTTTTAATATCAACGGTTGGAAATATTCGCAAAATCCCATCAAATGTATTAACTATCTGTTTAATTTGTGGGCGATCAGATGCTCCTAAATAAGAGTTCACAAGAATTAGGAAATTTCGAGCATCTACTTCAGCTTTGCCTTGGAAAAAATGCTCTGTATCGACTTTTTGACCACTACTATATGTAAGACGTACCCCAAATTGATGTTTCATAGTTGTAATGCGTTTCAATTCCGTATCAGTTGATAATGCACGTGAGTGACTTTGTTCTGTCTGTTTTAATAGCGTCTTCGACTCTTCTGTAACTCGAATTTGCTTATACATGTCATATCTAATACCAGGTAAGAAGTCTATCTCTATTTCATCTGGGCTACTAAATGGATACCATGTACTCCTTATATCAAACTGGTATCCTTGGATATTAAATTTATCAAGATCAGGTGGTGTAGTATTTTTAATAAACAATTTATGCCGTAATCCAATTTTCATCACATTTCCTATCATAGATAATATACATCTTTAGTAAATATAATGAATTAATGTAAAAACCAAATAAGTTTATAATAAATTATTATTAAATATTCTATAATATAAGCGAGGCTGTTCTCCTCTTATTGTGCTGAAGAAAAGAACAGTCTAATAATGTTGCCACCTTATCTATTTATTTAATTGATGCCTTCGCGCTTACCTAACGCATCGAGCATATCATCAATCACAGTAAATTTAACCCGATCACGACCAAGTTCTTCACCACGTTGGCGTTCCATTTCATCCAACCGTTCCCAATCAGCAAATGTGACATATTGTGGCTGACGCGATTCAATCAGATTTTGCACTGTTTCAGCGCTTGTATCAGTCGGATTCAACACGTTACCATCCGCTAAATCTTCGAGAAACATATTCGCAGATTCAATTGCATCGGGTTTATTTGTACCGATAATGCCACTTGGACCACGTTTAATCCAACCCACAACATAATCGCCAATCGACTGTTCATCGCCTTCATGTTCTGTGAAAACACGCCCTTTATCATTCGGGATTGTCCCCCAGCGATCATAAAATGGTACATCAGGTAACGGCACACCCCGATAACCAACCGACCGGAAAACCATATCCACAGGGAGTGTTTCAAAATTTTCAGTCGCACGCGGACGCAATGTACCCCGCTCATTCAGATAGAGTTCATTGTTCACGATCTTGATCGCTTCTACATGATCATCACCGATCATTTCTGTTGGTGAAACAAGGAAGCGCATCACAATTTTACGAGACTTACCGTTGAATTCACGCGCAGCATATTCTTGCAAAATCTCAACATTCTTGACTGCCGAGCGATCCCCGTTTTCTTTCAGGTCATTCGAACTGAGCTCATCTAATGTCGCATCTGCTTTAGAAATGATAATATCTGCGTCTTCCATTTCACCGAGTTCTTTAATCTCAGGGTTGGTGAATGCAGCTTGTGCAGGACCGCGACGACCGAGGACGATAATCTCTTCAACAGCACTGTCTTTGAGCGCATCCAGCGCATAATCGGCAATATCTGTCGAATAAAGTTCATCAGTTGTGCGGGCCAGAATCCGTGTTACATCCATCGCAACATTCCCGACACCAATCACAGCAACCCGCTTAATATTAGAGAGGTCAAAATCATAGTGACGATAATCAGGATGTCCGTTATACCAACCGACAAATTCGGTCGCAGCATAACTATTGGTCAAGTCTTCACCAGGGATACCAAGCTTTTTGTCGGTCTGTGCCCCGACCGCATAAATAATCGCATGATAATGATTGGCTAAGTCTGCGCGGGTGACATCTTTACCAAACTCAACATTGCCATAGAACGTAAAATTCTCATGTCCGGCAATACGTGTATACAACTTTGTTACAGATTTAATCTTTGCATGATCTGGCGCAACCCCACCACGCACCAATCCAAATGGCGTCGGTAGGCGCTCATACATATCTACATGAATATTGTGGTCTTTTTGCTTGAGGAGGTGATCTGCCGCATAAAACCCGGATGGCCCAGAGCCAATAATTGCGACACGAACAATTGCAGGTGCACTGTCTACATCAGTCATTACGCTAGTACTCCTAAACGATTGTACAAAACATCACAAGTATAACACCCTGACTATACAAACCAACGTTTTTTGTCAGGATTCTGATGCGTTATTTATAAATCTATTCGTTTATCATCGGTTCAATTTGTTGAATATAGTTATGTAACCACGGCGGCGTCTTTTCGTGGTTACGCACATCGTCAGTTGTCATCCAATGTACCGATGCAACTTCGTCAGGGTCAACAGCATGTGGCTCCCCCGCTAGCCAATCGCACAAGTACACAAGATTAACGACAGTCTCACCATCATCACCAGAGAAACCCGAGCTCGTCACATAACGCAAGTGATCGACTTCAACGGCAACTTCTTCAAGAATCTCGCGCTTCAACGTTGATGCAACCGGATCATCAGCAAAGTCATCAAATTCGACCTTCCCACCAATAAATGATAGCAGTCCTGCAGCGTGTTCTTCTTTATCCGAACGTATCACCATCAGGAGGCGACTATCTTTGACAATCGCCCCTTCAACATTCACAATATGGTGATATTTACTCACTGCGTGTCACACCGTCAATTGGGATAACGAGGTCTTTACGGAAAGGTGTAATCGAGATCAGTTCACCGCTTTCTTCCACAATGAAGAAGTCTTCAACCCGTACCCCCATGCCACGGTCAGGATAATAGAGACCGGGTTCAATCGTTACAGCATTCCCAACTTCAAACACATCATCACGGCGCACATGACTAATCGATGGGCGTTCATGAATATCAATACCGACACCATGCCCTAAACTATGGATATATCCTTCCATCGTTTTGGGATCAGATCGTGTTGTAGGATGTCCCTTACTCTCAAAATAATCAAGCACAGCTTCCTGCATCAAGTGTGTAGGTTTATTCAAACCATAGGTTTCAACGGAAATATCAAAGGCTTCCATCACTGTGTCATAAATCGCTTGCACTTCAACCGGCGCATACCCGATACACCAAGTCCGTGTCATATCATGATGATACCCGCCCCCAAGTTCACGCGGGAACAAATCGAACACAATCGACTTACCCAATTGCAATGGCATATCAGCCTCACCCCGGCTATGTGGGAATCCAGCGTCACGCCCTTGTGCAAAGATCATGCCTGTATCTTCAAGCCCGCGCGCCATCAGCTCACGCCGAACTAACATTTTAATATCACCGATGGTTACTTTTTCACCATCTTCATTTACAAGATAATCGCCATCAGCTGTCAAACCGGAGATATAATCCCATGCTTCTTGCATGACTGCGCTTGTCCGTTCAGCAACCGATTTGATGCGTCTAATTTCATCAGCATCTTTGGTGAGCATCGCTTTATCAAATAAGGTCGGGGTTGTTTCAGCCACAAAATCATATTCGTCAACTTCTTCAAACAGCATATCATACAGAGCAATTGTTAAGTTGACCTGCCACGTTCCATACAAGCCAACGCGCCCCTTGTCCAAGCCTTCATCCGATAAGATTTTCGACCAGAATAATGCTGTCGCCTTTTGGGCGTTACCTTCTGCTTTCGCAAAAATATCATAATATCCGAGTTCAACATCAGTCGCGACACGCAAACCGCTTTTTTGTGCCTCTTCTAATTCCATCCGATTACAGACTAGCAAAGCATCTTTACCACGCACTTTAAAAATTGTGCCATGTGTAATATGTGCCCCATTGCTCAGGTAGTAACGCACAGTGTTGAATTCTTCACCGCCAGCAACAATAAAGGCATCCAGATTATTTTCTTCCATTAAACGGTCTAAATCGGATCTCATACGATAGTTCCTCGTTTTGTAAAATTCTTGAAAAGTTTGTGTTGGTTATCATCGCCACTATGAATAGAGACGATGCAATGTACTGAGTAAGGTATCCTCTTGCGACAGCAAAACAGTCCGCGGGTCGAATAGAACTTGTCCGGCTGAAACCCTTGCTATGATGGGCATTTCAGCAGACCGCAATTTTGCCATGAAGTCATCAGGTGATGATGTGTCGAGTGCGAGTAACGCGGTCGGTAATGTTGTTCCGGGCAGACTGCCCCCACCAACAGTCGATTCGCCTTGTATTACTCTACCACCAACTTGTTCAGCCCAATGTTTAGCTCTGTTACTAATTTGATTAAGGTTCTGTGAAATCATCTGCCAAACGGGAATATGTGAGAGGGCTTCATCACGACGATAATGTTCTAATGTGGCAGTTAACGCCGCATATGTCAGCTTATCGACACGTAATGCTCGTGCCAACGGGTGCTTCTTGAGTTTATCCATCACTTTCTGTTTACCGATGATAATGCCTGCCTGTGGACCACCTAGCAATTTATCCCCGCTGAAACAAATCACATCAAATCCAGCATTTATGCTATCTTGTATCGTCGGTTCATACTCCAGACCAAAGCGAGTTGTATCAATTAACGTACCACTACCAAGGTCATCAACCGCTAAAACACCATGCTCACTAGCAGTATGCGCCAATTGTTCCAGCGTCGGTTGCTCGGTAAAGCCTATTTGTTTGAAGTTCGATGAATGTACCCGCAAGAACATTGCCGTCTGGTCAGTAACAGCATCAGCAAAATCAGCAATACGGGTGCGATTGGTCGTCCCAACTTCAACTAGATGCGCGCCACTTTGCTTCATAATCGCTGGAATCCGGAAACCACCACCAATCTCGACCAGTTGACCTCGTGAGATAACAACCTCATGATCTTTAGCTAACGCCGATAAAATCATAATCAGTGCAGAGGCATTGTTATTCACAACAATCGCAGCATCCGCCCCGGTTAAGTCACGTAGTAACTGCGTCGCATGAACCAAGCGACTCCCGCGTTTGCCGTCTGCGAGATTGAACTCCAGCGTATTGTAATTACCAGCAACATCGACGATAGCTTGCTGTGCCGATTCGGATAGAAGTGCGCGTCCCAAATTGGTATGCACAATGACACCAGTTGCATTAATCACACCACGTAACGTCGGCGCAAAAGTCTGCTCAATTTCCATCATGACTTGCTCAACCAGTTCATCATGATGGACTGTATCACGCGATTCACTTAATATATCCCGACGTGTCGTGTCAAGTACATCACGTACAGCCGTTAGTACGACATCATAGCTATGCGTTTCAATATATTCAGGTAATGGATCGATCGCGAGAAGGGTATCAACCGCAGGTAAACTGCGAAGTAAAGTTTGTTTAGTCGTCATTGAGGCGTTCTCTAGAGCGTAAGAAAGTTTCGATTACAACAAAAATCAGAATTAGAAAAACAGCAATCGGTAAAGATAAAGCCCGTGGAATCAGCAACCATGCACAGGTCACGACCAAAAGTCCAACCCAAATACTCTGACGTACGATTACACCACCGGGTGGAACATCCACATGAATCGGTGTAAAGCGCACATTAAAGTAACGGACAATCGGAATCGCTGTTCCGGTGATGGCGATTTGTAGCAAGATAAAAAACAACCACATTTCCCCGCCAATACGCGGACGAGTTGTTATAATCAATTGTATCAATCCACCCCAACCAATAACCATCATAATTAGAGCGGCAACCAGCGCACCGACATGATCCGGCGGACGGCTTGTGGTTGGTAATGGGGTTTGTGGTTGTGGACGACGGCGACGAACACGACGATTTTCGGACATGATGTGTATCCAACAAATTTGTGCAACAATTATCTCATACTATAAACGGTGTTAACCATCTATGGCAACACTCAGACACGATCAGGATGGTATCGAATAATCATATCCCCAGTTAAAATATGTTGTCTATCTTGCGACACAAACGGTTTTATTTGCAGATTCTGAGTATACAAATAACCAAGTAGCTCCCCTTCAGATGAACGTAGTTGCAGTTTATCAACTCGGCTTTGAATCAGCAGACGATTATCATCGAGTTCAATAATATGCATATAGGGGTTATTGTTATATACCGCCACACGAAATTCACTTATCAGTTCACCTTGAGCCGACCAAATCCTGACTATACCTGTTTTAGCTCTATCCCATACAACAATATTGCCATTCTGCAATTGTATACAAAAAGCCTCTGATCGACGTTCATCTAGTATTGTAATAAATTGCCCATCTTTATCCCAGATTCGGACAGTTGGACTGATGGATAACCAGCGTCCGTCAGATAATTGAAGGATATCATATGCACCAGTTGGATGGTCATGTAGTGTTATAAGCTCTTCGCCATCTGAACTATACAATACAACTCGCTCATCACGGAACATCAAAATGTACCGATTATCGCGTACGATCTTGTATCTTTTGGCATTCCATTTCACTAAATTATTCTCTATAGCATCCCAAATATACACATAGAAGCGAGAGGTCCATATCAACTTACGCCCCTTCAGTAATTCCTGAACATGAGGCAGTGCTTGTATATTCCATTTGTATTTAGCTATCAATTCACCATCAGGAGACCAAAGGCGGAAGTGTTTATCATGTCCCCAAGAAATAATTTGCTTATTCTCGAGTTCAATTGCACCCAACACCCATTCATGTTCCATCACCACGATAAGGTCGCCATCTTCACTCCAAAGACATAAGTTCCCGTTTTTCTCCGACCAAGTTAAGATACGATGATTGAATAGCTTTTGTACCCCTCCAATCTGTGAATGCTCCATCACAGCAACAAGGCTCCCATCTTCGCTCCATAATCTTAAACTCGAATCCTTCTTGAAAGATGGCGAAGACACAATACGATGATTGGATAACAGCTTCACAAAAAAGAGTGGGTGTATATGTCCCTCTAATTTACGTAATAAATTACCCTTCTCATCAAACAAAACTAGGGATTCACGATCACTGACTAAAATATTTCCATTGTGTAATTCCATACGAATAAGTAATTTTGAAGCGGGAGGTAAAGGATAATTATCATAATGCCAAATGCGAATTTTGCCATCATGATACCATGTCAACCATCGGCCCTGTTCCATAGCACGGATATTTACAGCGTTATTTCTATAGCTATAAAGACTTTTCAAATGTTCATCAAGCACTTTAAACCAACCACGATTATTCATCACGATTATTCTGCCGTCATCCAGCTCAATTGCGTTTGTAGTTTTCTTAAAGCCCGATGATTTGGCAATAAGCTTCCCGTTCGATGTGAAAAGAGAGATAGCTTCACGTCCAAATGCTAATATATTCTCATTACGTAGGATCAATAAAAATTGTGTTCCGCCATAGTCCTCACTACTTCCAAATGCCTCAACCTTTTTGAGCAATTCACCATCAGAATTCCAGAAATATAAATGACCATCCCATATACCCCAACCAATAACACGCCCATCTGATAGTGCAGCAAAATCGCAATCATGCTCCCATGTATAATGAGTCTCTTTTAATAGTTCTCCATCAGCAGACCAAAACTGCATCAACCCATTAATAGACCATTTCAACAGACCACCATTACTTAGTTGTAGGCGATATGGCGCAATAGAAGATTTTAATAAAGGTTGCTCAACTTATTGTATTAGCTCACCATCTTTAGACCACAATAACCGTTTAGGCTCGGTGTTTGATGCAGATTCAATCTTACCATCATCTAGTTCAATTGCGTTTTGTACTTTACTAGTGTGTCCTATCATCGTTGCTAGTAACTTACCATAAGATGTCCATAGTTTAAGCTTACCATCGCCACCCTACGATAAAATACGTCCATCCTGTAGTTCCCTTGCCCCAACATAACCAAACTCCCAACTCCGCCTCAGTTGGGCAGATTGTCGATGATGTTTTTTTGCCATGTAAGTTCGGGCAGGTTGCCCATATGAGCAAAGATTGTCCTCAAGAGCGTCCCATTTGCACTCCAGAAGCAAAGTTTTCCGTCTCCCCCTACGGATAACAAACGTCTATCACGCAAAATCAACACATCATGAACCATCTCAGTATGACCTTGCAACACTTGAATGTCTAGAAATTTTCCATCTGCAGGTTTTAACCACCCGTTATTATATGGTTCAAAAACGTTGTTGCGCGGAATTTCAGCAAGCAGTGTTTGAATCTCTGGCATATCATAATAGCCTAATCGCCCTAGAAGCATTTGACCGAGTGCATTTTTATCCTCTTTGAGGATTGCAAAACTCATCTTCAGCGCACTATACAGTAATCTAAAATGTACATCTGGGTGAATTCTAAAATGATCAATTTCATCTAATAAATGCTGGATATTTGTCTTCTCAAGGGTTATCTTCAACCAGTCGAATGAGGGGAATATCTCTTGCATCGAACAGCCTTCTATATTCAAGGGATAGAAACGAAAACGACATGCTGTTAAACATGTCGCTTCGTGATGTTGTATGGGTAGTATGGCATGTGGTTCTATGTTACATCTAGCTTAAAGAGTTGAATAACTCCTGTGTTTCGTTTGAAGGTGGAACACCAACAGATTTTTTGAGGTGATCTTCTAATGTTTTATATTGTGCTTTGGCATCGTCAACGCGCCCCATATTAGCATACACCTGCATAACATCGCGGTGAATGTCTTCGCGGTTTGGAATTTCTTTCAATGCACGCACATAATAGCCGAGGGCTTCTTCCCATTGTTCTTTGTCGGCTTGCAATCGCGCCATACCAATGAGTGCCTCAGCATACATTTCTTGCAATTGTTGTCTACGAGCTACGACCCACGGCAATTCAACAGTATGAAGGAACGGTGCTTTATAAATATCAATTGCATAGCTGAACAATACTTCTTGTTCATGCGCATCATCAGAGATAAGCGCTTGTTCAATTGCTTCTTCAAAATCGAAGACATCATAATGACGAACAACTTTATCACTCGGCATATAAAAACCAGCAGAGTAATTGGTGAGTTCATAATTTTCGTCATCGTCAACATTCATCGAAATGCGTTCTGTAATTTTACGTTTCGTAACGTGGAATACATTAGTTGCATCTTTAACAGTCAATTTTGGCCAAAATACTTCGAAGATTTGGTCACGGGTGACAAGTGGGTTGTCAATAAAATAGAAGAAGAGATTACGTGGGAGGGCACCATCCCAATTTTTAATCTCACGCCCATTGGTGATCGCATGTCCACGACCGAATGCGTAGACTTCTAATTGAGGGCGTGGGGACTCTTCCTTAGTAAACATCAAATTGTTGCGACGGTGTGCCGTACCAAGAATCGCAACTTGATCGTCATACACCCAGTTCATCCATGGTTCATATGTCAACAAACGACTATTGACTGCCAATTGGGTGTTATCAGCTAAATTATCAATTAATGCAGTGATGAATGCTTTAAAATCATCGTCTTGTGGAACACGATCTAATTCATCGAGGAAAAATACAACACGTTCAGAATCGACATTTGCCAGATCACTCGCTAATGCTTCACCAATCGAAGCAGGGGATCCACCATCTAATGCACTCGTCAGATTACTACCAAAGTCTGCCACAACATGTTGTAGCTCATCTAATAAACCTGGTAGCCACTCTCTTAAATTATCCACATTTTCTGGAATACGATGATAGAGCAACCCCTCCTGCACATCATTTAGAAAATATGCTAGAAATAAATTACGGAAATTCGCCCATGGATATAATAGGATAATTTTCTTACCTGCCGACATCTCACGAAACGAATCAAATGATACGCTTGTTACTATTTTGGGTAACATTTTAACCTTCCCATACTACAAGTTGACCAAAGAGATAAACTCTTCAATATGACATAATTACAACATCATAACACGTTGATACATATTTACTATTGTACAATAACATAGTTCAATAGCGGATTCTATAGTGTAACATAGTTAATTAGTCCTTACAAATGTTTGAAAAGTATATGGACACTATATTATCATCCTATCAGGAGCATTATGACACATATATTAAAATTTTACAAAAACACAAAAAATAATACAAATCAGTTTCTAATTTGTTTAGAAGGGGTATGGATTGCCAGTATGATATTGGCTTTTTGGCACATCTCTCCACCCATCCGCGATCAATATGTGTTTTTGCTCTTATTCGCAATTCCGATTTATACTTTACGTTATATTATACATCGTCGTTTTTTCACACATACACCGCTGGACATCTTATTTCTTATTTTTGCTATCGTCACAATTTATAATTTTAACAATGCTCCACTCGCCCGTGCAGACTATTGGGTAATTGTTTGTCGTCCATTCCTCGGTATATTCATCGTCTGGTACTTTGTTGAACATGTACGCCACTATCAACATATGCGGTATTTAATTGTCGTCACAATCATACTGGCATCAGTAATTGGTCTAGTGGCATTACTCGCATCACAATGGACAATTTCCAGTAAATCTGACGACTTCCGTTTTATCCTAGATATATTACCTCGCCTCGACCATAAAGCTGTGCTTCCCGATATGCAATTAAGTTTTAATCCAAATGAAATCGCAGGTGCACTTGCGTACTGTTGCCCATTTTTATTAGCGATTGGTCTCGGTAGCTTCCGCACGCAAACATCAGCAACTAGCCGATGTGAGTTTGTCATCAATTGGCTTGAACGTTGGGGCGCTCTCATCGGATTCACAATTGCATTCACAGCGCTGTTTTTAGGTCAGAGTCGGTTTGCGCTTGCAGGGACGTTTATAGGATTGTTTATCGTCATTATCACAATTTTACCAACATGGAAGTTCCGCACGATCGGTATTGGGATATGGAGTCTCATTGTATTTATAGAAATTTTGCTTGTCCTCAACATCTTACCTCTAAATTTAGCGCAATCTTCTGAGTCTAACACTTCAGAGCCAACAGTAGGGCTCAATCAACGTGATGAAAGTTCATTTACAAACCGCTTTGCCCTATGGGATCGCGCGATTCAAATGACCATGGACTACCCAACAACAGGTGCTGGAATGAGCGTTTATCGGGCAATGGTCACGCGTGAAGACTATATTATCGCAAGTTATGCAAATCGTGGTGCGCGCCCACCACATGCACACAATGCCTTATTACAAATGGGAGCAGACTTGGGGGTAATTGGATGGGCGTTATTCATCGGTTGGTATGGTGTCGTAGCAGGTATGGCTATTTATACTATTCAAAACGGAAACCTTAAGTTTACCATAATGACAATCACCGTGACTGCAAGTATACTAGGGTATATGGGATATGGGATCGGTGACACAATTACTCTGTGGGATCGTTTTGCGTTCATCCATTGGTGGTATATCGGGTTAATGACGGCCACATACATCAGTGCCAAACGCATCACTAACAATAAATTGAGTAATGTTTGAATATTAAGACCTTAAGACAGTTTCGTGAATGTTGGAATTCAGATATAATTTGTATAACCTTAACATAAGATTGAAATCATAGGTTATCTCAGGGGAATTACAACTTACCTTGGTAATTTCGAATCAATATGAAACCACAACGTAGTTATTTTTTTTCAATCATTCCAATCATAATTACCATCGGATTTTTGTTGGGTATTTTTGGTGTTCCTACTGCCAAAACCGAATTCATAAAGACTGCAATAGCTATACTCAGTTCAGCTGTTCTATATGGGGTTGACATATATTATGTCGACTCGTTGCATAATTCTCGGTGGCATGGGTATAAACATGTTGCAACAGGTATTGCCCTGCTAACAACTGGGCTTGCAAACGCGCTATATATGATTATAGCAGTTTCGATCACTGTTGCTCTCGTTAAATTTCTTCGTTCTGAAAAACAACTCGCAGGCCGCGATGTAGCTATTACAAATACGCTTGGTTGGATTAGTTTATCCGGTATTACTGTCATCAGCGAATTCTTCGTGTACACAGTGATCCTGAGCCAGAGTTTACCATTTGCTGAACTCACACTCCAAAGCGCGCTATTTGTCGTATTCTCATTGGCAATAGGCAATGTCTTTAGTGTAATTGTTGGCATACTCATTACCCAACAATCAAGCGTCAAAGCGATTCGCACAGTCATCGCAGTCAATCCCCCACATTTTGAACTTGTTCTGCTATTCCTTACGGCAGTTACAGCAGCAACGTTATATCAAGTTGGTGAAGTAGCTTTTATTGTCATCATTATATTTACAATTATACAAGTCTTTAATAGCTACCGTGTCACGCGTGTTCGTCACGAATCCACAGTGTATGTAAATGAACTTAAGACACTGAATAATGTGGCACAAGCCCTATCTGTTCATATCGAATTAGATGATGTCTTAGCCAGCATCTACACAGAGATGAACCAACTCGTTGATGCACACATTATTTTTGTTGCATTCTATGATGACGAGACATCCCAAATCACCTATCCAATGGTGAAATCCTACGGCAAAACAACCCATTGGCCAGAGCGCAAACTCGCCAACGGACTGACAGATTTTGTAATACGTAATCAACAACAGTTGTATATCTATAAATCCGAAACTGAACGTATCAACAAACTCGGTATCGAATCGGATCTGAAAGAATTCAAAACCTATCTAGGTTTTCCTATGACGGTTGGTGAAAAAATTACAGGGGTCATCGGTTTTCTACATTTCGACCATACCAATATCTTGGGTGATACCAACATCAATGTTCTGCAATCGGTTGTCAATCAGGCTAGCCTTGCTTTACGCAACGCTACACTGTACGACGGTACAACAAATTTTGCTAACAATTTATCATTCATCAATCAATCCGTACAAGAAGTGATGTTCAATCTAAACCGCGAGGGTGCATTGAATGCGGCTACACAAACGGCACAAACAATCACCAATGCCGACCAAGTTGCGGTATTCCTTGTAGATATGACTGATAAAATCACCCTCAATCTTGCGCAGTATTTAGGGACATCTGATACTTTCCGTACCCACCTTTCCAAACCAGAATTAGAGTGGTTCGATAGTACCGATACATATCGGCTAATCCCAGACATTAACGAATATGATGACCCTTACATAAAAGAACTGTCCTTAATTGGTAACTTCCAAGCATTTGCCGAAATCCCAATGGGCTCAACAACAACGGTCGGTTATCTACATATTTATCATCAATATCCGCATCAATACTCAAAGCCAGACCTTGAAATGCTCGAAATGTTAACGAGCCAACTAGCGATTGCACTCGACAACACAGAATTATTACAGGCACTTGAGGTTTATGCACTAGAACAAGCTGAACTCGTACACTTATCAAACATCACGTCATCAAGTCTTGAGCTTGAATCGGTCATCAATGATGTCTCCAAAGCATTAATCAATATGCTGACCATAGATCGCGTGGACATTGGTTTGTATGTCCAAGGAAGAAGCGACATTTACCTCTATTCACCTCAAACAAATCTATATCTTGATGTGGAAGAGCATAAACTAGCAGAATTCCCAGAATTACAAATAGAACCTCAAGATCGCTTACAATATCCTAAGATACTCTTGAGCTCCGACCCAAATCGGTCATCCGGCGCAACACAATATATGGCTCAACACCGTGCCAACATGTTGACCATTGTCCCAATGATCGTCAGTAATGAAGCTATCGGTGCAATTGTAATCACTGATCCAGCAGAACGCCTATTTGATGCAAATGAACGCCGTCTCTTAGAAATGGCATCTACCCAGATTGCAGCCCAAGTACATAATGCTCAAATCCACACCTTAACAGAAGAAGCGCTTGTTAAACGACTCGAGCAACTCGCACTCATAGAAGACATTCTACAAAAAATATCACGGTCGCTTAATCTCGATTTGATCATCACCAATGTCTTAGAAGCGGCATTACG
The DNA here is from genome assembly GCA_002428985.1 of Anaerolineales bacterium UBA6055. Taxonomy (GTDB): domain Bacteria; phylum Chloroflexota; class Anaerolineae; order Aggregatilineales; family Phototrophicaceae; genus UBA6055. Next base: position 72,827 of record DIYL01000005.1, on the reverse strand, counting down.
ATCGACCCAAGCAGATGTTGCATCGCTGGCATTAGTCATTAACGATACTATGATGTCAATCAAGAGCCAAGAATTTGATGACGACTACGAAATCGTTACCCAGACGATAACACGACAACTTGACTCCGGTATCATCGGTGAGGTGATTCAAACGGGCAAAACAAGCATGATTGATGACAACCGGAAAAATGCCGTATATATTGCCCCACCCAATAACAAACAGTACCTCTCCAGCCTAACTGTCCCGCTCACCAAAGGTGCAGTAACACTCGGGGCAATAAATATCGAAAGTAACGCGAGCGACTTCTTTACAGATGAGCATGTTGGGTTTATTAAAAGTCTTGCCGGACACGCCATTATTAGCATTGATAACGCGAAACTACTTGAAAATAGTAAACGGCGCATCGCAGTACTGACACAATTACGTACACTCGCGCTAAAAGCATCAGAGTCACAAACGACAGATGAGATTATTAATACGGTTGTCACCTCAACCATAGAGATGATGGCAGGTAGTGGTGGTATCTTGATCCCATATTCGGAAGAAAATCAGGAACTTACATTAGGAACACTCGGATGGATCAAACTCGGAAGTGGACTCGCACAAGATGTCTTTTTCATCCCTCAGCCCTTACTTCATTCTGTCTTAGAGACGGGCACGACCGCTGTCATTCATGACATAAATCAGGATGAAAGCTTCCAAAACTACGCCCAATTGAATCAGGTCAATTACAAAAGCCTTGTTATCATTCCAATCATACGACGTTCCCAAATTGCCGAACTTCTCTGTATCACCTTCAATAAACAACATGAGTTCGATAAATTAGATTACGATACATTTGAACTGCTACAAGCACAAATTGCCAATCATATCGACGGTGTTATGCTGGCGGAAGAAATTCATGCAAGCAATGTACGGATGCGGGCGATCCTTGATAGCACTCGTGACGGTATTATCTTGCTTGATAGAGAAGGGCGCTTGCAGGATGCTAACATTTCTGCAGAAGAATTAACCAATATCGAGCTGACAAGATTCCGAAATCAGAATTTTGAGAAAGTCCTGACCAACCACGGATATAGTGCAGATGACATGGGTGGATATGAGGAACTCATCGAAACAGCACGAAAAATAGCAAGTGACCTTGAACGTAACCGTATTCGGGAATATACATTACAGTCGAACGGAAGCACGATTTATATTCGAGAAGTAAGTTCCCCCGTCTGGAACAATGATGATAACATCGTCGGGCGGTTGTTGAGTCTCCGTGATGTTAGCGAGGAACGGAAACTCGAAGAATTCCGCGAACACTTACAACGGATGATTGTACATGACCTCAAGACACCACTAGCCAACATTGTCAGTCGCCTCAGTATTGGTGAATCGTCTCTACCTGACATTCGTGATGTCTCTGCAAAAAGCGAAATGACCGAAATGATCGATTGGTCCAAATCTAATGCAACAGAGTTGTTAGACCTAGTCGAAAGTATGCTAGACATTGGTAAGATGCAACGTAATCAGCTCGAACTGAAACCAGAAGTCAAAGTGGTCAAAGATTTTGCAACAGCATCTTATATTTCTTTGATGACCATGTTCCAAAAAGATAATATCGACATTACCTATCATATCCCTGATGATTTACCCAAAGTCTATGTTGATGAATCTCTGGTGCGGCGTGTGTTCAAAAATATCGTAGGCAATGCTCTAAAATTCACCAACGAAAACGGTGAAATCCGTGTGACAGCCCATGTTGATGAAGATAATCCAAGTTTTGTCAAAATCATGATTAGTGATAGTGGTACGGGTATTCCCAAAGGGCAGCAAGAACAGATTTTTAAGCAGTATGTCACCATCGATAATCAAGAGCATAAACAACAACGTGGTCGTAAAGGTACAGGTTTAGGTCTAACATTTTGCAAACTTGCAGTCGAAGCACATAACGGCCACATCTATGCAAACAACGACGGACCTTTATCTGGTGCGACATTCTACTTCACATTACCTATTGCGTATTAAGTCAATACAAATTTCAAACTGCATCGAAGTAAGTTGTATTCCTCAAACGATCGCGATCGTTTATGGTTCTCCACAACAAAGGTGTAATACAATAGATCAGATTAACTATATGTTGTGTTGACTATGAATCGAACGTATCTAACCTATTTACTGACAATTACTCTATCTATTGTTACCTTAGCTATTGTTGCTATCGAACAATCATCCAACTTACTCCTATTGAATGATGCACCCGAGTTAGTGATGTACGGTTTGTTAACAGCATTTGCGCTTTACTTTAGTGTGCAAATCGGCAATGTCGAGCTAAGTATGGCACATGTCGTGGGTATGATTGCCTTTCTTGCTTACCCGGCAACCGCAAGTGCACTTATTTTATTAGTCATTTTTGCTGGGGGGTTAAGTGGTGGCTTTTTGATGGCAGTGCGGTCTCTCTTACAACCGCCAAGCCAGCGTCGTGTTTATGCTAATCTCAATACACTAATATTTGTAACGGCACGCGTCACCATCAGCTATTTTGTCGCCACTACAGTCTACTTACAAGCCAATGCGCCACTACCACTGAACAATCCCAACACACTCGCACAATTGTCTGACACAATATTAGCCCTCATGGGTTTCGCACTGGTCTATATCGTTATCTACACAGCGATTTTTGCCTTACAAATTTACACAGAAAATTTCTCGGTTGTCGAAACAATTCGAGATAGTTTCGCCGTTATCGTTGTTATTTTGGTTGGGACAGTTCCATTTGCGATTCTTGCGGCACTTGCCCCACCCGCCAACGAGTCGATTGTGTCCTTTGCGATTGTCATTGCAGGCATGATGTTTAGCGTGTTCGGCTTACATGCCATCAGTCGCACAACCATCAGGTTACAACGTCAATTAGATGAAATGCGCGCCTTATCCCGTGTGAGCCAAGCCCTATCAGGCAATCTTGACGTACAGGCACTTTACGAAGCTCTCTATCAAAACGTAAAACCGCTGATGAATATCAGTCACTTCAAGATTGTACGTTATATTGAAGAGAACAAAACAATCCATTATGACTATGTTATCGAGAATGGTCAGCTACAGACTCTTAAAAATAAAGCCACTGACCATGACCTCATCCAACGAGTCATTTTGCAACGCCAGCCAATTTTATTACAAGACAATGTACAAGATAATGCATTGATCCAAAGTTTAGTAGCGCCATCGGACTTAACCTCATGGTTAGGTGTGCCAATGTTATTGGGGAATAGTGTCATTGGCGGGTTAATTGTGTGTTCGCGCAATCATGAACGGCATTTTACGCCAGCCGACCAACATCTGCTCACAATCATTGCGGGTACAGCCAGCATCGCCATAGAAAATGCACGTCTGTATGAACAAAAAAGCCAGAGTGCAGAGCAACTCACAACACTCAATAAAGTCGCTACCTTACTCTCTGGTACCTTATCACCAAACGAAGTTATAGAGGCTATTGTCTCTTCAGCCTCAGCCATAACCGATGCGCATGCAGTTGCACTCTATTTAACCACTGTCGGCACAAAAAACCGCGTCAAATATGTTAAAGGTGCAGGTCTGAGTGAGCATTTTATCGGTAATCCGCCTCAACCAGAGTTAGTTGACCGCTATATGAATTCATCCGAAGGATACACTTCATATTTCCCAGTAGTCGTTGAGAACATCAACACAACAGGGAAAAATTTGGCACTCCATGCAACGATGGTTGCAGAGAAAAAACAAGCGTGGGTCGAATTACCTCTGAACTTGGTGAACAACAATTTTGGTGTTTTAACTGTCTTCTATGACGCCCCACAGTCATTTAGCACTGAACGCATCAGTATGATGGAGGCATTTGCAACCCAAGCCTCACAAGCAATCAACAATGCGCAGACTTATGCAGTCACAGACGAAGCCCTCGAAGTCCGTATTGAACAACTCTATGCGTTAGCAGCAATGGGACGCATGTTAAGTTCTACTATGGATAGTCAAAAGGTGAGTGAGGTTGTCCTTAACTATGCCAGCGATGCAACACAAGCCAGTCGTGGGTTTGTAGTGCTCTTCAATAAAGATAGAGATGAAGTCGAATTTTCAGCCAACCGCGAATATGATCCATCGCTCATCAATATGGAGGTATTGTCGCAAGGTCTCAACCAGTATGTAATAGATACTAAACAAGCGATGCGTAGCGACGACATCCGCTTAGAAACTGGCTACTTACCGATTGTGCCCAATACACGTTCGGTTCTCATCGTACCATTTATGCGTCTTAAAACTTGCCTCGGGTTGATTCGTCTAGAAAGTGATGAGACTCATGCCTTTAGTGACGGCGATGTTCATTTTGTGACGCAGATAGCCTATCAAGCAATTATTGCAATGGATAATGCGACACTCTTCCAGCGTATCAGTAATGCACGCGATAGCTTACAAACCATTCTGGATGGGATGGAAGACGGCATCATGATGATTAGTCCAGATAAAACCATCACACTAGCAAACCCGTCCATCACCATGCTTGGGCTAAGTACCGAAGAACTTGTGAAGAAAACAGTTGAGAGCCTTGTCCAAGACCAAAATATCAACTTTCTCAATCGGATCGGATTCGAAAGCCAAACAGATTTAGACCATATTATCGACAACTTTGATAACAGCACAACATGGAATGACCATTTTACACACGAATATAATATTCTACAGTCCGATGGCAGCCGTACATATATCAAACGCTTACTAATTCCCGTCAACAACACTGACGATAACAGCCAAGCAGGTGTTTTAATGGTCTTCTACGACAAAACAGAAGAGAACCAACTCGCAGGTGCACGGGATGCCCTATCACAGATGATAGTCCATGACTTACGTAGTCCACTAACAGCGGTCACAACCAGCCTTACCCTATTAAAATCCATCAGAAGTGATGACCCCAAAACAAAAATGCTCATCGACAAAACGACATCCGCCAGCCAGCAAGCTATCCAAAAAGTCCTATCGCGCATCAATTCGCTATTAGATGTATCCAAAATGGAAAGTGGTAATATCGAATTACATGTTGAGCCGTCGGAGCTTGCAACGATTGTTGACAATGTCATTATCGGCCTCAGCCCACTTGCACACGACATGAATATCACGCTCACCAACAGCGTCTCCGAAGAAATACCGTTGTTAAATGTCGATAGTGATAAAGTTGAACGTGTCTTACAAAACCTTGTCGATAATGCCCTAAAATATAGCCCGAAAAATAGCCAAGTGATTGTTCGATCAAAACGACCAATCGATAATCCAAATGTTATTCAGGTTGATATACTTGACGCAGGTCCGGGAATTCCCGACGATTTCAAGCGCTCTATTTTTAATCGCTTTGCTCAAATCGAAGGACGCTCGACTGTACGCGATGGTGTCGGATTAGGTCTGACATTTTGCAGGATGGTTACCGAAGCTCACGGCGGAAAAATTTGGGTTGACGACAATCCACAGGGTGGGAGCATCTTCTCGATAACGCTGCCGATATTAGAAGAAACACGCCTCAAACAACAACAAGAAGATGTACAGGGCGAGATAATCCCGCCCTTAGATGTTTAGCTTTCTTCGATTGTTACTGTCTTGATTTTATCTGGGGTAATTGCAGGATTCGGACGTTGTGGATCAACCCGTTGTAGTGAATTCAAGACTTGCATACTGTCATCATTCGCAACACGACCAAACACCGCATGACGACCATCAAGATGCGGGGTTGGTACAAACGTAATGAAAAACTGTGAACCATTGGTATTCGCACCTGCATTTGCCATGCTAAATGTACCGGGTTCATCATGACGGATACGCAATGCTGAATCTTCGTCATCCCATTTGTATCCTGGACCACCACGACCTGTGCCTGTTGGATCACCACCCTGTGCCATGAAGCCATCCAAAACGCGATGGAAAATCACATCATCGTAAAACCCATCTTTAGAGAGAAATACAAAGTTATTGACTGTGATTGGTGCTTTATCAGCAAACAGGTTTATTTCGATCATCCCTTTGGTTGTATCCATCTTCGCAACATATGTTTTGGAGCTATCAATAATCATGTCGGGGGCACTATCGTATTGTTTTGCCATTGTTATGACTCCTTATATACTGTTTCTATATCAGATAGTCACAGCATATCAAAGAAACACCAGCATGAGTAGGCTAGCCCACACTGTGCAGATTGTAACAATCTCATTGCATTAGTGGCAAAATCCAACAATCCTTAGCATAATTGATGAAAATGAAGAAAACGTTTATTTTTGTAACTTCAAGGCGCGCATATAATGGGAATTGATTCAACATTCTAATTAGAGTAGGAAAAATTCAGTGTCAAAAATTCTCTATATTGAAGACGATCCAAACAACCGAGCCTTGGTTCGTCGGCTCCTCATGGCATACGACTTTGAAGTAGAAGAAAGTGATAATGCTGTTGACGGGATTGAAATGGCAAAAGCTTATAATCCTGATCTCATCCTAATGGATATTAGTATGCCAGGTATGGATGGACTGACAGCAACAACTAAAATCCGCGAAACCGATGGTATTTCCGACATTACAGTCATCGCATTGACAGCTAACGCGATGGAAGGTGATCGTGAAATGACAATTGAAGCCGGTTGTGATGGGTACATCAGCAAACCAATCAACGTGGATACATTTATCGATGAAATATCAGGATACCTGTAGGTAGGCGACAATATGTCAGAACGCAACTCAATTGACCCAAGTGAAGCTCATGTTCTTGTAGTGGAAGATAATGTCCCGAATTTTGTACTTATCGCCCGCATGTTAGCGTTTATGGGTGTTCAACGCTGTGAATGGAAAACATCTGGTTGGCAAGTCGTGCAATTTGCGGAGACCCTCCCTCGTATCGACTTAATTCTTATGGATATTCGATTACCATATGAAGACGGATACCAAGCCCTTCAAAAAGTACGCTCAAACCCAAGATTACGCGATACCATTGTGTGTGCTGTCACAGCAGAAGCAAGTGAGGATCAAATGCATCGCGCCCAGAAGGCGGGTTTTGATGGATTCCTAGGCAAACCACTAGATCCAGATAAATTCCCAGAACAAATCAGCCGATTATTACGTGGTGAACAAGTGTGGGAGTGGAAGTAAGTTCCACTCTCCACAGTCGCTTCCTACTTATCAACGCAAATTTCCATTTCGTATTCGCCACGTTGTTTTTCCGTTTCTATTCCTCATTTTGTCAGTTTCTTTATGAACAACCAGCGATTTCCCGATTACACTAGAAATACCAACTGTTAGATTAAATATACTCCTCCGTTGTTGAGGATAGACTAGATGATTAAGATGGGAGTCGCGTTGTGAACAACGACCTCAATATGCAACTTATTGAGCAATTAACCTCTGTAGAGATGCAGAAGATGGTTTTATCGCTCGACACCATTACCCAGAACATTCACAATATACTGAGCTCTCAACTCAATAACTATACGGGTATCACATACTATACATCTGATGATCATAGTTATGAGGCGAAATCGCAGTATCCAACTGACCACAAGACCAACTTACCGATTGATGATGCAAATGTAGCAACTGCCCTCCAAACCGAAGATCACAGTGTTGTCGACGGAGCCGTCTACCTCCCGATTTATCATGGGGATGTGTTTTCCGGTGTATTCGTAATCAATTTTTCAGGTAATGACGATCTCAATCAACTGAATTGGGTAGTGCTTCAAAAATTAATCCAACAACTCACACGCTCCAGCATCCAGCTTGATACATCGCAACAACAATATGATACGGTCATCAACACAGCTTATGATGTGTCCGTAGCAGAAAATGATACCGAAATCGTTGAGTTATTATTTGAGGTTGTCCCTTCAACAATCCAACATATTGCATTATATCGTTTTCCAGTCCCTATCAATGTCAATAATCCACCCCTCAGCATTAATCTACGGGTTCTTGCCAACCGTGATGGCATTATTGAGTCTGATCAATCAGTATTATTCACAAAAGATAATGAGTTTTCCAAGGAACTCACAACAACGTTGTTGAGTGGAGAATTTATCAACGAAACCGACATTAATGACCAGCAGAGCAAATTACCAGCATCCTTTTTTAATGTCCTTCAATCTGCAGAAATAAAATCTTGTCTTATCACCGGATTACGTGTCAGCCAGCAACTGATGGGGTTATTGGTACTGGGCAATGATACGGATCTCAATCTAGATGTCGAATCGTATCGGAATATGCGTATCGTTGCCGATCAAATTGGTATCACCTTCGAAAATCAACGTTTACTCCGTCGGACAGAAGTCAGCCTGATGGAAACACAGCTACAATATGCGATTTCCAATGATCTAGTGACATCGAAATCATTATCCGAGATGCTCCGTATCTTGCTTCAATATTTTGGTGATAATGCAGATGGCGCGGGTTTGGTTGAAGTTGAGTATGATCATCAGGGACTCGTTGTTGATGCGATCTTACAATATCAAATCAAACCAAACGACACGACTATCTATGAACCGCGTACATCACTTCTTGACTATACAAGCCTCGATGCATTGCAAACACTGCAAACTGCGTGGGCGATGAGTGAAATCCCTGTCTATTTTATTGAAGATGATAAAGATAGAAAATCAGAACTACCGATCGAAGTATTTATACAACAAGGCATAAAAAGTTGTATCTTCATCCCCTTAGTCGAAGATCATCTTGTAACCCATATCATTTCCATCAATTGGGCAAAACCCTACACATACCCGGATCGCACTCGTCAATTGCTCAACAATATCCGCAAACAACTTGACATCATTTATCAAAACCAAAAGTTATTGCAACAATCACAAATCACATCAGCTCGCCTTGCCGGACAAATACAAACACAACGTGCGCTCAATGACCTCTCGACATTTGCCAGCTCAAATCAAGACGAAAAGCTACTACTTGATAAAGGTGCAGAGACACTCAAGCAAGTTATGAATGTCGATCATGTGGGAATTATGCTGATTGAAGATAACCGTGAATGGGTTTACCTCGCAAGTGAAACTCCGATCAACGCAACAGAACATATTCGTATACCTTATGATAGCGCTGTGTGGGAAACCCTGAATCACGATGGGTATCGCCTCATCAGCAACGTTAATGATGGCGTTTTGACAGAAGGTTTAGAAAAAGCAGCTGAGAACGTTGGGGTCAGTTCGACTTTGATTGTTCCAATCTATGATATATCCGGACACTTAATCGGTAGTGTCGGGTTAGACAAATACGAAGGCGAGTTGAAATTATCTGATGAGCAAATCCAAACAGCTCGGCTAATTAATGCTCAACTCGCAACCCAATTACAAAACTTACGGTTACTCCAAGATTCACAACAACTCGCAGAACAAATGCAACAAATTGCGAGATTTGGCGAGACAGTACAATCACGTCTAGATCTAGAAGAAATCTTGCAAACTACCCTACATTTTGCTAAGCGTATCATTGATGCAGACTACATCAGTGTCGTCTTATACGATGAATCCATAGAAAAACTAGTTATCCGTGCATATCACCTCGATAATTTCGAAGTGGTTTTCCCACCAGATACCCTCAGTATGTCGCCATTAGATACGGTAGCAGGGAAAGTCTGGCAAACACGTGAATCACGATATGTATCAGATTTAAAAGATAGCGACTATACCAACCCGCTGTCTGACAAAATCACATCCATTTTTTCAACACCACTCATGTCGCGCGGTGTAACGCAAGGTATTTTCGAAGTCGGTTATACCTCGAATAGAACCCTTCGCCAATTAGATCAAAGTGTGTTGGTGCAATTAGCCAATCAATTATCTGTTGCACTTGAAAATGCGATCACCTATTCACAAAGCCAACGATTGGCACAAAATAAAATCCTTGCCAACGAGATTTCACTCCAGTTACAGCAACAAACCGATATTGATAGTTTGCTCAACACCACCGTAACCGAACTCGGTAAAGCTCTCGGTGCCAAACGTGCCCGTATTCGCCTTGGTGTCCAGCAAGTAGTAGAAGACCAGTAGGATCAGACTATGCCAGACGTTTTAGAACGCCTTTATGATTTATCTGCTTATGAATCGAAGACCGATAGACAAAATGCATTATTTGTTTATATTGGTCTATCTGTAATGTTTATTTTGGTGAGTGCCTATATCTTGCTTATCCCAGATACAGGTACAGTCGGAAATGTGACACGCCTCCAAGATGCCCTAAATGGTGAACTAAGATCTATTTTGACATTGGGGTTATTTTACATTGGTGTTCCATTTGCTTACTTCGCCACCCGTAGAGGCAACCTCACAATTGGCGGATTTGCTATCGCACTCATGTGGTATGTACTAGCCATTGTGCCTGTTTTCTTTGGCTCACGTAATATGATCCAACCAATAAATATCCTCTCTCTAGCTATTTTGATCATCATCAGTGGCTTAATTTTGCGCGAGCGTGGTCTAATTGGTGGAACTGCAGTTGCATTGGTCACATTAGCAACGAATTTTTCTCCAGATGAAATTAACACACTACCCATTTCCATTAGTCAATTAGTCGGCATCAGCCTTTTTGTTTTTATGTATATCCGCTATGCCGAAGTAAGTCGTGACGAAGGTATCACGATAGAAGGTCAACAACGGCTCAAACTTGCAGCAATTACGACCGAAATCGCTAGCTTAACCTTGAATCGTTCTGAACTAAGTGATGTGCTCAAACAGGGTCTAGAAACAATTCAAAATGGTTATCCGCAGTTCTATCATGCCCAAGTTTTCTTATTAGACGAAACAGGGCGAAATGCTCAACTTGTATCGAGTACAGGTGAAGCAGGACGCGCCTTGTTACAACGCCGTCATAGTATCGGTGTCGGGTCGCAAAGTGTTATTGGGCAAGCGACTTTACGCAATACACATATTATTGCAGATAGTACAGATACCCAAAGTGTCCACCGTCGCAACGAGTTCTTACCAGATACAGTCCTAGAAGCCGCATTCCCATTACGTGTTGGCGATCAAGTCATTGGTGCACTTGACTTACAGAGTAAACTCAAACTCGATTTACACGAAAACGACACCTCAACCTATCAATCACTGGCAAATAGCTTCGCCCTCGCGATTGATAATGTGCGCCAATTTGAAACATCTGAAGCCCGAATACAAGAAAATCAACAATTAGCACAACAAGCTCGCCAAGCCCTACAAGAAGTTGCCCGCCTCAACAAACGTCTAATGGAACAAGCGTGGTCAGAATATCTCATCAATCAAGATGAGCAACTTGGCGTAAACGTGGATTTTGTAAGTAATGAGGTAGAAACCAATGTCGCCTTATCTGACACATTAGCCCAAGCCCTTGAAGGTGGCAACACCATCCAAATGGTCGAAAACGGCAACCGTTTAATCGCCATCCCATTAAAAGTTCGTGGTCAAGTTGTCGGTGCAATGGAATTTGAAATGGATACCGATGGCAATCTAGATCCAAATGACCTCACCTTAATTCAGGAAGTCAGTGAACGGTTTGGTCTTGCGGCAGAAAATGCACGTCTCGTTGAAGAAAGTCAGCGTACAGCACAACGCGAAGCACTCATTAACGAAATCGGCTCGCGTTTACAAGCAACAAATAATATCGAATCGACACTGACAGAAGCTGTGCGGAGTTTGAACAACGTACTGGGGGCTAAAAAGGTCTCAATTAAATTAAGACAACCAGAGGGTAGCACACAACAAAATGGAACTATCTAAATTGACTACGATAAAAAACTTGAGTGAGACATAGACAATGTTACAATTTGGACAAACAAACTTACAAGGGCAATATGATGCCATCGGCATTGAGGATATACGCCGTCAAATTGCAATGGGTTTGCTCGCGATCTTAGCATTTACAGCTATTCTCATCAATATTATTGCAGTCGCAACAGTAGGTGCAGAAAATACTAATTTTGTACCTGTAGGTGCATCTATTCTAAGTATACTTGCATTTGTCATGTTGCGACAAAACTTCTTACCGACAATAGCCAAACACATCCCCATTATCATGTATATTTTGGTTATACTGTTTGTAATCGACACAGAAAGCCAGTTTCAAATTATAGTAGAAATCTTGCTTCTCGTTTCTGCAGCAATTATTACGCGCCTACCAACAGTTGTCGCCTCTTGCGTATTTGTAGCAGTTTGGAATATCTTCCTCTATCATTCAACTGGGGATATTACTTTCCCACTCACCACTATTCTCGAGATCAGCTTAGCTATACTCGTATTTTATGTGGTTAGTCGCTTTGAAAATGTTACAATTACAGCACGTCGCACCAATAGTCTACTACAAGCAAGCTCTAACATCGGGCAATCGATCAACGCCGACCTAGATCTACAACAACTTCTAGATAACACCATCAATACGGTGCGTCAGGAGTTTAACTTTTACCATGCGCAGGTCTTCCTGATTGATGATCGTTATGAATATGCAAATCTAGTTGCAAGTACTGGAGAAGCAGGGAAACAATTATTGGCACGCAACCACCGCTTACCGGTCGGGTCAAAAAGTGTTATCGGTCGGGTTTCTCAAGTTGGTGAACCTGTTGTCTCACAGAATACCGATTCCGACACCGTTCATGCTTTAAATGAATTGCTACCCGATACCCGTGCCGAACTAGCACTCCCCCTCATCGATGCAGGGAACATTATCGGCGCGTTGGATGTACAAAGTGTCAATCCTGATGCCTTCCAACCGATTGATATTCAAGCCCTACAAATTATTGCCAACCAGCTTGCAGTCGCAATTCGTAATGCACGTCTATTTGAGGAAGCCCAACGCAATATTCAAGAAAACAAACGTATTCTATTTGACTACGAAACCAATTTGCGTGAGGTTGATCGCCTCAACCGTACGCTGACACAACAATCATGGGATCGATATTTAGGACAAACCTATATTGATGGTGTGACATTGACCCAAAACAATTTCGCACCAAATGCCGAGTGGACAGATATAATGACCGAAGCAACCATGAGCCAGCAACCGCAAACGCAAGACAGCGATGACGACAAGCAGATTGCTATACCAATTTTGTTGCGCGGACAGGTGCTTGGAGCAATCGAAGTAACTGTAGATAGCAATTCCAGCGAAAAAGACACCATCGAAATGATACAAGCTATTGGCCAACGTCTAGCCATTAGTCTGGAAAGTGCGCGACTTTTTGAAGAGGCACAAGAAGCCTCGGTTCAAGAGCAACAAATTAATGAGATTGTCTCAAGCTATGAAACAGCTGTTACAATTGACGAGCTTCTACACATCACATTAGAAAAACTCCAACAATCACTTGGCGCAGAAAAAGGGTCGATTCGTCTTGGTATTACCGCACCGAATGGCTCATCTACGCATCATCACAATGGGAATGGAGGGACACCCTCATGATACCTGGATTTTTACAACGGTTTTTGACATTAAATATTGAGTACGACGACATTATTACCCAACAACGCGCACAGCGCTTGCTGTATATTGTTGTGCTAATGGTCATCATCTCGATTATATGGACGGCATTAATCAGCATACCCGGTATGTTGAATGGGCAATTTGGTCTACGGCAGATTTTTACCCCAATTACATTAGCAGCAGGCATCATATTTTATTGGCTCATTCAACGTGGACATGTTATATGGGTATCTCGCATGTTTATCGGGCTGATTGCAATTCCAACTGTTTTTGTACAGGTTGTCGTACCCAATCCATCACAACTAACCAGTCTCATCTTGCCAACCATACTGACTGGCATTTTACTCAGCCGTTTGGAGTTATTTAGTGTCGCTATAATTACGTCACTCATTGCCTTACGTATCCCTATCATTGATCCTTCAAATATCATAGAGTTCAATGACGCAGTGGTCATTGTATTAATCCTGTTTGGTACTAGCGTATCTCTAGCAACATTCAATAGTACTCTGGAGAATATTACACGAGGCGCTGGAGATTTAATTCGCAAAGCAACAAAAATCCAACAACACGAACGCCTTATAGACGATACGGCTGACTCGGAAGTTATTATTTCGAACGCTATCAATCATCTCCGGAACACACTTGAATACAGTTACATCCGTGTTGTGATGTTGAATGATAAACAAGAGCCAACAAACGTCTATTACAGTAGTATCGGTGTTGAGCGTATCGCACAAACAACAATCTTCAATTTCACATCAACTAGTGCTTTCCAAGTCGCCATCAACACAGGTCAACCCCAACTCGTCACACCACAAGACGTTGGTAACCTATCAGCACATTTACTCCCAGCATCCAGCAGTGGTGCAATAATCCCGGCACAACACTTTAACCAACTTGTTGCACTATTTGACATTCAAACCGAAAGTGCAGAGACTATCAAACCTGAAGTCGTTGCCGTCTTGGAACTATTTATTGATCGCATTGCTAGTGAACTAATCTACCAACAAACAGTAACAACACTGCGTAACGATATTCAAGATCAGCAGAATATTATTAGTCAACAACGCATCCAAATCGACAATCTACAAAGCAACCAGACAGACGGCATCGTCAGCGATTGGGAGTCCTACTTAGAACAACGTGGTCTCAGTTCTGTCGGTTATGATATTAACGAAAAACACCAAGTGAGTGATCTATCTATTGGCGATATTCCCGCAGACCTACGTCCAGCTTTTGAACATGGGGAAGTGATGATTGAAACAATAGATGACGCCCAAAATGTTGTCATACCAATTCAATTCCGTGAAACGGTTGTTGGCGTTATCGGTTTCAAAATCCCCAAAGAAATCCCAATTACAGACCGCAAACTGGAATTTATTCGTAGCGTAACTGAACGCCTTGCACTCGCTCTAGATAATAAACGCCTACTTGAACAAACACAGATACAAGCACAACGTGAAAGTACAGCCAACGAAATTGGTAGCGTTTTGCTGGGTTCAACAGATGTACAAAGTGTGCTCCAAACAGCAGTTGATCGCTTTAATGAAGCCCTCGGTGCCGTTTCGACACGTATCTATCTACAACCCCAATCTATACAGCCAGCTAAGACTCCACAACGAGAGGATGCCACATGAACCTATTGAAAGTTTCCTCGTGGTCAATTAATGTCAAAATCTTCATCATCATGCTTATGGTGTTGATTAGTTTGAACATCATTAACACACCATTGAATATTCAAACATTTAGTGATGTCAATCGTCAAGCATTTCAACAGGTCGTGACCGAAAGTGCCTTGCGTCAACGAGATGCTATTGATGAAGACTTTTCAACGGCACTCGCAATTGTTGAGCAATTCCCAGAAGTAACTATCCCATATTTATCCACCATCCAGTGGCTAACCCGTTCCGACCCAAATACTGAAAACTTTGATGTCGAGGCAACCCAAGCCCAAAGTGCAGCGGAAATTGCTCTAAAATCAGATCTTTTGGATCTTGCTCCCACGCTGTTCCGGCAAGCATGGCTCATTGATGTAAATGGACAAGTCATTGCGAATGTCACAAACGTAATCGAGCCACGGTTTGATGTTGAACCAGCCCAATATGTTGATGTATCCGATAGTCCAGCACATCGTGCAGGGCAAATATTAGGCTCTACGGATAGCATTGACCGAAGAGTTGACCTCGTTGTTGAGCAAGTTGACAATCGTTTATCATTACAATTGATTTTAGCGGTAACACGTAATGACAATTTTTTTGGCACCCTTGTAGTAGAGCTGAATAATGTCAGCGTCATTCTAAGCAACATCCAGTTGTCTGGTATCAACAATGATATTTACAGCTTTGTCGCCAGTCCAACCAATAGTGATATTGCCATATCACTACCGTCAACGACAAACGATCAAATTAACTTAAATACACAAGCAACGCGTTCTTCAGATCAACTGCCCCAAGCAGTATCCTATCAATCAGGGGATCGTCAGGTGATCGGGTATTACACCCCTATCTTTGATGACTTCCGCAATGATGTTATCTTCGTTGTCGAGCTTGATGAACGTATCGCGCTACAGGATATTGCAACATCAGTGATCAACACCGCAGGTCCTACCCTACTCTTGGAAATCTTCTTTTTGGTCATGGCAGTTGCGCTTATCAATCAGCTCTATGTTCGACCAATCAGAATTACAACCAATGCGATTCGTGCAATCACAGGTGGCGATTTCAGATCATCTTTCCCAATCAATACAGGTGATGACGAAGTCGGTGAACTCGCTCAAACAGTTATCGAAATGCGCCACCAACTGAATGACTTAACTACCGATATGGCCAACCGAACACAAACACGTTCACGCGATTTACAAGTCACCCAAGAGATTGGACGTGTTGCGATTTCAGAGACAAATCTAGATCGCCTCATGGATCAAGTTGTCGATTTGCTTCAAGAGCGATTTGATGCTATTTATCATGCACAAATTTTCCTAATTGAAGGAAATTACGCGGTTCTCAAAGCCAGTACAGGCGAAGCCGGAGAAAAACTATTAGCATCAGGGCATCGTTTGGGCGTTGGTAGCTTGAGCGTTATCGGTCAGGTCACACAACAAAATCAGACAATTGTTGCCCGTGATACAGCATCTAGTGAAGTCCATCGACGCAACGAGTTATTACAGAATACCCGCGCAGAGCTTGCAATTCCTTTACGAATTGGTTCACAAGTCATCGGCGCGTTAGATTTGCAGAGTGTTCAACGTGATAGCTTTGATGAAGATGCAATCGCGATTCTAGAAACGATGGCAAACCAAATTGCAATTGCAATTGAAAACTCGCGCCTATACACACAAGTACAACAGCGCTTACAAGAATTTGAAAATATAAATCGCCAACGTAGCGAATATAATTGGTTAGATTTTATGTCTACACAACGGGCAAATGAAATCGTTAACCAAGCTGGGGCTCGCGTTGTATACGATTTCTCAGCGTTACGACAACAAGCGCTGAATACACAGCAAATCGCCGTAGGTGATCTCACAGAACGCAATACAATTCCAGTTGCGTTACCGATTCGTATTCGTACTCAGATACTTGGTGTCATTGAATGGGAAATCCTCAATCAAGACTTTAACAGTAACCGTATTCTACTGGCAGAAGAGTTGGCAAGTCGCCTAGCCGTCAGTCTAGACAACGCACGTTTGGTTCAAGCTGGTCGCCAAACCGCAACCAATGAACGTATCATTAACTCGATCACTGCAAAAATCAGTGAACAAACCGACATTGAACGGATTTTGCAGACAGCAATTCAAGAAGTGGGACAAGTATTACGTGCCCCACATGTTAATATCCAGTTACATCAATCCGACTCCAACGGACATTCAAATGGCAATGGTCATAGACCATCCGATGATGAACAGTAGAAGCGTTAATAAACGAGGATTATTTCTATGCTTCAAGGTATACAAGATTCAAATCCAAACTTAGCACAACTCATTTTGAGGCGGATTATCCCCGTTCTCATCATTGCATTTCTGATATACATCATCGTGATTGGTATATCTGTTTACAGCACGATTACATCGGACATCATCAATAGTCACGATCAAGCCAATAGCCAATTGCAAGGGCAACTCACTGGCGATTTGAACTTCTTATTGCGCGAAAATCAAGAGATCGCGAATAATCGTGTCTTACGCTCACAAGCGGATGAACTCTTGGTCAATAATATTGATGTTGGGCGTGTGATCAACGGATTATTTGCAGATATTATTCGCTTAAATCCAAGTGAGTATCTAGCAGTACAGTACATCACAAGTAATAGTCTAATCTTTAATGAAGTCACCAATGAACGAGGTATCACACAGATTTCTGGTATCGATCTTGTTCCTCGGTCTCAGCCAGAACTGAATGAAAGTACAGCCTTTCAAGCTGCGCTGCAAGCACTTTCACCAGACAACTTTTACATCAGCGAAATCACTCTCAGGGAAGATGAATTTGGTGTACCGATCATCCCGTTGCAACCCGTCTTTAGTGTCTATGTGCCGGTATTCGATTTGGTCAACCCGCGTGCACCACTTGGCACCGTACGTTTTGTCATCACAGCTGATCAGTTATTCAATTTCATCAATAATCCCATCCTCAATGAAGGAGCAATTGCACCAGAACGGCAGTTCTTCCTAGTTGACAACAACAATCGGGTAGTTGCAAGTAGTAGCGACACATCACAAGACTACCTTCTTCGTTTAGCCTCTGATGGTACTGAGAACGTAGCCAACCCATTTCATGACACAATTACCGATCTCATTAGCGACACTGCTGGTCGAGATGTATCACTCCTAGCACAAGAGGGGGTTTTATACACAATTCGCGAATTTAGTACGGGCGATAGTGCAAATAATACATGGCGTATTGTCATCACAGACCCCCAAAGCACATTATTTACACGCGTTGGTTTTGCAATGTTCTTTATTATTGGTGTAACTCTTGTAATCTTGATTGCACTCACTTATACGCTAAATCGTCTGATTACATCAGCTCTCGCACCAATTGATAATGTCAGCAATCAAGCACAACAAATCACATACGGGGAGGCGGTCGTTCAAGATGTCACAACACTACCCGCCCCCTTCAGTACAGATGCTGAAGCAACAACACAACCCATTTCGACTGCGCTCAATACGCTCTCAGACCGTATCAGTCAACTCAATAACGATCTGGCCGAACAAACGACACAGTACAACCGCGATATGCAGATTATCACCAATATTGGGCGCGAGACGGCAACACTTTACAATATTGACTCACTCATCCAACGGTCGATTGAACTTATTTGTAATGAGCTTGGCTTTTATCATGCGCAAGTATTCCTAATTGACGATGCACGCGTAAATGCTGTTCTCACCCATAGTCGTGGTGAAGCAGGACAACAACTCATTGCACAAGGTCATAAACTTGCGATTGGGTCTGATAGCGTGATTGGACGTGTCACCAGACAAATCCGCCCCATCATTGTCAACGACACAATGGAAGGCACCGGACATGGGTTTAACCCACTCCTCCCAGAAACCCGCGCGGAAATGGCATTACCGCTCGTGATTGCCGACGATTGTATCGGCGCACTCGACATCCAATCAACCGAAGCCAATATCTTCGATGAAAATGATGTCGGTAAGTTCCAGTTAATCGCCGATCAACTTGCTGTTGCAATTAACAATGTACGCTTACGTGAACAATCCAATCAACGCTTTGATCAGATTAACTCACTGAACCGCCAACTTACACGTGATGCATGGCGTGACCTTGAACAGGCACTGGGCTTAGACATTAATTATAGCTACAACCTCATGGATATCGAGACATCATCAGAAGCAGATATTCCAGAAGGTAGTCTTGTTGCACCGATCAGTATCCGTGGTCAAGTCATCGGTACATTAGCAGCTAGCCCGCCTGAAGGTCTAAATTTCTCGGACGATGATCAAGCGATTCTGCGGGCAGTTGCCGAACGTGTGGCAATCTCCATTGAAAATGCACGGCTCTTCCAAGAAACACAGGTTGTTTTATCCGAAACAGAAGTTTTGTATGAGCTAAGCCGTAATTTGAGCGAATCCAACAGTTATGATGATCTCATCAATGCAATTATTGATGTCGTTATCACCGATGCACGTGGTGGTCAAATCTGGGTCTTTGATGACTATATCATCGGCACAAAACCAGAATGGGCAGAATTACGCAATACCACCCGTCTAAGCTATACAGAAGACCCAACCTCCGATGGTATCCGCCTTCATATGACCGATCATCCACTGATGAATCGCCTCACTGGCTCATCGATTGTGACGATACCGGACATCACGATCGATCCAGACATGGATAACAAACTGACACAATTAGCGACCGAAATGAATGCGCGTTCCCTTGTATTTATCCCATTGAACATGCGTGGGCAATGGAAAGGATTCATCCTCATCTACTTCGATCAAGTCCATAACTATACCGATCGTGAAAATCGTATCTATAATGCGCTAATTGACCAAGCAGGTGTCGCAATTGATAACCGTCTGCTGTTAGAACAAACCGAAAATGCGCTAGAACGTAACGAAAAATTATACGCATCCAGTCGTATCATCAACACAGCCCAAAGCCTACAAGATTTGGTCTATGCAGCGGTGGTAACAACAAGTACAACACAAGTCGATTTTTGGCTTGGCATCTTCCAAAATGATAATGAAGAAAGCCCATGGAGCGATCGCATCCAGATTGTTGCACGATCTGAGATGGGCAATATCGTATCAGCAGATGACTATTATCAAGTAGACATTCCGCCGGAATCACCCATGCGTCAGCGTGAACCTGAAATTGTCACCGATAACTTAGCCAATTCATGGATGTGGGATACATCACACGCGTTTATATCGGCATTCCCGTTATTTAGTGATAACAATCCATTGGCTATTTTCTTCATCGTCTCTTATGAAAATTATCAACTCTCTCAAGAAGATTATGAAGTTTATCTCGCTTTAACTGGACAAATGAGCACCCAGATTCAAAACTCACGTCTGTTACAACAAACAGAGGTCGCACTTGCCGAAACACAACGATTGTATATCGCCAGTCGTGCGATTGCGGGTGCAACCGATATTGATGGTATTTTTGAATCTGCGGCCGGACACTTGGCATTACCCTTCATGCAATCTTCAGTCAATCAGCGGGTACTCATAAGTTTGATTGAAGCGCATCCAAATCCAACGCCATCGGCTAATCAGATGCGTTATCGCTTCCAATGGACGAGTGACGCAAATGTTCCGTTTGAAGTTCCAACAGGTGCAATCGTCCCGGCTGACCAAGCACCATTTGCACAATTATTTGATGGTCGTGCAACCTCGCTCCACTTCAACAACATCGAACAAGACTTGCAAGATAACCCCAACGTCCAGCAAGTTTTGTTACAAGATGGCGGACAAAGCGCAGTTATTTCTGTCTTACAGACACGTCAAAATTGGTACGGTGTCCTCATCTGTAAAAGTAGCGAAACTAACGCATTCGATGATCGGTATGTTGAGTTTGTTCAAGCGGTTGCCAACCAAATTGCGATCGGTATCGAAAATCAAATTCTATTCAATGCAGCTCAGTCTGAACGTGAACGTCTGCAAACCATCCTATCAACACTCCCAACCGGTGTTATGGTGCTTGACCCGCAGTCCTTCGTGCCATTACTTGTCAATGATAGTACCCAAGCCTTGCTCGGTAATGCGATAGACATTAGTCAACCCTTCTCGCCAGAAACATACAACCTCTTCCGTACAGATAGTGACGAAATGTATCGTATGGAGGACTTACCGGTTTATGTTGCGGCTGAGACTGGCGAAAATTATATGGCGGATGATGTCGCACTCATTGCAGATGGCTATCGTATTGAACTGCTCCTGAATGCAGCCCCGATTTTTGATAATTTTGGTAATCAAACCGCCATCGTTGTTGCGGTACAAGACATCAGCAACATCCGTAACCTTGAACAAACACTCCAACAAAACTTGCGCGAAACCGTTTCTCTCTACGAAACACAACGGAGTGTCTCGCAGGCAGAAACGCTGGATGACTTGTTAGATACAATCATGATCCAGTTGCTACTGTTACAACCAGATGATGCACTCATCCTGATCCAAAACGAGCAAACCAATAGCCTTGAGCTTGCTCGCCATATGACGAATACATTGGATGATATTCGCGGTATTAAACCATTACTGCCTAAATCAGGATCACTCAACATTGCAAATATTGACACCCATCCAGACATCACACCAGAATCGAAGTTTATCTTAGATAAATTAAATGCCAAGTCAGTCCTTATCCTGACACTAACTGTTCCAAGTCGTTCAACAGCACTCGGTTGGTTTATCCTCACAGGTAATAGCGCTAATTACTTCAATCTCGAAGCAGAACGGGCACTCACCAACCTGACCGATATGGCACGTACCGAAATTGATAACCGTTATCTGGTTCAAAGCTCGCAAGATGCACTCCAAGAAACACAAGTGCTTTATGCGTCAACCACAATGATTACCCGTGCGAATGATCTAGAAGAACTCGGGCAAGCGATTCAACAATCCATTATGGCACTACAGCCAGATATGTACGCCGCTTATATCAGTATCGAACCGGGTAAGGTCACGACTATGTTCAATGTTGGTTTCGAAGACTCCGTCGAAAATGGCATGGATATGGATATCTTACGAACAGCCACACTGCCAGATCGTGATAGTGTCTACATCAGTGACATTACACGCACCACACATGGAGAATTTGAGCAAGAGTTGCTCAAAGGCAGTGGGATTAAATCATTCACAGCTGTCAACTTGCGCATGAAAGGTGAAGATAGCGGTCGTGTCTTGCTTGGGTTCTCAGAACACAGACAATTTAGCGAAGGTCAAATACGTTACCTCAGTTCAATCGCAGATAGTTCATCCGTTGTAATTGATAACCAAGCCTTGATTGTACAACAACGGGCAACACTACAAGAAACCAGTATCTTGTATCAATCCAGTCGTGCATTGACCGATGCAACATCATCACATCAAATCATTGATGTTGTCGTCAACTACTTGATCGGCCCACATGTTAATCAAGTCTTTGTTGCCCTACTGAATACACGCTTCTGGGATACCCCAGGTGCAACTGTAGAAGTCGAAGCTGGTTGGCAAGCCGATGGTGGCGTAAACCTCGAAGGTGTTACCTTAAGCGCAGATCAATTCCCAGCGTGGGAACAACTCGCATCACAATCTGTCATCATCATTGGTGATATTCATGATGAATCGTTGGATCTCGACATTATGCAACGTACAAGTATCGAAAGTCTTGATACGCGATCACTGGTCGTTATTCCGCTACGGGTTTCTAACCGTTCGATTGGTAGTATCTGGATTGGATCACGCGAACCCTTCAACTATACAGATGCCGATGCCCGTATTTACCAATCATTCGCAGAATCTGCATCACTGTCACTAGAAGCGTCTTACCTGTTTGCACAAACCGAGCACCGCGCCCGCCAACTCGAAACATCAGCAGAGGTCGGGCAATCTATCGGTCAGTTACTCGAACTTGACATCCTACTACCACAGGTTGTGGATCTCATCCGCGATCGCTTTGGTTACGACCATGTACAGGTCTTTTTGATGGATAACCGCAACCAATTTGCAGAGCTGAAAGCCAGTACAGGTGAGGCAGGTCGCCAATTGCTAGCCAATAATCACAGACTTGAACGCGGATCTACGAGTGTTATTGGTCAGGTAACAGAGCTCGGGGAGCCATCTATCGCGTTAGATACAGCGGATGCCAACGTTGTTCACCAGCCTAACCAGTTCTTACCACTCACCCGTTCAGAAATGGCGTTACCTCTCATGGTAAAAGGCAAAATCGTTGGTGCGCTCGACGTACAATCAAATCAACCAAATGCGTTTACAGAAGAGGATGTTCGTGCATTAACCACGCTATCCGGTCAGATTGCGATCGCGATTGATAACGCCAACCTCTATAACGAAATTGAACGTCGTGCATCTGATATTGAGTTGCTCTTCGATGTGACAGTCCTTGCGACCGCATCCGATACGATGGAAGAAGCACTACAAGCCGTTACAGACAAACTCTACGAAGCATTCCTAGCCAGCTCGGCGGTCTTCTATCTGCCACGTCAAGAAAAACGACAGACCATACTTTACCCTGTAGCCTTATCAGGTTCTGAGCAACCATTGAGTGAACTCAGCCAAGTCATTGTAGGCGATCCTGAGAATTTAATCGGTGTCGTAGGTAGTACACTCAATTCGCAACTTATCACAAATCTGAGCAACGAAGCCCGCTATTTACCAATTTCAACCAATTCTGGTGCAGCAATGATTGTACCGATCATTGCTGGTGATCGGATCATCGGTCTCGTTGCCATTGAACACGAAGACATCAATGCCTTCTCACGAGAAGACCTCCAAGTTGTGATTGCTCTAGCAGGGTCGCTCTCAGCAGTTGTACAAAACTCGATGTTGCTCGACGAATTGCAACAATCCAATGAACAGCTACGTGAGGTTGACCGCCTCAAGAGTCAGTTCCTTGCAAATATGTCGCACGAATTGCGTACACCACTCAACTCGATCATCGGGTTTAGCCGCGTGATGCTCAAAGGGATTGATGGTGCACTGACGGAAATGCAAGAGCAAGATCTCACCACCATCTACAATAGTGGACAACACTTGCTTAATCTGATTAATGATATTCTCGATCAAGCCAAAATCGAATCCGGTAAGATGGACTTGAAGTTTGCTCACTTCGGCGTCAAGACAATGATTGAAAGTGTAAAATCAATCGGTATTGGTCTCGTAAAAGAAAAACATATTGATCTATTCACCGATATCGAATCCGGTCTACCACAAGCTTATGGTGATGAATTCCGTACCCGCCAAGTTCTGTTGAACCTTGTCAGTAATGCGGCGAAGTTTACACAAGACGGCAACATTACCATTCGTGCTTATACTGTTGATGTTGACGGATCAGAAAAACCGTATGTCCGTATTGACGTCGTCGATACAGGTATTGGTATTGATCCGAAAGATATTCCGCTGTTGTTTGAAACATTCCGTCAAGTTGATTCCTCGCTAACCCGCACGGTTGGTGGTACCGGTCTTGGTCTACCACTATCCAAATCACTTGCAGAAATGCAGGGTGGCGAATTATTAGTCGAATCAGCAGTTGGCGAAGGGTCAACATTTAGTATCACGCTGCCGATAGAAGAAGTTATCTCACAGGAAGAGGCGAACGAATTAGACCCGAACGACTCGCATACAAAATCGCCGGAATTTGATACAAACCAGATTCTAAAGAAACCAGACACCCAGACATCTCGTCCGACCATTACAACACAAGCTGTACCACCAGAACCAGCATCACAGCCGATTGACAAGCGTGTCATCACACAAACCATGAAGCAGACGACCAAACGGGAAATTCTGCTCATTGAAGATAATAAGGATATGGTTGATCAATTCCGACGGTTACTACAACGTGAAGGGTTTGAAGTCCAAACAGCCGACCATCCAGCCTATGCTGAAGCGATGGTGAGTAACTTACGCCCAACCGTTCTAATTATGGATGTCAATTTTTCCGATGGACAAGGTTGGAACATTCTAGAAAACCTAAAACAACGCGACGACACCTTCGATATTCCAATTGTTGTCTGCTCAGTAAATCCAGAATCTGAAAAAGCTTACCAGATGGGAGCTCATGCCTTTATCAATCGTCCATTCACCAACGAAGAAATCGTCGAAGCTGTACTCGATGCAGAAAAAGAAAGCCAACGCGAACGTATTCTGATAATAGATGATCAGGCAGATAGTATCCGTTTATTAGAAGGACTCTTGAATGAGCAAGGAAATTATCGTATCTTCTCAGCAGATAACGGGACAGAAGGTATTTCTCTAGTTGCACGTCGTCGTCCAGATCTCATCATTCTCGATTTGCGGATGCCCGGTATGGATGGATTTGCCGTTCTCCAAGAACTACGGTCAAACCCAGAAACAGCCGAAATTCCAGTTATGATTGTGACAGGTGAAGTTGACCTGAGTGCCGATGAGCAACAGCAACTTGCTAATGTCCATATCCTACATAAAACAAATATCAGTGAAGAAGAGTTTGAACAATTCGTTAACGATGTTCGTCAACACCTTGACAAAGATAATGGAAGTTAATCACATCTATGATAACCAATAGAACCAAGTCAATCATCTTAGAGTGTAGTTATTGTCATACTATGACCGCCCTAAATGAATTTACAGGGGCGTGTCCTAATTGTGGGGATAAACTCGTCGAAGCACGTTATGATCACGACAATTTTGATGTCCAAGCGTGGCTCCAAGATTTAAAGAATCGTCCATCCACACTATGGCGGTATCATGAGGTACTCCCCATCTATGATACCGATAATATTATCAGTTTGAATGAAGGGGGAACCCCCCTCATCAAATCCCGACGACTTGCTGCCACACTCGGTCTCAAGCATCTTTACCTTAAAGATGAACGACAAGGACCGACGGGGAGTTTTAAAGATCGTCAGGCAACTGTCGCAATTTCTGCACTTGTCGAAAAAGATATTGATGAAGTTGTCGTCGCCAGTACAGGCAACGTTGCGATTGCCTACTCAGCTTATGGTGCACGCGCAGGGATTCATCTATGGGCGTTTTTCCCACAATTGACCCCGAACGACAAAATGCGTGAGGCCGCTTTATATGGTGCCGAAATTATCAAAACCACGGGTAATTACGACCAAACCAAACAACTTGCCGCTAGTTTCGCAAAGAACAAAGATATCTTTCTGGATCGAGGTATCAAAAGTGTAGCCGCAATTGAAGCCATGAAAACAATGGCGTACGAGATTGCCGAACAACTCGGCACCGAATTCCACGATGGTGAAAAATGGCGCGCTCCCGATTGGTTCTTGCAAGGTGTCAGCGGTGGGATGGGTCCAATTGGTGTTGGCAAGGGCTTCCGCGAGATGCTTGATTTCGGTATTACTGATAGTATGCCCAAAATGGGTCTGATTCAGTCCTCAGGTTGTGCGCCGATGGTCGAAGCATTCAATCGTAAACAACGGGTCGCAACCCCTGTTGAAGAATCAACGACAATCATTGCAACACTTGCTACAGGAACACCCGGACGTGCCTACGAAATTCTCTATGATTACGTTGAAGACTATGGCGGACATTTTATTTCTGCCTCAGACGAAGAAGCATTCCAAGCGATTCGTGTATTAGCCCAACAAGACGGTATGTCAGTCGAACCAGCTACTGGGGTTACATTCGCGGGTCTATTTAAGATGGTACGCGAAGGTGTAATTAAACCCGATGATGTGGTCGTCGTCAACGTATCCGGTCATACACTCCCTGTAGAAACGCGTATCCTCGGCGAACAATGGCAAAAATTAATTGATCTGTCGGAAACACCAACCTCACCAAAAGTCCCTGAAGCGAGTCTAATCAGCGCAGTGAGTGCAATGCCAGTTCAACTTAAGCGTGTCGTCGTCATCGAAGACAATCAAGCGGCTGCCCGCCTGATGAGTCGCTTACTAGAAGGTCGTGAAAACTGCGAAGTGTATCTAGCCCATAATGGTGCTGCCGGATTAAACATTATGCGCGAAATCGAACCAGATCTCGTCATCACCGATTTGATGATGCCGGATGTTGATGGATTCACCGTAATTAACACCATGAAAGCAGACGATGGTCTTAAAGACATTCCGATTGTGGTCGTCAGTGCTAAAGAACTCACAGTACAGGAACAACAATTCCTAGATAACAATATCGACATGCTCCTTCAAAAAGGCTCGTTCCTTGATGATAGTTTTGTCGAAAAGATCATTAGTCGCCTAAATTAGCCTAACCAATAACAAACCAGATGTAAACATAGTACAATAGTCCTTTCATCTGGTTTTTGCCATTTGATAATAATAAACGTTTATTTCGTTAGCGTCATGTAAATGGTTAATTCACGAGCAATCAGCCGATCTTAACCTGTAAAAAACATCTATAAGACCAAGATTATTTATTATCATAAAAACTAGATTCGTGTTATAGTGTGGAAAATAGTGCAATAGAGGTAAAATCGTGTTTGAATCGGCTCCAACCATCCTAATCATCGAACATGACGAACAAATCCGTCACGATGTGAAATTCATCCTAAAAGGCATTGGCTACCATGTTGTCACGGCTTCACGCGGTTTGGATGGCATTGATGTCGCGCGGAAAATCAGTCCAGATTTGATCATTGTTGCGATGGATTTACCAGATTTGATGGGTGGAGAGCTAGCAGCCACACTGCGCTCAGAAGACCGTTTCCTCACGACCCCGATTCTTGTCTTCTTATCTGAAGACAGTCCCGAAGAAATTGACATGGCATTTGCAGCAGGAATCACTGGGCATATGGTCAAACCGATTAACCTCGAAGCCCTCCCCTTTAATGTCGAATTTTATATGAGTGGTGGCACCGATAGTATTGATGACACTGAACGCTTGCAGGTCGCACGTACACGTTTCCTCCAAGATGTTGTCAAACGGCTTGAAGAACGTATCCGCGAGTTAGAAGATAAAAACGAAACACTCGAACGGATCGACCAGATGAAAGACTCGTTCATCCAACTAACCGCCCACGAATTACGCACCCCACTGACATTAATTACAGGCTACAGTCGCCTCTTAGAAGATCATCCACCAATGCAAGAACTACGCAAACAGGATGAAGGCATCACAACCTTAATTGACGGGTTAGTTGAATCGATCACCCGCATGCAAGGGATCATTGAAGAAATCTTGACCGTCAGCCGCATCATGACAAGTAATATTGAATTGACACTTGCACCAACCAATATGGCAAAAATTGTCAAAAATGTCGTCATTCAATATATTGATGTCATTCAAGAGCGTAATCTAAATCTCTACTTTAATGAGAGCGAATGGCCACAATCTATGCGGGCTGATGGCGATTTAATTCAACTGACCATGTCAAATTTAATCTCCAACGCGATTAAATATACCCCAGACGGTGGTGACATTTATCTTCATGCCCAGACTAAAGGTAAATTAATTCGCTTTAGCGTCCGAGATACGGGTATCGGGATTGAACACGATAAGCAAAAAGCAATATTTGAACGCTTCCATATTGGTGGTGAAGTCGAAACCCATACCACCAGTAAAACAGCATTTGGGGGCGGTGGGCTTGGTTTAGGACTTGCCATCTGTAAAGGGATTATTGAAGCGCACGGTGGCACGATTACAGTGGAGAGTTCCGGCTATGATCCCGAAGGATTGCCCGGTAGTGAATTCATTATCATCTTACCTGTGATCGCTAATTCATCACAAGCTGTATTTACCTCTAACAAAACAGGGGTACTCAAGCGGCTCGCACGCAATTAAACAATAAGGAACAATCTACGGTGGAAAATCAACGTATTAATCCACAAGCGGTTGCTACTGTATTTGCGACACCTGTTTTATTAGGTATGGCACCCATTTTTGGTAAATTTGCAATCAATACAGGTGCCGACCCATTTAGTGTCGCGGCTTTACGCACCATTATGGCAGTCGCGATCTTGTGGTTGGCATATGTTGTGTTATTCCGTAAATATATTTTCATCTATCCGGCGGGATTGATGGGATGTATTGTCATCGGCGCAATTAATGGCATCGGTTCTCTATTTTATTATGGTGGTCTGGGTATTCTGGATGCGTCTCTCGCCCAACTGATCAACGGGATGTATCTGGTATTTGCTGTCATGTTAGCGCGCATCGGCGGACAAGAGACCGATATGCGAACGTTACTCAGGGTCGGGGCGGCAATCCTCGCCTTAGCCATGATTACGGGACTAGGTACAGGCACAATTGATTGGACAGGGGTCGGATTTATGCTGGCAAATGCCCTCATGTTTGCCGGAACAGTCACCCTCAGTCAATATGTCCTCTATGAAATGCCTGCTCCCACGGCAACGCTCTATATTTTATCAACGATGGCAGTTGTCGTGACTGTAGTTTGGCTTGCTGTTGGTCAGCCGATGTCACAAGAAGTTTTTCAAAATGCAATGCCACCGATTATCTTACTCGGTCTATCCACGGCTTTATCACGCTTAGCTATGTTTGCAGGTGTCAAGTTTATGGGCGGGATGCAAACTGCTGTCCTCGCCATAACAGAAATTGCAGTTGCAGTCACACTCGCAATGATCTTCCTCGGCGACACCTTAACCCCGATGCAGTGGTTTGGGGTTGCGATTCTCGGTACAACGCTGTTACTCGTCCGACAAAAAGATTTACTTCCACGCGGATATAATCCAAATGCGTTGATTGTTGCCAATATGTCGAGTGTCCAATTTCAGCGGATCGCCTTCCATCGTGCATTTGGCACATCAGAAACCGACAATGAGTTCATGACTATGGAAAGCATCACCACACAAGAAATGCAAGCTATCCAAGCGATGATGGGTGCATCAATTGGTGGATTAGACCCCTTCCCTATTGGTAAATCCAATAAAATTAACAAAGTCTCGACCGAGGCAATGCCACCATACGAACCGCCACCAAGCTCACCCGTGACATCAGAGGTAGACAAAGCTGAAAGTGACCCACGCCGTAAATCCGGTGAATTTCAGATTCCACCCGATCTCTTCAAGAACATTAAGCAAGACGAAGAAAATCCTGATGACCTTAAAACTTAGATTATAATCCGATACTATCGCCTTATATTTAACACTCTCAAAAGGTCATCTAATGAGCCTCACAACCAAATACTTATACGACGAACATATCGTGATGGAAATCGCTGATAGTAGTACCACTGTTGAAGATTTCTTTTCACACAACAACACCCGTCTGCTTGACTATGTTAACGAACAAGCCCCAACAGTTATTCATATTGTCATTGATCTCAGCGAGATGACATGGGATTTTCCATCATTGATAAAACTCGCAAAAATGTCTATCAATATGCGCGACAGCGGTAGAACACCAAAGAACATCAAGCAATATTTTATCGGCTCTGACCGGTGGATTAACAGTTGGCGTTCAATCATGCAAAAGCAGTACAACGAAAAAACCTACGTATTCGATTCTATTGAAATCGCCCTCGACTACATCCGAAACGGCGAAGCAAACTAGCCACGTTGTGTTATCTATTTTACTGATACCCTCTCATAAATCGGCGACCAATACAGCCTTCAATAATTGTGTCTTACACTAATCGGGATTGGTTTAGGACACAATTCAACATAATTTAAGAGAGGCACACTATGCAATATTTGAAATCAACCTTCGATACAATCGACACACGCCTCACCAACTGGATGGCAGATCATGGTGTGACGCTATTGCGTATCAGCGTCGGCATCATTTTCTTGTGGTTTGGTGCACTTAAGCTGTTCCCAAATCTCAGCCCAGCAGAAGGACTTGCAACCCGCACCATTGAAGCCTTATCTTTTGGCATCGTCACCCCAGAAATCTCATTGCCAGTCTTAGCTGTCTGGGAAGTGGTCATTGGCATTGGTTTACTCTCCGGTAAATTTATGCGTGCCACCTTATTACTACTCTTCCTCCAAATGATGGGTACAGTAACACCACTATTCATATTCCCAAACGAGGCATTCACAGCATTTCCAGTCGGCTTGACACTAGAAGGCCAATATATCATCAAAAATATGGTATTGATTAGTGCAGGTATCGTAATCGGTGCAACAGTCCGTGGCGGTAATATGGTAGCCGACCCAGAGATTGTGGTGCAATCTAAAGCAAAACAGCGCGAGTTAAAACTTCAGAAAAACCTTCAGTAGTTGATATATGATGGGCGATGCGAAGTTGTCGCCCAAAACATCCCCTTGTACAATCAAGATAATCCTATTGTGCAGTAGAAAGTGAATCCACCATGCACAAAGATAAAATCCTTGGTTGTTTGTACGGCATGGCGTTCGGCGATGCACTTGGTGCAGATACCGAATTCCTCAATATGAAAGGTATCCGCGAACGATTCGAACGATTCCCACCTAGCGGGCCGCCAACTCTCATTGGTAACCCAGCAAAAGTTACGGACGATACCCAAATGGCATTAGCTGTTGGTAGCGCACTTATCACAGCACCCGTACCCTATCAACCAGATACGCTGGGTAATGCAATTAAACAGGCATTTATTGCTTGGTATCACGACCCAGAAAACAATCGTGCGCCGGGTGTCACCTGCCTCGATTCATGCGAAAATTTAATTGAAGGTCTTGATTGGATTGACGCAACTAATATCAGCTCTAAGGGCTGTGGCGCAAATATGCGGGTGCAACCTATCGCCTGTCTCGATACCAGCCAAGATACCCGCGCGGCAATCGCCCAATTTCAAGCAGCCTATACACACGGACATGCCACCGGACTAGCCGCTGCCGATTTAACAGCTTATGCAATTCATTACCTCGGCACAGGTGGCAAAGCAGATACGATCCGTCAGGCCATTCGCGATTATGCTAATGCTCAGCGCAGAGCTTATCATCACGATTGGCTCAGCACACTCTATAGACGCGCCATGATGTTTCCCACAGCCGAAGATTATATTGAACATGGTTGGCTTGAATGTTTAGGTATTTTGGATCGGTTGGATTCTGCGCCAATGACACTCGATACACATGATGACCCATGCAAAATCACAGGAGCAGGTTGGATTGCAGAAGAAGCCTTTGGTACAGCTTTATATTGTTTCCTACTATCACCAGATGATCCAATCAAAGTCATTCAACGAGCAATCTATACCAGTGGCGATTCAGATTCGATTGCATGTATCGCTGGGGCATTAGCGGGAGCATATCACGGCATTGATGGATGGGATTCGTCATGGCTCAATCGCATTGAATATCGTGATGAGATACGTCTACTTGCAGACAAACTTGATCAAATCAATACACGAAAAATAACACAGTAATCATATGACCTATTTATGGGAGTAGCTATTCTACTCCCATAAAATTTGTTTAACTAGAACGTACAGTAGGATGTACTCGTCGTTTCGAATGCAAAATCACCACGTATCCCGATTTCATTACCACTCGCATCCAGCACTGTAAAATCAAACGACCCACTGACAAAGTCACCAGCATCTTCAGGCACCTCATCTAATGTGAATGTCCCTCCTGTGATGGTGTTATATGTCTCATCAAGGGAGTCGAGTGTTACAACTGCCGATGCGGTACCATCATCCGCAACACCCATAAACGAGTGCGTACGGAATGGGTTTTCTACAGGTACAGTAAATGTGATATTCGGTGCCGCATCTCGGCCTGATGCAATCCGATGCCCAGCAACACTACAATCATATTGCCCACCATCGTTCACCGCATCAATGCTACCACCTGTAATCTGTGCATTAAATCCTGTACCACGCGCTCCTGATTCTGTATCACCCCCAATACTCGCATCACTTTCACGGGTTGGGGTCGGTTCACTTTCATTACTCCCAGAATCACCACCTAAGTTCGGATCAAATCCGCTCCCTGCATCTTGTGTTGGGCCAGACGCGACAGTCGCTTGCAAGGTTGGTAAGCTCGTATCTGATGCACAAGCCGTGAATACAAATAATGCAACGATCAGTGATGTTATGATTGGTATTTGTCTCATTATAGTAATCCTAACTGGCGGGTTTGAATAAATAGTATGTTCCGGCAGTTGCCGTTACAGTCTGTGGATTGCCTTCTTCGTCTTCTCCGATTGTATACGTCAATGTGAATGTCGCCGAGAAACTATCTCGAATCGGCAATACCTCTAATGTTCCGGTTACATCTTCGGGGATAATCTGTGTGCCATCTGTAGTATTGAACAATTCCACATAGCCGGTCACATCTAAATCTTCAGGTCGCGCATCTAGTTCAGATACACGTGGTGTAATCTCATATGTTCCAACTGCAAGATTCGGGCGTATATGCAAGCGATGCGAAATGATATATGGATTTGTCTCACTATTGATCGAAGTCACTTCTAGTCGCCAATCATTATTAGCAGCGGTACTCGAGTCTGCCCCAAGCGAATAAATAAGCTCTCCTGTTGTTGCCACTAATTCCAGCGCACCTGATAATGTCAGGTCAATTGATTCTTGTGGTAAGAATTGAATCGCACTCGCCCGTCCTGTTGCCAGTAACGTATTGCCAGCATCATCCCCTATAGTCACTTCATATTCACCTGTAAACACACCGCCAACTCCACTATTGAAGAGGATATTGATTGTTCCACTTGCCGTTGTGCCAAAACGTTGTGTCCCAAACCCTGTCACGACCTCAACACCAATGTCTGTTGGGTTGGTCATTGCATCGCGCCCAACAACCTCAAACGTACCTGATTCTGCTGATGCAGGTAACGTGAAAATAATCCGTGCTGTTGTGTCTTCAGTTGTTCCATCCGTCAGGATATCCGACCACATCACGACCTCATACGGTCCATCATTATTGGTGCCGTTCGGTGCGAGCCGATATTCCACACCATTCAAACCTACGTCAAAGGGTGTAAAGCCAATATCGGAGTTCAAAACACCGACCATCGAGAAAGAATACTGTCCAGCGGGTAAGTCACCAAATTGCACAGCCAACGGTACATCCGTCGGTGGTGGCAATGCTGGCGTATTGGTTGCTGTTGGTTCAACGGTTGATGCATCAGTCGGGAGGAAAACGATCGTCTCAGTCGGATCAGCAGTCTGATTTTCAGCATCAGTTGTATTCTCGGTCGTAGCCTCTCCGCCACAAGCAACAAGTACAATCAACGCCACACAAAGTCCAATTGTCAATTTTAGTAATGGTTGTAAACGCAAGATAGTTCTCACCTTTAATGGTTGTCAGGTAGTCTCACATCATTATAGTGAAAATATGGGGAATTTGTCAGTTTCTTGACAACAATATTGCAAATTCATATATATACGAGTTGGGGAGCAATACCCCCCATCGTCAACGAGATTACATATCCTTAGCAAATTCTGCCAGCAATTTTGTAAATGCCTCGGCAGTTTCCCAATGTGGTGCATGTCCAGCATTAGCAATCGTCTGGACTTCGCTACCCCAGAGCGTTGGCATATCAACCGATGCGAAATATTCGCCGTTAATCAACTTCTCTTGCGCACCATGAATCACCATCAAAGGTTGGGACATTGTTTTGACAATCTCAACCTCATCAGCATAGCCATCAGGTCGAATACTTGCACCCATCGTCGCCCGCGCCGTCCCATCTGTTTTGCGAATATCATCCAAGAATTGCTCAGGAATATCCGTCACATCAGGTTTGAAAAAGTCGGTTACATAAGCAAGCATCTCGTCTTCGCTCAACTCCGGTGTAAAGCCGAGATTAACATTCGGATTCGGCATGAATGCAGCTTCCATAGCAGGCGGGAACGCCAATGGTGGTGTACCAAAAATCACAAAGCCTTTCGCATCCGGCATATGTGGTACAGCTTCTAATGCAATATGTCCTCCTAAACTCCACCCGACAACAATCGCATCAGTGATATTAAGTGCTGTAGCAACTTCGCCGACAATTTTGGCATAACCCGGTAGATAGTAAACCGCTTCAGGATCGCCAGCTTTAGCCGAGTCACCATGCCCCGGCAAATCCATCGCAACCATACGATGTGATTGCCCTAGTTCGCTATCCAACACGCGTTGGTAGCTCTGGCTACTAGAGGAGTTACCATGAATGAGTAAAAATGCAGGACTAGCTGTACCCACACTTTCAAGATATGCGATTTCGCCTGCCGAAGTTTGAACAGTTGCCATAATTAAATCCTTCTACAATAGTCTATAGTTGTCGTGATTATCGTACCGTATTCCCTGCAAAATCATTACGCATCTCTATGAGAGACTAACCACGCGATAGCTTCTTCACGCTCATGACTACCAAAGACTTTCCGAGAGTCCTTTTGGCGTGTATTTTGCATAAATCGAAATTGTTCAATTAAATTACGATCGACCTGATCATCAGTAATATAAGCAAAATAGATTGAAGGTATGTCGGTAGCATAAGGAATAAGATTTTTTGAGATCACTGTGAGAGCGTAGCGGAGTGAATATAATCCAGACTGCGTAGTATCAATCATGATGTATAAAGGTACATCTAATTTATGTTCTTCGCGAATTTGATTAAGTATAGCAAACATGACTTCGACATACTCATTGATTGCATCATTACAGCGGTCTTTAAAGATAATCTCAAAAACATCAGGATCTCTATGCATTACCCAGTCAAGATATGTTAACTTTTCCATAAACAGCCGTTTTCCTCCAATGCTTACCATAAATTCAATTTAGCATGAAATCGTCATATAAGACGATTAATTTACCAATTATTCATTTGGCAACGAGATGTGTGTCATATATCACAGAAATCATGTTATTAAATTCATCATGACTCTGTATTGGAGATTAACCACGCGATAGCTTCTTCACGCGCATGACTAGCAAATACTTTCCGCGAATCTCTGCTACGCGTGTTTTGGAAAAAACTAAACTGTTGAATCAGGATTCGTTCACTTGGGCTATCTGTTAAATATGCAAAGTAAGCATTCGGGACATCGGAAAGTTGTTCGGTGTTTCTACGAATATATTGGATAGCAAACTGTAACGAATATAGACCTGATTGGGTAATATCAATCAAGATATAAATTGGTGCTGTACGTTTTTGCTCAAGGAATTCACGTCCCTTTTCCAATATCGCATCTGCATATTCAGCAACTGCGGCGTCAGAGTTATTCTTAAACTTTATTTCATATACTTCAGGGTCACTATGGATAACAACATGAATGTGTTGGTGCATTATTGTTGAATCATCTCATCCACTAATTACAATTCACATTGCAATCCTAGCATACAAAGCTATAAAACTGAGTTAAGATGCCTTCTCCAACAATAAAAAGCAAAAGCCCATCGTGTTCATCCCCCACTTGAGGTATCCGCTCTGCCACTGCCACCGTTTATCCCATTGTTTGTTATTTTGATAATGTCTTCGATTCGAACGACTTTCAAATTGATCCCATTCATCATCGTTACTACGCCCAACATCCAACGGCACATATCCCATTTGATACGCCATTTGCACAGTCGTGTGTAGGTCAAAATGCGGGTTTTCACCGCCCATCAAAGACAGATAGTCATCAGAAGGTGGTTGTTTCCAGTAAATCGTCCCAACCAATAATTTACCATTCGTTTTGAGATGTGTTTTAGCAACATCCAAAAGTTGAGCATATCCACCAACTGCATACTCGGCACCGACACAAATCATGACATCAACTGGGGATAGTTTCTCAAGATAGGCGGTCGCGTCCTCGGCATTAA
This sequence comes from Anaerolineales bacterium UBA6055, assembly GCA_002428985.1. Lineage (GTDB taxonomy): Bacteria > Chloroflexota > Anaerolineae > Aggregatilineales > Phototrophicaceae > UBA6055. The sequence goes on along the minus strand of DIYL01000005.1, from coordinate 36,067 downwards.
ATTTCAGGTTGCTGTCACTCGTTATCTTGCTCCATGTATCAGTCGCAGAGTGAATCAAATCGGAATCATAATCCACCCCGACACCTTCAATCACATGCTGTCGCGCAAATCGTTGTAAAAATTTACCATCACCACAGCCAATATCAACAACTTGTGGCAATGATGAAAATTCAAATAATGACAATAAGTAATCTGCGCGGGTGATACTCAATGGTGCGTTAAACATTACATCTCCGTATTTGATAGAAGCCATGTAATGGCACGATCACGTTCTGCCCCCGAGAATACCATACGAACATCTTGTTGGCGCGGATTACTCGTCATCGAAAAATTTTCAATTACATAGCGATCATTGTGATTTTCAACTAGATAAGCGAAATAAGCTTTGGGAATATCTTGTATTTGTTTGATCAACTCTGCGACTTTTGCACGACTATACTGTAATGAATATAGTCCTGACTGTGTCACATCTATCAGCATCCAAATCGGCTTATCAAGCGCATTCTTGGCTCGCAATTGTTCTGCAAAAACATGGATAGCCTGAACATAGTCATCCACCGCAGCCCTTGAATTATCTTTAAATATAACTTCAAATATCGCGGGGTCATCATGCAGAATCACTTCAATATGGTCATATTCTGTCATTGTTCTTCGCCTTGTCCCAAGTTGATACCAAGAATAATTGTAACGGCTTTAAATGAGGCATGCTAGTTATGTGAGGTATGTGAGGAAGATTTATCAGTGGCTCAGTAAATTTCCAACCGAGCCACTGGAAGAAGAGCTATACAAGCAAGCGCATTGGGTTTTCGATGAGTTCACGAATGTAGTTCATATAACTAGCACCCTCAGCACCATCGCTCACACGATGATCAACACTGAGCGTCAAGTTCATTCGCATACCAACACCGAGCGATCCATCGTCTAATACCACAGGCACTTTGCGCGATGAAGATACCGCAACAATACCAGCTTGTGGCGCATCAATAATCGCCGAGAATTCGACAACATTAAATGGACCTAGGTTACTGATGGTGAATGTACCACCACGGATATATTCTGACTTGATTTTGCCATTGCGAACATCGTCATACATTTCTTTATTGCTGACTGCCATTTCACTGAGTGAAATTTTATCAGCATCATGACAGACAACATTAACAAGGCCATTGTCCGGCAATGCAACCGAAATACCGATATTCACCCGTTTGTGACGTACCAGTTTATCACCGTAGTAATGGGTGTTCAGGTTCGGGAATTTCTTCAAACCAAGTGCCAAAGCTTTGATAAGCATATCATTGACACTGATTTTAATACCTTCGTCAGCTAAGCCTGTATTGATTTCTTTGCGCAGTGCCAACATCGGTTCAACATCGACTTCGACTGTCACATAGAAGTGCGGTATACCTGACTTGCTCTTAATTGTACCTTCGGCAATTGCACGACGCATCCGGCTAATTTCGAGGATTTCTACGTCCTCTTCTGGTGTCTTACCCCATGTCTGCAAGGATGCAGCTGGAGCAGAAGCGGATGGTTTGCTTTCTTTTGCCGGTGCCGACGCACGAGCAGGTGCAACTGCTTTCGATGGGTCGAAGTTTTCAACATCGGATTTAACAATACGTCCACTCGGACCCGTACCAGGGACAAGACTCAGGTCAATCCCTTTGTCTTCTGCAATACGGCGTGCCAGTGGCGATGCTTTGATACGACCATCGGCCGTCATAGACGCGCCATTTGAACCATTAGAGCTTGCCGGAGCAGCTTCGGTTTCAACAGGTGCAGCCTCTTGTTTTGGTTCAGGCGCACTCACAGGTGCTGCCGATTCACCTTCAGCACCGATGACTGCGATAATCTCGCCTTCATCAATTTCATCGCCAGAATCACCACGCAATTCAAGAATCGTACCATTTGTACCTGCTTCAACTTCAACCGTTGCTTTATCAGCTTCGAATTCAGCGATAATATCACTAGCAGATACCGACTCACCAACATCTTTTAACCAGTTGATGAGCATTCCATCCATCGTTAGTTTAACTTCATGTGCCATTCTAGAGTATCTCCTTCACCGCATTGACGACCTTATCTGCATTGGGGAGAGCGAGCAATTCAATATCTTTAGAATATGGCAAAGGAACATCTTCTGCGGATACGCGTTTGATCGGAGCATCCATATAATCAAACATGTTCTCTTGCAACAATGCCGCAATCTCACTACCAAAACTGTACATCGGGAGCGATTCTTCGACAATCACACAGCGGTTGGTTTTCTTAAAGCTCTCATAAACCAAATCCATATCAAGTGGGCGCAACCAGCGTAGATCAACGACTTCTACCGATACACCTTCTTTTTCGAGTTTTTTCGCTGCCGCTAATGACCAATCGATACCACGCGCATAAGACACGATCGTTACATCTGCGCCCTCGCGTTTGATGTCACCCTTACCAATCGGAATGAGGAAATCTGTATCATCCTCATCGGGCATCGGTCCAGGTTTAGGATAAAGCGCAATACTTTCGGTGAATAGTACAGGATTGTCATCACGAATCGACGCTTTTAACATCCCATACGCATCCATGGAATTGGATGGCGCACCCACAAATACACCGGGGAAGTGCGCAAAAATAGGTTCGGGTGTGTGTGAGTGAGATGCAGTCGCTTGATTACCCCAACCACTCGCCGCACGGAACACCAACGGAACTTTAAACATTCCATCAAAGAAGTATCGGACTTTACCGCCATGATTCACAATCGCATCCAATGCGAGGAATGCGAAGTTAATCGTCATAAATTCTGCCACCGGACGTAAACCAGCCATTGCCGCACCGACAGCTACACCCCCGATTGCCATTTCACTAATAGGGGTATCACGCACACGTCTCTCGCCAAATTCCTCTAAAAAGCCCCGTGTAACACGGTGTGTCCCTTGCCAATATGCAACTTCTTCACCCATAACGAAGACATCTTCATCACGGTGCATTTCTTCCATAAGTGCCTTGCGGATTGCTTCCCGCATCGGCAAATTTCTACCTGCCATAGTTAATCCTTGTCTGACTAGTCAATCCCTGCACCAATAGAGTGATCGGTCTTGTAGACCAAATCGGATGAGACATATTGATTACGCATCAATTCTTCGTATGTTGATGGTAGTTCACTAGATTCAGCAAACTCGACTGATTTCTTAACCAGTGCTTTAGCATCTTCATCGTGTTTTGCGAGGATATCTTCAACATTTTTGTATTTCTTTTCAATGTGATTGCGGAGGATGTTGATCGGTTCTTTATTGTCCATCCAGTCACGCAATTCTTCGGACATATCATCACGGGTATCATATTGTTTATCCGATACACCATGACCACGATAGCGATAAGTGACATGCTCAATCACAACAGGGCCATTTTCACGCGCATATTCGACCGCTTCCGAAGCGACTTTGTAGACTTCCATCGCATTTTGTGCGTTGACCTGTCCAAAACTCTTGATGCCATAGGCTTCTGCTTTTCTATGGAGCTCCACCTGACCACTTGCACGATGAACTTCTGTACCCATTGCATAACCGTTATTTTCGATAATCCAGATGACAGGTAAATCCCAGATCGCGCTCATATTGAGGGCTTCATGGAAGTAACCGTTATTGGTCGCACCATCGCCGACATATGTCATAACAACATTATCTGTACCTTTGTAGCGTTCTTTAAGGGCAATACCTGCTGCCAGTGGCAAGTGCCCACCAACAATCGCATAACCGCCCCAGAAGTTGTGTTCAGCCGACGCAAGGTGCATCGACCCACCTTTACCGCCACTCGACCCTGTTTTCTTACCCATCATCTCTGCCATGACCACATCGGGGTCCATTCCTAGAATCAGCGCAATACCATGATCACGATATGCTGTAATCACATGGTCGGTTTCGCGTAAGGTCGCCATTGAGCCAACACCACTCGCTTCATGACCACTATACAGGTGCATATAAACGCCTGTAATGCGCTTTTCTTCATAAAGCTGGGCGCAGGTTTCTTCGAACTCTCGTATTAGTACCATCTGACGGTACCAATCGAGAAGCATCTCTTTGTTTGGTGATGCCATAAAGTCCCCTTTATACCAAGTTAATTTCATCAATAATCCGTATAGAACGCGCCTAGTATAACACACAACAATTAATTTTTCGTATGTTCTCTAGTCGATTAATCACCTTGTTAGCTACAAATACATATCATTTTTTCAAAATAAAATTAATTTGTATAAATTTAAGTCATACACTCGCAATTTAATGCTATGCTATAAGAAATAACTTGATGCCAAAAGAGAACAACATGCCACTAAAGATTGAACAATTAGAGTCTAATATCATGGTCGTAACCTACATCGGACAAATGGATATTACTGAACATTGGGCAGAGTATAACAAAACAATTGCACCATTTTGTAACGAACTTGAACCAGACTCTGCTCATGTGATTCATCATCTGAGCCAAATTGATATCGATTTTACAGATATGATTAAATGGTTACAGTCCATGCAATCACGGCGGACAGAGCACTTACTCGCACCCAACATGAAGCAATATTTTGTTGGTGGAAATCAATGGACAACCAGCTTGAGCAATTGGATCAAAAAACAAGATGGGATTAAAATCCCAATCTTCACCAATCTACATCAAGCCGTCACGTACATCAATCAATAGTCATAGAGCGATTAAATTTTCATTCAAATTGCCCCACAATTTCAAATACAAATGGTCAGAGCCGAAGATAGTTAGCTTTCAGTCTTCGGCTTTCGTTTAACTTTTTGTGTCCGCCGACGTAAAACACGACGTAAACCAATCATAGCAAACACCAAGCCAACGAATCCGCCCGCTAGTTGTAGTAAATGAGGGAATGTTGGTGTGGGGATAAGCAGATACTGTCCAACGCTAATAATGTCAGGGTTTTCTAGATTGTTCGCCCATACAATCAATTGCGGATGTGTATCATAGGCTTTCGCAATATTGCTGAGCGTATCATGTGCGCGGACACGATAAACATAGTAGTCATCAAACATATCTTGATTACATGTTATATGCGGGGGCAAAGCATATATACGAATATCGTCATCCGGAGGAACAATCGACGCATCGTAAATCTCGTAGGTCACATCACGTACTGCATCTCTATCATGTCTAAAGCAGAAACTAATCATATCCATTGACATACGTGGAACATCAGAGTTTCCATACTCAATATAATTGCTCCGTATATATCGATCATATACAACAACTGGAGTAGATGACTCGCTGAATAGCATATCGTATACATCTCGAGCATGATAACAATAATCATCAGAATTATTATTGGTGGCAACTTGTCGTTCAGTGGTGTCCATCAACAAGCCCGCAATATCCTCAAGCGGTTGTGTATAACAGGCCAATCTACCCACTTTGAAGCTGTCTTTATAATGCAAAACACAGTTATGTTGTGCATCAGGAATTATCAGCGACCCACCATAAAAAAGGTTATAAGGGTTTGTCTCAAGCCCATTTACTTCCATTAGATGTGTCGGATCAGCACCATAACAACGAGCAATCTCTGATAATGTTAATTTACGTTGTGGGAAATGTTCGATCTTATCATCATCGTCATAAACTAGTAAATATTCACGATATGGTCGAACTTGATACTGCGAGGATGATTCAGGAATTATCAATATGAGTCCAGGTTCTATAAAATTATAGTCTTCAAGTAAGTCATAATTGTAAAAAAGCGAACTGGATGGCGAATGTTTACTGGCATTCACAATGTGAGATACCCAAGTTCTATATTGACGTGCAATACTCCACAGTGTATCGCCTTCTTGAACAATGTAGATTATTGGATCATTAGGTAGTGTGTCACACTGACTCGCAGGCGGTACATCAATCACTGTTCCAACTTCGACTTGATACGATGGATCGTTATAGCTCGTTCTTTGAAGATTGGGATTAGCATATAAAATAGCATCTTCACACGTATTATAGCGATCTGCCAAATCGCGGAACGAGTCCCCCTGTTGTAATATATGTGTAGTGTCCTCGACATTTTCAGGTTGAACAATGAGATCAAGTTTAGCCAAAAACATATGATGAATGTATGGAATTATTTGCCGAGTACCTGCGGTTAGTATTCCAGCACGTCGACTATTAGTTTGATAGAATTCATACGTTGCATAAGAGGGAAATTGTCGATAACGTTGAATAATCTGTGTTTGTGTCATTGACTCGTCTAGAGTGAATGTGTAAGCGCCATGTGGTAAGCTATCACAAACATTCGAGGGTGGAATGATAAGTACGTCGCCTTCTGTCCGCAAATATCCAATAGATGCTTCACGTGGAACATATAAGCGATTTACCCAGATAATAGCTTCACGACAAGTATCGTAGTGTTCTGTCAATGCATCTAATGTATCACCTATCTGAAGTGTATGTTCAATCTGTTGGAATACAGTTGATTGGTCAATAACATATAATTCTTGTGTTGTATTCAAAAAATAGTGTGATGAGAACCTCAAATAATCCCCACGTTGCAGGGTATCATTTAACGTAACCTTCTCCCACTTTACACGACCATCCGCTTGTCCAACCGATTTTTGAATCCACGTCCTAGGATAACGATACTTTGCAAGAATCTGATATGTTGTTTCATCTCGTCCCACAGTTATATACAATTCCGTGGGAAGGTAATCACAAGCCACTTTTGGTGGGATGATAAGCTCAGTCCCGACTTCAAGAAAATAGTATTTGGAGTATATGCCGTTTAGCGCGAGGTCATTTTCATAAATAATCGCTTCACGGCATGTATCATAAGTCTCGGTGAGGCTAGCAAATGTATCACCAACTTGCAATGTATGGATTGTCTCTTGAGCATGGGTTAGATAAACCACATTGATAACTATTATAAGCAAGATAATATATCGCATTCATCCCTCCATTATTGATGGCTCAAACAAATTCACTAAACAGTTTCTGATTACGACTTCGATTTCCGTTTAACTTTCTGTGTGCGCCGACGTAAAACACGACGTAAACCAATCACAGCAAGAATCAAGCCGATAAACCCACCCGCTAGTTGTAGTAAATGAGGGAATGTTGGAGTCGGGATAAGTAGATATTGCCCAACATAAATCAAATTCGGATTACTGAGGTTGTTGGCTTGTGCGATTAAATCAGGATGTGTGCCATAAGCCTTTGCAATATGAGTCAAGCGGTCAAGGTTTCGTACACGATACACATAGTAATCATTAAACATTTCACGATTGCATGTGATGTGTTCCGGTAAAGCAAACACAGTGATATCATCATCCGGAGGAACAATCGACGCATCATAAGTTTCCCATGTAACATCCCGCAAGGCATCTTTATCATGCCGGAAGCAATAATTAATCATATCCATTGATAGAGTCCATGGTTCGCCACTTTTTCCAAGGTCTGTACCGGATGTTCTATCATGTAAGATCACATGCTCGTTCTCGAAAAGAACCTCATAAACAAAATGTCTGGGATAACAATAACGATCTCCTGTGTTATCCAAAGGGGCCATTAATCGAGTTACGTGTTGAGGTAGCTCAACGATTTGCTCAAGAGGTCGATCATAACAAGCGTGAGTGCCTAAAGCACCATAAACAGGTTGCAAAATACAATCATGTTGTGGATCTGGAATAATCAATGATCCACCTGTGAACGGCACAGAATCCAGCCCATTCAATTGCATCAACTCTAATTCATCTACACCGTAGCATTGGGAAGCTTCTGACAGAGATATACTTGCCGAGACATATTCAATACGATCATAGTCTGTATAAACCAACAAACGGTCATTATGACGCAAGTCAAAATATCCAGATTGATTGGGTATTACAAATACATACTCAACGCCAAATTTATCATAGTTCAGTTTTTCAAGATCAGATGGCTCGAGTAGGCTAAGGGGGCTTTCATCTGAATGAATGCTTGTTTCAATAATCGCATCAATAGTTGTGTTGTATAGATAAGCAATATCCCACAATGTATCACCTTGTTTCAACGTATATACAAGTGGGTCACTCGGAATCTCATCGCATTGACTAGCAGGAGGAATAGTTATTTGTGTACCAGCTTTAATAATAAATGTGGGATTTAGTGAGCTTGTGCGTTGGAGTATCTCATTCGCATATAGAATCGCTTCAGCACACGTATTATACTGTGCTTCAAGCATTGTAAATGTATCACCCACTGCTACAGTATGAATTGTCGCCTCAACACTTTCCGTTTCAACAATCAAATCATATGGAGCTAAAAACATAGATTGAATATCCATAATATTCTGCTCTGTACCAATCGGCAACAATCCGACTTGCGGTTCATTAGCCAGGTAATATGTACTTGGATATAACTGATACCGAGTCATAAGTTGCCTTTGGGTCATTGGCTCATCAAGAGTCACTGTATACAAACCAGTCGGTAGCAAGTCACACGCAGTTGCTGGCGGGATGATTAAAGTATCTCCAGCATCCACCCTATACCCAACAGATGATTGTCGTGGTAAAACAAGCTGATTTTCCCAGATAATAGCTTCACGACATGTGCGATACTGTTCAGCTAATTGATCTAGGCTATCGTGTGCTTGCAGTACATGTACACTTTGAAAGAATTCAGCAACATCTTCAAAAACCCATAGTTCTTGTGTAGTTGACAGATAATGCCACAAATTGCCGACTTTTAAAGTATCTCCCACATTCAGATCAGTATCCATCAAAATAGGAATTTCAGTATCATCAGATGTCATTATAGAAACAAAGCCGTGCGGGTACCTGTATTTAACAAGAATACTGTAAGCCGTTTCTCCTTCGGTAACTGTGTGATAGCCTTCTACTGGCAAATTATCACAAGCCACTTTTGGTGGAATAATAAGCTCAGTCCCAACTTCAAGAAAATAATATTTGGAGTATATGCCGTTTAGCGCGAGGTCATTTTCATAAATAATCGCTTCACGGCATGTGTCATAAGTCTCGGTGAGGCTAGCAAATGTATCACCAACTTGCAATGTATGGACCTTCTCTTGAGCCATCACACTATAGCTAGCGCAAACAAGTAACAGGATTATCATGATGTATCGCATAATTGTCTCCCTTGCATCAACTGCAAACCGACAATAACACGATTCAAGTTATCTTGGGTCGTTACGTAGGGAAACCGTATAAAACTACTCTAATACATCAACCCTGCTAGAATGAGATGATCAACGCGGTTGTACTCGTATAATGTCCAATCCGCAAATTTTGATCCTCGGTATTTGAAGCGCACCCACCCTGTATTATAGGTGTGCAAATCACAACTATTGCGATGCATACCAACGCCAAACAAATTCTCAAACATCGCCATGATGACACCACCATGCGCAACCACATACACCGTCTCTTTCTGGTACTTTTCAACCAAGCCTTCAACAAACTGACCAACCCGAATCCGAAAGTGCATCCAACTTTCAGCATTATCAACATCCGTTACGATTGGTGTGAATTGTGTCGCACGATTCCTGAGAAATGAACGAGGCAAATCAGCTTCATCAATAGGTTGTCCGTCCAAATACGAGTTCCCCACCTCACGGATACGATCATCATATATCGGCTTGAGTTTTAAGGCCTCGGCGACATAATCTCCTGTTTCACGCGTTCGTTTCATTGTGCTGACATATAGCGTATCTGCCGATTTATCATTTTCAATCAACCAATCGCGCAAAGCACCTGCCTGTTGATGCCCGAGGTCTGTCAACGCGGTGTCCATCGTATCAAGGTCGTCCCAATTGCCTAAGTTTACATAACTTTGCCCATGCCGGATAACAATCAATTCCATCTCAATCGTCCTAATCAATATTGGTAAGGTACTGTGTCAGATAACACAACATCAGTCATTATAGCCCAAATCAAAAAGCGCGGAGGTATTTATCAATACTGATCAATTACCGAACCCATTACCCTCAATATATTCTTGTTTCTTACTATTCAGCCATAAATAATCTGACTATACCAAATCAGCCTTTATTAGATGATCGACTCGATTACATTCCGTCAATGTCCAATCGGCAAAGGGTGATGACTGATACTTGACTCGCATCCATGCGGTGTTATCGGAATGAATATCACAAGTGCGATGTATACCCACATTAAACAAGTTATCCACCATAGCTGCCATCACACCACCGTGTGCCACAACATAAACAGTATCATCAAGATGCTTCTCGAGCATTTCATCTACAAACTGTCCCAAACGGATACGAAAATGCATCCAACTCTCTACGTTTTCAACATCAGTGGCGACAGGGGAAAATTGTGAGGGGTTTTCACCTGTAACAAAGGCACGAGGTAAATCAGATTCGTCAATCGGCTTTGCATCCAAATAGACGTTACCAATTTCGCGGATACGATCATCCAAACGTGGGGGAAGTCCAAGTGCATCCGACACATAGCCAGCTGTTTCAACACAACGTTTCATCGTACTCGTATAGAGCGCAGCAGCGGTCGCATTCCGGCTTTTCAACCAATCACGTAAAGCACCTGCCTGTTGATGACCGAGGTCTGTCAACGCAGTGTCCATCGTATCAAGGTCGTCCCAATTGCCGAGGTTTACATAACTTTGCCCATGCCGGATAACAATCAATTCCATCTCAATCGTCCTAATCAATATTGGTAAGGTGCTGTGTCAGATAACACAGCATCAATCATTATAGCCCAAATCAAAAAGCGCAGAGAATCATCCCCACGCTTTATATCTCAAATGCAGTTTTATGATTTGTTTTATGCGGCAAATTGATCGTTGAAAAATAGCCGTACAATCACAATGAAAGCAATTGCCCCAAGCACCCCAGCGATAATGCCACCAAAGAATGGAATCTGGAATGGCAAGAACCAACCGAAAATGCTCATAAATAACGAACCAGCGACACCACCAATCGCGCCAATCACAACATTACCGATAACGCCGTAGCCTTCGCCGCGTAATAGTTGTCCCGCGAAGTATCCTGTGACCGCCCAAATGACCAGTGAAATCGCAAATCCCACAATCTTCCACAAAAACCCTGACAGGAATAATGCGCCAATCACCAAACCAACAACAATAACAGCCGCAAGTCCAATCTTGTTATAGTCTTTTTCATCCATAGTCTGCTCTCCGTACCATCTTGTATTATATTATACGCGAGTTTTTGTTTTTATGTTGCAACGATTTGGATCAGGGCATACCACATACTACGAATATACATTTCGCTTTGCTTTGACGCGCGTTCTACGTCGGAAAACAACAATAACAATCAATGCAATTTGTAGCACAGCAACAGATATAGCGGCGAATGTCCACAACTGATGTGTTCGTATCTGCTCACGATCATTGAGGTATTGAAAAATTGCACTTGTACCCTCATCAACAATATAGGGTGGGATAGTTTCAAGGGGATTATTATCTAGATGCACCGTAGCTGGAGATAATGTAAGCCCTTCCGGTAGATCATTGAGATTGTTATCCCTCAGTGCTAAGACTTCAAGATTTGCCAACTGTCCAATCTCCGCAGGAATAGCAGTTAAGTTGTTGTGTCCCAAAAACAATATTTCCAAATCGACAAGCTGACCAACATCTACCGATAGACTGGTCAACTCATTTTCATTTAGGTTCAAAAATTTCAGATTAGTGAGTGTCCACAAAGTTGATGGAAGTTCAGACAACTGGTTTTCACCAAGTACAAGTTCACCCAATGCTTGCAGATTGCTAATCTCCACAGGTAGTTCCACTAAGTGATTTGTGCCAAGATTCAGATGACCCAGATTGGAAAATTCCAAGATTTCTGTTGGAAAATCCTCGAACTCATTAAAATAGAGATTCAGATGTCTGAGGTGATGCAGTTGAGCAATTTCGATGGGTAAACTGTCGAGGTGATTACGACTGACATCCAGCTTGGCAAGATTTGTCAAATTGCCAATTTCGGGCGGCAGACTCGATAACCCCATATTCACCAAGCTGAGTTCTGTCAACCCATCGCGTTCAGCTTCTGCAATCAACTGTTGAGCTCGGAGATACGCGTCTTCACCGTCGTCAGCCTGTCTACCCGGCCCACCACCTGCATATACCACACCACTCATCAAAAAGGCGATCATAAACAACACTGTTCCGCGCATCATATGGGTCACTCCTACAATATTGATCTGAGAACATATTCAATATCACTATCATATTGGAATGTGCATTTGTGCACACCTCTCCTAAGAGGGGTGTCATTTTTCAATAATTGATATTAGGGGGAACTAACCCTCAAACCCTAGTATAATTAGGGCAATTACTTGATAGTAAAGAAGTATAAAAATTATGAATGAAGCATTCTGGCGATCTTATTTGAGTGTAGCTGTACCACACATCTCGCAAATAAGTCGCTTAGAACGCTTCAAATTTTGGGTTCAAATAGTAAATAGAACCGACTTGCCCGCAGTCGCCAAAGGTAAATCTAACGCCAGTATTATACCGTTTAGCTTCCAAGCATTATTTATCCACCAGTCGCTCCTGCAGTACTAGTCGCACCATTAGCAAAGACTGTTGTACTTGGATCAATAAGAGAAATAATAAGTAGTGTAAAAACAATAACGGTAAAGACTTGCTTATTATATTGATTCCAGTGAGTGAGAAGTGTATTGAATAGGATATTGAATTGTAATTGAGACATGAACTGATCCTTACTAGCCTAAATTTACGTGAGTTTTGCTTAAGGGTAGTACACCTTTGGATAGCCAAATTAGGCTCAAAATGTAGCCCCAATATGAGCATACTCGAATTGTTTTGCAAGTCAACAATTTCTGGCAAGATTATAACCAAGCTAGCCTAAAACCATGCTAGAAAATGATTAAAGATGTCGCAAAATAGGGTTCAAATAACGATTAAAATCACTTCTTATACGTAATTTATATGATTTCAGCTAGCTATATAACCAATCAAGAATGATTTGTGCCAAGGCGATGCGTTTATCATTAAATCCGTGGTCGGCATCGATAATCGTATGCGTCAATTTAGGAGAATTTTTCTTTTCAAGCAAGGTTACTAATGGTGTATGATGCAACGACGGAGGCACACCATCATCTCGTTGCCCTGCTACCATCAATACATCGAGTTCACTTAACGTTTTTACATGGCGCATATAATCAAAGTCATCCATATATTGCACCACTTCATCAAGCAACATATCAGCCGTTACACCATGTAATGGTGGCAAACTCGCCTCAAAAAAGTCTTGACTATAAGCTCTTGCTTCAGGGCTATCTGATACCATCTCACCCCAGACCCCCATATTTGCACCTGCTAGTGATGCAACTTTGGATACATAACCATTACCAGCCAAATGCAAAGCTGACCATCCACCCATGCTATGACCAATCGCAATGATTCGTTCTGTATCGACCTTATATTTCTCAGCGATATCAGGTTGGCTTAGGTAGGTCACAGCTTGCTGACTATCTTGCAACACATGAGAAAATGCAAAATCCCCCTTGCTACCCCATGCCCCACGATAGTGGAAGACCATCACATTATATCCTGCCCGCCGGAAAATTTGCGCCAAATCAAAATTGCGTTCGTGACCGGGGAAACCGTGCAACAATAATATTGTCGGATGGGGCCCTGCACCCTGTGGTGTATACATAATGCCGTTGAGCATCGCACCATGACTTTCAAATCGCGCATCAAGCATAGATGCTGGATGTTCTAAATCGACAGTTGGCGGATCTTGATAAATTGGATTATATGACATCACTTAACTTTCTAGTTGTGGATTTATTATATTTTCAGGGCGAGTCAGTTCAGTAATTCGCATACGTACAGTGAAGGTCGTGCCATCATCAAGCGCACTCGACACCTCAATATCGCCATGATGTAATTCAAAAACACGCTTCACAATCGCCAGCCCTAAACCTGTTCCCCGTTCAAAATCACGGGCATTATCCGCACGATAGAAGCGGTCGAAAATATAGGGTAAGTCATCTGGCGCGATACCTATGCCTGTATCCTCAATTTGACAGACAATTTCATCGTTATCCACATAAGCCCGCACCATCACCTGTCCGCCTTTATCCGAGTAGTGAATTGCATTCTCCACTAAATTGAGAAACGCACGCGTGAGATCACTTTCGTTTCCCATAAAGATCGGTAAATTATCGGCAAGCTCTAACTGTAAGTCAATTTTACTGCGTTGGACTTTTGGATACAGTTGGTTAGCAATATGCTCAATGAGACCCTTTAAATTGATCGTGATATAACTCGACTGATCAACGTGATCAAGGCGAGAAATGGTCAGAATATCTTCGACAATACGATCTAAGCGCTCTAATTGATAATCAATCCGCTCAATATACTCAGATTGTCTTGAGGTATCTCTAACATTTTTGAGGAGATACGTCGAATTTTTTATAACACTCAGGGGGGTTTTGATGTCGTGTGTCATATGACCGATGAATTCTTGCAAAAATTCATTCTTCTGGAGCTGTAATTCTAGATCGAGATGTTCTTGTTCAGCTTGTTTGCTTTCAATAATGCTACCAATATTTTGCCCGACATAGGTTAATAAGTCTAAATCAGATTGTTGGTAGGCATTAGCATCATCATAATCTTGGACAGCAATCACACCAATCACCCGCTGATGTGCGCGCAAGGGTGCGCCAACCCATACCTTTGACCATGTCCCAATAAACTCAACATCTGTTTCTGATACCATCCGCAAGTGTTTTGCCTCTGTAATAAGTTGCGGTTCACCTGTTCGTCGCACATATTCAGTCAGGCTTTTAGACATAGGTTGAGGCGACCAGTCCGTATCATATTCGTCCGTACCATAAGGGAAAGAATATTTGCCTGTTCGTTCATCGTATAACGCGATATAGCAATTTTTGACGTTTAACACATTACCCAATTGGGCAATCATTTTCTGTAGTAAGGTCTCAAGATTATCGGATGTATGCCGTGTATTAGAGATGTTGAGCAAGACCTGTTGGATACGTTCAGCTTGTTTACGCTCTGTAATATCCTTAACAATACCAAAAATTTTAGTGTAATCCCCGTTCTCATCGACAACCGGATTACCGATTGCAAATATTTCCTTAACTGTCCCGTCACTCAAAATAATTGAATGTTCTATTTCATAAGGTTCGCCTGTTTCGGTGGCTTTCTGAACATTTTCCATGACGTTATCATAAGCATCCTCAGGTATCAGGCGACCATAAGACTCAAACGTGACCGGTGTCTCAGGCGCGATCCCAAAAATGCGATACATCTCATCCGACCAAGTCAACTTTTGTGTCTCAATATCAAACTGATAATTCCCAACCTGAGCAATATGTTCTGCACGTTTTAAGGAATATGCTGTTTGCGTTGCATCTGACTGTGATTGACGAAGTCGTTCAATCACATGGTAAACCGTTGTGGAAGACGCGTAGGTGGCAACACCAGCGATTGAATAAATCACTGTATAAGACACTAATGCAGCCTCTATTGACATCTGATGTTGTGGTAACGAATTAACAATCCCAAGTCGCATCAGAAATACAATAAAAATAGCCGAAGCAATAGATGCAGCAGTCGTATAAATTGGCATTGTGCGGTGTGATAATATGCCAGACAACGTAATCAATAAAACAAAACCCGACATAGAGATAGAATAAATCCCCACATCCAAAATAGGGGCTACCATCACAGCCGCCCATACAAGAAATAAAAGAGCTTGTTTTACGAAGTCAAGGCGCTTTTGATTGAGCATGATTTTGAGGAAGATTGTTGATACAAAACCAAATGATAGACTAATATACTGTTGGCTTGGCAATCCATCAACTAGCACAAAAGCCAAAAAGGATAAGCAAATTCCTAAACAAGCCAATAGAATGACTAGATTCAAATAGAACGCAGTTAATGTCTGTTCATCTGTATCGAATATCGGCGGTTTTAACCACCCTATGACAAATGCCTTCATTTGGTAATACAACCTGTCAATGCCTTCGCGTTTCAGTTATTAGTATACGGTACTTTTAATAACAGACTGAATCAATATCTTAATTATCATATTTTAACAGACTCTTAAAGGCGAACCGGATTATCCACTTTCGCAATTCTAAGCGGGATACAGTATTATGAACACAATGTTGTCCGACTTATTTTTGTGAAAGATAGATGTGCCTATGTCCTCTAATATCAATCAGATCCCACTACCCGACTTGACACCTGCTAATTATATAAATCGAGAATTAAGTACAGTTGATTTTCAGAAACGCGTGATGGCGCTTGCAGAAGATGAAAATACGCCCTTATTAGAGCGGCTAAAGTTTATCGCTATTGTCGGCAATAATCTAGATGAATTTTATATGGTGCGCGTCGCTGGATATTTCCAAAAACTCCAACTGAGTAACCCCAAAACACGTCCAGATGGTTACACCCCCTCGCAATTGCTTCGTCGCCTGCGCGAAGAAGTATCCGATTTAATTATACGCCAGCGTACAGTACGTAAGCGGGTATTCGACTTATTAGAAAAAGAAAATATTCACTTCATCAAAACCCACCAGCTCACACCGGAACAACAAATCGCTATCTCACATTTTTTCCACGAAGAAGTTTTTCCGGTACTCACACCACTAGCAGTCGATCATGCTCGTCCATTTCCCTTTATCTCGAATCTCAGCCTCAATCTAGGCGTATATCTCGAACGAGGCACACCAGAATCGCCAGAGCTAGAGTTTGCTCGTATTAAAGTGCCAGTTGACATCATGCCGCGTATTGTCCGCCTCGAGAAGGTCATGGAAACTTATACGGGTATGGAATCCGAGGACAATAGCTATCATTTCTTATGGATTGAAGACATTATTCGAGATCATCTGGATGAATTATTCCCAGGTATGCAAATTGCAGAAGCCTTTCCGTTCCGTGTCGTACGTAATGCAGATATCGATTATGAGCACGAACAAGATGATGACTTACTGGATGTAAAATCCATCATCGAGCAAGGCGTCCGCGAACGCAGATTTGGATCTGTCGTGCGCCTAAGTGTCACCAGCGAAATCAGCGACCGCATGCTGAACTTATTAAAAAGTTCGTTAGGCGTTGCCTCACAGCGTAATGTGTATACCATTGATGGTGAACTCGGTAGTGCTAATTTGTTCGAAGTTATGCAAGTGGATCGCCCTGATCTAAAAGACTCAACATATGTGCCACGACAAGTCGAACCATTCGTCCAACCAGCGGATTTCTTCAATGTCATCCAGAAATCCGACATTATCGTTCATCACCCCTATGATTCGTTTACGCCTGTTGAAGACTTCTTTAATATCGCTGCACACGACCCTGATGTACTCGCGATTAAGGCGACACTGTATCGTGTTGGGAAAAATTCGCCTGTGGTTAACGCTTTAATGGAAGCACGCGACAATGAAAAACAGGTCACCGTCTTAGTTGAGTTAAAAGCACGGTTTGATGAGGAAAATAACCTTGAGTGGGTCACAGCACTAGAAGAAAAAGGTGTACATGTTGTGTACGGTGTAGAAGAACTCCCTGTAAAAACCCACGCCAAAATCGCACTCGTGATCCGTCGTGAACAAGATGGGATGCGCCGTTATGTTCACCTCGGCACAGGTAATTACAACGCATCAACAGCCCGCTTGTATACAGATATTGGTCTCTTTACGTCAAATGAGGAAATAACAGAAGATGCATCACGATTATTCAATCGCCTAACAGGATATGCACCCGCAACCTCGTACAATCGCTTACTCGTCGCACCAGAATATCTCCACGATACATTCGTTGCGCTAATCGACAACGAAATCGAAGCAGCATTAGAAGGCAAACCAGCTCGCCTCATTTTCAAAATGAACCAACTCGAAGAAGATGTCATGATTCAAAAGCTCTATCAAGCGTCACAAGCCGGTGTCAAAATTGATCTGATTATTCGAGGGTTATGCTGTTTGCGCCCCGGCGTATCCGGTTTAAGCGATAATATTCGGGTTCAAAGTATTGTCGGACGCTTCCTTGAACATAGCCGTGTCTACTACTTTAAAAATGCACCCGAAAGTCAACAATTATATATGGGCAGTGCCGACCTGATGCGTCGAAATTTGCTAAATCGCGTTGAGGTTATCTTCCCTATTCTCGACCCCCGTGTTCGCAGGCGCGTTCTGCGACTATTGCAAACCAATCTAATGGATGTCCGTAATTCGTGGGTATTAAATGCAGACGAAACTTATACCCGTTTATGGGATACCAACGACATAAATGCGTTCGACTCCCATCAAATCTTCATGCACAATAGCTTTGGCATTGATGAAGTACCTGAATAGAACCTGATTTAATTAATATGATGATAGGCTACCATATACTCGGTTGACTAATAAGATTCGGCTTTGAGGCAACGCATAATCATAAATGCTGGAATGTTTCGAAAACGTGGTATTTGTTTGGTTGCCTCATTCGTTGCAACAGGCTCGACAGTCTTAACGATATTAAACCCTGCCTGAGAGAGTGTGTTCATATAGGTTGACAACATGCGATGATGCGCACCTACCTTACCGCGTACACCTTCTGAATAAGTCGAACGCCAAAAACCTTCTTTTATATAATTCAATATTTCACGACTTACTTTACCATCAGCTGATGTAATCCATTGTGAGTGTGGTGCTTCAAAGCACGGATGCGTAATCGAAAAAACAAAACTACCTTCGGCGCGAAGAATACGATATATAGATTCTAAAGTTTTATTGAGGTCAGGAATATCCATTAATGCTAAATTACATACAACTAAATCAAAACACTCATCCTCAATTGAATTTAAAGTTTGGGCATCATCGACAATATACTTGATAGTGTCGCTAAATGCCTGCGTTTGTGCAATTGCAATCAAATCGGCAGATATATCAACGCCAACGACTTGTGCGCCGCGTTTTGTCAACTCTCTAGCAATTCGACCCTGTCCGCAGGCTAAATCACAAGCATGTTTCCCTTTGACATCTCCAATTAGGTTTAAAAGCGGTGATGTAACTAATTCATTGACCACATTATCAGTACGAACTACATTATCATACCAAGACGCAATTCTATCATATGATGCCTCTGTCATACTGCACTTCCTTATTGTTTAGGATTTTCAGTTGGGAACAAGGATTTATCTAATTGTATCAAATATCATATTTATAGTAAAAGTTTATAACTCCAGCCAAATATTATTTATTTAAAGAATATATTATTGGTCTCGTAAGCTAGCGATTAGATAAACAATAAATGAATGGGTTTACTACACATTTAAGGTAGAGGGGTTAGCTTAAACACAAGACATCATAGATAAAACTCTAAGCATATTACATTTATACTGAGCCTAAAAAGTTTAAAGGCATTGTCAATTTTTAGTCTAACAATGCCTGTCACTAAACTAGCCTATTTATCTGGTGGCAAAATTTGTCGCAAAGCATCCCCGACATTACGCACTTGAATCAAATCGATTCCTTTTGGGATATCTTCTGTACCTTTGCGCATCTTCGGAATCAACGCACGTTTAAAGCCAATTTTTTGTGCTTCGTTCAAACGTGCACCCAATTGACCGACACGCCGAACTTCGCCACTTAAGCCAACTTCCCCTACGATTGCAAGATCTGCAGGTACTGGACGGTCATAATAACTAGAGGCAATCGCTACTGCCATCGCCAAATCCGATGCAGGTTCATTAATTTTCATCCCACCAATGACATTCACAAAAATGTCGTGCTCCCACAACTTAAGCCCCATCCGTTTTGTCAGTACCGCGCTAATCAATAACAGACGATTGATGTCCACACCATTTGGCGTACGACGCGCATTCCCAAAGGCTGTTGGGCTTGTTAATGCCTGTAATTCTACGAGGAGAGGGCGCGTTCCTTCCATAGTAATGGCAATCGCAGAACCTGACGCATTGATGACACGCTCTTCTAAAAATGCCTCGGATGGATTCGGCACTTGTACCATACCCTGTCCACGCATTTCGAATACACCAACTTCACTAGTAGCACCAAAACGATTTTTTACACTGCGTAAAAGCCGATATTGTTGGAAAGGATCACCTTCTAAGTACAACACAGTATCCACAATATGCTCTAACACACGCGGCCCCGCAATACTCCCATCTTTAGTGACATGCCCAATCATCAAGACACTACGCCCCGTCGATTTTGCTAAGGTTTGCAGACGGGTCGCACATTCACGCACCTGTGAAACAAGCCCCGGTGATGAGTTCAGTTCTTCGGCGTATGTCGTCTGGATTGAGTCAATAATCACGAGTGCCGGATCAACTTCATGAATCTGATCAAAAATATTACCGAGATTCGTTTCGGTCAACAAATACAAATCCGGTGCATCTAAGCCGAGTCGGTCTGCCCGCATCTTGATTTGACGCGCACTTTCCTCACCGCTGACATACAAAACGGGTCCAATCGCATTCGCTAGTAATGCAGATAATTCAATCACTAAGGTTGATTTACCAACACCGGGCTCACCACCCAACAAGACAATACTACCGGGGACAAGTCCACCACCCAATACCCGACTAAATTCCTCAATCGGAACAGCCATCCGTACTTCTTCGGTTTTACTTATGTCAGGGAGGCGTTGCGGTTGCGCCCGTGATGTACCAACGGGTTGACGATTTTGCTTGGCAGGAGCTTTCTTTTCTTCGATATGCTCTTTCATCGTGTCAAACTGACCACATTTCGGGCAACGTCCAAAGTAACCAGGACTCTGCTTGCCACAGTTTGAACAGATATATAATGTACGTTTTTTTGCCATGAACTTTACATCTCAATAATCGGAACAACTGTTCGATTATAGCATAGATACGACTACCGAGGGATTATAAGTTCGTATAATTTAAGGTGACAACCATACACCTGCACCAATTCATATGCAATCATTTAAAGGTAAGCATTAATTTAGGTGGAAAACGATAAAATATAGAGTATCCATACATCGGGGTCAGATTGGTCAATCACCAACGACCAATAAGGATTATTACCACATTGCGAGATACCAACGTAAGATGTCGTGTTAGATGAAAGCCACCACTCTTCTTGAGCCGCGATTGAGTACGGCGGTGTTATATTATCTTGCAAGGGTTGTTGAAGGCATTCAACAGTAACAGAATTGAGGAAATCCTGCACTTCATCTGCTGGCAAGCCCACTCGTATTCGCATGAAGTAATCTTGCCATACAGAATCATAGTAATATAAATTTGTAGCAGAATCTGGGATTGTCGTCCCCAGCGCAAGTTCAATAGCAGTGGTAGCTTCATCACCTTTATAGTTGATTAATAAATAATTAGCCATGAATTCGTGATCAAACAAGGCGTTAAACATCACGACGGCACCGATAAGTATCACACAAGCAACTATCAACACACCCAATAAAACTCGTATGTACCATCGGTTAGGGTTATTCTTCTTTTTCTTGCGGGTCATCCCCTATTCGCCCTCATCCTCACCGTAGTGTTCGATCATTTCTGAGGCAATTGTCTTTTCTAGTGTTTCACGTAATGCGATCAATCCCTCTTCCGTATTGGTATATGGGATTATTCGACGGTCACGCACATCAAAGGGAATATCGTCGAGGGAGCTGGTGATTAAAATCGATGCTTTACCGAGCGTATGAGCGATGCCGAGTTCGTAAAAGACATTCGCATTTGCACCCGTGCAATCTGCGATACACAACTTACACCGATAAACCGCAGTCCAAACTTCATCCATAATCCGCTCGTCAGAGTAAAAGTCATCCCCACGACGAGCCGTCATATTACTCGTTTCAACCGCAGGTTTAATAGCATCATCATAAACATTTTTTAAGTCTTCGCGGAATGGCATAATCACAAACACATCACCCCAGCGTTTATCATCAAAAGCGATTGGATCGCCAAATGCTGGAAACACCTGTAAGGGTCTACCCCGTTCAACAATCTGGCTCAAGCTGACGTTGAAGAGATATTGCATATAAGGCAAGGTTGACGATACCTGTAACTCGATTGCCCCACCTTCCGTCGCAGGATTCACACTCTGGAAGACGCGCAGGACATCATCGGTTTCGATAGGTTTAGTCGGTTCAATAAACTTGTTCCGATACAATTCAAGCAAAGCATTATGAAAAGCGAAGATTTGTTGCATACTCAGTTTGGTTGTACGAAAGTTCCGTTCGGATTGGTCAATCGCCTGTCCAAAAATCTGCTCATATAAAGCGGGGTAAGTAATCTTGCCTGCTTGGCGGATGGTGTACAAAATCGCGACAACACCTTCAGGTGTACGCAGGTCAACACGTTCTACTAATGGTTGTTCATTAGACATGAATATTTCCTGACTGCTTTGACAGTAATTTTCAAGAATTACAGGGCTGTGTCTGGTAGCACACCCACACGATTCTAGTTTTCCTCAGATGGTAAAATAACCATATCTGTATTATGGCATAGAATCGAGGACAACATAGGCTATGTCAATCGCCATCATTCGATGTCAGTTCTGCTTCAATTGATTTGCGCAACGTTTCGCGCAACGCTTGGAGTCCCGCTTCCCCGTTTTGATACAATACACAGCGTCGGTCACGAATATCAAATGGAATGTCTACTGTCTCATGAGCAATCATAATCGTCTGACGACCTAATGTATGGGCAATCCCCAATTCATAAAACACATTCGGATTCAATCGAGTACATTCGACGATACACAATTTTGAATGATAAATCGCTGACCACACCTCATCCATGATACGTTGATCAGAAAAGAAATCATCACCCCGTCGCACCGTCAAATTCGAATCAATGACAGCAGGTTTAATCGCCTTATCATACACATCGCGTAACTCATCCCGAAATGGCATAATCACAAACACATCCGACCATTCAATTTCAAATGAATCAATCGGATCCCCAAAAATTGGATGTGATTTGATGGGTTGTCCCCGTAATACGATTTCTGTCAAACTAATATCGAAGATATGCTGGATGAAGCTCATATGTGCCGCTACCCGCATCTTAATCGGTATTCCATCTTCACTGAGTACCTGTGGCTGGAATAGATCAATAATACTATTTGTCGGCAATGGGTGGGTTGTCTCAATAACATTATTTTGGAACATCTGCATGAGTACATTATGGAACATAAAAACCTGTTGGATGTTCACTGCATTTGTCTTAAACGCATCATCTTGGCTCGCCGCAGGTTGGCCAAACACTTCTTGATACAATTCCGGATAAGATATTGTTCCAGCTTGGCGAATGATCCATAAGAGCGCGATCATGCCACGTTGTGTGCTAATGTCAACAAATTTACTAAGAGGTGCAAGGCGTTCTGGCATAAGATTGGCTACCTTAATGGTTGATAGGTATGCCTTAGTTATCACACATTTTAGATAATATCGCAAGGAAAATCCTATCCCCAGCACCATTTCACACAACCAGATTATCACCACAATCTTGACATTCACGTTACGGCAAGGATTAGACTAGCCATACCACTATTAGACAAGGAGATTTCATAAATGAAGCACCTACTCAAAACCATCGTTGACTATAATTCGTGGGCGAACCAACAAGTGTGGAATTGTGTCCAAAAACTCAGCGATGAACAGTTTAAACAAGAGCATGACTATTCAGTTGGTTCAGTCTTCGAGCAAGTCTTTCATCTAATGTCAACCGATTATTTCACGCTAAAAATACTCGACGGCACCATAGCGACCACCGACCGTTCTGAATATCCAACCAAAGAAACCCATGACACCCGCGAGAAAATCTGGACAAAGTGGCAAGAAATCGACCAAGCCGTTCATGCTTGGCTTGAAAACGCGAGTGAAGATGATCTCAATGGCGAAATTGGCTTTCAAGAATCGGAGACCCTATTCGTTGCAGGTAGTCGTGCAGAATGGTTAACAGTCTACGAGAACCATACCACCAACCACCGCTCCCAAATTCTGGCACTCATTCATCAACTTGGTGGCGATACGTGCGAGATGGGCTTGTACTACTTCATGCGTGACCGTGCTATGAAAAAGACCGAAACAACATCATCATAGCTATATCAAATGAGACATTGACACACAATAATAGGGAAGAAAAAGTCCACTTCCCTATTGGAATATCCCTCTAAATCCTCACTCCTTTAAAAAAATCTTTTTACGAAATCTTAAACATTGAAAACCTAGCTTATGCACTACAATGATCTATAATGACAGCTTGTTCGCGTTAACTAAATAGGATCGTAAATAGCCAATGGCAAAACTTGTTGCAATCCGTCAACATTCATCGTCCATGCGCCTCATTGCCCTGCAATTTCTCACTTTAGCAGCCATCGGGACAGTCGCGCCGTTTATTAATTTGTATCTCTCCGAAGCTGGATTCAGTGGAACAGCCATCGGTACATTGCTTAGTGTCGGATCAGTCCTTGCACTGGTGCTCACCCCATTGCTTAATCGTCTCGCAGATAAATTGATGTTACATCGTCGGCTATATATGAGTTATTTGTTCGGTGTGACGGTTGCACTCACTATTTTTGCGACAACTCGTATTGAGTTGTTATTGATTTTCGCCATGTTATTGTTTGAAGTCACTGTGAGCCCCAGCATGACATTAGGGATGCAGTTGACGATGACCAAACTCGGCGACCGCGCCAAAGATTTACTGGGTCAAATTCGATCATTTGCAGCACTTGGTTTTGCATCAGCAAGTCTACTTGCCGGACAACTATTTACAATCGGCGGATTTTCACTCATCTTTTGGGTTGGAGCCATCTTTTCAGTATTCAGTATCCAGATGTCTACAATCTTCCCACCAAAGCCCAAAGCCAAACCGAAAAATGACGATGCACCACTCGCCAAGCGTAATCCAGCATTTTATGCATTAGTCGCTAGCCAATTTTTTGTCATGATGGGTTTACGTAACCAATTCGCTTTTATCTTTATCTTTCTAAGTCAAGACCTTAACATCTCAACCGCAGACATCGGCTTATGGGCAGCGTTACTAGCAGGTTTAGAAATTCCATTTTTTGTCTTAATGGACAAAATCATGCCCAAATTCCCCGCACGCTGGGTATATATTGTTGGCATGTTAGGGATGGCAGTCTTTATGTTCTTGCTAGGCACAACACAAAGTTTATTCGTACTCTTCCTATTATTCCTATTCCGTGGTGTGATTTGGCCATCACTTCACCTCTCGTCATTCATGGTGGTCTCAGAAGCAAGTGACCCGCGTAATGTAGCAACCAACCAAGCAATTTTACAAGTCACGGTTCCAAGCATCGCGATTTTGCTGACAGGATCTGGATTTGGTTGGGTGTTCGACAATCTCGGCGCACAAGCCTTCTTTGCACTTTGTGGCATCATGTGTGTCATTGCAGCGATTATCGTCATTGCAGCCCAACGTTGGTTTGAACAATCAGTGACTATACCTCAAACTGCTTAACATATCTCAATATGGGAGCATCGCTCACCTTTACAAAGCCCATTATCGTCTAATAGTGGGCTTTTTTAATTCATTAATCTTCAAGCCACGCATACAAGTCATATATCAGTGCATCATACGACATCAGGTCACCACAAGTCATCGCGCGTTGTATCTCCGGATTATCCTGCGGAATTTCATAATCACCCCATACTATATCCAATAATAGTGTTACATATGGGGATACAACATGATTGCGAACATATGCCAGTAATTTAATCCCCCCAAAAACATCATCGTCTAAATACTTCCAACGAGCAATCACACAAGCAATTGACACCACTGCACGATTCGGGCCTAAGTCGGAATGAATATTGAGAGATCGAACCAAATAACGGCGTGCGTTATCATAATCTTCTTTAACGAAAGCATTTACACCCGCTTGTTGTAAAGAGACACCATGAGCATACCGCACTGTGAGCTGTTGATAGGTCTGGTCGGCTTGCTGGAAATAAGATGATGCTTGCTCGTAATTGCCTAATATAAATTCTTGATTGCCGAGATTCGACATAATCCTCGCGGTGAGCGTTTTATGTTGTAAATTCTGTGCTAACTGTAATGCTTTCAATGTAAATTGCTTTATTTTCTGAGCATGTTCTGTATATTCCGGAGTCAACGTATTGAGATGACCATGTTGTGCATAGGCATATGCTAACATCGTTTGATACACAGGGTCATTATCACGATTTAAAGACTCTAACGCGGCAATCACATCAACTAACAACGTACGACTTTCCTCGTATGCTGTCATACGTAAAGCGAGCACACATAATAAATGGGCATAAACAACTTCAAACCGAGCGTCGCCTAATCTATTTATATCAAACAGAGCCTGCCCTTGTCCGTATAGTGCTGTTGCTTTTTCATGATGGCGCAAGTATTGATGAACCAGATAACTGGTAAAAGATAAACACCCAAATAATTTGGGATACAGACGTTCGATTTCTGGCTTAGTCTCCAGTGCATAATCGAAGAGCCATTTCATGTCGGAATAACGTCCCAGCTGATAGGCAACCATGCCGTAAACATGGCAATTTCCCCATAGCATGTCGATATTTAATGTATCAACCATCCAACACCATGCGATAGCTAGGTTCTCTAATTCAACATCCGCAGATTCCGTTACAATCCGGTCACACAGAATATCTTCAGCAACTCCTGTATAATATGCCGCGTGACGATTATGGGTATCCTGTTCTACGGGTGCATTCTTTGATAACTTTTGATCTGCAAATTGCCGCAATAATGCATGTAGATAATATCGTCCAGTCGAATAACGATAGACCAAGCCTTTATTGATGAGCGCTTGTAGATTGAGAGGGGTTGCACCGATAACTTGCTCAACCGCATTTAATGTGCATCCATTACGAAACACCGACAACTTCATAAATACAGCTTGTTCTTCTGCTGTCAGCAGTTGCCATGTCCATTCAAATACAGCCTGTATACTGCGATGCCGTCGAGGCATGTCATCTAAATCAGCCTGCAAAAAGTCGAGATTATTCTGGATTTCTTTGATAATTTTCGACAGCGGATATGCGTCTAGCCAACTCATTGCGAGAATAATACCTAAAGGCATCCCCTCAGTTAACTGACACAGCGCATACACGTCATCTAGGTTCTCATCAGTAACTGTCCAACCAACCACAACCTGTTGCGCGGTGGCTTCAATAAGTTGTACAGCATCAGAATGTTGCATACTATCAGACTGAGACATGTCTGGAATCGACAACCCACCCAGCCGATAAACAGTCTCACCAGCCAGTCGCAACCGTTCACGCGATGTAGCAATCACCGTAATATGCGGGGCAAACGACAGTAAATCTGTTATCAAAGTTGCCCCATCTAACAGGTGCTCCCAATTGTCGATAATAAGTAATAACGCTTTATTTGAAAGATAATCGAGTAAATGTTGCTTATGATCCGATTTGCCAGAAACCTGAATTTGAAGACGCTCAACAATTTGCAAGATAATCCCGTCAACAGTTGCCACCGCATCCAAAGGGACAAAATACACACCATCTTTGTAATGAGTTAGTACCTGCTCTCCATACGCCACCGCCAATCGCGTTTTCCCCATACCACCAGCACCCAAAATCGTGATCAATCTTGCACCCTGTTGCATAATGCGATCAATCTCTTGCAATTCATTGATGCGACCAATAAACGGTGTTGTTGATGTTGGTAAATTATGAGTAGCAGGTGCTATGGCATCCGGTTTAGGTTCGATTAGACCCAATTCAACCGCTTTAAGGCTTGCTTTTTGCCGTCCAGACACACCCAGTTTGGCATAAATATTCTTGGCATGCATCCGCACCGTTTCAACACTAACAGCTAAAACATCAGCGATTTCACGGTTGGTCAATGCGTCTGTCATTAACTTCAGAACTTCAAATTCACGGTCAGTGAGTTGGTAGAGGGTATTACGATTATGTTGAGACACAACAAGTACACTTTATACAGTTTACAAGTTTTACATAAATTGTACCTGACGTGCCAGCGCGTTCGCAAATTATAGTTTGTATAGAACTACTCTTCCAACCACGCATACAGTTCGCGCACCATCTCATCAAACGACATCAGTTGTCCACGTTCAGTAGCAATTTTTTCTTCATCAGAGGTTGGTATGACATTGAAGCCCTCCAAGATGTAGCTGAGATACGAATTAGAATACGGATCACGAAAATGATGACGCGCATAAGCGATTAACGATATAGCTTCCATCGGGCTACCCATTGTTATCTTCCAATGAGCAACAATATGAATAATAAATGCCATTGGAGGACTATGCTTGAAGTCCACCAAAAGATCAAGTGCACGTTTTAGATAATTTCGAGCAAGATCATAGTCTTTGATCACATAAGCATTTGACCCTGCTATCACTAGTGCGTCAGCATGATCGTAAGGCGAGTTCAAACCTCGGTAAGCCTCATCTGCATCACGAAAATATGTCGCAGCCTCATCATACCGACGAATGAGCAAGGATTGCTCTCCTAAGATAGACGCAATTAATCCAATCATAGCATGATGTTGAATCTTTTTTGCTAGGCGCAATGCCTTTAGAGCAGGATCTTTAACGTTGATTGTATCCGGTTTATAGGTTGGACTACGGGTCATGATATGGGCTCGTTGTGAATAGGCATAAATAACCATAGTTAGATACACAACATTTGATTGTATGTAACGTTGTTCTAGTTCATGGATAATCTTATCTAACGCATTAAGACTCACATCCCAAGATATTAAACGGGTAGCAAGAACCCCATGGTAGTGAGTATATACCACCTCCAACCTTAAATCTGATAAGTCGCGGCCATTAAACGTTATATAAGCTTGACCTAATGCCTCGTCCCTAGAATTAAAGTCTTGTAGATACGAATTGATTGATGCGATCACAAAAAACAATGCCCCACGTAAGTCATAGTCAAGTTCAGGTTGACGAGCTAATGCATATTCATATAGACCTTTCATCTCTATCAGATTCCCCAACTGATACGCAATGATGCCGTAGGTGTTCACCCCCTGCCATAGCATTTCGGTATTATCGCTATCAACAGCCCATTGCCACGCAACATACACATTCTCCAACTCAACTTCCGCAATATCCCCAATCAGTTCGTTAGTCATCATTTGATCCGCTATATCAAAATAATACTGCGCATGATTATCGCGCACCGCATATTCGATATGTTGATCTTGTTGCAATTTTTGATAACCATACTGACGCAATAATTCATGAATATCATAGCGATTCTGTGCCAAACGATAAATCAATGCCTTACTCACTAACGCATGAAGCACATGCGGGCTCGCACCTGTAACCGCTTCAATCGCATCAAGTGAGCACCCGTTACGGAAGACTGATAACTTCATAAAAACGGCTTGTTCGTCATCAGATAATAATTGCCATGTCCACTCAAACACCGACAGAATGCTCTGATGACGCGCCGGAATATTACGAATATCTGTCTGTAAAAAGTCGATATTCTTGCGTATCTCTCGAATAATCTGTTCTAACGGATATACATCAATCCAACTCACCGCCAAAATAATCCCCAACGGCATACCATCCGTCAGTTGACATAATTGATGGACTGCCCGCATATTATCTTCAGTAATATCCCAGTCGGTTAAATGGGTCTGTGCTGTTTGGCGTAAGAGCTGTACCGCTTCTGATCGATGTAAGGATTCAATATCGTCAGCCAACGGCATGCTTAAGCCCTGTAGGCGATAGACTGTCTCACCAAGTAACGATAATTTCTCACGCGATGTAGCAAGGATGACGATATCAGGGGCCGTTCGCAACATTCGACTGATAAGCCCTGCGCTATCCAGCAAATGTTCCCAGTTATCAATCACCAATAACATCTGTTTATCAGCAAGGTAGTCAACTAACTGTTGTTCATAACTTCGTTTATTTGATACATTGATTTGCAACACTTCAATAATTTGAGAGACAATCCCCGTACCCGACTGCACAGCATCCAACGGCACAAAATATGCCCCATCCTTATAGCTGACATGATGTTGATGTGCATAACTCAGTGCAAGATGTGTTTTCCCCATCCCACCCGCACCCAAAATTGTTACCAAACGTATACCATTCACAATGATGTGATGCAACTCACCTAACTCACGGGCTCGTCCAACGAACTGAGTTGGCAGGAGTGGTAGATGAGTGCTCGACTCAGATGATTGTACGTCTGGCTGGATTAACCCCAGTTCGATTGCTCGTAGACTTGCTTTTTGACGACCAGATACATCTAACTTTGCGTATATATTTTTGGCGTGCATCCGCACTGTTTCGACACTAACATCCAATTGCTCCCCAATTTCACGGTTAGAAAATGCCTTTGCCATCAATTCAACAACATCAATTTCGCGTTCCGTCAGGTTATATAGGTGGTCTCTACTATTATCAGTCACAATCGGACAATCTCGATAACTTTACACAACAGTTATAAGTCTACAGTGATTTTGCTACCTTCTGTAAATTTATGCAAATTATTTACAGAACAAATGTACTACCCCCATGGGTGTATCAGAAAAATTTCGGAAATGTTACAGTGGGTTAGCTAGAACTTGTTAATCTCACCACAAACTGACACATTGTAAACAATATAGAGTGTACAAAATATGTCACAAGCTCACACTAAAGATACAGAAAATAAAACACATATCAATAGTGCAAATATTGCACCAATAATGGGCGAAGACGAATACATCATGTCATCTTCATCCGGTGATATAGGCGAAATGGTATCAAGAAATAGTCCACCCCTAAAGCCAGTGAATGTGCTCCAACTACAACGTGAACTTGGTAACCAAGCGACAATGAATATCATCAATCGCCAAACTGCTACAACCAGTTCACCAAACATCTCGGCATTCACTGGACTCAAAATGGTCACACCCGGCACAATCCAACGTGATCCGAATGATGATGAACCACCAGCAAAAGCCGACGAGATTGACGAAGATCAAGATAAGGATCCAAAAGACGCAGTTGAGCTTGATGGTGCAGACAATGAGGTTCAACAAGAGACCAACGAAATCGACCAGACCATTAATGAGGCAAAGCAAATCGATAGCATTGCCCAAGAGAATGCAAAATGGCATACAGACGATTATGTGGATGATGATGATGATTGGAGCGTGTCATATAATGCTGATGATTATGATCCCGTTGCGCCTAATAATAGCGATACCCCACAGGCAACCACACAAAATAATGCCGTTAATATTGATGGTGATAGTGATGATGAAAATGTCTATGATAGCAATAAGCCTAAGAATCTGGGTATGATTAGCCATCAAAAGCAACACAAACAAAAACAGGGTCTAAATATCAAGGGTAAAAATATCGCCGCAGAAAGTATGTGGCCCGCAATAGGACAAGCTGCGATTGATGTACCGCGTAATGCCAACACGGCGGTAGATATTGAAGAGGCTTCGACGGCAATCAAAAATGCCTCTTCTCTGAAAGATGCACTCACCTCAGTAACGGACACATCAACGGATATTGGTTCAGGCAAAATCATTGATGGATTGGAAAAGGTATTGGAAGTATTCAATGTACCCCCGATTAACATTCTCTTGTCGATTGGTTCATTGATTTTCCGTATTGTCTCGGCAAAAACAAAATATACACATATGAAAGCCTTCAAGACATTAATGGAAGGTAACAAAGGCGATACCAAACTGCGCAAGGGTGCATTAGCTGATAAACAAACGATTGGTTCATATGGCTATGCCAAGACTAAACGTGGTTTCTGGTTACGTGTTGTCAAAGCTGCCATCAATGTGGGTGAGATTATCGCCCGAATGATAACGGTTCTTTCAGGTGGTGCATCAGCACTAGTAACTGAGGCGACTGCTGTGGCAATGGGATTATCCAACGGCATCATCAAAGTCGGACAATCGCTCAAGGGTATCTACAAGATGATAATGGGTAAACGCGGTAAACGTCGTAACGAAAGTGCTAACTGGATTGTTGATGGTGCGTTAGATGGCGATGTCGAACTACTACAATTCATGTTAGATGCTGACATCATTTCCGATGGGTATCGGGAAATGCGACAATTCATTTTGGTGAAGAACCAAAAACCGGATACTGCTAAAGATAAGCTTGAAAAGTTGCGTAAGTTGACGCTTAAACCAACTGATCCAGAAAGCTTACAAAAATACCTTAAAATAGCGGAAGAAGTAGATGCACTTGCTGGAATTAAAGGTCGGGTCGCTACAGCTACAAAATCAACCTAAAACACATCTAATTTTTACACAAAGCCTGCCAACAGCGATGTAGCAGGCTTTTTTGATTCTCGTTAAATCTTACCAGCAGCTTCCATATGCTTCTGGATCAAATCAAAGAAGCGATCCTCCGAGTTATCTTCCGGAGCATATCCAATCACCCGCCGTGCATTCGCGATGCTCCAAATCGCATGTGGATTTTCACTGATGCCATAGAATACTTGGAAAGGGACACCATGTTCGTTACGAATGTCTTCGGTTTCGATGCTCTTGATAAACAACTGTGCCATGTCGCGCTGGCTGATATACACCGCTAACGCCCGACGCATCCGGCGCAAATCACCTAGAGGTGCGTTCGCCACATCAGTTTCACGGGGTCCGCCAATACGAATTTGCACATTTTCTAACGGACGCCCTTCATGTGTAACGCCAGTTGCATAGACATGGCCGATTTGCTCAAAAGCAATTTTCCCCCAGCCATACCAATTATCCGAAGCATTCATATCAGGTGTCACCATCGTCGCTTTACCATCTAGCGCATAAGGTTCATAAAAATCCGCCGAATGATTCGTCGTTGCCGAGACTAATCGTCGTACTTTTTCTTCCCATGCCACCTGATACACATTGTAGGTCATTTGTAGATTTTCCAACTCTGTTGAAAATCGTACGTCCTCACCCTGATCTTCGATACGATAGTAAGCACAATGTACAACCGCATCAACTCCCGAAAAATACTCGCGATAGGTATCACGATCTTTATTCATCAAATCAACAATTTGCACACCATCAACTTCGTTGCCGTCTTTATCCGTCGTTTGTGTATCCAACAGAACTAAATCATATTGTTCACGCAACCCAGGCAATAACACGGTTGCAATTGTCCCGCTGGCACCCGTTACCACAACTTTCTTCTTCGCCATAGCATATCTCCTAAAGTATTGTTTTTTGTGAGTATACCTCGTAGCGAATATTCGTCATCGTATACTAAACCCACTCTTATATAGTTTTTTGTAGAGGTTGATCTGAGTTTAGCCTCAAAGAACATCACAATTTGTGCAATCGCCCTGTTAACCCAGACCGATTACCCGTTAAAATAGTGCTATCTGTAAGTGACGGAAAAACCCATGCTAAATAATCCAAAATATCAACTGGATGTTGAAGAACATCGAGATAACCTTATCCCACTACTCAAAACAATATTGGAAAATCCGAAGCGGATGACATCACGCGAGCATCAACAACTGATGCGCCAATATCCCAAGCCAAACGGCGAAGGCTTCTATAGTCTATCGAACCTAGTCGATGCCTACCGTACATTTGCCGGACAAGATGGCATCCCTGCTTATGACGAAGAACTACTTCATAAACTGCGTCGCAAGCCTGTCCGCACCATGTCCGGGGTTACCCCTGTAACGGTGTTGACCAAGCCATTTCCATGTCCGGGTAAGTGCATCTTCTGCCCGAACGATGTACGTATGCCCAAAAGTTACCTTGCTGATGAACCGGGCGCACAACGTGCCGAAAAAAATGCGTTCGATCCATATCTGCAAACCTATATTCGCTTGTTGACCTATAAAAATCTGGGACACTCAACTGACAAAATAGAGATCATCATTCTCGGTGGAACGTGGTCATTCTATCCAGAAACTTATCAGATCTGGTTCATCAAGCGGATTTTTGATGCACTCCATGATTTCGGCAAAGGGATCGACCGCCGCGAAGAAGTCATTGACGCTCTCAAACAAAAGTCGATGTTTACTGGTGAGCAAATCAGCAATGTGACGATCCAAGGCGTTACGCTGGATGAGTCATATAATCAGGTCGTTCAAAATATCTATGCAGACGAAATGTTCCGATCCCGTGGACTCGTTGACCAAATCGCTGAGGGCACACGCGAACGCAGTGTCGTTGATGAATATGCGACATGGGAAGAACTCGAAGCTGCCCATATAGAAAATGAAACGGCTGCCTGTCGGTCAGTTGGACTTGTCGTAGAAACCCGCCCCGACCACATTAGCGAAGAAGAAGTCATTCGCGTCCGTCGGCTCGGGTCAACCAAAGTTCAAATTGGCTTCCAGAGCCTCAATGATAAAGTGCTGACGATGAATAAACGCGGACATAACGTCGCCGCAACCCGTCATGCTGTCAAATTGCTACGCAAAGCGGGCTTCAAAATTCATGCCCACTGGATGCCAAACTTATACGGTTCATCACCAGCTGAAGATATTGAAGACTATGACAAAATGTTTGGTGATCCAGACTTCCGCCCTGACGAACTCAAAATTTATCCCTGTTCATTGATCGAAAGTGCCGAGCTGATGCAACAATATCAATCGGGTGAATGGCAACCGTATGAACATGATGAACTACTCGGTGTACTTGTCTCTAATTTTAAAGCGACACCAGAATATTGTCGTCTAACCCGCGTCATTCGTGACATTCCCGGCACAGACATTGTAGATGGCAACAAAGTCACCAATTTCCGTCAGCTAGTCGACAACGAACTCAAACGCCAAGGTGAGCGTAGCCTCGATATTCGTGCCCGAGAAATCCGCAAGAAGAAAGTCACAGGTGATGATCTTCATTTGGATACCGTAGCCTATACGTCAAGTATGAGTGATGAGATTTTCCTACAATACATCACAGATAATCGTGACATTGCGGGATTCTTGCGCCTGTCGTTACCAAATGCTGACGAAAAACCACTCATTGACGAACTAGCCGGATGTGCCATGATTCGTGAGGTACATGTTTATGGCTTAGCAGTCAGCATTGGCGAAAGTTCAGAAGGACGCGCACAACATCTTGGGCTTGGTACCAAGCTAATTGAGAAAGCCGTCGAGATTGCCCAATCACGCGGGTACAAAAAACTTGCCGTAATTTCTGCCATCGGCACCCGCGAATATTATCGTAAACGTGGCTTTACTGATGGGCATTTGTATCAAATCCGTGACATTGGGAACGATTAACGCGCAAAATTTGTCTAATTGATTAGAATAGGTGTAGATTTGCCGAACATTGATGGGATAAATAGATGAATACAATTAATGCGATAGAAAATGAGAACAATCGCAACCGGACTTTACGGCTTTTAATGCTTCTGATTATTTTCGGAACATTTCCATTTTATTGCCTAGGCGTTGTACTTATTGGTGTGCAACCAACTGGAGATGCACAATCCACCATCGGCGAAACACCAACCGAAGACCCTGATGCCACGTTTACACCGTTGGGTGGCGATCTCACAGCATCACCAACCCCAACCGTCACAGGTACACGGTTAGTAACCAATACACCAGAAACAACGTTGCAACCAACGCCATTCCAATTTATCCCACCCACTCGTGTAGTATCGACGGATACACCGATCGCTACAGTCTTTATCCCGTCACCAACAACAGCGCCAACGCTCACACCGAGTGTCGGGGATCGTGATAGTGATGGCGTAAATGACAACAATGATAATTGTCCGGATGTGTTCGGTCCTACGGATAATAATGGATGTCCATATGAGGATGATCCAGATCGTGATGGTGTACGGGGCGACGATGATGCCTGTCCAAATTCATATGCGCCTGATCATTCGCGTGGCTGTCCCGACTCTGACGGTGATGGTGTTCGTGATGACCGCGACCAATGCCCGAATCAAGCCGGAACACAAGACCCCGGTCCGAATCGCGGATGTCCACTAGTTGATAGTGATAACGATGGCGTACTCGACAATGTTGATAGTTGCCCCAATCAAGGCGATGCCGGAGCGGGTGTCGATGCCAACGGCTGTCCGAATCCCGTCGATAGCGATAACGACGGCGTAAACGATAATGTCGACAGTTGCCCCAA
>DIYL01000036.1 GCA_002428985.1 Anaerolineales bacterium UBA6055 | reverse complement strand
ACCGATAGTCAGGCTCATGCAACGTTAGTTACCACAGGTCAGAACAACTACGACGAGAACAATAGTCTATACACTGTCCTCATGGCAGATCGGCAGAAGGCAACTCAGGTTTTGTCAGAATGTCTGGTTCAAAGCCATTGGGATACAAATCTACACGTACTGCCCGCATCTCCCCTATTAGAGCAAGCAGAACGAGAACTACAAGGCACTGCTGGTGCGCCCTATCGGCTAGCAGATCCCCTATCCAAACTTGCCCCATACTATGCAGCGATTGTTATCGATACACGCCCATCATTCTCACTCATGACCGAGATGGCGTTAGTTGCGGCAACAGATGCCATCATTCCAGTTGAACCACGCTATCTGGAGACAGTCGGTTTACTGAGCGTCATTGGCAAAATCAACGACATTCGAGATGGTTGGTGCATCGCCAATCTGCATATTCGTGGTATTGTAGTCACCAAGATGGACAATCGCGTTCGTGGTCATCACCATCTACTCGAAGAACTCAAAACACACCCTCAACTTAACCAGTTGCTTCTTGGTGTAATCCCAATGAATGAAGCTGTGTCTTATGCCCATCGAAGCCATGCCAGTATCTTCGCTTACGATCCGAAAGCAACAACTAGTAAAGCCTACGCACAGCTAGTACATCGTATTCTCAATCAGAAACGAGGCGCATAATGGCGAAGAACAAACACGACACATCCAACATCGACAATTTATTAGCTTCGGTCACACCCGATATGTTCGGAGATGGTTTTGCGGATGCACTCGCAGATAATTCCATTCGAGTAGAACGATTCTTGCTCGATATGGTACGACCTGATCCTGTGCAACCCCGTCGGGTTTTACCTGATCAAATTCATCGCAAGTTTCATGACAATCGGTTGACTCCAACTCAGGCTTTACGCGAATTGGTACAACTCGCTCAAGTATCCGCACGTCAGAATGGGCGAACATTTAGCAATGTACTGGAACTACTGCCTGACGCAGATAGCGAAAACGAAGAAAACGCTAAACAATCTCCTGAAGAAGAAACACTTTGTGAACTTGTCAATCTTGCCGTGACTATCCGCGATGATGGGCAGATAAATCCACTGACAGTAGTCGATATGACCGAAGGTGTTACTCGCCTTTATCGCATTGAAACAGGTGAAAGTCGCTCTTGGGCGACATGGATACTACGCGACTTCATCCCCGGATACGAACACGATGGCATGATCGATTGCATCATTGTTCCTGCTGAGAAATCTGTTTAGTCCCAGAGTATAGTGGTACAGTTTCCAAAAGCCAAAAGGATGACCTATGGGGCAAGTACTTCACGGAAACGCCACAACGACTGAGACAATCCGTCGAGCAATCCAAAATAGTCAAGAGAGCATAAGAGTTCTGGCACAACGTTACAATATCAATCCCGAAACCGTTGCTAAATGGAAAAAACGAACCACTGTTAAAGATCATGCTATGGGACCCAAACAGAGACAATCTACTGTCTTAACAAGTGCAGAAGAAACATTGATTGTTGCCTTCCGCAAGCAGACTTTGCTGCCCCTGGATGATTGTCTTTATGCCTTGCAGGAAACGATCCCACATCTCACCCGATCTTCATTGCATCGATGCCTACAACGACATGGTATTAGTCGTTTGCCTATACACGAGACAAAGTACCCAAAAAGAAATTCAAGAAATATACCATTGGCTACTTCCATATCGATATTGCGGAAGTACGGACAGACGAAGGTAACTTCATCTATTCGTTGCGATTGATCGCACATCAAAGTTTGTGTTTGCTGAATTATATGACCGTGCTACACGACCAAATGCTGTCCAGTTTCTACGCAATTTGATTGCTACTGTTCCCTATAAAATCCATACAATACTCACTGATAATGGTATCCAGTTTACAAATCGCTCCAGTGACAAATACGCATTCAAATTGTTATTTGACCGTATCTGCAATCAACACGGAATTGAACATCGATTGACAAAACCAAATCATCCATGGACGAATGGACAAGTTGAACGCATGAATCGCACCCTGAAAGAAGCGACAGTTTATCGTTTCTTCTACGATACTCACCAGCAATTGCGTGAACATTTAGTAACCTATCTCATGGCGTACAATTTCGCACGGAGGCTCAAAACCCTCAATGGATTAACTCCTTACGAATTTATCTGCCAGAAATGGCAACAACAACCTGAATGATTCTTATTCGATCCGTACCAGCTCACTTTAGGACTGTACATCTAACTCATCATGAGCAACAAGAAAAAAGGCAAACGCTACAGCCAAGAACAAATCTTTCGTATTTTGGGTGAGTTGAAGGCAGGCAAGTCTGCTGACGAAATATGTCGGGTATACGGTGTTGGTCAAAGCACTCTGTATCGTTGGAAAAGCAAATATGGTGGCATGGATCGGGATGAACTCAATCGCCTGCGTGAACTAGAAGACGAAAATCGTCGGTTGAAGCGTATTGTTGCCCAGCAAATCTTAGACATTGATGCGTTGAAGGATTTGCTGTCAAAAAACTAATTCGGGTGGCGGACAAACGCTGTGCTGCGTCTTATCTACAAGATACACATGAGTTGTCCGAGCGTCGCGCCTGTGCGCTAGTGGGCATTGCCCGCACCAGCCATCGCTACCAATCGAAGCGAGCTGAAGATGAAGCTGACCTCACAACAGTGGTTCGTGAATACGCTGAACAATATCCGCATTATGGCTATCGCCTCATCACCGCTCTAATTCGAGCAAACGGCTACGATGTCAATCACAAACGTATTGAACGTATCTGCCGACAGCAAGGACTTCAGCAACCGAAACGTAAAGCCTATAAACGACGGTATGGCGAAGGGGGCGATGTTAAACAACGTGCAACTGACATCAATCATGTCTGGAGCTATGACTTGACTGAGGATCGTACCGAAAACGGACAGCGAGTACGTATTCTAGCTGTTATGGATGAATTTACACGGCAGTGCTTGATGCTCTATGCTAGTAACAGTATCTCATCAAGCAAAGTCGTCGACATTCTTGACTGGTTGGTGATGTGTCATGGCATGCCTGAGCATATCCGCAGTGACAACGGTTCCGAATTTGTTGCTAACAAAGTCAAAAACTGGATTATCCAACGAGGTAGTCAAACCATTTACATCGAACCGGGGCATCCATGGGAGAATCCATTCATTGAACGCTTCATCGGTACGCTCAAACATGATTGTTTGAACCGTTATCTGTTTGACAATATCCCAGAGGCACGGGAGCTACTCGACAATTGGCGACTGGAGTACAACGCTTATCGACCACATAGTGCACTAGGATACATTACACCTGATGCTTATGCTGCTCAACATAATCAAATGATTCTCACTTCAATTGGTACATAAAACTGGGGCTAGACATGTGGGGTAAGCTTTTCCATCTCACTCATCTTAAATTGAGTGGAAGTAGGGTTTTAATTGTTCACTACTATGTATCAACTCAAAGCACTGATACAAGAAACTCTTTTATGCGACACCTTCTTCATTCGGTTTTGAGTCTCGGTTTCGACAACTACATTCTAACAAATGGTATTTTCAAGTAAACTCTTATCATTTATGAAAATAGTTTACCTCAATCATTATCCTTTTGGATGTAATTCAGATTTCATAGAAATTACTCTTGATTTTACTATGATTAATCTTAAGATGTGTTAATATTAAAATATGGTGTTGAAAGTTGATGAGTTTTTAAGATACTGATTTTAGTATGTTCTATTGAAGTCATTATTTCATATTCAATGATTAAACATCTACCAATGCAATTTGTGTTTTTTGCTTACCATCCTTAACTTTTCTATTATGGTAGTGATTTATCTAAACTTAGGAGTAATAAAATATGAGAAAACTCATACTCACTTTACTATTCACTATACTAATGACAACAGTAACAAGCTTTGCACAATTATCCAATGAAATTGGTATAATCGACCACTTAGATACTGTCGTTGGTGCAAACTGGAATGCTGATGAAACCATTATTATGTCATGGAGTGAGGCACCATCCGTTTTACTTTCTGATAGTTCTGGTAATTTGGTTCGTGAATTAAACACCGAGAGTGGTGTGATCGGTGCAACTTGGAACAGTGATGAAACACTTATTCTCATTTGGGAAATTGACGGTAATGTTACCGTTATGGATGCGGATGAAAATGTTTCAGGTAGTTTTAAGCATGGGGACGCAGTTATAGGAGCAAGTTGGAATCCTGCTGAAACCGCAATATTATCTTATGGCGCCGATGGACTTGTTCAGATATGGCGCAACGATGGAACAGAAGTTGGCTCATTATCTTTCTTAGATGGTGTTGTCAGTGCAGCATGGAATTCTGATGGCACACAAGTTTTTGCGTGGGCAGGCAATGGTGAAATCGCGATCGCTAGCTTTGACGATGCTGAAAGTCTTCTCACAGAAAATGAAGATCGACTTCTTAACCCTGACGGTTTGCTAGGCGCCGACGTCAGTAGTGATGACTCTCGTATTATAAGCTGGACAGAGGTTGCACCTGAACTTTCAGTATGGATAGTTGCAAATAATCAAGCAACACCATTGCCTCATTCAGCAATAATTGCAGATGCACAGTGGGATACTTCCGGTACTCGCATCCTTGTTCGTGAAACGGGTGAAATTGTGCGGATTTGGGAATCAGGTGTAGAACCAATTCTTATTGGCCATGAGTTACCTGTAACCCATGCAATGTGGGTTAATGATGATACATCTTTTATCACAGTTACCGCCGATGGAACATCCTACCTTTGGGATTCTATCACAGGTGACTTAATCCAAACATTTGTGACCGACGTTCCTTTAAATGGTTTAGCACTTAGCCTTGATGGCTCTCAGTTAGTAACATTTGGTGACTCTAGCTTAAATGTTTGGGATGTTGCATCTGGTACGTCTCTAACAACATTGAGCCATGATGGTGAGGTAATGGGCGCAACATGGAGTGCGGATGGGGCAACAATTATCTCATGGGGTGCGGATTCTACTGTACGTATTTGGGATATCGAAGCTGTTCCTAATTTCTAAAAATTGAACATTTATTTTTTAAAGGCATTTTGGGGAAAAAATGCCTTTGTTGTTTATATATGTTAGTGAATAGATGGTTTGAAGACAATGCATAAACTTCTTGTAATTTGTATACTTTTACTCTCATGGTCTATCGTTATAGCAGAACCTGAAAGACGCGATACACCGCCTGACGGGAGTAAAATTGCATTAGAAAAAATTGCGGATAATATTGTTCGCCCTATATATGCTATGGGATCAGGTGATGGATCAAATCGATTGTTTGTTGTTTCACAGGAAGGGCAAATTTTTATTATTGATGAAAATGGGGAACTTTTAGAAACACCATTTTTAGATATTAGAGAAGAAGTAACCGAACTAGAAATATATGATGAACAAGGTTTACTTGGCCTCACTTTTCATCCCGATTTTATTACAAATCGCCGTTTCTTTGTCAATTACACTCAACGTAGAGATGATGCAACAATAATCGTTGAATATAAAGCTTCTGAGGATAATCCAAATATTGCTGATCCTGAATCCCGCCGTCCAATTCTTTTTGTAGAACAACCTGAAGCCGATCATAATGCAGGCGCAATGAGCTTTGGACTTGATGGTTATCTTTACATCGGATTTGGCGATGGTGGTGGTAGTGATGAGTCTCGTGCAAATGCTCAAGACCTCAGTAACATATTGGGAACAATTATACGGATCAATGTTGACAAAGAGAATGCGCCTTATGGTTTGTTAGCAGATAACCCTTATGTTAGTCTCGGAGGTTCATCTATTCTTATTTGGGTGTATGGTCTGCGTAATCCACATAAGTTCGCATTTGACAGACAAACAGGGGATCTATATATCTCTGATGTTGGTGAATTGTCGTTTGAAGAATTGAACTTTCTTCCCGGTGATCAGATGGGAGGTGCAAATTATGGTTGGCCTCTTTATGAAGGGCGATCCTTATATGATACATCTTATTCTGAAAAAGAAGATATGGTTATGCCTATTGTAGATTATGATAGACGAGTGAATGGATGTGCTATTATCGGCGGACAAGTTTACTATGGTGAAGCAATTCCCGAGATTAAGGGAATTTACATATATGCAGACTGGTGTACAGGGGACTTTTATTCTGTATATCGTAACTTTGATGAAGAATGGCAGAATGAATTTCTCATGAACAGCGGTGTCAACATTACGGGTATCGATTTTGGTGATGATGGGGAATTATATACAACTTACTATAGTCTAGCTGATGGACTTGGTGGTGTGATGAAGTTAGTAGCCAATGAATAGTTTTGTGTAAAATTATAGACTGATTCCGATTTATATATGATAAAAGAGGTGTATAAAACTTCTTTAAGTCATCCAATAAATTGATAGTCGGGGACAATATGCTTTTTAACTTGTGGTTTAAGGTTCCTACGATTACAGAATATATGGATTACAACCGAAGATAACATTGTAATTAAGTTTATGCATTTCTAGCTGGTGAATAGCTTCATGAATAATTATGTGAATTTTCAGAAAAATCAAGTATAAGACATCCTAAAGTAAGCTCATCCAATTTCAATGTGAAGGTTATTAAACTTATAGATAATTTATTAACTCTTTAAGAGATGATATTCAAAATTTTAAACTCACATTACAAAGATTGCATAATATTGTTGACTCAGCTGATTTAGCTTCAGTATATAAGAAAAGAATATTAGCAACTAAAAAGTGTTTTGCAATAGGTTTAGCCCATACATAGGCAAAGCAATTAGGATAAAGGGAATTTACATTTGAAAAAGAAAAATCAGATTAATATTCTATTTACCAGCGTCGGAAGGCGGGTTGAACTGATCCGTGCATTTAGAAATGCATATGAAAAACTTGAACTTGAAGGAAATATTATTGTTACCGATATTTCCTCACTAGCACCTGCAATACAAGAGGCTGACAAACATTACTTAGTACCGCGATATTCAGATGATCAATATATTCCAACCCTTCTAAAAATCTGCAAAAAAGAAGCTATCGATCTTATTTTCCCACTTATTGATCCAGATATACCCATACTAGCATTTCATGATGAATTATTTAAAACGATCAATACTAAACCTGTTGTAGTTAACTCTGAGGCTTCTGCAAAATGTGATGATAAGTGGAAGATATATCATTTCTTCAAAGATTTAGGTATTAACACACCTCAATCATGGCTACCTGTAGATTTAGATTGGAATAACCTTCCACCTTTTCCACTATTTATTAAACCACGCCATGGTAGTGCT
Organism: Anaerolineales bacterium UBA6055; assembly: GCA_002428985.1. Taxonomy (GTDB): domain Bacteria; phylum Chloroflexota; class Anaerolineae; order Aggregatilineales; family Phototrophicaceae; genus UBA6055. Next base: position 12,087 of record DIYL01000036.1, on the reverse strand, counting down.
TCTAGCCACACATTTCCCATCCGAACAAAGAATGAACTTGAATTTTTTACGGATTACGTACCTGATCCAATTATTCAAGAATTCTTACCTGGCGCTGAAATTACCAATGATGTGATTTGTAGCTTGGATCATAAATTTCTGACAATGGTCTCTCGGCAACGTATTCAAGTGCGTGGAGGAGAAGTTGTAAGAGGAAAAACCATTATCAATGAAGATATTATTTCAGATTGTAGACTTATCGCAGAAAACCTGCCAACCATAGGGCCTATTACTATCCAATGTATTATGAACGATGGTATTCCATACTTTACTGAGATTAATGCGCGATTTGGAGGTGGTGTACCTTTGGGAATTGCCGCAGGTGTCAATTATCCGAAGATTTTGTTAGCTAATGCCGCAAACATCTCAATAGATGTTCCTAGTCCTAGAAACTATGATGAACCCTTATACTTATCGCGCTATGATCAGTCTTATTATTTGACAGGAGATGAAGTTGCAAATCTCAACCGCAGTCGTATTTGATATGGATGATACTCTATATCCTGAAAGTCAATATATCTTGAGTGGATTTAAGGCGTGTGCTGTATGGGCAGAACAACATATAGGTATTGCAAATGAAGAAGGTTACTCTAAGCTGGAGAAACTCTATCATGATGGGATAAGAAATAATACATTTAATGTTTGGCTAGAACATTACAATATTCATGATGACATCAACATTATCAAACAGTTAGTGCAAGTTTATCGTACTCACAAACCATCAATAACACCATATCCTGAAATACCAAATATATTATCATATCTGTCTCAACGTCGTATCAAAATTGGTTTGGTGAGTGATGGATATTTGACTGTACAACAAAATAAGTTTAACTCATTAGGGCTAGCAAAGTATTTTGATGCTATTGTCTTCTCTGATCAATGGGGACGTGAGAATTGGAAACCAAGCCAACGGCCTTATGTGGAAGTACTTAAACAACTACAAGTCGAACCACATAACGCAATATATATAGGTGATAATCCTACAAAAGATTTTTTAGGCGCGAATCAACTTGGAATGTCAACCATTTGGTTAAATTTAAATCAAGAATACTCACAACTCAAACCACCAACTGAAGAGCATAAGGCTAATGAAGATTGTAAATCACTTACTCAACTTGCGGATATTTTAGACCGTTTATGTTCAGTGTAATACACTACTATGTATATTATATAGGTAAGCAAAATGGAACTGATTATCTACCTTCGCTTAATTCGTAAAAATATATTTCTCATCATAATTGTCAGTATTATCTTCGGTGCTTTTGGTTATGGTTATCAAATAACTCGCCCCAAAGTTTATGCAACTTCTGCCAAACTATTAGTGGGTGGATACTTAGTTACGCAAAACCCTGATCCACAAAACATTGTTGCAGGTATAGAGCTTGTAAAAATCTATGCCGAAATCTCACGAACAGCCGAATTATTACAAGCAATTATTGAGAAAACTGAAATAGATACCACAATTGATCAGTTATATGATACAACTAAAACTATTATCATTGGTGAAACATCTATTTTAGAAATTAATGCTGAACACCAAGATCCAGAAACAGCAGCTTTAATAGCAAATACGTTAACTGATGAGCTTATTGCTCGGGGTCCTAACAACATAAATGGGGAAAAACAAGAAATTGAGGTTCTTGAAACAGAACTAGAAAAAATGTCTGAAGAGCTAATAGATTTACAGAGTGAACTTGACTCTGTCAAAGAGTTAATCATGGTGGCGCCATCTACAGAGAGCTCAACAATTTTGCGACAAGATCGCTTTAATCTCTCAAATCAAATCAATCTAGTTTCCAGTAATATTATTCAAATTACCGAGACGCTTTCACGCTTACGACAAAGCTCGAATTCTCTTGAGGTTTTGCAACACGCCCGCATACCTACTAAAGCATCTGGTGTAAGCGCTTTTGTCACAGGTGGATTGGGAACAGTAATAGGTTTACTTTTGTCTACTGCTATCATATTCTTACTCCATGAATTTGATCAGACAATCCAAAATTCTGTTAATTTGCGTAGAATTTATAATGTTTCCCTCCTTGGAGATATTCCATCTTTAAAAGTTACTCGTAAACCTAGCAAATCTTGGTTGGTCACTCATTTAAAACCTCTTACCATTGAATCAGAAAGTTTTCGCATCATACAAGCGGGATTATTTTCTCAACAGGACGATATTACGTCAAATATTGTTATTACTAGCCCTCAAGATGGAGAGGGCAAATCGCTAGTTACCGCCAATATAGGTACTATAATTGCAGCATCAGGGTTAAAAGTCTTGATCGTTGATGTCGGATTATGTAACCCAAGCCAGCATAAAATATTTGAAATTGACGATGAGGTTGGACTCATTACAGTAATGAAAGAACCTAATGATAAATCTGAGAAAGCGGTTTTAGAGGTTATCACCAAAGCTATTAAAGAAACGACTATACAAAACCTATATGTTCTTCCACGAGGTATTCAAGATGAGATAAATTCAATTTTACATATCTTATCTAACTTAAAAGACTTTCACAAATATCTTGAAATCATTCAGTCAGAATTTGAATTTGATGTTGTACTGTTTGATACAGACGCATCATTAACATCAAGTATAAGTCTCGTCCTTGCAAGTTCAATTGAATCGAAGTTAATTATTGTAGCAGAAGCTAGACAGACCACTTATGAGCAACTTGACAAGTCAGTGATTCAATTTAATCAAATCAATAAAAATGTTGATGCAATTCTATTGAGCCGTAGCTAGAGGGAAATAGAAGAATGAAAAAGAAACTTGCATTATTAGCTGTTGTAGGATGTTTAATCGTAGGAATTATTGGACTTATTTTTTTAGTTACCTCTAGGGTTGAACCATATACTCTAGATGAGGTTTATGCAATCAACCGTTTAGATACTAAGATTGTAATTGAAAATGAACGCTTTTTCCCGATTGGTATGTATCATGTATCTTGGGCAAGTACAAAAGAAGAGCTAAACCAAGCACTAGAGAGGACAGCGAGTGCAGGGTTTAATATTATGCATCCTGCACTTGACCTTGATGATGACGATTTTATAAACCGAGCAGAAGAACTTGGTGTTAAGTTGATTATTGAGCCTAATGATGATAGTGGTCCACTCGCTATGTATCAACATTTTTCAGCCTATTCAACAATCATAGGGTGGCTTATTGCAGATGACTTTAATAGCCCAGCACGTGACCATACGGTTCAATCGGTTCAAGAACAACATGATGTTATGAAAAGGATAGCATCTAATAAATACACCTATATGAGTGGTTCTACTAATAACCTTGATAGTTGGGGTGACGTTAGTGATATTATAGGCATACAAACCTATAGTGTTCCTAGTGATCCCATCAGTACAACAGAGCTTTTACTTAAACGTGCAATAAACGAGACACAAGATTCTAACGTATCTATATTTGCCAACATTCAAAGCGGATCAATAGGTGGTAAACGCCCTCCCACGCCAGCTGAAGTACGCAATATGACTTATCAAGCGCTGGTAAGTGGTGTTGATGGGATCTTGTTTTACACCTATTTTGATCCTGTATGGAATATCGAAAGTGATCCTCAATTATGGAGTGAATTATCTAGTCTTGCCCAGGAAATTCAAATTCTATCGCCTATTTTATTAAATGGCGATCTTCGGCAAATTAATATTGAGTATCCGAATGTCATACTAGGTGAATGGAAATTGGATAATGTAGTAACTTATGTTGTTATCAATATGAATGAATATGATATAGAGGATGCTCAAATACCAATCCCTCTAGACACAAATATTAATATTGAGCTACAGTCCGCATTTATTAATCAAATACAAGACCTTGAGTTGAATGATCATACGATTTCAGGAAATTTGGAATCTTTAGGTGTTTATGTCTATCAAGTTATCTTGAAGTAAGTTAGAAATGCTTGAGATAATGCATTATGCCATTAGCACCTAAAGTCGAAACCCAATCTCTATCACTACGTGTAAATTTTGCATGGACATCTATTGGTACGATTGTCTATGCTGCTATGCAATGGACACAACTCATTGTGATGACCAAGTTCGCAACAACTGAAATGGTCGGTTTATTTACACTCGCCCTCTCTGTAACGGCGCCTATCATTATGCTTACTAATGCTCAACTACGTAATGTACAAGCTGCGGACGTAAAAGATAAATATAGATTTAACGAATATTTGGCAGTTCGCTTGGTTACAACCTTTGCTGCCGTTTTCATTATTCTATTTATAGCTATTATATCAGCTTATTCAACTGAAACGATTTTGATCATCATGGCAATGGCTGTTGCGAAATCATTTGAAGCTATCAGTGATATTATTTTTGGTGTCATTCAAAAATATGAACATATGGACTACATTGGGAAATCACAGATCATAAAAGGCGTTACATCATTTATCATCCTTTCCATTACCTTATTGATTACCGATAGTATATTTCTGTCGGTTGTTAGTTTAGCTACAGTCTGGTTTTTGGTTCTAGTATTGTATGATATTCCGACAAGCATCATGGTAATTCGGAATAACTACCCTCATAAGTTTGATAAAAATAAACTTACATTTTCTACTATATATCAACCCTATTTTAATCTTAGAATTATATTCAATATTTTGAGGGTTGTTGCTCCTCTTAGCATTGTTGCCCTACTAAACTCCTTAGTGCCAAATCTTCCTCGATATGCTATTGAAAGCGAAGTTGGGGTCAGTGCACTAGGTATTTTTGGGTCTCTAGCTTATATGACTTTTGCTATTGAGATTGTAGTTATTGCAATGGGAACAACTACCACTCCTCGATTTGCTCAATATTTCTTAAATAACAATTTTCGGGGATTTTTAAGACTTTTAGCTATATTAGTTAGTATATTGGTTATATTTGGTGCTGGAATTATAATTGGAAGCATACTCTTTGGATATGAAATTTTATTGCTAATTTATCAACGTGAATATGCAGAATATGTTGATGTTTTCATATGGTTAATGATTGGCGCAGGCACGATTGCTATCGGCTCATTTTTAGGGTATGTTTTAACTGCGATCCAAGCTTATAACTCCCAAATGATAATGGTATTGTTTGTTACTACGGTAACATTAGTTGCCTCAATGATTCTTGTCCCACAGTATGGCCTCTTAGGTGGTGCATGGGTTATGCTCTTAAGTGCGGTTATTCGGTTACTTACCTTTGGGTTTATCCTTGTGCTCAGTTTATATAAAGCGTCTTCTCGTCATAAGCTAGCTAGTCATGAAGTATAATATGCAAACTAATACACCTCACTTACCCTTTGTTTCTAATCATCGCGCTACTGAAACTGTCTCGGATGAATTTCATAAGAGTCGTTTTATGTTTGGGTTATTGTGTCTTTTTCTAGCAGCCCAAGTATACAATGTTCCAGTATTACCAATTGGGCCAATTTGGGCACTGTGGCCGACATTTGCTGACATTGTTATGGTCATGCTCTTTGTTAGTGTTCTTTTTTATCGTCATCCCCTGCCATCAACTAATCGACGTATCTTTCGATTATTAATTGGTGTTTTTATATTTTTGACCATCAACTTCTTGGGATTGACTGTTTGGTCTTATATGTTAGAACTTCGCTTTGTAGAAGGTAATGAAGGATTTAGATTCGCTATAAGTGGTCTATATCGCGTTGCGCAAGTTATTGCAATATTTTACGTTGTCTCAATAATCCCTCTGAACGAAAAAAGACATCATATTATTGAACGAATTATTTTTGTAGTGATTTCGGTGTCTCTTTTTCTTATATTCTTAACATATTTACAAATTGTTACTACGACCCAACTCAGTGCTCATTTGTCGAGTGATCCGAATATATCAGGGCCATGGGCAGGATTATACCGTCTTTATGATGTAACACCAGATGGTTTGGGAGCAATTAGTTATAATCATGGTATTGTTGCATCTCAAATTATTACACTTCTCGGATTTTTATTGTTCATTAGTAATGGGCGTAATATTTTACGAAATAATATAATCGTTATTATTTGTATCGCTGGGAATTTTGTAAGTGGTAGTCGTACCGGATTTATTGCTATTACAATATTAGGGGCCATTCTCTATTTACAAACTGTTAGACAAAGACCCGTATACTCTATATTTGTTGCCTTAGGAGGTATCCTCATACTCTACCTTGGCTTGACACAGGGTTTGTTTGAAGAAACTTTAAGCAATGCAGTTGAACGCCAAATCGTTACAGTTACTAATGTAGAAGGAGGGTCTGCAAATCTGTCAGGTCGTCTCGATTTCTGGGAAGATCACATCAACATTTTAAACGAAAACTTACTACATTGGTTTATTGGGTCAGGTTTAGGTACAACAAAAGATACTGGGCATCATTCTCATAATAATTATTTAACTGTAGTATTTGAAATGGGTTTAATTGGATTGGTCGGATATTTCCTATTTTTAGCGAATATTCTTAAGGCTATCTGGCAGCATGACATTAAACAAAAACCGTTTTTTTTATTAACGCTCATTTTGTTATTTACGTCACTTACCCTTGAAGTATTCTACCCAGCTGCTCAACGATCAGCGTGGTTACCCTTATATTTTACAATGCTTGCTATTGTTATACAGCGAAACAACGTTAAGGAAAGTAATCAAGAGGTATCAATCGAATGAAACTATTGATGACGGTTGAGCAACGATATAAGCGTACTCCAGATGGAAAGGTTTGGACTGCTGATCAACATGATTATTCTATGTTATCGCTTTATACAGAACCCTTCGATCATATTAAAATTCTATCACGTGTCGAGGATGTAGACTCTGTACCTGATAATTATCTTCGTGCTAACGGCGATAACGTCAAGATAGTACCGATTCCTCATTATCGTGGTATGAAAGATTATTTAACGAAGTATTTCCAAGTTCGCGAAGCAGCGTTGAATGCTATTACTTATGAGGATGTTATTATTTTTCGTGCACCGTCTCTTCTTGCAGATGCTATCATTCCGCAATTACTCAAGAGAAATTATCCATATGGTATGTTTGTTACCAGTGATCCACGTATCACCTTTGGAAAAGGATCCATGAATAATGTATTACGCCCTATACTGAGGCAACGCTTTATCAACAATCTCCGAAAACAGTGCGAAACAGCTTATGCAACTGCTTATGTGACGAATAGTTTTCTTCAACAGGCTTATCCATGTCCTGAAATGATGATAAGTATATCGGACGTATCAATTGGTGAAAGTGTCGCCAATGAAATTCAAACTCTACCAGATGACGGAGAGACGCTACAAATTGCGTTTGTCGGTTCGCTTGATCAACTCTATAAAGCTCCTGATATTTTAATTGATTCGATAAGAATTTGTGTGCAGAAAGGTCATAATATCCATCTTAAACTTATTGGGGATGGTATATATCGGCAACAGGTGGAAGAACAAGTTGCTGATAGTAAATTGCAGAATCATGTGACTATGTATGGCAAACTTCCAGGTGTTGAGGCAGTACGAGCAGAGCTAGAAAAATCACATTTATTTGTTTTACCCTCTCGGGCTGAAGGCTTACCTAGAGTCATGATCGAAGCAATGTCATGTGGACTAGCTTGTATTGGGACAACAGTAGGCGGAATTCCTGAACTCTTGCCTAAAGAATCGCTTGTTCCACCCAATAATGCTGAGGCACTTGCAAATAAGATCGAGGAATTCATTACAAATCCTGATCGTATGAAAACCGAAGCACAGCAGAATCTAGAAGTTGCTAGTGAATATACTAGTCACAAATTGTATATAAAACGTCAGAAATTTCTTGAATATTTAAAAAAGAATACATCCGAGTGGACTCAATCAATTTAGTACATTAGAGATAGAGTGATATATGTGTGGAATTAACGGTGGGTGGACACGAAAACCAATATCTACAGATTGTGTTATACAATCCCTGGAATCGATCAAGCATCGTGGGCCAGACGATTATGGATTATTTCAGCACGAGAACAGTTTTATTGGCATGCGACGTTTATCTATTATCGATATCGCTGGTGGGCATCAACCAATCTTTAATGAAGATAAAACCATTGGCATTGTCTTTAACGGTGAGATATATAATTATGTCGAGCTTATTCCAGACCTTAAAGCCAAAGGGCATGTTTTTCGAACCAATTCCGATACAGAGGTATTGATTCATCTCTATGAAGAATATGGCAAAAATATGTGTGATTTTTTACGTGGTATGTATGCGTTCGCTATTATTGATGTTAGTCAAAACCAGCTTTTTGTTGTGCGAGATCGTTATGGGCAAAAACCTTTATTTTATATGCATACTCCTGATGGGGATTTATTATTTGCCTCAGAATTGAAATCGTTGCGTATTCTCGCGTCACAAATCGGCATTTCACTAATTACTCGTCAACAAAGTATTTACGACTATTTGTCATTAGGTGCTATTCCACAACCATATACTATCTACGAAAATGTTATGATGTTGCCGCCAGGGGCATGGATGTTATACAACGGACACCAATTAGTGATTGAACCCTATTGGCATGTAGATTATACAAATAAGACGAATCTGGGCTATGAAGATGCACAAGAAATGCTTCGTGAAAAATTATCTGAAGCAGTGCGAATCCGCTTAAGAAGCGATGTTCCACTTGGCATATTATTATCAGGTGGCGTAGACTCAACTGTTGTAACTTATGAAGCCGCGCAACATACAAATGGCAACCTCCAAACTTTTACGATCGGTGTAGATGACGAAGCATTTGATGAATCTTCTATAGCACAAGCCACAGCTAAACAATACAATATCCAGAATACTGTTCTTCGGATGAAGATTAATCCTATACAGGAATTGACTTATCTAGTCAAACAATATGACCAGCCTTTTTCTGATCCAAGTGCAATTCCATCGCTTGCAATTTCGCGTCTAGCACGTCAACATGTCACTGTGGTATTGAATGGTGATGGTGGGGATGAATTATTTGGTGGGTATCGACGACACGCTGCTGCAGAACTCAGTAACAAGCTTAATTGGATTCCGAATTTTGCTTTTAAAGCTATAGCAAATAGTACCGGTCGCTTAAGTAAAGAACGTCGATCAAAAGTAGGTTTCGTCTCACGTTTTGCACGGACATTATCTTATACGGGTGGTGAACAATACCTTGTGCGTACTGGGGATACCTTGCGCGAACAAGATAAGCAAGCTATATGGCTTGGTAATCCGGTGACAGCTACGGAAAAATGGATCGAATCCATAGAAACTTACGCAAATACAGCATTAGGTATACAACTCAGCAGAGATGTACAAATTAACTTATTAAGTGCGTTATTAGTTAAAGCTGATATAGCAACTATGGCTGCTTCATTAGAAGGCCGCTCACCTTTTATGGATCATATCTTAGGAGAGTTTGCTATGTCATTACCAGCAAATTATCTCATTCGGAATACCACAACCAAAGCTATTTTACGCGACGCATATCGTGATCGAATTCCAAGCGCTGTCAGCACTGGTGCAAAAAGAGGTTTCGAAATTCCACTAGTTTCATGGCTTCAGAACGATTTCCATGAGTTATTAATGGATACGTTAGGGCAGCAATCAGCACGTACACGTCAATATATTGATGACAAATACATCGACGAATTGTTGGCAGGTAAGATTATGTCTGACCGTAACTGGGGATACTTAGTCTATTCGCTAATCATCTTAGAGTTATGGTTGGAGGAATTTGACAGTAGTGGTTAAGTAGTAAGTGATGGCAATCCATAAAATATTCTTTAGCTTAAATAACATCATTGATTTCTGCTGTTATTCAAGGCTTTCCAATTATAATTCGCTCGTTGGTAAATATTACAAATTGTTGTATCACTTACCTTTTAACCAATACCGAATTTGACACCCCCTATAGGACTGAGGTTTGATTTATGAATGTAGTAATTATATCGAGTCAGGCAATTTCTTTGACACTCTTTCGCGGAGACTTAATCCTCACAATGATTGAGGCAGGGTGTGAGGTCACTGCATTAGCACCTGATTATGATGAATTAGCGATTGAAGGGTTAAGTGCTATTGGTGCAAATTTTAGAACTTTTCGCTTGAATCGAGCAGGAATAAACCCTCTTCATGATGCACAAGCCATTATCAATATTCGTTCTATACTAAATGAAATCCAGCCCGATTTAGTATTTTGTTATACAGTCAAGCCTGTCATCTATGGTTTGCTAGCAGCACGCCTTGCAAAAGTTCCAAATAGATACGGTATGATTACAGGTCTAGGATATGCTTTTGGAGGAAATTCACTTAAACAAAAACTGGTTGGTTGGGTTGTCCGAAATCTATTTAAATTAAGCCTCGCTCAAAGTAGAGAAGTTTTTTTTCAAAACCCCGATGATCGCAATCTGTTTACCGATCTTGGTATTGTCAGTATGGAAAAAACAGTCGTTGTTAATGGCTCAGGGGTTAACCTCGATACATTTGATGAAGTTCCAGCCCCAGACCAAGATATCTCATTTTTGTTGATTGCGCGTCTTATTTGGGAAAAGGGTATTGGTATTTATGCCGATGCTAGCCGACAATTAAAGACAAAATATCCTAATGTTCAGTTTAACCTTCTTGGACATTACGATAAAAACCCAACCGCAATTCAACGAAGTGATGTTGAGCAATGGGTGGCAGATGGCTTTATTAATTATTTGGGTAAAACCGATGATGTCCGTCCATATCTAGCAAAAACATCTGTTTTTGTATTACCGACTTATTATAGAGAAGGTACACCACGCTCTATACTAGAAGCAATGTCAACGGGTCGAGCGATAATTACTACAGATGCTCCTGGGTGTCGTGAAACAGTTATATCCGGTCAAAATGGCTACCTTATCCCCATAAAAGATGTTGATGCTTTAGTAGATGCAATGGAGAAATTCATTATTCAATCCGATATGATAAAAACAATGGGAACGAAAAGTCGTCAGTTTGCAGAAGAAAAATTTGATGTCCATAAAGTAAACAAACAGATGCTTACAACAATGAAGATTATCCCACACGGTTAAAAATAGAACTGATTCTGTTGCAAGTGGCGATACTCTAATTTTTCTTGCCACTTATGATTACTTCTGCTTCCTCTGCCTCTATCAAACGAGATAACTCTTTTTCCTGTAGAGATTTAAACTCTTGCAAAAGGGTATCTAATGACGGTGATGTGTCATCTATATCGTCTTCCTCGATAGAAGTAACATTATTTAATGTAAGTGGAATTATCTCATTTGTATTTGCCGAACTTGATGTAACTGGGGTCACAGGGTCTGGCATTATAGTACCGCTAAACTTAGGCATAGTAGCTTGACCAGCATAATTAATGCCAGACGGCTTCACGAGCCTTAAAGCTGTCTTGACTAATATCTGAATATCTAAGAATAAGCTAGCATTTTCTACGTATTTAACATCCCATTCAAATTTTTCTTCCCATGCAATGGAGTTGCGTCCGTTAACCTGCGCTAGACCTGTGATACCCGGTTTTATCAGATTACGGCGAGCTTGTTCAGGAGTATATAAATCAAGATACTCCATTAGTAAGGGGCGTGGACCGACTAAACTAATATCACCTCGTAATACATTAACCAGTTGTGGAAATTCATCCAGACTGAGTTTACGAATGAGCTTTCCTGTTTGCGTTAAGCGTATATCATCAGAGAGTAATTCACCTGTTGCATCCCGTTCATCAGTCATTGATCGAAACTTGAGTACCTCAAATGGAATACCATCCTGCCCCGGACGTATTTGCTTAAATATAATCGGTGAACCAAGTTTTGTTCTTACAATTACCGCTGTTACTAAGATGATAGGCGAAAACACAATAAGCACAACACTGCTAATCACAAGATCGAATACACGCTTGACATACTTGACATAGAAGCTATCTGTATTGCCTATAGATACAGGACTCTTATCTAATACATTGATTGACTTAGTTACGATGGAACTATCCATCATTTTTGTAGCTTTTGTCAATTCTTTTTGCTTCTGAACTTCAGGTAAAACTTCAGCGGGATGAGTCTCATCCAGAAAATCATCAGACAA
>DIYL01000042.1 GCA_002428985.1 Anaerolineales bacterium UBA6055 | reverse complement strand
TAATGCTTCTAGACCCGGTGGTGATACATCATATTATTGCGTCACAAGCAGTAACATCAATATTCAATGTCACATTACATCGGAGCGAGAATTACTTTCAGAATAATTCGCCTGAGTATGTATGAAAGAAGCTCAGTATTCATTTGGGCTATGTTGATAGCTATCACAAACAAAACTCTAGCGAAATACTACCCTCATAACCTATCAAATTAGTTGATAGGTTTGTTTTTTGTCATACAATGAACATCCGTTTCGAATATTAGTTCTATAGATGGGCGTTGATATGAACGCATTGAATTTTGTTATTGTGAGTGAGAGCATTGTTCTACGTGAGGGTATTTTTGCATTCTTACGAGATAATAGTTACTCACCGTTTTGCATCACTAAACTTTCACAGATCGATCAGTTAGACCGTTCATCATTGGATGGACGTGTCGTGATTCTGGATGATGCTAATCTATCGTCAGATGAGGTTATAGAAATCTTATTGCGTTACCTGAAACCGGCATCCAAACTAAAGATCGTCATTTTGAGTCTTTGTCTGGATACAAAATATATTGAGCAAGTAGTCCAATATCCGCATACAGGTTTTGTGTATCGAGGGGATATAGAGCAATATATGTTGGGTGTTGTGCATATGTTGAATCAAAACATGATGAGTATCTCTCCAACAGCACTGAATCGTTATCTGACCGCACGACAAATTATAGAGTATGGCGGTATTAATGAGGATGACTTAGCCGTTTTACATTTTCTTGCAGAGGGTTGTTCAGTTGAGGATATGGTAGATGAATTAAATGTTTCCAAGCGCAAAGTTTACCGCATATTAGATAAGTGGCGTGAAGTTTTAGACGTGCCTATTTCACATCTAATTGTGGATCGTGCGAGATAAGTTGGCATACTCTAACCAGATTGGCAAAAATTGCCACAAAATTGTCAAAATTACCTCGCGTTGGGTGATCAAATTTCATACTGTGGATATGTAGGACTTCTAAAAATCACACAGGAAGAAACATATGACCACCACAGATTTACTAGTCAGTTTAACCGCAACCGACTATTATATTCTTGCCCGGTTATTTGCTGGACTGGATTGGGATGGATTGCACCCGAGCTTGGCAATTCGCTTGTTACTCTCCAAGCTGGACGCTCGCTCACATGAAGATAAGGCGTTCTTACAACGGATGTTAGGACGTGAAAATATGGTGCAGGTCTTGAAAGTTGATCCAGATAGCATCCCACCCGAACAGCACCAAACACGAACCATCTCATTCTTACCACCTGCTTTGCCCGAATCAGCACAATTATCAGATAATCAGATCCAGCAAGCGCAAACCGTTGGGCATTGGCTCAATGATTATGTGAGCTGGTCGGGACAATCTGCCAACGAAACACCGATGAACTTTCATGTTGGGGCAGGTCTATATCTGTTGTCTGTTGCCATTGGCAGACGCTTGTTTGTGCAAGCCCCTTGGCAACAACAAATCTTTCGGAATCTCTATGTGATGATCGTTGCCGTTTCAACCTATTACCGCAAGTCTGCTGGATTGAATTTAGCGCGACAGATTGCACAAGATTCGATTCCACATATGTTGTTACCGCAACCGGGTTCACCTGAAAACTTTATGTCGATGTTGGGTGGTGTGTTACCGCCAAATTTCAATGATTTACCTGACGTCGACCAGAAACGCTTGAAACTGGGTATGCGCTTTGCGGCACAACGTGGACTGATTCGAGATGAAATATCTGGTCTATTCAAGGCGTTTGGACGCGATTATATGGCAGGGTTGAAAGAACTCATAATGACCTTATACGACTGTCCCGCATATCTCGATTCCATCACGAACAACAAAGGTATTGTCATCATCAAAGATGCTGGTTTGTCGATATTGGGCGCGGCAACACCCGCTGAACTATCAACTGCTTTAACAGTGGGAGACTGGTTCAATGGGAATCTTGCTCGTTTCGCCTTGCTAACACCTGAAGCTGATTATAGTGTACGCCCATCGAATCCATCCACCAACACCACTGACTTAACCAAACGCCTCAAGTATCTACATGAACAGTTACCGGTTGAACCAGATCGTATTCCAGCGTGGTCACTATCTGCGGATATTTGGGATCTTTGTCTCAATTATGAAAAAGCTCTACGGGAAATGACTGCACCCGAATCATCACTCGATGATCGTTTACGGGCGATTTATGGACGCTTGCACGTGCAAGCCATCAAAGTGGCAATTCTGTTATCTGCATCTGATTGGGCAGATAATCCCGTGAGCAACAAACCGATTGTGACTGAATCACACTGGTATCGTGCCCAAGTGATTGTAGAAGAATGGCGACAATCTGCTCATCGTTTACTGTCGGACTTGGGGAATCACTCTGAAGTTCGTCTTGAGAATCGCATCTTGAGTTTTTTATCTGAAACAGGTGGTGTGGCAACTGTTCGTGAAACATATCGTTCTCTGCGCTCATTGCGTAAACCTGTGGTTGAAGCTCTCAAAGCTCTTGAAGCAGATGGCAAAGTGATGAAGATTGACTTACCGCCTAAACCCGGTGTGCGTTCTGAAGCCTATCGACTTGTAGAAGCAGATTAATCCTATAGGGCGTGACAATTAGCTCTAATTGTCGAATTGTCAATTGGCACAACCCCATGACAATTAATGCTGAAATCGACAATAAAGGGTCAAAAGAGGTTATTTGTAATTGTCACGCTTTGCGACAATTCGCCAATTAATGGCAATTGCCACGTGTCTCATATGCTTTGACAATTAGCAGAAAGCAGAATCATGACAGATATTCAAGCAATAAAACAACAGTTTGACTTGAGAGACATCGTTGAACGCGACTTAGGGCCACCCCAAGCTAGAAGTGGACGGGCTAACTTGTATCAATGTCCTTTCCATCATGCACAAAACGGATACAGTTTGGCGGTATGGGCAGATGGATATTAGTGCTTTGGCAAGTGTGATACATCTGGTGACATCATTTCGTGGTTGATGCGCTATCAACAATTAACCTTTGGTGATGCGCTTCAATCACTTGGAGGGCAACCACAAACTCGGGTTGTTCCACAACAACTCAAACCAGAAAAAACGATCAATCCACCTTCGAGAATATGGCAGATAAAAGCGCATAAAGTGTTACAAGTTGACATCAACAACTTATGGCGGGAGTCCGGTCAATTTGCCCGTGAATACTTGCATCAACGTGGTCTAACAGATGAAACCATAAAGACTGCCAAATTGGGCTACATTCCCGGCTACTATACGCAATGGACAAAACTATTCGGATTATCTGTTCCCTGTGGAATCCTCATTCCTTGGATACGACACGATGACATATGGGCATTAAAAGTCAGACGGGCAAGCGGTCAACCCAAGTATCAGATGGTAAAGGGCAGTAAACCTCATATTCCGTATACATTGGTTGATGGGCAATGCAATGAAAACGCTGTCTTATGTGAAGGTGAATTTGATGCCATGTTACTGCATCAAGAAGCGGGTGATGTTGTTGATGTGTATACACTTGGAAGCGCATCTAAACGAATCAATCAACGAAATCGAACAGCCTTGTTGCCATATCGTAAAGTATGGCTTGCTTATGATAATGATGAAGCTGGACAGAATCGCGTTAAACAACTGCAATGTGCATCAGCAAGAATGAAACCTACCCAGATACCCAACAATGGTGATATTACAGATGCTTTTCTGAATGGTCATGACCTCAAAGAATGGATTCAATGTGCAACTATTTCATAGCAGTGTGAAGGATTCATGACTTCACATCTCAGGGTTCATATCGGCTACAACGATGTTTGCTCCATTTTCTTCAAGCTGGGTTGCATTGTCAAACCGATTCCCTGTTCTGTAACCGTTACAATCGCTGTTCTCTCTGCTAATCCATTGCGTATGCCATAACTTAATCTCCAATTGTCAGGTGAACTTTTAATGTGTCACCAGACATGAAATTCTGGAATCCCGATTCAAAATCGCTTAGTGGAATTTTATGACTAACAAGTGGCTCGACATCAATGACATTATTTTCGAGCCACGCAATAGCAGGGATTGTTGTATAACACACAGCAAATGAACCGATGATTGTCCAATCTTTGTGGAAAATATCATAGGGGCTGACCTGAATTTTAGCATCCATAGGGGTTACACCAAATTGTAAGAACTGTCCCCTTACTTTCAGATGCTGGAAAGAATTCTCAATCACCGCGGGAACCCCTGTTGCATCAATAACAATGTCGTATCCATGTGGTGCCCAATCTTTGAGTTGCTCATCTTGGTCATCATTCGCAACTAAAGTCTGTGTCGCGCCAAACTGATGCGCAATTTTGAGACGATTAGCTTGTTTATCGACTATCGTAATCTGGGATGCACCACCATGCCGTAATGCTTGTAACAACAGCAAACCCATAGGGCCACTACCCATAATCAGAATTCTATCGGCTGGTGCAACAGGCATGCGTTTTAACGCCCAAACAACACAAGCTAATGGCTCTACAAAAGCTATTTGCGTATTTGTCAAACTATCAGGTACGTGATAGGCTGATTTAGCAGGTACATTAACATATTCAGCAAAACCGCCGCTGCGCGTAATACCAACGCCTTGCCAATTTGTACAGTGATTCGCTTGTTCATTACGGCAAAAATCACAATGATTACAATACAAGTTCGGGTCGATAACGACACGCTCACCTTCTTTGAACCCAGTCACATTGTTACCAATTTCGACAATCTTACCACCAAACTCGTGCCCGGGGATTAACGGGAATTCTGACAAATACTCATTTCGATAAATATGAATATCAGTCCCACAAATTCCACTATGTGCAACTTTAACGATAATTTCATCCGGTTTACATGTGGGGTCAGAAACTGTTTCCACAGATAATTGTTCAGCTTCGGGAAATACAATTGCTTTCATGAATGTTGTCCAATGTGACTAAGAGATTAAATTAATGTTCTAGCATGTTATGTTCTGGGATGTGTTGTTGTTTGTCGTATAACTAAATTTGTCTCCAAAACAGCTTTCTGCTTGACGGCTACAGGTTCACTGAGGTTTTTCAGTAACAGTTCGACAGCTGTTTCGCCCATATTCATGATTGGTTGTTCTATCGTAGTTAATTGCGGGATCATGTAACTCGCAATTGGGATGTTGTCATAACCTAGGATGGATATATCTTCTGGTATCTTCAGACCGCGTTCTGACACAGCGTGCATCGCACCAACAGCAGTGACATCGGTTAAGCAGAAAATTGCTGTCGGTGGATTATCTAATGACATCAACTTTTCGGCAGAACGATAGCCCATATCAAACAGTTGTGTATCGCCTGTAATGAGTAAGTCAGGATCATCTGGGATGTTGTGGGCTGCCATTGCTTCACGTGTGCCACGTATACGTCGAGCAATTGGCTCGGTATGTGCGGGAGCACCAACGACCCCGATGCGTCTATGCCCAAGATTGATTAAATGCTCCATACCGATGTATCCGCCTTGAGAGTTATCACCAAAGACCTTGCTACAATCTGCTTCTGGCAAATCACGGTCAATGAGGATGTAGGGGATTTCCAACCCTTCCAACTCGTGGAAGTAGCTCATATTCATTACAGCTGAGTTGATGATGAATCCATCGACACGCTGACGCAATAACATTTCGATATATGCGCGTTCACGTTCTTCGTTTTCTTCAGAGTTACATATGATAGCGCGATAGTCATGTTCAAAGAGTTTCTTTTCGATTGCCATAGCCAGACGACTATAAAATGGATGATCGATTAATGGGACAATCACACCAACAAGCATAGTCTGTTGAATTTTAAAGCTTCTCGCCAAAGTGCTTGGATAGTAATGCAACTTTTTCATTGCGTTTTGCACTTTACGCTCAAGTTTTTTGCTAACTTTATAGTTACCGTTTATGACCCGCGATACGGTTGCAACAGATACTCCCGCTTCTTTTGCTACATCATTCATTGTTGGTGTTTTGTTGTTCTTGTTGTCCGCCATGGCATATTTGTCCTTCAAAATAACTGTATATGATGGCTTATTATAAGCCTATCACTCGTTATTTCACCGCCCCCATTGTCAATCCAGTGACTAACTGACGTTGGGCAACCCAACCGGCAATTACAACTGGCAACACTGCCAATGTAGAAGCAGCAGACATTGATGCGATAAATTGACCACGTCCAGTTTTGAAAGATGAGATATAGACAGTTAAAGGTTCTGCTTGGCTCTTGGTGATATTGAAGGCGAAAAAGAACTCATTCCAAGCAAAGATCATACATAGTAATGCAGTAGCAAATAATCCAGGGGCGACCAATGGTAATACTAGATAACGAAATTCTTGTTGAAGCGAGACACCATCAATTCGACCTGCTTCAAGGATCTCATAGGGAACATCCAATAAGAATGATCGCATCATCCAGATGACTAACGGAACATTCATACCTGTGTAAATAATGATCATGCCGGTAGTCGTATCGAGTAAGCTTAAATCACGAGCCAACAAAAATAACGGTACAATCACACCCGCAGGTGGTAACATCCGTGTCGAAATTAACCAGAGTAAAGTGAAATTGCTGCGTTTATCGGGTTTATATGCCAGACCATATGCGGCAGGAATTCCCAAAATCAGAGCTAGTAACGTAGAGCCAATGGTGATGATAAGCGTATTGATGAGCGGTGTGCCAAAATCAGCATCGACGATTGCACGCTCATAATTTGCAAAGGTCGCTTCGAAGAAGATCGAATATGTTTCTTCTTCCTCTACAGTTTCTTCGTTGTCTTCGGTTGCAACAGGCTCTTCTACTTGACGTGCTGGAATCGGTATCAGAGCAGGGGGGAAGTTAAATGCTTCACGTTCGGTCTTCAACGATGTAAGGAGTGTCCACACAATCGGGAAGAACATAATGAGCGCAATCGCCCATGTAAGAACCGTTAGGCTTGTACCTTGCCATCTGTTTAGTCTCATGCGGTTACTCCTTCTTGTGAGCCACGGCGTAGCACTTGAACGAATAAAGTCACAACGATGTTTGCAAGGATAATGGCGTAAATGCCCATAGTACTGGCATCACCAATGTCACGACTACTAAATGCTTCATCATAAATTGCATAAGATAAATTCGTTGTCTGTATACCAGGACCGCCCGAAGTCGTGATGAAAATGACACCGAACACACTCAAAATAAATAAAGTTTCCATCAGAACGGCAATTTCGATATAACGTCTGAGGTGAGGTAATATGACGTACCGCAAAATGTGCATTGGGTTCGCACCATCAATTTGTGCCGCTTCGACTTGATCTGTGCTCAGAGATTGTAAGCCCGCTAACAAAATTAGCATCATGAATGGCGTCCATTGCCATACTACAATCACGATAACTGAGATCATTGGAAAATCACCAAGAAAGTCCGGTGTTTCGTTGGTGAAACTCTCGACTAATCGGGAGATAAACCCAAACGATGGATCCAGTAACACATTTTTCCAAACAATTGCAGAGACTGTCGGCATAATCAAGAAGGGTGTAATCAGCATAGTGCGAACAATACCGCGACCTACAAAATTCCGATTGAGCAATAACGCAAGCCCTAAGCCCAACAAAAATGTGAGTAGTACGACGGCACCTGTTAGGACACCTGTGTTGCGAATGATCTCCCAAAAATCAGGGTCGGTGATGACATCAACAAAATTATCAAAGCCAATGAAACCCCGTCGATCAGGGCGATTCATATTCCATCGCTCAAAGCTAAAACGCAAAGTAATGAGCAAGGGCACTTGCGTCACAATAATCATGTAGATTAGTGCAGGCCAGATCAGTGAGCGACGCAGGAGTGTGTCAGAAATTTGCTCACCTTTTTGTCGTTTGCGCTTGTTTTTTTCAGTGGCCGTCATAAGAAACCTCTAAAGACTTGTAATAAAAAGTAGTTTAGGGATGGTAATCTCCATATACATGGGGATTACCAAACCACTATCTATATGGAGATTCTAGATGTTGATTTTATTCGTAGTAGCCAGATTCTTCCATTGCATCACGAGTTGCATCGTTAGCGCGTTCGAGTGCTTCTTCTACTGTAACATCACCGACAAATGCTTCCGCGATGAATTGGGATACATCTGTACCAATACCTTGGAACTCTGGGATACCAGCAAACTGTACACCGACATATGGTACTGGGTCACGAGTGGAGTCGGTTGGGTCTGCTGCTTCCATCAGTGCCAATACAGTTGGTGCAAATGCCGCTGCATCAAGATAGTTTTGGTTTTCATAAGTTGATAAACGGGTTCCAGGTGGAATTGTTTGCCAGCCGTTGGTTTCACCAACAAGATTGATATAATCTACACTGGTTGCCCATGTGATGAATTGGAGTGCTTCTGCTGCATGTTCGGTTGTGGATGGAATACCGAGGTTCCATGACCATAGCCAGTGATTACCTTTTGGAACCGGACCAACTGGAGCAACTGCAAAGCCAAGGCTATCAACAATTTCGGATTGGCTTGGGTCTGCAAGGAAGCCTGCTGCCACTGTTGCATCAATCCACATTGCAGCTTGACCTTGTGACATCAAGGTAAGTGCTTCAACGAAACCTGTGCTTGTTGGGCCTGGTTGACCACAATCATTTACAAGGTTGATGTAGAAGCTGACTGCTTCGTTCCACTCAGGGGAGGTTAGTTGTGGTTCCCAGTTTTCATCGAACCAGCGACCACCAAAGGTATTTACAACCGTTGTAAGCGGTGCCATCACTTGACCCCAACCTGGCAAGCCACGAAGAACAATACCATAGGTGTCATTTTCTGGATCATGGATTGTACAAGCGATTTCACGAATTTCTTCCCATGTTGGTGCTTCTGGCATTTCAACACCCGCTGCTTCGAAAAGCTCGGTGTTGTACATAATCATGCTGGATTCACCGTAGAATGGTAGGGAGTAGAGTTCATCTTCGTAAGAAACACCAAGGCGAACACCTTCGAGAAGGTCTTCTACATTGTAGTCTGGTTGTACGTTATCTGGATATTCTTCGAAGAGTGCATCAATCGAGAGAATCCAGTCGTTTGCTGCAAAAATTGGTGTGTCAAACATCCCAACGGTGATGACATCAAAACTACTCGCACCTGTCGCAACGTCGGTGGTGACAGTGTCACGAAGTTCATTTTCTGGTAGAACAACCCAGTTTAATGTAATACCTGGGAATTGTTCTTCGAATACATCGCTGAAACTTTCCATCACAACCATATCAGGGTTGTTGACAGTTGCAATTGTGAGTTCAACAGTATCTTGTGCTGATACCGCGAAAACTCCAATAAATAAGGATAGTAACATCAACGAAATAAAGGATTTTTTCATTAGGAATGCCTCCATAAAATCTTCAAGTAAACGTTTACTTTAGTAAACGTTTACCAAGTTATCATATATAAAATTCAAAATCAAGAAACATAACAGAATTCAAACCAATTAAACGATTCAATTTACAAAAATTGGCAAAAATTGCCACAAAACTGTCAAAATTACCATGACTCTGTTTCTGAAATACCCTACCCTTGAAGTATAAATACACGTAACTTCAAGGAAACATTGCATGTCTAAAGGTCAGACCAAACCAAAATTGAAATACAATCTTCCATCTGAAAAATCAGCCCGAAGCTTTGCGCGTCATGTCTTCGATGAACTCGATGAAGACGAAAATGTGAAAACAAGACAAGAGAATATCAATGGGCTATCTGATTTTCTGGTGACAGTTGCTACTGTGATAGCCAAGTCCAAAGCGAATGATTAAGTTGACAATGATGGGGATATTCGTTACTCTCAAGGTAGGTAATAGGGTGCTTCCAACACCCTACTACCCTAGTCAATGCACTAATGCAGCTAGTACAGTGACCTCCAACAGACTTTATCATGTTGGTGGTTTTTGTGCTACCAATAAAATATAGATAGGAGTCTGTTATGCCTCGCAAGAAGAAGAAGGTCGAGCGTATTATTGCGCTTTGCTATGTTCGTCAATCCCAAACCATTGATGAAAGTGATACCAATAGCCCTGAACGTCAACGGGCAAATATTCAAGCCATCTGTAACCAGTATGGGTGGACACCTGAATGGTATGAAGATGCAGAAGGTCATAAATCGGGTCGATCTGTGAAGAATCGCCCCGGTTGGTTAGCTCTTGAAAAACGATTAAGAGATAAAGATGTGATTGCACTGGTCGCCAATGACTTATCCCGATTGCATCGTAAGGGATGGCGTATTGGTAATTTGCTTGACCTCGTGGACAAACATGGGATTCATCTGGTGTTAGCTGCACCCAACAAACAAATTGATTTTTCAAGCCCACAAGGTAGAGTTGTTGCCCAATTGAGTGCGATTTTCGATGAGTGGTATGCAGAAGACATCTCACAACGAGCAAAAGACAGTGTGAGTTATCGTAAACAACGTGGTATCACGATTGGAATTCCACCATTCGGAACTGAACGGGATGATAATGGTAAGCTGATTCCATCTGAACAGGGCAGTTGGTTGTTACCAGATGGCACATTTTCCGATTCACCTAAAGATGACTGTCCTGAAGATGGTGCAATCTGGCGGTCATATTTTGACTGTGCGCATCTCATTCTGGAAACCTATTCAACCAACAAACATGGATTTGAGAAAATTGCCTATAAACTGAGAGAAGAAGGTTGGGCATTTCCGGATCGCTATGGTAAACCGAGACCGATTCATGCTGAAGATATTCGCCGTGTGGTATCTAATTGGGCTGAATATGGTGGTGTGGTCTTTGGTAGTCGTGCCCGTGAACGTGATTTGATGGAATATCATCCTGACAATGTAGATCTTGATCCAGATAAAGCAGTCTTTCCAGTGAGTTTGCTTTACGCTGTAGGACAAACACGGGTTAAACGCACCATTCGCACAAATAAGGATCATGGCATCACTAAGAAAGCCTATCCATATCCATTAGCGGGTCTGGTAAGGTGTGCGCATTGTGAACGAATTGCCCAGGAACAAAGCAATGACAAACTACGCTCAAAACT
Source organism: Anaerolineales bacterium UBA6055 (assembly GCA_002428985.1). Classification (GTDB taxonomy): domain Bacteria; phylum Chloroflexota; class Anaerolineae; order Aggregatilineales; family Phototrophicaceae; genus UBA6055. The sequence goes on along the minus strand of DIYL01000042.1, from coordinate 411 downwards.
GACAGGTAAAAAGAATGGTAAGGGATTCAGACGGTATCGTCATAAACCGGGTGTGACTTGTGGTTGTACGAATCGGTCTATCATTGCAGAAGTGCTTGAAGATGAAGTTGGACGTTTGCTCGAATTGCTGACGATTCGAGAAGAAGAAATGAAACGTCTGAATTATCTCGCTTTGTCTGCTAGTAACTTTATTGACTATGATGGCGATAATCGTAATTTTGAAGCTGAACGACTTGCTAATGTTGCCAAAGCTGAAAAACGTATCCAAGCGGCTAAAATGTTGTTTCTGGATGGTGATTTGAGTCGAGAAGAATACCTATTCCGCAAAGAACAGGCAGAACGAGAAATTGATCTATGGGAATCGCAAGCGCAAGAAGAAAAAGAAATCGTTGTTGAGCTTGCCGCCTGTGT
>DIYL01000055.1:38326-388834 GCA_002428985.1 Anaerolineales bacterium UBA6055 | reverse complement strand
ATGGAATCTCTCTCCATTAGTCCGCCTGCTGACAATACACCTGTTCAACGCCGTCCGGTTCAACGACAAGAAAGCGATGAGCCTCAAGTAGATGAACCGATGGAATCTCTTTCCATTAGTCCACCGGCCGACAATACACCTGTTCAACGGCAAGAACTCGATTCCACCGATTATGAAGACTTCGGTGATCAAACGTGGGCACAAGCCAATGACTACTCTCCTGCTAGCGATGTCGATGTAACTGATAACGGATCATCGATTCAACGCGACTTTGATGAAGCACGTAATACCTTGCCGACCTTCGATGATGATTTCGATGGGACACAAGATACAGATAGCTTCACAGCGATGAATATCTTGTCAGAATATGTCGCAGAACAAAACCAAAGTGGTGAGACACCATCCACAAATGACGCACCCATTCAACGGTCAACACAGGATAATGATCGTTATGACTATCTACCTGAGGGTTTTGACCCTACCCCTGAGATTTATAATTTTGATGCGGTCAATACAGATGCAGCACCGACTCCCGACGCACCCATTCAACGGTCGGCACAGGACGACTTAGTCGGCGACAGCTCCTTTGAACAACCGATTGACTTATTCAGCGCCTTATCGCAAGCTGGTGCAGTCACATCGAGATCGAGTGAACGCGGCAATATTCAACGGGACATGCAGGATAATGGTGCAGATAATTATGATGACTTTGGCGACCAAACATGGGCGGAAGTGAACAATTACTCGCCGGCAACAGATAATGCTGATGTCGTTCAACGCTCTATCGATGAGCCATCTGATGCCTCATTTGAACAACCGATAGATTTGTTCAGTGCTTTATCACAAGAAGGCGCTGTCAAACAACGGGGTAATTCATCAAGCGATAATACGCCGATTCAACGGTCACCACAAAATGGTAACAACAATGACGGTCTAAATGATGATATGATAAATCTGTACAATGCCATGATGGATTCGGGCATGATACAGCAAACCGATAATACATCGTATAGCAGTCCAACATCATCTAATCCGATTCAACGAGATGCCCAGCCACCACCACAACCAGAGCCACAATCTGTGGATCTTGGGGCAGCTTTGCAACGGGCAACACAAGTATCAGAATCGAGTGCACACAACAGTTCCGAAACAAGTAAACTCGGTGGTTATGCAAACAACCAAATTCAGCGCGATAATGAAACAGGCACGGGACCGACATCAAGTTCAGACCAAGCCACAACAGCATCAACCGAGGGCGATGACGCCGCTGGCAAAGTGTCTATAGACGATAAACGTTATATGGATCAACTCGCGCGTGATGTGTTCCGTATTATCAAGCGTCGTTTGCGTGAAGAAAAAGAACGCCGTGGTTAATTGACCACGCAAAGTGAGGAGTAAAACATGTCAAGTCTATTAACCAAAGGTGGCTTAGTCCCAGGTACAATCAAAAACCTGAACACAAGTGACAAAGTGTCATTCATGTTCAACCCATTTGAGTATAGCATCAGCAAGACAGCGAAATACGAAGTTACCGCGGTCACAGGACAGAATATGGGTGAAACCAGCTTCCAATACGGGGAGCCGATTAGCATCTCACTCAATTTATATTTTGACACAACTGACACCTATAACAATGGACGCTATGACAACGTTCGCGATTATACTGAATTATTATGGCATATGATTTATGTCGATGAAGACAGTCGCGATGCCGATGACAATAAAGGTAAGCCACCTCGTGTCGAATTTGAGTGGGGTGATAACTACTTTGAAGGTGTTGTAACCAAGCTCACAGAAAAGCTTACCCTATTCTCTGAAACGGGTACACCACTTCGGTCAGAAGTCACTATTGATTTGCAACAACATGATGACAAATCACTAACAGCTGCCCAAGCACAGCCAGATTGGATAACGACAGCACCTAAAACATCAACATTCAATGCCGGAACCCGTCTCGATTTGATTAATGCGGTTAGTGGGACAAGTTCAGGTATGCGCGAAGTTGCGGAAAACAATGGAATTGATGATCCACTCAACATTCCAAACGGCATGGATTTAATACTGTAAAGGACAAGCAGGTATGGCTGGGACTAAAACCCTTGCCCATCTCGATCACTTCGTGGTCAAAATCGGTGGGTCAGTTATTGATGATATAATCAAAAATAAAGTATTTGAGATTGAAGTCTCTCGTACATTCAACATGCCGGGTATGTTCACCATTCGCTTTGAAGATGATGATTTCTACATCCTCAAAAACAATAAGGTTGCACTTGGCGATGAGATCGAAATTAAACTTGCAAAAAATGATGGCCAAGAAACACTTGATGTGGTGTTTGCGGGCGAGGTCACAGCAATTGAACCTGTTTATGAAACACAATTTCGCACAATAATTAATGTGCGTGGATATGATTTTAGTCACCGCCTGACGCATGGCACATACATTCGTACATTCCAGAACAGTAAAGATAGTGATATTGTCTCGACCATGGCAAGTGAAGCGGGTTTGACTGCATCGGTTGATACAACTTCAACAGTCTTTGACCATGTGACACAGTATAACCAGAGTAATATGGCATTCTTGCGCCAACTTGCCCGGCGCAATAACTATAAGTTTTACGTTGATACCGCCAAAAAATTATATTTCAAGAAAGCCTCCGCCACCGAAGGTTCAGAAACTGAATTAGAATGGGGATCTGATCTACTTGGCTTCTTCCCACGCCTATCCGTCTCGGAACAAGTGACGGAAGTGACCGTCCGAGGGTTTGATCCGTCAACGAAAGAAGCTATCGTCGGCACCGCATCAACAGCCTCGTACCTACAAGAAATTGGTGAGGAACAAAAAGGTGGTACCGCATATAAATCGGCAACATCAAAAGAAGCCAAGCATTATGAAATTAATCATGGCGCGATTGACCAAACCCATGCGAACAATTTAGCACAAGCAATTCTTGACGAACTTAATGCCGATTACATCGAAGCCGAAGGCATCTGTAAAGGTGACGCGCGGTTGATCCCCGGCATGAAGATCAAAGTGACAAACGTCAACACGCAGTTCGAGGGTAAATATAAATTATCGTCGGTACGTCATATTTACAGTCGTGATAACTACCGTACCGAATTTGTTGTAGAAGGCATGCGTCCAGAAACAGTTGCTGACCTTGTTGGTAATTCAGAAGAAAAATTGCTAACCAACCAAGCCGTACAGGGTGTTGTGCCAGCGATTGTCACGCAAAATGAAGATGAAGAAAACATGCACCGTGTTCGGGTCAAATTTCCATGGTTCTCGGATTCGGAAGAAAGCTGGTGGGCACGTGTAGCAACACCAGATGCAGGGCCATCACGCGGTATGACATTCCTGCCAGAAATTAATGATGAGGTACTTGTCGCCTTTGAACATGGCGATATCGGTCGTCCCTATGTTGTTGGACGTTTGTGGAATGGTAGTGATGCTGTCCCACATACAACAGCTCAAATTGTCAAAGATGGTAAAGTAAATCTACGTGTCATCAAAACGCGTGCGGGACATGTCATCACACTCGACGACACCAAAGACAGTGAACTTATCTCCATCGTTGATAAGACCACCAAAAATATGGTTAAGATCGAGTCGAGTACTAATCTAATCACGATTGACGCCAATGGTGGTAAAGTTATCTTTAAGCTTGATGGTGAAAATGGTAAGTTAACCATCGATACGGATGATACAATCGATATTACCTCAGGTGGCAATATGACATTGAAGTCGGGTGGCAATATGACCCTCGATGCTGGAACGAACAATGTCGATATTAAGGGCGGTAATATCAATATTACTGCAAGCTCCAACCTCACAGCAAAGTCGTCTAGCGGCGCAGCAACTGTTGAAGGGGCAACCGGAGCAACCTTTAAATCTAGTGCAACCTGTACGATTCAAGGGTTGTCGGTCTCGATTAACTAACAGCTAAGAAAGTGATAAATCATGTTCAATAGTGCGCTGACAAAAATTCTAGGTAAACGACTCGCGTTCCCATTACATCTGGACGACCGTAATAAATTAGCAATGGTCGATGGTGATACAGCAGTTCGCCAATCTATCTATCTGATTGTAATGACTGTACCGGGTGAGCGGGTGCTCCGTCCTGAATTCGGTTGTCGCATTCATGAACTCATCTTCGATCCTTTGAATAAACAGACATTTGTTACTGCCAAACGGTATGTCGAAGAAGCGATTCGTCGCTGGGAACCTCGTATTGATATTATTGAGTTAGATGTCGAATCGGGCGAAGTTGATCGCTCCGAGTTATTGATTAGCATAAAATATAAACATAAAGACAGACCAGACCCTCGTAGCTTGGTCTTTCCTTATTATTTAAATCCTGAAGGATAGGGTGGAACATGGGTTTAGAAGCGCCAAAATTAGATGATCGCGAGTTCAAAGATCTAGTAGAAGAAGCACGCGCACGGATCGCGTTATACACACCGGAGTGGACTGACCACAATCTAAGTGATCCCGGTATGACGCTTATCGAGCTATTTGCATTCATGATGGATGTCGCATTATATCGCCTCAATCGTGTGCCAGACAAAAATTACATCAAGTTTATGGAACTCATCGGGATGAAGCTCGCTGAAGCAGTTCCTTCACAAGCTGATGTCACATTCTGGTTAAGTGCACCACAACAATCTGAAATTACTATTTTAGCCGATACTGAAGTCTCAACTGTGCAGACCGAAGACCAACGCGGAATTATCTTTTCAACAGACCGCGATTTGACTATTCAAGTCCCACAGTTGTCGTACGTTTTGACAGCAATGGATACAGATGACGGCACAGAATATGGTGTGCAATCACTTTCGACTGTCCAATCGGGCTATGAACAATTCCCAATCTTTTCATCAGACCCACCAAAGACTGACGATGCCTTTTATATCGGGTTCGACCAAGACCTCAGCAATCATCTACTAGGCATGAGCTTTGAAGTTGACCGTGCCGAAGGTGCTGGTATCGACCCTAATAACCCACCGTATGTGTGGGAAGTGCTCAGTTCCGATATTAATCGTCGTTGGACACGTGTACATATTGATCTGGATGATACCAAAGGCTTTAACGTCAACGGGTTGGTTCGGGTTCACTTGCCAGAAATGGTACGATCACAACGCAACGATATTAACGCCTACTGGTTACGCTGTCGTCTCGACCTAACTGAGACTGAAAGTCGTTATGAAGTTAGCCCGCGTTTGGTGCGCCTCGGTGTCGAAACATGGGGTGGTACAGTTTCCACAACCAACGTCACCCGTATGAAAGATATCGTGATGGGGCGTTCTGACGGCTCACCCGGTCAAATCTTCTTCTTTGATCATGCACCATTAGTTGCACGTACCACCGATGAATATTTGATGGTTCGGACACCTGATGGACGCGAACAACGTTGGCAGGAAGTTGGTGATTTCTCTACATCAACCGGAACTGACCGTCACTATACAATTGATAGTGAAAAAGGCGAATTACGTCTCGGGCCAGCATTGCCACAACCTGATGGCACAGTTAAGCGATATGGGGCTCTACCGCCAAAAGGCTCACTTTTGATTATGACAGGCTACCGTTATGGTGGTGGCTTACAAGGGAATGTCGCGGCACGTTCGATCAATGTATTGAAGTCGAGTATTCCATATGTCAGTCGAGTGACCAATATGAAAGGTGCATCGGGCGGTTTAGATGCAGAAACACTCGAAAACGCAAAAACACGCGTTCCCGGACACTTACGGTCATTGCGCCGTGCGGTTACCTCACGCGATTATGAATACCTAGCACAACAAAGCGCACCGGGGCGAATTGGTCGGGTTTATTGTTTGCAACCCCCATTAACCAATCGTGGCGAGAATCGTATTCTTGTCATCCCAAGTATCCCAGTATTAACAGGATTCATCGCACCGGAAAGTTTGGAACTCCAGACAGAACTCCACGATACCATCAAAGCTTATCTGGATGAACGTCGTTTACTGTCAACCCAGCTCGAAGTAACAGCACCAACCTACATCTGGGTTGAGACCGAAGTACGCTTCTCGGTGGCACAACATTATGAATTTGAGAAAGTTAAGACAGAAGTCGAGAACAAATTGTTTGACTTCATCAATCCTCTGATTGGCGGCCAAGATGGCAGTGGTTGGACATATGGCCGTGACCTTGTTGTCGGTGATGTGATGGCGGTCTTATCACAAATTCCGGGTGTTAATTTCATCCGCTCAGTTAAATTATTCCCTGTCACCTATGAAAATCGTCAATTCCTCAAAGGTACAGAGGCTAATGATATTCCTGTGCCATCTGATGGGTTAGTTGTCTCTTATCAACATATTGTGTTGGAAGACTAGTCATGAGCGAAACAAGACTCCGCTTTAAATTGCAAGGACCCGGCTTAGACCGTGACGAACTGATTGTTGGGCGACAAGGGTTACGTGTAGGACGGTCGGCTGATAATAGCCTGCCGTTGAACCATCGTGAAATTAGTCGTCAACATATGCGCATTACATGGCGCGAAGATGATAAATATCTGATTGAAGATCTGAATAGTAGTAACGGTGTCTGGTTAAATGATACACGTTTGATGCCACGCATCCCTGCCGAACTAAACCTCGGTGATGTGATCCGTGTAGGTCCTTTTATTTTGGAACTCGTTGAATTTGTCTATGAAGAAGAAATTCAGCTTGATCCTGTACAGGGGCCTGATTTGCCATCCGATGAGGACTACCCTGAACAATTTCCTGAACCACAACGTGAAATTCTCCCGCTTGTTCCACCACAGGCTCAACAAACGCGTGTGACAATGAATGGGCAACGTAGACGACAAATTGTTGGCTATTTGCCGGGTGTACCTCGCGATAAAAGTAATTGGATGCAATATCTACCTGAAGTTTTCGACGAATTCGAATTTATGGGTCGCTTCTTATTGATCTTCGAATCGGTCGCGTCGCCGTTATTCTGGACGATTGATAATTTTGATTTGTATCTATCACCCGAAGTCATGCCCCCAGATTGGATTCAGTGGATTTCAAGTTGGTTTGACTTACTTGTTTTGCCTTCTCTATCCGTCGACAAACAACGCCGCATCATCGAGCAGTTAGGGTGGTTATTCTTACGCCGTGGCACACCATCGGGTCTGCAACGTCTACTTGAGCTATATTTTGATGTCACCCCAGAAATTATCGAAAGTGGTAATTGTCACTTCACAGTGCGTCTGCCACTCAGTGAACGCGAAGATGATCATGAGGGTCTTGGACGTGAAGTTGCTGACCGCCTCATTGATTCGCAGCGTCCAGCATTCGCATCTTATACATTGGAAATCACCTAAACCAATCACTACTTTGCATAATTCAAAACGTCACATCCAGCATGTGGCGTTTTTTCATTAGTAATCCATCGCAATTACTCCGTATATTTGTTACAGTCTAATCATCATATCGTGTCAAAAAAGCAATTGTCATTCTATCGGGTGACCATGGTGGAATCACTCATTGACAGAAGTATTATTCAAACAAATTCATTTTTAACAAGAAGGTGTTCAGATGAAAATTACACAATTGGAACTTTTTAATGTGCCACCCCGTTGGTTATTTTTGAAGGTATCAACTGATGATGGTTATGTCGGTTGGGGGGAGCCAATTGTCGAAGGACATGCCGCCACAGTGAAAGCAGCCGTCAAAGAAATGGGCGAGTTTGTGATCGGGCGTGATCCCTTACAAATCGAAGATATCTGGCAGACACTTTATCGCGCACGGTTTTATCGAGGTGGTCCAGTAATGATGAGTGCAATTGCTGGAATTAATCAGGCATTATGGGACATCAAAGGGAAGTTTCATGGTGTGCCGATCTATGATTTACTTGGTGGTAAAGTACGAGACAAAATCGAAACGTATGCGTGGGTTGGCGGTGACCGTCCGTCAGATGTCGCAAAACAAGCGCAAGAACGTAAAGATAACGGACTTAACGCTGTCAAGATGAATGCAGTTAATGAAGTCCATTATATGGATAAGTTCCACCATATTGATGAGACCATCGCGCGGATTGCATCGGTACGAGAACAAGTCGGCAGCGATTTTGGCATTGCCGTTGATTTTCATGGGCGTGTCCATAAACCAATGGCAAAGATGTTGATCCAAGAACTTGAGCCCTATCATCTGATGTTCGTCGAAGAAGTTGTGCTACCGGAAAATAACGAGGCATTAGTTGACATCAAAAACAGTACATCAATTCCGATTGCAACGGGTGAACGGATGTACTCACGTTACGACTTTAAGCACCTACTAGCATCGGGTGCAGTCGATATTATTCAACCCGATTTGTCCCACGCAGGTGGTATCTCAGAGGTCTTCAAGATCGCGGCAATGGCAGAAGCTTATGATGTCGCCCTTGCACCACATTGTCCGTTAGGTCCGATTGCCCTAGCATCATGTATTCAAGTTGATGCGGTCGCCTATAATGCACTGATTCAGGAACAAAGCCTCGGGATTCACTATAATCAAGGCAGCGACTTACTCGACTATTTGACAGATGATAGCGTCTTTGATTATGAAGATGGCTATATTAACATCCCAACAGGTGCCGGATTAGGGATTGAAGTCGATGAAGACAAAGTGCGTGCAGCGCATGATGATGCGTTTCGTTGGCACAACCCCATCTGGCGACGCAAAGATGGATCAATTGCGGAGTGGTAAACAACACGCTATCTTTTAATTTATAAACTGAAATACATAGGATAAGACATGTCAGAACAAACAGCAGTTATTACAGGCGGTGGACAGGGGATGGGGCGTGCAATTGCCCATAAATTTGCCAAGCAAGGCATCCACTGCATTCTCATCGCCCGTACCGAAGCAAACTTAAATGCAGTCGTTGATGAAATCAAGGAACTAGGTGGTACAGCCGAAGCTGTTGTGCTTGATGTCACCGATGATGCGGGTGTACAAGCATTTGGTGAACAATTAGGTGATAAACAAGTTGATATACTCGTCAATTGTGCTGGCGATTGGCTCATCGACTATATGACCGATACCACCAACGACAAGCTCGACCATATTTTGAATACAAATTTGCGTGCGCCATATATCATATCGCGAACACTGGTTCCGAATCTGCGCAAAAGCGAAAATGCCAGCATTATTAATATTGGATCGCTCGTGACAGCAATGTCCGTGCCAACTGTTACAGCCTATACAGCCGCCAAAGTCGGATTAAAAGGTTTGAGTGGGTCACTTGCAGAAGAACTAAAGCCAGATCGCATCCGTGTTGTGATGATCTCACCGGGACCTGCTGACACCCCGATGCGTGACGATGCCTCACCAGATATTGATAAGGCGATTCTGGTGCAACCAGAGACAGTTGCAGATATGGTATATGCGGTTGTGTCGTTACCGCGTGGCATCACCACCAGCAACTTTGTGTTGTCATCTATGCTTTGGGAATAACACCTGAACATACTGAGTCAGCCTTTGTGAGCATTGCAAAGCTGACTCTCAAGTTAATTCTAATCCTTCTATACTTTATAGTTGCTGGCTTCGATTTTGTGGTTATCAATTTTGTGAGTATCATTAAACTAACAAACGAGCCGATATGAAAGTTTAACCAATGTCCGAAGTCTCTGTCCGCATAACTGAACTCCGCAACGCAGCCGAACGTCTCAAACAATCTGCATTTCGTCTGCAAGTGGCGGTAGATAGCGTCGTCCCGATTGTCGACCAATCATTAATGGATGCGCTCCCACTTTCTGAGAATATTGTCTTATATCAGTCGCATAAGGCAAATATTGCGGCAATGCCTGCCAAAATTCAAGGGTTTGCTGATAATCTATCGATGGCAGCCGATGACATTACTACGGCTGTTGATGGACAAATGGGTGGGATTCATGTGGTGCATTTTTACGCTCCGACCCGCGTGAAATTTACGGGTAGACCGAATGTAGCTGAGATATTGCGTTCTAACCATACCGAGATGTCGTCATCCGGTTTACAAAAAATGACATTGAGTGAATATGTTTCATCACGCAATCGTCACGTCTACGAGGAACTAACAACGGCTCAGAGTAACCTCAATGATAAATCGAGTGCTTTAACCATACTCATCACACAACGCACAACACTCAGCGAAGACATGACCGCCCTCAAAAATCGGATGTTAAGCTTTGATGCGACAACTCCAGTTGATACACAACCTCGTGTGATGGCAATGCAAGGACAACTTGACGCGCTGGATATGCAGATTGCTGATTTAGAAACCGAGATCAACGGATTACAATCGGATGTAACAAATCTGACAGAACGGCTTGACCGCGTTACACCAGCAGTCGGTGCAGAAATCGAAGCCATTGTCGAATTAGAAGGCGCGCAAAATCCGCAGTGGATGCAAGATAGCACCTATGGGTGTGTGAATCATATTGTTGATAAGATGCCATTGCCCAACGGTGTTCCACGGGATGCACTTCTTTGGGATGATGCGGCGATGCAATTACCCCAATATGGCATTTCATGGGGCGATACACCCTTAGAAGGCTCAGTCTTACAACTCGACCCATCACACCCCTATGCGGATGATCAATATGGACATGTGCTATATGTAGAGAGTATACAGGGCGATACAGTTTGGGTGACGGATAACCTCAACCCCGATGAACCCGTGCGCTTACAAGATTTAACCTCGCAAACCAGTGGCGACGACATGCGTTACCTATACTTCCCGTGGCATACGGGGGCATAAGATAATGCGCGTATTATTGGGATTTTTAGCGGATGATGGACGCGAGACAGTTGAAACAATTTGGTCTACTCTATCTCAACAAAATCTATCGGGTGACATCAAACACCAAACGGTCAATCCGCATATATCAATGGCAATTGTCCACAAGGAACATCAACAGACTCTACAGGATCATTTAGAAAATCTTGTACACGATATGAAACCGATTCCTGTGAATATGCCATTTTATGGGGTATTTACTGCACCAAGGCAAGTTATTTTCCTCGGCGTGACGATAACAGATGCTCTCTACTCAACCCATCGCATGTTATATCAAGAATATAGTCAATATCTACAAAACGACGGATTGATGATTCCTGCGCATTGGATCCCCCATTGCACACTAGCACTTGATATTCCTGAAACGGATGTATCATCTGCGCTTGATGTATGCCGACAATTCCCGCTACCTATCAATACTATTATCGACCGCCTTGCGATTGTCGATAATCAGACACTAGAAACGACATGGTCAGTTGAGATTTCGCACTAAAATAACCATTCAAAGGGCAAATGATGAGAAAATCTACAGACTCTGTTTACCTTGTAATGTACCCTAGCAAAGACCCTGCCAACGAGACGTTTGAATCATTTCGCTATAATCGTATCTTTCTAAATTGGCATACAGCTCTGAACTATATTCATAATGTATTCATCATGTCAAACCAAAAGGTTTATAGGTTTTATAGCGAAACCCGCCTACGTACGCTTGATGAGAGAGAACGAAGTCGATCAGTAATGAATGTAGAGTTTTCCGAACCAAATCCACGAGTCATAAAGTATGCAATTATTGAGATGCAATTGCATGGAGAATTTGCTACATCCTATTATGAAAATACGCGTGATTTAATTTACAACCTCGATACTCATATCTTCCATATACTCGAATTTAACCCAAAAACGAAACGTCCTGTCACTCAATATCCTAATATACATAGTGTGCATACATCGGGGTATTTTATGACAAATACAATTCAAGAAATAACCGACAGTCAAAAACTTGATTGGCATAGTCCATTCGGACATGAAACAAACCATCTGTATACACCTTTTACCGATAAAGACGGAAACATGAAATATTTGGTCATGTCCGGTTGTCGGTTGGTTTAGTAATAAATTCAATCTGTTCAAATAATCCTCTATGAAGTGCCACACCACATGGCATAATGTGATCATACATCGACAACTATCAAAACGAGGTGAATAAATGTCCAAACGCGGTGATGCATTCAATAATCCGGTTACAGGGGAGCACGGGGTTGTTCGCTTGGGTACAGACGACACACCGGATAACCGTTTGGTTTCTGATTCGCGGATTAAACCCGGCGGCGCAGTAGTCGGTGAGCATCTTCATCCCAATATTGATGAGCGATTTACGGTTGTATACGGCACAATCGGCTACAAACTGGATAGTGTGGAAGGTGTTGCATCGGGTGGTGATGTGATTGAGTTACCCCGTGGTATTCCACATGATTGGTGGAACGCAGGTGACGATGAAGCACGTGTCATTGTTGAAATTATGCCAGCAGACCGCTTTGAGTTGATGGTCAATACATTATTTGGGCTGGCTCAAGATGGTAAAACGGACAGCAAAGGTACACCCAATCTACTACAAATGTCTCTGATCGCAACGGAGTTTGCCGATACAGTTCAGTTTATGAGTCCGCCCCCGGCTATCCAAAAGGCGTTATTTAGTGTCCTTGCACCAATCGCCCGTTGGCGTGGGTATCAGGCAACTTATGATGAATATATTAATCACGAAGTTGAAACTGTTGATCTCCCACCCTTGCCGGAACACCTCGAATACCTGGATAAAATCTAAGGATCATCACTATGCGATTCGTCAAAGTAATATTGCTTCTCAGCTTGTTTACTATCTCAACCTATGCTCAGGATACATGTGTAAAATCCTCGCGAATAATCATCGGAGACATGGGGCGTATTACGCCGGGCAGTGCAAATAATGTCCGTGCAGAACCGACCACAACAGCCGAGTCGGTTGGACGCATCGCAGGTGGTGAAGACTTTACCGTATTAGCTGGCCCAGTATGCGATGAGCAATTTGTATGGGTCCAGATACAATCGGGGGAGTTGATCGGTTGGACAGTTGAAGCAACAGCAGATGAGTATTGGACGCAACCGCTCATAGGCGAATTATATGAGGATGAGTTTGTCAGTTTAATGATTCCAGAGGAACTGGCAGAGGGTATCGCGTTGAATGTAGAAGATGAAATTGAAGCCATGGGAGGTACACGCCCTATTCGTATTATTGGTGATATTGAAGCGGAGGTGATTGGCTTTCGTAGCCCGCGCCTAATCGTCGCACCAGTAGCAGAGTTTGAAGGTCGGTTCGCTGAGCGCGCTCAAGATACGATTGAGGATTTGACAATGCTCCTCGACACAACATCCGAATTTGAGAGTTTGTTATTAGAAACGGTTGATCCCAATGTTCCAGTTGCCGACATAGCATTCCCTGCGAATCCGTTTCTCGTTGGGGCGCGACGGGTTATCATTGTTTCACCCCACTACGTCGATATGACAAATGGACGAGGCATCGCATTTGTTACGATGTATGCTCAAGATTTATTGCCCGTAACAAATGAGGGGGTATTTTATAGTTTCGTCGGGTTAACAACCGATGGAAACTATCTAGTCACGTTCCAGTATCCTGTCACAGCGGAGATTTTGATCGGCGCAGAAAACGCCCCGAACCTCGTGACTGATTGGGGCAAGAATTATATCGAATATATTCGTCAAGCGACTGAGTCACTTAATACACTCGGAGCTGATGATTGGCAACCATCACTAGCCGAGCTAGATCAAATTGTGGGGTCAATCTATGTGGCGGGCGGATTCGAATAATTAATCCCAGATTGACTGCATCTCCCAGATGTCCAATGATGCAATAACCGTTGGATTGATCACTTGTACATGATGATGATCGGATTGTGCCGGATAATAGCGACTGGTGACACTAGTACGATGATTGGCAATGACTTCAATCGCAGAGCCATCCAGTAAAATCCGCAACTCAAGTTGTTCATCACCTTCAAGATGATGGGGTAAACCCTGTATATAATCGTCATGTTCAGCATCACTTTGCGCATACACACGCTGCACTTGTAGTGTCTCTATACGGCGATCATAGACAATTGTCACCCCATGTTTGCCATCTGGCGAACACGCAACGCGCATACCATATATATCTGCGCTATCATTTATCGCGAATGTAGCTGAAATATCTAAGGATAAACCACTAACAGATAGCTGTTTGTCAGTCAGAGATTGCGCCGAAAAGTGATGGTGTTGACCACGCAGGATCTCGACTTCTGGCACAGGGGTCATGAGCAACCGATTTTGACTATCTAATGATAAAATGCGTGGGATTGCCTGTATGCCCGACCAACCCGCTTTAATGTCTTGATCTACTGTGCGCCCCTCACGCAACCATGCCCACAAAATGCGTCGCCCTTTTTCATCTTCATGTGATAGTGAAGCATAGTGATAGCCACTATCAAGCACCCCTTCTACTTGTGGAATAAATTTGTGATCCACAAAATCACCGACGAAATATAAGACTGTGCCGGTTGTATGCCCGATATGCGATGAAATCAACAACACCCATTTATCATCAAGTTTGAAGAAATTCGGACATTCAAACATAATGCCTGTGCGTGCTGCTTCACCAATATAAATTGGGTTCAAGTATATCCAATCGGTAAGGTTATCCGAGCGATAGAGCAAGATAGCACCACCCACACCCTCAATCCTGCTTCCAACGACCATGTACCATCCATCATCCGCACGCCAGACAAACGGATCGCGAAAATCGCGAGTTTGCCCCATTTCAACAGGTGGTGCTGGAATGAGTGGATTATCAGCATATGTTTCCCATGTCACAAGGTCATTACTACCTGTTGCGATGCATTGCGTTTGAATCGAATAATCCTCATTCACCCCTGTATAAAATGCGCGTGGCGTTCCCTCATCATCGACAATACAACCCGAGAAGATTCCACCGCGATCTGGTGCATCAGGGGTTGGGCTGATTGCAATCGGTAATTCTTCCCAATGTGCCATATCGTCGCTAACGGCATGTCCCCAGTGCATATTGGCATGGTTCGCGCCGTGCGGATTGTACTGATAAAACAGATGATAACGCCCCTTCCATTGGATCACACCATTTGGATCATTCATCCAATTTTTTGCAGGCAGATAATGATAGGTTGGGCGGTTGAAATCGGTCATCGTATTCTCAATTCATGGTTTAGTTCTGCAAAAAGCATATGCGATTTCGACATCTTGAGCAACCGTAAAAAATTTTTTAGTTGAATGTGGAATCCGGCTATATAATAAAGATAGTATGGCGTAGTATAACGATGTGGATGCGTTATAATACAAGGATTGAAGTATTTTTCTAACCATTTCCATTTCCTATATCGGAATAAGCGGTAAAATTTCTTGAGTGGTGTTATAGTTGTACATGTAATTAACTGAAAGCAACCAGTGAATCGCCTATGTTATTCATTCAGCAGTTTATTCAAAACATCATCATGCGCTTCCGCATGCTCGCCGGACCATTCACATCCCTTTGGATGCAGTTGCGGGTATACATGCGTCCCGGACAGGCGATCAAAAATCAATTCGGGGCGTTAACACAATATTTTAGTTCGTTCCGGCAACGTTTTGCTGCAATTGGGAACGCAATTATTCCTGAAAGTATGCGCAAGCGTCTCGGCATCGGACCACCCAAGAAACGGGATGGTAGTGGTGCGAGCATTGATGGTGAGGGCGAGTTTGGCGAACTATCGGGGCGCAAAGCACGACGCCTTGGTGGTGGACGCAAACTTAAACCACTGCAACAACAAGCTCAGTTCTCACAAATTCACTTGATTAATGATGTGACCAAAGCGCGTAAAGTTGCACATATCGGGCAAAAAATTGATCGGTCATGGACAGAGATGTTCATTGAAATTGATGAAGATCATTCAGTCCGCTTGTCGTACACCATTGTTGACCAAGCAGTATATGGATCCAATGTTGCTGTAACGTATGAACGTGGTGAAGCTGACATCACAGTCGATGGAACAGAGCTAACGCAAAATATTAGCCTTCCTGTTCATGATGAATCTGTTGTGACGGTCGCAGGTGTTCCGTATATTGTGGATATGTTCAAGTATGAATCATTACCGGTCAAAACGCGGGTTGATGCCGCTTGGGTGACCAATGTCGGACCGGTACGTGATGATAACCAAGATGCGATCGGTATCTATCAACATGATGATGCGTATATGTTTACGGTTGCTGATGGTGTCGGCGGTGGCTATGCAGGTGATATTGTCAGTGAGTACTCTGTTAAATACTTGCTCAAGACTTTCCAAAAGAACATCAAATTCAACCTTTCATGGATTAGCATCCTGCGCAAGGCGTTCCAACATACAAACGCTGAAGTCCGTAAATTTGTCGAACGCTCACCATATCCAGCTGGTACAACCCTAACAACCGTTGTCATCCGCGAGTGGACAGCGTATATCGCTCACGTTGGTGATTCACGGGTTTATCATCTACGTGGGACACAGCTAAACCAATTAACCGACGACCATCGTGAAAGCCATCCTGTAGAGCGCACCACAAAATACGAGCATATCCCTGATGAATTTTTGCCGATGCGTGATGTGCTGGTGCGGGCGATCGGTAAGCGCGATGCAATTGACCCGCAGATCATTACGATGGCAGTCCAACCCGGTGATAAATTATTGATGATTACCGATGGTGTTACCCATCAAGTCAGTAATGATGAAATCTATCAGATACTCATCACAGAAAGCATTGATGACGCACCCGATACGCTTATTCGCATTGCGAACGAACGCGAAAATACAGATAACGCGAGTGTTATTCTAGTTAATGTTATGGAACAAGCCTTTGAGCAAGACATCTGGCGTGCGGTTGGGTCAGATCGTGTGTTTATCGGTGGGAAGAATTGGAAGCTCGATTTATCGCGTCCACAAGAGATGAGTACACAGTACGAAGTCCCAAATCAAGTCGGGTGTATGTCTACTATTATGACGTTGCTCGTCTGTGCATTTGTATGGTGGGGAATCCCGCAGTTAATCAACGGTGGCAACCCAACCCCAAATACAGCCGCGATTGTTGAAACAGTTGATGCGCCAGCAACGGATGCAGTTGCGACGGAGATTATCATTCAACCGAGCAGTACACCACGGGTAGAAGCGACAAGCCCACCAATTGAGCCGACAACAGAGCCAACATTAAACATAGATGTAACAGTAACGACTGCGCCTATCGAGCCAACTGACGTTATTACATTAGAACCTGACGTGACCGAAACACCCATTCCTATACAGCCAACTATGACTATGACACCAACGCTCGTACCAACAGCATCGTTTACGCCAACACCTTTTATTTCACCGACACCGTTCCCGACGATACCTGCAACACAGGGACCGACTGCGACACAGATTCCACCAACCAGTACGCTAAGAGCATAAGGTTGGATGGATTATAGACATTTGCTTGTGATGGAGAAGATTGAGATGAGACAAGTGCGCCAACATATAAACCCGATTATCGGAGTATTATTGATACTGTGTTGGTCTATCAGTGGTGTGATGGCACAAGAGACCATCGACATAACCCAGACCCTAAGTTTTCATCCGTACAATTGTACGTTCAATAAAGAGACCAATACCGTGTCTATAGCAGCGGTATTGCATGGGCGCGATGGTGCGCCTGTCGCCCGTGAACGGTACAACCTGACGGTCACCGAAGCGTCATCTTTGACTGAAGTCAATTCGACACAAGTCTCTATATCACAAGTACCTGATCGCCAACCGTTACAAATGATTCTTCTTTTAGATGTGACTGATACGGTACCTGTGGAAAATGTTGTTAGTGCGACAATTAGTCAGTTGATGCCACGCTTGTTACCTGCCGATGAAGTTTCGTTAGTCACATTTAGTCAAGAAATTTCGCCACGAACTCAGTTTTATACCGACAAAGGTCGTCTGGTCAACGAGCACATGATTGACCTATTACCACTTGATGGGGACAACCGTGTCTATGATGGGTTGTTCCAGAGTATCCAAGAATTCCCCCTCAGCGATGGTAGACGACAAGTGATCCTACTTTTGACTGACTCGGGACGACGGGACGACGACCAAGTCTCGGTACAAGAAATCATCAGTTCCGCAGATCGTGCCGATTTACAGATTTATACCATCGGTTATTATACGCGTGATATACCAGACATTCCTGATTTAATTGAAATTGCAACCGGCACAAGCGGGTATTCGTGGTTCTATACGGATCTACCTAACACCCGCGCATCGATCCAACGCGCTATCGAAGGCTATCTAGAAGACTTTATCGAGACCGCCAACAGCGAAATCACAATCAACATCAGCATGCAGAATGTGCAATCGGCAAGTAATGAATTTGTGACATTTGATTTATTGCTCGACACCGCTGATAACGATGCACTCCTCGATACCATTACCTGTCCGCTAGAACGTCTCACCCACTCCATTACATTTGTGGATGACATCCAACAAGCGACAGTTAACGGCGTTTTGGATATTGGGGTGACGGTTGAATCTGACCTCGCCGATAATGAAAATGTGATTGTTTTCCGTGCCAATAACGACGTTGTACAAGATAATGATTCAGCAGTTTACCGCTTTGATGCCAATCAACTACAACCCGGTTTTTATAATATCGGCGCACAACTACTCGACCTCAACGGAAATGTTCTCGCAACCACACCATTCACCATTCAACTCTACGCCCAACAGTCGATGAATCTAACGACTGTACCTGAGGCAACAATTGATCTTGAGGGCGAATTAACCCTAATTTTGAATACAACTGCCGAGTTTGAAATTGCACCTGCGCAATTTTATCTATCGCCAGCAGGTGAACCCGAAGCCCAACGGCAAATTAACCCCAATCCTGTACCATTTACAAATGGGGTCGCGACCTTCACAATTACAGATATTCAGGGCTTAGTCTTACGTCTATTCCCAGATAAGCCCGTCGGCACTGTATTTGCGATTTCAGCCGAAGTCCCAGGTATCTCGCCAACCGACCCGATTCAGGCGACCGTGCGTGAGCCGATTGCGATTTCGATTGACCCACCGATTGCGACACCTGTGCCCGAAGCCAGTATTGTGCCAGAAATTGACATTCCAGAAGAAACGCAACAGCAATTGAGTATCGCGATTCCAATTGGGATTGGATTGTTCCTATTATTGGTTAACTATTTGCTCTATCGTGCGGTTGGACGCGCTCGTATTCGTCGTTTGATTGCCTTCCCTGATGCGTACGAGCTATCGACACAAGTTATGCGCGTCACTGTTCGTCGGCAAGGTATCCAACAACCGCATCCACTAACTAAGAAAACAATCACGATTGGACGTGGATCTGGCAACGACATCAACCTTGGCGATGATCCGAATATTTCGCGTCAACATGCGGTAATCGTATGGCGTAAACAAGGCTGGTACTTCACTAATCGCAAGCACCGAGTGAAATCGACCGTTAATGGCAAGTCCAAGACAGGTTATGTCTGGGTCAAGCTCGAACCGATCACTGAAATTGTTATCGGTAACGCGCTCCTAGTATTCCACTCGAATACCCAAACCGATCTATCGGAGTTCATCAAGACCAATATTTAGGCTGACGATGAAGATTATTGCGCTACATCAAGACCAACGCCACTATCTTGAGCAAGCTGCTGAGATATTGGTGTTGGCGTTTGCCGAACATTGGGCAGGTGCTTGGGATACACTCGCCGACGGGATCGAAGAACTTGAGGACATGACATCTGGCAATAATTTTTGTCGGATTGCGTTAATTGATGAGCGCGTGGTTGGTTTAATTGGCGGCATCCCCGAATATGATGGCAATGTGTGGGAGTTACATCCATTGGCAATTCATCCCGACTATCAGGGTCGGGGCATTGGTC
The DNA here is from genome assembly GCA_002428985.1 of Anaerolineales bacterium UBA6055. Lineage (GTDB taxonomy): Bacteria > Chloroflexota > Anaerolineae > Aggregatilineales > Phototrophicaceae > UBA6055. Next base: position 369,083 of record DIYL01000055.1, on the reverse strand, counting down.
GCGCACTTATTGAAGATTTCGAGCGTTATGTAGCCTCAAAAGGTGCGCTGACAATCAAATTGGGGTCGGATGACGAAGATGATATGACCTCGCTATCGGGTGTTGATCTGTACGATAACCTTCCTGACAAAATCGCTAACATCCGGAACTTCAAAAACCACCCCTATAGCTTTTATCAAAAAATGGGGTATACGATCATTGGTGTTATCCCCGATGCCAATGGGATTGGCAAACCCGATATTATTTTAGGCAAGCGTGTCCAGAAATCATAAGATAGTAAAACGATTTAATGCTCAGCGCATCGACTATACTTATGATAATGTAGATAGAGTAGCTTACGGCTACGATGACATAATCTCGCAAGACCACTTTCCAAATGGCGGACGTGAAGAATCACGTCCCTACGACAATCTCCTCATACTCTTGTAGGGACAGCATTCTTGCTGTCCGCCAAATGATAATAAATCCTGTGCCAAATCACTCAAATGTTCTATGATAATCTCTATTGTCTTCACGAAGCTGATTACAACATAGGGGGCATGCAATGAATATGACCTTAATAGAGCAAATAAAAGAAGCATTTGAGAACGTAGAATATCCAGGAGATATGAATCTTGTTGAAAATATACAAGATTTTGAGTCTCATAAAATGTTTCAAGTTTTGAAGGGTAAGGATTGGCGTGATATAACAGACGATATTGCAGGAGACTGGAGAATGAGTCTTCCGTTGTTGACAAATATGGGGTTTCACTATTTTCTTCCCGCCTTTATGTTAGCATCGCTAGGTGAAGACAAATATGAAGTAGGAACATTTCTTGTATACCGACTTGAACCACCAACTGATAAATCTGAACTAGCGGAATTTCATACACGAATGGGGGAATTTAATAAATCTCAAGCTTCTGCTATTTACAAGTATTTGAAATCTATTGCTGATTATGTAGAAGAACTCGATCCGAACTATTTGAAAGAAGCATTAGATTTTTGGAAGCAAGCTAGTACATAAATGTCAGCTATCCCCACTCTAGCTTCCCAGCAGCAAAAGCTTCCATGGGGTGGCGGAAGTATCGTTATGCGTCCCTACAACAATCTCTACAAACGCTTATGGGGACAGGCTGGTATGCAATGTCTACATGCATCTGCCTGTCCCCAACATTAATTTCTAGCTTTGGTATGGTGCATGGCGGACGCGTTGAACCCGACCGTATGCACGTCCAAACACGTACACGTGTTCCTAAAAGCCCGATGATTCGACATACTCCAATAGACGTTCAGCCTCAGTGCCACGCAATTGCCATGACATACAGCGAACACCACCGCCCATATAACAGACTGTCTCCGATGAAACAGGAATCACCTCGCGTGTTGTTGCAGCACGGACTTGTTCGAGCGCGATGACATCTTCCGGTATACCAAACTGAGGGAAGTAAATCCGATTAGGTGTTACAAGGGCATTTGTGTATAGACCACATGCAGAACCAAACGTATCGTCGAGTACGTCACTCTCGAAAAACGGTGTGATCACTTCGTGAATTGCAACATCTGGCAAACCGCGCTCAAGATCAGCACGGAGTTGTTGCATAGCTTCAGGATTGTCTGGCATTGCGTTTACCAGCAAGGTATTCTCATCCACAAAGCTAACTGTTCCGTCTGCATGTCCAAGGTAATCGAGTGCATCGGTGTCAATGAATGCGATATTCTGAATACCGTCTACTACAGTACGAATTTGCTCGCGTGCTTCGTCCTCATCCAAATTGTTGTCCTCAAGGAACTTCCTGCTAATAACCACATTACCTGCATAGTCGTCTACAAAGTTACCCCCATCATTAAGTAGATCGGATTCGCTAAAAGTAATCCCTGCATCAGTGATGAGTGTTGCAAAGGTTTCTTGAACAGTATCAGCTTCAGCTTGATTCCCACCCTGCCCCTCTGGTGTGTACCGAAACATAATCGGATCGACAACGTTAGAGAGTGTAAAGTCACGCATCCAGATATCCCCCATTGGCGCGACGACAACCTGATCGACACCAAGTTCTGCTACATAATCTTCATAATACACGTCGTCCGTCAGAATCAATACACGATCACCATGCTCGATGATTTGCTGAGCGTATGCGATATGAAAGTCAAAGATGTCATCGCTCACATCGGCATAATAGGGGTCATCAATTGAGGGTGCCGCTAACACAATTAGTTCAAAGGATTGTGAACTGACAACATTAGATTGTGGTATCCAGGTCATAATGAATAGCACAATTAGAGTAAACAAGCGGATGCGCTTTTGTATGTTATGCCAAGGGACAGGAATGTGATTCATAATACCTCACGCGCTGGTAATCAAAACATCGACAACGATCAATGCAACGTAATGCTACATCACCTCGTGGGTTATTTCTATGTCCATAGAATCTTATTGGGAGCACACGTCATGCACTCCCAGTATATGATGTTAGTTGCGAGGTTTAGTAGCTAGTGGGTGTCCATGTCCATGCATCTTCGTCGCCTTGACGCACAGTGTAGCCGATGCCGGGGAATGGGAAGTGATACCCGAATAAACGCACGTTATCATCGGATGACATCGCAAATAGTTTCTTACGATTTTCAACTGCCATGTCTGGTATTGCATCGAACTGAATATGCCAATCTGGATTTTCTGTTCCGGTATACACATTAATCGCCGAATCAACGATGTTGAGCAAAGATTCGCCATTACTTTCTATCATGAATACCATCATGCCGGGGGTATGACCATGTGCTGCCATCGCTGTGATGCCCTCAACTGGGGAATCACCATCATTGTAATAGGTGACCATATCGGCATCAATCGCGGATTGTAATTTGCCCATCGCATTTTGTATAGTGCCAGCCGCTGGCGAATCGTCTGGTGTGCCTTCCATAAAGTCCATTTCTGGTTGTGGGAAGTAAACTTGTGCATTCGGGAAGGTCAATGTGCCATCGCTGGATAGACCGTTTACATGATCAGGATGGAAGTGGGAGATCATAATTTTTGTAACATCTTCTGGGCTGATGCCAACCGCGCCCAGTGTTGAAACCAATTGATCACTTGCACCCAAGCCCGTGTCAAACAGAATTAAATCGTCTCCGGTGCTGACGACTAAGATATCAAACATATTGGGAATATTGCCCTCTTCATCAGCAATTTTTTTGCTTTCAAGGAATGCAGCAACATCAGCAGCATCGGCATTCACACCCATAATTGCACCAGGAACTGCTCCACTACCGTCAGCAATTACCATCGCTTGGAAATCCCCAATCATGAAGCCATAGTATTTTGCCGCGAGGGGCAAACCCATCATCATGTCGTCCTGTGCGCTGGTCTGAGGGGTTGATTGTTGGAAGAATGCCACACCCAACGCACCAACACCAATACCTTTAAGAATATCTCGACGTGAAATATTGTGTTGCTTTGTCATAATGACTCCTTGTGTATCGTATTTATGTTTTCATATGTACGTCGACAGTGTCATGGTTACAGATTAAGACGATGTGAGTCCATAACAAGCTATCAGTTAAAAACGGACTGATGTCTAATTTTGTGCAACTTGGCGTAGCGTATCTTCGTTTATACAATTAAATAGATTAGACACATTAAGGGAGTAGCAATGCAGGAATTTCTTCAGGGATTACAAGGCATATTTTTGTTGGGCTGTGTATTACCGTTCGTAATTTTGGTTGTCTTGAGTATTTTGGCATTTGTGTTTGGCAAACGCTGGGTAGAAGGACTCATTGAACCAGATGTTGAAGGATTACATCAGCAGATGGTTGATCTTAAAGCGTCGCATCCCGATTGGGATGATGACAAACTTATTGCTTCGGTTGTGAATCGTCAAGCATTTAAGTGTGGGGTTGTGGGAGCTGTAACAGGCTTTGGCGGATTTGCAACTTTACCCATCGGCTTACCGCTCGACCTTGTTCTAACAGCACGTTATCAAGCCTCAATGGTGAGCTTTATTGCGCAAGTACATGGATACGAGCGATCAATGGAAAATCGTGCAGCAACGTATGCGGTGATGTCTGGTAGTACCGAAGTGTCGAAAATGACATTAGCCATCTTACAAAAGTATCTACCACGTTTTGCAGGCAAAACACTATCTAAGTTAATTCCATTTATCGGTGCAGGGATCGCATTTGCTGTGAACTACGCATTAGCACAATCAACCGCACGATTAGCCAAACGCTGGTATCGCAGTAAATCTCGTGAGCAACTTGTGGGACAGGTTCAGGGAATGATTAGAACACAAAACGACATTTAGGTGAATACGTCTTTCAATTGCTGATACCGGATGAATACGTGTTAGCGTTCACGATCATATATTTTTCTAATAGTATTGGCGTCATAAGCAAGTAACCTGTCATCTTGCGCTAGTGATTTGTCGTGTTAAATCATCTATTCTGTATATGTCGTTGAAAACAAACACTAACAGGAGATACAATCATGCAATCTATCGTAATCACAGGCGCAAGCTCGGGTATTGGTAAAGCAACTGCAAAATACTTTGCAGAAAAAGGGTGGAAAGTCGCTGCAACGATGCGTACCCCCTCAAAAGAAACTGAACTGACTGAAATTGAGAATGTATCGATCTATCAACTGGATGTAACTGACCTCGACTCCATTAATAATGCAGCCGAGCAAATTGTAAGCGACCTTGGTACAGTTGATGTGCTTCTTAACAATGCCGGATATGGTCTGATGGGACCATTTGAACTCGCTTCCCGTGAACAGATTAAACGTCAATTTGATACAAACGTCTTTGGTCTGATGGATGTAACCCGTGCATTCTTGCCACATATGCGTGCAAACAAATCCGGAATGATTTTAAATGTCTCATCCATTGGTGGACGTATCACCTTCCCATTGATTAGCCTGTATCACAGCACCAAATGGGCAGTGGAAGGCTTCTCCGAATCCTTGTCTTATGAGTTGAAACCACACGGTATCCAAGTAAAAATCATCGAACCCGGTGGTGTAAGCACAGACTTTGGTGGTCGTTCGATGGATATGGCACAGAGTGAAGAGATCACCGATTATAATGAGACCGTAGCGACCTTCATGGGTAATATGCAACAAGTATCATCAGGCAGTAGCACCCCAGAATATCAAGCTGAAGGTATCTACACTGCGGTCACCGATGGTAAGGAACAACTCCGTTATCTGATCGGTGAAGACGCTGTTCAAATGTATGCATCACGTCAAGAAAATGGTGATGACGCTTTCATCGCAGGCATGACGGCTCAGATGCTTTCCTAATCAATCTAGAACACCTCCTATTCTCCCTTGTGTTTATCCCCTTCACAGTTGTGTGAGGGGGATTTGCACTTTTTTATAGCAACCGTATATTGGCATCATTCGCGAGTAAGTTGGCACAGTATGATAATGATTTATATCCGACTTCACAGTACATTATTATTGTGGTTTTCTATGATTTCCAAAAATCAGCAGACATAGCCAGCACATAATATGCTCATGCAAAAGGAAAAATCAGAATGGATAATCGTAAATATCCTCTAGAGGTAAATGGGTGGAATATCCTCTTCAAGGACCTGAATGTTTCATCACAGGATGTGTTGCGCTATGCGAACTTACCCCTCGACTTACTCTCTCGAAAATCGCCAACAGTTACAGGAAAAGAATACCTGAGGCTATGGGATGGTTTTGCGACTGTTTTGCGAGATAAACCTACATTTCCACTAGACTTTGCTACCAGCACCACAACAGAAACATTCAGTCCGACCATCTTTGCATGCTTCTCGAGCCCGAACTTGCTTGTAGCATCCCAACGCATTGCAAATTATAAGCCATTAGTTGGTCCGATTCGCCTCAATGTGGATATAGAAGACGAACAAATGACAATTGAAGTCGGGGCATTATCAGAATATGGAGACCTACCTCCTAGTTTAATTGCTATGGAAGTAGTTAGTTGGGTTCATCTACCACGCCTTGCAACACGTGAGAATCTCATCCCACTGAGTGTTCACACAACAGTAAATATACCAGAAAAAGCATTGTACGAAGATTATTTCGGTGTACGGATAAGCCCATCAAACTTTAACGGGGTCACCTATTCGATGCAAGATGCTCAACGTCGTTTCCTCACAGCCAACGATGCTATGTGGTCAATGTTCGAGCCACAACTCAAACAACGGATGCAGGACTTAGAACAAAGTGCAACTTATACTGAGAAAGTTCGCGCATGTTTGATGGAAATATTAGCAAGCGGGCAATATAACGTTGATGATGTTGCGTCTCGGTTAGCTGTCAGTCGGCGTACCTTACAACGCAATTTGCGGAATGAGGGTACTAGCTTTCAGCAGACTCTTGATGGATTAAGGGAAGAGCTAGCCCGTCATTATCTTGCAAAATCAGAATATACTACCGGACAGATCGCGTTCTTGTTGGGTTATGAAGAACTGAATTCTTTCTATCGAGCCTTTCGTACGTGGACAGGACAAACGCCTGATAGTATTCGAGCAACTACTTAACGCGACTCCAAATCGTCTCATCACGGCATGAAAATACACGTAGCACTAACTTTTCGCTGGTGCGACAAGCTTAATGAATTAAATTTTTGTCGGGGCGAACCGATGTGTTCGCCTGCACACTTGCATAACCCCACAATGTCAAAACAAACACTCAATCGCTCACAAGATCATCCTCAGCAAACTATATCCGCAAGTTGGCACAATTCGATTGAACTTTGGCGCAGTCTGATTATCACGTCGCCTGTAATATCCTATACCATCTAAATCAAAGAAGTTTGTTGTTAACCAAGTAGTCTAACGCTTATTGGAAAGGAAGACGTAAATGCAGATAATTGGAGCAATTGTAATTACCCTACTCGGACTGGTGGGGATACTCGCGCTAATAGGTCGTGTATCTGTTGAACGACTAACAATATCAAAGCAGGCAACACCCACAAATCGAACACTCAAAAACGGAATGAACCGTGTTGAATACGACAGTAAAGGCAAGACAATTGTCGCCAATCTTTTTATCCCTGAAGATTACAAAGATGGTGAGAAGCGACCTGCCATCATCGTTGCTCCAGCAGCAACAGCTGTAAAGGAACATGCATCGGGCTTTTATGCAGAGAAATTCAGTAAACTCGGTTACATCACGTTGGCATTCGATCCTCGAGGAATAGGTGAAAGTGAAGGCATTGAAGCAGATTGCGACCCCTATCATCATGCGAACGATGTCGCTAGCTCAGTCACCTATCTGAGTTCACTGGCACAAGTCGATTCCGATAAGCTCATGAATGTTGGCGTTTGTGCTGGTGCTGTGAGTGCAACGTATGAGACATTTCAGGATTCAAGAGTGAAAGCACTCGGTCTTGTGGTTCCATCCATTGATGGTCCGGAGCGTACACGGGCAACCTTCTTTCTTGTGCGATGGGTATTCTACGTATTGGGTGGAATTTTCCAAACATTACGTGTCTTTGGAATTAACCTGAAAATGCCAGCTATACCACCCGAAGACGAAATTGCCGATGATAATCACGAGATGAAGGATCTAGCAAACTACTACTTGGAGGGCAAAGTCGGATATCATCCACGATGGGTTAATGGGATTGGCGCAACATCGCTGGTTGGTGTTTCGACGTTGAGCATCTTCAATTATGCAGACCAGTATGACAACATCCCAGTGTATGTAGTGTCTGGCGAAAATGCCTACAGCTTAGATCCCGGCATGCGTTTCTACAACTCACTCAATGGCCCCAAAGATAGTATCGTATTGGAAGAAGCCACACATGGTGATTTCTACTGGAAAGACAAGTATGCTGACCAAGCCGTTGAACGCATCGACTCGTTCTTCAAAAAACACGCATAGAGTCTAAACATACGGTTGACGAAAAAGCCATACGATAATGTTCTGTCATATATAAACAACAGTCCGCATCCTATTTCTCACTTCCTCGTTTCATTAGGGCGACTACTCACTTGGAGTATCGCCCTTTTCAATGTTTGCCACATAACTTGGCACTGTTAGCAAGTGTGTTGGCACACCTCGCTAGTGTGGATCGTTATAGATAACCATAGACTAGTTATATAACTATACATGAATGAGGAGTTGCAACATGCGATCTATTGTAATCACAGGCTCTAGTTCTGGAATTGGTAAGGCAACTGCAAAATACTTTGCCGAACAAGGCTGGAAAGTTGCTGCTACCATGCGCTCTCCTGAAAAAGAAACGGAGCTGACTGAAGATGAAAACATCTCAGTCTATCAACTTGATGTAAGCGATACACAATCCATTATAACTGTCGCAGAGCAAATTATCAGTGACTTCAGCAAAGTCGATGTACTCTTGAACAATGCAGGATACGGTTCATATGGCATCCTAGAAGCCACATCGGAAGACAAGATTCGTCGCCAGTTTGATGTCAACGTTATCGGCATGTTGCTCGTTACACAGGCATTTTTGCCGAACATGCGCGAAAATGGTGATGGCATGATTGTGAATGTCTCATCTATGGGTGGGCGATTCGGGCTTCCACTTGGCACACTCTATCACGGATCAAAGTTTGCAGTTGAAGGTATGTCCGAAGCGTTATCATACGAATTATCCACTATTGGTATAAAGTTGAAAATCATCCAACCCGGTGGTGTTAATACAAACTTCGCTACAACATCCTTCGATATGAACATTGAGGGCAGTCCTGAAGCATATATGCCTCTTGTTCAGAAGTTTATGACAGCTATGCAGTCAAGTCCGATTGCCTCAGAATCAGAGCTGATTGCCACAGCAATCTACGACGCTATTACTGATGGTACCGATCAACTACGCTATATTGTTGGTGCAGATGGGGAACAACTGGTCGGCGCGCGATCACAAATGTCTGATGCAGAGTTTACGGCTTTGGTTCGTCAACAAATCGGATTGTAATAGCGGATCACAGAGAGGAAATCATATGAAATCAATAGTAATCACAGGCTCCAGTTCAGGGCTTGGAAAAGGGGCTGCAAAGTACTTCGCGGAACGCGGGTGGCGCGTTGCGGCGACGATGCGGACACCAGAGAAAGAAACTGAGCTTACTGAAATTGAAAACATATCAGTCTATCAGCTGGACGTGAGTGATACCGAATCTATCAATACAGCAGCAGAGCAAATCATCAATGACTTTGGCAAAATAGATGCACTCGTCAACAATGCCGGATATGGCTCCTACGGTATTCTTGAAGCCACACCCGAAGAGAACATGCGCCGACAATTTGATGTCAATGTGATCGGCATGCTAATGGTCACCAAAGCATTTTTGCCGAATATGCGCGAAAATGGAGATGGCATTATTGTGAATATCTCGTCGGTTGGTGGCAAAATCACCTTCCCACTGGGTACACTTTATCATGGTTCAAAGTTCGCGGTAGAGGGTATGTCCGAGGCGCTATCATACGAGCTATCTGCTGTTGGTATCACTGTAAAAATTGTTGAACCGGGTGGCATTAAGTCTAATTTCGGGACAACATCCTTTGACATGACGGTAGACGGTAGTCCCGAGGAATATAAGCCACTGGTTGACAAATTTGTGGCAGGTGTAAAGGCAAGTGAAGGCGGAGGAGCTGATCCAAGTGTTATTGCTAAAGTCGTCTATGACGCTGTTACAGATGGTACGGATCAACTGCGTTATACGGCTGGCCCAGGTGCGCAACGTACAATTGCTACACGCGAGAAACTATCGGATACTGAATATATTACGTTCATGAAACAACAAACAGGCATATAGCCACAAATTGCTAGCATCTATGGTGTCACGACTTGTAGATTGAGAAAGGAAAATCGACTGTGCATACTCGTAAATATCCAGTTGAAACAAACTGGCAGGTACATTTTAAGGATATGAATATTTCAGCGCAGGATGTTTTGCGGCAGGCGGGTTTGCCACTCGATTTACTATCGCGTAAATCACCAACGCTCACAGCCGATGAATACTTCAAGCTATGGGATGGGGTTGCAGTTGTTTTGAGTGATAATCCTATATTTCCATTGCACCTAGCAACGACCAGAACACCTGAAACCTTTAGTCCACCCTTGTTTGCGGCTTTCTGTAGTCAGAACTTGAATGTCGCAGCTCAGCGTATCACATATTACAAACCACTGGTCTGTCCACTGAATTTGACTGTTCAAATTATGCCTGATCAGACCACGATAAATGTTGATGCAGGGTCGGGTACAGATCAACTATCGCCTAGTGTCGTTGCTATGGAGTTAACTTGGTGGGTCCATATGGTGCGTCAAGCGACTCGCGAAAATCTTGTGCCGCTGAGTGTAAATTTCAGCTTTGACATTCCAGAAAAACGAGCCTATGAAGAATATTTCCGAGTGCATATCACGAAGTCAGATGTTAATCGTATTGTATTCTCTGCAAAAGACGCTGAGCGTCCTTTCCTTACAGCTAATGATGCGATGTGGTCATTCTTTGAACCACAACTCAATCAACGCATGCAGGATTTGACACGAACGGCAACCTACACGGATAAAGTGCGTGCATGCTTAATGGAAATTCTAGCAAGTGGACAATACACAGTTGATGATGTCGCGTCGCGTTTGTCTGTTAGCCGACGAACGTTACAACGTAATCTGAACAAAGAAGGCACAAACTTTAAACAAGTATTGGATGGGTTGCGTGAAGAGTTAGCACGACACTATCTGACTCAGTCGGAATATAGTAGCGGGCAGATTGCGTTTCTCTTAGGCTATGAAGATCCAAATTCTTTCTTTCGTGCATTCCGCACATGGACAGGGCAAACGCCAGAACTAGTTCGAGCGGGTGCATAAGTACCATATAACACTCAGTAATCTCAGCAATTGAATTTAAGTTATAAGCAATGGTTTCATGTCAACCGGTTGAATAAGCCATTGCGTCTATACAACTTGTAAGCATTTCAGGAGAACAATAATGAAAATGTTAAGAAAAATGGTTGGCATTTACCCAACCAAAGAACAAAATGGACCGGGCTACATTCCATCACCACTGGGACTCCGGCTAGGTGTCGATAAAGTAACTGGATATAAATCTACTGATTTTCAAGGTAAACAGTATAAGGGTGATAAGAAGGTGCTCGTCCTTTGCACTGAAGACCGATACTTTGAAATGACAAATGGGATGCTATTTTCTACGGGTAATAACGTACAAGAAACAGCTGTGCCTATGATGCATATATCGAATGCTGGCTTTGAGTTTGATGTGATAACACCAACGGGTGCACCAGCGATTTTAGAAGACTGGTCTGTACCACGAAAAGATGATGCGGTTATTGAGTTTATGAAAAAGCATCAAGCAAAATTCAATAATCCGTTATCGCTTGACGATATGATTACCAACGGAGGATTAAATACCGAATCTCCCTATGTCGCTCTATTCTTTCCTGGTGGTCATGGTTCAATGGTGGGACTACCTGAAAATGAAAATGTTGGGCAATTAATCCGTTGGATTCATCAGTCAGATCGTTATATGGTAACCGTTTGCCATGGTCCAGCAGCTTTGTTAGCTGCTTCGGTCAACAACAGTGATCCACATCCGTACAACGGGTACAAAATGGCTATATTCCCAGACGGTGTTGATAAGCAATCTCCCTCTATTGGATATTTACCCGGTCATCTTCCTTGGTACCAATGTGAAAAACTTGCTGAACAAGGTTTGCAATTCGTAAATGAGAAAATAGAAGGTGCAGTACATGTCGATCGAAAATTGTACTCTGGAGATAGTCCAAGAGCCTGTGACGAACTCGGCAAAGTCGTTGCAGAAAGCCTTTTAAAAGAGTTCTCTAAGTAAATAGTTTTGCCGATACCAATCACTAAAATAACATGACTACCATTTTAGTGATTGATACTACTCTTGCTCAATAAGTGCCCGTGAGTTGTTGCTACAAAATAGTATTTCTTCGTTTCATAAGGGCGATTCCTCATATAGGTGTCGCCCTTTTGCATTATGTATTTCCAGCTTGGCGCAATCTGCAAGTGATCTGTCACTTTGCGCTAGTGTTTTGTCGCGTTAAATCCTCTATTGTGTAAGTGTCGTAGGCCAATAATCCACCAATATGATTAGAAACATATAGCCCATTTTTATCGTATCTCGTCAGTTCATATTAAAAATATCATACACATAGGAAAACTTAGGAGCAAAACTTATATGTCAGAATTGTTTACACCCCCTAGATACTTTAAGGATGTCTCATTTCATAAGCATACAGACCGTACCATAGGTTGGCTTGAACTGTTTTATGATCTTGTTTATGTTGCGACATTAATTCAAATTGGTAATTTTTTGAGTGATAATCTTAATCTGATAGGCTTTAGTCAATTTCTAGTCATGATGTTTGTCGTCTGGTGGTCATGGGGTGGCGAGACATTATATCAGAATCGCTATGTCGCCGATGACATATGGCATAGAATACTCGTATTCATACAAATTTTTGGTGTGGCAGCAATGGGGCTTAGCGTAAGCGGAGCATTTGGCGATTTATTCCTCCAGTTTACACTAGGTTACGTTATCGTGCGTGCGATGACGATTTTGATGTATGTGCGAACCTACTTTTCGCATCCTGCCAGCCGTACATATGCCACACGCTACATGCTTGGTTTTGCGGGAGGAATCGTTATCTGGATGGGTGCAATTTTCCTGCCCGAAGGATACCATTGGGTCGCATGGCTTGCTGCAATTGCATTCGAAACGTTATGGTGGTCGCAACCGGTCATTCTATACGAGGTACAAGAATGGGGGGCGGATGCCCATCATATGTTGGAGCGTTATGGTATTTTCACGATTATTGTTCTCGGAGAAGCATTTGTTAAAGTGCTCGATGACTCACAGGGAACGGCTTTAGGGCTTGAACAAATCATATTTGGTGTGATCGGACTCATTGTATTATATGCGTTGTGGTGGTTGTATTTCTCGGATACTGCCGATAATCTCTTTGAAATAACATCAAACCTAAAAATAGGCAGTTGGTCTTACGGACATTTATTCCTTGCGGCATCACTCGTCGCATTTGGTGTTGCGATGAAAAAACTCTTCGCAGAGACCATCAGCTATTCCGACAAAATCGTTACCGACGAGTATCGCTTACTGCTGACCGCCGCAGTTGTCATTTTCCTAATTGCACTCGCCATGATCGATTTTGGACTCGACGACTCACTCACCCCGCATAAGCAAATCTTTAAAGTGTATGTCTATCTTGGTAGCGCCATACTGGTAGGTCTCGTAGGTATAACAGTAATTGGGCTGACCGCGACCTTGTTCACCGCAATCATTGCAGCGATTACTGTATTACTTGTCGCCTTTAATGTCTATCTGTCGGTAACTGCGCCAACACCGGAGCATCAAATGGAACACTAGGCTAATCATAAAAACATCAGGTGGATGATTGCTGTTCTCATCATTCAAAGGGAATATACTCCTATACTTTAGTGATAAGGCATGCCTTATCACTACGTGCTCCACATGTATACACTTTGTGCAATTTTGATGATCAGTAGATCAAGCAAGTAACTTGTCGCCATATGCAAGTAATGTGTCGCATCGTGCTAGTGTTTTGTCGTGATTTATCGTGTATCTTAGAGACATAGACGAACACAAAACACAATAAGGACGATAAACACAATGAGCAATCAAAACTGGACACAAAATAACATTCCAAATCTGAACGGCAAAGTAATTGTTATCACAGGTGCGAATAGTGGTCTCGGATTCGAAACTGCAACAACAGTCGCCGAAAAAGGCGCGACGGTTGTTATGACTGCCCGCAATACCACCAAAGGTCAACGCGCATTTGACGAAATTATGGAAGCATATCCCAATGCAACTCTCGACCTGATGACATTGGATGTGGGTGACTTGAGCTCTGTTCGCGCGTTTGCAGATGCGTTCAAAGCAAAATACAACCGCCTTGACGTATTGTTGAATAATGCTGGTGTGATGGCAATCCCACGTCAAGAAACAGCCGATGGATTTGAGATGCAACTCGGTGTCAATCACCTCGGGCACTTTGCATTAACGGGTTTGTTGTTGGATGTAATCGTGAATACACCCAATGCGCGTATTCATAACGTTAGCAGTAGCGCCAACTACATGGGGACAATCAACTTTGATGACCTCATGGGTGAACAAGAATACTCCCGTTGGGGCGCATATGGTCAGAGTAAATTAGCGAATATATTCTTCACCTTCGAACTACAAAAACGCCTTAGCGAGGCTGGATATGATACGATGGTCAATAGCTCACATCCCGGTCTTGTCATGAGTAATTTACAAGCCAATAGTGTTGAACAATCCGGTACAGGCATGGAAGCAATCATGTATCGCATTATAGGTCCATTGATGGCACAAAATATTGAAATGGGTATCTTGCCGATGCTCTATGGGATGACCGCAGTAGACGCTAAGGGTGGGGTATTCTATGGTCCGCGCACTTTTAATCTACGTGGGTATCCCGCCGAAAAGAAAACGAATGAAGAGGCTTATGATGCGGATAAACTCCGTCGCTTCTTTGATGAATCTGAAAAATTGACAGGTATCACATATAATCTTGGCGAACGTGCCACAGTATAACCTTGAAATATAACGCTAAGGGCATGGTGTGTCTGCCGTGCCCACAGTAAATTATCACTATGTATGAAAGGCAAATGCCAAATGGCAAAACAACGGTATCGAGTTGATAAAGGCTGGGATGTATTAGCCAAGGATTTGGGTATCTCTGCCCAAGATATATTGCGGTCGGCACAATTGCCTTTAGATCTGTTCAGCAATAAAAATGCGACGCTAGATGCCGACGAGTATTTCCGTCTGTGGAATGCGCTTGGTGTCGTCCTACGTGATAATCCGACATTCCCGCTCACAGTTGTCCAAGCGTTCACAGCAGAAGCATTTAACCCACCTTTGTTTGCATGTTATTGTAGCGAAAATTTGAATATTGCTGCTAAACGCATCGCCTATTATAAGCCCTTAATTGGTCCGATGCGTCTCGATGTCCGTCAGAATAGCAAACAAACCACCATTTCATTTCATGGATTACCAGAAAATGCCGCACCCCCGCCCTCACTAATTGCGATGGAATTAGCGTTTTGGGTGCATATTACCCGTCGTGCGACTCGTGAAAACATCGTGCCATTAGCTGTACACACAACGATTAACATACCCGAACTGGATGAGTATGAGCATTACTTTGGTACAAGAGTAAGCAAAGCTACCTTTAATGGAGTCACTTTCTCGGCACATGATGCGAACAGACCCTTCCTAACAGCAAACGAAGCAATGTGGGACATCTTTGAGCCACAGCTGAATAAACGTATGAAAGACCTTGAAGCAGACTCGAATTTTCGGGATCGTGTACGTGCATGTTTGATGGAAATTTTAGCCAGTGGACAATATTCTATGGCAGATGTTGCATCACGTTTGGCGATTAGTCCACGCACATTGCAACGTCGCCTTAAATCCGAGGGAACGACCTTCCAAAAGGAATTGGATAACTTACGCGAAGAATTAGCCCGTAATTATCTATCCAAATCGGAGTATTCTAGTGGTCAGATTGCATTTCTACTCGGATACGAAGATCCAAATTCTTTCTTCCGTGCATTTCGTGCATGGACAGGACAGACGCCGGAATATACCCGCACCGCGTTGCGTGGGTCACAGGCATAATTCCCTAATTGTCGGCTTCCTCTAAACGATCAAGGTAGGCAAGCACACGTGTTGCTTGCCCCTTTTTTGCAAAATGGCGTAAACCAAATCCATGTACCCCACGGCGATTAACGACTGTCGGGAATGCAGAAAGTATAGCTTTGACAATCTCAACTTCGTCTAACGTTACCATAAGGCATAAAAAATCAAATCTTGCTCCTTGTTCAATCAGATAGCGTGCGATGTCTTTTCTGCCCATATGTGCACTCGCATCTAGCCCTGTTTCCCAATCGCCGTCACCCATGTCAACAGACGCATTAATGAGACGAGGATCTTCATTCAGTAATTCTTTTACTTTGTCAAAGTCATTATGCGTGGCCAATACAAACTCAATTGCTTTGCGCGGGTTAACTGTATCTTTAATTTCAAATGTCATATTGATCTCACCTAGTTGGTTGATTTATCCGCATTGTATTGTGTTGTGGGATACAAAACTTCTCGAAAATTGCTAACTTTGCAGAATCATGGTTCGGTAGGCACGCGGGGAGACACCATATTCTCGCTGAAAGAGGGTACTAAACGACCCCAAACTACTAAATCCAACCGCTATACAAATATCTGTCACTGATCTTTTCGTTGTTGTCAGTAGTATTTCAGCACGGTTTAGACGTTGCTGCATAATGAATTGGTGGGGGGTTATTTGGAACAATTCTGTAAATCGTCTCAGAAAATGATAAGGCGACATACACGCTACTTGTGCGAGTTGGTCAAGCGTTAAATCACGATGCAAATTAGACAAGATGTATTCACGTGTTAGGTGAAGTCGTCTATAGAGTTCAATACGTGTAGCTACTCGTACAGACAGAAAACTATCGGCAATACTGTCAGTGACATCTTGCTGAAGCTTGATCAGTTTTGGGATGAGTTGATACATATACTGGACTAACTGCGATGAAGTTAGTTGTTGTGTCTTATGGTGTTGCCGTAATGTGAACAAAAAAGGTGAGATTATATTATCATGATCGTGTGGCATTTCAAAAAATAAGAACGGTTGCGTATTATCATAGGGATTAGACAATAATTGACTATCTGTTAGAGTTATGTTGCGATACACATCACTCAACCATGATTGTGGTAAAAAGACGCAAAATGATTCGACCGCGGTCAATGCATCAATAATCATATCATAAGGTTGTGCGTGATTTAAAATCATAAAACAGGAGTCATCAACTGTCAGATGTGCTCCTTCTATACAATAGGTGGCTCGACCATTAAACATACATTTAACAGACAGCGTTCCGATAATTTCTTTATGCTCTAGCGTCTGGTTAAAGCCATTTAAAATATACGGTTGGGTGATATGCTCAATGTCATTAGGACTTATCACGCCTACAACATGTCATCTAATGACCAATGATTGTTCCAGCGCACATCAATTTCCTCACGTAGGCGTTGATAACGAATATCAGTGGAGAGGCGTAACCGTCCTTGAGGGTCTACATTATTGGTCGACGCATGGATTGTATACGCACCGTGAATGACCATATCGCCAGCTTCATAGTTTGCCATCAACCAACGGGAATCAGTGCGATCAGCAAGTGCAGGTAAATCCTTGGTCAGCCATCCGGTTTTATCCATGAATTTATTGTATGCACTGATTTGTTCATCACGAGGTAATTCGGCACTTTTGTGTGAAAACTCAGCTTCCATCTCACGTCCGATATGATGTGAATTCTCCAGGTAGACTAATCCGCCCATCTCAACAGGAATATCACCAATGGGAATCCAACTTGAGCAGACGCTATCAGTCCCGCCACGCAAATAGACGAGGTCATAATGTGCACCCGTTGCAATTGTTGTTTGTGGTGCAACATGTCGGATAAGTTTACGCTTATGTAAATAAACTGCATCACCAAGTAGTTGTTCATAGAATTGCCAGATTTCATCCGACAGGCAAAATGACTCGTATGCTGAGCTGCGCACAAGTTCGGCTTTGGCTTTGTTTAATGTGCTTTGACTGACATCCCCGTTACTATAGATCCCATCAACAACAGGTGCACCCTCTTTTAGCAATCCACTATGTTGCATCGTCGAAAAATACCGTTCACGAAATTTGAGCACTTTCTCACGATCGAGGATACCACGTAACCATAAATATCCCTGTTCTAAAAATTGCTCCCGTAGTGTTTCAATAGAATCGCTTGGATTTGATGGTACGAGCCAACCAAGGCGATTTGGTGCAGTTGAAAGAGTATATTTATCACTGGTTAAGGTATAGTCACGTGTGGATTGCATCATATTATCCGTTATCAAATTTATAATGACAGGATTATAACATGGGACGCGTCAGATTCAGGATGATATTCTTCTTGGGTTGTTAGTCTCGGTCTACTCAGCTTGACTCAGACTTCTTGGTATATTATCCTTACGCCACTAGGTGTTTTGTTTGTGAAGTTATGAGTCACTTTGCTTTCAAGAACTTGAACGATTTGCAAACTGTCATAAACGCAAGACCTGTCATATAGCGCTCCATAGAATCACATGTCCCAATTATGTTATCTGTTTAGATCGATGCCTGCTATGTAGTGATTTGGCGCAAGGTCGGGTGACTAAGCCCTTCATTTGCATTGATGTAACGTGTGGAATAGGGTGCATTATATGTCTCGTTACCAAGAATTAGATCATCAGGGTTTTTATAGACATATTTCATCATCTCAATGTGGCTTTTATCGCGAAAAGCGCCCATCAGTGCATCATGATCGCGCCAGTAGCTGACCAGTAACATTTTATGAGGGGCTTGCATACTAACAAATACATCTAACAGACCATCACTTCCCCGCAAGAATTGACCGATATTCCCAATATTACGGATCATCCACCATAATCCGCGTAGATTACGAGCATACATCCAGTTTACATAAACGACCACCTCACTATCGCTCGTATCAATGCTATAGAGGCGTTCACGATTTTTGCGTATTTCTGCACCGGACTCATACGTTTTACTGACCATTTGTTGTCTCCTTCAAGATTACAGTTGAAATTTGGACAAAGCTTTAGTAGACAGTGTCTACTTCTATTTAAAACCAGTATATTCCAAATAGTAGACACTGTCAACAAATACAGATATGTAATTGATGAGAACGCATGAGGGAGGCTGATTTGCTTAATGTTTGGCTGTAGAAGATACTATAAAAATAAATACGAAGCGTAATATGTGCAAAACGAGTTATTTCTATTAATGCCTCTACCCTAACCGATGAAAGAGAATGTAATTGGGGTAGAGGCTTTATCATACGTATAGTCGATAGTTTACACCTTACGAATGCGGTTTTTGAGGTCTGCAATTAGACGTGATTTTTCGGCATTGGCCTCTTTCCACTCAGCAAGTGTTGGTGAACCATTTTGTGCCAGATCAATCACAACCATTTCAGCAGCGACGAATTCCCCACAAGCATCCGCAATATCAGCCGCAATATCGACTGGAATATCGGTTACGCCATTGACATCACCGTGTAACAAGTCATTCGGTGACACTGTAATCCCACCGACTTGTACAGGCACATGCACACCAATGATGTGGTTATAGCCGTGCGAACACACAACTCCGTCCGTAAACACGGGAAAGTCAATCGCGCGCACCTGTTCCATATCACGTCCGGGTCCACTGGTGATGAGACCAACTGCCCCAAATGCTTTATAGGTGCTACACATCACCTCGCCAAACGTCGCCGCAGCTTGATCACCATCTAAATCTTGGAAGACAATTACCGGTGGACCGGATAGATCACTGAAGCGTTCAATCTGGTCCGTGAGTGCCGAGTATGCCGATTTATCAATGGGGTTGATATAGGAGCGATGCGTCGCCGTAGCAGCAAAGCCAACCATAGGAGGCAAATCCGCATAGGCAGCTTTGATCGTCTTATTCATATACCCTTGATTACGTGGGCGTACATCAAATAGCTCGATGACATTGCAGATCGTCGGGGTATCATATTGTCGTAGCGTATCCAATACAGTTGCACTAATGTCTGCCATGAAATAATCTCCTTAATTTCAAATAATAGACAGTATAACGCAGCGACAACATCAGTGCATATTTTATGAAGCATCACAATGCAATTCGACTTATATTTAGTCGCCAATTTGGTTTCATCACGATATACTTTTAATCTGAATAGATTTAATTATAGATAGAGGATTACGATGTTACCGATTGCCCAACCCGGACCAATGACAGATGATGAACGTTTCATGTTCGAGTCATTTGGTTATCTCATGATCGAAGATGTGTTGACAGACCAAGAAATTGAAGACACACTCGAAGCCTCCAAGCGAATTCACGCCGATACCACGGAAGTCTGGCGACAAATTGGCAAAGGGTTTGAAACCGAATCCGCAATTGAAAACCTGATTGACCATCCAGCAGTCTTGCCAAAAGTCCGTGCACTTTATAGTGATCAATTTGTGTTGCAATCGGCATGGTGTACCGTGCAAAAAGCCAATAGTGGAAGTATTGGTTGGCATCAAGATGGGTCTGGCATGTATCAATTTAGCAAACTCAGCTACCCACTGCCACTGCTTCAACTCCGTGCGAGTTACAGCTTAACAGATCAATCGCACGAGATGATGGGCAATATGATGATGATCCCCGGTAGTCATCGTAGCCCGGTTCCACTACCAGAGCATCAACGTAAAGCCCTGAAAGCCTCTCCGATTCAACATAATGTATTGTGTAAAGCTGGGGCAGTTTTACTGTTTCATAATGGGATGTGGCATTCACCGATGCCCAATGACCAAGATTTTGATCGCTATAACATGCACTACATTTATAGTCCGCCATGGGTTCGACGCTCGGATCGTTTTGAGACTAGCGCAGAATTTTTGGAACGAACAACCCCACTCCGTCGCGCATTAATGGGTGAGTATGACCGTCCTGATGCGCCGTTTGGAGGGGGCGCACCACCGATTCCATTCGATGATTAGGCGACGATAAGCACATCATGGAAAAAGAAAAACCCAAGAATACCGACTTACACGCCTTTTTGAAACGTATTGACAGAATACTCGGCCTGAGTATGGTCGGATTCGCAATCTTTTGTACAGTCGTAGGCGCACTCTGGTTTATCTCAGCCGAGACAGCAATTCCATTTTCATTTGCTGGATTTGTCGCGCTGATGTTCTTCATCGGTGTGTTGTTGATTATCTCCGACTGGCTAGAAAATCATCTCAATATCATGGATGAGATTGACGCATTCCCGCATGTGATGTCTTATCATCTTGCAGAGTTACGACAAGGGCATATCACACACCCAATCTACATATGTATCCCAAAGGTCGCGACCCAATGAGCGAAGATTTTCATGGGTAGGACTGCTAATCGTATTTTGGATGACAAATATAGTAAAACACTGACACAGGTTTGACATCAGACATCGCACTGACGTAAACAGCAAGGAATATGTGATGATCAAACATCCTTATTCTATCTGTTTGTGCATCTGGATGATAACAAGCCTGAATCCTATTGTGACAGCCCACTGGAATGCCTTTTGCGTTTATCGCAATGTGAGTAGCATGTCATGGTCGCCAGATGGCAACCGTGTAGCTGTGTCACATGGTGTCTTGAGTTATGATAGAAACCTTGAATATATTCGCAGTATTGAAGCACGTGTAATGTAAAATGAACTTGTCAGTGTGGGTCTCACATGGTCTCTGACGGCGATGGCTCATTGCGCCACTTCATCCAAGCCGACAAGTGCCATTGTTTCGCGCAGTCGTGCTAGACCCCAGACGACGACACTGCTAACCGCAGCCATGAAGCACAGCACTCCGGCAAAGACAAAGGCCAGCACGTACTGTCCGGTGACATCGTACAGCACCGCTCCAGCCACCGGCCCCAGAACCCCGGCAATACCATAGGCGGTGAAAATCCAGCCGTAGTTGACACCGAAATTCTTGGAACCAAAATAATCTGCTGTCGCAGATGGGAACAACGCCATCGTGCCACCAAAGTTCAGGCCGACCCAGGCCGATGCGAAAAAGACAGTCATCGAATCGGAGACACTAGGCAGCAGCATGAAAGCCATGCCCTGCGCTAGGAACATTATCATCATGGCCCGGGGGCGATCAATCCAATCGCTAACCCGTCCCCAAAAGATACGTCCACCGGCGTTGAAGATCGCGAGGATCGCCACCGGTTCGAGGAAGCGACCAAACGTGCCCATCCATTCCGGCGCGAAGGTCTGATCGCCCAGAATCTCGCCCATGAGCGGTGTCCATTGACCAATCGCCATCAGACCAGAGGTCGCCCCAAAGATGAAAGTCAGCCACAGCATGGCGGCCAGCGGTGTGTTGAGCATCTCACGCCAGTCCACATCCTCCTTGGCGTTGTTCGACCGGGCAGGCGGTTCATAACCAGGCGGTAACCAACCCTCCGGTGGGTTCCGCAGCAAAGATGCGCCCAGAATAATCACCGCCGCACTGAACAGACCGTGTAGAACGAAGAACATACGCCAACCCACGCCGAAGCCGCCGCCTTCTTCAACACCAATACCGATCAGCACAATCTGCGAAATACCCATGATTTCGCCACCTATCCCAGGGGGCAGCAGCAGCGTTGTGGCTGGCCCGGCGAAGAATAGCGCACCAGCCCCCATTCCAGTCAGGGCCAAGCCGGTAATCAAGCCTTTCTTATCCGGAAACCACTTAATCGCCGCCGCAATCGGGGAGCCGTAACTAAAACCGAGACCAGCACCACCCAGTACGCCGTAGGTCAAATATAACGCCCAGGGACGATCCGCCGATACTAAAACCGATGCCAGCAAGAAAGCTACGCCGGTCAATATACCGCCGATCATGGCGACTTTGCGCGGACCAATTTTGTCCTGCAAGCGACCTGCCGGGATCATCACAATGGCGAACATCACCAGTGCAACAGAAAATGCGAGTTGGGTCGTGGTGCGAGTCCAGCCAAATTCCATTTCCAGTGGACTCACAAAAACGCTGAATGCGTACACGGTGCCAAGAATCACATGTACGACAAATGCGCCAATAATTACGGCCCAACGATTTCCAACTTTAACTGATTGCGAAGATTGCATAAGTCCCCCGGACACACCATGGTTCGTAAGTAGAGTACAAAATGACAAAGGAACTATCCCACTATACCAGAGATTCTCAACTGCCAATCAGCAAACCCCTTAATTGTTCAAAAGTGGAAAACCCATGATGCGATCCGTGCCGCATCTCGGTAGGGGTGACTTGCGAAGCATGTGAGCGATCAGTCGCCAGTTGCGGGAACCGTCTGGATGTTATCATCGGATGGTAGTACTGTCGATACGGGATATGTATCCTAAAGGGCGCGATCCACTGAGCGAAGATTTTCATGCATAATAATTCTATTAGACGGTTATGGATTCTATGAATGAAAACAACATTCTTGAGGTCACTGAGCACCTTCTACTCTATTAGAATAATGATGGAGAAAAGCACGAAATTAGCTTTATAGAGTGCTATCAGCGTTACCGCGATTGGGTTACTGATCCTGAAAATATCAAAGAAGACAGAAAGCTAAACTCAGCACTATCTGACGAGGAGTTTGCCAGAAGCCAGAAACTGGTACTCGAATACCGAGAAGTTGGAAGGCGCAATAGAATAGAAAAGTATATTGAATTCTATACCAAACCAATCATCCGGTTCGATTTCGATGATATTAACGAGTATGACCACATAATTGATACAATGCGTCAAAGTAGATGGTTCGCATTTGATTTAACATAACAGATAGCACGTCATGGTCATATAAAACTCACACTGAGCTGGTTTCGATCTGAGCGATATTCCGCCAGAGAACAAACGGTGATAATCCGGCGTAGCCGCTTTCTTGACCATCATTGCACTCAATCGCTATCCACTCACCATTTTCGGTTTGAGCCACATCGACAACAAGAAAAGGTACATCAACACGTTTCGCGACTTCTCCGGCAACTGAAAGTGCGTTGTGCTTCTCATCTTCAGTCCACTGATAATCAGGCGCGAGATACCAGTATCGCCCTGCCCCGACAAACTGACGTTTCCACCAGAAGGTGCGAAATTCATAGGATGGTGGGATTTCGTCTGCATATGGCGCCCAAACTGACCGTAATTTGACGTACTCCCGACACACCAACTGTTGCCAGTGCAAGATGGGGTCATTTTGGTACGCCATTAGTGTCATTGTGAGATGGTCAAGGTTTTCGATAATCGATAAGCTTTTATTATGCTTGCTCGTCTGTCGTGCACCTTTAATGAATAATGGGAAATCAAATTGATCAGTCACCGCTTTGACAGTGGGTACACCATCAAACCATACACTTTTCGGTGTTAGATCTTCAATCAGTGGATACCAATTCGGTAATTCCCCGCATTGCGCATACTGCTCTGGTGTATGAATAAACTCGATGCCCTCGGCTTTAAGCCCAGAATAGAACGTCGGGTAGTCTTCGACTGCGCCAATACGCGCAACTGCTGTGAATGGGGTGGGCAATCGCCAGTGATGTTTGCACTCGAAGAATTTCTTAAAGTCAAAATCATAGATCGCAATACCTGTCGGCTTTGTAATGAGCCATATGGCATCTTTGAGTTGAAAAATGCTGAGACGTTGTTTGTGTAAAATCGACATTAGGTTCGACGGCGCACACGCAACGGCATATTCGGATAAGGACGTAAAGTAAAACCTGCATTCATCCAGAAGTCGTGTTCAGGATCTGCAATTTCCACGGAATAGTCTTTGATGATTGTTGCCAATAAAACTTTTGCTTCCATATCTGCCATATGCGATCCAAGGCATACTCTTGGACCACCACTAAATGGCATATAGGCATAATTCGGAATGCGATCTTTCCAGCCGTTGTCAAAGCGCGATGGGTCAAATACATGTGGGTCATCCCAATATTGGGGTAAATGATGTTGTACATACGGGCTGATGTAAATCACACCACCTTTAGGTATAACGACTTTACCGTCACCAAGTGGGATATCAGCAGCGGCTTCGCGAAACAGTAAAGACCATGCAGGCGGGAACATGCGTAATGTTTCATTCAGTATCTTATTCATCACAGGTAATTGCCCCAATGTATCCATTGTGATGTCGCCATCACCGATCACATCAACAATTTCGCGATGTAGCAAGATCTGATATTCGGGATATTTTGCTAGTGCATATAATGCCCATGTAACCCAGATGGATGTTGTTTCGTGTCCAGCAAGGAATAATCCATATAATTCGCCACGGATCATATCGTCGGTTAACATTTCACCAGTCTCGGCATCTTTCGCATCAATTAATGATGACAATACATCACCATGATCAACACCCTCAGCACGACGTTGTTGTATGAGCAAGTCTAAATAAGTGACAAAATGCTCACGAGCTTCGCGTTCACGTTTGTGACGTTCAGTCGGTAACCACTTGGGCAATATAAATAACGCTCCAGAATCTATCACAATCTGTTCAAGCAATACATCAAGCGCTTGGCTCAGTTCAGAAGCTTCTTGCTCAATATCTGGAATATCGAATAAGATTTCGCCGATAATCCCCATCGTTGCTTCAGTCATGCTCTCGACCATGTCATGTACTTGACCATTCGACCATGTACCAACCATTCGATCAGCATGTCGTTGCATCAATTCCAAATATGCTTGAATTCTCTGGGTATGAAATGCAGGAGTTAGCAGTTTACGATGTTTACGCCATATATTGCTTTCCAAATTACTTAAAACATAAGGGGCAACCGAGGCAATTGCATTTGCCATCCGTGACCATTTGACAGTTGTCTCCCAATGCTTCACCAACAGCTCACGGATATAATCTGGATTGGATACCAGATACATATCAATCATTGGACCTAATCGAAAAAACGCCACATCGCCCTGTTCTTCAACCCGTTCTAGCAAAAACCCAAATGGATCACCTCGAAACTTGCCAAAATTCTGTAAACCGAGAAAACCACCTGTTGTATCTTTGAATTCATGCGTGACCATCTGTCACTCCTGAAAAATACCCCATCTATACACTTAGTGTAGTATAGGTTGGCAACAAACACATCCTAATCTGTACAGTTTCTGTCAGATGAGTCAGCATATTTTGTGCATCTGGCTATAATTAACATATGTTGATTTAAAGGATATTGGTTTATATGACACTCCGCACGTTATTTTTATCATGTTTTATTTTCTTATTTACAACAACAGCAATCGCACAAACAACCTGTAATGATCTCGTTAATCGAGCTTTAGAACAAACCACCGATGTTTGTAACAACCCCGAACGCAACACAATTTGTTATGGTAATGGCATTATTTTTGCACAAGCAGCAACCGGTGTCACACTCGATTTTGATAGTGAAGGCGATGTTGCCCCTCTTTCAGATTTTGCAGGCATCACCCACACACCGTTAGATGAAGCCACTGAAATTTGGGGAGTCTCCCTAATGAGTCTGCAAGCCAATATACCTGACACTGTCCCGGGGCAGACTGTGCAAATTATTGTTTTTGGTAATGTCGAAGTTGAGGATGTCGAGCAAAACGCATTTCGCTTTACCACCGGCATTGGCGCATCGAATTGCACTGAAGCCCCGTCCAGTGGCATCATGGTGCGTACACCGAGTGGTGTTGCCCAAGTCACTTTAAATATCAATGAAGTTGAGATCACCATGGGGTCAACTGCATTGATCGAAGCAACCCTTGAAGAAGGAATGACCGTAACTATGCTCGATGGAACAGCACGGGTGACAGCATTCGACCAATCACAACTCGTCAGTTTCTCGCAACAACTCAACATTCCGTTACAACAAGATGAAGAACAAAATCTTATTCCTGCAGCTCCACCTACGCCCGCCGAAAGTTGGAATGCAGAGGAAATCGCAAAAGTCTTTGTAGTCTACAGTGCGCTTAATCGCATCGAAACTACACCAGAAGAATCTACCGAAATTGTAGTCACGCAGACACAATTACCAACTGCGACCAATACCTCAATTCCAACGAATACGCTTTTACCAACAGTCACAAACACACCACTACCGACTTTCACGCCAACACCCTGTACCATCAGCACCACGCGTAATGATGTCATTACACGAGTCGGCCCGGGTACAAATCGGGGTACATTTGTGTTCTTATCGCCCAACACACCCATCGAAGTCACCGGAAAGAAATTTGTCGGCGAAGCCATCTGGTGGCAGTTGGATAAATTTCAGGTCACCCCGGCGGCACGTTCCGTCAATGAGTTATGGGTAGCAGAGTCTGAGGTTGATGAAAATGGAGATTGTGACAGCGTGATCGATGTTGATGCACCGCCACTCATTCGACCTCAACCCACGGCCGCACCATTACCGACAGAAACACCGACAGGTCTACCAATCATCGAAACGACACTCAGCCCAACATCTGAATTTGTTCCAGCAGTCGAGCCCTCCATCTTCATTAGTGTCGAGGATGATGACATCTTGATGGGCGAGTGCACCAATGTATTTATAATGATTGAATTTATCAGTGCAGCCTTTTTTGATGGTCCGGGCTTCGTTGCAGATGACACAGTTGAAGGACCAGAGTGGACAACCATTGTCTGCCCACCCGATGAGCTCGGAGACTACATCTATACACTGGATGCCTTCTCGCTAACCGGAAGTCTTGTGCAACGCTCTGTAACGATTGAAGTACGCTAGGATACAGTTACATCAATGACAACATTCGACTTCACATCGTTTCCCCTACTCGAAACAGACCGTCTAATCTTACGGCAACTAATCGCTAATGATGCGCAGGCGGTCTTCGAGATTCGCAACGATTATCAAGTAACTAAATACAATATTGGCGATGCCTATAACAATATTAGAGAAGCTCAAACACTGATTCGTAATATTCAAACCGAATTCGATAATGAAAAAACTGTGCGCTGGGGAATCGTTCTGAAACCTCAAAATAAAGTAGTAGGCATGGTTGGCTTCAACTATTGGGATCAACAAGATCATCGTGCCTCCATCGGTTTTGACCTGCGTCAAGATCATTGGCGTAGAGGGATTATGTCCGAAGCAGTCCATGAAGTGTTACGCTTCGGGTTTGAAGATATGCGGATTAACCGTATCGAAGCAGATGCATCGTTATATAATGTAGGTAGTATCACATTGCTTCGTAAAGTCGGTTTTTTACAAGAAGGAATCCAACGCGAACAATATTATGAAGACGGCAATTATCACGATCTAGCCCTTTTCGCGCTACTCAAACGCGAATGGCAATATCATCAATAAGGGGCTATTTAGTAATGCCACTCACCGATACAGACAAAACAACTTTGACACAGCTTGAAGAATCGCTGTGGATTGCAGAAACACGCTTCGATCCAGCGTATATGGAAACCGTGTTGCATCCTGATTTTATTGAATTTGGTTGTTCAGGGCGACGCTATACCCGCACTGAAATCATGGCTTTCACAGGCGATACGATACAGGTAAAACTGCCATTCGATCAATTCACATTCAGACCGATTTCCGATACCGTTGTCCACATCACATACATTAGTGAAGTCCAATACGAGCACCTCCAAGTTTGTAATCGTACGTCGATTTGGGTATATCTGGATGGACGCTGGCAACTCCATTTTCATCAGGGAACGCCTACAGAAAAAACTTAATAACCTTTCTCAAAAATCTCAATCGCAGCTCATACCCTATTTACGTCCTGCATATCCAACGCATGTAAAGTCGTTCTATATAAGATCAGGAGGACTTACATATAGGAATGCCCATGACCCTCAAACTCATAACCTTTGGTTCAATCGGAACACTCGTAGAAACCTCTGAATTACAACGGCAAGCATTTAATCAAGCATTTTCATCAGCAGGACTGGATTGGAAGTGGAACAAAGATGTGTACCGAACAATGTTATCTATCCAAGGCGGCAAAAACCGTATTCGACACTATGCTGACCAAACGAATACCCAGCTGACAGATGAACAGATCCAATCAATCCATGCAGATAAATCTGCTCGCTTTCAACAGATTCTCATTGAAGATGGTATCGGCTTACGTGATGGGGTGGATGCATTGATCACATCAGCTGTCGAAAATGGTATCAAAGTCGCATTTGTCTCGACAACTTCACAAGCAAATATTCAAGCAATTCATGATGCACTAGACACACCTAAAATTTGGGATCAATTTACCCTGACAACGAATTCGAACACAGTCGAGCCACAAAAACCCGACCCTGCCGTTTATCAATATGTGCTTAATACCCTTAACGTATCAAAAGATGAGATAATCGCGATTGAGGATACTCACCAAAGCATGATGTCACCGATTAATGCAGGTATCACGACAATTGTAACACCGGGTGACTATGTTCAAGATCAAGACTTTTCACAAGCTGCCGCAATCGCAACTCCGGCTCAGCTTTCAGGTCTGAATTGGATCAAAAGTTTATTGGTAACCTAAGCATCCAATACAGCGATTTTTATGATTTTTTGATAGCCTGCATCAGCAATATTTATCACCCCCATCCATACTTACAGTAAATATTATGGGGTGATAAGCATGACAACTGATAACCTAAATAAACCACGCATGACCTGCGGGACATGGTTTGCACTTGGTGTGTTCGGAATTTTAGGCCTCTTCGGATACTGGATTTTTAGTATTGGCGAGACACAAACAGCTAATCGTACCCAGAAAGTTCAAGAAATCTTTGACCTAATGCAAGCTGATAACATGACCGAGGCGTTTGAGTTCATTGCAAGTGATTGGCAACTCATCTTAGAAAATCCTGATGGATTAGACAGTGTGTTCGGTGATATGACAATTACAAACATTGATCTGGTCGGAATACTGAGCGGCTGTTATACCAACACGACCTTCCGTGGTGATTCAGTCGTACTGACAAATAACTCCCAACGGTATGAATGGATTGAAGGATCAGCCACCATTAACGGCAGCGAAGGTGAATATCTTTATCTGCAATTCACCACAGAGGATCTAGAAACGAAGTTACTTAGTGTCACCATCGATGATGAAAAGTATGGTGTCGATATACCAAACGATTGTCGACGTACAACTTAAGGTAATCCGACTTTTACCCTATTATCAGCCCAAGATGTACCCGTTTGCTTGCCTGCATGTTATATTTGCTGAGGGATAATTTTATCCGGTCTCAGTTTATACAACACAGCACACATGTAGAGGGCAACATGCGGGTTCTTATCATTTTGTTCATCGGTTTTATCGCCATCATATCAATCAATGCACAAGACAACATCGCGCACATCATCTTTACTTATGACGGACGGATTTGGTCGCAACCAACAAATGATAGCCCCACAATTGATCTTGCATCACACCGCGATAACTTTGAAACTGTATTAACTGGATATGATGCATACACCCCATTAACTGCGCCACTAGCGGGTTTTCCATCAGCAGGATACGGGTTTCATCATGGTATCTGGTCGCCTGACCGTACCCAATTTGTCTATTTACAGATTGCCCCACCCAATTACGAAGTCCGACGCATTATGATTAACGACAATACCGACAACTTGCTATTATCGGATCAAATTCGTGCCAACTTTGGTTATCTCGATCCGATTGCATTCACTGCCGACGGACAAATTTTGTTACTCGAACGCTACGCGCTGCATCACATCGACAAAGTTAACGTGTTTATCTACAACCCAGACCTTAATCAATTGGACTTTTTCACATCGGTTTTGACAGGTCATCTGGTTGGGCGCACCGCCATCTTACCCGATAGCACATCAGTATTTTTAGGGTTCGATTTTGATACGCGAGTTGGCATCATACTCGATACCGTCACACAACAAATCCAACGTTTCACAGTTTCATTAGAGACAGATGCTAGAGGTTTTGACCATTTGCCAATACCAGTGTACGGTGCAGTGTCACAACAAGACCTCGTCATGGTTGCACAAGAAATTTTAGCACAACCCGATACCCTCACACCCCAATTGCAACCTGCGCCATTTTTACATTGGCCACTTGCCGATTCGTACCGTTATATCACCTGTTTACCTGATTCAGAGTGGACATACGCAAATTACACCACCAATTGTCCGGGGTTAGCGGGGCGTAATTATGAAGGTCATGAAGGCACAGATGTCAGTGAAGAACCAGATGCCCTGCTCATTGGCACACCAATTTATCCATCAGCAACCGGAACAGTCATTTATACATATCGCGATTGCCTCGGCGTGAATCCGTCCTGTAATAACGCTTATGGCAACACATTGACAATGGAGCACATCCAAATTGTAAACGGCGCGACACAGGTCTGGTATACAGGTTATGGGCATTTACAGATGCCTCTCGCAGACGATTTTGACCTAATCACTGATCTGACACAACCCATCGCACTATCAGGGGCGACTGGAATCGGTGGTCCGCACCTCCATTTTGAAGTCCGTACAACCGATGATTGGATTGACCCGTGGGATGATCGTTTCAGCAATAGCTTATGGTTGGGCGGTAATGCGCGTCCGCTGGCAGTTGTCACCCAAAATGATATGACCGCAGTCCCGCGCATTCTGGATGTGTGTACGAGTTATGCGGGCAATAATCTACGCAGTGGTGCAGGCACAACATACGACACAATTGGGCAAACAGTGACAGGCAAAACCTACTTCATTACCGCCGTCGAAAATGTCCAAACTGGCGAGGGCATAGGGGATTGGTATGAGGTCTTATTTGATGATGGTCAGGGTTGGTTATGGTCAGGTGTGATGAATTGTCCGTAGGCATCGTTGGGTGATATCGAAACACCACCCGTATATCATTTTTATATTGGTTGAACAACCCAATTGCTGTCGACTACCCATTCTTCAAATGATGTTAACTCTTCGTTCATAATTCGGAGTTCATCGAGGTCTGCAGTATAACCATAATCATTAAACCATTGATACATGACTGCCATATCCTCATATAAAGATGTTGTTGTCAACGGAGTAAGTTCGACAGAACGATCTAGTATCTTAGAGAATACATCCACCATTTGTGCTTCGGTTAACTCATCCCCTGCAATTTCGATTTCTTGTCCAACGTATGTTGTCGGGTCTTCAAATACAATAGCTGTAAAGCGTCCAATGTCTTCAACACTAATCAACTGGATCGTTTTTCCAGAATCAAGTCCCATACTTTCCAATGCACCATTCAGAATCTGCTCGCGTTTCCAGTTGAGATTTTCCATAAAATAGACTGGGCGCAAAATAGTCGCAGGCAACCCAATTTCATCAAGATACAACTCAATCTGACGTTTACTTTCAAAATGCGGAACATTGCTATTGCGTTCAGCTCCGCCAACTGAAGACTGCACAAAATGTTTAACACCAGCAGATTTAGCAATGTCAGCAACTCGTTTACCATATTTGATTTCTTTTTCTAATCCCATCGCCATATTCGGGAAGCTAAACACACCATAAACACCGTCCATCGCGTTTTGAAGTGTTTCAGGATGTTCAAGGTCACCTTGCGCTAACTCAACACCAGCATTAGCGAGGGCTTGTGCATTGGGTTTGTTTGCATCACGTACAAATGCCCGTACTATCCAATCTCGTTTTAGCAATTGACGCACAACAGCACCACCTTGTTGTCCGGTTGCCCCTGTCACCAAAATTGTTTTGTCTTGTTTATTCATGATGTTATCCTTTATTGTATATTTAGTACATACAAAAACAGTTCATAATCGAACTATACAAGTAAAAAAATTTACTCAGCTAATCCCAACTTTCGACACAAATCACCAAACACTGTCAATTCATCGACAGTCAGCTTGTTCATTTCTTCGGCGATACAGCTCAAATGATAAGGGAGCAATGACTCGATTTTCTCTCTACCCTCGTCAGTCAAATGGATAAAAATGTAGCGACGGTCTTCCTCACTTCGTAGGCGTTTGACCATACCGAGCTTTTCAAGCTTATCAATCACACTGACGACATTACTCTTGCTCACGAGCAATTTGTCACTAATGCTTTGTTGGTGTAATGGGCCTGCATGATATAGCATCTCCAGTACCCCAAATTGTGTTTCATTCAAATCGCCTGCAATTTGCTTGTCATCTAGTCTAGTTTTGACTGCATCATAAGCACGCGTAAACTTGACAAATGTGGCAAGTGCTAACTGATCTTTTTCTGTGTTTCGGTTATAGGAATCCATATTTAGTTCACTAATTAACTGTTCAACTATGAACTATAATATCGTACAAGATATTTTTTGTCAACAAAATTTGGGGTGTAAACATAAAAAACACGATAGAATAGTTTCATAGAAAAGAAAACATGATGAGTCAAATGTAAAATGTCTAGATTTTGCATAAAGCTAGACGAAGAGCTAAATCTCTAATATAAAACCTCGCGTATTGTGAAATATCAGACTATCCCAAAATCGTTGACTATAAATGCAAGAAACGTTGCCAAACACGCCTTTCAGATGTTTCGCAGCAGGAATCGCCCTTATGCAAGCGGGCATAAACCGGAACAATTGCACCAGCGACTAACAACAATAACCCCGCACCCCATATTAGGCTGATGTCCATAGTAAAACCGTAGCTTACGAGTGGCAGTGCGATCAAAAATGCAATGAACCCCGCGCCGAGTTGTTTTGTATTTGTCATCGTTTATCCTCCATTACCTGTTGTTATCATCACCAAAAGCCAAGCACCAATACCTGTTACAAATGTTGCAATCAACGCATACGGCAGAGCTATCCTTAGCACCTTACCTTCATCCCCAAGTATACCAGCAGGTCCAGTCCCGAGAACAATATTCGCAGGTGCAATCGCATTCCCGATGGCAGCACCTGCATTCTGAGCAGCGATGATTGTCGCAACGGGTAAACCACCCAAAATGGCAATCGTCTCTTGCACAGGCGCGAATAACACATTGCTGGCGGTGTTACTGCTAGTCATAAACGCCCCAAGTACACCAAGTGTCGGAGCAAGACTGGCATACAAGTCTGGTGGCACAACCTGTGCAATCCCCCGCGCAAGGACTTCAGTCTGCCCGCTATGATCCATCAATTTACTGAGCACCAAAAATGCGATGATTGCCAGTGATGAGGGGATCGCATCACGCAAGAGATTGTTGATGATGGTGTCATTTTCGTTGCTATCTGGTCGAGCAGTATTGTATCCACGCGATTGATACACCCAACCTGTCAATAATGCCGAGATCAGTAAAAATGTTCCTGGATGTGTGAGTATCGAAAATGGAGCGTACGGGTCACCCGCTGGACGCGTCACGCCATATCCAGTTGTCACTTCAGGGAAGGGTAGACCAACTTGCCATTGTCGCAATAGCATCGTGATCGGTTCGGGGACGAGTACAACAATCGCGACAATCATCAAAATGATATAAGGCAACAACGCATACAATAACCCCATTTTGGTCTCTTGTTCATCGGATTCTTCCAGATTATGCGTTTGCATCATGCGCGAGTCATCATAGGGTAGTGGATCACGATAGCGAGACCAGCGACTTATGGGGTACAAAAGAACAAACCCAATAGTCACCGCGATGAAGTTCGCCAATACCGGATTCCATAAAGTGAGTGCAGCTTGAATCGTCCCGTGGGTTAAGCTAATCATCAAGATCATCGGCAATGCGTAACGCACGCCACGCATACCGCTATGCATGAACGCGACGGTTAGACCAGCAAACAAATTCGGGAGTATCAGCAGTAACGCCGTCTGAAATGCTGCCGTTGTCACAGTATCTGCATCAAGCGATACCACCTGTAATGTCGCCAACCATGCCACTGCCAGCGTACCAAACATATTGCCCCACGCATGCCCCACCAGCGGAGCCGCCACCGCAAATATCGGTCGTACGCCTAAAACAATCAAAAGTGGTACAACCATCGCCACAGGTGTGCCGAACCCAGTGATACCTTGGAGGAATGAGACAAAGACCCACCCAAAGACTAATACAAGGAAGAGTTCATTACGGCTGAAACGCATAATACCGAGACGTAACGCATCAAACGCACCCGCTCGATCAGCGATATGATAGAGTAACAAGGCCGACCAAACGACATATAAAATGAAGATCGCATCCCATGCCCCTTTAGTCCCCGCAATCGCGACAGATTCTAATGGCATCTGAAAACCGAAAATACCCACACCCGCCGCCACGAACAATCCAATCGCACCCGCTTCAGGCGCGCTCCATTCCAGACCCAGCAGAAATACCAGTAATGTCACAATCGGTAGGAGGGCGAGTAAGATGGATACAACTGTAATCGGGAGTGTGTTTTCCAAGACAAGTCTCTTATCAATAGGTGGATGGCAAAGATATTAATCATTGAGTGGATGATAAGGTAGAAGCAGGCGAAAGCAAAGAGCCACTATGCTTGACCTTAATGACACATTAACATCGTTATATTTTCAGCAATATATTTTTACACTTCATATAAATTGCACAAGGTCAGAATGTTGACAAGTCTTATACAAGTCGTTATGATGAGAGCAATAGTTAAGCGGTTAACTATATAAATTTACTAAAAGTTAAGCGATTACTTATATGCCAACTTTACAAGATGTTGCCCAAAAAGCGGGCGTATCAACAGCAACTGTATCAAAAGTACTTTCCAACACCCCTTACTTTAGTGAGGCAACCCGCGAGAAGGTGATGAAAGCTGTTGATGATGTTGGCTATATTCCAAACCTTGCAGCCCGTGCATTAACTACAGGTAAAACAAATATCATCGGCGTTGTGTTCCCATATATTTACGAGACGATTTTTGAAGATGTTACCGTCATGAGTATGTTACGCGGTATCGAGTCTGAATGTCGCAAACGCAACCATAGCATCCTCCTGAGCTCACCACGCATTGATGAAGCACTCGACACACAGTTTCAGATGTTGGTACAGAGTGGATATTTTGACGGGATGATCAGTCTCGATAGTATTCAGCAAACATCATTTTCGGAATTTGCACAAGAAAATGGGATTCCAAGTGTCGTTATCGGTTATCATGAATCAGAGCATTACGTCCGCTGTGATGATTATGTCGGTAGCCATGATCTGATGAAACATGTGGTATCGCTTGGTCATCAACATATCGGCGTGATTACAATCCCTGACAATACTCACATCGGTATTGACCAGCGTATGAACGGGATTTATGAAGCATGCCGTGATGCAGGTATCGATGTCGACACATTATCGATTGCGTGTGGTGATTTTTCGATCGCCAGTGGTCAAACCGCAGTCAAAGACCTACTCGAGCAAAACCCGAATCTAACCGCAATTGTAAGTATCAATGACCGGATGGCAATCGGTGCAATCCAACATCTACAAGCCATCGGTAAACATATACCGGACGACATCACCGTTGTCGGTTTTGATAACATCGAACTTAGCCAACTCATTGCCCCTGCTCTGACGACCGTCGATCAACGCCCCATTTTACAGGGACAGCAAGCTGCACAAATGCTATTCAATGTATTAGATAAAAAATCACCCGAGCCCGTGATCCTCGAAGCACCATTAGTCATTCGTGATTCGACCAGCACGGCGAAACCAACAGTTTAACACATAGCGAAAGGATAATATTTGAAAAAACACCCTATGCAAGTCCGAGATTCGTTAACAATTTATCAAATTGATAGGAGTAGCAATATGTTTAAACGTTCTACCATTCTTTTTATTGTGACTGCACTCGTTGCGTCACTCGCATTACCATTACTTGCACAAGACGAAGATGTTTCACTCCGTTGGCGTACACGCCCAGATAACCAAGCTGAAATCGATGTTTATACCGCAGCTAGCGAAGCAATCGACGCTGACTGGGACGGTGTAGCACTCGAATACGAACCAGGTGGTTCCGAAGGTGCTGGTTACCAAGATGTTCTCGTTTCCGAAGTTGAAGCTGGTATCGCTCCAGACGTATTCTGGATTCCAGGTACAGACATCGCTCGTTTTGCATCCGCAGGTTTGATTTTGAACCTTGCTGACATCGCATCCGCTGATGAAAACTACAGCGAAGACGACTTCTACGCAGGTCCTATGGGCTTCTTGACAACCCCAATCGACGATATGGAAGCACTCTGGGGTCTCCCACGTGACGTATCCGCATTCGCAATGTACTACAACGAAGACCTCTTTGACGAAGCTGGTTTGGACTACCCAGAAGCTGGCTGGACATGGGATGACTTCTCCGAAGCAGCAAGCGAAATCGCTGGTCTCGGTGACGAAATCGCTGGTTTCGGTATGGACGGCTGGTGGGGTCCTTACGGTTACTGGATCAACGCAGCTGGTGGTAGCTTCTTCAACGAAGACTTCACAGCATGTGGTTTGAATAGTGACGCTACAGTTGCTGGTCTTGAATTCGCAGCAGAACTCTTCGGTAGTGGCGATGCACTCCCTTACGGTAGTGGTGCAGAAGCTCCATTCCTTGCAGGCCAACTCGGTTTGTTCATGAACGGTCGTTGGGCAACCCCTAACTTGATCGCAGGTGCAGACTTCGGTTGGAACGCAGCTCCATTGCCAATCGGCCCAAGTGGCGAAGCAACCAACTGGCTATTCTGGGGTGCATACGTTGTTAACGCAAACACCGAACACCCAGAAGAAGCATGGGAACTCGTAACCCGTTTGACTAGTGCAGAAATCCAAGGGCAGGTTAGCTCCCTTGGTGCAAACATTCCTAGCCGTGCAACCGACGAAGCTATCGAACTCTTCCTTGGCACATTGCCAGACAGTGGCGTAAACAACCAAGCATTCATCGACGGTACAACCTCCGCTGACGTTCGTACAGAAGCTCCATTGTTCGCTGGTAACTGGCCAGCAGTTGATGCAGCATACGGTGCTGGTGTTGCAGAAGTTATGGCTGGTGACTTGAGCGCACAAGAATTTGCTGACACAATCTGTGACACAGTAGCAGCAGAATTCGAAGGCTAGTCGTTAGCCTAAAATAAGATACCTCTGTAAGGGCGTACTTGATGTACGCCCTTACCAATACCCAAGATTAATAAAAGTACTTTTTCTTGTTTTCAAAAATCTATCCAAAGGTATGTGCTTATGACCACAGCCACATCTTCCGAAAAACAATCTGATGGTTTGATGCTTCTAAATCGCCCATGGGTGGTTACTGCCACAACAGTTGTTAAAATCGTCATCATCGCGTTTTCCATATGGTTATCGTTGACGATTGTTGATGACATGCAAACCCAAGAAATAATTATCACCGCCAATGGTCAACAGGGGACGGTCGACATCGTCGAATTCCTGAATAGCACGACCACAATAACAATAACCGATGCTGAGGATACTGAAGCCACACAAGACATTGATAGTCCGATTGTCGGTACGCGGGTTGAGCTTGTCCGTGCCGATAGTGAAGATCCTGATAATGAACGTAATAATGTTTTTGTCGAAATTCTGACCGGAGATGCAAACGTCGAAGGTGTAAAGACACTCGCAACAGCAAATCACGGGGACAATATTTCCAACATCCGCGATATTCCTGAATTCTTCAACCTTGGTGCACCCGTCCAAGGCTTTGGTGCGTTGATTTCGCTTGTTCCGGGGATTATCGCAGCGATCGGCATTTATTTTATTTGGCAACCACCAAGCAGCCGACGTGCTAATACAGGCCGCTATATTGGTCTAGCGATGTTTGTTTTTGGTTTTGTTCTCTCATTAGCGACACTTGCCAACCAATGGGGATTATATAATAGCTTCGAACTCTTGGTTGATGGCATTATGGCGAACGGTCAAATCACAATTGGGTTCGCAATTGCTTATGCGCTGTATTGGGTTGGCGGCAAATTATTTGATGAAGACAGCCAAGCTGCCGGCATCCTCGACCGTATCGCATTAGGTATTGCTGGGCTCACCTTGATTGCACTCTTGCTGATGTCGAATATCCTCGAAGGAATCAGTTTTATCCTCAGCCAATACGGCAATATCGAAACGATTATAACGACTATCGTAGCGATTATATTTGGTGTCTTAGCCTATCGCCTGCTTATCAGCGGTGACTACTTCAACGAAACACCTGATGAACGTACCGCATGGCAGGGCTGGTTGATGCTATCGCCCAATATTATTGGTTTTTCGCTATTCTTTGCGGGTCCACTATTATTATCTTTTTATCTGAGCTTTACCGATAGCTCGGTTGGGCAAGTCCCTAACTTCATCGGGCTCCAGAATTACGGTGAAATTTTATCACTTGAGTTTGTTAACCAAGACAATCTCAATGAGCCTGAGCAAAGTGTCTTGAGTTTTGGCTATACAGTACTCGGGAGCATCAACACAGGCGATAGTCGCTTGGTCATCGGTGCGAAGGATACACTCTTCTGGATTAGTCTGAGGAATACCCTTGTATTCTGTTTGCTCTTATTACCATTAGCGATTGCACCCGCCCTTGCTTTATCGCTGATTCTTAACTCCAAATTACCGGGCATGAAATTCTTCCGTGCAATTTACTTCTTGCCGTCAGTGGCGGCGGTGGTAGGAACGGCACTCATCTGGCAGTGGTTATATAACCCACAGACGGGGGTTTATAACTATGTCATCACTAGCGTGGTTGAATTCCTAAACGGCACATTTGGTTTTACCATCGTCGATCCACAAATCGAGTGGTTGACAGACCCGAGTGTGGTCATGTTCTCGATGGTATTTTTGGCAGCATGGGGTTTGGTCGGATACAACACTGTACTATTCCTCGCAGGTCTGCAAGGTATCCCGAATACATTGTACGAAGCGGCGATGATCGACGGTGCCAATCGTTGGAATCAATTCCGCAATGTCACGTTGCCGATGCTCGCACCAACCACATTCTTTGTTCTGATTACCACTATTGTGACGGGCTTGCAGGTCTTTAACGAACCGTATACCCTATTCCCACTCCAGCCGATACCGATTGATGCGACGACATCAGTGTATTATTTATATAGACGCGGATTCTTCTTCTTTGAATTTGGCTACGCATCATCCATTGCATGGATTCTATTCCTGATTATCTTCTCAATCACGTTGATTCAGTTCCGCCTACAACGTGGTGGGGCATACGACAACTAAGCGGAGATAAAATCATGACATCTGAAAAACTAACCGTAACCCAAATTATTGCGCGAATCCTGATTTATGCTGTATTGATCCTATTC
This sequence comes from Anaerolineales bacterium UBA6055, assembly GCA_002428985.1. Lineage (GTDB taxonomy): Bacteria > Chloroflexota > Anaerolineae > Aggregatilineales > Phototrophicaceae > UBA6055. Next base: position 329,296 of record DIYL01000055.1, on the reverse strand, counting down.
GCGTTCATGATGATCTTCCCGTTCATCTATATGATCTCAACATCGTTGAAAACAACAGATGATGTTTTCCGCTATCCACCACAAGTCTTGCCGCTCTCACCAGAAACCACCGAGTTTAACGATGAGCCTACCGATCTTTATGAGTTTGAGGTCGATGGCGAACTTCTGCCGTTTGTCTTATCCGGCGAGAAACTCCCACACGTCTTTTTCACCTCACCAGATCTAATCAACGCTGACGATAAGCGTAGTAGTGAGATTGTTGTTGCAATCCCACGTGAGGAAGCCGAAGCAGGACTGGCCGTCGCGACAGGTAACGAAGTGGAATTTGATACATCGGATGGCGATACCGAAGCTTTTGAAGAATTCGATGTCACCATTGATGGTGAAACTATCACCCTGTTGGAAGCTTATAGAGGTAGTATGGACGAGTTCGTGAATCCTGATAATCCCGAACAAGTCATCTATGAATTTGAGCGTAATGCCAGTAAAGTCGAATTTGTAGAATTCCAGTTTGATAACTATGAAAACGTTCTTGCCCTTGACCTTGACCGCGCGTTGATTAATACCACACTGGTAACGGTTGCTGTCGTAGCAGGACAATTAGTCACATCAATTTTTGGTGGGTATGCTTTTTCCCGTGTACCATTCAAAGGTCGCGACACACTATTCTTGATCTATCTCGGATCAATCATGGTACCGTTTGTGGTATTGATCATCCCAATGTACCGCCTCATGGTAATTCTGGAATGGCAGAACCGCATCGTATCGCTGATTATACCGTGGATATTCACAGCCTACGGAACGTTCCTGATGCGACAGTTCTTTATATCAATCCCCAAAGAAATTGAAGAAGCCGCGCTACTCGATGGCGCGAGTCGTATGCGTATTTTGTGGGGTATCTTCGTTCCACTGAGTCGCCCTGCAATTGCAACACTGGCAATCTTCAGTTTCTTGTATGCGTGGAACAGTTTCCTTTGGCCGCTACTCATCATTGGTGAGGGTAACACGAGTAACCATGTTCTCACCTTAGCGTTGATTCGCTTGACAAACAGTTTTGCAGATTCGCCGAACATCATCCTTACGGGTGCAGCAATCGCGATCTTACCACCTGTCATTGTGTTTATTTTCGCACAGCGCTACTTCATCGAAGGTGTCGCAACCTCAGGCCTGAAAGGCTAACTTCAAAACATACAACTCAACTGATAAAGGGATGGTATTTCACCATCCTTTTCTATTTATAGATTACCTCACAACAAAAAAGGAACACCATGCCAGATGAAATCATCCTATTCAACAGAAGTTGGCTTTTTTATCCCGAACAAGTAGACGACTCAGTACCCGATTCAGAATTTGAACCCGTCACAATTCCTCATACAAACAAGATACTACCGCATCACAGCTTTGACGATGAAGAGTACAAATTCATCTCGACTTACCGAAAAAAATTTACTTTAAGTAAACCACTCAAGGGACGCAAACTCTTCCTAGATTTCGATGGGGCGATGATTGCAACAACAGTTACATTAAACGGTCACACCTTCGAAGAGTACAAAGGCGGATACACACCGTTTAGTTTTGACATCACCGACTGTATCAATGAAGAAGGCGAAAATTCCCTCGTAATTCACCTTGATAGTCGTGAACGAAAAGACATTCCACCGTATGGTTATGTGATTGATTATATGTTATTCGGTGGTATCTATCGGGATGTGAAACTGCGTTATGTCAATCCGGTCTACATCAAGAATATTTTTGTCAAAACCTATGATGTGCTGACTGACAAGCCACGAGTTGAAGTTGATGTTCACATTCATAATACAACAGATATTGAACAGACACTCTTACTAGATAGTCAAATCTATCCACCTAACTACAGTGGAGATAACCCATCCGATTTGGTTATAGAGGAAATTACTATTGAAGCCGATTCCTTGCTTGTACACACAGTCAAGTTACTTGGGAACAAGTGGGATTCGGATGATTCACATCTATGGACATTGGAAAACCCGCAACTTTTTCAGTTTTACGCCACACTTATAAAAGACAATCATGATGTAGATACTGTACTCAATACACGTTTCGGCTTCCGTACCGTAGAATTTAGGGATGACGGATTCTATTTAAATGGCGACCTCCTTCATTTATTCGGGTTAAACCGCCATCAGATGTTCCCTTATATCGGGCAAGCCGCACCCCAACGCCTCCAAGAACTTGATGCAGACATCGTCAAATATGAGCTTGGTTGTAATATCGTCCGCACCTCGCATTATCCGCAATCAACATATTTCCTCGATCGATGCGATGAAATCGGGTTGCTTGTATTCGAAGAAATCCCCGGTTGGCCACATATCGGCGATAAAGATTGGCAAGCAATCAGCATCCGTGATGTAAAGGCAATGATTGAGCGAGACTGGAATCATCCGAGTATTATCATTTGGGGTGTCCGCATCAATGAATCATTCGACAACACCGAGTTTTATACCGAGACCAATCGCCTCGCCCATGAGCTTGACCCGACCCGCCAAACGGGTGGGGTGCGGTTCTGGCAACATAGTGAATTCTTGGAAGATGTCTATACATTCAATGACTTCTCGAATAGTGTCGAAGAACCCGTACAAACGCCGCATCTCATCACAGAATTTAACGGGCATATGTTCCCGACCAAAACATGGGATGGCGAAGAGCGCTATGTCGAACACGCAATCCGTCATGCGCAGATTCAATCGCGTCAAATGGGTATGGGTGGCGTATCTGGTGCAATTGGTTGGTGTGCCTTCGACTATAACACCCATAAAGAGTTCGGTAGCGGTGACCGCATTTGTTATCACGGCGTGATGGATATATTCCGCAACCACAAATGGGCAGGGTATTTCTACAAATCACAAAAATCACCCGATGAAGAGATTGTTTTGCAAGCAGCTACGGGTTGGACAATGGGCGACCGAAGCGAAGGGGGTAACAATCCTATTACAGTGTTCAGCAATTGCGATGACATCGAAGTCTATCTTGGCACAGCATTGCACGGCAAATTCCAACCCGATGACACCAACTATCCGCATTTAGCCCATCCACCATTTACAGTGCCGATGGAAATGATGTGGGGGTCTGCATTTGATGATCTTAAAATCGTCGGTATATATCAGGGTGAAGCAGTCGCCGAACAATACTTCCCGATTAATGCCCATCCACGCAAACTCGAGTTAAGCGTCGCCCATGATACGATTAGTCGTAACGATAACGATATGACATGGGTTTGGGTCAAAGTCACAGATGAGCACAACAATATCCAACGTTATGCCAATCCGATTGTCAGCTTCTCAGTTGATGGTCCCGGTGAACTCATCGGTACGAATCCGTTCGCACTGATTGGTGGGCAAGCGGGATTGTTCATAAAAGGTACAGGCGAATCGGGTAAAGTCACCATCACAGCAACCGCCGCCCGCTTAGAATCTGCCAGTGTTGAGGTATGGATGGGCTAACTTCATAAAGGTAGTCTGGTAAGCTGCCGAATTAATGTGTATAATTAATAAGAGCTCAATAAAGGTCAAATAGTTCATATAGAGGAATCAATGGCTCTCACGATTGTATTCACTAAGACAGGTCAGGAAATTCAAGAGGCAGTTACTAGTCGGGTAAATGCACTGAGTTCGCGTCTAGAGAAACGCAATGCAACACTAGATGAATTGCTCAATGATCGTAATCGACTACGGTCGTATCTTGTGCGTAGCTCTCAACCTAACTATGGTCATGGTGGACGAAGCGATTATGTACTGTTTAGTGAGAACGACATCTCAAGCGAGGAAAAAGAAGAGATCGATCAACTACTTCGACGTATTTTTGAGATTGAACAGGAAATCCGGCGACTTAAACTACTGTCTTCACATATTGAACCCGATAGAAAGTTTGAACTCAAATTCAATGATTTGATTGCATATGGATTTGATCTACCTGATGTAGATTCAGATAGCTAATTTACGCGAATAATGTTTAAGCGTGGGTTATGTAATGTATCTCATTGTATGTCACCAATTAGCAATCAGCGTAGATTGATACAGGAGTTAACGATGTCCAAGAATATTGTTCTATTGCAGCAAGCCGATCTAAAAGACGCAATCAGTACCATCATGCTGGCATTTGCCACAGATCCAGGAGCAAGGTGGTTTTCGCCTAGTTCAAAGCTCTTCACACAGAACATTTCAGCTTATGCCAGAATTGTTGCTGATACAGCTATCGAGCATCAAAGCGCATTTTGTACCGAAGATATGTCAGGGGTTGCCTTATGGCTTCCGCCAAATGTAGAAACAAATGATGAGGCCCTTGGCACATCACTAAATCCTGGTTTCTCAGAATCTGAGGCGACGGAGATGCAGCAACTAGGTGAACTCAATATGAAATATAAACCATCTGACCCTCATTGGTATCTATCGATGATAGCGGTAGATCCGGCGTATCAATCCTTAGGGATCGGAGGACAGCTCATGGAATATGCCTGCAATGTTATTGATAATAGATATGATGCTGCATACCTAGAGGCAAGCAGTCCAAGAAATGTCCCTTTCTATTTGAGATATGATTTCGAATCTCTCGGCACAATGCAAGTTGGCTCATCACCAGCGATTGTGCCAATGTTTAGAAAAGCACGCTACAGCAATTGATATTCATATCTTAAACCTAAAGTCAGTTTTATTTAAGTAAACTGACGTTAATTACAAATAACAACACAACATACTGTAAGGGCGCGAGATACGCGCTCTTTTTGTTCTCCTACTAACCGACAACACACTTTCTTGTTCACAAATAATCGCTTGACACCGTAATTGATACCTTGTATCATTTCCAATCTAATTGATACACAATCTCATTTATAAACAAGGTGTAGATGCAGAGCCTGAACAAACAACTTAAGATACCAAAACAGTTACAACAAACGGCCAGAACACTAATCGACCAACAGATGTGGTGTTGGGGTTGTGATGTAAGACGAGCAGATGGGAATTTGCTGTCACTCTATGGTGCACACAAACGCCCTTCACCAAACCCGCGTTACCACAGTGCTTATATGTTCCAGCTTGAAGAACAGGCTGTCATCAATTTATGGGGCTGGGGATTATGGTTGGCGCATCCACAACAAGGAAGTTTGTTTATCGCCCGATCTCGCTTCAAGATATATTACACACCCGAGTTCATTGCGGAGCCAGACGCATGGCGCAAAAGCGATCTACCATCAATGGGTTTAATAAGAGACAACGATCAGCTAACACATGCCAACGACCTCTTAGCAAAAGCCATGCACTGGATTGGTACTTATGAAGCATGGGTGAATACTCAGGTAAACTCCGATTATCGTGAGCAAATCATAACGAAGTGGCCTCAGAAAAGACGGCACAAGAATAGTGTTCCAGCCACAGAGATGGCTGAAGAGTGGTTAAAATTATCGACCAGTATGATGCATTCGATCAATTAAGGATTAGTAAATGGCAAAGAAATCATCTGTTGCTAGAGAAAAGAAACGTCAAAAACTAGTTGAAAAGTATGCTGCTGAGCGCAAGCGTCTACGTGAAGCACAAGATTGGGAAGGATTATCAAAGCTACCGAGAAATTCTAGTCCAACCCGACTTCGTAATCGCTGTGGCGTAACTGGACGCTCAAGAGGTTACATACGTCGTTTTGGATTGTCCCGTATCACATTTCGGGAAATGGCACTTGATGGCGAAATCCCCGGTGTCACTAAGTCAAGCTGGTAAGTCTAAGTAAGCATAATAAACAGGAGCAAACACCATGAATAAACTACCCGTAACTGTCCTATCCGGCTTTCTAGGCGCTGGTAAAACAACACTTCTCAATCATGTCCTGAGTAACCGTGAAGGCATGCGCGTAGCAGTCATTGTCAATGACATGAGCGAAGTCAACATCGACGCACAACTTGTACGGGAAGGTGAAGCAAATCTGAGCCGCACCGAAGAAAAATTGGTTGAAATGACCAATGGTTGTATTTGCTGTACATTACGCGAAGACTTGCTACAAGAAGTCGCGCGTCTTGCCAGTGAAGACCGCTTTGATTATCTCTTGATTGAGTCGACGGGAATCTCCGAACCACTCCCTGTAGCAATGACTTTTTCATTCCCAACACCAGAGGGCGACCTCAGCTTAATGGACATTTCAGAATTGGATACAATGGTCACAGTTGTGGATGCCAATAGCTGGTTGGAAGACTTTAAAGAAGGCGAACGTCTGAAAGAATTGGGCATGGCAATCAGTGAGGAGGATCACCGTACCATCTCCGATTTGCTCATTGATCAAGTTGAATTTGCCAATGTGATTCTTTTGAATAAGACCGACCTCGTATCTGACGACAAGCTAAATGAATTAGAAGGCGCGATCCACAAACTCAACCCAGATGCAAAGATAATTCGTACACAACAAAGCAACATCGAAATCAAAGAAATCCTGAATACAGGTCTCTTCGATATGGAAGCGGCGCAACGCTCACCCGGATGGTTGAAAGAACTTGAAGGTGAACACACACCCGAAACAGAAGAGTATGGCATCAGCAGTTTTGTGTTTAAGGCACGCAAGCCCTTCCATCCACAGCGATTAATGGAAGTGCTAAAAGGTGACCATATGGAGAATATGCTCCGTTCAAAGGGCTTCTTCTGGCTAGCAACACGCAACAATATGGCTATCAACTGGTCACTTGCTGGACGCGTCGCGCGGGTATCCCCAGCTGGACAATTTCTTGCTGGAACACCCACCGACATGCATCCAAACTCGCCTGAAGTTGATGAATACAAAAAAGAATTCTGGGAAGAACCGTATGGTGACCGCCGTCAAGAACTTGTATTCATTGGCATCAAAATGGATAAAGAAGACACGATCAAACAACTCAATGCAGCATTACTCACTGATGATGAGTTGACACTAGGTGAGACAGGTTGGGAAATTTTCGGTGACCCATTCCCAGTCTGGCAAATGCAACCAGGCGCTTAATCATGTTGGACTGGTTGATTATTGGGGGTGGTATCCACGGCACACATCTTGCGCATGTGCTTATCAATCAGTGTGGGGTTTCCGCAGCTGCTGTACGTATTCTTGATCCTCATGCCCGTCTGCTCCAAGCATGGAGTAAACGGGCTGAAAATACTGGAATGCGCTACCTGCGGTCCACACGAGTCCATCACATCGACATCAATTCACGTTCACTGGAGCGCTTTGGGCAAGAAAAGCAACCTTACGATAGCAATTTGTGGATTGACCCTTATTACCGTCCATCTCTTGAAATATTTAAAGAACACTGCCAGCACGTTATAGACACCTATCAGCTTCAGGACTTGCACACGCATGGACAAGCATTAGCGTTACATCGTGTGAGAAATGGTTGGCGAGTAGATACCGACAGCGCAAAATTAAAAACTCGAAAGGTACTACTCGCAACCGGGCGACAAAAGCCATTCATCCCCGATTGGGCTGACCCGTTGATCAAACAGAACGCCCCTATCCAACATGTTTTGGATATGACATTTGATATGCAACATGTTTCAAACGAAGCGCAAGTTATGGTTATTGGCGGCGGGATTTCTGCGGGTCAGATTGCACTCAAACTTATGAGTGGCCATTCTGTCACATTAGTTACACGTCACCCATTGCGTCAGCTGGACTTTGATAGCAGTCCATGTTGGTTAGGTCCTGCCTGTATGGATTCATTTGAAGAAGCACAATATCCACGGCGACGGTGGATGCTTGGTGAAGCACGCCATCCCGGCACACTGGCTCAAGATGTCTATAAAGACATCCATACAGCCATCGAGGCAGGAGAGATGCTTCTCCATCAAGGTGAAGTTGTCAACGCAAATATGACAAACGATAATCGAGTCAGTTTAACAATGGTTGATGGATCAATAGTGACAGTAGATTACGTTGTCCTAGCGACTGGTCTACAGGCGGTTCAACCGAAACACACATGGCTCGCTGACACGATTAAACGCTACAATCTCCCCCTAGCAGATTGTGGCTATCCGATCCTAGATGAGAAACTTCGCTGGGCGAAGGGACTTTATGCAACCGGATCACTAGCAGAATTAGAATTGGGACCTGCTGCCGCGAACATTGCCGGAGCACGCGCCGCTGGACGACGATGGTATGAGCGCGAGTAGCACAGACACATCATTATTACATCTACACTAAACAAATAGGAATAGGGTATCAATGGATCAAGAACAATTTGATATCGCCATTGTTGGGGGCGGTCCTGCAGGATTGCAAGCAACATTGGTTTTGGCACGCACACGTAAACGTGTGATCGTCTTCGATGCACCACAAGCACCTCGCAATGGAGCATCGCATGGTGTACACAATTTTGTGGGTTTGGAAGGTCTGCTACCCGCCGAGATTCGAGAACAGGCCTGGCAACAAATCCATGTATACAATAGTGCGGAACTCCGAGTGGAGCGTGTGGTTGAGGTACAAGCCCATGACGATGGTTTTCTTGTCAGTGGGGAAGCCGGGTCGTCTGTGACTGCTCGTCATGTGATTCTAGCTCTAGGCTATCGTGATGTTTACCCGGATATACCCGGCTTTATGGATTGTTGGGGCGATACGATTCTAGCATGTCCATTTTGTGATGGGTATGAGAATCGGGATCGTATATGGGGCTTGGTCGCATCATCACCGATGGGACTTGAACATATGCCTAAGATGCATGAGAATTGGACAACCAAAGCACATGTTATCATCTCGCCAAAATTGAAGATCAGCGATGAACAGCGCGCAGCCCTAGACGCAGCGAACATTCCGTTACACATCGGCGAGATCGTTGAAGTGCATCACGATAATGGTAAAGTTGAAGCAGTAACCCTTAATACAGGTGAGCGTATCGCTGTAGGCACCTTATGGTGTCAACTAGATGAATCACCACAACCCCTTACTGAGCAGATCATCGCTACCTTCAACCTTGAATTAGACGACACGGGCTACATCAAAACAGATGCCCATTATCAAACAGCCGTCCATGGACTATGGGCTGTGGGTGATGTGAAAGGCTGGGCAACTGCCCTCGGTGCTGCTTACCAAGCCAGCCAAGCCGCCTATACTATCGCACATCACTGGTATACTAATTACGAATAGGAGCAAACATCATGAACAAACTACCTGTAACCGTACTTTCGGGTTTTCTTGGTGCGGGCAAAACAACCCTTCTTAATCATGTTTTGAATAACCGGGATGGCATGCGTGTAGCAGTCATCGTCAATGACATGAGTGAGATCAATATTGATGCACAGTTGGTCAAAGAGGGTCAGGCACAACTAAGCCGTACAGAAGAAAAATTAGTTGAGATGACCAATGGTTGCATTTGTTGTACCTTGCGTGAGGACTTGCTTGAAGAAGTCACACGACTGGCGCAAGCAGGGCGCTTTGAATACCTGCTGATCGAGTCTACAGGTATCTCTGAGCCACTTCCGGTTGCAGAGACCTTTACCTTCCCAATGGAAAATGGTACGAGTCTAGGCGACATCGCCCATCTGGATACGATGGTTACAGTCGTTGATGCACGCAATCTGATGACTGAATTAGAGACATTGGACACATTGATGGATCGTGGACTTGAAGTCAGCGAGGAAGATGAACGTACCATCGTAGATCTCATGGTTGATCAGTTAGAATTTGCTGACGTTTTGATTCTCAATAAAACGGATCTGGTGACTGACGATGAGATCACTAAAATTAAGTCTTTGCTTCGTCGGATGAATCCTCGTGCTCAAGTTATTGAGACACAATATGGGAAAGTGACACCAACAGACATCTTGAACACCGGACGTTTTGATTTTGAAGTTGCGGCAGGCTTTGATGAATGGTTATCTGACGAGGTTCATACCCCAGAAACAGAAGAATACGGTATTCATAGCTTTGTCTATCGCCAACCACGCCCTTTCCATCCAGATCGCTTGCATACAGCAATCACCGAAGACGATCTACTTGAAGATGTTATTCGTTCCAAGGGCATCTGCTGGTTAGCAACCCGTCATGAACTGGCTGGTATGTGGTCACAAGCTGGACAACTCATTAGTATAGACCCCGCAGGAACATGGTGGGCTGATGCACCCGATGAAGAAATTCCTGATGATATGCGCGAAAGCATTGAGGAATTGATACAGGGTGAATATGGTGATCGGCGACAAGAGCTAGTATTCATCGGGATTGAAATGGAAGAAACTGCGTTACGCACACAACTTGACAAATGTCTACTGACAGATGATGAAATGAAACAAGGGGTTAATGTCTGGGCAGATTATGCAGATCCGTTCCCAAGTTGGGATGATGAATGGGATGACGAGTATTAGTCTTTAAGCATCTATCAGATAATTTGTTAGAGTATGACATGAGGGGCATTCGATTTGCCCCTTTTTCAATTAGCGGTCAATTTACAATTCATCATCTATTCGTTTATAGACCGACACATTGGCAAAGTCGTCACCGGTGGGTGTTTTACCTGATTGCGTAACGGTCATTGTATTGCTGTCATCGGAGAGTTCACGTCGAGCATGGGCAATGTGTGTGTTCCCGACAAATGCCGAACTATCGAGTGTCTTTTCATCTACCCGCGTCATAGACATTGTATCGACATGCGGTGCATCTGTTGGATACAGTTTGCTATCAGGGATGCCTTCATAGTCCATCGCGAAGTCATCACCAGTCGTATTCGTCCACTTCATGGTGACGAGATAACCGTCGCCCTTTGTCTCGATGATATACAAGCCAGATTGTGGTGGATCACCGAGTTGATAGTTATTTTGCTCGGGGTCAAGTTGCCAAGTACCAAGAAATGCGTCTGTCATGTTATGCCTCCCTATTTGTGAAATTTACCACAATCAGTGTAGCATAAAATTTGGCGTCAGTTGTTGGAAAGTCATTTTGATTCAAACTGATATACTGACTGAAACAAACGGGGAAGTATAACATGGCACATCCATCATGGTTTGCACATCTCAGTGGTTACGATCAAATTGAGTCTGGAATCATTCAGCCGATGATTGAATGGTTATGTAACGGACAGAGCTTAACTGTACTAGATGCAGGTTGTGGACGCGGTCAGCAAGCGTTGTGGTTTGCAAACGAAGGATGTCACGTTACTGGTGTTGATATGAATCCGCAATCGTTGAAATCGGCTATCGACCTCTCGCAAAAAACGCCGTTAGTAGATACCATCCAGTTTCACCACAGTGATATACGAGCGTTGCCTTTTGCTGATGAGACATTTGACCTCGTATGGACGAGCTATGTCTTACATCATATTTCTGATTTGCATCGCACAGTCAACGAACTAAAACGCGTACTAAAATCGGGCGGGCGACTAGCAATCCGTGAAGGTGGTCTACCGCTCCAGATGCTTCCTCATGATATTGGTATGGGTGAGCCGGGTTTGCAAGATCGTCTCCGTGTCGCGCAAAACCGTTGGTTTGATACGATGACCAAAGCGACCTTATCGCAGAGCGATCAATTCCACTATCCATATGGGTGGTCACAACTCCTACATGATGCTCATTTTGCAGACATCCACGCAAAGACCTTTGTGACAGAATTCCTATCCCCATTTGATGCGATACAAAGCGAGTTTGTCATGTGGCACTTAAACCGATTTTTGGAGCGTGACCACGGTGAATATGGCCCAATCCTCGAACCCGATGATCGTAAAACTGTTGAGCGACTTGTTGATCATACTGATGATTTCTATATTCTCAATCGTAACGATATCCACGTTCGCTACGGTCTTAGTGTTTATGTCGGGACAAAAGAATAAGAATCTGGTCGTCATTATCTATAGTTAGATAGAAAGCGATGCTATAATAGACGTATCGTAAAAATAATTTGCGGGCGAGTCGCCCCGAGAGAGGAGTATGACACTTGCAATTCTTACCTGTTCAGAATACTTTGTGGACTTCGCACTTAACGAAATCCGTCGCTATCACCCTACCGTCCAATATATTGAGCCCCTTGCCGACAAGCATCACCTCATTGAATACACCACTACATTCAAAAAATTAACCTCACCGTGGCGTAATAAGCTCGCCATCTATCTTCACCATCTGTATCCACTCCAACATCAAATCTATATTGCACATGACCTTGCCCAATTTAGTCAGCAGGTGAGGCAAACACTACCCCGATTTGATCGCGCTGATGTCCGCATGGTCAGTACTCATACCCACAGCGCGCACAGTATTCGGCAAGCACTATGCCCACATCCTAATCATCGGCAACGAAACCCTAATATCCTGTCGATGGTCGTCGTGGACAATATCGCCTATGTGGGTGTATCGCCAGCATCACAAAATATGTCCCCGCATCCATTCGGCAAAAAGCACTTTCGAGAACTTGTTCCGAATCGTGCTGGATTAAAACTGATGGAAGCATTAGATAGCTTCAGCATCTATCTACGAGACAATGCCCATGCTCTTGATCTGGGCGCAGCACCGGGGGCATGGACAACTGTATTACGTAAGCGTGGCTTACGTGTCACCGCCATCGCTCCGGATGATATGTACCCTACTCTCAAAACCGATCCCTGTGTGCAACATTTCCACATGACCGCCGAGGATTATCTGACGCGCTGTCATGATCGCTTTGACTTAATCGTCAACGATATGAAGATGGATGCACAGGATTCTGCACGCTTGATGGTGAGGTATGCGCCGTACCTGCGGAATAATGGCATCGTCATAATGACACTGAAATTGCGAATGCGTCGCACTGCGCGAGTGCTTGACCACTCGTATCGTCTATTACGTAAGCAGTACAAGATCATGCAGATTCGGCAATTGGTCAGCAACAAGAAAGAGATCACGCTGTTCCTTCGAAAGAAATAACACTATCAGCAGAGTAGAGAATAGGCATACCTGTTCTCTACTTCCTAGATAATTGTTCAATAAGGAAAAAGCAGAGTAAAGTATACTCAAATAAAGTCTCCACAGGATCAACCAATGCGTCGCATACCCAACACTGTAAAAGCACTATTTCCTATCTTCGTTCTAATTCTTGCATCACTAGCATGTGTACAAGATTGCATAGGCATTACATTCAATGTTGAGGGGTCTATTATTGATATCAACAATAATCCGATCCCTAATGCGAAAATTCGGACATGGAATGATGGTTCATTTGAAAAACCCGCATTTGAGCTTCAGACAATCACTGACGACAATGGAAACTTTAAGACCGCTAGTGCTTTCAGTTATGCTTGTACCCCCTTCAAAGTCGAAGTCTCCGCAGAAGGATATCAGACAAAAACCTTCACGTATTATCCGCCTGGTGAGGGTTTTTCCGATGAGTTACCATCGTCTATCACAGTCCAGTTGCGTTCTAACTAAATATAGTTACCAAGATTTCAATTGACGGAGTTGTGCCGACTTTTTGGATTGGTGGTCTGCCATACGGCACAGAATACTATCAAGAATTTCAATCGCGTCCAAAATATAATCGCCTTTGTTGAGCATGACACACTCGCTACGTTCTGCCATGGCTGCGTCGGTAATCTCGGCACGCGAGGGTCGACCTCTCTTGGCGAGATTCTCTAGCACTTGTGTCGCCCACACCACCGGAATGTGTGCCGCCTCGCAAATCCATAGAATTTCTTCTTGCATCTCCGCCATACGTTCAAAGCCAATCTCTACCGCAAGATCACCACGGGCAATCATGACGCCGATGGGGTAGTGAGCGCTGGTCTTAGCGATGATGTCCGGCAAATTATGGATTGCTCGCGCCGTTTCAATCTTGCAGATGATCGCTGGTTGGGATTTTGGTTTACGAGCTTGAATCGCTTGATGTAATTGTGAGATGTCATTAGCCGTCTGGACAAACGAGTAATTGATGATGTCCGCATTCTGCACCACAAAATCCAGATCTTGATAATCTTTATCGGTCAATGGACTTAGGTCGAGCATTGTATTAGGAAAATTAATACCTTTATCGACCTTGAGCTTATCCCCCTTATATGCTGCATGAGTGACCCGTAGCATTAAGCTATCTTCAGACTTTGTCTCGACAACTGCACCAATTTTGCCATCATCAAACCAAACATCATGTCCAACGTCAACCCATTCAATCACATTGGGTAAGGTGCAATTGAGCGCAACATATTTTTTAGCATATTTCTTCGGGTTCTTACGCGTCAGGCAAATGATATCATTTCGATAAATCCGAGATTGACCATTATATTTGATATTTGCTGTCCGTACTTTTGGTCCACCTAAATCCATTGCTACTTTGCACGGATGGCCGGTCATCTGCGATGCTTCATGTACGGTATCAATCATTTTCTTCCAGATCATCGGCTCATCATGAGCACAATTGATACGCGCAATATTCATCCCCTTATTCAACATCTCACACACAAACTCAACATCCTGCCCTTGTTCTGTGCGGAGTGTCACCATGATATAACCGGTGCGATTTTGAGGTTGCTCGCCGAGAACACTTATTGTCTCGTCGTTGAGTTGCGTTGCACCACTCATAAAATCATCCGGAGACGGGCGTGCCGGAATTTGGTCGGATGGGCTATCAATCACAGTTGCTAGCGTAACGATCACTGCATCGAGGTTGGCAAGGACTTGTGCTTCGCTTCGCCCAAGTGATGATAACCCGTAGACCCGCAATGAATTCTGGATTTGTCGGAGGTCATGTTGACGCAATGCTAAATAATACGCCAAATTTTGAAGGCTAGTTGTCACCTGCTGGCGCGCCGATTGCACATCGTCGGTCCAACGGATAATCTTGGTTGTCGAGCTTCCCAAAATATCCATACGTAATTGGAGTAACACAGCGAGCAATTCATTTGGAGGTAGGATGTCATACATCGCTATCATATCCTAAGGTTATATCGGTTATCATGTCCTTAGTGTGCTTCATACTTCATATCTGCTGTTAGTGATGTGTCACATTTTCTCACAGACAAATATCATATTTCTCTATATAACAGTAAACTGATGATAAATCGGGAGGAAATACCATGTCAGATACAGTCCACAAATTCACATTTGGTGAATACACAGGTTATATCTTTTGGGAGGGGAGTGTACGATTAGCACCAACATCAGTTGTCTTTGCAGGTGCAGATAAAGAAGTGCTCAAGCGAGAATTAGACAAACACAATATAGCCATCGATGGTATCGATATTCCGGTACATGTCTTGTTGCTTGAACACGGTATGCGACGAATCCTCATCGACACGGGTGCAGGGTTTAATAGTGAGGAAAACGGTCTAGGCCAACTACAAGAAAATATGATGAGAGCCAATATTTCGCCACAATCAATTACTGATATCATTATCACGCATGTGCATTTTGACCACACAGGTGGATTATTAGATGAAAAGGGATTGCCTGCATTCCCCAATGCCATCTATTGGATGAACAAAAGTGCATATCAACATTGGGCAGTTGATCTTTTTGAAGATGATCCATCGGCTAGAAATGATAAATATACACTAGACACACACAACGCTATTTTAGCGATCAAACCACAAACCAATTTCTTCGAGCCACCCGCTGAGATTCTATCGGGAATCAAGATTCTCCCAACTTATGGGCACACTAACCATCATATTTCAATACAACTTGAATCTAATGGTGAAACCCTTCTCATTTCATCAGACACACTCGTTAACGAAATTCATGTCGATCATCCCGATTGGATACCAAAGTGGAGTACAGATCAAGATGACGCGCGACAATCAACCACAAAAATACTTAAATTAGCCAGTGATGAAAACACATTGCTCTATGCCTGTCATTTTAAGTTTCCAGGTTTAGGTCGTGTCACTTCAGACGATGCGGGATTTAAATGGATATCAATCACCTAAATAGCCCGTAACAAGTCAGGGTCGAGGTAGACGAAATTCAGTCCATCCACAAATTGCACCATTGTTGGTTGGAAGCCAATCTGCCCAAAGTCAATATTTCCAAGTATCAATTCATCCGTTGTCGGGTCAAATTTTTTGACGACATTTGTGGCGACATCAGTATAGGAGCGCGCAGGTACATTTTGCGGTTGTTGCTCACTCACACGATTGATGACATCCAATTGGGTATACGGTGATTGTGCAACTTGAATCGTCTTACGCAACCCGAATAGACGTAATAGTGCCATACCATCACCAAATCCGGTGCGCGACGGCAAATTGATTTTGGCATTGAGAAGCAAATTATCGCCTTCAATAAATTTGACTTCTACATTGTTTGTGGTTCGATTAAACGCTGACGTGCAAAGCTTTGCACCCAATGATAAATGTTCGGCATTATAAGCAACACATTCTTCAGTATTGTTCCAAATGTCGGCGCACAAAATTGCAGGTTCTTCAGCTTCGACCATAAATTTTAGTGGTGCGAAGGGATGAGCAGGGTAGGGTGAAATTGACCTTGGCTGTACAAAAACTGAACACTGCAATTCAGTGTGTGGCGCAATATGGGCTTCTGTGAAATCCATCAGCCACAGTGCAAGCAATGCTTCTCCATTTTCATTGATCACAGGCTCCAGTGATTCATTCGTCATAATCGCGTTAACTTTATCAACCGGAGCAGTGCCCGCAATGAATAATCCATAACCTTCATATATATGATACGGCGTTTGTACCTCGCCCGTTGACAGCATAATTGACTTATTTAAGGGAAAATCCGAGAACAGTTTGTGTGATTTTGGCATCTAGCCTCCCAATTGTACATTTTTTCACAATCGAATGAAGTATACTGAAAAAGTGAACTTATTCAAGGAACTTGTATGGCAGTTTTTACATATGCGTGCCCCAATTGCGATATCTGGTTCGATATAGGTGTAGAAATTGGACGCGAAAATACATCACTAAATCTGGATGCATGTACCACTTGCGGGCTGATGTATCAGATTGAGGCCAGTCAATACAGCAAACACATCAAAGCAACTCAACAAGTTGCTGACACAATCGGAATAATCATGAACCCAAGCATATTTTGGAAATCCAATGATAATCGTGATCAACATCTTGTTTTACCTAAATATCACACTTTGCCGAATGGCATTATTGAATATTTGAAATCAGACCTAGAAATACGTCAAACAGAAATTGACAATTTTATGTCGTTTACAGGCGTTTCATGCAAAAGCTGCAATAATCGTAATACAATCAATCTCGCAAGTCATATGATGAGTGGGTATTCAACATGTACACGATGTAAAAAAGCACAACTAAAAGCTATTGATATGTGGATCACCTAGTAGATTTTATTTCGAAGATGTTGAGTAGAATTACATCGCATCGCGAATCGTCTGCAAGAAGTCGAGTGTGTTCTCAATCTGTTTGACCCATGCATCGGTAAAACGAGGTATTGGCACGCGATTTTTATAGAATTGATGCCAAACAATACCCTTATCTTGCAATAGTGCGAGCAAGTCACCCAACTTATTATGCTCAATCGCGGTGTCCATCAATTTGATGAACATACGCCGACGTTTACCATGCGCATGAGGTATTTCCAATTGTTGGCTCAAGCGCACGATGTCATCCCGAGTAAAATACAACCCGCTATAAACTGGTGTCAGCATATACGCGACAATTTCTGGAAATCCTGTATTTTTGGCATCAAGAATGTTCGGTGGGGTAGGTAGGTTGAATACACGCGTCGGTCGGTTATTGTCTTCACTGAGGTCTTGATGATGGACAATTGCCAGATCAAGCAACATGTCGGCAATTACGCCAAAGGTCTCTTCCTCTTGTGCATGAACAGCCAGTGTAAATGCAGGCAACCAGCACAAAATATGTTCATTCAAACATCGCCGTTGTAGTAAGCGCATATGATATACTGCTTGAATGATACCATCTTTGTGGGCTTCGGCTTCTTCTTGACAGGTCATCGCGAGGAACCCAAGCAGACTACCGAGGTGATCGAGTGGTTCATCCGCATACGCGACATACGCTGCTTCATAATAGAGCTTCGCAATATCGTCGGTGACTTTTCCGCCGAAGAATCCGGTTTCACTCAAAAATTCAGTTTCGTAGGGATAAATATTGAGTCCGAACAAGGCATAATGCAACGCCTTCCAATCATCAATCGATGTTGGCGCAGTCGAGGGTAAATTGGGAGTCGTCTTAATTGACTGCAGATGTGCTGCCGTCATACCATGCAACAACACATCACTTAGGAGACTATAAATTTGTGCACGTGAACGGGCAATGCTCTCTGCACTCATGGATACTTACTTCGTCTCGTCGATCTTCGCCAATATCATATCACGGGTTTCAATCGCTTTCGGGAATTTGCCAGAATCCGCCGCTTGCGAAATTAATTCGAGCGCTTTATTGGTATCCCCGAGGTATAAATAAGACATCCCCATATTATAGAGTGTACCCGGATCCATCCCGTGCATCTGTAACGAGTAATTGAATAAAATTATCGCATCACGAAATGCACCAATATTATGAAGTATCGCACCGATCATAAATGGAATATCACGATCTTCACCAATGAAATAATAGTGCTCCCAAATCTTTTGCATCGCGAGACGTACATCCATCCGAACTTCATCCGTAGTCGTCTGTACTTTGTCTAGTAAATGCGGGAAGCATTCTTCAAATAACACAGAATCCCAATGTCCCATGCGAATCACAGAGATCATCTGTTGGAGTGTCATTTCGCTATAGTGATCATGGAGGGCGACTTTCATACTATGATATTCATCAGCACCATAATGTGCGACCGAATCGGCAAATGTCATCGCAGTCTCATTGTATTCACTGTCCGGTTCGCCAAATAAGCCGACTTGTACAGCGAGATCTGTCGGTTGGAAGGGTGTTTTTAACCACTGACCATCCTCTTTTTCAAAATAGCGTGCCAATGCATCAAAATTCACCATCATCGACATACTACCCTGCACCGAAATTTCGGGCGGTTCGCGTAAGTCCATCGCTTCTAAGGAAGTAAACCCTTTATCGGCCGCAATCAACATCATGCGATTATTACTCATTTTCTGTAAATTGGCGCAACAATCTAAGCCCGTAATCGGAAAACGAAAGTAAGTTTTATCAAAATGCTGGCGATAATCTTGCAAAATACTGTTGTAAACCGGATTATCATAGTAATCAGCCTTCATCGGTTGATTGCTATAATCCAATTGTAGTGACTCCAGCAATTCGCTGATAATGGGGTGGTTTTCGGGTAGATGTGTATCAAGAGAGACCAAACTTTCAGACAGTGTGTTGTTTTCTACGTAGAATACATCAACCGGAATACTATCAAACAAATAATTTGCAACGACAATAATCGGATTCACAATGGTCTCACGCTCTAATACTTCACCACTGTGTTCAAGCGTCATGGATGTGCCATTAATCGCATCAAATAGGGCAAAATCAGCAACACCCCGTTGCACCATCTCTTTCATCAATGGATGGGTATTCCAAAATTTGAGATTGCTATCTGTAAAATCTGTCAAAATAAACTTGAAGTCAATATCAAGGTCGCCAAATTCCTCAGTGCGTTTAAGCCAGCGATGCAAAAAATGATACGAAAAGCGTCCAGCACCTGTGCCTAACTCAATTAAATAGACAGGGTGATTTTCGTCTATCTCATCTGCCCAATCGCGCAAAAAGGCATAAACAAGGCGTACATATTGTTCGGCAATGAATGTATTGCTCGTAATTACATGGGGAACAACGCGCTTACGCCATGCATTCACGCCGACCTTATTATAGTAATCAAGTTGAAGCTTCCATATCAAAGACTCTGAAAAGCGTTTATTTTCATCAATTCGTTTGAGGTTATTATCTGTCACAGGATTTTCGTTTTCTATCTGGTTTATAAATTAAATCAGGGGGACGGGGATAGACATAGTCACTATCCCCATTTTAAATTTTCTAGATCGGTTCGTAATTGGGATCAATTGGATCACCGTCGTCATCGACATATTTAAGACCCGGTAATGGCTGGAATTCAGCTTCTTCTACTTCATCCATTGCATCGTCATCGCCGTCACCATCTCGGTCAAAACGCGTCATATCAAGTTGAATATTCGCATCCCAAATTTCCATAGTAATACTCTTGGTGATGCTAATCTCTGAGCCGAGTGGTGCAGGCATCGAGTCATCATCTTTCACACGTTCATCATTTACGAACGTACCATTTTTACTACCCAGATCGCGTACCATGAATTGGTTACCCTCTTCGACGAGAATCACACAATGATGTGGACTGACATATGGCACATTCACGACGAGATCAGTTTCATCATCTTCTGCGCGTCCGATCAAAAATTCAGGTGTCGTGATTTTAATAACACGTTCAGCAAAAATTGAGGTATCAAAACCTTTGGTCACAATTAACTGTGCAATGGCTACATCTTCATCCATCATGTCGAGTTCTTCAGGAGATGGTGTCGGCATATCATCCAAATTATTCGGGACAATATCCTCGCGATCAACTGGACCACCAGCCCCTAGTGTTCGACCATCACGCGAGAATCGCCAAACACGCACAAGTAAAATAATGATGATAATTAGCAACACAATAATCGCAAAAATAAACAGCGTGGCAGAATCATTTGCCGCTGCAGATGCTACGCCAGTTGAAGTCCCTACACCAGCTTGTGCTGAAGATGGTGGTGCCAGAATCGGTGTAGCGTCTGCTTCAACAACTTCTGTTGGAGCTTCTGTCGGCACTGCTGTCGGCGTTGGTGTCGGTAGAGGAGGCGCACTTGCTACACTTACAGTCGCTGGACGTTCTGTGATAGCGGTTAATCCAAGTACATCAAAAGCTGTTACCCGCACCTGCACCTCAGTCACGGTATCGGGCACACTAAAATCATCGAGACTCCATGTGAGAACATATTGTCCGTCAATATTTGGCGTTAGGTTCGATGTGAGTGTCGATTGCAAAATATTTTGTGTCCCAACTTCAAACACTTCCAAACGCATCGAATCAATATTTCGATTGACACCATCAGGATAAATTGGATTGATCGTGACACTTTGTGTATTTCGACTGTAAGTAATCTGAGCGTTTTCATCACGGAACGGCACACGATTTACAATCAAGTCAGCAGGATTTGCAAATTCAATCTGCGGTGGGTTAAAACTCCGACTATATGAAAAATCGGTTGTTGCTGTAAATTGGCTGTTCAATCGGACGGTCAATGGAACTTCCCGGATTTCCGATAGGCTTTGATTGCGGGATGTGTAGCTTAGTTGATAAACAAGACGCGTATTATCGATCGTATCAAACAACAGTTTCAATGTGTTCACTGCCTGAAAATCTGCTTCTGCAAGAACAAACGTCCCATTCTTGTTATTCGAGAAAATACCCGCACCGTTATTCGCCAATTCTCGGAATAAAGGCGCTTGCTGGTCACGTAAGCGATGCGTTTGTACCACGAAGTAAGGTATATTTTCGCGGGCAAAAGCAACTGATGCAGAAGTCTCAGAAGGGCGAGCAATTAACGATCCTACATGTAATGCCATACGTGGACGAACAGGTGAATTACCTTTGACAATGAGATCGTTTAACGCACGATCCACTGCATCTGTAATGAAGTAAAAGGGCTCTTGCTGTTGTAACCCATCAATAACACCGGTGGCAGTCTCTAAAGAATCAATTTCAACTATACGTGGGATATTTGATGCACCATCTAAAATATAAAGTGTGACTTCATCGTCCGCTTGATAGTAATTGATAAAAAATGAGCGTAACGTATCACGGATTAAATCGGCATCTGAGCCAAAACTCATATCTACGATAACAGCTAATGCAATGGGCAACCGACGTTGCGGTGTGACAGAGAGGTTACTTAGAGGTTCGCCTATTTCAAAATTGACTGGCGTTAAATTTGTCAATTCAAGACTTCGCTCACCCATCACAACAACATCAACAGACACTGTACTGTTATCTTGATTGTAGACAGGTACTCCAATGACTTCGACACTCAAATTATCTTGTGCAATTGTTGGCATTATGTTCAATATCAAGAAAATAAATAACCACACAACCCGATATTGCATCATTCCACACATCCTAATGTTGAACCCTAGTTTTATGGTATTAGTTTAATTCAAATCATCAATTCTTGCGAATTTTCCGTTATAGGCAAGACAAACTTATCATTTGATTAACCTTACACGCCATTACAGTCTAGCATAGAGTCTCTGACTTGTCCGTTGACAATTCACTAACATCAAATATTGATAACCATCTATATAATAAACCTCAATGATTCCATTTACATTTTAGAACTTTCGATGCTAATAAATGTAAAATTACTCTTTTCTATTTTTGAAAAATCTGAGTGAATCAGACTCTAATATTACGAAAACAATTAAAACTCCAAGCAAGAATCGATCATAGAATCTGTTATTGAAATAAGCGACCACAGCAACAACAATTTTTGTGATAAATTTCACAAATATAAAATACGCCATCATCAAAATTCAAATAATCAACTTATTTGTCATTTATTTTCTGTATGTAATCTAATACGTAAGATCATCTGATGACATTCAACTCAAATAAACAGTGAACAGCTAATCAATTTCAAAAAGGAACATTCATGACTGAATTTAAAGACAAAGTTGTACTGATAACTGGCGCATCAGGATTTTTAGCATCTGGTGTCGTACCATTTTTTCGTGATGCTGGAGCGCATCTTGTTTTAACCTGTAGCGATCATAAATTATTTGACCGCTATCCAGATTTAGAAAATGACGACAATCATCTGTGTGTGCAAGCTAAAGATCTGACAAATCCAGATACTGTAGACAATTTTGTGAACAGTGCAATCGACAAATTTGGACGGGTTGATATTCTGATCAATATTGTTGGTGGTTGGGAAGCTGGAAACCCAGTTCATGAAACAAGCATTGAAACTTGGGACAAAATGATGTTACTCAATTCGCGCATCACATTTTTGATGAGCCGCGCTGTTGTTTCAAGTATGCTAGAAAATGGTCGTGGAAAAATTGTCAATGTTGGAGCAAAGCCTGGGGTCAAAGCAAGTGGTAATGATGCAGCATACGCCGCATCAAAAGCTGCCGTTTTGCGGTTAACTGAAAGTATGTCAAATGAGTACAAAGCAAAAGGAATTAACATCAATGCAATTTTGCCATCAAGCATTGTTCCTGCAGAAAGACTATCGGATGATCCAGCAGCTGGTGTTACACCACAACAACTGGGTAAAGTCATCGCCTTTTTATCATCTGATGATGCCAGCATTATTCATGGAGCAGCCATTCCTGCTTACGGCATACGGTTCTAGTCAACTCAAAAACGCCTAAAACGCCCTCAAATTTGCGCCTTTCTGATCTAATCGACGCATTGAACACGATTAGCAGATACATGCAAATTTGGGGCAGTATTTTCTTCTCTTGACGTTACTGGCGCATTAATATAATTAGAGCATTTCTCCAATTAACTTTTTTACTCAACTAGTCAAATTTTTCAAAGTCATTAAAATACGTCAAATTTACACGAAATAATGCGCAATGACCTGCTACATGATTTTGACAGAAAAATCAAAATTTGACTGTATTTCGATACAAATATGCACTCAGATTTTTCCCACCTACCCTATCTATTCAAATTGATGCGATTTTTCGCTTGAGAATTTATCATGAGTTATTTTTTTCCCAAGTCTCTCGAGTAAAAATTTATAAGTGTTGCAAATTAAAATTTCTATCATGTGTGATCAAAATGACTAATCCAGATATACAGTGAACTGGACACCCCGTTTTTACTAGTTTTTTACTTTTGATATAGAAGCTTATTAAAGCAGTGGGGCAGGTCGGGGCAGGTGAGATATATCCCAAATCGAATTTGAAACAAAAATCACATTCAACTTATCGCGATAAATAAGTTTGGATTTTTGTGGTAGAAATTTACAAACAAATATTTTCAATCAAGTGAATTTGAAACAAAAAATCCATCAAATTTAGATCATGTACCGTGAAAATTTTTGGCATTATTTCCGGTCAATTTCATCATAAAATTATTAAATTAACTGGCCAATTTTTTATTCAGTTCGACACCAAATCTGGATATATTTTAATCTAAATTGACGATAATTTTGATCATAAAATGAGCAATTTTTACAGAACAGCAAATTAAATTTAGAGCAAATAGAAGTTGAAAAACATCGAAAAAATCTGTATTTTTTTGATGATATTTTTAAATATTCAATCAAAAATTTAGCAGAAAATCATCTCAAAATGAAATCAAAATACTCAGTCGAATCATATAATTTTGACTTTTGATCAAGCAATTTTTGATCAACAAAATGAAAATTTTGACCCCAAATCAGCCAATAGAAAATCCAAATACTGACATTCAATTCTAGGTACATACCTAGAATTTGACGCAAAAATCACAACCATTTTGAAGTCGAAAATCAAAAAACAGATCCCAAATTTGACATCGATTGCATCGATCTAAGAGCAAAATCTCCAGTTAATTTGAAAAATTACGTGCAAAATCCATCTTACTTTAGAGTCGTTCAATGGCTAAATTCAGCGTTTTTTTCATCAAACTCAATACACCTTTTCATAAAAATTGGATAATCGACGTACAAAAAATCAGTCTAAAAATCTAGGTACGTACCTAGATTTAATTTATTCAATTCAGTTTTCTATACCTCAAAAGATCATAACTTCGAACTATAAATCCACGAGAACCCACCACAAAATTTTGAAACTCTTTAGTAGAAAGGCGCAATTATTGGAATCAATTTAAAGTAATGAAAGCCAAAAATTAGCCAACTTTTTGATGAAATGGGCTAATTATTCCATCAAAAATCATGCCGATGATTGGCATAAAAGTAGCCTCAATTTCTAGGTACGTACCTAGAATTACAGTTTGATATTGTGCTTTGGTGTAAAAAGAAGTATGTGAATTTGGATGAAATTTATGAAAGAAAGTATGAAAATAACACTAATATTTATACAATAATTCCCTGAAAAAGTATGTTTATTCGCAAAATCATTGTATGAATGATTATCAAAACAGTCAAAAACTTTGACTACATTCAGTCGTTTTATTGTCAAATATCCGACTGCAATCGATGAAGAATTTGGATACAAATCTAGGTACGTACCTAGAATTAAGCAATAAAAAACCCGACAGTTGCCGGGTATTTGAATATAATTTGATGACTTATCTGTGCCAATATAGTTAATCGAAGCCCCATTGTTCCATCCGCGCTAGAATATTTTTGAGGTGTTCATAACGTTTAAGGCGCTCATCCGCAGGCAATTTATTCCATTTCCGTTTGGTCACTTCACGCTCGATTCGTTGAACGCTACGATCAAATGGATTTGAAGTTTCATCACTAACATCGCCTTTCATCTCATTACGTAGGCGACTAATCGACCAAGGTTTTGACACATTTGTCGCTTCATCGACATCACCAAAAGCAGCCCGTTCTAACCAATATTTCTGTTCTTCAGAATCTTTGCTAGCAACTAATTTGTGATGCCCAAACGACAAACGATCCGTCCGCAACTCAAATGGAATGCTCTTGGCGACAGATTTATACTCATATAATGTCGTTGCTTCATATCCCAATTTCTTAGCTAATTTATCAGTTTCACCCCATTTTTGCTCATCACCATAGATCAACCAATCACCAATTAACCACTGAATCGACTGGTGAAAGCGGAACAACAAATCTCCTAATTCCAGCCACTTATCCTTATTAAGTGATCGAACTTCAGGGTCAATCCCAACACTTGTCATACGGAAATTATACGCATTAATCGCGCCATCGTTAGCCACTTGAATACCAGATAACGTTGATGGATCTATATCACCAAACCATTGATTGACAGCTTCGTGATTCCCACCATAGGTTGCATCTGCTACTTCTTCATATGGTACGCTGGGTAATTCATTTAGATTTCGACCCAAGGCACTCTTTTTTCGGTCACGGTTTCGTTGGTTTGACATACTTTACTGTCTCCAAAAATGTCTTCAATAAGTTCCAACCCTGTGCCGCTGCAGACGTATTTGGCGCATAGTTCCACACCGTTCGATGCACACGGGTACTTTCTGTCCAAATCGTCGATTGTGGGATTGGTTTCCATACTAAATCACCATATACATCAACCAACTCTTCAAGATTTTCACGATGCTCAAGTGTTTTATGGCGATACATATTTGGCACAATACCCAGATTTGTGATCGATCCAAAATTGAATTGGGTACGATATTGCTCGTTATCTTCACGGTGTTTGAAGCTATTTTGTAAACCACGGAAGCTTAAATATTCACATTTTGTTGGGTATAGAATCGCATCTGTAGACAGATAAATTGCACCATGAAGTAATGACGGCGTAGGTGATGTGTCAATTATGATATAGTCAACAGCATCTTCCAATTCTGCAAAGCGACGTACAAATGCAAGTGCATCTTTTGAGTTGGTCGCAATGCTCTGTGTTTCTGCATTTGACGCAAGCAAAAATAGCTGTCCAGTAACTTTTCGGCTTGCGAGTTCATAGATTTCTGGATTCACAAATTGTAGTACATCCTTAAATGGACGGTTACGCACAATCAAGTCATAGAGTCCAGCAGATGGTTCAAAGCCCATTGTATCGGTTAACGACCCCTGTGCATCAGCATCAACAGCCAATACGCGATAGCCTGCAACTGCCAAACCCGCAGCAATATGAAATGCAACAGTCGTCTTGCCAACACCACCTTTTTCATTCAATAGAGTAATAATTTTCATGTCTTGCTCCTTTATTGAGGTGAGCCATTTTCGCTCGGTTCATAGTGGAATAATTCGCCGGGATGCACCCCAAAATAATCCGACCACTTTGCGATACTTTGTAATTCAGGTTTATCCACACGATTCCGTATCCAGTTTGATACTGTCTTTGGCGTCATATTTAGTGAACGAGCCATTTCTTCCATTGTAGGGCGTTCATCAGCATAACGTTCTTCAAGTAGCTCATGAATCCTTAACCGCACTACAGCCATAAATCTACCTCATAAATATAGTCAGAACGGTAATTTGTGTCGTTTTGTTGCCCAAACACTACCGTACTATACTACTGATTTACCATTCAAGCAAACAAAAAAGCCAGAGTAAACCCTGACTTTTTAGACATTTTAAGTTGTATTTGAGTCTATGGAAGTTCAACCAAAGTAACAGTCGCGCCTTCGGTTTCTAGTTGTATCTTTGCAGCCTCTGCCACTTCTGACGATACACCATTAAGAACAATCGCGTTTGGTGCAGACTCTACAAGTGCTTTTCCGTCAGCAAGACCCATTCCTGTCAATCCACGTACTGCCTTTATTACATTGATTTTTTTAGCACCAACCTCGGTAATAACGACATCATACAATCCAGATCCAGACCTAACATCGCCACAACCGTCACTCATGATTTGCACAGTAGCATTACCATATGTTGTAGATTCATTACTTTGTTCAACAGTCACCGTTGTCATATCTAAAATAAGAGGATCTATCTCTACGCCATTCCGAGCTTGCATCGAAACAACAACTTCACCGTTAAAGTCAATCAATTCAATCCATACACTGCATTCTATATCTCCCGCACCAGCCAACGCTATTTGGGCAAGCATCGCATCCAGAATAAGGTCATTCGGCTTCATAACCTTCAACAAAACAAAATAATCTGCCGCATCCACCACAACAACTTCTAACGTTACATTTCCTACCATTGTTGTGTCTGCGCGTAACATATCAAATTGTGCATCCTCGACAGGTCTAGGTTCAAGCGTCGCATCACCTGATAAAAACCCGTACGCTTGGTCTAGAGTTTCACCGGGAATCTTTTGAAACCATTGAATCTCTATAACCATACTACGCGGTTGTTGACCACTTGTCCGATCAAAATCCGATTCATAAAGATTGTGCTGATATGGGGTTGAATCTATGATCCATGCTTCAGGGAAAAATATCTCAATACTTGCGTCTTCTAATACGATTGAACTCGGTAATTCGTCTCCTAAATCCGATGCCACAGTCTCGTCGGTTTCATCAACATTGTCTTCAACCACAGCCTCTGTAGGCTGACTGGGAACAACTAGGTAAGAGATATTAGCGACTATATCTGTCACAATCGGTATATCAGCATTCATGATGCTTAGATACAACCATGAGTCTTCGTCACCATCGATTATGATTTGAGCTAGAGCAACATTACCAACCATGACAGAATCAACACGCAACATTGAAATTCGATCATGTTCAACCACAATTGGGTCTAGCGGTTCATCAGAATCAACATATCGCAGGAGGGCATCTTCTAATGTTTCGTCATCCAATTTATCCACAACTTCAAAACGAATAACAACATCACGGGGTTGCTGACCACTTTCCCGGTCAAACGGTAGTGCATAAATTTCAACTAATTTGCGCGAAAAATCGGATGTTAAATCGTATCCAATCCAATCCGTTGGATGCGGAATTGCTATATTCGCATGCGGAACCATATAATCACGCATTGTCACTTCAGTAGTTTGGGCAACGGTTGGAAGTGTGAATATCAATACAACAATTAGAGCAAGTAATCTTTTTACGTACTTTATCATTTTATCACCTCATTAATTTGATCCCTTCAACCATATTGTAGACATTAGTACGATGGACGACCGACAAAACTAATAAAAAAGAGGCAAAAATATGCCTCAATTCGTTAAATACTCAATTAGAAAATTACACTATTTAGAAATGAATCATAATCTCATCAAGTGATTTTTTTGTAATCACTGGAACTTGCGCTGATTCTGCTGGATAACCAACTGGAATCAGTACAAATGGTCGCTCGTGAGAGGGTCTGCCAAGAATTTCTGTTAAGAATTTCATCGGGCTTGGTGTGTGTGTTAGAGTGGCTAAACCAGATAAATGTAAGGCAGCTAACAAAAATCCGACGGCAATTCCAACTGATTCTTCACTATAATAGTGTTTCACTTTGATCCCTTCGCCTGATTCGGGATCAATTTCCAATTCATATGGCTTACGAAACACAACAATAATATGCGGAGCTTCTTCAATATGTGGTTTCTGCCAATCAGTGCCTAAATGCGATAACGCGTCGAGCCATTGTTGACTCATTCGACGTTCATAACTTTCTTTTTCTTCAGCTTCGGCAGCCTCGCGTATTTTTCGCTTGAGATTAGGATCACTAATTACAACAAATGTCCACGGCTGTTGATTGGCACCCGAAGGTGCAGATCCTGCTACACGAATTGCGTTTTCCACAAGTTCTATTGGCACGGGATCTGATGAAAAGTCGCGTACAGTCCTGCGCTTCAACATCTTATTCATAAAGTCTACGGAAGCATTTTCTTGTTCATCAGCAGATAAATAGTCAAAATCTAAGGGATGATATTGGGCTTGTTGAACCATTATATGCACTTTCTATTGGAGTCTAAAATTGGTCTAAGTCGTTGGCACTCACAACAGTACCAGTGTATGTAGCGGTTATTTCAGCAACTAATTGTTCAGGTGTATATCCCCAAAATAACTGGTGATAGAGTACCAAAACATCAGGTTGAATCTGATTGGCTAATGCTGCAAGTTCATCAGTAGATGTATGAACGCGCGAATGATATGCTTGCCAATCAGCAGGGCGCGCTTTGAACATTTCGGATGAGTAGACCTCATGGATTAATATATCGCATCCATAAGCCCATTCAGCAAATTGTGGCACAGGCTTTGTATCTCCAGAAACCACAATCGTCTTATCATCGGTCACAAATTTATAGCTATATGCAGTTAAGTCGCCATGATTTGCGCGTAAAGCATGAACTTTTACGTTATCATCAGCATAGCATAGCGCATCTGTAATTGGCGACACATCGACTTTATAGCCATTAGGAGTTGATGGATGGGCATGTGTATGCTCACGAATATTTTCTTCGAACGCAATATACAAATGATCAACTGTTTTTTGCAGTTCCGCAGGTCCAACAGCATGAATCACATCCTCGCGTCCATGAATCCACGGTGTAAACATCAAATCTGGTAGTCCAACAATATGGTCAGCGTGCAGGTGTGTAACAAACAGCCGATTCAAAGCCGTTGTATCCCACGAGATTTTTTCTTCCGCATGCGCTTGCACCACACGTTGAACGATACCATGCCCACAATCAATCAAGTAAGGTTGCTCTCCAACGGCAACAGCCACACCAGAGCTCACACGTTCAGGCACACCATTGGGCGTACCTGTTCCCAGCATTGTTATTTGTGTTTTTGGCATTATGACATCCACATATTGCGTAGAAACCTAATTTTCTCAATTAAATGATCCGCGCCGCCACCTTCATGATTATTAAAGTGATAGATTTTAATATCTTTTTCGGTTGTAACATGATTATAAGAGGCATAGACTGTTGAAGCCGGGCAAATCGTATCCATGAGCCCAACTGAGTAATAAGCACGAGCTTTCATCCGTGCGGCAAAATGTATACCGTCAAAGTAATTAAGCGTCGCAAAAATAGTCTCGATTTTTTCGCGATGGATAGAAAGATAAGTTGCAATTTCAGTATATGGTGGGTCAGGTGTAATTTCTACAGCACGCCGAAAATTTTGAAGAAATGGTACATCCGGCATACATACAGCAACTTCCGGCACTAGTCCGGCCGCCGCAATTGCAAGTCCACCACCTTGGCTACCACCAGTCACAGCAATCCGAGAATGATCAACTTCGTCCCGTGTCTTTACAGTTTCAATTGCCCGTGATGCATCCACATACAACCGGCGATAGTAATATGTTTCTGGGTCAAGAATTCCCTGTGTCATAAACCCAGGCGTTGAGGGATTTGCGCCATTCGGCATATCAGGAGTATCACCACGTCGCCATTTACTACCTTGTCCGCGTGTGTCCATTACCATATAAGCAAAACCTGATGATGGAAAACCTAGCCATTCAGTTGGAAATCCTCGTCCACCACCATATCCAATATATTCAACTACGGTTGGTAGGGGAGAACTTGTATTTTTAGGCACAATAAACCAGCCTTTAATCGTCTGGCCACCAAATCCTGCAAAGCTGACATCATAAACATCAACAGTCGCTAAACCAAAATCAGCAGGTTCAAAAACTGCATTTAGCTCATGTTGTTCAGTTTTTTCTATAGTGTGTTGCCAAAAACTATCAAAATCACGAGGTTCATCGCGTGGTGGGGTATATGTTTCTAATTCTAAAAGTGACATATCAAAAAGAGGCATGTTAATCTCCTAAATGAAAAATAATTCGAATATGTCAAATTATAGCGTGAATGCAGAAAAAGCGTATTGCCACATTAAAATATGAATTTTGATCTAAAAAACAGAAAACGCGCGCAATGGGTTGTTTTTATAAATTTTTGATGGATTAAATCAGTAAATGACGGATTTCTGTGGAGTGCTTGCGCTATAAGGGGTTTGGTAGTATAATGAACTTACCTATAAAAGAGAAAAAAGCGGGTTTTGCCCGCTTCTCAACAAACATTAGGGTTATGTTGGATTGAGAACTTGCGCCAACAAGTTCAAATCTAGCACCCATCTCTGGGTGTACACCCTAATTATAACACAGTTATGTTGTAAATCACAAGCGATGAATATGTTTAATTTATGTTTAATTGAAAGGGTCAGTAAGCATTAGGGTTCACAAAGGGCTTTTACGGACGCTCTATAATATCAATTTTTATAGAAATATAAGTTTAGCCTATGAAGGTTGGCGACTTTAGTGAGACTCTATGCCAGTCTCGTCTAGCCAAATGACAACCAAATAAAACGTCTTGCATGACGAGTATGACCCACAGGGTTAGGGTCTATCATGCAACAAAAAACCGAACTAAGTGTTCAAGAGTATTGCGCCAACATGCTCAAATCTCTCCATGACCGAGGGATTTCTGCAATCCCATTAAACGGAAAGCGACCTCATTTTTCTGTTAAGTGGAAACAATTTCAATCAACCATTCCACCAAAGCATCTTAGCGATGAATGGGTTAAAAATGGTTTTATCAGTTATGGCATTATCTGCGGTCGTATATCGCAGGGAATCATTGTTATTGATTTTGATTCTTGTGACTTATACGAGGGATTTTGTCGTTACTTTCATTATATAAGTACATACACTGTAAAAACACGCCGTGGGTTTCATATTTATTTGAAAACCAAATTTCATGTTGCACCACGACAATTTGAAGATTGCGATATAAAAGGCGATGGTGGGTACGTTGTTGGAGCTGGATCAGTTATTGACGGACACAGTTACTGTGCATCTCAACAATGTGATATTCAAACAATTACGCACAAACAGTACATAGAAATCATCAAGTGGTTGAGTCCAAAACCTACACAAACCGCGTTGCCCATACAAAATCATAAAACTACAAATATGGATCTGATCGCAACCTATGATCGCCAAGCTAATAAAATAGGGCGTAATAATGCACTGTATTCAACAGCCATACAAGCTCGCAAAAATGGTATTTCTATAGAACAAGTAATGCATGAGCTTGCACCATATCACGCAACAAAACACCAATCCCATAATCATCGACCAGAAACTCCGCAACAACGGCTACAAGAAGCGAGACGTACTATAAAAAGTGCTTATCAGTCAAACAAGCAAATACAAAAAAATCATGGGCTAACAAACAGTATTCGAGAGACACTTTTACAAAAGCAGCTGTCTGCAATTACACCAAGGTTTTTGGATACATTGAGGCTACTTAAAAAAGATAAGCAATGGATTACATTGAAAGAGTTGCTTGAAGTCTCAAAACAATGTCATCTTAGCAAAAAATCTATTTTTAGAGTATTGATAGGAGATTTATCCAAAATAGACGGCAAACGTGTCTTCAAAAGATACAACTATAAAGATGTACAAGACAATATAGATATAAATGTTAGTCAGGATGACATGGGGAAACCTAAATTAAAACGTGGGCGATCTATCAAATATATTTACAAAATCCCATCGAACTATTATTTGAGTAATATTTTAAAAATAGATATTGGATTTGGTGATCAATTAAAACTTGGTGACCTAAAATCCGCAGACGTTTATCGCAAAGCATTGCATCGGGAGCTCATTCGACGATTATCACCAATGGTTCGAGTTGATTGGCTTGCTAAGCGTTTAGGTGTCAATCGTCGGACAATTTTTCGCTATAACATACAACTCAATATACAAGTCAATCCAATGATACAGAAACAAGCCTTAACTCAAGAATTAGTGACTCAACTAGCTGATGGGAATGATGATGGAAATAGAAGCTTCACACCGGGTATATGGATCGAGACAAAATCGGGCAGGCGTTACCCAGCAATCAAATCTATTGCTAATAATTTAGTAAGTGATAGACTATCTGTAGCGGCTATATGTCGACAACTACCGTCAAAATATACATTGCCGGAAAATAGCGAAGAACAATCCAGTGATGTTGAGCTACCAGAACATCTGAAAAGCCGAGCAACACTACTTACATATGAAACGATACAGACTGTGCTTGCACCCGATTGGGCGACTGAAAAGTATGACTTGGGCGGGTATCTGGCGGTATATAATGGATACGAATGGACATTTAAACCACCATTGCGCGTTGTTGCTTATCCACTTGTGAAGAAATACGACGAGGGGCTAATCTATTATATTCGCCCGCTAAAGTCTTGAATTGGCAGATAACCATCAACTTGATAAGATCATGGTTTGAATCATATATGAAAGCGAATTATGGATTATCATCAATTTTACCAATCATCTGTCTATGAAAAATTAGAATTTCGTATAGTCAGTAAATATCCGTATATGAACTTAGTGGATAATTCAATATATCAATCACTAGTAAGTCGCAAAGTAATCATGCTTGTTGCTCTAACCGGCACCGGTAAAACAACGACACTTAATGAACTTTCCAAAATTGCTGGTGAGACCGTCGAGCAGGGCATGTCTGTCATTCCGACGCGACGTGAGATTGCTGACTGGATTGCAATACCGACAGCACAAGTATTACTTAATGAAACCATCCGACCTGTATCAGATCGAGTAGAGCGGTTTCACTATACACGCACTTTTGCCGAGCATGTTAGTGGCGGCATCGCAACTGCATTTTCTTGGGTGAACATCAGTAATGACTATGATGGTTTGATAATCTCCGAGGGGATACGTGGTTCAAATGAAATTTCACATACACTCACTCATTTTCCAGATTGGCACATTATCGAATTAGCGTTGCATCCAGTTACACGGCTAAAACGTCTATCTAGTCGCAGTGAGGATTTTGATAAAGCACAGGGAAAAGGCGATATCTCATTTTTGCCAACCGATCTACAATCTGATGTTCAGTTACTCGTTGGTAATGGTGAAATCACATCTAAAGCACTAACCATCACACAGGCTGAGTCACAAAACTATGGATTATATCCTTTTGCTGATGGTGAAAACTATCGCAACTATCATCGTGTAGATGCAGATGATAAGACACCCAAAGAAGTTGCACAAGATGTGCACCTTATAATGAAAGGATTAATGGATGCCGACAGTTAAACGAATTACAGCGACACCTCATAACATCCCACTAAAAGGATCATTGAAATGGGGTAAAGCGCAAGAACTCAAACAATTGGAGCACGTTTTGCTTCGTGTCGAATTATCAGATGGCGCTGTAGGTTTTGCTGAAGCAACACCACGACCAACTATCTACGGTGAGACACAAGCATCAGTATTACATATCATTGAATATTATCTGAAGGATATGTGGGTAGGGCAGAACGTCACAACATTTGAAGAGGTAGCAACACTGTCAAATAGTATGGAACTTATCAATGGTAATAATACAGCAAAAGGTGCGCTTGATATGGCAGTCCATCATGCACTGGCAAATAGTCAACAAAAAACACTATCTGATTATCTTGGAACATCACAAGAAAAAATTGAAGTCAGTTATATTGTCAGTACAGGTCAGCAAGATGATGTCGTTGCTGATGTTGAATCTGCATATGGGGTGGGGGTACGTGTTTTTAAGGTCAAAGTCGGAAAAAATATTCCGGAAGAAACCGAGACAATCAAGTATCTTATTGCCCAATTCTCTTCGGCAAAATTTTATGTCGACGCTAACCAAACACTGCACAGTACTTCAGCATCTGACACACTTAATCAGATGTATCAGTTAGGTGTCATCCATTGTGAAGAGGCATTACCCGTGCATGATCTACAAGACCGACAAGACCTGCATAAACAGACATCAATGCCCATCATTGCCGATGATTCTGCATTTACTGTTAATGACCTTGAGATGCAAATTGCATTCGACACCTTTGACATTTTAAATATCAAAACACCACGTACTGGATTTACTCAATCAACAAGTATGCTAGATCGTTGCCGTCAGCATCATAAACAAGCCATGATTGGGTCGCAAGCCAGCTCTTTATTGGGTTGTCTGTTTGCCGCGACTTTCGCCGCTAAGCAAGGTATTGATTGTGCCAATGAAGTTAGCTTCTTTTTGAAGACCGATACTGATATCTCTGATGCACCGTCGATTGTTGATGGCTATATGGATTTAGGTTCGGTACAAAGCGCAATTATGAAGATTGAAGATATTTTATCGAAAAGTGTGTCCTAAACAATGGAATTGAACCTATCAATTGTCGCTTTGTAATTCATTTGCGAAGTATACAACAATGTCTATAATAATCTTACACCTTCATAGTATTAGGATTATATATGACGAGTAAAACTAATATTAATATTTTACCTTTTGACTATTCATCACCACTATTCCAAAAAGACAGAAATGCCTATCTGGCACAAGTTCGTGAGTTGGAACCGATTCATTGGTCAGAAGCGGTTGATCTGTGGGTGTTAACCACTTATGATGATTGTCAGGCAATTTTAAAACACCCTCACTTTGGACGAGGAGATGGCTGGCGTATTAATCCTCCGGGCGATGAACCACTCATGCCCGTTGAGGTTTTTCGCTCCGAACTTATGTTATTGCGTGACCCTCCTGAGCATAGACGCTTACGCCAACTTGTACAAAAAGCATTTACACCTACGGTAATTAATAACTTACGCCCCATTATTTATGACATTATGGATGAATTACTACGCGAGTACGAGAATAAGCATGAGATTAATTTGGTAGAAGCAATCGCATACCCACTACCTATCATGGTTATATCGGCAATGCTTGGCGTACCCAAAGAAGATTGGAGTATCATCCGTCGGTACTCTAAGGACATAGGCGGTATATTTGAAGCGATCCGTACACAAGCGCATATTGACGCTGGTAACCGTCTTGCTATCGAAATGCGTGCCTATTTTGACGAGCTATTTGCATACAAGAAGGAAAACCCTGCTGACGATCTCATAACGAATCTCATCAAGGTTAAAGAAAATGACGCTGAAAACTACACAATGGGTGAATTAATTTCGAACTCTATTTTGCTGTTATTTGCGGGACATGAAACAACATCAAATCTTATCAGTAATGGTGTATTTGACTTATTGTCACACCCTGAACAATTTGAGCGTCTTAAGAACAACAAAAATTTGATGCCGTCTACCGTCATTGAAGTCTTGCGTTATCGGACATCTCTTCCCTTTAACTACCGAACTGCATTAGAAGATGTCGAGTATAAAGATATGGTCTTCAAAAAAGGGCAGTGGGTTCTTACTTCACTCACAACTGCAAATCGAGATCCACAGTATTACACCGACCCAGATGTGTTCGACATTGAACGAGATGAGGCTGTTCCGCTGTCTTTCGGGCAAGGGATTCATTATTGCCTTGGCGCACCACTCGCAAAACTGGAAACAGAGATTGCCTTGGAAAAACTAATCGAAAAAATGCCCAACATGAAACTTAAAAACCTAGAACCGAACTGGATTCCTTATATTGCGTTTCGTGGTCATACTGACCTATGGTTGCAATTCTGATTGAAGATAGTAATGCTCCATTGACTGTTGATAGTTATATCATAACATTATTGTCTGTCATGGCTTGTTATCGGACGATCAGCAGTCTAAATAATTTGAAGGGTAATGGCGATGTCAGCCAGTGAATTTAGTGATGTATTTGTTTCGTATCGGCGCAAGAATGTTGAGTTTGTTAAACAACTTGTTGAAAATCTAAGTCAAGATGGCAAAGAGGTTTGGATCGATTGGCAAGATATTCCTCCTGGTGTTGAACGTTTTGCTGATGAGATTAAACGAGGCATTGAAGGTGCTGACATGTTTCTGGCAGTGCTATCGCCGGACTATTGGGAATCACCATATTGTGTGGGAGAACTTAGATATGCATCTGAGTTGAACAAGAAAATCATTCCCATCGTAATCAAAAAATTTGATGATTATGAAGTGCCTGAAAGTGTGTCACATATTAACTGGATTTACTTTGTCCCACATGCAGGGCAAACGAATACCTATGATGAGTCTTATCCAAAAATTTTGTCAGTCATGGAAACCGATTTGGATTACGTGCGCAATCACAAACGGCTCTTATTGCGTGCGATCCGATGGGAAGAATCGCATAAGGATCATCACTTCCTTCTATCAGGTTCAGAAATTGATCCGTTCCAAGATTGGTTGAACAATGCCGCTGGTAAACAACCCATTCCGATAGACCTACAAAAAGAATATGTGAATAAAAGTATTGCTAACCAGAAACGACAACAACGGAGATTGTTATTGGGGGTAACGACTGCACTTGTCATCTCTATTATCCTCTCGATTGTATCACTCATTAGTTTGAATGCTGCCGAAATTGCAAGAGGAGAGGCCGATGCATCACTCGTCATCGCTGAGACTGAGAGAGCTAATGCAGAAATTAGTGAGGCAAATGCAGTCGCAGAAAAAGAACGAGCTGAGGTCGCAGAGGCCGATGCGTTACAACGTGCTCGTCTGGCTGATTCCCGAGCACTTGCTAATGAACTACTGACAATCTATGCAAATGACCCATTTTTGGCGTATGGACTGGCTCTTGAATTAGTAAATGCTACCGACATACCGGATTTCGATAAATTTGTTGCGAGGGGTATTGTACTAAATGGGAATGCACTTCGTCGGTTTGAAGGACATGATGGCAATGTCAATACAGTTGCACATAGTCCCGATGGTGAGACAGTTATTTCCGGTTCTGATGATGGTATTCTCTTCTTATGGAATAGCAAAACTGGCGAGATTATTCAACAATTTGAGGGGCATGATGGTGCAGTCATGAGTGCCGAGTTTAGTCCTGATGGAACTAAAATCATCTCGGGTTCACTCAATAATTCGGTTATCTTGTGGGATGTCGAAGCAGGTACAGCTATAGAGCAATTTGATGGACATAGCTCTCCAATAATAACGACTATTTTCCTCGATAATGAGACGGTCTTATCTGGGTCGGAAGATGGGATTATGATTGTATGGGATATACAAACTGGAGAGATTGTTGGAGATGCGATAGACCTAGGGCTGGCTCCAATCAATGCTATCGCTGTTAGTCCCGATCGACAAAAGGTTCTTGTTGCGGTGAGAAATTTCGAAGAAAATTTATATCTATGGAACTTTACTGATGATAGTGGTCAATTTTTAGATGGACATGTGAACTTTGTGACGGATGTTACGTTTAGCGCAGATGGACAAACGGCTTTGTCAGCATCCGATGATTTTTCTCTAATTCACTGGGATATTGAAACTGGCGAGATTATTGATATCTTGTTAGGGCATACCGATTGGGTCAAAAGTGTCTCCTTTAGTCCTGATGGGCAGACAGCGCTATCGTCATCGATGGATGGTGATGTCATTCTGTGGAATCTGAGTACGGGAAGCTTGCTTATAGTGTTTAGTGGTCATGCGGATCCACCGCTTGATGTGTCTTTTGATCCCAATGGTGAACATGCTATTTCTGCATCGGCTGATAATAGTCTCATTTTATGGGATTTAACTGTTGAAGGTGAATCTGTACCTGTGGCTGCACGTCATGATTCACGGGTTGATTTTATCGGATTTGATGTTGACGGAGATACTGTTGCCTCCCAGTCGAGTGATGGGATATTGATAACATGGAGTGTGGATACAGGTGACGTATTAAAAGTATACGATGATTCAAACTTTGATGAATTCTTTGACGAATTTGAGATGGTTCCAATTACTGTAACTGTAGAAGGGCTGCCTACTTTGAGCTTTATTGACGAATACGTCACACTACAGCAGATAGCGACCGATGAAATAATTCAGTTCGAAGGGCATGATGCGCCAGTTACAAGTGCCGGATTTAACCCAGATGGTCAATCTGTCATTTCTGGTTCTCAAGACGGTACATTAATTTTGTGGAGTCATGAAGATGGTCAACTGACACAACAATCTAGTATAGAAGGGCATACTGAAACTGTGATATTTGTTGGGTTTAGTCCAGACGGTCAAGTTATCCTCTCTAGTTCTCAGGATGATACATTAATCCTATGGGATGTTGAAGATGGTCAGCTTGTCCAACGATCCGTGCTAGAAGGTCATGTCGATGATGTCGACGGTTTTGTATTTAAACAAGATAGCAGTACAGTTGTATCGGTGTCTAAAGATAACAATGCTATTCTGTGGGATGTCGAGAGTGGTGAGCGATTAGCTACATTCACAGGGCACCGTGGGGATGTTTGGGCGGTCGCTTATCATCCAACCGAACCATTAATACTGACTGGATCACAAGATAATACCGTTATTATTTGGGATACGATTTCGGGAGAACAAGTTCGATTCCATAATTGGCATACAGATGATGTGACCAGAGTCATGTTCAGTCCAGACGGATTAATGGCACTTTCTGGTTCTTACAATGGTGAAGTCTATGCTTGGAACATCGGCACATCAGACGAGGATTTACAGGCACTTATTGAAGATCGTCAAATTGTAGAGATAACCTGTGACATACGGGAGCGATTCCGCACACCTGATCAATGTGATGAAGAGGGTGAGTCATAATATTAAGATCAAAGTGCGATAGAGGTGCAGAATAATCTACACCTCATCAAATGTCTACTTACCAAGCATATGCTTGCGGAGCTTCACCACCGGGGCCGGGGAAAATTTCATCCAATTTTGCGAGTATATCCTCATCGAGTTCAATCTCGGTTGCACGGACAGCACTTTCGAGTTGTTCCATTGTACGTGGACCGATAATTGGAGCAGTCACAACTGGGTTGTGCAAGAGCCACGCCAATGCAACTTCACCGGGGGGGTGCCCAATTTCACGGCAGAGGTCTTCGTAGGCTTGCAACTTGTCACGATTATCCTCGACCATCTTAACAAAGTCGGGGTTACTACGGCGACCCGATTCAAATTTTTCGAGTGCACCCCCGAGTAAACCACCACCGAGCGGACTCCACGGGATTAAACCAAGCCCATAATGACGGCAAGCTGGAATGACTTCTAGCTCAACATGACGGTTATCCAAATGATAAATACTTTGTTCACTCACCAAACCCATCAGGTTGCGTTTATCGGCTTCCTGACATGCCGTCGCAATATCCCATCCTGCGAAATTGCTTGATCCGACATAGACGACTTTACCCTGTTTGACGAGGCTATCAAATGCTTGCCAAGTTTCGTCCCAAGGACAGTCTCGGTCGATATGGTGCATCTGATAAAGGTCAATCCAATCGGTTTGTAGACGTGACAAACTACCTTCACAATGCTTGCGTATTTTATAAGCAGAGAGGCTGCGGCCGTCGCTATTGACTTCGGCAAGGTTTGCATTGCGTGATACAGGGTTATAGACTTTGGTGGCGAGGACGACTGCATCCCGACGACGTGGGTTTTCTGCAAGCCACTCACCGATGATTTCTTCAGTCTTGCCATGTTCATCTGCCCATCCATAGACATCGGCTGTATCAAAGAAATTGATACCCAATTCTAGCGCACGATTCATAATCGCAAAGCTATCTTCTTTTGATGTGTGCCAGCCAAAATTCATCGTACCTAAGCATAAATTGCTGACTAAAACACCATGTTTACCTAAACGTACATGTTGTACTGACATAAAATAATCTTCTCCTATTATGTGATGTAATTTTCAACATAGGTGTAGCATAGCAGGGCAGATTGATTTTACCTAGATTATTTTATTGACAATTTCTTAACAATCAAGCAGCTTGACTTTGACACTGTGTCAAACTTTATGATAGTTACATCAAAGACATACAGAAGGGCAGATACACAATGTATCAAATCGGCGAATTTTCAAAAATAGCACAAGTCTCAGGGCGTCAGTTACGCCATTACGATCAACTGGGTTTGCTTATTCCTGAGCATACCGATCCATCAACGGGGTATCGCTATTACAGCGCAAAACAACTCCCACGGTTGAATCGGATTCTAGCACTCAAAGAAATGGGGATGTCGCTCGACCAGATCAAGCGGATGCTTGATAACGAAATTTCGCCCGATGAATTGCGCGGGATGTTGATGATGAAGAAGGCGCAAATCGAGCAGATGTTACACGAAGAGTTGGCACGGGTACGTTATATTGAATCGCGCATAGAGCAGATCAATATCGAGGGCAATATGGAACACTACGATATTGTACTGAAATCTGTACCTGCAAAAAAGTTTATCTCCGTTCGTGAAATATGCCATGTGCTAGATGATGGACGGCGACTCGCTCAAGAAATGTTTAAATTACTTCCGGCGCGGGTCGGCAAAAAAGCGATGGGGCATTTCACGGCAGTGTTGTATTCGGACATCTTCACCGATCGCGATATTGACCTCGAAATGGGCTTTCAGTTAGAAGCCGATGTTGATGACGATCTGGTAATTGATTTGTCTGATGGGTCATCGATGACGGTGACTGAGTTACCAGAAGAAGAGTATATGTTAACTGTCACGCGCATCGGTAATCCTCAACTCGGGCACGGGAGTTATAGTGCCATCGGTATGTGGGCAGAATCCAATGGATACGAATTCTCGGGCGATGTGCGCGAGGTGTTCATCAACTTTGTACCGCCAGAACGTATTGATGAGACAGTTACTGAGATTCAATATCCAGTGCGACCAAAGCTCAATCGTTTTCCACGATTACTAAACCAGTAGGGTATATCAACCCCTTAACTAAGATTTGTTAATTCAATATGCCGGATAGGGTAGGTAATTCCGCCTACTCGATGGCAGACCTATGTCTATAAGGAGACATGATCATGACTAAGCTAAACTTTGACATCACCGTTAATGCAACAAAAGATGAAGCATGGAAATCACTTGCTGATTTTGCGGGAGT
The DNA here is from genome assembly GCA_002428985.1 of Anaerolineales bacterium UBA6055. Lineage (GTDB taxonomy): Bacteria > Chloroflexota > Anaerolineae > Aggregatilineales > Phototrophicaceae > UBA6055. The sequence continues at coordinate 287,091 of DIYL01000055.1, read as the reverse complement.
CTATACATTTCATCCCGCTGTTCCAAAATCATATGCAATCAATGGTTCATCGCATACCGGTTTGGGCGCGGAACGTCGTTGTGAATTAAACAGTGATGGAAGCAAGTATATTGAAGAGCGTATTGTACGCTTCGTTGACGGAGAAGAATATGATGTCGATATTTATGGAGGCAATCAAATGCCACCTGTCAATAACTTCATTGTGACACTCGGTGTCGAGTCAGTAAGTGCAAACCAAACCCGTATTTATGTTCGTGCCAATTATGAACCTAAATTTGGACCTGTTGGCATGGTGATGAATATGATGATGATTAAGCCTTTCATCAGTAAAGCTATGAACGGAATTTTGCTCGGCTTCAAACATCATATGGAAACAGGGAAACCCGTACAATCGTTCGGCACACTCAAAGCCGCTGGATTGCTCGCATAATTTGTAATTTTGTTATTCCTCTCTCCTCTGAGTCAATGGATAGGGCAGGCGCTCTATCCATTTTGTATTGGACTCACTCTCTCCAGTCTTTGATATAATTAAAAAGTTGACTGGTAAGCCTTATACTATCTGTTGTTGTAAGTATGATTGTAGGATACACAATGGTTGCTCGAGGAAACGTACATGATGACTACCCACGTGCTGATCTTATTTTGTTTCTCCGCAATACAGGAATGAAGTCATTTAGCACATTTGCGGTTGAAGTGAGCAGTGGAGAAGAAAGACAACTAGCTCCCAATGGCTATTATGCAACGAGTTGGTCTCCAGATGGCAATCGTATTCTTACCCGTTTTATTGATGAAAATCCATTTCGACCTGATATATTGATTGTTATGGATGCGAATGGTGGTAACGAAAAATTACTGACTAACAGAAGAAGGCTGAGACCAGAATCGCGAGCGAATTGGTCGCCAGATAGCCAGAATATTTATTTCTGGGCGCGAGATTTAAGTATTGAGAATCGAGAACCGAACAGTGCAATTTATCGTGTATCTATAAATAAGTGAAAGCCGAGTCGTATCATAGAGTTCGATAGCGTTGGAGGTGGATTGACATTATCGCCTGACGGCTTGTCAATTATGTTCAATCTTAAAGATCAATACTATTTGGTGCCATCAACTGGTGGCGCTCCTAAAGCGATGAATATATCATTTAACTCAAGTTCAAATTTTAAGTGGTCTCCTGACGGTCAAAAAATTGCTATAGTTGCATCACAAGAGGATAAGCGAATTGGTATCTATGTTTTTGAACCTGATGATCATAACGTAAAATTGTTAGTTACTGACATCGGTGAAAGTTATGCGTTTAAATGGTCCTCCGATAGTTCAGAGATACTATTTCTTGCTTACCAAAGAGGGCAGAGTGCTACAACGCTAGGGATAGTCAATGTTGAGACGGGCTTAATTGAAAAACACGACATCCTTGACGGTATTTTTGAATCGATTAAAGACATCCGTCAATTTGTTTGGTCGCCGGATAACACCCAAATTGCCTTTACAGGTGTAGATGCGGATGAGAACCCTCACAATAACATTGCCAATATATATTTAATCAATCGAGATTTTACACAAATCCTTCAGTTGACAGATAATACACATCTTGATGTTGTCGTAGACTGGCGACCCCAATAGATTAGACATCAAGAATGAATCACTTATTTGTAATCGTTGATGACGATCAAGACTATTTGGCTTACTCTGTTATCAATCACTTCTCTAAGTCAATGGATAGAGCAGGCGCTCTATCCATTTTGTATTATGATATATATATGCTATTGTATTTCATAATTATATCTTTGGGGAGCTATTCGAATGAATACACAAGTATCTGAAACCATGTTATATACGGAACGCTTGCACCAATTGGCCGAACAAAAACCTTCTGCAATTGCGATTCCGTTGTGACCCTGCTGGGAAAGTTCGTCGTTTATGGTACAAGAGCGAGAATCTGCATCCAGCTTTGACATGAAATGTGTCTGACATTGTGTCGCGGGAGAGTAAGCTTACCTAGATTTCTTTATCCATGTGTATAGTATCATAACTTACATTTCTGATACGCGCAAGTGTTGAATTTGCAGAACTAAGTGGTGTAAAATTACCAGATGGGACACTGTGGACAGAAGATACTGATATGGCATGCTTCACTGATGAGAAGCATATTGCATATGAAATGACGCGTACCAAAATTAATGACCTACGGGCGGAGGCAGGGCTGAACTACATCTAACAATGAGAATTCACTCATGGCGTATTTATGTTTACCTTAATCTGTCTGTCTAGCATTGTTCTAACTACCAACACAAGGATGTGAGACATGCCAGATACATACAAAGGAAAGCAAGATGACCGCCGATATGAGGGAGAAGCGGTTGACATTACATATAACCTCAAACGTTGTATCCATGCGAAGCTCTGTGTAAACCGTTTGTCCGAAGTATTTGATGTAGATAAACGTCCATGGATTGATGCTAATGGCGCAGATGGTGATCGGGTTGCAGAAGTGATTGATATGTGTCCATCTGGTGCACTTCATTATGACCGTAAAGATGGTGGGGCAGAGGAGTCAACACCGACAGCCAATCGTATCATTGTGCAAAAAGATGGGTATCTCCAGTTTATTGGTGATTTAGATATTCGCGGCGCGGCTGTTGAAATTGAATCGGAAACCCGTGCAACATTGTGTCGTTGTGGGGAATCAAACAATAAACCATTTTGCGATAATACTCACAAGAAGGTCGATTTTAAAACTGAAGACCTCAAAATTGTAAAAGTTGATGAATTTGCCAAAGCTGATGGTAAGCTTGTCATCACATCAAACAAAAACGGTCCACTGGAAGTATCCGGTAATTTCCAAATTGAAGATGAAGACGGCAATATTATTTTTACTGGCTCACAGACTTGGTTGTGTCGTTGTGGGTCATCCAGTAAGAAACCGTTTTGTGACGGAACCCATAATCGTAATGGCTTTACCGCAGATTAACATCATAAAACTATTTGAAAATAAACTACGATTGTAATTTAGGACGCGATAAGACTGTCTAATGAACATGTCGCGTTAAACTAAAGGAGTCAATATGGTCGATTTGGAAAAACTAGAAGTCATTCACAACCCAGAAGAAAAACGATTCGAAATTCATTTGGATGGTCAGCTTGCAATGGTTGAATATCTACTGAATAAGTCCAACATCATTTTCACACATACCGAAGTCCCAGTTGCATTCGAAGGACAGGGTGTGGGTAAAGTACTGGCAGAACACGTGCTAAATTATGCTAAAGAGCAGGGGTATAAGGTGCAACCATTATGCCCATTCATCAAAGCTTATGTTCAACGCCACCCTGAATATCACGAAATTTCTTGGGGATTCTAAGCCAGACCCAGACGGATTGACCGAAGATTTGCATCCGTCTGGGATCATTTCTCCAACTTATCGCAAGTAAAAACACCTCTAATTTTTCTCTCTAAGCCCTTCATTTTATCTCCAAGATGCGACGCACAACCATATGGTTTTCGAGAAAAACTTTTCCTTGGAATGATTTTCGAAAAAAATATTTTTCATGTTACGTGCTGTTCACCTTTCTATTTGAAAACAAGTAAAAATTTAGGGTGGGGGGAGTGATTCTTGAGATAGGTTTTATCGATTATAACTCTATAGAATGTACGGTATTTGGCGTTAAATTCGTCTACGACGACCGCACAGTCTCTCAAATAGCACACCTAGAAGTCTTATAATTTGAGGTTAAATTGTCCTTCGGCAATTGAAAGTAATTCCTACTAAATAGAATAAGAGTATCAATCAGATACTCTTATAATTGAAAGATCAGGATTTTATGAACTTTTGATACTCTTCATTCAACGCATTTTTTACTTGTGTCTTCTGTGCTTCAACGACCGCTGACTTCAAACTTTCTTTCTTTATAAGGGAATTCTCCAAATACTCCGCAGCAATAAGACCTGCATAATAAACAACCTGCTGATCTTCTTCAATAAGAGCCAAGGTCACTGCCGCATCGACAAGCAATACTGCCGCTGTATCATTTTCGTCACGTAGTAATCTGAGGATAGCCTTGTTCAAATAAACTCTGGAGTTGGCATTCTGGCTATTAGAATTATATGAATGAATCCATTGCTCTAGATCAGCAAGAGGATCTTCATCTATATCCGATGGTAGCTCTTCGGATAGTGGCTCACCACCCTCGACTGGTTGCGGAAGTCCTGCTGGACCATGACCCTGACAATAACGAGATTCTGGAAATAGCTGACATATCCATTGTTTGAAAATACTGTTTGACATTTGTTCTCCTTTTATTTGCACATTATGAAAGTCAATTAGAAATTATTTGCTTGCTTCTCTTATTGCATTAATCTGATAGCGGGTTAAAGGATCGGCATGACTAAATTGAGGGTCAAGATTTTCAAGTTCGACCATAAGTGAGCTGACGTCGTTTTTTGCTGCGTAAGCAATAAGCAAACGCTGTACCAGAATCCGCCACTTTAACGAATCAATATTATCTGGATTAACATCATTTGATACTTCATTATCTAATAATAGGGATTCGAGTTCTTCGACTTTTGTTTCTGCTATATCTAGACTTTCTGATATAAGAACTAGAAGCCCGGGTGCTTCAGGAGAATCCGGTTTAACTATATTTTGTAATAAAGTAGCTTGTAAGGTGTACAGTTCACCAGCATACAATCGAAAGTATGATTCATTAAATGGAACTTGATTTTCACACAAGTTTAACCGATTAGAATAATCTTCAAATATACGAATACCCTCATTGATACTCGCCATAGCCGAAGAGTAATTTTGTGTTAAGATATAAACTTCACCAAGTCGCCAAAATAAATATATATGACATTCATTTTGATCCAGCCCACTATTAAAATGCATTATAGCATCATCATAACGTCCATGAATTGTGTCTAGCCGGCCAAGATAGTAGTAAATTTCTGGACCGAAATCAGTTGGTATAATTACTGAAACTATACGTTCAACAATACTTTGTGAAATACTAATGATGAAAGTTCGATCAGCGAGTTGTTCAGATGACATAAAATGTTGATAGCTTTCTTGATAATTCTGATCCTCAAATGCACGCTCACCTAAAAGAAAATGAGTAAAGATAATTAGTGAGACAAAAATGGAAGTCAGAAACGCAAGAAATATGACTGAACAGGATAGCAGAAGGGCTCTAAATCCCTTATTGTCAACCAATTTCTCCATTGCGTTTGTAACATCTTGACCACGAATAGAGATACCTAATACTGTCGAAACTGCAAAAATCAAAGCAATCCAGACTTCTGCTCCACCATCCATTTGCATAATAATGCCGAAGATTTCCACAAAGAGACTTGCACCCCAACCAAGCAATACAATACTTAATGCACGTAATAAGAAATATGGAACCTGTTTTCGACAACCTAAACTCTCGGGTGCAGGTATTTGTGTATCCTCTGGTTTTGACGGTTCTTCTATTTGTGTTGAAGTCTCTTCAGACATGACGAGCCTTTGCTGATTTTTTGGGTTATTAAATGGCATTAATGAAAATTACTGTTTGATAATCTGATAGTATTAATGCGGCTACTTATAATATTTAGAATTGTGTCAGCTTATACAACGCACCAATCACGAATTGCACATTTTGTAATAAAGATACATGCCTTACCATAGCATTACAGCTGTCTCACCGGTACGGTTTTCAAAGAATAGACGGATGCGAATAATATAACGACGACCTTGAAACAACTTCCATGTAATAGATGCATTACGATCTTCACCACTATCATCATCACCCTGAACATAGCGCATTATTCCATTAACTTCTTCAAACAAAACCATTACAGTGTCTGATGTACCAAAGGTCTGGATGGTGTAATCACGTGTTGCGTCTGGTTCAATAATGTAGTTGCTTTGCTCTCCTTCTAATATAGCAAGTTTGACGGATTCCAAGATTCTTAGTTGAGGGAATTTTTCCGGATTTAATGGTTTGTAAAATGCTCTTACCCACACTTTATCTCTAGTGGAAAGACCAGGAGCTGGATTAATTCCATCCGTAGCATGCGGTTCTGGTGCATTGATTAACTCAGGTTCAAATGGGTAGTGCATAATCGAATCAGGATCCCACATTGACCCTTTCACTGTGTAAGCATCAATTTTACGAATGATATTATGGTGAGTTTTATCTCGATCCCAATTATTCGGTGGTTTTGCTAGAGCGGTGTATACAGCTTCTTTATTCCATTCGATCCCAGCATTAGGATTTTGATGTTCATGGGGAAATCCCATCGCATGTCCGATTTCATGTAAAGCTGTATCTATTTCACCTTCTAAAGTTAAATCCCAACCAAAATTCATTGTTCGCTGATTATTGGCAACCAGTAAATTGTCCCGCCCAATATAAGACCAAGATCCGTCACCTGTCAGAAATCCGATACGGATTTCTGCTTCGCTTTGCAAATTAGTCTCTTTAAATTCCAGACCAATACCAAGATTCTTCCAAATCTCGAATGCGTTGCGAACAACATCTTTTTCTGCTTCTGTTCCTCCCCAATCTTTTGCTAGTCGGGTATCATCTGCGGTGAAAAAGTAATAGTGAAGAACTGTACCATTAACCCATTTCTTGCTGTTATTTAGAATTAGATTTGCTCGATCTGGCCCTACACTTGGACTAAACTCTCTCTTTGCGACTTGGGGTAGAGCACAATATTTATATTCTTGTGTTGATTTTGAAGAACCTTGTTTCTTCTTTGCCATCGCAATTTACTCCGTTTAACTAAATAAACATTACTATTAGTTTATAGTATACTCTAATATACTATAATTCTTGATAAGATTAGACTATAAAAAAAGAGTCATTTATTTGAAAAATATATTATTTGTCAATGGAGATTACACAGTAGCGCGAGCATTACAATAAACAATGCAATAAGTAATACTAAAAATGTTTGACTTATTGGGATAAGGTGTTATTGAATGATTGCAAACAATTACTATTATTTGAACTCCGATTCGAGATTAAAAATCAAATCATAAATTTCTATGTCAATCTGCTAGTGCAATCGACAAGGATGTAATGCTATATGGTTCTCCGCTTGGTGTGCGCAGATCCATAATCCCGGCAAGGTTTGCGGCCAGCCATTCCATCTGATCAGGAAATGGAATCAACGACATAATTGTACCACCATCAATTTGGTCGTTAAAAACACCCTGCATATAATTGAGACTCGGTGAGGGTCCTAAAATATTAACACGTACCCCCATCACGCCATAAAGCTCATGGGCATCTTCCAACCACTCAAACCATGGATGTTCCCAATACCAACAGGCCGGTTTTGCATATCGGATTTCGTAAGTTGGGTCATCTAAGATCATGCGTAGCTCTTCACGGAACAAGAGGAAGTCAGCCATAAATTCTTCTCGTGTGAACCCGTGTTCGTGTCGCCGTGTGAAATATCCGATCTCATGTCCTGCAGCCACAATATCTCTCCAGAGTTGTGCGTCTTGTTCGAGCATATAGACGGTGTGTGGGAAAAATGTGGCTTTAATGTCGTTGGCTTCGAACAAATTAAACCAGTAGCGAATGTTTGCTTCATACACATTATCATCAACCATCATAACAATGTTGTCTTGGAGTGCTGGATCATTCCCATAAATGATGTATGGATGGCGATTTTGGTTATCGTAGCGCTCCTGAGCTAGTGTTGCCGGAGCCGTAAGTAATAATATGACAAATAAAATACTGATCGTAAAAGTACGTAACACGTTCATTGCAAGTCTCCGTTCAATAACTTAATCTATAAGTGCTTGTGACAATGTAGTAATCTCTGCATTATCGTGGAGCTGATTGAGTTGTGGTAACATTGTCTGCAACCATTCCCAATCATTTACACCGGTATGCAACAAGATAATACTGCCACCATTTTGACGATCTCTCAGTACCGACTTGATATAAGCAAAGTCTGACGTAGCTGTCGTAACATTCCAATGTACAGTAAATAGCTGGTTGGCATTCGCCCACGACATCCATTCGGTGTCCCATACACCATAGGGTGGTCGCACAAAGCGAATCTCATATGTCGGGTCGTTTAACACTTCACGCAAACCTTGCTCGAACTCGAGAAAATCTTCAGCAAGCTCTTCGCTAGTCATATGTGCTGTGTGGTGTATAGTGTGATAGCCAATTTCAAAACCTTGAGCGACCATACTCTGCCATAGTGCTGGATCTTGTTTTTTGACATAGGACATATTGGGAAAAATTGTTGCGGTGATGTTATGTTGCTGCAACAGGTTAAACATCAGATGCATATTGTATTCAATGCTCACATCATCAATCGTCAAGATGATATTATTTGCAAGAGCTAATTCATTCCCGTATAAGCTGTAATCTTCATCTGCAAATAATAGATGGCACACCCCTACCAAAATTAGCAGTGCTGTACAGAGGTGATAAAACATAAGTATAGACTCCCGAAATAGGCACTAAGTAAAACCAATTACTTTGACTATAACGGAGTCTCATAAAACGCAGACGACGGACAACCTGTTAATGACCTACGCCTGACCTATTCTATTGCGAAAATACCAATACAATGGTGCTTATGATTGGCTTCTTGCAACAAGTTATAGCATATTATATATTTTGAGCGTTTGAGCACATAAATCAAAACGATTGCGATTGTGAAAATGATGGATAAATTAACTGGTAGTTTTTTATCTAAAATCTTTGTACTATTTATGGGTCTTACCTTTATTTTCCGTCAAACCAAGCTGATGCAAGCCATCCTATGTGTACAAATGTCGAGTCTCGTGGAAGATTTGACGACATCATATTATCTCCATTCAGCTGGGTATGATTCTGAATATTACAACGAGGTGATGTCTATTGGGCTCGCACCTGATGATATACCGTGTTTACTCAAGCAACGTGGAACATGGGCTGCTGATAATTGGCGTTTGTTTTTATTTGATAACCCGTTATTTAAGAAGGGTAAGCTGACAATTCCTCAACGGTTACAGTACTTTGAGTTGAGCCTATTTCACTTTGCAGTAACATTTATAGCAGATTCAGTTAAGGTTCGGACATTGCGATAAGTTGTTGGTCAAATTTTTGAATCAACGTCATATCAGGAGTTTGATTGGCACGAATGCCTTGCTTCAAAACAGCCCATTGATGCTCAATCTTTTTCAAATTAGGGGGTATGGGGGTAAGAAAAGCAGATGGCATTTGGCAGAATGAACCAGTTGTTGAGTTTTATCTGACTTATGAAAAGTGGCGTTATCCAGAATGAGAACCTGTCCCTCAATCAAGTGAGGCAAGAGATAAGTTTCGAGCCACTTGTTAAAAACGTCAGTATTGGTGTAGCCATCGACACGACAAGGAGCAGATAAACAGCCATCACAATAAGCAGCAATCAAGCTAATTCGAGGTGTGATCCGCTTGCCAGAGATTGTATCCACAATACGGTGACCCCGCGGACTACGTCCATAGGGTCGCACTAAGTCTTGATTCAGACCACACTCGTCAATCCAGATAATTTGATTCGGCTCATATTGTGCAAGTTGAGTTCTAAATGCTTGACGTTTCTTAGCATCAGCTTCTCGATAAATCATCTGTTTTTTTGCGGGTGATTCCATGACGACGACAGGCATAATAAATTGCTGAGGGAACAACATCAAAAACGGCGGCAATTTCGTGAAAATATGCGTCAGGATGCTGGTCGATATAGGCTTTCAATTTCTCCCCATCAATTTTCTTGCTCTTACGAATTTTGGGGCGGGGACGTAAATCGGCTGATCCTGTTTCACGGCGGAGCTTCAATCAATCGGTCAAGGCGGAACGACTAATACCAAACACCGCACAGGTTTCTTTCTGAGTGTGATTGTCGTCGTAATAGGTGAGAACGCGTTGTCTTAGGTCATTACTATATCCATTTGGCATACGACCAGTATACACCTATACTCTTGCTTGTTCGATATTTGAATCTGCTATATTATCCCAACATTGCTGATTGTGCCAGTGATCTCGATCCTTACTGGACAGTTCATACTATTAGAAGGTGCTGCCCTATTTCCATGGATCTTAGTCATTTTCCTGTATTACTTGGTCAGATGTGAGGGGCGTGTTCTTGACGTGATTCGTATATTGCAATATTGGATTGGTCATTCACCTACATTTACTAAAGCATTCAGGATTGCTGCCCGTTCGCGCCACAAAAAACCAAAATATGTTGTGACCAGTAAGACTCGGCAGGGTGGATTTCATGGTAGTAAATTGCGCGCACAGTTCTTCTATCTGTTTCTTGTGCTAGTGTGTACCTTACGTGTTTTCATTTTTCCAATTGATGCAGATCTTGCCCCAATTGTGGTCAATATGCTGTTCATGTACTATTTTGGATTTATGATGAGTGCAATATGTATAGCTGCATTCCATGATGTCGAGTTTAGATTTGGACTTCCGAGCATACCATTTATAAGTAGACTCAAGATCCGCCGTATGAGAAAACCAGCTAAAGCTAAGTTCAAAATGGGTGTTCCAATCACATCATCTGTAGGTAGATTTAACGCTGTGGCTCGGGTACTTACGAGTTTCATCAAGTAATACGAACATAATACCAGAGTAAAAATAAAAGCATGAAGAGGTGAAATCCTTCTCCTCTTCATATTGTTAATGAGATTGGCTAGACATCCCATGCCATAAATTGGTCGAGATAGTGTTTTGATTGAATAATCGACCGTTTGACATCGTCATCGTTGCTTTCATAAGCGCGGTCTTCGACTTCGATACATACAGGGCCGCGATAGCCAACATCCGTTAATGTTGAGAAAAATGCGCTCCAATCGACACTGCCGAGCCCCGGTAATTTGGGCTTGTGCCAGCCCAATCCCATGATGCCGTGTTCATAGATTGCTTCAGTATCGATTTTTTCATCTTTAGCATGAACATGCACGAACTTGTGATGGAACTCACGGATACAACGGACGTAGTCAATATGTTGCCAGATGAGGTGTGACGGGTCGAAGTTGAGTCCGAAGTTATCACTTGGAATCATCTCGAACATCCGTCGCCAGACCGATGGTGAAATCGCGAGATTTTTCCCACCGGGCCATTCATCTAGTGAGAATAGCATAGGGCAATTTTCGATGCCAACTTTTACGCCTTGTTCTTCAGCAAATGAGATGATTGGTTTCCATACTTGTTCGTAGTCATCCCAGCTATCTTCAATCGACTTGGCCGGATCACGCCCGACAAATGTGTTCATGATATTGACACCCAATAAGCTCGATGCAGCGATTACATCTTTGATATGGGTTGTGTATTTTTCGCGTTCGTCGGCATCAGCGACGAGTGGGTTTGGATAATAACCCAGACCAGAAATCTCTACACCATATTTTTCGCATAATGCGTTTACTTCGTCAGCATCACTTTGGGAGAAGTCAGTCACATCGATGTGGGTCACACCAGCGTAACGACGTTCAGCTTTACCGACGGGCCAACACATAACTTCAACACACTGGAAATCATGTTCGGATGCAAACTTTAAAACCTCTTCTAATGATGCATCCGCCATAATCGCGGTCACAAATCCTATTTTCATCATAATGATGGTCATCCTTTCATAAGATTTTTGAATCTATTATAGCGCCTAATCGAAATATGCATCACCGTTCCAGAGGAGTGTTTTTGCAACTTCATCATTCAACTCAACACCAATACCGGGGCGTTCCGAGACAACCATATGACCACTTTCGACAAATGGTTTGTCACCATCACATAAATCATTCCACCATGGAATATCACGCGCATGAAATTCTAGGAATAAGAAGTTTGGAACACTGGCACAAACATGGCATGCTGCCATCATACCAAGTGGTGACGAGACATTATGTGGTGCAAATGGGATATAGTAAGCATCCGCGAGTTCCGCGATACGCTTGCCTTCTGCAATGCCACCTGCTTTTGCGAGATCTGGCATAATAACATCACATGCTTTTTTCTCGAACAACTCGACAAACTCAAATTTTGTGTATTGATTTTCACCCGTACAAATAACAGTGCTGGTGGATGCTTTGACTTGTGCTAGCGCATCGACGTTTTCTGCTGGAACAGGTTCTTCCAACCACATCAACCGGAGTGGCTCAACAGCTTTCGCGAGTGTGATGGCTGAGGGTAAGTCGAATTGTCCGTGACAATCAATCGCTAAGTCAATTTCCCAACCAATTGCTTCGCGTACGCCTTCGACAATCTTGATGATGTGTGACATTTCCTTCGCACCAACTGTCCAGTTAAATGCATCCAACCTGCCAACACCTGTGTGGTCGACATCAAATTTGACCGCACCAAATCCTTCTTCAACAACGGCAACTGCTTTTTCACCAAACGATGCTGGATCATCAGAGTCACCAAAGTGACAATCTGCATATAAACGGATTTTATCGCGGAATTTTCCACCGAGTAGTTTATATACCGGTACGCCTAGCGCCTTACCGCAGATGTCATAGAGAGCGTTGTCGATGCCAGTCAATGCAAAGATGAGCGGAGCTTCACTTGATCCACCATAACGTCCTTTGCGACGTAATTTCTCGTAAATTTTATTAATGTCAAATGGGTCTTCACCAATCATCAACTCTTTCATAGCGAGGATGGCTTCTTTGGTTGCAAACCCAGAATATCCCGGTCCACCAGAGTTACATTCGCCTGTCCCGACAATACCCTCGTCGGTGTAAATCCGCACGAATGTCCACACACTACCGCCACTATCTGGTTCTTGCCGCCCAATGACACAGGCTTGTACATCTGTAATTTTCATAATTTGTTTCCTCGAAAAATTAGCAGTAGGGAAGAGGCATGCCTCTTCCCTACAAATCTTAACAATAATATTTAATGATATTTCTGGATGTTTGCGACGATTTTTTGTATCTCTGCTTTAACATCATCAGGGACACGTGGGTTGAATGGCCCGCCAGAGCCAGCAATCACATCATCAACACCGGATGCAATAATTGCTTCCATAACAGCAGAATAGTTGTATTTACGTTCGTCCATAAACCGCAATTCTTCCAGTGGTGCGATGTCCGCTTCGACCTGTCGTGCTTTGTCATAGTCGCCCGACCGTTGATAATTATTGATTTGGTCGGATGCTTTGGCGACAAAAATATTGATGCCAGACGTATGACCTTTTGCACCTTGTTCAGCGGCATTGGTTGATCGGTCACCAATACCCCAGATGACAATTTTGCTATCATCTAACGCATCAATAAACGGTTTGACATCATGCTCTCCTGTGCCGATCTTTACGCCGACAATCGAGTCGGTATCTTGTATCAGCTTGAGGATCATATCGCGGTCACGCGGACGGCGATAGTAATACAAAAATCGCGCATTGTGTTCGCTGGCGTGGTGATTGCCAAATTGATTTAATGTGCTGTAAAGTCCTGCAGGGCTATATGTACCACCCAATGGCATGATGAGATAGGCGTCGGGGGGACGGTTCAGCTTCGACATTTTTTCTATGAGGTTACTGGCTTCACCGATTGGGTTTGGCATCAAGGCTGCAATCAAGATGCCATCATTGCCCATACCCTGTCCGGCAATGTCCACAATCTTCACTTGGTCATCGTAGTTGACGTGATGGATAAGGCTTGTGCCTGCAATCGAAATCACACGGGGGCGATTATCGCTCAATGTATTGTTGTTCATCAGATAGTCGATATTCTTCGCATGACCATCATAGTCAATTTTGCCATCAGCATAAGGAATTAACGGGATACTGATGACCGAATCAAGTCCATCTAAAAGTGTTGCATGGTCTAATGTCATTATTGTCCTTTCATATATAAAAATAACAGCAGAGACAAGGCATTCCCTGCCCCTACTCGTTTTAACTGTTTACCAGCGGGTTGCTTTAAATGTCCAGCCGGGTTCAACTTTTTGCATTTCGATTTCATCGTTTCGTGCTGTCAGACCACAGTCGATGTATTTTTGATTGAGCTTGGCGAGGATATCGCGATCAACATCAACACCGAGTCCCGCACCTGTTGGCACTTCGATTGCTCCATCTTCGAATTTTAGCGGTTCTGTCACGAGGTCAGTCCCATCTTGCCACGGATAATGTGTATCCAGATCGTAGGTCAAATTCGGAACAGCCGCTGCGAGGTGAGTCATGGCAGATAATGAAATCCCAACATGGCTATTGGAATGCATCGATAACCCACGTCCAAATGCATCACAGAAGCGTGCTAACTCTAATGATGCACGGAATCCACCCCAATAGTGATGGTCGGATAAAATGATGTCTTCGGATTGATGTTTGACACTCCCCGGCAAATCCGCAAAGGAGGTTGTACACATATTGGTCGCCATTGGAATATCAACTGCTTTGCCGACCTGCCCCATCGCTTCTTGTCCGCGTGCTGGGTCTTCATAATATTCGAGGACACCTTCTAATTTCTTACCCCATTTGATTGATGTTTCCACAGACCAAACCGCGTTGGGGTCAAGGCGAAGTGGAACATCTGCGCCAAATGCTTCTTGCATCGCAATCATCGAGTTGACTTCAACTTCAGGGTCGAACACACCACCTTTAAGTTTGATCGACTTAAAGCCGTAATACTTTACCATTGCTTGTGCTTGCGCGACAATTCCCTCGACATCCAGTGCTGGTTTTTGACGTTCTACCGCCCACCCTGTTGCATCGGGATCTAAGCCAAACTCAAATTCACCGCCTGCGCCCGCATGTTTGTAGAATAGATACGCTGCAAACGGCACACGCTCACGGGCTTTTCCACCAAGCAAATCCACAACTGGACGGCCAACTGCTTTGCCCATCAAATCATAACAGGCCACTTCAACCGCGCTACGTACATGCACCCATGTTCGTTGATCCCACGGTGTTGCACCACGGTCATCGCTTTGTGCAGTTGTCGAGATGTCCGCAAAAATTGCATTCAACTGGAATGGGTCTTTACCGATGATGTGTTGTTTTGATTGTTCCAATGCGTTGCGTGTTTTTTCACTACCGGGGACTTCACCCCAACCGGAAATCCCGTCATCAGAGACTAACTCGACCACGACCCGCAGTGCATAAGGCGCATGGAGTCCTGCAGCATTGAGCAATGGCGGATCAGCAATTGCGATCGGAGTGATATGCATCTCTTGGATTTTCATGAGGCTAGCTCCACAATCTGTCGTGAGAACGTTCGTCGTCCCACTCGTCAGTTGGGTCGAAGTATCCGCCTTTACGTGATTCATCTATACGTTCGCGGATGGCTTCTTCGTTTAAGTCGCCAAAACCAAGACCGGGTGCATCCGGTACAGGTGCAAACCCATCAACA
Source organism: Anaerolineales bacterium UBA6055 (assembly GCA_002428985.1). Classification (GTDB taxonomy): domain Bacteria; phylum Chloroflexota; class Anaerolineae; order Aggregatilineales; family Phototrophicaceae; genus UBA6055. The sequence continues at coordinate 271,771 of DIYL01000055.1, read as the reverse complement.
ATCAGTGGCTTGTCGATGCCGTCAATCAGGTCATCCCACCATGGCAAATCAACGGAGTGATTTTCTAATACATAGAAGTTTTCGGTGGCAGCTGCGCAGTGGATGTTGGCAAGGAATGAAACAGGCGAACCGGCAAAGTGCATCGCCATCGCAATACCATAGTCTTGAGCGAGATCACCGATTTTCTTGGTTTCCATAATACCGCCAGATGTTGCAAGGTCAGGATGAATTACACCGACAGCGCGTGCCTCGAATAATGGCATGAAACCTTCTTTGAGGTAAATATCTTCCCCCGTACACACGGGTGTATTGACGGATTCTTGTAGGCGTTTCCATTGATCGGTTAATTGCCACGGAATCATGTCTTCGTACCATGCCAATGTAAACGGATCGAGTGCTTGACCCAGACGGATGCATGATTCAACATTAATGTGTCCGAAATGATCAACTGCTAACGGAATTTCGTAGCCGATGACATCTCGTACTTGACGTACGTATTCGACCAGATAATCAATACCAGTCGGTGTAATTTGAATGCCTGTGAATGGGTGCATGATGTCGCGGGTGTCAATCATATTGGGTGGTGCGCTGAGCGCCCCTTCGACACCCTCTAGCAAACCAATACCGACATCCATCTTGAGGAATTTGAAGCCATCATCCATGCGTTTCTTGAGCCGTTCACCCATAACTTTACCATCAGATACAGAGTCTGTATCACAGTAGCACAGCACTTGATCACGGAATTTTCCGCCGACCAATTGATACGCAGGAACGCCATAAGCTTTTCCTGCCAAATCGAACAATGCCATATCAACGGCACAAACTCCACCTGCCTGACGCGCGTGGTGACCAAACTGTTTGATTTTGCGGAAAATTTTGTCGATGTTACAAGGGTTTTCGCCGATGAGACGACTTTTTAGCATGAGGGCAAAGGTGGGGCTCGCCCAATCACGGACTTCACCATAACCACTGATGCCTTGGTTGGTGTCGATACGAATGATCGTCGCATCCATAGGTAACCCTTTGAGGTTGACGATACGCATATCGGTTATTCTTAAATCGCTGGGACGTGAATGGGTATTCACATTCGATTCGAGCGGTGCATCACTCATAATAAGATCTCCCTTTATATAGTATTTGGTTGTGAGTTGAGGTAGGAATCATCATTGAGGTCATCCAAAATTTAGTTATAAAAAATATAAGTATTACGCAAACGGTTGCATCATGATTACAAATCATATTGTAGACGATTGTGCGTATAAACACAAAATATCATGCCCATTTATCGAAATGAGATCTTAACGATACAGTATCATTGATTATCGTACATACGAATAATCAAACCGTTATCATGCCCTTCGATGCTTTTGACGTAAGCATTAACAACCTTATTCATCGGAATCGGGTTATGTCCGGGGAAGTAATCCTTATATTTCTCTACCGAATCTTCCACCAGACCAAGCGATACCACATTCACACGGCATTGCGTGCGGAGTTCGAGAGCAACTGCTTTGACAAAACTATGAACCGCACCATTGACCATCGCCGCGCTGGTGGTTGTCGCTACGGGATAATCTGCCAGAATACCAGTCGATAGGGTAATTGAGCCGTTGTCGTTTAAATAGTCTTTGCCAATACGCACCAGATTGACCTGTCCCATCAGCTTACTGCGCAACCCGACATAAAAATCGTCTTCACTCAGGCTATCGAACGCGCCCCATTTTGCCTCACCCGCAATACCCACAATCGCATCCACTTTGCCGACTGCTTCAAACATCGCTTTGATTGAGTCAATTTCAGCGATATTCACCTGAACATCGCCTGATGTCCGTCCAGCAATCACAAGCTCATGCTTAGTTGCTAAATGTTTACTCACTGCTTTACCAATTGTGCCATTACCACCAACAATCAGAATTTTCACGTTGTTTCCTTTCACAATTTTGGGCAATCATACCACCTGATGAAATGTAGCGTATATGTTCTCTCAAATTACAGAATGAAAACGAAATGTGATAGAATATTGTCATAAAGGGTCAATAAGGATACTCAAGATGCAATTTACAGGTAAAAAACTGGTTTTACGTGATATACAGAAAAAAGATACAGAGCCTCTCATCTACTGGTTACAACCCGATCATCACTGGCACAAACTCGATGGTCCCTATTATCCACCTACACCATCAGACAAAATCCCATCACTGGTCGATAGTTGGTTACAGGGTCATCAACATGACCCACGCCGACGACTCCTAATTGCCGATAAAACAACTGATGATATGGTCGGTATGGTGACGCGCTATTGGATCAGCCAAGAAACCAATTGGCCGGCAATTGGGATTGTGATTTATGATCCACAGAATTGGGGCAAAGGGTATGGCTACGAAGCATTAGGATTATGGTGTGAGTATCTATTTTTAGCATTCCCTGAGTTTGTCCGGCTTGATTTGCGCACTTGGTCAGGGAATATCGGCATGATGAAACTTGCTGAAAAACTGGGCTTCAAGCGAGAAGCAACCTTCCGCAAAGCACGGATTGTCGATGGTGATTACTATGATGGATTGGGATACGGTATCCTCAGAGACGAGTGGGGTGATTTACATGGGAAGGTGTTCGCGCAGGGACTTTAACTGTCTGAATATATACAGTTATAATCCCTGTCTTGAGCGCTATTATCTAGAATTAGAGATTCATGATTTCTTCGGCGACACGTATACCCGTTTCAATAGCTCCGTGTACAGTCGAGCTTTTTTCTGTATGGGTTGCTTCGCCAGCAAAGAACAACACATCATCAATCGGTTCGGCAAGAATTTCTCTTTGTCCAAGTCCACCCACTGGAACATAAGAGTAACCCATTAATGAATACGGGTCTGTGCCCCATGCAATAAAGTGTGCTTCAACAAGATAGTCACCCAAATCATCGCGCCCGAACATGATTTTTAAATCGTTCAGTGCCGCTTGAATTGCGTCATCTTCAGAGAGAGTTTCAAAAAATGCAGCTGCTTCACCGCTAAAAAATGCTGTCAAAATCGGGACTTCATTCTCGCCGCGTTCAAATCCAGGACGCCACCAAAAGCGTGAATTCTGTGTTGTCACGAAAAATGCAACCTGCTCTTCCCAGAATGCTTCGTCAAATTTGAGTATAATTTTATCGACTGCCCCTGCTCCTAGTGATGAGATGGCAATTTGTTTTTCTGAGGGTAATTGTGGTGTAAATGCTACATTGCCCGACTTCAATACACCCAACGGTAAAGTAATCACAACGCGATCGGCTTCAAATGTTGTGCCGTCAGTAGCCGTGACAACGTTGCTATCGCCCGACCAGTCGATTGCTGCAATTGGCGTATTGAGACGTATATCAAGCCCATCAGCGACAGCATCCCAAATCGAGGAATATCCATTTTCAACTCGGAAGTCGCCATCCCCATCTGTTTCTGTTTCATATGCTCTTGCAAGTCCTGCAATCCCGATCTCATCGGCAGATCCTGCGAATTGATTGGTGATCAAGTTGATTATAAATTTACGGAACTCTGGTGTGAAACGACTTGGATCATCTGCTGCCATCAAATCTAATAGTCCTGAGACTGATATGTCCCCATCATTTTCGTTCAGCCACTCAAAAACCGCATTGCCAAATAATTCTTCGGGGTCTTGTAACATACCTAGGGTAAATGCCAGCTCGATTGGTGATTGCAAACTAGCATCGTAATAGATGCGTGTGTCGCCAGAGGCGTTATCCAAAGACTCTTCGCCAACTTCTTCTAATACATCCCATGTGATGGCTTCATCACCATGAATAAACTCTGCCCCAAATTCTATCGGGTAGGGTGCAAGTGAATAATCTGACCATGTTCGCCCACCGATCCGATCGCGCGCTTCTAACACGGTGACATCGTAGCCAGCATCCATTAGCCAATACGCTGCTATAAGACCAGACGCACCCGCCCCAACAACAATAATTTTTTCATCTTGTGCAATTGTATTGCTACGTGGCGCTAGTTTGATACCAACTCCTAAAACAGCGAGCATCTTCAAAAAGTCACGGCGCGATAATTTTGTGGACATGACAGCGTTCTCCAATTTATCTATAGTTGCATAGGCAAATTGTAGCGCAACTTCGTTGGTATAAGTGTTGTGTTTTTATAGATGGGTTGCACACTATTCTAAATTTGCGTGCCGATGATTCATATCACTTTCATCGGCATCAAGTTTTGCTTTGAGTTGGATCGTCATGAGGTCGCACAATAACCCTAAGGTGTGCTCAAATAACGACCCCATAATGAGTGTCGATTGGGTTGCGTTGGCACTGCCAGATTTGAAATTGCTTGCAGGAATAGACACGATTGCATCAGCTTTTTCGGCTATGGGGGATTCGCGATTCCCCGTGATAAGTGCAAGCTTCGCTCCAAGTGTTTCGCATTTTTCAGCATAACGCACCAATGAGGCTGTCCGTCCCGACCCCGACCCTATAATCAGCAGATCACCGGATTGTAGGCTGGGTGTTGTAACATCATCGACTACGTGGACTGTCAAACCAAGGTGCATCAAGCGCATTGCAAATGCTCGCATCTGGAGTCCGCTACGTCCTTTACCCGCTACAAAAATACGCTTTGCATCAAGAATAGCAGTTTCTAGTGCTTCGATTTCATCTTCATCAATTTGGGTTAGCGTGCGTGAGAGATCATTGATGATTCCGCTTGTCAGGCGACTGGTGCTAATTTGTCGAGATTCATCATCGAAATGTGGTGATGGTATTAGAAACGGGATCGAATAGTTCATCTTTGGCAGTTCGACATTTTCGTCATCATACTGAAAAATTACAAAAAGCCCAGCATCTTGTGTACGTGAATAATATTGCCTCGAAGCGATATTGCGATAAATTATGTTAGTGAATATTTCAAAGTCTTTTGGATTTGTTTGTTGAAAAACAGTGAAGTCTTTATAGACAATCGTAACACCATTAGATTTAATCCAAGCAAGCCCTTTTATTTCAGATGCAAACGCATCCCAATTGTCGCGAAATTCAAATGGCGGATTAAGAGTTGTTTCCAATGCATTCAGGATGTCTGCTTTTGAAGAAATCTGTTTACCATCGAGTTCGATATACTGATAATTCTTTATCTGACTGTGACGCTTCAACCCGTTTATAAGCTCTGAACCTAGCATTCTAAATACACCAGATTTTGGTGGTTGAGTTAAAAGTGTTGCTTCAAATACGCGCATAAATTTATCTCTATCATTTATTCTTTGAGATCATCAAAATCGCCACGATCAAGTGCTTCTTGTAAAGCATCAGCAAGATTGCTCTGATGCTCATCCAATGATGACGCGACACCACTTGCCACAATAGATACTTGTTTGGCTTCCTTGAGTCCTAAACTGTATAGTTGTTTTACAAGCTTAATTCGCTGAATTGAGTTCAAACCATCAGCTTCGGCGATGCGATAGACTTCTTCAGGACTCGCGCCGGTAGTTTTGAGTTGTTCGTATTTTTTGATGTTGTCCATAATTACAGCCTGTGGTTAGGGACGAGCATGTCTCGCCCGGTTGGATTGTCTCAAAATTATTGAGTTTTGAAGAGGTATTATTTGTGTTTCGGGTATTAAATCACCCACCCAATGCACGAATCAGGCGACGGCGATATTCATTATACGAGTCTTCAAACCCTTCTTTGGATTTTTCGGATCCGACGAGAATGCTACTGCTCAGCACTTTCGGTTGTACGCCACGTGCGACTAATTTTTCAGCAGTTAATGATTTAATCGCATTGATGACGGCTGCCCCACCAACAGTTGACCCCGGTCCGACGGGCACATCCATACCATCAATATCAACCAGTGCATCACCTGCAGGTGTGCCGTTATCAATCACAACATCGGCAATATCGGTCAATTTTTTGCCCGAACTATGTTTTGGTGTGGATTTTTCACTGTGTTCTTTCGATACGATCACGATCAACGGCAAGCCCATCTTCTTGGCTTCGAGCCCCATATCCATGATAACTTCGTTGACACCACTATTGGAAAATATCATGAAGCTGTCCGGCTCACTGATGACGAAGTTTTTGAGGATTTGTTGCGCTAAGCCTTCGATGTGTTCGATGAACATCGCTTGGCGTTGACCATTCGAACCGACGACCTGATTATGGAATGTCAGGGATAGCTCGACCATCGAGTGAAAACCGGGGAAACTCCCGTGGCGTGGGTACATCTCTTCTATCAAAATGCGCGAATGTCCGGTCGCGAACATATGCACAAGCCCGTCACCTGCAATCGAGTTTGCGCAAATTTCGGCAGCTTGTTCAATCGCATCCATTTCATGATCCATGATGCGTTGGATGATTTTCTGTGTTTCTTGCATATAGCGTAATGATGCGTTCATGTGTGTGGTTTGTCCTATCCATACTGTAAGGGCGAGATATATTTCGCCCGTATAATTAATTGTCAAATCTATGTATCAATCGTCAAAGCCTTACGCGGGTTATCGTGTGTGATCTGATCAATGATGTCCTGTGATATCCCCGCCGATTGTAACCGAGGTAGAAACTTTTTCACAAGATACGTGTGCCCGGGTTTGCCACCATAATGTTCAAAGTCAGAGCGACGCGCTAAATCCATCGACAGCATTAACTGCGATTCGTGCCCACGTGCAATCATCGTCGCAATAAAATCAATCCGATCAGCATCAGGGCGATATTTTTCTTTGCTAATTTGATCGTATCCCATATATACGCCCTGATCAGCAATTTGTTTGTGATAGTCCTCGTCGAGTTTATGGTCAAGGTGTCCGATAAGAATGCGGTTAGGTTCAACTCCGGCATGTAGGAATATATCAATCTGTTCTAATGCCATTGTACCTTTTTCAGTATGGGTTGAAATCAATGCGTCTGTCTCTTGTTGGGCGATTGCCGCTGCTAGCAGGACTTTAGATTCATTTTCTGTAATTTTATCAAGACTTGACGAGGCTTTTATCACCCCTGCGCGAATACCAGTATCCCCGATGCCTGTTTGAATTTCAGTGATCATCAATTGCGCGATGTCATCAATGCTCATCTTTTCGACAAGCGGTGCACTGAATTTATCTTTGAGATACCCTGTCACACAGATGATCTGTAAGCCTGTCGCCTCGCTGATGCGTTTAAGCCCGACTGGATCACGGTTGTAATCAATTGGTGTCATTTCTACAAGCGAACGCACACCAACATGTTTAATATCTTTAGCTTCTAAGCAACTCGCATCCCAATCATCCAATACCAGATCGGGGTCACTTTTGTCATAAGGTGCGGGGGGCACACCTAATAGATGCTCATGAGGCATACACAATCCCAAATCATCGGGATTGATGTCGCCTGTTACTGTGCGAATTATGCCCATACAGTTGCATCCTCCGGACTGAGAATCGCACCGATTAAACGCAATTCACTTTGTAGGCTGTTGATAGATAAGTTATGAGTCGACCCGTTGCCATCTAATGCGAGTTTTCCGGCGACACCTGCTGCTTGCCCCATCGCCATACATTGCCCCATACTCCGTACCGACGCATGGGCATCGTGTTCGGCTGATAGACAACGCCCGATCACCAGCAAATTATCAACATCTTGCGGGAGTAAACAGCGATACGGAATACCATATGTTTCGCCATCTGGTAGATATTCCCATTTGGTATTATTGCCTGCGTGATGATCTTCAATTGGTGCACCGCAGATCGCAATTGCATCATCGAATTTTCGAGCGCTGAGGACGTCTTGTTTGGTCAATCGATACTCTCCATAGATACGACGGGTTTCACGCACACCAATCTGATGGCTAAGGCTTGTCATTTCCGAGTCACTATATCCAGGGACCATATCAATCAAGAATCGGGCATATTCTTCGGCTTGGCGACGACCTTCAATTTCGGCTTTGGTGAGGTCTTCGGCATCAATCGCGTTGACATTTCCAATGCGTGTCATGTTGGTTGCCATGACACCATCAAATGGTGTGATATGGATACTGCCCTCTTTACGTGGTAGTTCGTATCCTTGGTCAATTGCATCTTGCATCAGTGCGTGGAGCTTATCTTTCTTTACTGCTTTTGCTTGTTCCATATCGACATTAATCATCTGGAAAGTCGTTGTCAGTGATTGAACTTCTGCACCTGTTTTTGGTGATTCATGAGGGACACCAGCAGCAACGGCTAAATCTGCATCACCGGTCGCGTCGATAATCACCTTGGCATTAATCTGCATCAAACCGCCCTTATTTGCAGCAATCACACCTGTAACGCGATCACCATCACGCACAACATCCAACACAAAAGTGTGGTACAACAAGCGAACACCTGCTTGTAATGCCATTTGCTCCCAAACAATTTTGAGGACTTCGGGGTCATAAGTAATACCCTGTCCAGCACCGTAGGTATTTGGACGATAGAGTGCCTTACCCTTGTCCATCAATCCGGCAACAATTTGATCAGGCACACCACCAACAACTTTAAACGAGGTCGAACCCGGTGTGAAAAAACCATAAAACGTATCAAGAACCTGTGTACTAATACCACCCATAAAACCATAACGTTCAATCAATGTGACACTGGCGCCTTGCTGCCCAGCAGTAATAGCAGCGGTCGCACCTGACGATCCACTCCCGACGACCAAAATGTCGGTATTCCACTCAGTTTTGATTGGTGCAGAATAAGTGCTCATGGTTTCCCTTATTTATATTCATTCATTTTTTTAGAATATATATTGATTTGTAAAAAAAGTCAATCAGATAAATATGTTTATGGCGAATTTGTAATGTATATATTGTATAATCAACAATTATATGCCTTAGGACTATGAATATTTGCGAGATATTCTAGAATCTTTTACAATACTAAAATGCTCAATTAATTGAATATTTGACCCACAATGATTATGAATAACCGACAAGACGAATTGCTCTCGAAACAGGGCAGGATTGTAAAACATCTGGCAGAAGACTTGCTCAGTCGGCAAGCTGAAGACCGTGTACCTTCGATGCAAGATTATGCTAAACAATTTTCTGCGAGTGTTGGGACGGTACAATCGGCTGTGAACTACTTGCAGACTGAAGGCATTGCCACACTTGTTTCCCGAGGACGTTTAGGTGCATTCATCGAATCGTTAGATTATGTCACGTTATGGCAACTTGCGCGTAATCGCCCATTATCCAGTACACAACCGCTACCCTACTCGCGTCAATTGGCGGGGTTATCGACCGCATTACGCACCCAATTTTCAGCACGGGCACTCAACAGCAGTTTTCGTTACGTACGTGGGTCCAATACCCGCATGCAGATGTTACAATCTGGCGAGACTGATTGGATTGTGGTGTCGCGCTATGCGGCAGACTCTGCACAGGTTTACGGCTTTGATCTTGAGATCGCATTTTCACTTGGACGCAATACTTACACGGTAGATCGTGTTTTGCTCTATCGTGATGAGCATGAGCCACAATTGCGTGATGGTCTGCGATTTGGCATTGATAGCAATTCGACTGATCACGCTTATTTGGTGCGTTCACTGAGCCAACCTTATGCCATTAAATTTGTTGATATTGAATATCAGCGAGGGATTGAACGTCTACAGGCAAATGATATTGATGTCGCAGTGTGGACGTCCGCAGAATCCATCCCGAAGGGCTTGCATGTGGTGGATATTAAAACAGACGATGAACGCCTGATCCCATTAAGTGAAGCCGTCATGATGATGCGACCCAACGATCTACCAACAAAGCATGTTTTGCATGACATCATCGACCTAGCCGAAATTCGAACAATCCAGCATGAAGTGGTTACATCCCAGCGGCTACCATCTTATTGATTGATGACAATGATAGATAATTACACGAGATAATTTGATTATATGTTTAAAGGATTTCTAGATGTCATATTATATTGGAATTGACCTTGGTGGTACAAAAATCAATGGGTTGATAATTGCTGATGATAGACCCGACCCCATTATTCAAAAGAAAATACCAACTGAAGGGCATGAAGGTGCTGATGCGGTTGTCGGACGTATTGCACAATTATGTAAAGATTTGTGCAACGATATATCTACCACAATGTCCGAGGTAACCAGCGTTGGCGTCGGGGTACCCGCCGTTGTCGATTACGATGAGGGAAAAACTTTACTCTTACCCAATATCCCGGGCGATTGGTACGGAAAACCCGTTGAAGCTGAGCTTGAAGCAATGCTTGGATGCTCTGTTTGGTTAATCAATGATGCGCGTGCATTTACATTAGCAGAGGCAAAATATGGCGCGGGCAAAGGTCATCCGGTTGTCGCTTGTTTTACACTCGGCACAGGCATTGGTGGTGGGATTGCAATCAACGGGGAATTACATCTTGGGATGGATGGCGCAGCTGGTGAATTTGGACACACGACTGTCGATGTGAACGGCGTACCTGATGGCTCTGGTACACCCGGTACAATCGAGACATACGGCTCAGGTCCGGCAATTGCGGCGATGGGTGCAAAGGCAATCATGCAAGGTGTGAATACGAAAATCACAGACCTTGCCGATAATGACCTAAACACCGTGACACCCCGCACTATTCTACAAGCAGCAAAAGATAGCGATGAGGTGGCGTTGCGCATCCTCAACGATGCGGGTAAATATATCGGAGCAGGTGTTGCTAATGTGATTACGATTCTTGCACCACATTGTGTGGTCTTCGGTGGTGGTGTATCTGCACTCGGTGATATGATCCTTGACCCAATTAAACAGTCGATTCGTGTTTACAATCACACGGTTGATCTAGATAAAGTTGCTATTAAAACAGCCGAACTCGGCGATGATGCTGGGGCAATTGGTGCGGCATTGTGGGCACAACAACGCGAGGCAAACCAATCATGAATCGGCTAACAGGTAAAATTGCGCTGGTAACAGGTGCGGGTAGTGGTATCGGACAAGCAACAGCGATTCGGTTTGCTCAAGAAGGTGCGACAGTCGCCCTACTCGATCTTAATCTTGATGGTATGAAAGAAACGGCTCAACAGATAGACGGTGACAGTCTCCAGCTTGAAGCGGATGTGACTGCCTATGATTCTGTAGAAATTGCGATTAATGAGGTGATTGATACATTTGGGCATATTGATATTGTTTTTAGTGGTGTCGGCGGGAGCGGTCGGCGTTGGGGTGATGGACCTGCGCATGAGTGCACAGTCGAAGGTTGGGCAAAGACAATTGACCTCAATTTGACGAGTATGTTCTACGTCAACAAAGCTGTGCTCCAACATATGGTGAAACGCAATGCAGGCACGATTATCAATCTATCAAGCGTGTTGGGGTTAGTCGGTGGAGATGACGACTTTGCGACTCATGCCTACGCTGCGAGTAAAAGCGGTATCATTGGATTTTCGCGGGCGATGGCTTCGTATTACGCTAAACACAATATTCGGGTCAATGTGATTGCCCCCAGTTTGATCGCCACAAACATGAGTAAAAGGGCGCAAACCAGCGACCACATTTTAGGACGACTGGAAGAACTCCAACCACTAACATCGGCGTTTGGTGAACCCGAAGATGTTGCAGGTGCAGCGGCTTATTTGGCATCTGACGACAGCAAGTTTGTCACAGGCACAGTCATGACGGTTGATGGCGGTTGGACGATGCGCTAATTACCCTTTAATTGCATCAAGCCTTCGCGGGCGAGTGCATTATCTGGAAAAATCTCTAAAGCTTGTTGATAAGCGATGCGTGCGTTGTCTGCATCCCCAGATAAACGATAAGCATCACCCAATGCACGGAAACCAAGGGACTCATTAGGCGATAGTTGTGTCGCAACCTGTGCAATTTCTAAAGCTTCGGTGTAATTGCCCATGAGCAGTAGGACATGGGCATAGCGTCCGGCGAAGCGTCCATTATCAGGTGCGAGTGTGATCATTTGTTGGCAATAAGATAAGGCTGTTTCGAAATTCTCATTACCACCATGTAGTAAACACAAAAAGCTGTATGATTCGGCATCTGCTGAGCCAAATTGAATCGCCTGCTCCAACGCACTAATGGCGACATCACGTTCACCAATGCGTATTGCGACCTCACCAAGGAACGGCAGGGCTTCTGGAAAGCGCGGGTTTTGCTCAACTGCCATTAGATAGGCGTCGTATGCACCACGGTAATCTTCGAGTTTTTGTAAGGTGCGTCCCAATCCGTAATAACTATAATGTGCGCGGTCAACAGCAATTGCACGTTGATAAAAGCTAACTGCGGTTTCGTATGTACCAGCATTAAAAGCGAGGTTACCCATGAACTCATTGGCTTTACTATGGTTGGGATCGTTTGCGAGTAAGCGTTCAAACAGAGGTTGTGCTTGTTCGAACTGCCCTGCCTTGAAGTAATAGACCCCTAAATTGAGCAAGCCTGATTCGCTATTGGGATAATCACGAAGGTGATCTTGCCACAATGTCTCGCTATTGCGCCATACATCACGGTGTTGGATTGTACTCGTGTTCATGACGACCGAAGCGACAAGAAGTACAAATACTGTCGGAATTATCCAGCGGGATTCACGTTGCCACATCCAATAGAACAATTTAACAATGCCCAAACCAACTAGCGCAAAGATCATGATGACAGGCACATACATATAACGGTCGGCGCGTAACATCGGCATCGGTACAATGTTAGAGACAGGTGCATAAAATGCCCATACCCACATTACCGTCATCAATATAAGTGGCGGTTGTTTGGTTGATCGCCAGCGCCACCAGTCATATAAGCCGAGTGCTAACGATCCACCAAAGGCAATCACACCAAGAATCGTCTCTGGAATGCGAATATAAGTTTCTGCTGGTGGATAGAGATAGAGTGCATTCATATTGACTGGAAATACTAGACTGGGCACATAATCCCAGATTGCAATAAAAATAACTTGGATATGGGTGATAATTGTTCCGCCGAAGAAACCACCAATTGCCCCGACATCTTCCTGAGTAACAACTCCGCCTAACGCTGCAACAATTCCAGTAAGCATAGGAATTGTATTGCGAGCGATGACTGCTTTGACGGACTTATTCGCCCAGAAATAATCGTAGAGTGCAAAACAAATCGGTGCACCGACCGACACAGCTTTAGATAACACTGCCAACCCAAACAAGACATAACTCGCAATCAACCACAGCTTGGATGCGCCATCACGACTACTACGCATATGAGCGAGGAAGGCTAATAGCGTGAAGAATAATCCTAATAGCGCCTTACGTTGTGAGATCCATACGACAATCTCGACCTGAACCGGATGCACGACAAATAAAAATGCAGCGATCCCTGCAACAATCGTCACTGGGGCTTGTGCTCCCGAAGCTTTTAACAGAATAAACAATACGATATAGACTAGGATACCGTTGGCGGTATGGATCGCTAGATTGGTGAGATGGTAACCATAGGGATCAAGCTCCCACACTTGATAATCGACTGCAAAGGATAGCGTTGTAATTGGAATATATGTGCCAAAATATGGCTCGGTAAAGATCGTCTCAAGCCCATCAGGGGATAAACTAGTGATGCGATAATTATCAGTTACATAGCGTTGATCATCCCAACTATAGAGGAAGTCCCCTTGCAATCCCGGGAGATAAACAGCAACCGATAACATGATCAACCCGATGATGATTAACCCGTGTATCGCAAGACTACTAGGCATCGGAACTTTGAGTTCCAGATAATTTTTATCTGGTTGCGAGGTTGTATTGTCAGTCATGGTGTTACCCTCAGGATTTCAATAAGTGTGCAATCGACTGTAAGAATTCATCAATCACATCATCATTGATACTATAAAATTTGGTTTTGCCATCGGTGTCACGCCGTTCAAGGATGAATCCATTGGCAAGTAATTGCCCAAGATAGCGAGATGCTGCCGACTTATTGAGGTCAAATTGTTCGATTATATCTTGTGTGCTCAATTCGCCGTGCTCGCGTATCGCTAATAAGACTGTCACCCGATTGTCATCGGATAGTGCTTTAAATCGCTGAATCAACACATTGATGTCAGGCTTATCTATTTTGTCTGTTGTGTGTACTTCGGCAGGCATTCGCGCCGTGAAAATGACATACAGTGTTGTATCATTGCCAAACCACACCACATACGGACCATTGTGCGTACTCGGTACAAAAATCAGTTGCTCAAATTGTGATAGTTCTGTCGGACGAAACACGGGACGTAGATCACGCCCAGTAATCATCTGGATAGCTTCGAATGTCGGGACATTAGTGGTATCGACATGTTTAAATGCCTCTTCTACACGCTGAATGTCTCGTTGATGACGTGTCCATTCGTCGCAAAAATAGGTCTCCCATAAGTCCGTCAATACTTGGAGTGCAAGTTGATGTGTTTGTTGCGGATTGAGATACAGATCAACCATTGCTACAGTGGCATCTTCTAGATAGTTCTTTTTAACGTTACGATGCACATAGTCAATGAAAAATGCTCTATCTTCCAATAAATCCGACATGTCCACCGTCTCGAAAGGTGTGGCTTCGGTAAGAACTCTACGATATGCTGAATTTATGAACCAATGGAGACAAGTATCACGGAATTTTTCGGGATTAACATTACTGAGTTTTTGTAGGTAAGCTGAAAAGTCATCAAAGACGGTCGGATCGTCAACTGCATTCAGCAGTCCCTCGATGCCAAGTCCCCAGATAACGAGGGTTGTGTTATAGAGCAGATCTTCAGACAGCGACAAACGTACACGATCAACCCATTCATTAATGCCGATATGACGCTCATCACCACCTTGGCGCGGTAATAATCCGATTGTGGCTAGCACATCGGCGACAGTTTTGGATTGTACTGAAATCCCCACCGGTTGAGGCGCGATAATATGGTTGAGTCCGAACGTCATAGGTCTAAATCTCATGGTTACTGTTGATTTTAGTTTAGCATAAGAGGCGATGAAATGTGTATAACCGATAGGTTAGCTCTCGCATCGGGGCGCAGTCGTGGTTAGAATGCACATATGTTAGCCATCGAGCCAGAAAGTTTGACATATATGACTGAATCTGCACTCCAAAAACAAACCCAACCCACAATGTACTTCGTAGGTGTGACGACCACACAATCTTCGATTATGAAGGTGTTCCCTAAATGGTCGGATATTTTGAACCTCAATGCACAAATTGTCGGATATGATGCACCGATTCATGCACCTGCAGAAAAATATCGTGCAATTGTACAACATGTCATAGATGATCCGATGTCTAAAGGCGCACTAGTCACAACACATAAAATAGACCTCCTAAACGCTTGCCGTGATATGTTTGATCGCCTCGATAATTATGCTGACATCTGCGAGGAAGTGTCTGGCATTGCCTTACATAATGATGAACTGAATGGCTATGCAGTAGATCCGATTTCATCAGGGTTGACATTAGACCATTTTGTACCACAGAATCACTGGACAGATACAACTGCCGATGTTTTGTGTTTGGGGGCAGGTGGTGCGGCAATTGCGATTAGCGTCTATATGGGAGAACAAACCGAGAATCATCCGCGTAAATTTATCCTCGTCGATATTTTGCAAGAACGTCTGGATGCGATTAAAACAATTCATGCCAAGCTCGATACAAAGATTGAATTTGAATATCATCTGTCAGATAGTGCTGAAGCTAATGATAAGATGTTGGGTGATTTATCTGATGGGTCACTTGTGATTAATGCGACTGGATTGGGTAAAGATCGTCCCGGATCGCCATTAACTGATGCAGGCATATTTCCGCAAAATGGTTTGGTGTGGGAACTCAATTATCGTGGTGAACGTACGTTCATGACCCAAGCGCAAACCCAAGCGGATGCACGTAATTTGATCATCGAAGATGGCTGGGTGTATTTTATTCATGGCTGGTCGCAAGTGATTTCTCGGGTATTTGATGTTGAGTTAACACCCAACATCATCCAACAACTTGACGATGCCGCATCGGAAACACGCAAATAATTATAGATTGTACCTCGGGCATTTGGTTAAATGTACTTGTGAAAACAAATGATCAACAATTATTAGGAGAGAAACATGGCACAATTTGATCGTTTAACTGTATTCAATACTGTGATTGAAGATGGGATGGTTCCACTTTTTTATCATGGTGATCTTGAGACTGCAAAGAATCTACTCTCTGCTTTAGCAAATGGTGGGAGTCGTGTACTAGAATTCACCAATCGCGGTGATTTTGCAATCGAAGTATTTAGCGAGTTGGTAAAGTATGGCATCAACAATCACCCTGAGATGATTATCGGGATTGGCTCAGTTGAAGATGCACCTACGGCGGCGATGTATGCGGCACATGGTGCAAACTTCATCGTTGGACCAACATTCAGTGAAGATGTCGCCCGCTTTTGTAACAAACGTAAACTCGGCTATATGCCCGGATGTGGCACATTAAATGAAATCGCTGTTGCCGAAGAATATGGCGCAGAAATTGTCAAGGCGTTCCCCGGTAGCTCGGTCGGTGGACCTGGTTTTGTCAAAGCTGTCCTAGGACCGCGCCCGTGGTCAAAAATTATGCCAACTGGTGGTGTCAAAGCTGAAGAAGATAACCTCCGCACATGGTTTGATGCAGGAGTTGCTTGCGTCGGTATGGGGAGTGGACTCGTCAAAAAAGATTGGGTCAATGCAGGTGAATTTGGCGAGATTGAAAAATTGACAACAGATACGCTTGAACTTATTAAACAAATTCGGGCATAGGGGAACACACATGGAAATTATGCAACCATTCAAAACCGAAGTTGATTTACAAACAGGGGTATTTTCACCAACACGCGATATCATCACACGTAAGCTTAGCAACATGGCGACGATGTATGCTGATGTTGAGGCGGCACAAGCCTTACTAGATAGTGGTGACGATCCGATAATTTATGAAGTGCACGTCACAGAATTACCTGAAGTAGAAGGACATATCTTGCACTGCACCACCAAAATCTATCCCGGCAAAATTGGTGACGAATATTTTATGACCAAAGGGCATTATCATGCCCAACGTGACCAAGGTGAAGTCTATGTCGGCTTATCTGGTGAAGGTTATTTGGTGATGCAAACTGAATCTGGTGAATCGAGCGCAATCGCGATGAAACCCGGTACTGCTGCTTACGTCCCACCCTACTGGGCGCATCGCACAATCAATACGGGTTCTGAACCATTTGTCTTCTTCGCTGCATGGGCAGGTGAAGCAGGACATGATTATGGCACAATTGAACGCGATGGCTTTCGTCAGTTGATTGTCGAAAAAGATGGTCACCTGCAAGTTATTGATAACCCGAAATACGATTAGGTTAACAATGTCTAAGGGTAAAATTTTAATCACAACGCGCTCGTTCCGCCGGATGGAAGGCGAGCATAAACAGATATTGATTGACGCAGGGTATGAGATGGTTGATAGTCCATTTCAGCGTCCTGTGGAAGCTCATGAACTAGCTGATTTGCTAGTTGATATAGATGCGGCAATTCTAGGTGTAGATGATGTTAGTGCAGAAGCTTTTTCAAAAGCGAACAAACTGAAAGTTGTCTCACGCTATGGGGTTGGAGTTGATAAAGTCGATCTTGCTGCTGCGACTGATAAAGGGATTGTTGTTACTAATACACCCGGCGGAAACGCCAATGCAGTTGCCGAGCTAGCACTTGGCTTTATGCTGTCCTTATCACGCAATATTCCGCGTCAAGATCGTCAAGTACGTGGGGAAGATTGGTCATTGCTCAAAGGGGTTGAGCTAGCAGGCAAGACCCTCGGCATACTCGGTATGGGGCGGATTGGTCAACGGGTTGCAGAACTCGCTAATGTATTTGGTATGACAATTTTGTTTTATGATCCATATGCGCCATCAGATGATTTTCTGAATCGTGTACCGTGCCAATCGTCTGAGGTAGAACGCATTTTGACAGATAGCGATTTTGTCAGTTTACACCTCCCATTATTGCCTCAAACCGCTAATATGATTGATGCTGATGCGCTTTCTAAAATGAAAAATACAGCATTTCTCATCAATACCGCACGCGGTGGTGTGGTCGATGAAGTTGCGCTAAATGATGCACTTATCAGCAGAACAATTGCAGGTGCAGCATTTGATGCGTTTGCGGAAGAACCGTCGATTGGTAACCCACTGATTCAACATGATAATTTTATCTCGACACCGCATGCGGGATCATCGACTGAGCAGACAACACTACGAATGGGATTGATGGCTTCACAAAATGCACTGGCTGTATTGAATGGAGAACGACCTGAGTTTGTTGTTAATCCAGAGGTTTATGATAAGGCTTAATGTTGTGTAGTAGTGTCTTGTGTCCAGCGGGTAATATCGGCATCCATGTAAAGTTTGTTGAGGGCACGCGCTACCGACACACGATGATTGCCATCTGATGTAAAGTATTCATCACCAACCTGCACCACTGAAATCGGTGATAGGCTGGTGATGTCTGACATCATTGCGACTGCAACACTCATCCACCGTTTTTTATCTCGATGTTGTAGCGGAAAGAATTCTTTGTCGTAGTTCATGCGACCTTGTGTACCGACGATGTTTTCTACACGAATCGGATGCACACCAAGGTGTTCCACTTCTACGTCATCCATCGTCTCGACCATCGAATCCAGATAACGAATCGTGCGTGACTCTCCTGTAATTTTAGCAATCCAACCTTTGATTTTGGCTTTAATGAATATCCACTCAAATAGACTACCTGCCCGTTGCACTAAGTTAGGGCTATGATGTCTTGTCCTATGCTGATTCATATGACCTTCCTCTATCTATACAATAAGTATCTATATCGTACTGCGAAGACATATGATTGATCATAGAGGTTCTTCCGCAGGTTATGTGACAAATCATGTCAACTGGGCGATAATGAGGTAAAGACTTGACAATACTTATTATGACAAAACCCAAGAAGGACTCATAATGTTTTATTTCCGTAGCGAACCCAAACGTGCTGTTCGTCCACCAAAACACGGTTGGAATCCAAAAACATGGGCAACACGTATCCCCTTTACTAAGGTTGATAATTTTATGGAGGTATTCCGTGCTCTATGGGAAAACCGCGATAATTTATCTTATGCGTGGAAGATACTAAACCACGGGGTATGTGACGGGTGCGCGCTCGGGACAACTGGTATGAAAGATTGGACAATCGATGGTGTGCATTTATGCAATGTACGTTTACGGTTGTTACGTCTCAACACCATGTCAGAATTAGATACAAGTAAATTATCAGATGTAAGTGCTCTCAAAAACATGCGATCGCGCGACTTGCGGGAGATGGGACGCATCCCCCAACCGATGATTCGACGTAAAGGCGATGATGGATTTACTCCAATGAGTTGGGATGATGCAATTACCCTGATTGCGGATAAAATTAAATCGACAACACCGGATCGTACCTATTATTACTTGACGAGTCGTGGCATTCCTAATGAAACATACTATGCTTTCCAAAAAGCAGTCCGCGCTCTGGGAACAAATAATATTGATAATGCTGCTCGTATTTGCCACTCGCCGAGTACATTCGGGTTGAAATCTGCATTAGGGGTAGCGGCAACCACCTGCTCATACAGTGACATGATCGGTACAGATTTAGTTACATTCTTTGGATCGAACGTCGCGAATAATCAACCTGTTGTTATGAAATACCTATATCATGCTAAAAAAGCAGGCACAAAAATAGCTGTTGTGAATCCCTACCGCGAACCCGGGATGGAAAAATACTGGATTCCGAGTGATGTCGAAAGTGCCATGTTTGGTACGAAGATGACAGATCGCTTCTTTCAGGTACAGGCTGGTGGTGATATGGCATTCTTGCATGGGACTGTGAAGACAATTATCGAAGAAGAATGGTATGATCCCGAATTTGTTGCTGAATACACCGATGGGTTTAACGACCTCAAAGCATACTTGGATAGTCTGACATGGGCTGAACTTGAGCATGCAAGCGGTCTACCGCAGTCTGAGATGCGGGCGTATGCAGAAATGATACGCGATGCGGAAAAAGCTGTCTTTGTGTGGGGGATGGGGATTACGCAGCACACAACCGGTGAAGACAACGTCCACGCGATTATCAATCTGGCATTGACGAAGGGCTTTGTCGGACGGGAAGGATGTGGGCTGATGCCAATTCGTGGTCATTCTGGTGTGCAAGGTGGCGCAGAAATGGGTGCATATGCCACAGTATTACCCGGTGGAAAAGATATTACAGAGGAAAATGCAAGTGCTCTTGCAGAACAATATGGTTTTGATATTCCCACAACGATAGGTCTAACCACACCTGAAATGCTAGATGCGGCTAAACATGGCAATCTTGACCTATTGTTTGCGGTTGGTGGTAACTTCCGCGAAGTGATGCCAAATCCTAAAGGAATGCGTGAAACATTAGCGAATATACCATTACGAGTGCATATGGATATCACGCTGTCGAACCAAATGTTAGTTGATCCGGCTGAAACAGTGATTGTTTTGCCTGCGAAAACACGTTATGAAATTGACGGCGGCGTAACCGAGACTTCAACTGAACGCCGCGTGATCTTTAGTCCAACGATTGATGGACATCGAATTGAACAGGCACGTAGTGAATGGGATGTGATGGGATCTATTGCGGCACAGGTTAAACCTGACTTCACTGATAAGGTGCAATTCAAATCGACACAAACGATTCGTGATGAAATCGCAAAAGTTGTTGGTTTCTATGATGGGATTCAACATCTGAAAAAAGAAGGCGACTACTTCCAATATGGTGGTGATACGCTTTGTAAGGATTGGAACTTCCCTACAGACGATGGTAAGGCACATTTTAAGGCAACGCAGATTCCCAATCGCCCTCTTGAGGCAAATGAGTTCATTATTGTGACGCGACGTGGTAAACAATTTAACAGCATCCTTCATGCTGAGATTGATGCGCTCAACAAAGAAGGGCGTGATGCTGTGTTAATGTCTGCTGATGCTGCAAGACGATTATCATTACACGAGAATGATACGATACATCTGCATAATATGTTTGGGGATTATTATGGGATTGTGCGATTTGCTGAGATTGACGATAACACGATTCAAGTTTATTGGCCGGAAGGTAATGTTTTATTAGACCCAGATGCGCTGTCACCACTGGCTAAGATCCCCGCATATAAATCCGTTACTGCACACATCCAAAAAGCTGACAAACCAGAATCATTTGTCGAAGAGGTCAATATATAATTGTTCTTGCTGAGACATATGTGATTAATAGCAACCTATTCAAGAAGTATAAGTTGATGGTTAGGCTTATCTAGCACTCGATGACATTGACCGCAATATGTTGAGATAGTCCGCCTTCTGAGGTTTCCTTGTATTTGTCACTCATGTCTTTGGCGGTCTCCCACATCACAAGGATGGCATCATCTAGTGAGACTTTGGCGTGTTCTGGCTGACTTTCGAGCGCAATATTGGCGGCTGTGATCGCTTTCATCGCTCCCATGGCGTTACGCTCAATGCACGGGATTTGTACAAGCCCACCAATCGGATCGCAGGTCATACCCAGATGATGCTCGATAGCGATTTCTGCTGCCATAAGTGCTTGTTCGATTGTTCCGCCTTGTGCTTCGGCTAATGCGGCAGCTGCCATCGCTGATGACACGCCAATCTCTGCTTGGCATCCGCCCTGTGCTGCTGAAATAGTTGCACCCTTTTTGAAGAATGTGCCAATCTCTCCAGCTACCATCAAAAACCGATGAATTGCCTTGCTGTCAGCACCATGAAAACAAACTAAATACATCATAACTGCCGGCAATACACCTGCTGCTCTGTTGGTCGGTGCAGTCACAACCCGTCCAAACGATGCGTTTTGCTCATTGACTGCTAGCGCGAAACAACTGACCCAACGAACAACATCTTGAAATGTGTTTGGTTTTGAGCGAATTACATCTATCCATTCGTCGATGGTGGTATAGGTTGCATCTGCCATCAGGCTGTTATGCAATTGGTTTGCTCGCCGTTGCACATTCAAACCACCCGGCAATGTGCCAGTTGTATGACACCCATTGTAGATGCAGGTTCGCATTGTCTCCCAGATTGATTGAAGTTGCGACATGATTTGATCTGGCGTACGCCAGTGTTGTTCATTTGCCCAAACCATCTCCCAGATGTTCAGACTATCTTGGTGGCAATGGACTAACAAGTCTGCCGATTTATCGCATGGATACGGTAACTGAACTGTATTGTGGATTTCATCCTCGCCTTCCTCCACCACAAACCCACCGCCGACAGAATAATATTTGGCTGAAATCGGCGCAGTGTCTTGAATCTGAGCAGTGAAGCGTAATCCGTTGGGATGAAAGGGTAATGATTTATCAAAATGATAAATAATATCAACCTGCGGATCGAACATAATACGATGTTTATCATCGAGGATCAGTTGTTTTGAGTGTTCTATATCTGCCATTTTCTCTGTGATTGATGCGACATCACAAGTTCTTGGATTTTTACCACGCAAGCCCATCATGACGGCGATGTCCGTACCGTGACCTTTACCAGTCTTCGCCAGTGACCCATACAGGTCAACTGTGACTGTGGTCACTTGATTGAGGTGTACATCGAGCTTATCCAAGAAATTTAACGCCGCTTGCCACGGTCCGATGGTATGCGAACTGGAGGGACCGACCCCAATTTTGAGCATATCAAATATACTAATGCGTTCCATATAATGTGTCCAATCTAGGCAATTTCTATACGACAATTTTAACATCAAGTTTAATTGCCTACTACGAAACACACTAAGAGCACCTAGGTAGATTAAAGTGTTACAGACCGTACTGGTGTATTTTTCAATTCCAAATTGTATCTTCCTCATCGGTTAGCAAACGACAAATTGACCCATCATAATCGAGATCATCATTTCCGATATAATCAGCAAATTTATCTTTATATTTTGTGACTAGAAAACTCACTACATGTTCCATGAGCCACTGACCTATTTTAATCTCTTCAGGATTCCAACCCAGTTTGACAAAACCTGTTCCTAAAATGAAGGACTGGGTCGGTGACCAATAAGTTGAATAGAGTTTTTCAATTTCCGGATGTTCATGATCGTAACGTTCCCAATCAGTTGCCCATAAGATTGTATTTGGCATGATAATCCGCATAGCGGGAGCTTCACCCCCCCCACCACCAACTAACACATCGCCAAGCTTACCTTGAAAATCGGTTTCGTATTCTGGAATATCTTGACGCAAGTAGTAGATTGCTATATGAAGTGATTGAACATGATCTTGTGGCGCAAAAAATCGATAATTCACTGGGCATTCAATTAATCCCAAACAAGTGTAATTGTACTGATCTATCGCTGACATGATCCCCCTAAATTAACCCTGCGGATTGATGAGTTCGCTTTCGAGTGAATATATCAAACACACTAACGTACTTTGTATAATGTGTCCAATCTAACTTGATTAATTACGAGATAATTTTAACACTAAGTGTAAGGACTCACCACGAAGTACAATAGAAACGCAGGATACGATGTGTTGTGCTCTTCCAAACCCTAACACTATTCATCAAAAAATGTCTCAAAATTCTCAAATATCTTGTTGAATTGCTGAACCAATGGTTCCCATTCTGAGTTGACCTCTGACCACCATTCAAATCTTGAGCTTTGAAAACCAAGTGTTGTTGCTAGTTCATATCGTACGCCATCACCACCTATTGAACCTTCAGATATTGCAGATATTGGAACTTTTAGGTCTTGGATGATATTTGTGACAGAACTTGACTTAATTTTGTGATAGTTATATTCAAATTGAGGAACAAAACCAGATCGATATTTCCGCCCCATTTTGACCTCTCTAGGATCAGTCAACCTGCAAATGGTTTTGAGTAGGTAGAAAGCTTCCTCATATTCATAAACCTCATAGCAAACCCAAGGCTCAAATGATGATCGGATCATACATTGAAGAAGCCTGATTGCTGTGGGAAATCTAAGTCTTTCGCCATGTCGCAAGTAGTTTATGATAACCTCGTAACTGACTAAAGTATGTCCATCATCTTCAAACGACTGAGCTAGCCACCTATCCCAATGATCTGTATTGATTTTGAGTTTTTTCATCAAGCTATCTCTTAGAATATGTAAAATAAATGATATGTTAATTGTCTATTGCTGGATAACTGTATGCCCAACTACCTTTTTTATTACCATAATAGTCGCTATAGATTAGTTCTCTTTTTTTATATCTTCTAACAACCTCCATTGCCTCTGATGTTCCATACTTTCGCAACGTCTTTAACACCAACATTTCAAGATGATTGCGATATGAACCGTATTCAAATTCAATCTTACCTTTTAAGAATCGTTTCAAAATCTCAACAGCTCTAACCTCTTTAATTTGACCAAGTAAGTATATTGTGTATAGCCAAGTTACATAGTACTGTTCGATCTTAAATCCTGTTGATAGGACTAAATCAAAAGTTTTCAACAGTTGGTTTTTATTGCTTGCTTCAACGTCGAGGCATGCAAATTCTTTATCAAGCTTGGCAAAATCATAATATATCGAGGGGTTATCACTCCTTACTTCCCGATAGATAACTTTACCGTTGTACCAATTAGACTCATGTTCAACACGAATGAGCAACTCTTCTACTGTAATGGGTGGATGTACTTGTATCTGGTCTGGTTGTGATCGAATGACATACCATCGTACAGCATATTTAATTGCATCAAGTTGAAGTCTTAGTTTTTCACCTGCAATCAAACCACCTGAATATCGATATAAACAATAGGAGTTTACTTGGGCTCTAGGATTATCACTATCAAGATAAGGTTGAACTGTATCCCAGAAACTATCAGATGCAATCCACGCCATCGTTTGACACATGTATTTGAACTCACGTGACATTGGACGAAACAGATATTGGATAGCAGCATTCTCTAGGCGAGCTACTTGTTCAGTAGATAAGTTGTAGCGTTTAATATATTTCCAGATCAACTCCTTTGCATAGCCCGAACCAAAAGTGCGTGGATCATCTTCTAAGAAGACGATCGCATCTTCAAGAATATCGAGGTCGGCACGTTTGATTGCGTGGCGCAGTTCTTTGCGCGATAGCTGGTCAATTTTACTCATCTTCTTTGTCCGATTCCTAGATTACAATCGCGGGTCGACTGGTTCGCTTTCGAGGGCGAGCACTCCAAAGACACACTCATGGACACGGCGCAGTGGCTCACGGCGAACAAATCGCTCCATTGCTTCGATTCCCAGTGCAAATTCACGGATTGCCATACTGCGCTTGTGCTTGACGTTGCGCTGTTTAAGGCGTGTCATATGTTCGGGCAGTGTATATTCTGCACCATAGATAATCCTCAGATATTCGTGTCCACGCACTTTGAGTGCAGGTTGGAGCAATCCACGTTTACCGTAAATGACAAAGTCCATCGGCTTGACCACCATGCCCTCCCCGCCGCCATCTGTTAGACTCTTCCACCAATCAATGCCTGCTTGTGTCCTGTTTTCATCACTAGTATTGATGATTTTATATGGTGTTGCCATCAATAACGCATCATCGACAAGGGCAAGTTTTGCGATTGTATCCATATGCCATTGATGATTTTTGTCGATATGGACTGCGCCTTCACTCGCTAAAATATGGAATGGTGCAAGTTTGAGATCGGCTAGACTTTCGACGTCCCAACAATAATGCCGATAAGCGTCTACATAATTTTCGATATGTGTCTGCCGTGTTTGATAACGCTCAAGTAACTTAGTCGCATCCGGATTCTGTGTGACCATCTGTTGAAGCATCTCTACAGATGCACTAATGGATGCGTTGGCTGATGCGCCGACTGCTGCATATTGGTCACGGAGCAATTGTTGCGCTTTTGCTGACCACGGCATCAGTTCACAATCGAGCAAAAGCCATGTTGTATCGAGTTCATCCCATAATCCAGCATTGGTTACAGCCGATTGCACACGTTCAAGGAATTTTGTCTCAAGTGCGTCATCATCAAAGAAGCGTCGTCCGGTGCGTGTATAGACAATGCCAACCTCATCATCGACTACGCCGAAACGTTCCTTTGCTATTGTTTCATCTTGGCAAACCACAACGAGTGCACGTGACCCCATGTGTTTTTCTTGGCAGATAACTTGGTCAATCCGATTTTGCTGAAAATATTCAAATGCTTCGGCAGGATGTTCCAAATAATCATTTAGTGGGCTGGTTTTAACGGGTGACATCGTCGGTGGAAGATAAATCAGCCACTTGGGATTAATCGCAAACCGGCTCATGACTTCAAGCGCAGCGATACTATTGTCTTCGCGAATGGTAATATTCGGGCGTAGTCGCGTATCCACAATGTGTTTGCCTGTCACATCTGCAATATCAAGCATGCTATCTAGTTCATGTTGGGCAGACAGACGCGCATCATCCAGCAAAAACGGGCGTGATGATTCGGCATAAGTTTTGAGTGCATCAACCGACACAATGTCACGTTCAGGATAACGTAGCGCCGTAAGTTTGCCACCGAATACACAACCTGTGTCAATATTCATCGTATTATTCAGCCATTCGGGTCGTGGTATGGGTGTATGACCATAGACAACCATTGCCCGACCACGATAGTCGCGCGCCCAATTATGTCGGACAGGCAATCCAAATTCATCGGTTTCACCTGTTGTTTCGCCATATAATGCAAATGACCGCACCGTGCCTGATGCACGACCCATCAAGTCTTCGCGCATACCCGCATGCGCCACAACTAAATTACCATCATCCAATACAAAATGACTGACAAGACCATCGATGAAGTCGCGAACATCATTCCGAAATTCAGCGGATTCATTTTCGAATTGTGCCATCGTTCTATCCAAACCATGTTTGAGCTGGACATTACGCCCGTCTAATGCCCGCTTGAGCTTGACATCATGGTTTCCCGGTACACATATCGCTGTATCATTCGCAACCATGCCCATCACTAATCGGAAAACATCCGGCGTATTATTACCACGGTCACATAAATCACCTAAGAATACAGCTTTGCGTCCGTCCGGTGGTGTGACGTCGGTTCCGTCAACGCGATAGCCCAACTCTTTGAGCAATAGCACCAACTCATCAAAACAGCCATGAATATCCCCGATGATGTCAAATGGCCCCTGTTCATCGGAGCGATTTGTCCACAGCGGTTCACGTATAATATTGACTGCGTCAATCTCATCAACACCTTTTAGATGAAAAACTCGCCGAAACCCTTCCCGTTTAAGATTTCGGAGTGAACGACGCAATTGTTGACGATGACTGGCAATAACCCGTTTGCCAAAGTTACGATCGGGCCGGTCGGCATTGCGCGCTACAGCAATTTTTTCGGGTACATCCAAAACAATCGCGACAGGTAACGCATGATAGTCGCGCGCCATTTGTACTAATGGTTTACGGGCTGATGGCTGTACATTAGTTGCATCTATAACGGTCAGTTTCATATTGTGTAGTCGTTTACCTGCTACATAATGCAATACATCAAACGCATCATTGGTCGCTGTTTGACTATTTTCATCATCGCTGACCCATCCGCGCATCACATCGGATGAGAGGACTTCGGTCGGTAAAAAGTGTTGCTGTGCAAATGTTGACTTACCACTGCCGGACGCACCAATCAGTACCACCAGCGCAAATTCAGGGAGTTTTATTGTTGTCATGCTATCAACTTTCAAGTTTTGTTATCGCTTCTTGCATAGCTTTTTTTGTAATTCGGTGGGACTCTCTACTCAGGCTGGCGTGAAGCGATTCAAGAGCCTCAATATTTCCAATCATTCCAAGTAACTGTGCAGAATAAAATCGGTTATACGCATCCTTATCTTTTAGACTGATGAGCAACCATGGCAAAGCTAGTGATGGTCGCAAAATGGATACAGACTGAATTGCACGAAATCTGATATATCCTTGCCTATGAGTGATAGATTTTAAGATCAACTTTTCAGCCTTTTTTGTATTAGATACTTCAAGCGCAATCAGAGCAACTGCACAATCCAATCGAACATACTTATCTTTATCCTTCATCATCATTTGATACAAATCATCCTCGTATTGCACTGCACCAATTCTCCCTAATACACTCACAGCCATAGACCGATTATGTGCATGCTGATGAGTAAGATATTGTGCATAGTACGGAGTTGTTCTAATATCTTTAAACTTCGTTGCTAAGACATAGGCAGTAGCATAACGTACGGAAGATACAGGGTCATTTAATAAGGGGAGAAGGACTTGAGCAATATCTGGATGATTCAAACCTTCGATACTCCAAACCGCGTGGTGACGAATTTCTGAATCAGAATCATTCAGAGCATCTGCAAGTGGTTTAAAAACCAAATTAGACTCCGTGGCACCTAACCAAAATATGATTGTCTTTCGATCAAAGCTGTTGTTATCGAGTAACTCAAGCAAAAATGGTGCTTCATCTTCTCCACCAATTTGGACTATTGCAAACAATGCTGAATATAACTCATCTTGAAAAAAGGCTTTTCTGAGAGGTTCAAGTGCTCGCTTATCACCGATTTCGCCTAGTATGCAGGCAACCTTAAATTGTAAGTTACCGTTGCCGGTAGTCAGTGACACAATCAAAGCCTCAATAGCAGGTTCCCCTATTTTGCCAAGAGCTTCACCAACTTCAACAGTATATTCTTCACCATAGTAAATATCTTCACATCCCAGATAATCTTCTATCAGCGGTTGAATAGCAGGTTCACCAATCTCAATCAATGTATCCAGAATTTTATCTGCTTCTTCGGAAAATAGATCCGTTATTTCAAGTAGTCGCCTGACAAGTGTTTGAGCTAACAATTCAGACATATTTACTTCCAAATCTCATCCTGATGATTGATCCAATAGTCATAAATACGGTTTTGGAATTGCTCAAATTCTTGGGTTGCCTGCTTAACAGCAATCTTAAGCACATCAACAGGTATCCCATATTTTGCTGCACTTTTTGAGGTCGGCTTGTCGTCGGAATTATCAGCAAATTTCAATAAACCTTCGGAATAGCGCACGGGAATCATCGGATGACCGTTCCACATCAGTGTCCATTTTGACTCTCGATAATCGAGGATATGTTTCCAGTCATTGATATTACCCAGATCAGAACAACACATTGCGGGAAAAATCGGTTTACCAGCATGAAATAGAGAAACCCCGCCTTCGGTTCCCCATATCGCTAACGATTCAGCCGTTAGATTTTCCTTTGGAATTTCGTGACGACGATTCTTAAGTACTTGCAATAAAATTCGGTTGTGATGAACCTCACGAACAGGTGCAATCCATCTATGCTTTTCAAGCTGATTTACGCCTTCAATGCCTGCTTGAGCGAGACTTTCTACCCAATACTTCGCTCTATCCCGTCGTGCAACTTTCTTACGCTTACTTGTTCGAAAATCATTCGGGTCAATAACAATATGTGGGATGAGTTCAAGGTTTCCGTTGAGAGTTTTCATGTTCTGTTATCCATATATTGATCTTATCTTTTGCCGTCATTATGCTATTTGACAGTTGTTTCCAAGCTCCTCCCATATCGTTAACCCAAGAATATGTCACAGATATGTCAGTTTGCCCACCAAATTTTAAGTCATACATGATGCCATCTGCACCGATCTTATGTGTTGCTAGATTACGTGGCCAAATCGGTATGTCGACAGTATTGAAAAGACTGAATAATTCTTTGAATTGTTTATGGCTAATTTCTAGTGCTTGAAGCTTTATCTTGGGTATAAACTCATCCGCTCCTTGTTCATCCCAACGCCTTTCATCTTCCACACCATCCCATAGGACCCTAATAACAGCATATTTACTGCTTATGATCTGTTGTGTTTTAGGATGTACTGATGTTTCACCGAATTGGACAATTTCATAGCATTCGTAATGCCCAAATGCAGTCACTGACATAAATTTCATCAGACTAGTTTGATTGGTATGTTTATCTTGTCGAATATATTTTTCAGTTGCACGAGAAACATCGTCAAAGCTCTCAAATTCTTGCTGTGGTGGCGGGTAGATTTTCAGGTAAAAGCTCATTGTTATTTGTCCATTCTTGTTGCGGTCGACGACCCTACACACATCCTAGCTCTCTTGAGTAATATTTGTGTTTTCCTCATCCATCAACCGTTTGACGAAGGCGTATACCCCGATTTTCTTGAGCTTGCCATAAGGAACGGTTAGGCTGTGCGGGAGCAAGTCTTCCATTGCCTCGCGTCCGATACGATTTTCGGTGTGCAGAATGATATGCTCGCACTCAATCTCTCGATCGACTATAAACCGCGCGACTTCGGCTCCGCAGTTATCACTCTCCGGATCTTCGGGTTTGCCCCGCAAATCATGGTCAAGGAAGATGATGTCAAATGTCTGCTTTTTCAATTCTTTCTTCGCGGACTTGGCATGACTACAGATGGTCAGATTATGTTTTTTCAAGCCCGCTTTAAACACTTTGATACGCCGCGGATTGTCTTCAAGTAGTAGGATGTTCATGTTTTCTCTTTCATCTACGCACGGAAAAGTATCCCTATGCTCAATTGCGCAAATTATTGTAAGTAATGGCTTCAGCTTGTACGCTAATCTGCGATCCAAAATATTAATCGCGTATTCTCATCGCCATGAAAGTCCGCAATCACACGCATCATGTCAAAAAGGAAATAATAGTCATAATCCATTGTTTCCCAATCAACTAGAAGCATTTTTTCGTAGGTAATGCTATGTGGCTTACCTACATTTTCTTCCACAATAAAATCTCTGACCACTTCTTCAGATAAGTCCGCAGGTGGAGATTTTTGTTCTGCAAGATCAAGCAATTTATAGGCGTTTGGGCTTGCTCGCCCACCTTTGAGAAAAATCCAATCAATTTTAACTTGCCCCTGCCAACCCCAAAGTTTTGTTTGTATTTCGATCCAACCTTCAATAGTGCTACTGCCCATTATGTTTTCACCTCAAACACACCCAACTGACCTCACAAGATAGCTCAGCTATCAAAATACACAACCAATCTGACATTTCCACGTTTTTTCGCAACAATTCTCATCATATCAATCAAGGGTTGCCAATACTGCAAAACCTCTTTACGTTGCATGGTTCTAACTTCGTATAAAATTCCTCCATACTCAAATTGACCAGCACTGGACAGATCTATAGGTGGTGGTTTAAGTAGCCGACCTTTGCTATGCCAAACCCGCTCTCCGCTTTCATCTTTATGATATTGGCTAATGCGTTGATCAAGGTTTTCAGCATATTCTTCCCAGTCTATTGCTTCAATTTCATCCAAAGAAATCCAGCTATGGTCATGTGTGAGATCATTCGTTGGGGTGTCGCGTAGAACCTCCTCTGAAATATCGTCAGGCAATCCTCTGTTTGGTGCAATTGCCTTAAATCCAGCATAATTTTTAACTCCGAATAAACATGCAAACGCATCATAATATTGGTCTACTACACAAATAATGTTGATAGCACCATACCAGTCACCTTCAAGTTCATACTCTACCCAACCACCAATATAAGTCCCCATTATGCCCCCTTAACCTGAAACACACCCAACTGACTCGGTGCGCCGACTTGCGGGTCAACCTCGCCTATTGGTTCAAAGAGGACGGTATAGCCGAAGCGTTCACAGATGCCGTTTGCCCATGCTTCAAATTCAGCGCGTGTCCACTCAAAGCGGTGGTCGCTGTGGCGGAATTGTCCAGCAGGCAAACTCTCCCATTTGACGTTATATTCGGCGTTGGGTGTGGTGATAATGACAGTCTTGGGTCGGGCAAATTCAAAGACCACCCGTTCAAATGCGGATAGTCGCGGTGGGTCAAGGTGCTCAATTACTTCGATGACTGCCGCCGCATCAAACCCTGTTAATCGATCATCCCGATACATCAGTGAACCATGTATTAAGCTGATATGCTGACGCGCACGTTCAGGCAAACGATTGATTTTATCGCTAGCGATTTCGAGCGATCGAATCGATACATCCATCCCGAGTATCTGTGAAAATTGCTTTTCTTTGAGTAACAATTTAAGCAATTTCCCCTCACCACAACCGAGGTCAACGATTGTCTCTACTCCACTCAATTTGAGTGCGCTTAACACAGTTATTAACCGCTGCTGATGCAAGTTCATCGGTTTTTCGATTTGCTCTTCTTCGGCATCAGCAGTTTCATCATCGGGTATATTATCGACGAGTCGTTCTAGTGCTTGACGCTGCAAACTCCGACGATATTTGAGATAACGGCGGGTAATAATCTCCTTTTCAGGATGGGTATTTAGCCAGCCTTCGCCGTGACGCAACAACTTTTCAACCTCTGCATCGCCGACGTAATAGTGTTTTTCATCATCTAGTACTGGAATCAACACGTACAAATGCGCCAATAAATCCGAGAGCGTCACAGTATGTTCTAGCGTGACGGTGTAATAACGACTGTCGCCCCACTGCGGAAATTTCGGGTCAAGCGGATGACGTTCGGTTGTCATCTTATATCCCAACGGCTCAAATAAATTATGCAACAAGCGTTCCCCACCCCGAGACGGCAATACACTAATTTTTGCCGTGAGAGGCAAAGGTGTATCCACAAGCTCAGGGCGATCTTTGCAGATGCCATTGAGTGCTGTACGAAAGACCTTAGCAATTGCTACACTCAAAAAACTCGATGCGGCATACGGGCGATCATTTACATATTGTCCTAGTGAAAAATTACCTTTCCCACGTACCAATCCAATTGGATCAATATCCAGTAATAGAGCAACGGTGGTACGATTTTCAGTCGCTTCGGGATAAAAGATATGCGCCTTCCCGAATGCCAGATCAAATTCTTGTATCTTCGCTGGGTGTTTATACAGCAGGTAACCAAGGTCAGTTGCAGGTTGATGTGTTGTTGTAATTGTTAACAGCATGATGTGTGTCTTATTGGTTATATAAGGGTCATTATGTGTTATATCGTATCATGATTGCTTCAAAAATACTAGCATCTATTAGTCATTATTTGAGTTAGATACGATCATAATCCCTTAGTCTAAATTCGTATAAATACCAAAAACTCGCTACAATCGTTTGCAATATATACTATGTAATGGAGGTTACTCATGGTTGACGTTGCAACTTTTGAACGTATCAAGCAAGAGACATTAGATGCACTCAAGGAAATTGGGACAGCGACGATTGCTGGTGCGCTAGGACGCGAAGGTATACGCAATCCTCATATGGTCGGACTCACACCATTTAATGCGGGTAAAGTTGTAGCAGGACAAGCAGTTACGTTGCAATTTGTGCCGAAACGAGAAGACATTCACTGGGGCGATGAATACTCGCATGCACCAGAACGCGAACTCCATCGAGTCGCGATTATGGCATGTGAACCGGGTGATATTGTTGTTGTTGATGCACGCGGTAGCATGGCAAGTGGTGTATTTGGCGAGATGATGTTGACGTCATTTAAAGCACAGGGCGGTGAAGGTGTTGTCATTGATGGGTGTATTCGGGATTATCCAGAAGTACAGAAGGTCGATTTGGGCTTGTGGTTGCGTGGTGTGACACCCAACTACCATACACAGACTGATATTTTCCCACATGCGGTGAATGTGCCGATTGCATGTGCTGGTGTTTTTGTTGTGCCGGGTGATGTCATCGTAGCTGATGATGATGGTGCGGTTGTTGTGCCGTTTGCAATGGCTGAGGATATTGCCAAGAAAGCATCGCAAAAAGCTGAGTGGGAAATATTCTCGCGGATGAAGCTTGAAGAAGGGGGTGCACTCGATAAGTATTATCCACTAAATGACGAAGCTCAAAAAGAGTATGAAGCATGGCTAGAACAGCAGTCGTAGCCACAGGATAGGTATAATGCCAACGCAAACGCTTGCCCAATTTTGGCAATTTAGTTGGCAAACTAAAAAATTATGCATATAATTATCATATGCGCAAATATTTGGTATTTTCGCTTGTGTTGAAATTGACCACTTTTTTAAATTTATGTGTCAAAATCCAACATGTTTTGTTTAATATTTTTTAGGAGAATTATTAATGAAAAAAAGAATGAGCCGTCGTGATTTCCTCCGTGCAACCGCTGCATCTAGCGCAGGGTTGTTTGCCGCTGGTACACCACTCCGCGTTTTGGGTCAAGATGATGAAGAACTTGATCTTCCACAAGGTGAAGCTGGTACACTAACAGTCATCCATCGTACAGAATACTTCGAACAAGTTCAGACTCTATTCCGCGATACCGTTGTTGAATTTGCTGAAAACGGTAACTTGACACTCGATATTTCTACTGCTAATCCGGAATCCTTCGGTGATTTCCTCTCCAAAATGCAAGCTGCTGTTGCGGCTGGAAATCCACCTGACATCGCTTACACATCCAACGTCAGTATTGCACAAATGCACTTACTTGATCTTGTAGAAGATGTGACGGATGTCGTTGAAGAAGCTGTTGCACGCTATGGCGCGATCATGCCGGGCACAAGTCCAGAAAAGAATGGTATGTTTGATGGTCAGTGGAAGTCAATTCCGTACCTTGCCAACTCGGGTGCATGGTTTGCTCGTGCTGACAAGATTGCAGAAGCTGGCTTTGATATCACAACAGATCTCGAAACATACGACCAACGCCGCGAAGTTGCACTGGCAATGTCCAATGCTGACGACGAATTCTGGGGTTGGGGGCTTACACCAAACCAATCCGGTGATGGCTATGGTTTCTTGATTTCTCTCATCAACGCATGGGGTGGTAGCTATACCGATGAAACAGGACTTGTGGTTACTTTTGATTCTCCAGAAACGTTAGCAGCGGTTGAATGGCTAACTGAACTTTACACCAGCGAAGAATATGCAGCTGCATTACCACCAGGCATCCTCAGCTGGACAGACATCAGCAACAACGAAGCTTATCTTGCTGGTACAATCGGTATGACAGCAAATGCATTTAGTGTTTATGCTGCTGCAAAACGTGATGAACTTGACATCTTCCCAGATACTGCTGTATTGCGTCCTCCTGTTGGACCAAGCGGGCTACGTACAGAAGCAGGAAATCAATCTTGGTTGACAATCTTCAAGGGTGCACCAAATGTTGATGATGCTAAGCAATTGGCACTCGACTTGCTTGATCCTGCAAACTTCACCCCAATGGCAGAATTGGGTGGTGGGTTGTTCTTACCTGCTTACGAAGACCTCTGGACAGAAGAATTGTTGGCAATTGATCCAAACTTTGCAACAGTAAGAGACATTGTTGCAAATCCGGATCCATATGTCGGACCATCATGGCCAGCTGATCCAAATGCAGCAATTGATGCACTCCGCGCTGCGTCTATCCCAGAACAAATGATGGCAAATATCACATCTGGTCGTATGACCCCACAAGAAGCTGTGACTGAAGCTCACAACCAAATCGTTGACATCTTCGAAGAAGGTGGCATTATGCAACCATAACCTCATCTGAGGTTATATACGGGGAGGGTATTTTGTCCTCCCCAACCACAATATGTAAGATATGTACTTCATTGTGTAATTTGCTTTAATTTGATGCGTTAGTGTCAAAAATATAATATGTTAGAAGCTGAAAATTTTTCTTGTATAGTTTTTTGTTGAAAGTAAATTCGTCATGGCTAATCCCGCCTATACACCGCGACCTATGCCCGCTTCTGTCAAACGTAATAAGACGATGGAAAAAATACTGGGTAAAGACTGGAAAGTTGCGCTACCGTTTGTTCTGCCTATGGTTATTATCATGGTCGGGCTGATTGCTTATC
Source organism: Anaerolineales bacterium UBA6055 (assembly GCA_002428985.1). Classification (GTDB taxonomy): domain Bacteria; phylum Chloroflexota; class Anaerolineae; order Aggregatilineales; family Phototrophicaceae; genus UBA6055. The sequence goes on along the minus strand of DIYL01000055.1, from coordinate 236,080 downwards.
CATTCCTCCATGCTGTGTCAATGAGTACAACATCGCTCAATTTTTTGACAGGCGAGACAGTCAATGTCGGCTTCCGAAATTATGAAAAGCTCCTCGACAATTCCGATTATTTGCTGTCAATGCAGAATACGATTCAGTTTACAATCTGGTCATTAACAGTAAAATTCATTACAGGTATGTCGATCGCTCTCCTACTCAACAGTCGCCTACCACTACGTAATGTCATCACCGCCATTATGTTATTGCCCTGGATTGTGCCAGAAATTGTGACAGCACTGGCGTGGAAGAGTATTTATGATCCGATATTTGGCGGTCTGAATCCGATACTCCAAACGTTTGGGATTATTGACCAACCACAAGGATGGTTATCTGATCCGAATTTAGCCATGCCTAGTGTGATTGCGGTGAATGTGTGGAAGGGCATTCCGTTCTACACGATGCTATTACTTGCTGGGTTGAAAGCCGTTGACCGCGAATTGCTAGAAGCTGCCGAAGTAGACGGGGCAAATGTAATTCGTCGCTTCCGCCATGTGACATTGCCGGGGATGCGCTATGTGATTGTGGTAACCCTGCTATTATCATTTATCTCGACGTTTAACTCGTTTGGTCTCATCTTCTTAATGACAGGAGGTGGCCCGGGTGGGGCAACTCGTGTCTATTCGATTCTGGCATGGGAGAAGGCAATTCGGTCACTACAGTTTGGGCCGGGTGTAGCAATTGCGTTTAGTGTCGCACCGTTGATGATGGTTCTTATCTGGTTGTTGGCACGCTTCATGAGGGCTGATGATGGTCGTGCTAGCGATAGTTACAAGACGACTATGAGTGACCGCGTAATGAACGTCTTCAATCAGATATTTAGTTATTTCCTTGAGATCATATTCCTCCCATTTGAATTGTTGCTTAAGGGAACTGACAAATTGTTCGAATTTATCAGAAGTCAACGCAAGACGAATCAAGATCAACCGCTGTTTAAGCGAAAACAGCGCGAACGTATGGGCTTGATTTCTAGGATTATCGTGCTGATTCCTATTATTCTTTTTGTGATATTCCCATTGTATTGGGTGGTAATTACATCGTTTAAAACGACACCACAAATTTCAGCACGTGAGAATATCTTCGTGCCAGACCCATGGACGACTGAACAATACACCAGTTTGATACAAGATACACCATTTACAACATGGTTCCGCAACACTGTTATTGTCGCAACTGTAAGTACGGCCATCTCGGTCATATTAGCTGCATTAGCTGCTTATGCGTTAACACGTCTTAAATTTAGGGGGTCGGGTGCGCTGACGAACTTCTTGCTCATCACCTATCTCTTGCCGGCGACGATGTTATTTATACCTTTGTATCAGACGTTGACTGATCTCGGTCTGATTAACACCTATGGTGCGTTGATTATCACCTATCCAATCTTCCTATTACCGTTTGCAACGTGGGTGATGATGGGGTATATCAAGTCAATCCCAGTTGAATTAGAAGAAGCAGCACTGATTGATGGTGCAAGTCGTCTGGGTGCATTCTGGCGGATTACACTGCCATTGATGGCTCCGGCATTGGGTGCAGTTTCCCTGTTTGCATTCACCAACGCATGGAACGAATTCCTCTTTGCGTTTGTTTTCATCCAGAGTGAATCGCTACGGACATTGCCGATTGGTCTCCAGTCGATGATCGTCGGTGATATTCTACCGTGGGGTCGTCTGATGGCTGCGGCTACCTTGATGGCAATTCCGGTTGTGATCATTTACACCTTTGCCCAACGCTTCCTCGTCGAAGGTCTGACAGTTGGTGGTGTTAAGGGTTAAATTAGAGCATGGTTGTAGGGACGAATCGATGTATTCGTCCGTGGAGGCACACATTGGTGCCTCCCTACAATTCATGACCAAATTCTTGTTTTACATATCCACCCATTGACGCCCTTGATGGCTCTTCAAAATTGCCTCACATAATGCAACTTCAAAATGCCCCTCATCGAACGTTGGGAATGGTTTTGGCGCATCAAAATCGCCTGCCTCAATATAGCCATACACTGCACGATATAATTGTTTGAATGTATCGGGGAATCCTTCATTGTGTCCGCCCGGATAATCGGTATGCCCGAGTGCAGTATCCCCTAAGAGAGATGGGTCTTTGAGTAGGATTTCACTTGGCTTATCGCGATGTCCAATCCACAGTTCGTTTGGACGTTCAGAATTCCATGCGAGAGAGGCTTTGGATCCGGCAATTTCGACGGTGAGTTGATTTTTACGCCCCGCTGTGACTTGCGATACATTTAATGTTCCACGTGCACCGCCTTCATAATGGAATAAGATCGCGCCCCAGTCTTCGGTTTTGATTTCAACTTCATCATATTCAACGGGTGTATTGCTTTCTTTTTTGCCTTCGAAGGTGGCTACTGCTTGGCGCGGTTTTTTGTGGATGGGGACGAATGTTGCCAAATCCGCGATTAACGACTCGACTTTAAGCCCCGTGACAAAACTGACTAAATCCATCCAGTGAGTGCCGATATCACCGACAGCCCGTAAATCACCGCCTTCATCCGGCATCAAACGCCAGTTCCAATCGGTGTCGTAGAGCAACCAATCTTGAACATATCCACCGCGCACACTATAGATTTCACCAATCGCACCACTCGCAATAAGATCATGTGCATGTAACACCATCGGATAAAAACGAATATTATAATTGACAGCGGCGACAATGTTGGGGTTTGCATTCGTCAGCTCAACTAATTTTGCTGTCTCTTCGGTTGTCATTGCTAATGGTTTTTCACAGATGACATGTTTGCCCGCAGAAATCGCACGGCTTGCCATATCATAGTGAAATTTATTCGGTGTAGTGATATGGATGACATCAACGGCATCGTCATCTAAAACAGCTTGATAGTTCTCATATCCGACTTCAAGCCCGAGTTTGTCGGCTGTGGCTTTACTTTTTTCTGGTGATGAGCCAAGAATACCGCGAACGGTTACACCAAGACGACTCAGAGCTTCGGCATGAACAGGTCCAATAAATCCGGTTCCTACAACAGCAGCAGTTAACATAAACGAATCCTTTCTTAAACTGTCTATTTTCAAAAATCTATTGTCATCATAACGTGAATCATGCACAGGTGCAATCTCTCGCATGAGCTGCAATGTGTGAAGATATGCTATACATAGGACGATTCTAGATCAGGTAAGCTGTGTCGTCTTGGGGATTTAGAGATAGTGGGCGAGATGATCTCCCGCCCATTATTCTGTAGACAATTTTGCGCGGGATTATCCGCAACCACCACTTGCAGGACCCCGTTTGACTTCTAACTTGACGCGTTCTGCATAAGTTAAATTCTCGAACATATGCGGATTTGGATCGGATGCGACATAGCGCGATCCTAATGCTGATGGTAATGCAAATGCGAGTGCCTCCGGTGTAATTGGTGCGATCGTATATTCCTCGATAAATGATGCTTCTGCAAAGGTATTCACCCAGTTATTGATACCCCCTTCGACTACATAGAGGTTCGGGACAGCTTCCGCAATCAAGATTTTCCATGCGTCAGTTGCTAATGCTTCATCGTTACTCATCAGCATAAAGACGGTGTTGCCGGGTTCTGCAAGCATGACAGGTGCGTAATCTTGTATGTCTTCAAAGGGGACATGTATCGCATCCAATACATGGAACAGGTTATATTCTGCTTCTGTACGGATATCAATAAACTGTACTGTGATTTGGCGGTCATCTAGTAGATGCAGGATTTCACCGGGTTGTGCATAAATTTCACGATTTTCGATACGTTCCTCTTGGACGGCTGCTATGCGTTCCCATCGGTCTGCATTCGTGGGTTGTCCGATTACCAGCACCATACCAGCCAAAACGACTAAGGCACCACCGGCACCATAACGCCATTTACCAAATTGCGACAAATTCATTTTACCAATGTATTTTTCTGCTAATTCAGCAAATGCAAATGCAACTAATGCCATCACAACAATCGCGAATACGATGATGCCCGTATCGAGATTGAACAAGTCCATCAACGTGAAGCGTCCCATAAATGACGACATCCAGAAGTCTTCAAATAAACTAACGGTTTCACCGAACATAAAGATGCCAAAGAATACACCGAGTACAAACATAATGCCATCAAGCTTACCAGTTGCCGCAGATACCAGCGATGTACCGGGACAGAATCCACCGATAATGAAACCAACCCCCATAATCAGACCACCGACGATACCAGGCCATAGATAGGTTGGATTCACCCAGATGAGATTGTAATCGAGCAATCCTAAGCCTGTGACCAGAAAGACCCCGACCATCGCTACGATAATGGCAGAGAACATGACTTTAAGGACGGTCATTTCTGTGAAGTAAAATTGTGCGGCGAGCTTAGTTGATTTACCAAATCCAGAAATCTCTAAAACATAGCCAAATGCCAAACCGATGATGAGGTAAACGATATACGATTCCCAATGTCCAAAAATTTCACCTAAACTGAGTGGAAATGGAGCCATGTGTCACCTCCTATAGCCATGCTTTGCGGACAAAATAAGCGAGTGCATATGCACCGATGAATACAGCGAACATAAATGCCCAGCTACCGACAGATAACACCGCCCCACCGGATAATGCCTGACCTGACGTACAACCACGCGCCATGCGTGCGCCAAAGCCCATAAAGGCACCGCCTGCAAATGCCATCGCCCAACGTGTGTTGCGACTAATGCGTGGTCCTTTGATTGTTTCAAAACCGAGGCGTTTATTGCGCCAGCCTGAAATGAATCCGCCTAGCACTGTACCTATTGTGACGAAGACAACCCAGCTATCTAACGGATTCTTATCGCCACCTGCCATGTCAATCAGATATGGAACACGATCAACATGACCGGGCGCAATTACATCTTCGACCACAACTAATAGACGATTGAGTCCACCAGATGCCCCGAGTCCGCTACCTGTAATGAAGAACGATAAAAATAAGACAAGCCCTAGCAAAATACCACCAACATATGGGTTAACATATGGCTTGGCCTGTGATGTGCTGATTGTTGTGTCTGTTCGAGCGACAGTTGGTGTCATTGTCGGATTATGAACTGCCATCGTTTACTCCTTTACTTTCTAGTGTGTCGTCATAGGGATTATTGTTGATCCCGTGAAATTTCTTGAATTGTTATCAATTATGCGTTTCGACCTCATCCCAACCCACAACCATCGCTTTAATATTTGCGAGTGGTGTATGTCCGGTAGTTGTCATGTAGACATGCACAACAATAAATGTCGCCATGAGCCATGAGACCATGGTATGAATCGGACCAAGTAAACTAAGTCCGCCGATGGTTGCCATAAAATCAGGGATGTGTTGTGCTACCCACATCAATGTACCTGTGATCACTTGCAATGGTAGCAACACGTTAAGTAATCCGAAGTAAGTTAATTGTTGGATCGGATTCAATTTGCTATCGGGTGTCTTTTCAAATGGGTGTGGTTGACCTCGGAAGATACCCCACGCATAATACTTCACCTGCGCAAACATCTTGCCGAAGAAGCCACGCGGTTCAGGTAGGAATTGGCGAATCTCACCGCTGACGAGGTGATAAAACGCAGCTAATCCAGCATTGATTACTAGAATCAGCGCAAATGCATTGTGGAAGAAGACCACTGCATTAAAGCTAAATGCCGAGAACATATCGGGTTTATGAATCACCATACCTGTGAAAATCAGTCCGAAGATAACCGCCGATTGTAGCCAATGCCATTGGCGTTCATAGATCGTGTACATATAGACTTCGCGTAATTCTGGCTCGGTGGGGGTTGCTCTGCGACGTGATGTTACAACACAGATCGCACCATGCCCTACAACACCAAGTGAAGTCGCCACAAAAATTAGAATCCCGACGGTATCGACCCACTCAACCCGATCATGTCCGAGCACATACAGCTCCGTTGGTGGGGTTTCATCGGTCGAAGTAAAGGTCATCTGACCTGCATCATTGATGGTAATTTCACCTATGATTGTAGTGTCTATAAATGACGGTTGTAAGTCCGCTGGTGGATTGCTATCGAGAATCATCGGAGCATTCATCAGTGAATCTGGATTATGACAAGATTCACAGCTATTTGTTGCCCACTCACCATGTGTCACATTATGATGCAGTGCATATGCTGATACTTCACCGACAATACGCGGATTATCTAAACCCAGTGCTTCCAGCTTTGATTGAATCCATGCAATACTGTCTAGATCTGTGAGGGTTAACTCGTCATTGTTTAGGTCGCCATCGCCGTTGGTATCAAAGCGTTCGATGATGTCATCGGCATACGTATCACCGCTGGTATAGATTGCCAATAAGTCGGCTTTAGCGACGGGTTGTGCTGGATCACCGTAGACCCAATACCATGCAGTAATCAGGTTATACGGCGCAAGTTGCAGATTAGGATCTGGCAGGATAATAGGTTGATAGCCTGTGAAAAGGCTTAAATTATTGGTGTTGTCCAACCCGCGATAACTTAGATTGGCGGTACCATCGGGATGAATCACTGTCCAATCCACAGATTCAAGTGCTGGTGCAAAAACATCTGGGATATGACATGTTTCACAGGTCAATGCTTGCATGTGCCGTTCCGGATACGCTAACCATGTATGAGTCGATTGCGCATCATGGCAGGTCGTACAGTCACGTATTGACCGTTCAAACTCTGGGAATGTCGCTTGATAATCTGTTCCACCATTTGCAAATTGATGCAATGGACGCGACAGATAATCTTGGAAGTCCATCCGGCGCGGGTCAAATTGAAGGTGATCAGGGCGTGTTGCTTCTGGTTCGACATAATAAATCGGATTGTTGAGTGAATAGTGACAATCGGTGCAAGTAACAACACGTTCGGCATGAATATCCCATGCACGCGTTAGGTCCGCTTTATCTTGTATATTCAAACCACTGACATTGATGCGTTCATGGGAGAAGACTTGCCCAGTTGTGAGGGTCGTCCATTGTTGATTGTTGAAGCTTGCTGGATCAAGTGGAAACTCCGTATTAGTGTGAATCACACCATGACACGATGCACAATTGGCATTTGTGGGTGCACCTAGTGTTAACGCATTGGCAGAAATCGTACCATCGTCATTAAATCGTGCATCATTGTAAAGCCATGTCTCATCATCAGGCGCAATCACAACAGTATTGGCTAAGGTTGCAGTGCTTGCCCAATCGAGTAGACCATTGGTTTGAGACAAAATCCGTTCGTCATTAGCTGGGGATTCGGTATGACATACAAAACAATTCATATGTAGACCGATATTCTCAGTTACAACACCTCCGGAATATCGCCAGCTTTTCTCGCGTATCCATTCTTCAATAGATGGGTCAACAATACCGTATGTGATTGGATCCCATCCACCATACCAGCCAACGCCAGTCTGCCAGTCGCGTAGTGTCGCGATATTATCATGATCAATTGTGCTCAATCCAGCATCCGAATGAACGCTATGATTTGCGATGAATTCCGTATCATGACAACCTCCACAGGTCGTCATTGTATCGATTGGATTTTTGGTGTCTAAAACATTATCCTCATCACTATCCAAGAGCGTGATCGGTGGATGCAGGGATGTATTCTGTACAATCTCATCATCTTGGGCTGATGTCGGGAGTACAACCAGCACGATGAGTGCAAATAGTAGGGTTAAACTCATAAATGTAGCATCTAGTTTAGTCATATCACCTACTCCTGCGGAACCCGCCCACCCCATGTCATAGGATCGCCATAATATCCGAGTGCTTCCCAATCCATCCGACTGTCCTCACTATGGCAAGAGACGCACTGGAGTGCATTTTCAGCTGGCTGTACCATGTGGGTGATCGGCCAATACATTTCGGTTTCGGCAAAGTCATAATTACCGCTGTAAGGTAATCCTGCGACTTCCGACCCAATTTCTAAAGCAGAATCCCAATCAAACGTTGCCCAATACCCTTCAGGACCGACCGTATTCGGTTGCAGCAAAATATCAAATTCCGTGTCATAAGGTTGAAGCGCACGATGCACCTTAAATGGCATAATTTTGGCTGTATCGTCGCTGATGCCACCAAGCGGTTGATTAAGTGTTGTGATGCCATCTTCATCAACTGGGTCACCCAACAGGTAACGCATCGCCACGCCGTTATACCAGTGATACTCCGGTTGGAAGTTGTCTTCATAGACAAAGCTACCTTTAATCATGAGGTACTCATGAGGGTCTTCTTCACGGTCGGCATCACCTGCAGTTGACCAATCCCAATTCATCTTGGTTGCGTCGCGTAATGCGCCCTGTGGAATATGGCAAGTCTGACAAGCAACAGTATCCAGGTGCACGTTAATGCGTTCATCGGTATGGGTTGTGTCTTCTTGATGACAATCCGTACATGCAACTTGATTCGCATCATCTACACTGACGGTAATTGACCGCCCACTGATGCTATGATCTTCAGTTTGGTGACAGTCGATACAAAGGAAGTCATGTCGTCCCATATGGACATCGACATTTTCAGATGGAAAATAAAGGCTCTCGTCGAGATCACCATGTTTTACCCCGTTACCACCACCACCATTAAAGTGACAACCACCGCAGTTTTGGCGCGTCGGAATACCCACACTCTGCGCTGATGCCACTAGGTCAACACCCTCAACAGGTAGACCGCCGTTGCCTTTTACATAGCCACCGGATTGGTCGTGGCAAACTAGGCAATCTACATTTTCTTGCACATTAAAATCATATGTATCGTCAACCCAGCCATAGCCAGAATGACACCGTGAACAACCTTGGATGTTAGACTGTACCCCAATACAGAAGTTGTTGAGGGTATTGGCTTTACCAACCGAAACAGGTTCATCGCGCCAATCAACCTCTACTGCAGGCGCTTGCCATGTCCAATGGGTAGTTTGCATCATCTCATGAGCTTCGTTTTCGTGGCACTCTAAACAAGCCAGAGTTACGTCCTGCCCTGTTTCGTATGGTCCATTGAGTAAGTTTGTATGATCTGTCGATGAAGACCTTACAGGTACATTATTCCAAGGATCAGCACCATAATCTGTGTTGGGTACAGAAAGCAACATCAGAGTGCCGATAATAATACTTCCGGTTGCAAACAGACCTAATATTGCACCTAGCATTGACCGTCGCATATCAGACTCCTTAAACCTTAGCTGGTGAGCGTGTCAGCCTGCGACTGGATTGAATCTCGCAAAACATCTCGCATAAGATTCAATGCCGTAATGACACGATCATCTACTAATGAATAAACAACGGTCGCACCATTGCGCTTCGATTTCACAATACCGCGTTGTCGTAAAATTGATAAATGTCTTGAGATGGTTGGTTGAGGCACATCAAGCGCATCGGCTAGTTCAACGACATAACAGGGTTTTTCATGAAGTGCATAAATAATCTGGATGCGCTTGACATCGGCAATTGCTTGACATAATTTACTATGGAGTAATTCGAGTTCTTGTTGGTTAGGTAAATCCATCATTCCACCTATTCGGTTATCCGAATACATCTATGCCATAATCTTAGCAATAGATGAGCGAGATGTATGATGACATCTGTCACAAAGCAGCTATGACAAGTTGCAAAATCGCCGGATGATAAGCTGGATAAATTTGTATTGAAATGGGTTGAAGCGACATAACGGGGACTCAACCAACAAGTCAGCTAAGTTGTTATGTCGCTATAGGAGTATTGCTAATTGTCGTTACTCAATAATGGATTGCGACGTTCAAGTGGTGTTAAGAATAAACGTACAATATTGAGTTGGCGGTTTGCTTCATCAATATAAGTGATGGCGAGATCAACATCTTCAGCCGTTGCAAAACGTTGCCCGTCTTCACGATTACATACTTCATTAAATAGAGTCGTTGCGTTGTTCATATTCTCAATCAAGCTCGTCATGGCTTGCACAACAGCAATAAATTCTGGTTCGTTATCGACATCTGCTGACGAGAAAAATCCTTGCCGTAACACAGTCAACGGTGGAATATTATTGCAGGTTGTTTGGAACCCTGCATCCAAGTCATACCAGCGTTGCGAAATGGTGCGCCAGTTACTCTGGTTAGCACCAAACGTCTGCTGGAGTTGGGTCAGCAAGCGACCATAAGGAAAGACCGATGATCCATCTGCTACTGAAAGATACCCTTGAGGCTCACCAATTTCCCATGATCCAGTCCAATAATAATTGCCTTCATATTCAAATTGTATCCAGAAGAAACCAGCATTAGCCGATCCGACCCGCCCAGTTACCTCAACGGTTTGTGGTGAATCGACTGTGTCGAGGACACGGGTTGATGGATCAATTCCATCGACATAATAGAGCGTATCCGAGTTAATTGTGATCAACGGACCAGATTGTCGGGCGGAACGTACTGTTTCGACTCCATCAATTGGTAATTCTAGAATGTCACCTGTCCACGCGAGCAACCAATAGGCAATCCATCCATATGTTATCGTGTCGGAACTGTTTGAGTTGCTTACAGCACCATCATACAAAACCTGTATCCATTGCCCATCAACACTACGTCCGGTTGCTTGGAGGGTTACGCCAAAGTCTAAAGTCGCCAACTCGCCCCAATTTTTACCGGGACCTTCACGTAGTTTGGCAAAATCTTGTGTAGTTACATAAATGTCGGATACACCTAGTTCGTCCTGCGCTTGTGAATAGATGCCCGTGGCAGATATGACGATTAAAAATATCAGAAATTTCACATAATACGTCATGATGATTTCCCCTCATCACTAAGAGATAATAGGTTTTATTTCTTAGGACTTATATCAATTGCTCAATAAGATATGCTGTTCTTGTAATGGTACTAGAAACAGTTGTACGAGATTGAGTTGTCGATTTGCTTGATCAATATACTCAATTGCTAACATGACATCTTCCGGTGTTGCAAAACGATCAGATTCATTTTGATTACATATATCTCCTAGAAGATGTATTGCGCGGTTCATATTGTCAACCACACCATCAAGTGCTGCAATAACTGGTAGAAATCTTGCTTCGTCAGTCAAATTATTCGTAGAGAATGTGTTTGCTTCTATCACCGCTAAAGGTGGTATATCATTACATGTTGTTTGAAAGCCAGCTTCTAGGTCATACCAACGTTGCGAAATTGTTTGCCAGTAGAGTTTGTTTGTTTCCACAATTCGTTGCAATCGGATAAAAATACGCCCTGATGGAAAACTATAATATTGTGCAGTACGACCTGAATATGCTGGGCGTGCCCATGTGACAGTCCGTACACCATCTCGTGGTAATTCATAAATATCCCCTGTCCAAACTAGAAGCGAATATGCAACCCAACCATAAGTAATGCCCTCAATTGTTGCATCAGGACGGTTAACATCTCCATGATACATAATTTGTATCCACCGCCCATCATGACTTCGTCCTACTGCCCGAAACGTCATATCATAGTCAAGTGTTGCCATAATGTCCCAATTCTCACCCGGACCAAGGCGCAGATTGGCATAGTCTTGGGTTGTGACATATACATCTGCGATGTTTGATTTATTTTGTGCGTTAATAATTGTGGTTACCATAAGCAACCAAACAAAGATACATGTGTATCGCCAACTCCATCGCACGCTTAGTCTCCATCACCATATGTGCCGAAGTCTTTTGCCCAGACCACAACATTAGTAAAGCCTGTTGTCAAATCTACAACTTCACCCGTCTCGATGTTGAGAATGAGTACATGTTGTCCAATACCTTCGACATCTTCGTCTTTTGGCAATGGTGCTAATAATGCTACATATTTGCTGTCCGGTGAAAATTCAAACCCACCTTGATACAAGCGTGCACCTGTTTCTGGTAGACAATAAGTACGGGTTAACCCTGTTTGACTATCAAAGATTTCAATCTGCTGTGCGCGGCGGTCGGTACTTCTGGCGAAGTAACGTCCTTCAGTCGACATCGTACCTCCAAAATTAAGTGGCAGTGATCGGAATCCTGCATCCTCACTCCAGAGATAATAATTCGGTGTTCGTGCATCCACATTGAAGCTATACACAAATCGTTCGCCAAACGGTAACCACCGGAATCGAACTGCTGCGCTATCTGATCGCGCCAATAGCTCATATGTATCGGTCTCGAAGTCGTATAGGTAATACTTATAACCTGGTCCTGTACCTGTGCTGAATAGCGTTCTAACCACGGCTAATTGCCCGTTATTCTGTCGTGTCAAAATTTCAGTTGGCAATTCATTCACCGATGCACTCGGAATCCATGGGTCAGGGTCAGGGAATACCCCAATGATGTTCCACTGGATCGCTTCAACGAATTGCGTCCTGCCATCTGCTAGTTCGACTTCAATTTGTACAGGATACTCAAGAACATCGCCTGCGATCCATTTCATCGGCGGTACAAACACAAATTCCTCAGGATCATCGCTTCCAAATAAACGACGGTTGTCCGTGCCATCGGGTCGGATCACATAAGCTAAGTTTGGTTGTGTAATCAGTATCCATTCTCTATCTATGGAAAACTGGCAATCTACACCCTCACCGCATGGCGGAACAGTTTCATCTGGCGCTCGTTCACCTGTGATCGGGTTAGCAGTCCATAATGAATCACCAGACACAGAGCCAATAATTATACCTGTTGGGGCATAACTATCCGGCGGATTATCAAGTGTAAACAAGGTCTCCGATGGACATAAATCAACGACTTCACCGATTCTTGGCATATTAACAATTTGATCTGGTAATGGAACCGCAGTGGGTAACATTGTCGGTGTGAGTGTCGGCTGGGGTGTCCCAATCGGGTTGAAGGTTGGCGTAAACGACGGTGCCGCTCCTATCAAGTTGCGAGCATTGGTGCCCACCTGTGCGGTTGCAGTTGCTTCGGCAAGCAATGTGTCGAGCGATGTAACCAGCTCATACACCACCAACTCGCCCGGTAAGCTAGAGGATGCAACGAGGTTGCGATCTGGCGATAGGATAAATTGCCCTAAACTTCGTTGTGTTTGTTTTTCGAATTCAATTTGAATCGGTGCAGTTGAAATACGATTATCTTCTATCGGTTCAAATGCGCCCGTAGATCGTTCACCTGTGTGAACATTGATGAGCATTGTCTGTTCAAGGAATTCCCCATCAACCGATGTGAAACGTTCTGGAATCTCGCCGATGCCCTCACAGATTAGTGATTCGGTTTCTTCAATTTCTGCATCACTCAACCCCGTTGTAATGTCTCGCCATAGTTGAGCATATTTATCGGTTTCGTTGGGATAACGTGCTGTCAAACAAACGGGGACACCTTCAATGCGGATAGGTGTGACAGTCACTGGAATCGGCGTTGCTGTTGGTATTAAGAAATTTTCAGCTTCTGCGATGGTATCCGGTACATCAGCACACATGCGCAATGTGAGGTCATGTAGTTGGTCATTCCGCATCCTAAAGACCAAGCGTTCCCATAAGTCTATCCACTCATCAACGCGTTCGGGGAAGCGGTCAACAATACATTGTGGTAAGCCCGATTCATCATAATCTGCACCAAACACACGTGCTGGTTGATCCACCGAAAAACCTGTGCCATATATGAACACATTGTCATTATCGACCCAGCCATAAAGGCGGTCATTTGGTGGTGATAAATCGTCGCCTACAACCCACCATAATAATCCATCTGTCAGACTATAGAGCGCGATTTGATTACCGGGCGCATATTCACCCCATGCGTTGATCGAATATGTGACAAGATAGTGTTGCCAGTCTGGCGATGGAATGATACGGTCAATATTGCTACCGGGAACTGTAGTAAATGTAACGGATTGGCGTGTGATACCTTCGCCGATATTATCATACGGCACACCATCAGCCGAATTTTGTAAATCAACGATTTCGACTCCGGTTCCTCTAGTCTGATTGGAAAATTGTGTCAAAAAGCGGAATCCGTCATCAGAATCTCGGATGATATTTCCTGTTAGGTTCAATACTTCTCGACGTTTGACTTCCCCCGTAATGCGATCCCATACGCGCCATTCATTACCACTGAGTGTAATGAGATTGACTGCATCATCGGTGAAGAAGAATCGGTTAAAACTCCGTGAATAACGTAAGTCCTCAGCTAGAACATCAAATGTTGCACTGTCATAACGTTGGAAATCACTGATGAGGATCTCGCCAGTATCATTAAATGCAAGCACACGATTTTTGTTGTTGCGGTTGTACGCGCCGATGCCCCGTAACGACGGGACTAACTGCCGTATGCGTTGTCCGGTGGCGATGTCATATGCAATGAGTTGCTCCGAGTTGCCACTGTTGGTACGAACCAACAACTCAGTTTCATCATGATTGAGGATCATCTGAGAGCCTGCCGTGCGCATTTCAAACATACCGGTTTCTGTATTTTCATTATAGACATACAGGAATGCGACGACATTATCTTCGGATGTTGTCGGTGGGAGAATCAGATCGATTAGTGTAACAGTCAATGTGCCAGAACCATAACGTCTACGTTGGTTTTCCCCATTACCCAGCAATATCCGCTTAAGTGGGTCTGTGTTGTTACCACCGATCACTCTGGCTTGAATACTCAGTTCAATCCCACTTAAAAGTTCGAGATCAGTTTCAGTTAACCTCTGATTAAGCGGTGTTTCGGCTAAGATTTGTCGTTCGGTATCAACTTGGATCAACGTGCTTTGGTTGGTTGGGCGGATGTATATCTTATCATCACGCAAACTTGTCCAAACCCGCATCGGATCAGCCTCATAACGATCTGTTGGAATATCGAATTGTTGTTCGATTGTATTGGCATCCACAACTTGTAAACGACCGGGTAAGGCGGCGATAATTTGATCATTTGGACCTAACACAAATCCATTGCGATAATCGAAGAATTGCCACGCTTCCAAACCTCTTGGGAAAGTGGATTCACCTTCATTTCTAGCGGCGGTTAAATTCCAGAGCCACGGGACATTTTGCGTTTGATTTTCTCTAACACGCAAACTACGCGGGACGGGATAAACTCCCTCAAATTTCAGTAAATTGTCATCGCGCGAAAACGATAATGGACCAACGACATGCAATGCTGAACTCAAATCTGTGAGACTTGACACCAATTCACCGCTATTCGCATCATATAATTCAATGCGTTGTTCGATAGCTAGCGCGAACCAATTGCCATCATTGCTAAACAAAATATCGTTATATTGTCCGAATTCATATAAAACGTGTTGTGTTTCGAATGTTGGTGCATCGACGAGTAACAAACGATTGTATGCATCAACGACAGCATAGCGATCATAATTAGGATCATAAATTATCTGACGTGGTAATGCGCGACCAATTTCACTATCGACTCTAAACGAAAAACGAGGCGGTTGTTCTTCACTGTTTTGGGCGACACTTAACAACGAAACAAACAAACTCAAGATAATGAAGAGGGTAAGGCTGGATATAAGCGTAAAAACTTTGTTCTTCATAGAAGCTCCCCATCGGCTAATTCCCTAACTTAATCATAATCGAAATTACCCTACGGCGCATCTACGCCAGCACTACGTTAGTCCACTGATACATGTCTGGGGTGAGGAATCGCATATACTAAGTGTATTGGTGAATCTTTTGTGGGGGGACTGATGCGAATTCTAAGTATTCTCTTTATAGGTATATTTTTTTGTCTGACTATAAGTGTCGTTGGCGCACAATCTGATGTATGTGAGGGTGTTGTAGATGATCTACCGACGATAACCATCGGGTTGGTTTTTCCGTCGGATACCTTCATTATGCCAAATCGTGGCGATTTCCATCGCGGGGCATGGATGATGGCGCAAACAATGAATGATTGTACCCAGAATAAAATTGAATGGGTCAGTGAATTTGCCGAAGATTATGATACTGCCGTCCAAGCCGTGCAACGATTGACTGATGAGCATGATGTGCAGTTAATTGTTGGTGGCGGTAGTATCGCTATAGGTAATGGAATTGCAAACACAACGCAGGAATTGGATATTATATTCTGGGAAACAACTGACGGAATTGCCGATGGGGGTGTATCCGCTTTTTCGGTGACGAACAATAGCGTTCAGCGCGGTTTAAATGTTGCAGAATTTATACGTAACACCTATGGAGATGATGCTCGGATCGCACTGATATATAATGAACGTGAACGGTCTGCCGGAATTGCAGAGGGTATCAATTCAATGCTTGGTGAAAATATCGTGATTGAAAATACACATGATGAATCAATTAGTGCATCAGATATAGCTGTATCAATCCGTCGTCAAGAAATTGATGTTGTGGTGTTAGCGACATTCCAAACAATTGCCGATTCTTTGTGGTTTGCAATGCGCAATGCGGATGCAAATGTTGCCGGTTGGATCAATGTTGGTGATCCGGGCTACAGCGATGACTTATGCGAACGATTAGGTAGAAGTGACGGACTCATTACGATTCATCGGTTTGCTATGACTCAACCCGATAACCTCATTTTCGACACATTTGCTACGAATTATGAATCCGAATATGACGTATCTCCTGATGAACGCGCACATCTGACAGCATCCGGTGTCTATATGCTGATGAATTATGTGTTACCACAAATAGATGATACAGTATCTACAGAAACAATTCGGGAAGCCATCTCTCAAGCGTTTGCTGATATAGGCGATGGATTAATGGGCGAAGGTTTAGAGATTAATTCTGATAGTGGGACGAACGAACTGGCTTCTTTAGTCGTGCAACAAAATCAAAGTGGGCAATTTTGTACTGTCTTGCCATCAGCACTAGCTAACTGCGAAATAGAGGAAACACTTGTGACATGGCGAGACCGGGCCGTAATTCAAGACCAAGATGGTTGTATCAATCCATAATCGCTTCTTATTAGTGAAATCGGAGATAAGTTTATGCGCAGTGTACTTTGTTTATTACTCATGGCATTAATGATACCAACAGCCTTTGCACAACCACCTGGTGATCCATTAGCGGCGGAAAGTGGTGAATTGATTACAGGCATTGTTTCGGTTGATGGTGCGACTGTATATGTAGGGCCTGACTTTGCGTATACGATTGTCGCGCAATTGCCGATTCATAGCTCGGTGACGATTTTGGGACGGCGTGGCGATTTTTTCTTTCGCTGGAACGGTGACCAATGGCTTGAGATTGACCTAGCAGGCGAAAGCGCTTGGGTATATGCGCGGTTAATCCGTACGAGCATTCCATTTAATTCGATTCCACCCACAGGGCGACGACTCCCCCGCAATGGTAACGGACGTGTCCCCGAAGTATTTGACCTGTCCGATAATATTTGTGATCGTTGGATCGGGGAATATACCCAAGACTCTGACATTTTAACAGCAGATGTCGACATTAATGTGACATTCCCAGAGCTTGAAGGCGCAAATGTCTATAGTGTGATTGTGATTTCGCCATCGCAACGACGGACTGCGTTTGATTCTGAAGATACAGATGTAACGATTCTCGCCGAAAAACTAAGGAGTCGGCGTGAGTACGGCACCTATACATGGCGGGTTGCGCCGTATTGGGCAAGAGATACCTTCCGTAGTAGTTGGCAACAAATTTGCCTTTTGGAAACGGGTGGGACATTTGAGTATCCTGATCCAATGACGTTAGGGGGTGAATAATGTTACGCAGATTATTCTGTTTACTATGTGTAATCTTTTCGATTACTGTGATCAATGCACAAGAACAAGTCGCTAGCCAATCTGAGGAACTGATTCCCAGTGATTTTATGATGCGCGTTGTGGTTGATAGTTTGAATATACGTCAACTGCCGACAATTGATGCCGAGCGCGTTGGGTCATTATTTGAATCCGATATTGTCTATGCAGTTGGACGCAATATTGATGGCACATGGTTTGAAGTACAACGCCCGTCTAAAGATACCAATGCAGGTTGGGTCGCGCGTGATTTCTTCTCATATATGTTTGACCAAACTGCATTACCGATCACCGATTTATCCACTGGCATGATTGCCGATGCACCTGTAATTGACACAGGTATTTCGACGATTGTCTTGACGGAAGCCGTATTACGCACCGACCCACTCTTAACTGCCTCGGAAATTACAACGATTCCGGCACAACGGACGATCCCAGTGCTCACGCGTACACCGGATAACTTTTGGCTAAAGGTCAACTACTTAGGGCAAGTCGGTTGGGTAGCAGAATTCCTCCTTAATACACCTGCTGGTGTGGGCAATGTGCCTGTTGACGAGACATTGGAAAGTAGCTTATTGTCACCGTTAGCGATCATACCGCCTGCTATCCAACGCGCACAAGCTGAACGCTTCATCGCATACGCGACGCCAATCAGAGATGAGGCAGCCGAAGTGGCGTCATTCTGGTCACAGTTAACTGAGGGATTGACGATCCCATGTAATCCACGCGCATCGGGATTTCCGCTATTCTCGCTGACTCAGCAAGATTTATTTGAATTGCCCGAACTGCGACGGGCTAATCGACTTGTTCCGACAGCGATTGAGGATTTAAATGCCTCGATTGAAGCGATGCAACGCTGCGGTGTATATACACAAGTTGAAATCCGAACGGCATATGCAAATGCGATTAATGCCAACCTGATCTTAGATAACAGTATTGACTTGATGGAACTTGTCTTAGAGACAATTGTGGAGTAGATGTGACTAAACGGGAATGAGCATAATGGATTAGTGGCTTATTATGATCTGTTTTGCTTATTTTGTCGTAAATCGTATTATACTGGGTTTGACTCTCTGTAAAATGAGGATGCGATTATGTCTATGATACGTCCACTTCAACCGCGTCAGGAACAACATGTCTGCCCCGATTGTGGTGCGCCTGAAGGTTTAACCCGTGATGCTGATAATCATGTGATATGCCAACTATGTGATTGGCGCGCGGATGCTCCAATTGGATCTGTAGATGTAGAAGAATTCAATATACAAAAAGATACAAAAGACATCCGTGACTTGCGCAATTTTAAGACTGTCTCATGGTATATACGTTATCGGGATACGGTATCGAAATGGGGCATTTCTAGATATGAGTCGGCATTGGCGCATATCGAAAAGCGTGAATGGGATGAAGCAATTGTAGATCTCTATCGTGCATTAGAACTAGATCCTAGTTTTATCGAAGCCCATCTGTGGTTAGGTCGATTGCTTACAGATGAAGCCGAACAACGTAAACATCTCAAAAAAATCATTAATCAACCAGAAGCAATTGTGGAGATGATGTACCTCGACGGACGTATTTCTCTCACCCAGTTAGAAACTGCTCTGCACTCTGGTGGAGATGTCGAGACAAAATTTGTTGAGGATGCTATGGACTCGCCTACTGTCATCTTGTCGTGCCTGATATGCGGTGGACATATGACAACCCACCCTATTACCGGACATGTTGAATGTGCGTATTGTGGGCATATTCAAGAACCCACATCTGATGAAGTTCAGCATGGGGATGTATTTACACAAGGTCTATGGCAACAAAAGGGGCGTGGTGTCAAATGGGTAATTCAGGAACGTATTATTCATTGTAATCGTTGTGGTGCAAACCGTACTCTAAAAGACAATCAACTTGGTGACTACTGTCTCTACTGTGGATCGAAACATATTCTTATCGAAGATGAACTGGGATCATTTCGTCAACCAGATGGTGTCATTCCATTTACTGTTCCTAAAGATCAGGCCGAACAGGCCATTCACGCACGATTATTTGAACGATGGGAACGGTTTAAGGGTTTATTCGTCGAATCCAGTGTCAAAGAAGCGACATTCACAGGTGTTTTTCTACCGTTTTGGGTTTTCAAAATTCCACTTGGCACATCAAAACCAACCCAATTTAAAACAGCAATAGGTCGTGCCCAAACTGTAGATTCTAGCCAATATCAAAACACTGTTTATTTCAATGTTCCTGCGGTTCTATCACCCTCACCTAAGTTACTCAACAAAATTAATCGGTTTGATTTATCGACTGTCCAATCGTATGCTCCATCCGTGTTAGCACGAAATTCTGCAGAAATCTATCAGATTGACTTTGATAAAGCATCGCTTGAAGTAAGGAGTTATCTTAAACGCGTCCTACAAGAAGATAACAAGAGTATGGTGGAAGTCTCGCATCGCTGGTCGATTATGAATGCGACAACATTTCAACTGGTCTTGATGCCGGTTTGGATTGCGACATTGGTGGAAAAAGATGATGATATTAGAATTGGGCTGGTCAATGGACAGACAGGATATGCAGTTCTCGGTAAAGCACGGCAACCCGATGACTATACACCTTAACAGTTGATGAAACATCCCCCTAAAGTATTCAATCCTCTTGGCCTCTATGTTAGGGTAATTGCGCCAATATATTAAATACAAATCATTGATAGGATGATCTTACATTATGGAATATCGTCGATTAGGTAAATCGGGGTTGAAAGTTAGCGCGCTTAGTTTTGGTGCGTGGGTGACATTCGGTCAACAATATGGTGTTGATGAAGCGCTCGAAATCATGGCTGCGGCGTATGATCGTGGCTGTAATTTTTTTGATAATGCAGAAGCCTATGCTAAAGGGCAAGCTGAAACCATTATGGGCGAAGCGTTACAAAAATCAGGCTGGCGACGGGATAGTTATATCGTCTCCAGTAAAGTATTCGCAGGTGCTGTAAAAGATCCAAAACCAACGCAACGGGGTCTATCGCGCAAGCATGTTTACGAAGCAGCATATCAAGCCATTGAACGCCTACAATGCGATTATCTCGATTTGTATTTCTGCCATCGCCCTGATAAAGAAGTACCGATCGAAGAGACTGTTCGTGCAATGACAGAACTTATCCAACGAGGTGATGTACTCTATTGGGGTACAAGTGAATGGTCATCACAAGAACTCATGGAAGCCTATGCTGTTGCACGTGAATATGGCCTGATTCCACCGACGATGGAACAACCACAATATAATATGTTCCATCGCTATCGTGTCGAAAATGAATATGAACGCCTTTATCATGTGGATAATATCGGTCTAGGCACGACTATTTGGTCACCATTAGCCAGTGGATTGCTCACAGGTAAGTACAATAATGGTATCCCTGATGATAGCCGTGTCAACGTCCCCGGCTATGAGTGGCTGAAGGCAATGGTCGAAAGTGAAGACGGACAAGCACGAATTGCAAAAGTCCAAAAACTGGCGCCGATTGCTGATGACCTTGGTACAACGATGCCAAAACTTGCGCTAGCATGGTGCTTGAAGAATCCGAATGTCAGCACGGTTATTACGGGTGCATCACGCGTGTCCCAAGTTGAAGAAAATTTTGAGACATTGGATGTTATTCCTCAACTGACAGATGATGTAATGCAAGCAATCGAAGATGTTCTCGACAACAAAGCCGCCCGATTATATGGTGCAAGCTAAATAGTCGGATTCAAAATTACATCAGAAATTCGTAGAGGCATGATATACTGTGCCTCTACAAACACGTAGAAAAGCATCGCAACGCCTCCAATCATACCCCATACTCGCCAACTCTAAATTTGTGGCACACGCAAGCAATTGTTATACTATGAGCCATTGGTCAAATGCAGTGAAATGTAATGGCATGGATACCGCCAAACACGCGAGCAATATAAAAATACGTTCGATTATCGATCAAGATATTGTCGATATTGCTGGTTGGATGCCGCAAGTTGCGCTCTGGCAACGCTATGGGCTAACATCTGAAAAAATAACGACCCTACTGCAACAAGCGATTGATCATTGGGATATGGTATATATCGTAGAGCATCAAGATCCGAAATTAGCAATTGGTTTTGCGTGGCTGATACGGGATAGCATGTTTGGTAAACAGCCTTACTTAAAACAATTTGGCATTCATCCAGACTATGAAGGTCAAGGTATTGGCAAACAGTTGATAAATCGTGTCGAAGCTTACTGCAAAGACTTTTCAGATCATCTGTTTTTGCTTGTGTCTGACTTTAATACACCCGCGCAGCAGTTCTATCAACGCCTTGGGTTTGAACACATTGGTACTGTCCCGCGATATGTGTTGGCGGATGTTGATGAACTGATCTATCATAAAAGATTGAATGGCTAAAATATCCATTAAAATGTAGGGCGATGCTCCGTCATCCAATCAATACACCCTACATAGACTTTATTCATGAAAACGATAAAAGGAGATAGTTATCGAGGGCAATCAACCAGAAGAATATTTATTGATGAATAAATCCAACTTGTAAAGGAAACCAGATGTTCAAAAAATCTATGATGACAGTTTATATGCTACTTTTGTTGTTGCTAATGAGTAGCACTGCATTTGGGCAAAGTAACACCCTTATCATCGCACGTGCGGTTGATGCGACAGGTCTAGATCCACACACACAAACCGCATTTGCTTCACTACGCTTACTTGAATTGGTCTACGAACCTCTTGTTACAACCGATGCTGACCTTAATCTACAACCTGCTCTAGCGACTGACTGGAGTTTTTCTGATGATGGTATGACATTGACCTTCAACCTACGCGAAGGTGTGACATTCCACGATGGGTCTGCATTTGATGCGATGGATGTGATTGCTAGCTTTGAGCGGATTTTGGATGAAGAAACCGCATCGGCTGCTCGTACCAATTACCTCAGCATTGACTCGATGGAAGCACCTGACGACCTCACTGTTGTCTTTAACTTGAATACCCCAGATGTGCCACTCTTGTCAGCAATGGCAAGCACAAACGCTGTGATTCTCTCCTCTGATGTGATGGGATCTGAAGACCCAGCATTGGTAACGGTTGGTACTGGGCCATTTGTACTTGACTCATGGACACCAGAAGAAACCACCACACTTACCGCAAATGCTGAATGGTGGGGAGAAGGACCATTTGTTGATGGTGTAGAAATTCGCATCATTCCTGACGAAACATCAATCCTTGCAGCGTTGCGCGCAGGTACAGTTGATTTCGCGCTAATTAATGATCCACTCGTGGGTACATTGTTGGTTGACGATGCAGAAGTAACACTCCATCGCACACCGACCCTGTCCTACAACGTCCTCCAACTCCGTGCGGCTGTTGAGCCACTTGATCAAATTGAAGTACGTCAAGCAATTTCCTGTGCGATCAACCGTCAAGAAGTTGTTGATTCCGCAGCACTTGGTGAAGGTCGTGTAACTGGACCACTCACGATGGCAAGTTATGCACTCCCAACTGAAGACTTGTTCTGCTACGAACAAGATGTTGCTCGTGCGCAAGAACTCATGGCAGAAGCTGGATTAGAAGATGGCTTTACATTGTCTGTTATCCTTGCGAACGCAGAACCACCAGTTGCATCTGCAATTGCACAAGTTATCGGTTCACAACTTGAAGCGATCAATATCACTGTTGAAATTGAAGCTCTAGAATTCTCCACCTATGTTGACCGTTGGCTCGCTGGTGACTTCATGGCTGCGGCAGCACTCAATGGTGGACGGATTGATCCTTACACAATGTACTCCCGCTACTGGCAAGTGGATGCACGCTTCCAAGAAACTGCTGGATACATTGACGATACACTCGATAACCTCATGAAGAGTGGTCAAGTCGAAACAGACTTCGAAACACGCTACGAAATCTTCAGTGAATTCCAACAACATCTTGCCGAAACCAGCCCATGGATTTGGCTCTACGCAGGATACAGCTACACCGCTCACCAATCTTATGTTGAAGGTTGGGAACCTGCAGCAAATGATTCGTTCTACTATATGTCCGGTGTTAGCCTAAACCGCTAATCCCGTAAGTGGGTAGATGGCGTCTTGTCATCTACCTACTGTCCAACATAAGCGATAAAGCTATGAGACAATATCTAGTCAGGCGTATACTCGCCTCTATCGTCACACTATTTGGCATTAGCATCCTTGTCTTTGGTGCAATCCGAATGGTACCCGGCGACCAAATCACAGCCCAATTGGGTACAGAAGCAGGTATGCTATCGGATGAGCAACGTGCTGCCCTTGAACGCTACTATGGGCTTGATCGCCCTGCTGTGGAACAGTATTTTTCGTGGTTGACCAATGCGCTACAAGGCAATCTCGGATTTTCTATCCGACAGGGACGCGAAGTACTCCCGCTTATTTTGGAGCGTTTCCCTGTTACCTTACAATTGGCTGTGTTCTCTATCTTGATTGCATTGTCTATCGGCATACCCTTTGGTGTTCTATCGGCGTTGAAGCGCAACACATGGATCGATTTGTTTGGGCGCATCTTTTCGATGTTAGGTCTATCAATCCCCAACTTCCTATTGGGCACGGTCATCATTTACGTGCTGTCGGTGTGGTTTGGGATATTACCTAATTCTGGTAATTATGTGGACTTTTTCGAAGACCCACTGGTTAATCTGCAACAGCTCCTATTTCCGGCAATTACAATGGGGTTCTCGTTTGCGGCTTCTGTGATGCGTATGACCCGCTCTGCGATGTTAGAGGTTTTGAATGCCGAGTATATTCGCACCGCCCGTAGTAAAGGTTTAGCCGAACGTAATGTCATCACACGCCATGCACTTAGAAACGCACTCATCCCAGTAGTGACGATTATTGGTGTCGAATTTGGTTACTTACTAGGTGGGGCATTTATCACCGAGCAGATTTTTGCTTTGCCGGGTATTGGTCGTTTAACAATTAATGCGATTAATCAACGAGAGTATGCTCTGGTGCAAGGTGTTGCGCTCTTTATTGTCTTTAACTTTGTTGTTATTAACCTGCTGGTTGATATTATCTACAGTGTAATTGATCCGCGAGTGACCTATGACCGCTAATATCAACACCTTAAAATCAGAGGCCGAATCAACGACACCCTCATTTTGGATACGTCTCTTACGTGATCCGAGTGGACGGTTGGGACTTATTCTTGTGGTTGTGTTTTCCGTCACGAGCTTGATGGGATTATTTGAGATTACACCCTACCCTGTTTTAGAGCAACATCGTATAGATCGCCTAACTGCGCCTAACGAAATTTACGCGCTCGGTACAGATCAATTTGGGCGTGATGTGCTTAGCCGTGTGATGCGGGGTGGTGCAAATTCATTACAAGTTGCTGTTATTTCGGTGGCAGTTTCGGCTACGCTCGGCACAATTATCGGGATTATATCGGGCTATATGGGTGGCAACATCGATACTCTTCTGATGCGCATCATGGATATTCTGTTTGCATTCCCTAGCCTATTGCTGGCATTGTTGATTGTTACGATCGTTGGCGCAAGCTTATCGAGTACGATCACTGCAATTACGATTGTATATACCCCTATCTTCGCACGGGTTGCGCGCGGTCCAGTTTTGGCACTCAAAAACTCCGAGTTTGTCACAGCAGCTCGGTGCCTTGGTGCGACTGATTTCCGCATTGTTTTATTTCACATCGTTCCTAATATGCGTACCGTTTTGATTGTACAAATTACCTTGGCATTATCTTGGGCATTGATTACAGAAGCCGGATTGAGCTTCCTTGGATTGGGAACACAACCCCCTGACCCATCTTGGGGGCTGATGTTGAGTGAGAACCGTGGCTTGGCAGAAATTGCACCGTGGTTAATTGTTGCGCCGGGGATTGCTATTATGCTGACGGTCTTGGGATTTAATCTCCTCGGCGATGGATTACGCGATGTACTCGACCCATATTTGAAGTCAAGCTAACCATCTCCCCAGATGTGTTTCATCAATTGGCTGTAATTATCCCCCGGTGTGACTTGACCAAGAACGGTTGCATGGCTTGCACCTGTCAATGATGGGAGTGTTCCGACACGATTATGAATCGTCTCGTATGCCAATATAGCAAAAACTAGGGCTTCTTTAAAGTCACTGTCGATGCCAATATCTTCGTGAGCCAGTATCTTGGCGGATGGAACAAGCTCCTTGAGCATATTAATCATCACCGGATTATGTCGTCCACCGCCCCCAATAATGACTTCTGCAATGGTCGCTGGTGCAAAGCGTTGGTAGGCATCGGCGATATTGGTTGCCGTCAATGCGGTTAGTGTGGCAATAATTTCGGTCTGATGTAACCCGCGTTCCTCTGCTTCGGCAATCAGCTTCTGAGCTGCATCGGTTCCGAACATCTCGCGTCCGGTTGTTTTGGGATAATCGCGCTGATAATACGGATGTTGTAACAGGTCGTGTAACCACTCTTCATCAATACGCCCCTGTTTTGCGAGCGAACCATCTTTGTCATAGGTTTGTGTGCCGCCCGTAAATTGTTCAACAGCTACATCAAGTAAGGCGTTGCCCGGACCAGTATCAAATGAAATGGGTGTTGATGCTGAATCATTGAGTGGTGGTAGGAAAGATACATTACCCATCCCGCCAATATTTTGTATGGCACGCCAATGTGTCGGATGACGCAACAATAACCAGTCGATATAACTGGTCAGGGGCGCACCTTGTCCACTTGCCGCAATATCCCGTGCCCGAAGATTCGATACGACAGTAATTCCCGTACGTTCTGCGATGACCGATGCTTCGACAATTTGTAAAGATGCGTTCACGCGTCCATCAGGAAGCACATTATGCCATAATGTTTGACCATGAGATCCAATTATATCAATCTGTTCAGCAGTGTATCCACTCGATTTAAGAAAGTCATTGATCGATTCTGCAAAAACCTCGGCAAGGTCGAAGCTCAGTTGTGCAATGTCATCAACACGGCTTTTTTGTATATCACAACTATCTAGTATGCGATGGCGCATTTGCCGATCATAGTCATAGGTTTTGCCAGCGATAATATTCGCGGTCATATCTGCTGGAGACCCGTTTATTTCACAGAGTGCAACATCGACACCATCTGCCGATGTGCCAGACATTAATCCGAGTACTAACATATTATATTCCTTTATGGATGGTGCTAAGACGCAAATGGCTCAATAATGGTCACACCAATATGTTTGAAGTCATCCATCCGCATGAGTTCGGATGGTGTTGCTTCTAGTGAAATGGTGCGGGTGATTAAATGTTCTGGATGAAGTGCGCCGGATTCAATCATTTGCATCATCGCTGGATAATCGTGCGCTTGCATGCCATGACTCCCATAGATCTCTAATTCATGGGCGATAACATGCCCCATTGGAATCGGTGGATCACTGTGGTCACCTGCCATCAAACCAATTTGTATATGTTTGCCGCGTTTGCGTAAATTAGCAATGGAATTGTAACAGGTCTGACGATTGCCGAGTGCATCTAATGAGACATGAACCCCACCTGAAGTCATCTCACGAATGGATCCGACAAGATTACCGTCTTCGAGTGCATTAATGGTGACATTAGCACCGATTTCACGCGCTTTTGTTAGGGCATCATTGTTAATATCAACAGCAATGATCTGCGCACCGATTGCTTTTGCAATCATGATTGCGGCTAAGCCAACACCGCCACACCCATGTACTGCAACCCACTGTCCGCCAGTCACCTGTCCTTGACGCACGACACCACGAAATGACGTTGCAAAGCGACAACCAAGGCTAGCCGCTGTAGCAAAAGTCATCGTTTCCGGAACCGCAACTAGGTTTATATCAGCATGGGATAGGGCTACATATTCAGCAAATGAACCCCAATGTGTAAAACCGGGTTGTGTCTGATTATCGCAAACTTGTTGATTGCCTGTAGCACACTCGGGACAAGTTCCACAGGCACAGACAAATGGCGTCGTGACTCGATCGCCAATTTTCCAGCGTGTAACATCTTTACCAACCGCGACAATTGTTCCAGCAAGTTCATGCCCCGGCACATGTGGCAAAACAATATCGGAATCGTGTCCCATCCAACCATGCCAATCACTACGACACAAACCTGTTGCTTCTACCTTGAGCACAACCCCATGTGAGTCGGGTGTAGGATCATCTAAAGTCTGGACTCTTATATCTTTTTGAAATTCTTCGAAATATACGGCTCGCATAAAGAGTATTCCTTATAAGCATAGTTGAATTGCTACTAATTATGATATTTTGGGGTGGATTGCCTTATGATAATTTTGCTAATTTTTGGAATAAATCAGCAAAAATCGGATCTCGATGGAGATTGTTTGCATAACGCATTAGATGACGTGATGAATCGACACTCCATGTCATTTGATCTGTCAAAATAGGTGTGTGCATCAAGCGCGTCGATACCCAGCGATGATCAATCAAATAAGCAGTTGTTGCTACATCCCATATTACTTTTGACCAGCCTGTTGGGTTGCCCTCATAAGATACGACGATGTCAACAAGATAATCGCATATGGCATTTTTACCGCGTAAGTAATGCTCTAGTTCTGCCACTGTCGTATGTAAATGGGTCGTTACTCCGCCGCATGGAACCAATACGAACGGTACACCACTATTTAAAATAACCTGCGCTGCCGGGACATCCTGTTGCAGGTTAAATTCTTTAACATGCTCCCAGTGTAACGCATGTCCACCCAACCATACCACAACAATTTTTTCGATGATTTGAGGTTCTAGCAGTAGAGCATTGGCGATGTTTGTAATTGCACCGATTGCGACGACATACAGAGGATCATCATCGGGACTGTTCATTGCTCGTTCGATCAGATCGGTCACCGCATCAGTTGTTTGTGGGTTTAGATCTTTATCAAGATACTGAGTTGACCCTTTAAAGACAGGATATGTGCCGGATTCGATGTTCATCTTTTCGAGCAATAGCAAAATCTCATCATAGCTCCGCAACATACCGTCTTCCGGACTTGTTGAGCGGTTGTTAAAAAAGGGTGCGGCATAAATTGCTTCTACGGTCAGGCGTTCCGGCGACAAAATAGCATGCGCTAATGCAAACTGATCATCGACTTCATTGTATGTGTCAGTATCCAATACCATACGCAACTGTCCTGATGGAGGGCGTAACCGTTCAAGTCGTTTTGTGCCAGATAGTGTCGGAAATTTGATCATGATGCTATCCTTTTGTGGTTTTGAGTATACAAAAAGCCACTGCCATATGAAGATGGGCTTATGTGACTATATTGTAGATATGAAGTTGATGACATGTCAATCTAAGTTAGGTCTTCTTGTCGCGATTAAAGATACGATTTTTAACACGCTCCCATGTACCCACCATCCCATACGGGAAAACTAACACGACTAAAATGAATATAAACCCAAGCAACAAATGCCAATGTTCACCGATGTTGATTTCGAACGTGCCGATGGTAAATATTGCATCACGGAATACCACGTCAAGGATATGTAATCCAGTTGCACCGGCTACAGGTCCTGTAAATGTCCCCACCCCGCCGATAATCGTCATGAGGAGTGCATCAACCGTTATACTCACCCCTAAAATTTCGGGGCGTGCGGCTTTATCGAGAATGGCAAATAACATCCCGCCAAGGCTCGCTAGCATCCCTGCTACTGTAATCGACAGCAATTTATAACGGAGCGTGTTGTAACCGATAGCTTGTGCGCGTTCTTCATTTTCGCGGATTGCTTTAAAGACCGACCCTGCTGGAGAATTCACCAGACGTTTGATAATGACATACGTCGCAACAAACAAAAACATCCCGATGTAGTAGACTACGATACGATTACGTGCCGGATCAATCCATTCCGGTAGGTTGACGATATTCAACCCATCTTCGCCATTGGTTGGGCCAAAGCCACGGAAGAATAACCATCCCATTTCGGCGATCGCCAAGGTGAAAATCGCAAAATAGACACCGCGTAAACGTAACGAGACAATCCCAATAAGAAAGCCGAGTAATCCATTGACGACAAGTACAACAACAATTGACAGGAGCAATGCCGTGTTCGGATCAAATCCACTAAATTCTGCGATCATGCCGAGGAGGTATCCACCCAACCCAAAAAACAACGCATGACCAAACGAAATCACGCCTGTGAAGCCGAACATCAAATTGTAACTCATCACAAGGATAGCTAATGAGAAGACGCGAATTAGGATAGCTTGCCATAAGACGGATTGTCCACGCATCATCATCCGTTCGCCACGTGGCACACCATAAGGACTATCGCCTGTTAGTGCTTGTACAATAAATGGGAAACCGAGTAAAAATACAAAAACCAATAATTCAAGCCAATGGTTACGTAAGAAATCTACAACTCTGGACATTAGCGATCCTCCCCAAATAGACCGCGTGGGCGCACTAACAAGACCACGATCAATAGGAGCATCGGTGTTATGGTTGCCAATACCGGTATACTCACGGTTAAACTAAATTGTTGCATTGTCGATAACGATAATCCAAGTAGAACACTCCCAATCGCGGTGCCTTCATAGCTCCCTAACCCGCCGAGCACAATCACAGCAATCGCAGAAATGAGGAATGTCGCCCCCATGCTAATGGTTGCCCCCAGAAATGGCGCTGCAATGCTCCCACCAAATGCCGCCACTGCACATCCTAGTGTAAATACAAGTGTAAAGACCGCTCGAACATTTATCCCGAGTGCACTCACCATTTCAGGATCTTCGACGCCGGCCCGAATGATTATCCCGATGCGCGTATAACGTAATAACAGTGCAATACCGACAATGAGAACAACACCGATGATGATCACGAACAGACGATAGAATCCAAACGATTGTCCAAATAATTCGAAGGCTGCATCGCGGATTGCAAATCCTTCTGTCCATGCGTATGGTGTTGTGTTCCAGATTGCCCGAATCGCTTCCAACATCACAATCGACACACCAAAGGTCAGCACCAATTGGAATAGTGGACGACTATACAAGGGGCGCAATAACACGCGTTCTAAGAATATACCCAACGCCGCACCAACTAGCGTAGCGACAACAATGCCGAGTAAAAAGCGCATATTTGGGTCAGGAATTTGTTCAGTGAAGTTGACTACACCTGTTGGATGCATAATATCGAACGCCAGATATGCCCCAACCATAAAATACGCACCCTGTGCGAAGTTGAGAATATCCATCAATCCGAAGATCAACGATAACCCTGATGCTACCAAAAATAACAGCATCCCTTGAAATAACCCTGACAAGATTGTGATGCCAAAGCTACTGATGTTCATGTCTGTGGAATATAAGCCAAGGAGTAGGATAAAAACGAGCATCCCACCAACTAGCCCCCACGTCCCACGATCAAATGATGAATTCATCGTCTTCGCAACCCTTACGCTACACCTAAATATTTTTGAATAAGTTCTTTGTCGTGTTTGAGGTCGTCCATCTGTCCATTGGCGACACTATGACCATCATCAATAATCACGAATTCATCCGCGAGCAAACTAGCCACACGAAAATTTTGCTCGACCAGCAACACGGTTTTGTCGACAGATAATTGTTTAATCGCTTCGATCAACTGCTCAATAATAATTGGCGCGAGTCCTTCACTGGGTTCATCAATCAGTAGAAGGTCGTTATCGGGTACAAGCGCACGGGCAATTGAAAGCATTTGTTGTTGCCCACCGGATAAATTCCCACCCGGTAAGGTAATCAGACGTTTGAGGTCGGGGAATAGTCCGAAAATAAAATCTGCTTTACGATCAAAGTCACCCCGTTTGCGTCCCGCAATTTCTAAGTTTTCGCGCACAGATAGTTCTTTAAATACAGCACGATGTTCTGGCACATAACCGATGCCACGTTGTGCAATCGTATGGACAGATTGTCCTAATACGGAGCTTCCTTGATAGTTGATGCTTCCCTGTGTGACCTGATTTAATCCGATGATGCTCCGTAGTGTGGTGGTTTTACCCGCACCATTGCGTCCGAGTAACACTGTAATTCCGCCAGCTTTGACCTTTACAGATACGCCTTCTAAAATGTGGAATTGCCCGATGAAGGTGTGTATATCGTTGACCTCTAATAAAATATCGGACATGGGGTTATCCTTCCTGTGTCGCTTCGTCGGTATCACTATAGAGCGTGCCTAGATAGACATTCTGAACGGTGTCATTATTCGCGATTTCGTCAGGTGTGCCTTCTGCTAGCATTTCCCCCATATTCATCACAGTAATCCGATCCGAGATACCCATCACGACGCTCATATTATGCTCGACCATCACAATTGTTTTATTCTGATTCAAGCGCAAGCCATCAATGATGCTTATGAGTTCGGGGACTTGTTCGGATGCCATACCAGCTGTTGGTTCATCAAGGAGTAAAATATTGGGTTCAGGTGCAAGCAACATCGCTAATTCGAGCTTACGTTTACCACCGTGTGGCAACGAATTGGCTAATGCGCTTTTCATTGTGCCTAACCCAACTGTATCGAGTACTGTGGATGCCCGCTCTCGTAAGTCTGCATATGAATTTGCGCCTCGCCAGAAATTAAACTTCACTTGGCTTACTGCCTGTGCTGCTAGGCGGACATTTTCGAGGACTGTTAAATTCGGGAAAATATTGGTCACTTGGAAGGAGCGTCCAATCCCTTCATGGATGCGCTGATGAAATGGCAAGTCGGTTATATCTTTACCATTGAGTAATACACTGCCACGTGTCGGTTTATACTTGCCACTTAGCAGGTTGAAAAATGTTGTTTTACCAGCACCATTCGGACCGATAATACTATGGAGGCTTCCCTGCTCGATTTGAATGCTGACATCGGCAACGGCAACCAGTCCACCAAATTCTTTTCGTAAATTTTGTGTCTCTAAAATAACACTCATGGAGATTTGCACTCGTTCTCAATAACTTTTTTACATGTATATCTGTAGAGGTGGAACAGAGATCCACCCCTACAAATCAATTCGCTTAAATCAATAGTTTCTGGGGATTATTCGCCCATATCACCCATAACTTCTTCGAGCCATTCTGCATCCATTTCGCAACGATCTGCGAGGTCTTCTGGTAATGCACATGGTGGAATGGTGTCGAATGCAGAGACTTCCTGTAAGAGTGTGTAGAATGCATATTCTTCACTATCGAGGTTTTCGAGTTGTGCTACATACATTGGGAGCAACGCTTGATGGTCGCTTGGGCGGATGTAGTATGTGCCTTTTGGACCATCAAAAGTCATGCCTTCAATGACAGGAATCATAGCTTCTGGTAGTGTGTCGCCTTCGGTTGCAGTCAGTGACATGAAGACCGCTTGTGCTGTAGCAAAACCACATTCTGTAAACAAGTCAGGATAATCTGTTTCGCCTGTTACAGGGTTCGGGAACAATTCAATATGACGTTCAACCATCCAATCGTTTGCTTCGGTTTCTGGGAATGTGTAGTGGTACACAATCCATGAAACGTTACCGATGGTGCTTGGGTCGGATACTGCTACGATGTCATTACTATTGAACGCTGCGACAACTGCCATTTCGTCCGCAACACCGAGTTCATCGATTTGTTGGAAGAGCGCAACTGTGGTGTCGCCTGCCCAGATTGGCAACAATGCATCTGCATCACTATTGAGGACTTCTTGTAGGAATGGTGTGAAGTCAGCAGTTTCCAATGGTGCGAGGATGTCATCTTGAACAAAGTCGATACCTGCGCCACCGAGGACTGCACGACTAGCACCTGCTGATGCGCGACCGAAGTCATAATCAGCGACCAATTGCACGAAGTTTGTACCAATTTCTTCGGTTGCATAAGGAACGAATGCAAGGAAATCTTGGAAGCTGTTACGGCAAACACGGACTGTATTAACGTTGAAGCCTTCTCCTGTGATGGTTGGGGATGCACCCGGTGCAACAAACAACATTACTTCGTTATCTAGTGCCACTTGTTGCAAACCAGCGGTCACACCAGAGCTAGGCGCACCGACCAAAACTTCAACACCTTCTGCTTCGATCAATTCACGCGCTTGGTCAGCTGCAACTGCTGGGTCACTACCGTTATCACGAATGAGTAATTCAACTGGACGACCTGCAATCGTTACATCTGCTAGCGCTTCTTCAACACTATCATATTCAAGTGGATCAATCCCAGCGGCATATAGCAAGCCGAGTTCGAAGCCGTGATTTAATTCAAAACCATAAATGCTTAATGCACCACTTTCATCAGTCAAAAGACCGATTTTGAGGGCATCATCTTGCGCGGATACTACACCGAAAGCCATAGCCAGTAAGGCAAGGACGATAAATAGTTTTTTACGAATCATTTAATTCCTCCTGAAAAAATCGAAATTTATTGCATTTATTTTGGGAAATGCGCCCCATACCACACAAATTATGTATTGATGAGTGGGGGCAGATCTAATTTCTACCCCCACAAGTTCCCCCTACTGGAAAAGTTCTCGTTTGAGCACTTTTCCAGCTCCAGAAATTGGCAACGAGTCCACAAATTCGATATATTGCGGGACTTTATATCCGGCTAAATGATGCTGTAGGAATTCGAGTAAGTTGGTGTCGTTGAGCGTTGCATTGGCTTTATTGACAACAAATGCCTTGCCGACCTCACCCCATTTTTCGTCGGGTACGCCTACAACGGCGCACATCTCGACATCGGGATGTTTATATATAACTTGTTCAATCTCTGCTGGGTAAATATTTTCGCCACCGCTGATGTATACATCTTTTTTGCGGTCAACGATAAAGTAGTAATCTTCATCATCATATAGAGCGAGGTCTCCGGTATGAAACCAACCGTATTCATCGACAGCATTGGCGCTTTCATCGGGTTTATTGAAATACCCGCTACTCAATGATGGACCGCGCAAGACTAGCTCTCCGACTGTATTGCGTTCAACTGGTTGATTGTCCTCATCAACCACTCGCGCATCGACGAAGAAGTTCGGACGGCCGATACTGCCTGCTTTGCGAATGGCATCTTCTGATGCAAGTGCAAATACGCCCGGACCAAACTCGGACATACCAAACCCTTGTTTGAATTTGATGTCTTTTTGTTCACGGAAGGCTTCAACCAGTGTCACAGGCAATGGCGCACCACCACTAGTGCAAAATCGCAAACTGCTGAGGTCGATGTCATCCCAATTGGGTGCGGACATCATCATCTGGTACATTGTAGGCACGCCAGCGTAAACAGTCGCACTATATTGCTCCAATAAATCCAGTAATTTCGACGGTTCGAAGCGACGCATCAATACGACTGTCCCGCCCAATATCAATAATGGTGTCGTGTAGACGAGTAATCCACCTGTATGAAACAACGGGAATGTATTGACCGTCACATCGCCATGACGCAAATCGTGAATAATTGTGTTGAGCGTATTCCACCCAATCATCCTGTGGCTAATTTGTGCGCCTTTAGGTAATCCGCTGGTCCCGCCAGTAAAAATTAGACAGGCGATGTCTTCTTCGGTTACATCTTCTGTAGTCACCGGACGCAAGGTGGAGTCGATTAGCGTCTTTTCAAAATAACGACTATTCGGCAACCCGTCACCATCAATGTGTAACAACAAGTTGAGGCTATCATTGGCATCAGATAATTTCTGAGCAGCTTCTTTAAATTCATCTGAGAAGATAAGAACAGTTGGTTCTGTATCATCTATCAACGTCAGCTGTTCACGCCAGTGCAAGCGCCAATTCAACGGCACATGGATTGCTCCGAGTTTGCCACACGCAAAAAATGTGTCGAGATGTTCCACACCATCATGCGCCAAAATGGCGACACGATCACCCTTGCGGATACCTGCACCATCGCGTAACCAATTAGCTAAGCGGTTGGCACGGCTATTCATCTCGCTATAAGTAAACGACCGATGTGGATCTTTGCCAGCATCAACCACTGCCAGATCATCGGGTGTATACAGTGCGCGTCGTCCTAAAATATCGCCTACAAACATGTGGCTTATACTCCCCTTATTTCAGTGATAACTCGGTTGTCAACTTTACTTGTTGCAACGCGATTGATGTCTCGATACGGTCAATGCCCTCTAGCTGGGTACAGTCACCGACAAATTGATTCAGTGCATGATGGTCTTCAACGACAATCTTCAAAATCATGTCGGCATGACCTGACACCATAAAACATTCCAATACAATCACCGTTTCTGATATAGCTGACTGTATCTGCCGGATAACTTCTTCGGCATGCGGTCGAATCGTGATGTGTACAAAACATAACAAGTCATATCCCAGTTGCTCACGATCTAGCAACGCAACATATTGCCGGATAATGCCTTCCCGTTCCAACCGCTTAATCCGATTATGAACAGCTGGTTGTGATAGATGAATCTTGCGGGCAAGATCCGCCACACTGGTTCGTCCATTACGTTGGAGTTCTTCCAATATGGCTTGATCTAAATTATCGAAGCCCCGTTG
The DNA here is from genome assembly GCA_002428985.1 of Anaerolineales bacterium UBA6055. Classification (GTDB taxonomy): domain Bacteria; phylum Chloroflexota; class Anaerolineae; order Aggregatilineales; family Phototrophicaceae; genus UBA6055. The sequence continues at coordinate 200,012 of DIYL01000055.1, read as the reverse complement.
TTGCAGTGACTTTCTCATGCATCAAATGCTTGAAGATGAGCATGGAACTGTTTGTTGAAGTCTTCTGGTTTTTCGATGTACGGTGTGTGCGCCGTATCCTCCATGACAATTTCTTGGTATTTACCACCCTTTTCAGTGTATGCATCGAGGACAGCACGGGTTTGGCTCACCATGGGTTGTGGTGGGAACACGTCCGCACCGGGCCAACCGGGCACTGCTCCGGCGGCACCTAATGTGCCTAACTCAAAGAATGATGAATCACTAACAATTTGATCTTCAGCGCCACGTACCCAAAGCACGGGTGGCTTAGATTCGATTGCGTATAGTTTGGTAACATCATCAGCATAATTGGGTGCAAGCGCGTTATTCGGACCAAATTTACCTGCTGCAACATTTGGCCAGTTCTCGGATGGAGTCATATCACCGGGGTATTTATTTTCTCCGGTATGGATTGACAGTGATGATGACAATAAGTCCTCAATGCGTTCTGGAACAAAGGGTGGTTTCCAGTAGAAGCCGTTCATTACATTGAGTGGAGACGTCTGTCCGTCGGTGCCACGATCACCTTCTGCAATAGCTTTAGCAAAGTCAGGATTGACGATACCGCCACCACTTCCTGCTCCATCTTCAAAGCACATTTCACCATTATTGCCTTTTGATCCACCAAAACCATACGGTGACCCCGGGGCAGCTAATGTCACGGTGCGAATACGTTGTGGGTAGTCGATCATAAATTGCCACAAAACCGACCCGCCTAAGGAATGTCCAACAACATGTGCACTGTCGATTTCAAGGGTATCAAGCAACGCCGCAAGGTCATCCGACCAGTCTTTACAGCCACGGGTCGCGTCAATCAGTGCATCAGCATCTGATCCGCCATAGCCACGATTATCAGCTGCAATCCCACGATAACCATCCGGTAACGCTAACATCGTTTCTTCCCAATAGGTCGCTGTCGAGACATTACCATGTACAAACACCACTGGAATGCCATCATCAGCTCCGCTGAATAATACGCGGGTTGTTAGTCTATCGGATGTAATTTGTTTTTCGGTGATGCCATCTAAAGTTGGGATACTCATGTGTGTTTCCTCTCAAGAATTTAAGTCTATTAAAAATGGTTTGTTCGTTTTCTGATGGACACGAAACATCATGCCCTAACGATATATAATCTATTATGAAAACTGTTCCCGTAACTCTCGCTTTAATACTTTCCCTGCGGCGTTACGCGGTAGCTCGTCGATAAATTCGACACTTTGTGGGATTTTGAATTTTGCTAAATTTTTCGTGCAGTGCTTGATAATTAAGGTTGGTTCGACTATCTGATCTTTTTTGCACACCACAATCGCTTTTCCCGTCTCGCCCCAGCGTTCATGTGGAACACCAATCACGGCTACATCGGCAACCATCTCTAGCTGGAAGATCACCTGCTCGACTTCTGCAGGATAGACATTTTCACCACCAGAGATATACATATCCTTGTAGCGATCGACGATGTAGATACAGCCTTCGTCATCTAGCATGCCCGCATCACCACTATGTAACCAGATGTTACCGTGTTCGTCAGTTGAAAAATTTTCTTCATTAGCATCTGGTCTGCGCCAGTATTCCGGTGTGATATTGGGTCCACTAATTACGACCTCACCGACCTCACCAACAGGCATATCATTTAAGTTGTCATCAACGATACGAACCCGTGTATGTAATAGTGGCTTGCCGACAGATGTTGGCTTTTTGATGGCGCGACGTTTAGCAATCAAAAATACGGTTGGGCTAGTTTCTGTCATCCCAAAACCGAGTTGCACAATAATATCGCGCTTGGCATATGTTGCTAATAAACTGGCAGGCATCGGCGCACCACCGCATCCCCATGATGTAATCCGGCTTAAATCAGTACTTTCGAAATCTTCGTGCTGGCTCAAAAACAGATAAATTGCGGGAACCCCGAAAAAGTGTGTCACACTCATATCAGGGTCGGATAGTGTCTTGAGTGTCAGCTCCGGATCAAATTCACGGGCAACAATGGTTGTACCACCATGATGTACGAGTGGATTAGTGTATAGATTTAACCCAGCTGTGTGGAAGGTTGGCAAAACATTGTATTGCACGCTGTGGCAGTTGAGCCCTGTTGGCACACTAATGTTAATTGCGTTCCAAAAGGTCATACCATGAGTTATCAGTACGCCTTTTGGACGACCGGTTGTGCCTGACGTATACATAATCATCATGGGTGTGTCATGGGTTGTTTGCGGATCCATCACAACATCAGGTGGAGCGTTGTTGACGGCATCTTCATATGACGGTAAATCATCAGTTGGTGGGTTGCCGAGGTCAATACGCAAGGTATGCGCGATTGCAGTCTCAGCTAATAGTGTTGGGATATGCCCTGCAAATTCTGCATCGTAGACGATACCCTTCGCTTCAGCATTATTGAGGATGAAGATCCATTCCGGTGCAGCCAATCGCCAATTCAGCGGGAGCATCATTGCACCGAGTTTGATGCAAGCAAACTGGAATACATAATACTCAGCCGAGTTTTTTGCCAGAATCGCTAACCGATCCCCTCCAACGGCACCCCATTCATCACGCATGACGGTTGCTAACTTAGAGGCGCGGTCATTCAACGCTTCATAAGACAAGTTTTGTCCAGTGTATTGGTCGATTAATGCAATTTTTTCGGGGGTGCGATCGGCATGAAACGCGACCCAATCACTTGCTAAAACCATCTAATAGTCTTCCGTAACAATATAGCTTAAATATTTTGATTGATGTGTCTGTGTAAGGGATGATTCATCATGCCCCTACGGTACATACGTTTGATCTGGTACTGTCCGATATAACTATTTCAATTTATCCCCACCGAACAGTGATTGCACTCCATGTATATCCTGTGCCTGCACCTGCTAGTACAATCAAATCGCCGTCTTTGATTTTGCCTTGCTCTAAACCGAGCTCAATCGTGATGACTTGATCGACGCTTTGGATATGTCCGTAGTGATCCAAATAAACGGATTGTTCTGCTGTAAGTCCGATTTCGTTCAATATAAGATCATAGAAGGATCGCTTCATATGAGTAATACCCATGAACCCGACATCTTCTAATGTATAGTCGCTCTTTTCAACAGACTCTCTAATGACTTTTTTGAAGTTATCGAGTGAGGTTTCCCCAAGGCGTTCCGCCATATATGCGCTGTTCTGTACGTCGAGGTTGCCGTGATAATCGCCTTTGATGGCATCATCATTGCCGAGTGCATCGGGTTCACGTGTTAACATCACGGTCTCGGATAAACTGCCGTCTGTGAATGCTGATGACCCGAGTATCAAGTTCTTGTCATGTCCACGTTTGAGGATCATTGCGCCACCACCAGCACCGAAATTGTACATAAACCGTGCGCGAGGATTCGTTGTGCTAATGAGGTCATTTTCACGACTACTCGCCGCCAATAGTACCGTTTCTAGTGATGGATCGGCAATCATCATACTACGGGCGATATTCATTGCAATCGGCGCACCTGCACACAAGGCATACATTTCAAATGCATAGGCATTCACCGCCCCAACTTCATGTTGAATTTTCCCAGCTGCATTCCAAATCACGTGGTCTTTGTATTCACTCCCATGTGAAATCACCATGTCAATTTCTGAGGGATCGATGCCGGCTGTCTCAATTGCTTTTTTAGCTGCTTGGCTTGCCATATAACTTACAGTATCTTTGTCTTCGGCAATATGGCGTTGATGAATCCCCATTTTTTCACGCAGGATATGTTCAGGGATATTTGTGGCATCAACAAGATCAGCAGCAACTTCTATTTTGTCAGGGAAATATGTACCAGTAGCTAGGATACCGATTTGCGGTAGTGTCATAAAATAACCTGTTTTGTATCAAAAGCAATTTAAGTGCATAAAGGAATTATGGCGACAGTGTAACAGGTAAATAGGTGTCTGCGTACCAAGACAAAATATTATAATGTCTAGGATCATCAATACATTATTTTCTTAAGCGAGGGATTATTGGCTTATCTCACGCTAATTTTCGTCAAAATGCGCGAGATTGAGTAAGATTGTAGATGATATATTGTGGTGGTTCGATTAGATTCATTATATAATATTGAATGTTTATGGCGTGAGTAACTAAACTTAGTATCATTTAAAAATGAACATAAATATTGATATAATTCACATTGTTTGCCTTATGACATATAATTGGACTATTAAAACATATCAAATATCTGTATATTTAAGTAAATTTAGGCTTCTTACATAAAGGACACCTTATGTCACAAGAACTTCCTCTTATTCCAACTAGCGTCATTGGTTCGTATGCAATTCCTGGCTGGGTTTCACTGGCGCGTGATGCGGCACAAAGTGGCGAATTTGGTAGTGATGACATGCGCGAGACTGAAAATGATGCCGTCGACATGGCAATCCGCGATCAAGAAGATGCTGACGTTGATATCATTACCGATGGTGAGATGCGTCGTTTGGGATTTTTTACTGCGGGTTTCTACCAATATATTGAAGGTATTGAATCGGTCAATAAAGCCCGCAAACAAGGGGTTGGCGGACACGATCAACGTGAAAAATACCGCCCAATTGCTGACTTATCTGCGCCGAATGGACTCGGGGTGAAGGCAGAATACGAATACCTCAAGACCCGTACGAACCGTGTGATTAAAATGCCAATTCCAGGACCATTTACCTTGTCTGGTCGGATTGTACCAGAGCGTCAATTTAGTAGCCGGATGGATGTCGCTTATGGGCTATCGGAACTAGTCAATCAAGAATTAAAGACACTGGTTGAAGCAGGCGTCGAATGGATTCAAATGGATGAGCCATCATATGCTGTTCACAGTAGCACTCCTGAAGAGTTTGTAAAATTATTCAATCAAACTGTCGAAGGTGTAGATGCGAAGATCAGCATGCACTTATGCTTTGGGAACTTTTTGGGTCGCCCAGTGGCAAAACGGACTTACCAACCACTTCTTCCACATATCTTTGATATGAATCTCAGCCAATATTCGATGGAATTTGCCAATCGCGAATTGTCAGAACTCGAGATTCTTAAAGACTTCCCCGAGGACAAAGAAATCGCAGCCGGTATTGTTGATGTGAAAAACTATTATGTCGAGACACCTGAAGATGTCGCGGAACGCCTGAGAAAAGTTTTGAAGGTGCTCCCACCCGAGCGCATACAAGTCACGCCCGATTGTGGATTTAGCCAGACAGCACGTTGGGCATCCCGCGCCAAATTGATTTCGATGGTTGAAGGCACAAAAATCGTCCGCAAGGAATTAGAAGGTTAATTGTCGACCTACACAAATAAATTCATATAAAACTACATTTTAGGAGAAACGTTTATGCACAAAGTAACCATGCTCGGAACTGGCCTTATCGGTATGTTTTATACCATGACGCTACATGGTGGGCGTAGCCGGGATAAAGTCACGATGGTCTACAGCCGTACAGAAGAACGTGCTAGTGAATTTGCAAAAACATGGGACATCGATAATTACACAACCGATATGCGCGAAGCAATTGAAGACCCTGAAACAGATGTTGTCGTGATTGGTCTGCCCAATAACTTACATGAAGAAGCTGTCAATATTGCAGCGGCGGCAGGTAAAGCAATCCTCTGCACTAAACCGCTTGGACGCACTGCTGCCGAAGCTAAACGTATGTTGGATACTGTCGAAAAAGCAGGCGTATTCCACGGTTATCTTGAAGATTTGGTCTATACACCAAAAACTCTAAAAGCGATCAAGTCCACACAAAATGGCGCACTCGGTAAAGTGCTATGGGCTCGTAGCCGAGAAACCCACCCCGGTCCACATAGTAACTGGTTCTGGGATAAAGAAATTAGTGGCGGTGGTGCGATTATCGACATGGGTTGCCACTGTATCGAAATATCACGTAATTTCATTGGTAAAGATGTACGTCCAGTTGAAGTAATGTGTTGGGCAGATACACAAGTGCACCCGATTGAAGCGGAAGACAGTGCTGTCGGTATGGTCAAATATGCCAATGGTGCAATCGGCCAATTTGAAGTCAGCTGGACATTCCGTGGTGGTATGGATTTACGTGATGAAGTTAGCGGTACAGAAGGTACTATCTGGCTTAACCACTGGTTACGCACGGGCTTCGATATGTTTACATCTGTTGGTGAAGGCGGCTACGTCGCAGAAAAAGCTGAAAGTGATACAGGCTGGCTCTTCCCGGTTGGTGACGAAGTTGGCGCATTAGGTTATACAGAAATGTTCGCAGACATGCTCAACGCTATTGATGATGGCAGTAAACCGATGGAAGACTTCTACGATGGTTACGTCGTCAATGCGATTATGGATGCTGCCTATAAATCCATCGAGACCAAAAAATGGGAACCTGTCGAACTTGAAGACTGGCGTGGTAGTGAAGAAGCTGATGCAGGTGTCCAGCTTAAGGACTACGACGACGACCACTTCCTTGTGAAAGAAGAAGTCATGCCAGATGGTACAACGAAGTTAATTTTGAAAGAAAAAGTCGGCGGAAAAATCATCCAGAAAACTGTCTAATTTTGGCTTATTCTCTTGTGACAAGAATGCATATCTGGATGTTTGACCAAGAATCAACTATCGACCGCATTCATGATGAAGGATGTGGTCGATAATCGAAACTCATACTACTGATTAAAAGATATAGCTTTGCATTCAATGCTCAGCGAAGTGATTTACTTATACTTTACTTAATACCAAAAGGATTTCGCATGACCTTACAAGTTTCACAACGCGGGATCGAACAATTCCAAGATAATCGCTTTGGCATGTTTATTCATTGGGGTCTGTATTCCATTCTAGCAAAAGAAGAATGGGTGATGCACACAGACAGTATTCCTGTTAAAGAATATGAAAAACTAGCACCTCAATTTAATCCAACGGAATTTAATGCTAATGAATGGGTAAGCATAGCCGTCGACGCAGGTCAAAAATATATGGTGATTACAAGTCGCCATCATGATGGCTTTAGTATGTATGACACCCAACTGAGTGATTATAAAGTAACCAATACACCTTTTGGTCGTGATCCTTTACAAGAATTAGCTGATGCCTGTGCAAAACGTGGTGATATTAAGCTTGGCTTCTATAGTTCTTTGCTAGATTGGCATCACCCTGCGTATCGTTTTCGTGAAGAGAGTGGATTAGCATGGGAAGACTACGTAGCATTTTTGCACGGACAAGTACGCGAACTTTGCACAAACTATGGCGACTTGGCTTGTATGTGGTTTGATGGTGATTGGCCACATCATGCCCTCAATGATGATAATGAATACTTTCGGGCTGGTGGTTCTTTTGAATATGACACGTTGTACGATATGATTCATACGCTACAACCGGATGCTGTTGTGCTCAATAATCGTCATGAGGTTCCATTACCCGGAGAAGATATTCAAGGTTTCGAGCAAGATTTGCCCGGGGACAATACTACGGGTTTTAATCCAACTGCAGTGACTGACTATCCACTTGAAGTATGTATGACAATTAATGATCATTGGGGATATAGTGCTGATGATCACAACGTAAAATCGACACGCCATTTGGTTCACCTGCTCATAAAAAGCGTCGGTGTCGGTGCTAATTATCTACTCAACGTAGGACCAACAGCGTTAGGAGAAATTGTTCCGGAACATGCAAACCGGCTCCGTAGTGTGGGGCAATGGTTAAATGATAATGGTGAATCCGTATATGGAACACGATCCGGCATTGTTCCACCGACATCGGAAATTGCCAGTACACGCAAAAATGATACCCACTATATTCACCTGCTTGATTACAAGAGTGACGAGGTGACGCTTTCCAACTTACCGCAGTCAATTTCAAAAGCAAATCTGCTAACAACGGGTGAAGAAATTGAGATCAAAGGAAGCGATGATAAGACAGTTTTGATTGTTCCAGAAGCCCAACGTGACGCGATTAACACTGTAATTGTTTTATCTTAAAATATCCGAAAATCTATATTTAGATAAAATGAACAAGGTATACGCAAACAGTCATCGGGCATGGTATATTTTTGAGAAGGTGTGTTGTAATACACGATGACACACAACGACGTGATAAGCTTGCGAGCTTATCATCCAGTAAATTTGTTTACACATATTGTTTAATATAGGAGATTTTTACACATGAAGACACGTCTTCTTGCAATTTTAGTGGTTGTTATGATGTTGTTCGTCAGCGTCGTATCGGCTCAAGATTCCTTCACCGTTGGTGTTTCTAACAGCTTCGTTGGTAGCGAATGGCGTACTCAGATGATTCAACAAATCGAAGATGCTGCTGCTGACCTAGAAGAAACGATGGGCATCGAAATTGAACTCGTTATCGAAAGTGCTGATACTGACGTAAGTGGTCAAGTACAACAAATCGAAAACTTGCTCAACCGTGGCGTCGATGCAATCATCATCAACCCAGGTGACCAAACAGGTCTAAACCTTGCTATTGAAGATGCAACCGCTGAAGGTGTTGTTGTTATTGCTGTTGACCAAGAAATTGGCGCTGAAGGTGCTATCAACGTTGTTATCGACCAAAAAGAATGGGCGATGATCAGCGCGGAATGGCTCGCTGAAGAGCTAGGTGGTGAAGGCAATATCGTACTTATCGAAGGTTTTGTTGGTCACCCAGCAAACGAAGCACGTATGGCTGGTGTAGAAGAAGTTCTTGCTGAATACCCAGACATCGAAGTTATCGGTCGCGAAAGCGGTATGTGGGATCAAGCAACTGGTCAACAAGTAATGAGTGATTTCCTTGCTTCCTTGACTGACATTGACGGTGTTTGGACACAAGATGGTATGGCAAATGGTGTATTGACTGCGATTATGACAGCTGATCCAGAAGAATATCCAATTGTTTCTGGTGAAGCGCGTGCTAGCTACCTCAATATGTGGCTAGAAATTCAAGAAGAACGCCCAGACTTCTCCACCATCGGTGTTGTGAATCCTCCAGGCATTGGTGCGAGTGGTCTACGTGTAGCTGTTGAATTGCTCATAGGCGCAGAAATTGCTGAAGAAGCATTCTCTGGCGAATTTGGTAATACACTTTATGTCCCAATCCCATACACTATCACCAATGACAATCTTGTTGAAGTTTACGAAGAACAAGAAATTGCTGATGCAGCTGATTCCTTCACCCTTGACGGTGTCCTGACCCAAGAAGAAGCTCAAATGCTTATCGCTGGTGAGCTCATGATGCATGACGACATGGAAATGGATGACATGGACGACATGGGCGAAGAAGACATGGAAGAGGATATGGAAGAAGAAGAAGAGTCAGGTGACTAGTATGACTCCGATTTCACTTTCCGCGACCCATGTCACCAAGCATTATGGTGGGGTCACAGCATTAGCTGATGGTAACATCACGGTGCAAGCGGGACAGGTTGTTGCGTTACTTGGCGCAAACGGAAGTGGAAAAAGTACCCTCAGTAAGATCATTACAGGTGTGGTTGCTCCCGATGGGGGGCAACTACTCCTAGATAACCAACCTGCCAAATTTTCTTCACCTCAAGTTGCCAAAAAACTCGGCATTACTGCCGTCTATCAAGAACTTAGCTTAATCCCTGATATGACAGTTGCCGAAAATATTTGGCTAACCCACGAACCGCTTTTTCTCGGCTTTCGGTTGAACAAGCGTGTCCGTAAACAGAAAACGCAAGACTTGCTCGATTTATTTGCGGGTACAGTCTCAGCCAAGTTAACACCTAATATTCCAGTTAAAGAACTCACACCTGATGAACGCCAAATCGTTGAGATTCTTAAAGCACTCAGTATTGATCCGCGCTTGATTATTCTTGATGAAGCGACGGCAAGTCTGGATAGTCAACAGGTGAACCGACTATTCAAACTGGTCAATCAATGGAAAGACGAAGGCAAAGCCATTGTCATTGTGTCACATCGAATGGATGAAATTTTCCGCATTGCCGATACAGCGACTGTATTACGGAATGGGTCAACTGTTGGCGATCGTATGATTGCAGAGACCAACGAACAAGAGATTGTCGAATTGATGATTGCAGGGTCAAAACCGGCTGAGATTGTCACTGAAGAGACCTCATTAGACCATGCCCCGACTCGCCTCAAAATTCATGACCTACGTACAGATAAACTCAAGGGCATTAGCCTGACGTTACATGACGGTGAACTGCTTGGTATTGGCGGACTACAAGGTCAGGGACAATCTGACTTACTCATGGCATTATTCGGTGCCGAATCATATCGGGGTGAAGTCACTTTAAGCGGTCGACAGGTTCATTTTACACATCCGAAACAAGCGATTCAATCTAATGTGACCCTTGTTCCCGGTGATCGTGGACGCGAAGGATTATTACTCAACCGTTCGATTCTCGATAATATTATGCTCCCGTCATGGTCAGATTATGGCGCGCTGATTAAGATGGGCAAAGCACGTGGTGATGCTGAGAAGATCAGTAAAGAACTTAATATTGTTATGTCAAATCTAGACGCACCTGTCAGTAGTTTGTCCGGTGGTAATGCGCAAAAGGTCGTCATCAGTAAGTGGCTCCTGCGTGAACCGAAGTTACTTCTGCTCAATGACCCGACCAAAGGCGTAGATGTCGGTGCAAAAGAAGAACTTTATACTTTACTGGCACGTCTGCGGAAACTCGGCACAGCGATTCTATTTTATAGTAGTGATGATGAAGAATTACTTGGCTTGTGTGATCGGATTCTGGTTATGCACGATGGCGCTGTCAGTGCCGAGCTATCAGGTGAGCGTCTAACACAAGCAGATTTAGTCTCTGCAAGTATGGGCACATCCCATCCACAAACAGATTCACCACAAACCACAAAGGCGGTGGATTAATGGATTTTGTTCGAATCCGACGTATTATTGCTAAAAACAGCTTTTTATTTGCTTTAATTTTATTGGGTGTCGTGGTTTTAATAAATTATTCTTTCCAAGATAATCTGTTCGAACCTCGTGTGTTAAATCGTAATTTGCGCAACTTTTTGCCGCTAATCATTCTCGTGATTGGTCAGGCAATTGTGATTATTGGTGGCGGGATTGATTTATCGGTTGGGGCGATGGTCTCGATGTGCAACGCGATCTTTGTCACGCTCATAACCAGCGAATCAACTGGTACTGAGATTGCTACTGCTGTTGTCATTATGTGTCTTGCAGGGTGTGCGGCAGGAGCATTTAACGGAATTGCTGTTGCCTATTTACGATTACAGCCGATTGTGACCACCTATGCGACCAGTTTTATTTATGCTGGGATTGCGCTCTATATCTTGCCGCGCCCCGGTGGCGATGTGCCTCGCGAGTTATCAAATGCTTATCGTCAACCGATTGCAGGTGGGGATATTCCAGTTGCTTTTCTGGTAATGGGCATCTTGGTGTTGATCTGGTGGTTGGCACGCGAGACACGCTTTGGACAATACCTTTATGCGACTGGTGATGACCCCAATTCTGCATATACAACCGGTATTCCTGTCAGTTTTGTGAAGTTTAGCACCTATGTAATTGCAGGTCTATTTTCTGCATTGGCAGCATTAGCCCTCACCCTGTCGATTGGCTCTGGTAGTCCTCGGATTGGGGATGCCATGACACTTGATTCGATTGTGGCAGTTGTACTTGGCGGGACACGCTTAAGGGGCGGTCAGGGTGGTATCTTTGGTGCGATGCTCGGTGTGATAATCCTCGGCGTGGTTCGGAATATTATCTCGTTTGCTGATGTGCCGACATGGTCACAAACACTAGTGGATGCGCTGATTATCCTTGGTGCACTTGCGACATCAGGTGGTCTCCAATTGATTACTGGCTATATACGTAACCTGTTTAGGAATAGGGGGCTTGAACGATGAAAGCACTCCAAACGATAACCACACGAGTTAGTCCGCCTGTTCTCGCTCTCATTTTGGCGATTATCTTATTTTTCCTTGGTGGACTGATTTCACCGGGATTTGTGAATCCGACACAAGCGACCAATATCGTTCGTCTTGCAGCGTTCCTCGGCATTATTGGTGCGGGTCAAACACTTGTGATTATCAGTGGTAACGAAGGTATTGATTTATCAGTCGGTGCAATTGTGACACTCGGTGCGATTATTACCTTCCGTTTTACAGGTGGCGATGATGCGATGATCATACCTGTTTTGGGGCTTGCGTTAGCGATTGGTGCGGGTATTGGTCTCATTAATGGCTTAGGCATTGTGATTCTTAGAATCCCACCCCTCGTTATGACACTCGCAATGGCAGGTGTTGTTGGCGGTCTCGTGTTACAAGTCACACGCGGTGAACTCATCGGTGAAACCCCTGATTTGATGAGCACCTTAATTTCAGACCCGCTTATTTTGGGTATTCCCGGTGTCATCATTATCTGGATTTTGCTAGGTATTGGTATGTGGCTACTACTCGAACGTACAGGTTTTGGCAAGCAATTGTTCGCCATCGGGAGCAATCGGACAACTGCCAAGCTCTCTGGTATTCGCGTGAATGTGATCGTTGTACTTACCTATACACTTAGTGGTATGTTGGCAGCCTTTGGTGGATTCATCCTGCTCGGTTTCACCCAAACTGTATTTCTTAACCTTGGTAATCCATATTTGTTCCCATCTATTGCGGCGGTTGTTGTTGGCGGGACATTACTTTCTGGTGGTCAAGGGAGCTATTGGGGAACAATGTCAGGGGCATTGGTGTTGACATTGATTGATAGCTTGCTCCGTGCTGCACAGTTACAAGAAGCCTTCGAATTGATGATTTTGGGTATTATTCTTCTAGCACTGATTACTGTGTACGGTCGTCAACGTGGATTCCGTCAATAAACCCTTAAAAATTGTGTAGGACAGGATTTACGCCTGTCCTCACGAATATTGGCTCGACTCTGTCTACGTTGTGCTCTCACTCAATTATGGATTTTCCATGATATACGCAGCTTTATATGCAAAGATACGTAAGAGGTCTTTGTGAAGGTCAGATAGTTTTAAGATGCTACTACTCATCAAGACGATATGTCCGAGCGATTTACCGCTACTTGAGATAACAGGCACGCCCGCATAGCCCTGAATCTTCAGTTTCTTTAGCCCATCATCATGTGGGAATAGTTCCTGTATTTTAAGTGGGTAGTGGCAGATCTTCTGTGAATTAATCACTGCATCGCATGGCGTATCTTTCAACGAATACTCCATGGGACCAATAAATTCATTATCATAATAAAAATCATAAGCGCGACTCGCTGTCACAATGTCATCACTATTCTTCGCAATAAAGACATGTTCAAATCCCAGATGTTGCACGAGTATCGTCATTAGCCTGCGCATTTGGTCTTCTTGCGATACATCCGGCAAATCGTTTGCTAGTCGATGAATAATTGCTTGTAATGTATTTAAATCCATCTTTTAATCACTTAATCTGTTTATATGGCTCATATGCCAAGCATACAACAAAATCAAACGTACATCATCAAGATTTTTCAGGTTTATCGTGTTCAATTACAACGCACTTATCATATCCCAAATAAAGCACAAAACCCCGAACACATCTTTGCATTCAGGGTTTTGGATACAACGTGTCTGTTATGACGCGAAATGTAGCTATCTGAATTTATGGAAGGCTATATACCCAGATATTTTCGCCGACGCAGTTTGCATCTGGTCCATGACCATCTAGACCGATGCCGAACCCACCTTCGCGTTCGAAGACAGGTAACTGACTTCCAACCATTTCACCATTCAGGAATACTGTTAGGGATTCACCGTTGACCACATATAATGCATGGAATGGTTCTCCGATTGGTAAGCGAGCAAATTCACCGTAATAGAAACTGTCTTCGACTTCACTTCCTGCAAGGTAGAAGAATGAACCTGTTGCATCTACACCAACTTCCACATTTTCTGACACGAATCCATCAGTATTTTCTTGGATTCTACCAAGCAACTCACAGGACTCCAGATCACCGTCGGGCTCGTACGCGAGACCTTGCGTATAGGTTAGAGTTGCTGCCATAACAAAGTTTGTTTGTGGAGAAGAATAGGCAAGCGGTGTAAAAAAGTTGCCCTGACCTGCAAAGAATGCTTCGTCTTCTTCGAAAAGAAGTTCCCCTTCAGATGCTATAATCTCATCTGCTTCGAGTTGTTCGATAACACCTTCCCAATCTTGATCATAATTTTCGATTACCATTGGTGTTGGGATGTTATCAATTGTGCTTGCAATATCAAACATGAGGGCGTAATCCTCGTCAGTTACGAGGGTATAATCATCGAGAGCAATATATCCCCCATTTGACAAAGGTACAGCAACCATTTTGTAACTGAATTGGTCGACAGTGTAATCTGCGATTATCAAGTTACGATCGTTTATCACTTGTTCTTCAATACTGATAACTTCAATTTCGCCTTCGAATTCTTCGATAAGTGTCGTTAATATATCCTCAGGTGATTCGACCAAATCTAAACTTCTCTCGTAAAAATAGGACGGTGTGAGAAGTTCTAGTGTTAAATCCCCATCAGTGAGTTCAATAATCATTGAAGAACTATCCACTTGTAGTGTAGCAGTCCAATCCTCTGGAATTGAAAATGATAGTTGGGTTTGTTCAGAAATGATGTCTTGTGATAAATCTTGTGCATTGATGGCGTATGGAATCGCTAGAAAAACAAAAAGTAAAATATAGATGTGTTTCATGGAATCTCCCTTACAACTTAGATAAAACAAGGTGTTTTATATCATTGTACTCCAGACATGTATAATGTGATAATTGTGATGAGTCGGCTTGGAATATAGACAATTGAGGCTGAAAAACAAAAACCCCGAATACAGCTTTGCATTCGAGGTTTGAGTTAGGGAGATGTTAGATATTAACCGTGGAGTTCGTAGGTCTCGTTGTTCCAGTGTTTATCTGCGTTTGCAAGACGTTCTGCTTCACTTTCATTCCATTGGCTGAGTGTGTCACCACCAACACCATTGTAGAACAAGAAGGTACGATTGTTTACGACTTTGAAGTTTTCTGGATCGGCACCAAATACTTTGCCTTCACTCATTGCGGTTGCACAATAACCACCATAAGCCGGAATGTATTGTTCGGGATCCGCTTCGAAGGTCTCTTTATTTTCTGGGCTGGAGAAGAAGTAGATTGTGTCTTTATAGGTAACATTGAATGCTGGGTCACCTTTTTTTGCTTCATCTTCTTTGATGTAACTAACAACATCATATCCACCAATTGCTGGAGTTAAGATAACGTTTGCCATGTGATTGTCTCCTTGGTATCGTTTTGTACCGTTTAGTTTAATTTGATTACAGTACATAGACTCGTGAGGGTACCGATGTCTTACCTGCAATTTTAAAATTGATCTGAAATTAGGTAACAGCAATCTGAATAATTGAATGATTTGCTTAAGACTTGGGGATTTTTGACATATGATGGATTTTTCTTGAAGTTAAAGTAGTTAAAGAAAATTGTACCTTCATTTAATGCAACATAATCTAACTTATAATGAGTATAGGATAGGCATGTTGTGTTTCATTAACCGACTGAGTAATTATGATTCAACTACGTATGATGTGGCGACGATTAACAGAACCGATTGTCACATTAGATGATACCGAACATTATCAGCAAGCTAAAATCATTGCATCGTTATCATTAGCTGTACTGATCATCGCTATGATGGGTATTATGGTTACTTTACCGAGTTATACGCCCTCACAAATCAAGGGATTGTTACCCGTTATAGGCGGAATTGCTCTCTTCTTTATCCCGTATGCGCAAAGTCGTCGTGGACATATTCGCGGTTCGTCGATTCTACTTGCATCAATTGCCACAATTTTGATTTATGGGGCTACACTGAGTATCGGTGGCATTATCGGACGAGACATCTTGCATTATTATATTTTGGTTACTATCTTTACATCTGTATTCCTTGGTAAACGTTATACATTGATATTTTTGTTGGTAACAGTCCTACTCAGCCTTCACTTTGTGGTGTTAAATCCGATCTTGCCGATTGTTGATGCGATCCGTGGACCGATTGCATTTACGTTATTTGGGACAGCATTTGTATCGGCATTTATTGGTATCAGCCAAAAGCACGAGTTAGATAAGCAAAATCTAATTAAAGAACGGGAACAGCATGCTGCACAGTTGCTCATCAAACAGAAACAATATAGTGTGTTACGGCAATTTGTAAGCGCAATTTCTCATGATTTACGAACACGCTTATCCATGATTGAAACCAATAGTTTCTTTATACGTCGGTTGATGCAGGACAACCCAAACGTGGAGAAAGCAGAGGCACGTTTAGATAAAATTAAAGCGATTGTGTATGATATTGATGAACAGATACGTAATCTGGAAAAAGTCCTTAATCTTGCAAACCCTAACTCGCAAAAAGTCTATCTAAATGATTTACTCAACAGTATCGTAAAGGTCTATGAGACACGTTTAGTTGAGCGTTCGATTTCTCTAGACATTCATAATCGAAGTCCATCTAATGTCGTTTACTGCGATCCTGATCATCTCTTCGTGGCGATCAAAAATCTTCTAGACAATGCAATTGCTCATTCCCCTGATGACAGTACAGTAACGCTCAATATGGTAAGTGATGACAACATGTTAATCATCAAAATTATTGATGAAGGAGATGGCATTCCGGCTGACAGCCTAACTCATATTTTTGATATTTTCTACAAAGTAGATTCAGCCCGTACGATTTCTCAAGGTGGTCTGGGGCTGGGGCTTACGATTGTCAAAATGATAGCTGATGTTTATGGTGGTCAAGTCACCGCATCTAGTACCTTAGAACAAGGTAGCGAATTCACTCTCGTATTGCCGATTGTTCGCACTACTTAAAGTTGCTTTACTTCTGCAAAAGTTTTACTAGCTTCGCAACATGTCCGATATATCAACACTCATAAAATTCATCAGTCAGATTGAGTACTTGACAATATTTTAGACTGAACTAAAATTAAAAATATACTAATCTAATAAAGAGGTATGCTATGGCAAAAATCCTCATATTCAATGTTCCTGCGTATGGACATGTCAATGTGACTTTACCCATGACACGTGAGTTGATACAACGTGGACATGAGGTTATATATTATTGCACCGAGCAGTTTGAACCTGTCATCAAAAAGACTGGTGCAACGTTTCGCTCTTATCCTGAAGCCGGATTATCATCACAAGTTATCTCAAAACTTGCTCATAATCTTGCGAACATTTCTGCTTTGCTAACAAATGTGAGCTGTATTTTGACAGATTTTGTGATTAAGGAGATTCAACACGAAGCACCTGACCTAGTTATCTACGATATTATTACACTATGGGCACGGATTGGTGCTATCGTCACAAATACACCAACCGTTGCAACATATTCTATGATGATACTTGAGGGTGTTGACGGGTTATTTGATAAACGTATTTTGTTAGGTACGATTGTGGATGCTATCCCTAATATTCCTAAACTCCTGTGGAATCGCCATAAATTAGCACAAGCATATGGTCAAGATACAGTAAAATTCCCTCTATTTCCTTCTCGTGGAGATCTTAATCTTGTGTTTTTGCCTCGCGAATTTCAGATGGATACCTCATTTATTGACAGTTCGTTTTGCTTTGTTGGCGCATCAATCAACCCTGCCCTACGCGATGAACCGCCACTCTCCCTTACAACAGACAATCACCCATTAATCTATATATCACTGGGTACGGTTAATAATGATAACTTGGCATTTTATCAGCAAGTTATTAATATCTTCGCAGATAAGCCGGTGAAAGTCATTTTATCTATCGGTAAACAAGTTCAAATAGATGACCTTGGCGTCATTCCTGATAATATTCATGTGTTTGACAGTGTGCCACAGTTGCAAGTGCTGAATATGGCAGATGTATTTGTCACACATGGTGGAATGAATAGCATCCAAGAAGCAATTTATTTTGGTGTTCCAATGGTGGTCTTCCCACAACAAACTGAGCAACTGGTAAATGGACGGCGTATCCAAGAAATTGGTGCTGGACTGGTCATTGGTGACCATCGACCCTATGGACAGGTAAGTATCAAAACTTTGCAGGATGCAATTGAAAGAGTGCTATCGAATGCTCATTTTCGTGAAAATATTGAGTTGCAACGAAATGCGTCACAGAACAGCGGTGGCTATCGACGTGCAGTTGATGAGATCGAAGAAAAATTGAAAATCACAAAGGTAAAATCCTCTATAAGATAGTCAATATTGTAAAATGCTACGTTATAAGACGATTCTGTATCACTAAACGGGATGTGTTCAGTACAAATTGGCAACAAGGACATTGGTTTTCCGCTATTGCCTCGTGTTCGTGTTGAGAAAATAAGATTTATGGTTTTTGTAGTATGGATAGTGCTATATCGACAACGGCTTTGAATGGCTCGGGTTCATAAGTTTGTCTCCCGAGTACGCGCATCCCAGACAATGTGGTCATCAAGAAGCTAACTGTTGACTGTAAATTGAGATCTTGTGAGATAAGTCCTTGTTGTTGTGCCCGTGATAAGGCACGGATAAATGCTTCTTCGACTAATTTTTGATTGTCCGCGATGAGTGTGGCAATTTCTTCATCATGTGGGGCTAGTTCAACCGTAGTGTTGACAAGCAAGCAACCCTTACATTCTTTGTCATGGGTAAATAGTGTCACATAACCATTAAATATTGTTGCAATGCCAGATACACCATCGTCGCTTTCATCTAGGATTTTAATGATCCAGTCTTCATTTACAGATTTCATATAGCGTTTAAGTGCCATGATGAAAACATGACGCTTATCGCCAAACGAATTGTAAAAACTCGAGCGTTGAATTTCCATTGCATCAAGCAAGTTTGTTAACGAGGCGCGTTCGTACCCATCTTGCCAGAATAGATCCATCGCTTTGCCTAAGGCTTCATCCGTATCAAATTCTCTTGGTCGTGCCATAATGTCTTGCCTAACTTATGTATTGTGTAGAAATATACACAGTGTATCAATACAAGCATTATATCATAGTTGTGCGGGCAACATTTAACCAGTGAAAATGATGGTAATCAGTAGCTGCGCCATTGGCTGAATAAACGTATTGGTTAGGGTTTCTCTTCTCTATCTATGTGAAGGTGCATCGCATCACGTAAGCTTACATATGTTAATGGGCGTGATATATGAAACTAATAGTGTTTCAATATTAAAACTAATATTTGTCGTAAGATTTATTTTCTGTTATAGTAAAAATATTACAAAATATAACTTTATCTTTCAATAAATCATATGATCAAACTACACTTAAAACAACATTATACTCTTACATTTTGCTCTATTCTCTTTTTGGTTCTTATTCTCACCCCTCTCGATAGTGATGCAGGCGGTTTTTTTGAGATTGGACAAGTTAGCCTGCCAACAACGATTGATGACAACCCGACTACAGGTTGGGTGGAAATCACAATGACACAAAGCTATGTGAATCCGATAGTTGTTGTTGGTGCATTGACGAACAACAATTCACAATCACTCAGTCCACGGGTGCGTAACGTAACTGCTACAACCTTTGAGATTGGTATGCAGAGTCCCTGCGAAAGTCTTGGTGCTGCTGGTGGTGTGACATGCCCGCCGGGTGGCGGATGGGTTGCAGAGACTGCAATTTACCTAGTCATGGAAGAAGGTACATGGGTATTTCCTGATGGATTTGAGGTTCAAGCCGATACCATTGATACAAACACCGTGCGTTCGTCGAGTGGTGTTGGGGGTACTGATGCTGCCGGAGAGACGATTACACTCAACCATACATTTAGCGGTAATGCTGTTATTCTACATACTGTTAATACGGATAATGATAGCGATTGGATTACAACCTCTGTATTTGAAACAGGTGCAAATACGCAACCTCCGGCTGGAACAGATTTTGATATTGCTCTAGAAGGTGCCGAAGCTACTAACACGCATGGTAACGAAACAATCGCATTTATCGCGATGCCATCGGGCACAGGCACAAATACTGGCTTTAGCTATGAAGTCGGGCGTTCGAGTGGTCTGGATATGGATCGTACTGATGATGCCTGTAATAGTGTCGGGAGCTTTTCATCATATACCAGTGTGCCTGATGTAATCTTGAATCAACAGTCGATGAATGGTGCTAATGGATCGTTTGCGCGGCTGTGTGGCACAGGTATTGAATCTGACGAAGTCTTTGCGCAAGCTGATGAAGATCAAGTAAACGATTCCGAACGTACGGGTAACACTGAATATGCGGCATGGCTTGCTTACGATGCGGGTGGATTCGGAGTATTAGATTTTATTACAGCTACGCTCGAAGTTACAGACGATGATGGTGGGATGTTATTGGTGGGTGACACTCTCACTTATGAAATTGTGCTGACGAATCAGCAAGATGATTTTGCACAGGCAGATAATGGGACACCTGAGTTTATTGTACCGATTCCAACAGGGACAACATATAGTTCGGTTGTGTCTCAATCATCAGGAACACTGAGTTATAATGCCGGATTAGATCAAATGGAATGGAATGGTGCGATTCCTGCGAGTGGTACAGTTACATTGGAATATAGTGTTACGGTAGATGCAGGTTCATCATGCTCAACGATTGAAAGCCAAGGTACGGTTTTCATGGATGCCAACGAGAACGGCACAAATGATATTGAAGAACTATCCGACGATCCCCTTGTCGATGATGGTGTTGATGATGATAGTGACATACTAACCGATGATGATGACATCACGGAAATCACTGTTGATTGTGATGTTGATCTCGAGTTAATCAAGACCGATAGTGTCGACCCGGTTGTTGACGGTAACTTACTCGTCTATACATTAACTGTTACCAATAATGGACCCGGCGATGGTGAAAACGTTACTGTCACCGATGTTTTATCACCCGGTGTCAACTTTCTGTTTGCTAATCCAAGCCAAGGTAGCGCCTGTGTGGGTACATCTACTGTATCCTGTAATCTGGGAACACTGGCTAATGGTGATACTGCAACGGTGACTATCGGTATTACCCCTAATGGTACAGGTACACTGGTCAATACCGCTGGTGTTACATCTGACCAAACTGACCCCGACACAACCAATAACCTCAATATTACAGAACAGACAACTGTTACAGATGCTAGTACAACAACGACGAGTAGCTCAAGTTCAAGTAGTAGTGGCGATGATGATAGCTCCGTAACTATTATTCAACAAGTAGTTGGAGATGGCGGATCGTGTGTTGTTTGTGCTGGGGGAGGTCGTAGCGATAATGAATATATCACTAAAAGTGTTGACTTAACTGTTGCTGGCGTTTCTCAAACATTAACCTACACAGTAAATTTCACCAATCCTCGCAACATCAACTTACGACAAGTTGTAATTCAGGATACGCTGGATACACGTTTGAATAACATCCAGATTGTATCGTTCATACCTGCCAATGCGATAGCGAATATCAGTAACAACACTGTGACGTTGCAAGGGTTCGAATTAGCACCTGCTCAATCAGGAACCCTCACTATTCAAGGTACAATTGATCCATCAACGCAACCGGGGCAGCGCATCACCAATCAAGCCGTATTATTTTCGCCAGATGCTAGTTCGCATGCTAGTGATATGGTTGTGACCTATATTGATCCAGTAAACCTTGGTGACCAGCGCACGGATGTCGTCGTATCATACGTCGAGCCAGTCACCTTATTTGGCCCCGATGCCGAAGTTGAGACTTTTGTTTTGCCAAATGTATTACCTATGACCGGACAGTCGCCATTAAGTCCACTCCGACCAATCGTCTTAGGGGTCATTGTGGTTTTAGGACTCGGTATCTTAGTTCGTTGGCGTTTGACTTAATCGTCGAGTCGTTCCCATTCGCTGGCGCGTGTTCGGACGAGGGCGCGCCATGCTGGGGCAACTGCTACCAGATCAAGTTCCCGCACAATTTGACGCGCTGCTAACCCAACGATTGCTGCAAATGTCGGGTATGCTAGCTCTAGGTCAGCGAACTTATCTACAGCTAACTCACCTGCCATACCTGCTGAGACAATTTGCACAACTTCAACCGCTTGCTCACCGACGACGTGTGCCCCAACCACTTTTCCATCAGCCCGATTGACAATTAGCTTACAAAAACCAACCGTTCGCGCATCGATCACTGCACGATCAAGATCCATATATGGCACTTTAGCCACGACAACATCCATTGTTTCTCTTGCTTGGGCTTCTGTTAGTCCAACACCGCCATATTCAGGATCCGTGAATCCACCATGCGGTACTAATTTGTGACGCACTGATTCTGATTTACCTAATACGGCATTCTCCGCTGCAATCCGTGCTTGACTACCCGCGCTTTGTACCAGCATCATCTTACCGGTGATGTCACCTGCTGCGTAAATATGTGGGACAGATGACTGTAATGCGCTGTCGACATTGATATATCCACGGTCAGTTTCAACCCCGGTATGTTCTAATCCAAGATGATCGACATTGCCGGGCCAACCTACTGATAGAATCACAGCTTCTGTATCTAGAGCATGCTCCCCTGTATCAGTTGTATAGATGAGTTGTAAACCATTCGCGGTCTTTTCAATTCGCTCTAAACCATTGATGCCTGTTTTCATATTAATGTCACTGGCTATAAATTGTTGTTCCATCAAGGCTGCGATATCAGCATCTTCGGACAACAAGATGCGCGGCGCAATATCCATAAGCGTCACTCGGCTACCAAAAGCATCTAAGACCGATGCAAGTTGGCATCCTGTCGCGCCACCCCCGACAATAACAACAGATTCTGGTAATTTATTCAGTCGCCATACATCGCTATGGGTCAGCGCATACTCAGCACCGGGAAAGTTAAGTTTACGCGCATATCCACCCACACAAATGATGAATTTATCGCCCTGCACTGTGTCACCATTTTCCATTTGCACAGTATGCGGATCAATAAATGCTGTGTTACCCGCCTCGCTGTAGACAGTAATGTTGACATCGCGTAAGTGGTCAAGCAATTGCTTCTTCTCTTGCATCGTGTATACCACTTGTTGTGTGCGTGCGAGTATTGCTTTAAAGTCTACTTGTGGCTTTGGTGCAGAAAGACCATATAGGTCAAATTGATCGGCATCACGTATCAAGCGGGCTGCTTTGGCTAGTACCCGTGTAGGAACACACCCATCATTCGTACATGTTCCACCCATACGCGCTTTTTCAATCAGCGCAACTGTCGCTCCAAGTTCACGCGCCCGCAATGCTGCTGTCACACCTGCCGGACCACCACCTAACACAACTACATCAAACATCTTGTGTCCTTCTGATTCGTTTTCAACATACTTGAATTATATGTTGTGTGCATAAACCGAATATAAATATCTGTTTATGTGGTGACAATTGGCTCGGTTTCGATAGGTATTTGATAGTCTTTGACAGATTCTGATTTGGGATTTGCTTCATAGTCTGGCAAAATATCTTCAATATTACGGATGAACGGGAAAATATAACCAGTTAACCCACCTAATGCACCAAAAACTCCTGTAATTAGAAATATCAGCCCCATGCCTGCTCCTGTTCCAACTCCGACCAGATTACCAAATATCGGGGCAAGTACCCCATCTGCCATCATCGCTGGTTCGAATAGACCATCAGCAAGCGGGCCAACTAACAAAATGCCAATTGGTGCGGTGATTTGAGCTATCAATCGACGTACAGCAAATACGCGTCCTTGCAAATCGGGTTGGACTTTAGACTGCCAGATCGCTTGGTTCGATCCATTGATAATTGGAATGAAGAACATAAACATAAATGCGCCTATGCTCCATACGATGATATTTTGCCCTAATCCTAATATCACTTGCCCAAGAAGTGCACTTAATACCATTCCCATAAACACACCATGTACGCGTGGTTTAGGTCCTCCGGTTACACTCATGAGGATGCCCCCGACTAACCCGCCAACCCCAATCATTGATTGCACTGTTGCTAAGGCGACTTCGTCATTTCCCGTACGTGCTAAAATCATAATTGGTAGCAATGTAAACGAAATAAAGCCAAACAAGTTGGTCAAAAAGAAAATACCCTGAATACCTAACAAAGATGGACGCGCCCAGATATAGCGAAAACCAAATAATGACTCGGATATAATTGACCCTTGTGCTTTTTCACCTAAGTTCGATTTTTCAGGCTCAGGGATATTGACGAAGACTAGTGTCCCCATTGCGATCAAAAATGAGGCAACATCTAACATAAGCACACCACCGATGCCGAATGCGACGAGCACAATCGTTGCGATCACTGGCGCTAGGATGGTCGAACCAGATTCAGATACTGAACGCATGCCACTTGCACGACCATAGTGTTTTTTATCAATCATCATCGTGATGGATGCCGAAAATGCTGGAAATTGAAAGGCTTCAAATGTACTGGCAAATGCACCCGCTACGTATAAATGCCAAATTTCTAACTGTCCGTTTGTAAATAGTATGAAAATTGCAATGGTTGATATCCCCGCCGCTAGATCTGACATAATCATAATCGCTTTGCGATTCCATCTGTCGACTAATGCCCCTGCAATTGGGCTAAAAATAATTGTTGGTCCAAATGAAAATAGTGCAACTAATGCCAATGCTGTTGCTGATCCCGTTACTTCGTATGCCCAGATTGTCAACGCGAAACGTGACATCGCAGTGCCAATTAGCGAAACGGTCTGCCCTAACCACATGACTGTAAATCCGCTGAAACCACTTGCTTGTGGCATATCTCCCCCTAAGGTTATTTTATATTCTCACATTCTTGAGAATATAAAACATATAAGCAGAAATGTCAAGCAGTTGTGCAACAGGATTCAAATTGAAGTCTCGCAAAATTTAGGGTAAGATAAGAATATTAATACTAATAATAATATACTTTGGAAATAAATATATGCGTGTACTAATTGTTGAAGATAATACCGCAACACTCTATTTATTAAAGCGGATTCTTCGTATTTCTGACTGTGAAATCAGCCATTTTAGTCGCGCCGAACAAGCTCTCAAAGCTCTCTCAACCATCCAACCGAACCTTGCCATCGTCGATATACAGCTTGCCGGACAACTTACAGGACTCGATTTCATCCGCACTGTACGCAAATCAGGCGATACAATGCCGATTATTGCTATAACCGCGTATGCGTTGCAAGGCGAACGTCAAAAATGTATGGATGCAGGCGGGGATGAGTACGTTGCTAAGCCGTTTAATGTCGGCAACATTACTGAATTGCTTCAAAAATATATGACTGCTAGTGTATAAAGAAAATACGATGGGGAAAATTTATGAATTCTCCCCGAATCGATAGCTTTGTTTATGCCATCACCTGTTTGAGTGCCATAACTGCATCTTCTTCTGCTTCACGCACAGATATGACATGTTGATAGAGTTCTTCACGTAAGTTGCTAATTTCTGTATCCGTCATCGGAAAGTCCGTTTCTGCAGATGTTTTTAGCGCATTGAGCTTATTATCGCATTCCCACATCATCTCAACTCCATCATTTCCTTTTTCAATGAAGTATTCGGCCTTCATGTCGATGTATTCACGTGCTTTTTTCAGCAAAGGCACATCGTCGGGTAGCAATGCACAGAGCAACGCATCCCACTTATCACCTGCCATACGATAGCGAATGGCTACATTTTCGAGTTCAGGTAAGCTTAACACAGTTGCTGCTTCATCTAAAAAGTCAGCATACACATCGCGTTCGGCTTTCATTGTCTTGCCAAACGCCGGACTCAAGAAGGTATAGGAACTGATTAAAACCGATAGCAATGGTCGCCCTGTTGGATATTCACGTGACCAACTGCCTTTGACATCTTTTTTGAGCATGTCGGCCCATTGTTGTAACCCTTTTAACCCGAAACTCTTAGCTGAACCACGCGGTGGTTTTTCGGTCATGAGTTGAATACAGTCTTGAATACCTTGGCGTACTGCTGTTTGTAACCGTGAATTATCGGGATGTTCCAACAACATCAAACTGTGTTTATCTTTTTTGACACGCCCCATCGCCTTATCGAGATCATCGGTACTAACAGTCAGTGGCTTGAAACTGCGGTCAGAAATATAGGCTTCGCCCTTCTCTGTTTCATATCCAAAGATCACGAGGGGCAACCCACCCCACATACCCTCATCCATCGGCATAGCATTATAGGGTAGTGACCACATATCGGGTGACGCAATCGGAGCATAACCATCTTCAAGTGCTGTGATTAGATTCTTACGGTATTTATCCGCACTTGTGGTCTGCAAGACTTCGCGTGCAATTCCCATACGTGTAAAAATTGTGTCCATCGGGTCGAAAGTGTTGCGTGTCAGCAGATTTACTTGCGGATCATAGCCGTCATAATGGAATGTGAAGTAACCGAATGCGATACCCCCACTGATGCCGAGCAACATAGCTTCGGTATAGGGTTCGCCTGTATGCGGGGCTTTCACACCCTGATAATCGAGTGCATTTCGAATTGCTGCGGTATCCCAATAGCGTCCATCGAATTGTGTGTAATTAGCTAAAGTTGGCATGTCTTGTCGCTCTCTACTTGTGTCGTTTATTGATTACAGTGTAGACCGATGACACACAGTATGAAGAAATTAGCGACATAGTTTGGGTATGTCACTCATCTTCTACTCATAAATGACAAATATACGTTGACCTTATATGTTGCGTCACATCGCATCATAAATTGTTTCTAGAAATGCTTCGACCTCGTTGAGAAACGGGTCAGCGTCCCACCACCATAAATGGGACTTAGTAGGAATTTCAACATAGCGAGCATTTGGGATGTGATCTGCCGTGTAACGACCAGATTCAACCCGCACAACTCGATTATATCGGCTATGCATCACTAATGTAGGCACATCAATTTGCGGTAGAATTGGTGTCACATCGATCTCTCGCATATGCTGTACACCGCTGAGAGCTTCACCTGGGCTAACCGATTGACGTAGAAATTTTGCCCACCATTGCCTAAATTCAGAGTCTGCATCGGGCACAAAGTATTCGACGCCATATGGCCCTCCCCATTCTTGGCGCACAGTATCAAAAATCTGGTCATACAAGTCAAAAGGTAATGCCCAAGGGAAATCTGGACTACGTGTGCCTTTGACAAGACCATTTAATAAAATCAAACCTGATACAGTATCAGGGTGCTTTGCTGCCATCAAGCTAGCAATGGGTGTGCCTTCACAACTGGCAACAAGTACAGTTCGTTTTGAACCAACTTCTGATAAGACAACTCGTATGTCTTCAATAATTTGTTCCATAGAATAAGCGGATGGCGTTCGGTCAGATAATCCTGAGCCACGTTTATCCATTAGTATGACACGCGCTTTAATGCCTAATCTTCGAAATGCCCAAACACACCGTGGTTGTTCCCATGCACACTCAAGGTGACTGAAGATACCTTCTACATAAAACACATCAATTGGGCCATCACCAAATACCTGATATGCAATATATGCATCATTACTTTTGACATATTGAACAGGCGGAACGGGAATATCGTCAATCGCCCCCATATTTTCTAGAAATCCAAGATCCTGTGCCCGCATGACGGCGTGAGTACGGTTATGAACACCGAGCTTGGTATAGATTTGTTTGTTGTACCAACGAACGGTTTCTCGGGCGAGGTAGAGTTGCTTGGCAATTTGGCTATTGGTTAAACCCTGTGCCATCAACTTGAGGATGTCTCGTTCTCTCTCTTTTAGATTATTGTCCAGTATCATGCAATCATTTGCCCCATTGTGAACCTTGCGACTATCGTATCAGAAACTAGGGTGGGGTGGCAATTGCCACCCGTCAAGTCCACCCGTTCGGGGGGTGATGATATGCGGTTCTCAATTTAGTCTGTAGATGTCATCCAATTAGAGAGGTTTTATTATGGCACAACAAGCAACCCAACGCATTAAAGTCTATCCTGTGGACAACTATACACCATACTATACGCTTCAAATTCGGGAAAATCATATTCTCACTGCGAGAAATCAAGTTTTGCAAGTTATATCTGGTGCTGCTTGGGTATCCAACAACGGTCAAGATTATACACTTAAAGCTGGCGAAGCGATTACGCTGAAGGTTGGTGGAGACGGTATGGTTGTCGTCTCAGCCATGTTTAAGAAACCAGTGCGATACACATTGAGCAGTTAGAATCTAGAGTTGGTCAAATATTCAACGCTTCTTATTGACGCTTTTGATATGTTTTTTCCAAGCTCTTACATCGTACCCAAAATCTACATTGTATTTTTCGACTAGATGTTTGTGTGCTGACTCTTTGCTCATTCTTGCCCTGCGCCAGAGATAACTATTACCACTTAAGTTTGCAAGGAGAATTTGATCTGGTGTAAGTCTCAATTCATCAAGCCTTTGACCACTCAAACTTTTCGCCACATTGCATTACTTTATATGCTTGTCCAGAGCTGTCAGCTTGCTCAATAAACAGTTTCACATCGACGGTGTTAAAAGTGAACATATCATAATGATGTGGAATAATCAGTGGATTGCCGATGTCTTGCGCGAGTTGCAATGCTTCCTCGATATTCATATTGGGCGGGACATGTAGTTCACCACGACGTGCATCGGTGCCATTAATCGGCAAAAACGCGATGTCGATATTATGTGGTTTAAGGCGGTCAGCTAAGCCATCATAGACTAGGGTATCGCCGGAATGGTAAATTTTCACACCGTCTACATCGAAAATAAATCCGATAAATAAATGCCCATGCGCCTCGTCTTTGGTGAGGTCAGGGTGTGCAGATGGGATAATTGTCACATCCATACCATTGACGG
This sequence comes from Anaerolineales bacterium UBA6055, assembly GCA_002428985.1. Classification (GTDB taxonomy): domain Bacteria; phylum Chloroflexota; class Anaerolineae; order Aggregatilineales; family Phototrophicaceae; genus UBA6055. Next base: position 171,265 of record DIYL01000055.1, on the reverse strand, counting down.
TGATGGTTTCATCGCCATTGGTTGGAATGAGCCGATCCCCATCTAATGCAAGTGTGGTTATCGCATATTCTTTGAGTGCACCCGGTAGCACAAGTTGTGCTTCAGGATTATTTGAAAAAATGTCTGGCATTGAACCTGGGTCGAGATGGTCAGAGTGCTTATGGCTGGAAAATAGGAGTTTGACATTCTCTAAATCTGTGCCACGAATTGCTGCTTCGGTCATACGGATATGAGGTTTGGCGGTTTCAGCATATTTTTTGGTGAGGTGTTCGGATAGATATAAATCGACATAAAATAGATGAGATGCGGACTTGATTGCGTAACCACTTTGACCCAGCCACCAAATCGCGACGGAATCATCAGCAACAGTTGTTTCGCGGATGTCATTGATAAGTTGTTGCCCCGATTGTACGGGTTGAATGAGTTCAGGCATGGTAAATTAACTTTCGTTTTGAATGAAATTTTGTGTATTGTATAGTGTTAAAGTGTTACTGTCACGCAAGTACATGCGTGTACAATTTAGTTAAAATGCTGCTTACAGAAGCTATCAATTTGCACACATTGCTCTGCTTGATCTTCTTGGAGAAAATGACGACCTTGTACCCAATGAACGTCATTAATGTCCAGCTTTTCAATTATATAGTTGGCTTGTGTCTTGGGGATGGCTTTATCTTCTTCTCCCCAGATCATTTGTATGGGAACACCTAGATTCTTTGCACCTTGTGCTAAAAAGTCGGCATGTGTCTTCGATAAATCAAAGCCATCCATAATATCCAAAAAAGGTTGTCTTCCGTTTTTGTTTCGCAAGAGCCAGAGATAACTTTTGATCATCTCACTATCGACCGCAGAGGCATCGTACACGCCAATCTTTTGCATAATTGGTTTAAACATCAGCTCGTTTTGTGTAATGAATGCAACGTGACGGAGGATGGGGACACTATATAGCCACATCGGGAACGGCTTCTTAAATACAGGTGGATCCATCAGTGTATTCGTGATGGTGATACTATGCACATCTTGTGGATGATTGATTGCCCATTCTAGCCCGATTGGTCCGCCAATATCATGTACAACCAGATGAACAGGTGGCAAGCCCAGTGTTTTTAATGTATCGCCCATCCGCTGTGAGAGCGAATGCCAATCATAGTCAATATTTGCAGGTTTATCACTTAACCCCATACCGACAAGATCAAACGAAATTGCCCGATAGCCAGCGTCTGTTAGTCGTGGGATCATTTTTCGATATAAGTAAGAGCTGGACGGAACGCCATGGACAAGGACAATTGGTTGTCCCTGCCCTTCATCCCGCACAAAAATATTGTGACCGCGTACCGAAACATAACGCCCTGCTTTTTCATGTTGAGCGACTGACTGTGGCATATTTGTCATATAGTGTCCTGTACTCCATCGTTGATATGTTGTTTCGAATTATTTGGTATGCTTTACATCGGCTTGACCGTCGGTTTTATAGGCGACCTCATCACCGGATCCGCCAAGCAGAATATCAAAATCTACCCCTGTATCAGCTTGCATCACATGGTTGAGGAAGATACGTGTATAGCCACGTTGCGAGTGATTATCAGGTGCCTGCCAAGCCTCACGACGTTGTGCTAGTTCTTCATCCGATACCTCTAGATGTAAACGCCGATTCTCGACATCTAGTTCAATCCAATCACCATCTTGTACCAGCGCGAAGTTTCCACCAACAGCGGCTTCTGGTGCGATATGTAATACTGCCGCACCATAGGCTGTGCCACTCATACGTGCATCCGATAGGCGCACCATGTCGGTCACCCCTTGATCGAGTAGTTGTTTCGGGATGCTCATATTACCGACTTCAGGCATACCGGGGAAGCCTTTAGGCCCGACATTTTGCATGATTAAGACACTGTTTTCATTGAGATCAAGACTATCATCATCAACCCGAGCATGAAAATCTTCGAGTGATGTAAAGACAACCGCTTGACCGCGATGTTGCATCAGGTGTCTTTCGGCAGCCGATGGTTTGATGACTGCTCCATCTGGGCACAAATTACCATATAACACCACAATACCCGCATTTTCTTGGAACGGTTTATCCATTGAGCCAATCACATCGTCATTAAAAGATTCTGCGCCCTCGGTATTTTCAGCGTGAGATTGCCCCATGACTGTTATTGCATCCATATGCAAAACGTCTTTCATATTTTGCATTACTGCTGGCAATCCGCCTGCATAGTAGAATTCTTCCATCAAATACTCACCTGCTGGTTTGAGATTGACCAGCAATGGTAGATGACTGCCCAATGTATCAAAATCTTTTAAATCCATTTCAACGCCGATGCGCCCTGCAATTGCTAGAATATGCAAAATCACGTTGGTTGAACCACCAATGGCGGCATTCACCATAATTGCATTTTCAAATGCATCTCGCGTAAGAATTTGTGACAGACGTAGGTCTTCTTTGACCATTTCGACAATACGATTCCCTGTGAAGTGACTCATCCGGCGACGACGCGAATCAACCGCTGGAATGGCTGCTCCACCCGGCAACATCAAGCCGAGGGCTTCAACTACCGATGACATACTGGAGGCTGTACCCATTGTTGTACAGTGGCCATCGCTCCGAGACATACAAGTTTCTGCTTCGATGTATTCGTCATTTGTCATGCGACCCGCACGCCAATCATCGGTGAAGCGCCATTTGTCGGTTCCTGCGCCGATGTCACGACCCTGAAACTTCCCGTTTAGCATCGGACCGCCTGTGACCACAATTGTCGGCAAATCGACACTACATGCCCCCATAATTGCTGCCGGTGTTGTCTTATCACATCCTGTTAATAGAACAACCCCATCCATAGGATTTGCCCGTATCGATTCTTCGACATCCATGCTCATCAGGTTACGATACATCATGGTTGTTGGACGCATGAGTGTCTCACCAAGCGACATCACTGGAAATTCCAGAGGGAATCCACCGGCTTCTAGTACACCACGTTTGACTTGTTCCGCTAATATGCGTAAATGTGCGTTACATGGCGTTAGCTCTGACCATGTATTACAAATACCAATCACAGGGCGACCATCAAACATTTGTTGTGGTGTGCCTTGGTTTTTCATCCGACTACGTGATTTAAATCCGGCTGGACCGTTGCGCAAAAACCATCTATGACTTCGTAATTCCATAATATTGCTCCTAGTATGAATGATATATTTTTCATAACAACATATGTTGTGAGTATAGCGCAAATTGACGGGTTTGGCGTTTTGTTGTTGCTATTTTAAACAGATTAATAGGGTTTGCTACACTGAGACGAAACTGTAATAAATCATCATGATGAATCTGGGAAAGTTGCTGTATGCTTACGTTTAGGCAGACTTAACCACCAGTGACATGTGAGGGAGACACCATGCACGCCAAAACTGTAGATGATGTGGTACGTGCTTTTGAAACAATCGTGCAGCAAGCTTATGATGACAATAGCAGGATCGGGTATTTTGCTGCTTTATATTTAAAAGTGACGAAGCTTGTACGCCAGAAAATTCAAGAAGGCGATTATTTTGAGAACAACGAACGCCTAGAAAAATTAGATGTTATTTTTGCTAACCGTTATTTGGATGCACTCACAAAATATAATAATGGCGAGCCGATTACACAGGCATGGCAATTGGCATTTGATGCGTGTCAAGATGGATCACTCACCGTCGTTCAATTATTGCTACTCGCATGTGACGCTCATATTGGCTTAGATTTACCCGTCGCCGTCGCAGAAGTCTCGGGTGGACAGATTGACGATTCGCTTCATCAGGATTTCCTCAAGTTAAATCCGTTATTGGCAAGCCTTGTCCCCAAAGTCAGTGATGATATAGACAAAATCTCGCCTTTGATTGGATTTGTCGATCGTTATTTTTCGTTCTTGAGTAATGGCATTATTGACTTTTCGATGGATATTGCCCGTGATAAAGCGTGGTCGAATGCTGTTTGGTTGGCGGGTCTATCCGGTGAGGGATTTGAGCGCGGTGTACAAGAACTTGACACGAGTGTAACCAACTTTAGCCACACCATCTATCATCCGGGGTGTGTATTTTCTCCGATATTGTGGTTGATTCACCTATTCGAGACCAAAGATGTCCGCACTGTCATTAAAGAACTTGAGGATTAGAGCTTTAAGTTAAAACAAAAGAGGTGAGAGCAATCCCACCTCTTATAACCTCTAACTTATGGACACGAACCACTCGGGACTGCATCTGCAATCAAGAACGGTGATGTGCTACGTTCGACATCGACCCGCGTGAATGGCAAGTTTGCATCAGAGGTTGTCAGTTGAACGTTTGTTGATACGCCCCCACTGATACCACTACCACCACTGTGGTAGAAGAGGATAAAGGCGGCTTCGCCTGGGATATTCGACAACAAGAAGTCGACAGTCGTTGTGCCATCACCGTTATTTTGACATCCGGTAATTGATACTGCGAAGACTGCTGGATTCGGACAACCTGTTCCGTCTACACCATTGCCTTCGTCACCTTGTGCAGGACAACTATCGACATCATCGGTAAAGCCATCACCGTCGCTGTCTGGTATTGGGGTTGCAGTTGGTGCAGCAATCGGACAGCCGAACTCATCGACACCATTGCCTTCGTCACCCTGAGCAGGACAACTATCAACATCATCAGCATAGCCATCTCCATCAGAATCAGGTGCTGGGTTTGGACAGCCGAACTCATCGATACCATTGCCTGTATCGCCTTCAAATGGGCACGAATCGATCTCGTCCGTAACACCATCACCATCAGAATCAAGTGCAGCATTTGGACAACCAAATTCATCGACACCATTGCCTTCGTCGCCTTGAGCGGGACAACTATCAACATCATCGGTAACGCCGTCGCCATCAGAATCAAGAGCAGCAACTGGACAACCGAACTCGTCAACACCGTTGCCTGTATCGCCTTGAGCAGGGCAACTATCGACATCATCAGCATAGCCATCGCCATCAGAATCAAGAGCAGCATTTGGACAGCCGAACTCGTCAACGCCATTGCCTGTATTCCCTTCAAATGGGCACGAATCGACATCGTCCGTAACACCATCCTGATCGCTATCTGTGCCACCGGCGATTGGACAACCAAATTCGTCTACACCGTTACCTGTATCGCCTTCAAATGGACAGAAGTCAACACCATCAGTGTAGCCGTCACCATCAGAATCTGTTTCTTGTGTATCTGAACCTTCACATGATAACCCTGTTGGAGACGCACTATCAAATGTTTCTACCCCGTTACCGACTTCAATAAATGAGATCGGCAAGGCATTTGTTTCGATTGTTAGGAAGGTGGTTGTATCTGGGAATACCGAAAGTGATCCGGTTTGTGTGCTGACTACCATATCGGTTGCGCCATCTGGAACATTGCTCAACATGAGTGTCACACTCGTATTGAAAGAATCGCTAACTGTGCAGTCAATAATTTCGGCAGTGAAGCCCTCGGCAAATTCACCTGCGGGATCTTCCGATGCAAATTCATCAGTCACACCACCGCCACTACATAATTGTCCCTCGAAGAACGCAAACTCTATATATTGGCTGTTGGTATCGTAGGCTTCGGCAAAGTTGAGTGGTAATTCACTATCAGGCACTGTTATGGATATAAAGCTATCCGCAGAAATAATCTGAAGATTAGACGCAGTGTAAATATAGAAATCTTGAGTTGCTTGTGGAATGTTGCTCACGACCACATCAATAATGGTTGAGCCGAGACCATCTGACGAACAACTAACGATTTCCATTGCAAATGAGCCTGTTGATTCGAACTCTTCCCCATCTAAATTAGTAGGGTCTTCAAATTCATCAACAAATTCACCATCGCTACTACCATCACATGGGATACCTTCAAAATAAGCGAAGTCGATGTATTGGCTGTTGGGGTCATATGCTTCGGCAAAGTTAAGCGGTAAATCGCTATCAGGGATTGTTACAGATACAAAACCATCTGCGGATACAATCTCGACAGTTGCCATTGAGTAGATATAGAAACTATCAGCATTTTGCGGTGGATTATAAACGGTCATATCAATGATGGTTGAACTTAAACCATCTGAAAAACATCCAATAATCTCTAGACCGAATGCACCACTTTCTTCAAAAGATGAGCCACCAAGTAGTGCAGGGTCTTCAAATTCGTCGTAAAATACCGCCCCAAATTCTTCAGTCCCGAATGGATCATCGAATCCACCGCCAAACTCACTATCACAACCGCCATCATCAACAAATGTGGTTTCTAGTAAATTGCCCGTTGCATCATAGGCATCAATTGAAAAAATTGGCAGGAGACTATCACGGACATTCAAAAATAGATAACTCTCATAGGTGACTGTACGCGATCCATTACCAAATAACTCAATTTCAGCAATGCCAGCAGGTTCATTGATGAACGCAATTTCAATATCACTTGACCCATCACCTCGTGATGTACACGCGACGATACTTGCTCCAAACGAGTAATCAATTTCATAGCCTGTGAATAATTCATCAGCGCCGAAGTCATCATAAAATTCTGCAAATTCTAAAGTCGGATCCGATGCCCAACCATCTACAATTGGGTCAAATGCGTCAATATTCTCTGCGAAGATAAATTGTGCATCAAGTAGTGCATCCTCATCTTGCATGACTGTATCGAAGAAGAATTGCGCCGAGTCAGGATTGGTTTCCCATACATCTACTAATTCATCAGCAAAGAGCGGATCATAGATGGTCATATCGAGCATGAGTTCGTTGATATATAGTGACTCACCTGCTAAATCCGATAATGCAAGGCTGGCCGCAGGATCATCAAATCGTCCGACAAATGCATCAGCAAATGCTGGATCTTCGGCAATATATAAGTCCCATTCATCTACAAATGCTTCGTTTTCAGCTGAAACTTCGAGAAAATAATCGACTGCACGATCATCAACCGCGACAATATCCACAAAGAAGTCAAACATCTCAGGGTTGTCTTCGGCAAGTAAGGATAGTGATTCCACACTGTCATCTTCGAACAAAATCGAATTCATGATGAGTTCGCCAATTTCTGGGTTATCGATTGCGAGATCGCCCAATTCTTCGGGTGTGAGTTCACCACTTTCAATCAAGAATTGAACTAAATTATCTTGGTCGCTTTCGGCTGTATCGGATTCAAAATCATCAAATTCAGACAGGCTATCATCAAGAATATTTTCAGTAGTGTTTTCGATAATGAGGTCTGATGCTATCTCTGCATCGCTCAAATTCTCAATTGAGACGAGTAGTTCTTGGCTTTCTTCAACCACTTGTACTTGTTCTGCGGTCAACACGGTTAATTCTGCATCTTCATCAACTGCTGATACAACTGACTGCAATTCTTCAATATCTTCGGCTTTAAACGGCTCAATATCAAAGACTTGTTCGCCTTGGGCAACAGCTTCTTCATCGTAACTGAGGGCTGCCCCTTCTGTCACGACAATTTCTTGGTCGCCAAGTTCTTCCGCTAATTCAGGGTCAACAACTCGCATCTTAACGAGCCCCTTCGTGACCGACATCGACCATGATGAGGGGCGGCGGTTTGTCTCAAAATCTTCTTCCCCCGTGCCGACTGCGTTGGTATCTGCGATGATGTCATCACGCCACAAAATGACTGTACCGCCGGTTAAATCAAGTGCAATCCCGTTAATCACGATGGTTGCAAGCTCAACTTCTTCCGGTACGTCAATCAACATCCCATAGGGTTTGTCGCCGGATTCACTCGCATTTTCTGCGACAGTCACATCAAAGGACGGTACACTAATGTTTTGGGTTTCCTGTGCACCAACCGAAACTGTTAACAACAGCAACACAAGGACGAATAAAGCAAATTTATAGATCGTCATAGAAATTTTCCTATTCATCAGTTTGCGCCGCCTCTACTTCAATATAATCGGTCTCGACCGAGACACCACCAAATACACCAATTGTGATGGTGGCGGTCTCTCCGTTTGCCTGTGTAATTTCGGGTTCAATGATAGCGATGCTGAATGAATCGAATGTACTGTCGTCTTCCGTTTCGAAACCTACTGATAAGGCATCAACATCATCAATAATTACAAAATCACCTTCTTGTGATAGAGCGTTTGCATCTTGAATAATTGCTAGCAAGTCTCCCTGCCCATAACACGCGACGTTATTTAAATCCACATCACAGACTTCAAGGGCTGACGACATATTCGCTTTTAATAATGCAGGATTTGTATCACCGAGCGCATAGCGTTGGTTACTGAGCGGTGCAAACCCATCCACCATTAATTCAAAGCTGTCGCGGAAGTTGCTGACAACTGTTTCATCATTTGGTGCCTCAAACTTGAGGACAAATACCTCACCTTGGATTGCCGCAAAATAGACCCGCGAAGCAATCGTCACACCATCCCGTTCAAATTCAAATGGCACGATTTGCCAGCGACGGCGGGTTGTATCGTAATGGATGATCTCAAATTCATCTGGCAGAACATCACCACGTATCGTCTCGATGATGGCATCTACATCATCTGTCTCTTCGAAAAATGTGATTTGCGCATTGATTTCTGGTTCTTCTGGGTTTGAAATTGTCCGCCATTCTCCTGAGGTAATATCACCTTCACGTACCCAACCTTTTGGTACAGGATAAAGGATTCCAGGTTTAAACTGACGATAACGCCAGCGATTATCCGTTTGATCGCGCAAACTTACTGCATCAAAAAAGCGGAGTGATGAATCATACTCTTCAAAAAGCGCATCCAACTCATCAGGATTTTGTGCTTCGACCGTATAAATGATACTTGTCTCTGAGGTGCGACGGGCTGTCTCACGATACATGGCATAACCACGCCCATACCAAGTCACACCGTCTAATTCGTGTGTGTATTCGAATTTAGCTGCTGGAATGTTAAAACGCCCCAATTCGACTAATTCAGGTTCACCACTGGATTCATATCCAAATTTGCGCTCATAATTTTCTGCAATTTGGAGAACATTGTCCGACTGCGCCGTGAAGCTAATCACACTAATGCTTTGGGTTTGCTCTTCGTTAAATGTCTGGATAAAACCAGATGCGGCAATCGGTGTGACCCATTCCTCTGGATAGCCGAATGATAAGCCGAGGTTGATCGCCAAGAAACCCCGTCGCCCATCGGGTACATTCTCATTATTGACGGTCACCTCTGCTGAATCAAATCCAGCTGTACCACCTTGTGCCTCGACAAGGAAACCCAAACGATATGTACCGTCAGGGGCAACTTCTTCCGACCATGTTAAGCCGTTTGCTCCCCACATATAACTTGTACCCGGCTTGACTGCCGACCGTCCGTCAGGTTTCACAAATTGACGATAAGATTGGAATAATGACCCTTCGGGAATGACAACTTCGGCAAGTGCACCCGATCCTTTTGCCCGACTAATCACACGTTGTACCGTACCTTCTTCAATCGAGAAGAAGACCGCCACATCATTCCAGTTCCGGCTTTCGGGTTCTTTGTAACGCCCTTCCAATATTGCGGTATCCCCACTCCGAACCAGCAATTCGTTTTCACTAGTTTGGCCATCCGTCACGACCGGTAAAGTCATCGGTAACCAACTGAAATTCGAACGATCAACACCAGAACGCCAACGGTTAACGAGGTTGCTTGTACCGCCGACGACAATTTCCTGCAAAATCGGCGTACTAAGGAAGCGGACAGCTAGATCACGTTCTTCATCAACCAGATCAACTGTAAATGTCCCGCGTGAAATTCGTCGCCCCTCAATCTCGATTTTGATGGTAGGCGGAAGTGTCACGGTACTCGATACAGGGAAGACTTGTGTCACATTGACATGGGGTGCGGCTGGTGGATGGTATGTCAGGAGTGAATCTTCACCCAGCCACGAGCGTGGGGTTTGCAAATTATAGTAGTTGCGAAGCATGTTACCCCAAGAAGTTAACGGACTTTCTTCAAAATAATTTTGGTCAAAGTTATTACTATTTTCGGGGAAATACACATTGAAATAACTTGTCAAACGGTCGGCACGTTCGCCTGCTTTACCGTAAATGCGCGTGGCTTCGATCGTCGTCAGGACTGTTTGTGCTCGTTCGATCAACTCCACATCACGCCCGAGTATGATAAGTTGCTCCATCAAGTGTCCAATATCGACGAGTGTTGTATCACCCATAAATGCCGAGTAGGTATAGGTATTGGAGCGGGCTTCCCCGATCAGTTCGACATAGCGTGCGGGGTCATTATTGATGTATTCTGCTAAATCGTTGATTGTTTCGATGACTTCATCGTAACCCTGCAAATTAACCAGTGTGAACGCGTAATACTCTGTGCTGGATGTCCCGCGTGTGAACATATCTTCGTCAATGTATTTGTTCACTAGGTTGTTGCCTAAGGTTGTTAGGTCAACATCGCCTTGATTACGCAACACTTCTGTAAACAAGGTCATATCCAGTGCAGGATTGACTGTGATTTCGGGAGATGCGAGTGTTAAATCAAAATAATCTGCTACAGCAGAATGATATTCGACACTGCTCATCAAGCACGCATCATTAATCATCAGGTCAAATTTGTCGACACCTGCAATCTCTTTTGAAACATCAAGGGCTCTGGTTAATTCTGGGAGTGAAATAATTGTCGGATCTGTGCCGAGTTCCTCGCCTGTGGTTTCATCTTGGGATAGACCTTTCCAGCCTGCCCCATGACTACCAATCGAAATGGCGTAGTGGTTCGCTGGATATGTTCGGATTGCCCATGCCAAAAATTGGGCTAATGTCTCCCCATCCCCTGTGTCCAACTCTCCGAGATCAACTAATTCAACTGAATCGACGCGGGGCGGATAGACATCCGGTGTATCGTCGGTCGTATTATTATTGACCTCAAAAATGCGGGTTGTTGTCCAATCATCATTGGAATGATCGTGTTCCGGATGACGATCAACTAGTGCGATGATCCGAATCTGTTCATCACTCCCACCTGCCAATTCAAATTCGTTAATGTCGTTCAATAGTGCGGCTTCGAGGTTTGTATCTGCACCGTAAAATGCCAGAATTGTCCATTCGGCTGTGGGTTGTTGTGGAATTTGTGGATAACCCAATGCGGCTAATGTTTCAGCCGATACGTCGTAGTCGAGTGTGTTCACAAGTGTTGGTTCGACCACAACAATAGCTTCGTAAGTGCCAGCTGTGACCCCTTCATCAACACCTTCACGTGAGGCAATAATACGGTAATCACCGATTGGCAAACCACTGGCTTTTACAAATGAATCTGTATCGTTGGCAAGACCATCAGTACGATCACTATTTTGTGCGAGGATATTACCGTTGTCGTCTACCAAAAAGACAAGTGTATCCAAATCGCCACTGGTTGCGCGCATGTCAATCGTGACATTACTTTCACCCTCTGTGATGGATAATGGAATATCGGAGAACGGTGTGTTGTCATCGACTGTCCCCAACTCGTAGAGGAGGTTATTATCCGCTTGAGTGGCGAATCCCACCGACAGCAACAACGTAAGTAAAATGAAACCGTATATACGGCGCATAATGTTATCCTTCATGAATGCTTGATCTAATAACCCTATAATCATGTTTTATTTTGTCTTGTTCGTAACTTGGAGCCCATACAATTCCCCAAGACACAACCCTAAAACCATAATATAACCATTATCGAGAATACACCACAAAGGTCTGCCCAATCGCGCAATTTTTCTACCCTCATGTGTGAGCAGATTATATTATTTTTTGTTACACTACGATTGATACTTTAAATGATAAACGAAGATATGGTACATGATTGACTTAACAGGACAACATATTTTGATTTCGGGTGGCGATTTATCGTTAGTGCGTGGAATTGCCGTGCAGTTACAGACAGGTGGGGCGCAGGTCACTCTTGTACATCATGACGACACCCTACTTGAGACACTCACGGATGAGTTAGCATGCCAGTCTTTATTTGTGGATTGGGATACACTCGAAAATATCGGCAACCAACTACAGACAATGCAGACAATCCACGGGGTAATTATCTGTCCTACTGAGCAACCCTTTGGGCGATTCATCGAATCGACACCCACACAGTGGAATCAAGTGATGCAGGTTAATTATGAATCTGCAGTTTACATCTCGCAAGCAGTTGCAAAACATATGATTGATCGCCACATACAGGGAAGTATCGTTTTTGTATCAACTGTAGCGACGACTATGCCATTTGTTGATACCAGTCTGACAGGGACTTCGCTTGCTACTTTACGTCCACTCGTTAAGATGGCAGCAGTTGATTGTGGAAAATACGGCATCCGCACGCATACACTCGTTATGGGTTGGGTTGAATCCGAATCGACCGAAGTACATCTGACAGAACAAGGTCGGGAATTTATCGAAGAAGGCATTCCACTAGGATATGTTGCTGATGCAACAGCTATTGGGGATGTGTGTTGTTTCTTGATGTCTAACCTGTCGCGTTATATGACAGGGTCGGTTATCACAGTTGACGGTGGTTATACTTTAACGCGTAGTGAAGGAACATCTCCATTCCCTGCTAAATTGTAAGCTGTTTGAATGCCCGCTACTGATCTCATAGTTTACTTATTAGTTTTACATTTACTTTACACTTTTGACAGATTCTCAAAACAACTTTTACATATCCTATTATTAGACGCGAATAACCCAAATGCTAAACGGCGGGGCTTAATCTCCCCTAACCCAATTTCCCCTTCGCCCTGTCGTTTTGCATCTGTGGTAAAGAATTCCAAACTTGTGACAAAGCCAATCAAAAAGTATCGCAAAACTCCCGCCTGTTATATTATTACAATTGACATAAACAGTGATTGGGAGGATTTTGATGCTAAAACGGATTCTATTTATATTGGTTGTATTATTACTAGCAACTGTTCAGGCGGTGGCTCAGGGGGTTATCACCTATGGAAGCGCTACCGTCGTCACCATAACCCCCGAAGCACCAATTGCGATTTTTACATTCCAAGGTAATGAGGGCGATCAAGTCACAGTACAAGGGATTAGCATAACCCCAGGTTTAGATCTCACAGCGACGATACAAAGTGGTGCGGAAATTTTGATCAACTCCACCAGCGATCCATATGCAGTGAGTGCTGATGATGTTCGCGCAGATGTAATCTTGCCATCAACCGGAACATATCTTGTGCTCATTACGAGTGCTAGCGGTAGTACAGGTGATTTTCTACTTAAATTAGCTGGTCAACCGATTGCAGAAAAAACAATTATTACCGGAATTCCAGCCGATGTGCCCATTAATGCTGGCGAGACATCCTACTACAGCTACACAGGTACAGCCGATGAGACGGTAATTTTAAACTTAGTTGCACAATCACCTGATTTACAATTTCTTGCTGTTGTCCGCAACAATACCGGACAAATTCAAACGACGTCATCTGGTGCATCAGCGATTATTTCTCTGGTTGGCGAAGGGCCTTATGAAATCGCGTTATCTGGTATCACAGAAACTATGACAGGGGTTGTCAATGTGGATTTAGCAGATATCTCACCGCAACCTGAGCCAACACAAGATGCTGTTCCAACTGATGATACAACCGATCCACCGCCACCTCTTGTAACTGAAGAAGTTGTTGTTGATACGGGTGCATGTTTTATTTCGGCAACCAGTTTTGTCAACATTCGCTCCGGTCCATCCACTGACGATGCTGTAATTACTCAAACCACACCGGGGCAAGCATATGCCGTCGTGAGTGTATCAGGCGATTGGTATCAAATTGATGTTCCGAATGTTGGTACAGGTTGGGTATCTAGCACAGTTGTCACTACGACAGGAGATTGTAGTGCTGTGCCCGTTGTTGGTGATACGACACCACCGACAGTTGCACCGCCAACAGAAGTAATTCAAGCGACCGAGACTGCTGTGGCTGCAACGCCAACGGCAACCGACGTTACTAATCAGGAACAACCGACAGCGACGCAGATCGTCAACCAAGAAGAACCGACACCAACTTATACTGCGTCATATACACCGACCGAACCTGCTCAGGAACCGACGGCAACCTTCACCCCATCATATACACCAACGACCCCACCGCCACCACAACTCGCACCAGAAGATGCACGTTTCAATAACCCGTTGAATATCCCATTGGATAGTACAACCAGTGTATTAGACTTTGTTTCTTATCCGGATGGTGATACAGAAGATCGTGTTCGTTGGGACATCACAGGGATGAATGCAAATTCGGCTATGTCTGGTGGACGCGCACGATTGGTTATCTCGGTGACTTGTTTTGGCGAAAATACCGATCAGATTCAGTTCTTCACAGGTGGTCAAACTTATAGCTGTGGCTCAACTATTGTTGACCAAGAAGTCACCTTTAATTCCAAAACTGGCTCGGTTGTAATTACCGCAGTTGGAGGAGAAGGCACATATGTCCAATGGGTACTGACAGGTACAGCGACCCGCGTCAACTAACAATATAGCAGATCACATACTTAGCTTTTACTATAAACGGCAAAGGGTAACGCCTCTGCCGTTTTTTTGTTATTCACAACTCATCCAATTATCTCACGTAAATGAAATAGGGAGAATAATTAGGAGAGATTGAATGAAAGCAGTCATTTATGAAAAATACGGTTCGCCTGCTGTCTTAAAAATCACAGATATTGAAAAGCCCACACCGTCTGAGAACGAAGTACTCATTAATGTGAAAGCGACAACAGTGACCATCGGCGATAGTCGGATGCGGAGCTTTACAGTTCCACGCTGGCAATGGTTGATGGCACGTCTTTACTTAGGTGTATTCAAGCCACGCCGTCCTATATTGGGGATGGAAATAGCAGGTGTAATCGAAGCAACTGGCAATAATGTGACCCGCTTCAAAGTTGGCGATGATGTATTTGCATCGACGTTTGATTCTGATTTTGGCGGCTATGCTGAATACAAATGTATACCTGAAGATGGTTTAATCGCTCACAAACCCGACAATCTATCTTATGGAGAAGCTGCTGCGCTCGTTGGTGGGGGTATGACGGCATTGCATTGCTTACAAAAGGCAGATATACAACCGGAACACCATGTTATTATCTATGGTGCATCGGGAACTGTCGGCACAAATGCGGTACAGCTTGCCAAATATCATTATGGTGCACATGTTACGGGTGTTTGTAGTACGAAAAATCTAGAACTGGTAAAGTCCCTCGGCGCTGATGATGTGATTGACTATACGGTGGAAGACTTTGCCCAAGGTAGTCAAAAATATGATGTCGTGTTTGATGCTGTTGCAAAATATCCTTCCGCTAAAGCTAAGTCTGCGTTAAAGTCGGACGGAATCTATTTGAATGTGCACAGCGACTCAAACCCCAGCAAAAAACAAGCAGAAGACCACTTTCATCACATTAAACAACTGGCAGAAGACAATGTCATCAAACCTGTAATCGACTGTCAGTACACTATTGAAGACATTGTTGAAGCCCATCGTTATGTTGATACTGGGCGCAAACGTGGAAATGTTGTTATCCAAATATAAGGTGAGATACGAAAATGTCGGGTTTATCACACCCCGACATTAACTTATATACCGAGGATATGCGTCACAACTGTTGCACCGGTTCCACCGATATTTTGTGCCATGCCGATTTCAACATCTTTGATCTGATTGATGCCTGCTTCACCACGCAACTGTGTGATTAAATCTATGAGTTCGTATACACCTGTTGCACCGACAGGATGCCCTCGTGCTTTCAACCCACCCATGGTGGTTACTGGGATTTTGCCATCAAGAAAGATGTCACCATTTTGTGCAAGATGTGTGCCTTGACCACAATTTGCAAATCCGCATGCTTCAAGGCTCATTGCAGCAATAATCGTGAACGCATCATGTAGTTCAAATACATCAATATCTGCGGGTGATAGCCCTGCTTGCTTATATGCTTTATTCGCACTGATTTTTGCCCCATCAAGTTCAACAATATTCCGGCGATCTGATGTCGCGATGCTATCTGTTCCTGTTGCACTTGCGAGTACGCGGATCGGTTCACGAGTCGACAAGTCTTTCACCATCTCCAATGGGCACAAAATGATAGCCGCCGCCCCATCACATATTGGCGAACTATCGTGACGGGTTATCGGAGGAGAAATGATGGGAGAATTGTGATAGACATCAGCCGTTATTGCTTTGCGGAACATCGCATTTGGGTTGTTGACAGCGTTCTGGTGTGCGTTCACACTAAAATTAGCAAAGGCCTTATGTGGGATATTAAACTCATACATATATCGGCGCATAATCATGGCATTTAAACTGACAAATGTTACCCCGTAAATGCCTTCAGAGTCTGCATCGGCTGCTGTTGCCAGTCCAGCAACTGCCTCGTTGACGTTCACATCGGTCATTTTTTCAACACCACAAACCGCCGCTACATCAACCATGCCACTTGCTACTGCACGAACACCTGCTTGGAATGCAGCACCACCTGATGCACAGGCTGCCTCAACTGTTGTTGCTTCAATACCACGCCACCCAACTGAATCGGCCACGAGTGCGCCTAAATGCGCTTGATTATTTAGGCGAGGTGCAAGCATATTCCCTACATACAACGCATCCGGTATTTGTTCTAACCCAGCGTCTTGCACAGCAGCATTGAGCGCTTCTACTGCTAAATCTCGTAAACTCTGATCTTTGAGTTTACCAATCTTTGTTTGCCCGATACCAATTACTGCAACTTCACGCATGCATGCGTCTCCTAGGTTTATTTCCATGTGAGACTACCTTATCAAGCATGGACTCTCATTACCTATCATGCTAGTTGATGATAGATATGTACTAATTATGTGCTCATGAGACGCAATACTTACGCTAAGCTCGGTTTGGTGATTTAATTTGTGGGGGAAAATAGATATAGAAGATATATTCGGACAATATCCCAGAAAAGATTATTTATCTAAAACCTCTAACAGCTTTCGTGATAGTAGATCCGGCGCATCAACACTTGCCCAATGAAAGGCATCATCAAGACGAATACTGGCTAAATCATGGGATTGCAACCAATCGAGGGAAGCCGATGGAACATTAGCTGGATTATACATGTATTTTGCGGATGGCACTTTCATCAATATTTCACCGGGAATATTCTCCTCAGAGAAGCGTCGCGCATCGCTCCCTAATTCCCAAAGTGCTCTAACATCTGCCTTCATCACCTGTTCACGATATCGTTCAATAATCGGTCGGTCAGCAATCATTCCGTTTAGCCGAGCTAAAAAGCTTGTGTAAAATTCCTCTGGTGTATCATAATCCGCCGCTGTACCGGAAAAGTAAGCATCTTCGGCGGTTAGATTTCCTTCCAGTGAGATGACAGTCTTAATAGGTGTACTGGTGGTATCCAATGCGGCTAAGGACGCAATAATTGAAGCGACAGAATGCGCCAAGATTACATCTGCATTATGTTGTTTAGCGAAAACATTGACGGATTCTGCTAGTGCGGATAAAGTGGTCTGTTCAACCAATGGAGGTGCGCCAAATCCGGGCAAGTTAAAGGGGAAAAGTTGATGTTTTGACGCGACTTGTGTATGTAGAAGTGGATCAAACATACTGGTGTTATCTCCAAATCCAGCAATACAGATTATGTTTGTCATGTTTGTCCTTTAGTGATCTAAAATGAGAGGTTGTGAGAGGTCGGAGTGGCATAACACAACATGCCACTCCGATTAGATCTTATTAATTTAGCCTTTGACTGCGCCTGCCGTTAGCCCACGTGTGATAAAGCGTTCGAGGAATAAGCCCATAATCACAACAGGAACAACTGCGGTCAATGTCAGCGCACTGATGAACCACCATTCGATACCTCGCGTGTTGTTTTGTCCAGCAATTAACACCGGCATCGTGATTGCATTGAAGTTTGTCAACATGAGTGCGAATAGATATTCGTTCCACGCAAAGACAAACGAGAAAATCGCTACAGCAACCAGACCGGGTGCGCTCAGTGGTAATACAATCTTATAGAATGCTTGCCAGCGGGTTGCTCCATCGACCCGTGCACTTTCTTCTAAGTCAACAGGCAAGCCGTTGAAGAAATCACGCATGATCCACACAGCGAACGGAATGTTGAACATTGTGTAGGCGATAATTAACCCCTGATACGTGTCCACCATATTCAGTGCATTGTAGAGCAATAAAAATGGTACGATAAATATAGCAGGCGGCAAGAACCGCTGTGATATGATCCAGAAGGCAATGCTATTATTATCCCAGCCCACAATTGTCCAATAATATCGGAACCTCGATAGTCCGTACCCTGCCATTGCGCCGATAATAACCGATAGAATCGTACTACCAACTGCCGATATCAGACTATTTCTGAAATGACGAACTGTTTGTTCACTTTGTTGACCAAACATGGTTTCCCAATGGTCGGGAATCGGCTCAAAATCAACATATGGGATGTAATTGGGTCCACGGCTCACATCAATCGGACGTTTGACAGATGTTGTCGCCAGCCAATAAAATGGGAACAAGACCACAAAACACCAGAATAGGACAATCCCATACAAACCGATTGATTGCCAGAGTGGTCTGTTGGTTGAACGGGGTAGAAGTGTCTTACGTTTACGTTTTTCCATGATGTCCCCCTAATTCGAGAATGATCCGCCGGACAAACGCCGACCCACTGCCAAGAAAATGGTTGCAAAGATAATGACCAGAATCAGCAAAATATAAGCAATTGCACTGGCGTACCCATAATTACCGTTACTAAGTGCTTGTTCGAAGATGTACAGCGTCAATGATTCGGTTGCCGAACCGGGGCCGCCACCTGTTGTTACAACAATCACATCAATAATTTTGAAAATTTCTAAACCACGAATCAAAATTACGGTCATTGAAATGGGGAGTAGTATTGGCAATGTAATCCGCGTGAATATCTGGATGGTATTCGCCCCATCGACCCGTGCGGCTTCATACACATCATCAGGAATTGCTTGCATCCCTGCGAGTAATAATAAGGTCATGAAGGGAATCCATTGCCATGCGTCAATAATCAAGATGGCAATGGGTGCCCAGCCTATATCGGTAAACCACGGAATTGAAATAGCTTGCTCTAGGCCGAGGGTCTCCGATATTTCTCGTAGTAAATGCGCTAATGGTGCGCGTTGCGGCTGTGAATCAAACATCATACGACCAGTGTAAGCCGCGGCCACTGGTGTCATCATCATGGGCATCAGAAATATGACCCTGACGATATTTCGTCCTAAAAATGGTTGGTTGAGTACGGTTGCTAGTCCCAACCCAATCGTATATTGAAGCATCACGCCAATAAATACATAGATCATTGTATTGCGGACAGTACTATGTAAGCGTGTGTCGGTCAATAAGCGTTCATAATTGCGTGGTGTAATTTCAAAGCCAAGCCCCAAAAATCCGACCGGGTCTGTAATGCCTGCAGCATCAGCTTCACGTTGAATTGTCGATCCACCACGTTGCATATCGGTGAAGCTAATTCCTAGCGACCAAATCAATGGGAAAATAGAAAGTGCTAGTAATATAAACACAGCGGGACTGAGGAACACCCGCTTCATAATATTATCCTCGCGCACAGCCGATGAGGCTGAGAGTTGTGCTTTTGTCGTCACGAGCCGCTCCTCGCAAATCCTGTATTGTTAAAAATAGTGCATCACAGAGACAAGAAGAACACAGAAGAAAGAAAAAAACAGAGGATTAATAAGTAACTAGACTGCGTTGATATGGGTCTATGTGATATAAAACAGGGATGATGTTGCCACCATCCCTGTACGATAGGCGTCAATTAGCCTTCGAAGCCAACTGCTGCTTTGTATTGTTCTGCTTGTGCATCACGTCCCAAACGATCGGTGATTGCATCCCATTGTTCTGCTACATTATCAAGTGCTTCTTGTGCGCTGATTTCGCCAGCGATTGCGCGTGCGATTTCTGCATCAAGGGTTGATAGATATTCAGCGGAACCGGTGATACGAATATCGAGAACAGCATTTGGATGGTTGATTGTGTTCTGGATTGCATCGAGGTAGTCTGCTGCTGATTCTTCATCGAAGCCAGCTGCGACCCATGGTGCGGTGTCTTCTAATTGGCTGAAGCGTGATGGGTTGATACCTGTACCGCCTGTAACTGCCAATTCGTTAACAACGTCTTTGCTTGCAAGGAAGGAAGCAAAGTCGAGTGCGGCTTCTTGTACGTCACTGTCTGCAGCAACGGAGATAATCCAACCACCGAAAGCGATGAATGGTGCAATATTTTCTTCTTCTACCCATTCGCCAGCTTCGTAATCCCAGTAAGCGTCACCACCAGGGAGAACACCAAAACCAACATCACCTTGAACGATGGATGCGTTAGGATCTACGGAGATTGTACCAACATCACCCCAGTCGAGGTTGAGGACTGCTGTACCGGTGGTGAAGAGTGTACGGGTGTCAGCCACATCGTAGTTGATCATTTCTGGATCGCCAACTTCGCGGATTGCTACATATTCTTCAAGCGCACGTACCCAACCTGGGTTGTTAACTTGTGGGGTCATATCGTCACAGCTGAAGAAGAAGCATGGGTTACCTGGAACTTTAGCGTAACCAGCTGCGCGTGAGATGTATACCCAGTAAGATTGTGCATTACGACGTTGTGCTTCTAGTGCACCGAAGATTGGTGCGCTTTCGCCAGCGGTATCAACTTCCATACCGTTGAAGAATGCAGCGATGTCTGCATATTCTGACCATGTGGTTGGTTCAGCAAGTGGGTAGCCATATTCAGCTTCGAATGCTGCGCCAAATTCTTCGTTATCAACGAGGTCTTTACGGTAGTAAAGCATGTGTGCATCACCATCGTATGGGAGTGCATATGGAACACCGCCCCATGTGGTAATACGGTCAGCGTATAGAGGGATAACATCTTCAACTTCGATTGCATCAAGAACTTCTTGAGGCATTTCGATAACATAACCAGGAGCCATAATGTCGCCAGCCCAGTCTGCCGCATAAATCAAAACATCATAGTCGCCTGAACCTGTTTCCAAGGAGGTGACGATTTTTTCGAACAATTCACCAAATGCAAATGTCTGCAATTCAATGTTACCACCAGTTGCAGCTTCCCATTCAGGACCTTTATCTAGAACTGGGCCACCAATCGCCGAACCCGTTTGGGTAACGACAACAACAGTTTGACCGGAAAAGTCTTGCGCGCTAGCTGGCACAATAAATAGTGCAGTCATAAACGCGAGTACAACAAGTAAAGAAAGTTTACGCATTTTGTTCTCCATATACGTTAAATAAATAGTTTTCGATGAACTGTGAGGGTGTTTTATCGCTCTCGATAGGCAACTCCTTTCTCAGTTTTTCGATTCATGCAGTCGCATGGCACTGCCACACGATTCACGAACAATTAATTGGGTCTGCAAAAGAATAGATTGGATAGGTGCAGACGGTTTTTTTAAACGGCGCAGAAGTAAGCGTACAGCCTCACTACCCATTTCATGTGTGGGTTGGGCAATTGCTGTTAGCGGTGTAATCAATTCTGCTGCCATCGGGATGTCATCAAAACTAATTAGGGCTACATCATCTGGCATTCGCAAGCCCATTTCACGGATTGCTTTGAGTGCGCCCATTGTGCTTAGATTGTTATTTACAAAAATAGCTTCGGGTCGATTCTTCTTGGACATCAACGCCTTAGTCAGGCGATAGCCATCTGCTTCTGTAAAATTCCCGAAGATGACAAATTCGTCTTTGATCGGCAATTGAGCCTCTTGCATCGCCTTGATGTAACCATCATAGCGTCCCTTGCCTGTGGATAATTTGAGGTTACCACCGAGAATCGCAATATCACAGTATCCCAGATCGATTAGATGCTTGGTGGCAGTATATGCCCCATCGACATTATCGACTGACACAGTATCGAACTGATAATTACGCACAATGCGATCCATCAAAATAATCGGAATCCCTGAATTTTGAAACATCTCAAGTTCATTTGATTCGTTCATGTGCCATGTCGGTGATACGATGATGCCAGCGACATTTTCTGCTTGTAGATAACTTAGATACGTTTGTTGACGTTCTAGGTCTTCATCTGCATTGCAGAGCACAATATTCATCCGATTAGTATAGGCAGCATCTTCGATACCACGCACAACAGATACAAAAAATGGACTTTGTATATCGCTAACGATAACACCGATAATATCACTGGTATTTGAGCGTAGGCGTTGTGCGGCACGATTGGGCTTGTAGCCAAGTTCACGCACAGCCATCAATACCCGTTCCTCTAGAATAGGATTGACTGTCCCCTTATGGTTTAGAACACGGGAGACAGTTGCGCGTGATACATTCGCATGGTTTGCCACATCTGCAATCGTGACTTTTTTCATCAAAATTGACTCAACAAGTTTCTTTAAACGAATACTATTTTGTGTAATGGCTTTGTTAAACAATTTGAGAAATCGTTTTCTCAATATTATCAAAATTATAACTAAATCTGTCAACAAAAAGAAACAAGTCTGTATAGATTGCACAGTTAAACGATTCAAATAAGTGCTGCACACCTTGTGTATTAAAGGATTCTGAGAAATAATTGAATAATTATAGATCATGTTGTTTCTTTAAAGTAACGTATCAAGGCAAAAATACTAGAAAACGATTTCTTGAACTATATTATGAATATGTTATTCGTCGGCAACACGGATTAAATCAACTTCAAATCGGGCACGATCGCTCCGATGATATGCTTGATAATATTCAAGCGGTGTATCATCTGCGAGATAGCTAACACTTTCGAGTTTGATTAAGGGCGCGCCAGCTACAAGATCCAACAAGAGTGCTTGTTCTTTTGTGGCTAAAACTGCCTCAATATACCGTTTGCCGCGTGCAATCGTGATATTGCATTCCGATTTTAAAAATGCATATAAGGACTGATGTGTGAAATCTACATTCAGGATTGATGAACATAAGTCATGATTGAGATATGACGTTACGACTTGAATGGGTATGCCATTAACAGAGCGAACCCGCTTGAGTTTGATGACCGTGTCGTTATGGGTAAGCTGTAAACTTTTGGCTATATGCCCTTCTGCTGGGACTGTTTCCTGAGACAAGACTTGAGATACGGTATTATATCCTTGACGTGCCATATCTTCATGAAAGCCTGTCAGCCGTGTGATTAGCCCTTCATTGATTTTGGGTTCAGCAACAAATGTCCCTTTACCCATGACACGAATAACACGTCCGTCATGGACAAGCTGATCCAATGATTGACGAATGACTGTACGACTCACACCAAATAATTGACATAGGCGCGGCTCGCCCGGTAGTTGGTCACCGGCTTGTAATTGACTGGTTATAATCTCGTCAAGAGCATGATAGACCTGAATATGATAAGGCAATGGTTTACTGCCATCAACTTTATATGACGCAAAAATCTCGTCACTGATATTGCTCATCATACATCCTGTCATTACTTGTCATTACAGGTTAGGATAACTATACTTATTTCATGTAAAATTGTCAAATAATTTTGTCTAAAATAGCTTAAATTCTTGAAGGATACAGACCTATGGCGAATTATGTTATTGCACACGATTTAGGTACAACTGGCAACAAAGCCACGCTCTATGACCGTGAGGGCAAGCTTGTTGGTGCTGAATTTTATGGGTATGAGACAGAATTTGCTCATACCAATTGGGCGGAACAAAACCCTGAAGATTGGTGGACGGCTGTCTGTCAATCCACACAAAAACTATTGCAGTCAACCCATGTCAGCAAAGATGATATTGCTTGCATTACATTCAGTGGGCAAATGATGGGTGCGGTTGCGCTCGACGAGAATGCTCGTCCGATTCGTAATGCGATTATCTGGGCTGACCAGCGTGCATTAGAACAAGAGGCGTGGATTGGCGAACGGGTCTCATTTGAAGATATGTATAAGATTACTGGACACCGTCTGAGTTCATCGTATTCATTGCAGAAAATTTTATGGATACGCGATAATCAGCCGGATATTTTTGATGCTACGTATAAGTTTGTTCATGCGAAAGATTCTATTGTTGCCCGCTTGACAGGTAACTTTGTGACTGATCCATCTGACGCATCCAGCATGAATATCTATGACCTTAATATGGGGGAATGGTCTGATCAAATCTTAGATGCAGTTGATTTATCTGCGGACAAACTACCTGAGATTCGTCAGTCGATTGATGTGGTTGGCGAAGTTCTGCCAGAAGTCGCCGAAGAAGTTGGGGTTGCAGCAGGTACACCCGTTGTTATCGGTGGTGGTGATGGTGCTTGTGCGGCGGCTGGTGCAGGTGTGATCAAAGAAGGGTCAGCTTATAATTATGTTGGCTCATCATCATGGATTGCACTTTCCACACCGGACCCCATTTTTGACCCCGGTTACCGGACATTTACATTTGGGCATGTCATTCCTGATATGGTCATGCCAACCGGAACAATGCAAGCGGCAGGTGCATCATACCAATGGACGCGCGACCAACTGGCGACCTTCGAAAAAGAAACAGCGAGCCAACTTGGCATTAGCTCATACGAATTGATCAACTTGCAAATCGAAAATGTTCCAGTAGGTGCAGAGGGGTTATTCTACCTCCCCTACCTATTAGGTGAACGCAGCCCACGCTGGAATCCGCATGCGCGCGGTGCATTCGTCGGATTGACGATTCGTCATAGTCGCGCTCATATGTATCGCTCAGTATTGGAAGGCGTAACATTTAATTTGCGCGTGATTCTTGATGCATTCCGTAACCAAGGTACAGAGATTGATGCCATGCGCGTTATTGGTGGTGGTGCGAGTGGACGTATCTGGAATCAGATCATGGCGGATATGTACGGTATGCCTGTTCATCGGCTTGCAATTTTGGAAGAAGCAACATCAATGGGGGCGGCACTTGTTGGTGGTGTTGGTGTTGGGTTGTATCCAAATTTTGAGATGATCAATACCATGAACGAAATCGCAGAAACAGTCACACCGAATCCAGAGTCACAAGCAGTCTACGAAAAAATGTCCCCAACATTCGATAAACTCTATGATGCACTTGTGCCAATCTACGACGATATTGCGCAACTGTAGGTTTCCACATCTATGTATGGGAGGCAATTTCTCCCATACACGTCACTTTCTATTTCAACCGCATGCGTTATCTTTGTAAGACAATGTAACCCTGATAAAAAACCTATAACATTACACTTGCATAATACTTTGCGAAAATTCTGCTAACACCTCTCGTCTAATCTCACTTCTAGAACACATAATTGAAGTGAGAGAATATAATGTCCAGTTTATCGCATACAATGTTAGTAATTGATGATTCAACCGAACAACAACAGCTCTATCAAAATATCTTCCGACAATCGCAAATTCGTATTGCCCCAATACCAACGGTTGATCTCGTTCGATTAGATGGCATCATACATGATATAAAACCATCGTTGATTATAGTTGATAGCTACACACTACGCCCACATTACACGCGTATCACGCATACACTATCGACGACAGGTGCAAATATCCCGAATGCGGTTGTCACCACATCTTGTGATAATGCCATCTGCGAAGCATTCGACTATGTTGTCCTTAAGCCCTTTACTGCTGATGCATTACGACAAGTTGTCCGAAATGTTCTCATGTCAACAGATTCTTTCTAACATCTGTTATACTCTATGACTGGTCATTTAACTTACAGGCACAGTGATAAAGTATGCCAACGGAACTTGCTATTCTTCTTATATTTGTTGTCGCCATGTTTGTGCAGACAAGTACTGGTTTTGGGTCTGCCCTAATTTCGATGTCATTTCTTATCAGTATGTTGGGACCCGATGTTGCTGCACCACTGTTTGCGCTATCGTTTTCATCAGTCTCGATCATCATTACATATCGCTATCGTCACGAACTGAAGTTTAGAAATATTTGGCGGATTATGCTGGCGGGTCTGGTGGGTGTGCCAATCGGTGTCGGGATTATCTCCCAATGGAACGAGACCATCACCCTATTTATTTTTGGATCGTTTGTGTGTGCCTATGCTGTTTATTCATTATTTGGCTTCAAACCTCCCCCCACACAACATAAGGGCTGGCAATGGCTCACGGGATTACTAGCAGGCATGATAAGTGGTGCATTTAACACATCGGGACCTGTGTACATTGTCTACGGCGATACCCAACGTTGGCAACCTTTTGAATTTAAAGGTAATTTGCAATTGCTATTTTTTGTAAACTCCATCATGACGACCACCAATCACTTTCTATTTGGCAATATGACCCAAGAAATTTTTGGATTATGGTTATATGCCATCCCCGGTATTACTATTGGGATTGGCCTCGGCCTTTTTATGGATCGATTTATCCAACCAGAGCCCTTTCGTAAGGTGGTTTTAGTATTATTATTTATGAGTGGTGTATCGTTATTGATCCCTTAACTACTGTGAAAGCATAAAATATGAACCTTGAACAATATCATCCCGTTGTCAGCAAAATTGTAACCACTCTTGAGGATAATGATTGCTGGTATGAGACTTTCCAACACGATCCAGTCCGTACTAGCGAAGAAGCCGTCGGAACACGCCCCGGATATGGCTTAGAACAAGGTGCAAAAGCGATTTTGCTACGGGTGAAAAAATCTAAGAAAAACAAGTGGTTTGTTATGTTGGTGTTCCCTGCGGATCGTCGCTTTGATAATACGACTGTAAAAGAGTATTTTGATGCCAAGGATATTCGGTTTGCGATGGAAGATGAAGTTGGTGAACTCACTGATGGCGTGTTACCCGGTGGTGTTCCGCCGTTTGGTAACCTATTTGAGTTACCTGTTTACGTCGCACCGGAATTATTCAATAACGAAAAAATTGTGTTTAATGCCGGTGATCGCCGATTCTCTGTAGCGATGCTGTCTGAGGATTACCGCAAACTCGTAAATCCAACTGTTGTTGATATATTGTAGCCTAAGGATACACCATGTTTAAAAGATTTCTTGTTTTAATTCCTCTCCTTTTTTCTAGTTTCCTAATAACGACCTCAGCCCAAGACGACGCCCTCTATATCGAAGCTTGTAGACTCAATTCTCTGTATCAGCAGATCGAGGAAGCAATTACAACGTATGCTGCTACGCGTACTATCGATTCAAGTACAGATGGCGCACTAGTCAGTGTGAAGGCACTTAATGACACAATCGAGGGGATCTACACAGAATGTCTAGAGGCACAACAAGAGGCCCGGTTTGATTATTTGTCAGCATTACTTGATGACTTATATGAGGGTGGTCACATCTTGTATGTACGTCATACACATACAGATCGCGTAGGCAGTGGTGGTACAGATCGCGAAAAATGCGAGACTGAGCGTAACCTATCTACACGCGGACGCGACGAAGCGATTGCAATTAATGCTGTGTTTTCGCAACTTGCTCTACCGATTAATGAAATTATCAGTACCGAGCTTTGCCGTACATTGGATACAACAGAGCTTGCATTTGGCCGTCCTGATACTATTATTTTACGCAGTGAGCTGGAGCAAACCCTCGCTGATGTTCTGACAGTTGAACCACCAACTGGCACAAATACGATTATTGTTGCGCATATCGGCACGATAAATCGTAACTTCGGGTTACCGATCCCATTTGATGAAGGTGATACGTATGTTTTCCGTCCAATGGGCACGAATGGGTTCGAGTTAGTTGGGCGCATTGCGTTACAAGATTGGGAGCTATTGGGTGAGATGACCGAATAGTTTGTAACAACTGGCAGGGTTGATTATCATAGAGGCGTGCTATTTATCCACTAGGTTTTCGGGTAGATACACGCCTTTAATATTCAATAAAAGTATTTAAGGTAAAAATAACTTATGTCAAAAATAGATAAAATTTATCTGATTAGTCATACTCATACCGACATCGGATATACCGATCATCAAGATACTGTCTTTCGTCAGCACCTAGAATTTATCGATCAAGCAATTGAACTGGGTGAAGCTACTGCTGACTACCCTGAAGAAGCACGTTATAAATGGACATGTGAAGTCACTGCATTTGTTGAACGTTATTTCCAGAACCGCCCCGCCAAGCAAATTGACCGATTCTTAGAACTACACAAACGTGGGCAGATGGCTGTAGCTGGGATGCAATATCATTGGACACCGATGTTATCGACCGCAAATATGATTCGGTCACTATTCCCGATACAACGTCTACGCGATCAATATGATCTGGATATCACTGCTGCAATGCAATGCGATGTAAACGGCGTAAGCTGGTTATGGACAGATTTACTGCCAGCAGTTGGGATTAATACTCTGACGATGTCAATCAACATGCATCGTGGTCGCCGCCCCTATCCAGATCTCAACGCATTCTGGTGGGAAAGCCCAGCCGCTACCAACCGTCTGTTGACATTTAACGGCCCTCACTATTTATATGGGATTTTCCGTTATGGTTTGAGTGATATGAATTTTGTTGATGAATTACTCCCGCCACAGCTTGCAAAATTAGAAGCTCGTGATGACTATCCATATGATTTTCTGTATGCACAGATTACCCATCCAGCCCGTGTCGATAACGGTCCACCATTGGCGCATATGGCAGATTTTGTTCGTGATTGGAATGTGAGCGGTCGGGAACCCAAACTCATTTTCACAACACTTGACGGGTTTGCTAAGATGTTACACGAGAACTATGGTGATACACTCGATACATGGCGTGGTGATTGGGCTGATTGGTGGGCAGATGGTGTTGGGTCATCAATTTATGAAACCAGCCTCAACCGTAATACAGAAGAACTGTTACCAATCCTCGATTTTCTGGCGACACAGGTTGACGATGTTGATCATGATTTGCTTGAACATGCTTACCATATGGTATCGCTTTACGATGAACATACATGGGGCGGTTTCGCGAGTATCCGTCGCCCGCACTCGCCCTTCACACGAGCAAATTACAACCGCAAAGTGAGTTTTGCTTATGAAGGGTATGGTACAACCCATGAACTACTTGCAACGGCAGGTCGTCAATTGGCGAAAAAGCTGACAAGCCAAACACCAGAGGGTGAAGCTTATCGTCGTTGGGGACAATATATCAGCTCCGATCCAGCCGACGACCCGACAAATTACCGTTATCTGGTCGTTAATACACAACCGTGGGAGCGTCACATTCGTTACCCAATTCCACCGGATATGGGCGGTGCTGCCCCGTATGGCGTGCTTGAACAATTCTTGATCGGCAACTATCGCGAAGACCCACCACTGATTACTGAGGGATCAGACGATGTGATGATTGATGTGACATTACCTGCATTTAGCTATGATGTCGTCGAACTTGCAACAATTGAACTCAATGAATCTATTAGCTTGCGCGAAGGCGTCATTGAGAACGCTTGGTATCGCATCAAAATTGACCCGCGCACAGGTGGGCTTGCTAGTTGGTATGATAAAGAACTGGGTCGCGAATTAGTCAATCAAGATGATGTGTGGTCATTTGGACAATATATCTACGAATGGGTCGATCATCCTGATGATCGTCGGGCGATATTTGCGCTCGATTTCGATCGCGAAGATTTTGGTGTTCGTCACGAGGATACACCATTCAAACGCAGTGGTGCGACGCAGATCGAGATTTTGCCAGCACACGCGAAGCCCAGTCAACTAGACATTGAGGTGGTATTAAAAGCAAAGGGCGCGCATCACATCAAAGTACGCTATGCCTTACCGCATCATGAAAAAGCCTTACATATGGATATGGTCATCGACAAGACCTTCAATACCCTAGCTGAAGCAGTTTATGTCCCATTCCCGCTGGCATTGGATCAACACACGTTTCACCTTGATTTAAACGGCGTACCGCTTGAGCCAGAAAAAGAACAATTAGCTGGGTCATGTCGTGATTGGTATGGAATCCATCGTTGGGCCGAAGTCGGTGATGAGAACACATCAGTCACAATTGTCCCGTTAGACTCCCCACTGATTCAGGTCGGCGGCATCACAACTGGAAAGTGGGCATATCATCTCGATACCACACAATCCACGCTGGTTTCATGGGCATTACATAATCACTGGGATACAAATTTCAAGGCGAGTCAGGGTGAAGATACACTTATGCGCTATCGGCTGACATCAACGCCAAATTATGATCCTGCGGTATCCAGCAAATTTGCGATGAATGCGACCATCCCACCGTTAATCGTACGTGTACCCGGTGCTGATGTTGGCACAAGTGGCACATTCATGACTGTATCTGACCATGCACAATGTGAGGTACAACTTAAACGCGCCAATGATGGTGATGGCCTGATCATTCATGCATACAATTTGTCGAATGATGCTCAAGAGTTGACCTGTGGGTTTAATGTCATGTCCATCACGGAAGCGTATGAATGCAATCCAATAGAAGTAAATGGCGACTCGCTTGACATTACCAACAACGCCGTGACATTCTCTGTTCCTGCTCGATCCGTGGCGTGTGTTCGTGTGAAATAATCGTGTTTTAGAAGATGATGTGATGACACGATAATAGTGCCATCACATTTGCTTTACCTAGTCTTGTTTTGCGTCGTGTGGTCCGGGAACGACAATAAACTCCTCAGTGTAAATATGGATGCGTAGTTCGCAGAAATCGTCGGCATCATCTCCAGCGATTTTTGCGACATCTGATTCGAAACATGCTTCCATCTCTTCGAGTGTGTCCCACCATAATTCTGCTGTCCCATCATAAAGGGGTTCAACACCGTCACCATCCGGTTGATGGTCAATCGCAACATTGACTTTATACCCTTTTAGTCCGGGCATTTTTGCAGACATATTGACATGGTCGTTGACCCAGCGATCTTTAAACTCCTCGCGAGTCATACCGGGTTTACGTTTGAGCAAAGCAATCAGTTTAATCATCATCTTCTCCTTAAGACTTATAGAGTGTATCGACATCAGATCGTTGTGGCATACTGGGGGCAGTACCGGGTTTGGTCACACATAATGCCGCCGTCGCATTGGCAAATTTAACAGCTTCTTCTAGTGATTTACCCTCGGCTAACCCAACGGCTAACCCGCCATTAAAGGCATCGCCTGCACCTGTAGTATCGACAACATCAACGTTAAATGTGCCAATCATCTGTTCTTGATCTTGCGTTACAATTTGCGCACCTTGTGATCCCATTGTCACGACAACAGTTTGCGAATCGGTCGTCAACAACGATTTGGCATTGGCAATAACATCATCGCTATCACTCCGACTCAATGTCTCAAGTTCGGTTTCATTCGGGGTGATATAGTCAGCTAACTTCACATAATCTTCGGGAAGTTCTGCGGCAGGTGCAGGGTTAAGAATCGTCGTCACGCCCATATCTTTTGCAACTTGGAGCGCATACCCGACCATATCATGGTTGATTTCTAACTGCACCATCAACACATCTGCGTCAGCGATAATATCTTTGGCTGAGTCAATATCGCTCTGTTGAATGTTTAGGTTCGCGCCGAGTACAACCACAATCATATTTTCGCCGGAGCTATCAACGAAAATTGGCGCAACACCGGTTGCATGATCAGGGTCTTGTATTACATAGTCGGTATTTACGCCTTCAGCTTCCCAAATGTCATATGCCAGTTTAGCGAACACATCTTGCCCCACACGTCCGATAAAAGTGACATCCGCGCCAAGTCGAGCCGCTGCAACTGCTTGATTCGAGCCTTTGCCACCGGGACCTGTCACAAATTTGTCACCACCGACGGTTTCGCCGGGACGTGGCATCCGATCTAGATAGGAGGTGAGGTCGGTATTAAAACTACCAACAATTACAATTTTTGCTGTCATAAATGTATCCTTTAAATTTATTCACAAGAATTACTGTAAATTCTCAATATCTTGTACCCGTATTCATTATATAGGCCAATTTCCGCACATTATGCTTACAAGTCTTTGGCTAATGTATTCACAGTCTCGACAATATAATCTCGTTCATCATCTGTCACAAATGGGTTCACAGGTAAGCTCACCACACGATATGTGAGATTGATGGTCATCGGCAAATCGGGACATTCGCGGTTAAATCCGTGTACACATGGTGTATCACAGGTCGGGCGTTGGTCGCGTAACATCGGTTGACAGTGTATCGGCAACGGATAGAAAACATATGCGCCAATCCCCCTATCTTGTAATTTTTGGACGAATGTATCACGATCACTACCCTCTGGCACTGTGATTGTGTACTGGTGCCACACTGATGTATATCCATCGCGAACTTGTGGAACTTTTACACCTTCAAGATGCTGATTATAGTATTCGGCGTTGTCACTACGTTTAGTATTCCACTCGGTCAGCCGTTTCGATTGTTCTACACCGATTGCCGCCATCACATCAGTCATTCGGAAGTTGAAGCCGACAATTTCATGAAAGTAGCGTTGGTGCATCCCATGGTTACGCACCATCCGCGCATTTTCGGCAAGATCATCATCGTTTGTTGTAATCATACCGCCTTCGCCGGACATCATATTTTTGGATGCGTATAAGCTAAATCCTGCCATACCCCATCCGCCAACAGGTTGACCATCGATTTCTGCACCATGAGCTTGGGCTGCATCTTCGATTAATGCGATATTATGTTTATCAGCAATTGCTTTGATTGCTTCCATCTGGGCGGGATGACCGTACAAATGCACTGGCATAATTGCTTTGGTACGCTCGGTGATGGCATCTTCGATTTTGGTCGGGTCGATGTTAAATGTATCGGATTCAATATCCACGAACACTGGATTTGCTCTCGCACTCAAAACGCTGGTTGCTGTCGCCACAAATGAAAACGGCGGGATAATCACTTCGTCGTTTGGCTCGACCCCACTTGCCATGAGCGCAGTGGTCAATGCTGTTGTCCCACTGGATGTTGCAATGGCATGTTTTGTATCACAGAGGTCAGCAAAACGCTCCTCAAATTCTTTCACGACAGGACCTTGTGGCAAGTGCCCTGATTCTAGTACGCGCATCACAGCTTGTTTTTCTTCTTCACCGATGTATGGTCTGTCCATCGGAATATTGAATTTAGCTTGTGTACTCATTTCCAGCTCTCTTTCAGATAGGTTATGTTATCCGTATAGGTGTTTCGTTCACCATGATTCTTATGTTGTCATCCAATTTTCCACCTAAAACCGTCACAGCATAATCCCAACTGTCATCATCTGATTTTGTCTGACGGAATGTACCCCATGCGGTTGCCGTTGACCAAAAACTTTGGAACTCGCCATCTGTTAATGATAAATCTGTAAGTGGGGCAAAGTTAATCTCTTTATTTGAGATGTTGGCATGGAATCCGGTTGCGGCTAATAGCATCGCCCAGCTTGACATGCTCCGTGCATAATGATGACCACATTCCACTTCATTCCACGGATTGCGCTTAATGCCGTCATGACGGTCTCGAACTGCCTGCACGATTGTGAGTGCTTCGTCAATTTGCCCTTCATAGAGTAAATGAGCAGCAACTTGATACTCAATCCCTGTCCAGACTTCATCGGAGTAAACGAATGGGAAATTTGGTTCACCACCACGTGGCCATGAACATAACAATAATCCCGACTCGTCGTTGAGAATATAAGTACGCTGGAAATTGGTGTGCCCTGTAAAGTCATCGCGGAAGTTATAGGTATAGATTGATTTTAGCGCTGCTTGAATATGGTCTTTGGGTAATAAATCCCTTAACCCCAGCACACAAGCATGCAGTTGCCCTAATAATTGGTCGGATAAACACCCTTCACCATGTTGATAATGATAGGCGTTCACATCATCAAGTTTCTGGATGAAATATTCACCGTTCCAGAGTAATTCATCTAGATTTTTCGAGCCTGTTTCGAATGCGTTTCGGCAGTTTTCTGCAATCTGGGGTTCATCAAAAATTGTCGCCATCTCTTCAACGGCACGTAACGCAGCTAGATAATAAATACTGGATAACGGGTTTGGACCATAAAATTCAATGTCGTAAGTGTTGTGTTGTCGCCCATCCAGCACGTGGTCGTTATCTTTGTCCCATTGCGATTGGGCGAACGCAATTGATGTTTTAATCGGTTGCCATAATCGACTTAACCACTCCGTATCACCACTGAGTAGCCATTCCCGATAGGCTCGCAAAATACAACCCATCTGCCCATCAACAGCTGCTTCTGGACGTTGATTTCCCCATTGCCACACAAATTCTCCCCCAAATGTTTTGAAGGTGCGGAAGGTCATATACCCATCGTCTTCAGTTTCAATTTCAAATTCGATCTCGCGCATTTTCTGTTCAAATGTCGGGAATAGAAAGGCAACTGTTTGTGTGTAACTCCACACGTGAGTGCAACTGCCAGGACAACAGCCCTCGCTATCAAAACAGCCCTCCCAGCCATAAAAACGCCCATCCTCTAACCAGAAGCAAGTATTACTCCGTACAGGAACGATATTCGCAGATAGTGCATCAAGCATAGTCGCTGGTAATGTACTATCGAATAATGCACGATGGAACGAACGTGTCGTACTATCAAGACGGTCGAAATGGTCAACGACATATTGTGCAACATCCCATGCGGTGTCAAATCGTGTCGCGTAGTGATTACGAATTATATCGTGTTCACTGACGTCTTGTTCAAAATTATAAGCGGATGAATCCCACTGATTAAGTCGGTTCGGGAAGTGCCATGTTAGGATGAGTCGGTAGGATCTTGTCTCTCTGGCAGGTAATTCATCAAGTAATGCAAGGGACGCCGTATCCGGCTTTCCATCTCTGGACTGTAACGAGTAGTCGAGGTCCGTCAGTTCACCATCATCTACAAAGTCTTTCCAGAATTCGCGTAAATTATCGAACCATGCACCACGTAACCACGCTCGTTTATAACTAATTTGCTCATGTGACGTGACAAATGCCATCGTGCCATAGTGGATTGAATTCGACTCAATCGCAGGATTCGGTTGATAGACAATCCCTTTGAGATCATTATTTTCTTCATACGCATTAACTGGAGCGCCATGTTGTGAGGGTTGTAATCCACCGTATAAATCCGACTGTAACCCGCCAATTGGATTAATCAGCGACCCGACCAAACTGATACTCTGGGTAACATCGGATGTATTGGTGATTGTAAATGTGAAGATTGCACATGGAATGCCGGAATCTTCAGGATTAAGCGGGATCAATGGGGTGTAGGCTTCTAACTGAATATCTAACGGGACAGTCGCATCTTCAAAATCTACGGTCACAAACGGATATTCGCCGTGTAGTATCGTTTCCGTAAAGCGCGGTAGTCCTGCGGTTGTCGATGGATGATACCCATGCGACCGAATATGTGGATGTTGAATTGGTCCTTCAAGAATACGGGCTATCGGCTCGGCATCACTGGCTTGTGTGCGGATTGCAAAAAATGTATTTGGGAGATAATTGCCCTTTGCGGGACGATTAAAGATTTCCCAATCGCGTAATTCCCCACGTGCCCCGATTGATACATTACCTGTACCAACCCCACCGAGTGGAAAGGCAACTTCCGACGCATGTGATTTATAACTGCGGATACCCTCTGTTTTTGTCATAAGGTTATTGTCACCTTTCAGTCAAATGGGTGGTATTAAAATAACGTATTTTTGGCTCAGAGTCTAACATGGTCGACATATACGATCAAAGAATCTGTTAATCATCATCTTCTGTTAATTCTTTACGTTTTTTCCCGGAACGGCGTACTAAACCTTGATAGGCAGTCTCTATATCATTCTCAGCAAACCATTTTTTCCACGCCCTAGCGTCATATCCAAAATCTTGACCTGTCAGACCCTTTAAAGACATATATGCTTCTTCTGGTGTGTTGTTCCCGACTAAACTACCTTCAATATATCCGCCACTTAAATGAAAAATATAACGTTCGTGTAGTGTCAATCTCATGACTAACCCTTTCTCTGTGTCTCCGTGGTGAGATTTTGTATTCACTATAATTGCAATCCTACAAAGAATATTTGCTGATGCCTAATCCACCATCCACACGGATGAATGCTCCTGTCACATAATCCCCATCGGGTGATGCAAAATAAGTCACTGCTCGCCCGATTTCTACAGGTAATCCGTCGCGTTTGAGCGGTACATTTCGGCGATTTGCTTCAATATCGTCTTCGCTTTGCTGGTCTGGTGCAGGATCGTTGAGTGCTGAGCGCACCCAACCCGGACCAACATGATTCACTGTGATATTGTATGGGGCGAGTTCCAAAGCGAGTGACCCAACAAAGGTGTGCATAGCATGTTTTGTCCCGCCGTAGACAGGTGTTACTGTAAAGTGCATATCCGACTGTACCGATGACGTGATAATGATGCGCCCGCCCTGCCCCTGTTTGATCATCTGCTTAGCAACCGACCGACATACATTGACATTGCCCTTGATGTTTACATCAACTATCTGGCGTAAATTTTTGGGTGTAATCTCCAGAAAACCTTCCCAACGGATGATGCCTGCGTTACTCGCGACGATGTCAATCTGACCGAACTTTTCAATCGTTTGCTCGACCATATCATCAACAGCCGATGGATCAGTAACATCAGATTGTACCGCTAAACCGCCAACTCCGAGTTCGTTTAGGTCGTTTACCCGTTTTTCGAGTTCGTTTGGCATCACAACATCATTGACGACGATGTTTGCGCCTTCTTGTGCTAATGCAAGCGCAATTCCCCAGCCAATACTACGATCATCGGCAGCGCCTGTTACTAATGCGGTTTTTCCTTTAAGACGCATATTGTACCTACCCGACTGGTTTCAAGATTGTCTTCACACCAGATTTCGCATCGAATACATCAAACGCGGCTTCCCAATCTGTGATGTCAAACGTATGGGTAATCAATGGCTCAGTTTTCACAACGCCTGTTTCTAGAAGTTTGAGTGCTTTATCCCATGCAGATGGAATACTTGCATTACTGCCTGTGACAATGAGTTCCTTATAACAGACTTGGTTTAGATCCCATGCGATGGATCCACCAAATAAGCCAATCTGTACATAACGCCCTTTGCGCCGGACAAGGGTGAGCAATTGTTGTGCCGCTGGTCCTGCTCCGGAACATTCATAAACGACATCTGCGCCAAGACCTTCTTGGGTAATGCTTTGGATCAGGTTAGTGGGGTCGTCTTCGAGCACATCCATCACATAATCCGCACCGAGTGACTGAGCAAGGTCAAGCCGATTTTTGTCTGCGCTTGTCCCGAGCATGACAACGGTCGCGCCTGTTGCTTTGACAACTTGCAATGTCAATAATCCAATTGCACCGGGACCCGCAATCACTGCGACATCACCCGGGCTAACTGTCGGGGTACTCAAGACACCATGCACAACGCACGCCAATGGCTCGGTTAATGCGCCTGATTCATAAGATTGGTTCTCAGGTAATACATGGACATTGGTGGCGGGAACAACAACAAATTGTGTAAACCCACCATTCACACCCGACCCAATTGAGAGGCGACTTAAGCATAAGTTCTCTTCACCACGCCGACAATACATACACACCCCGCAGGTTTGATAGTAGGTCTCGGATGTCACGCGTGTACCAATTTCAATTCCATTAACGGCGTTACCAACTTGCACAATTTCACCCGAGATTTCGTGTCCCAGCACAACAGGTGGTTTTGTCGGGAATTCATCTTTAAATATATGGATGTCTGTCCCACAGATGCCTGCCGCCTGTATTTTTATCATGACTTCGCTGGCTTGAGGCGTTGGTTCGGGGATGTCACGAATTTCGACATTTCCCATCCCACGGGCGACTTTCATAATGGCTTTCATGAATTAATGCTCCAAATAATCATAGTTAGAAGAGCATGCCCACACATAACAATGTGGGGCATTTACTCACCTATATTGTATTATTTGTTTAGCGTGTCGGCAATTTAAAGAGGTCATCAACTTGTATCATTTCGCCGGATGCCATTGATTGATTTGCTGATATACCAACTAAAATTGATGCAGCTCCATCAATGTGCGATGCAGCCCGTTTGAACGGATCGTTTGGTGGATCCGATGCAAAAATTTGCTCTAACATCACAGGATCAGCGCCACCATGCCCACCATCGCTAAATGGAATATCGACTGTGTAAGGCTCGCCAAACATCGGGAAAACACGAATAGCAGTCTTTTCGAATGCGCCTTTACTTGCTGATGCGGACGCTTCGTCTGACTTAAGATGCGTGACATTTTCTGTGATGTCCATCTCAACGCGCCCTTTTGTGCCGGTTACTGCAATACGTAGACCTTCCCACGGCGCATAAGCAATGAGGTTATATGATAGTAACACCCCATTTTGATACCGGACGGTGACATTCATAGTATCCTCGATGGTGATTGGTTCACCAAATACATTGCGATCACGAATGTATCCGGTCTCTTCTTCGGCATTTAGATACAAATCTTGGAAGACTTGTTTTTCATCGAGGAATAATGCGAACGGGTCATCTTTAGCCGCTTCTGCTCCTGTATAACGCGCATAATCATACGATTCACCACGAGCTTCGGCATTTTCTTTACCATAGAATAACAAGTCACCCATTGCAAATACTTGCTTTGGGTAGGAATCAATCCACCAATTCACAAGGTCAAAATGATGTGTCGCTTTGTGTACCATCAACCCGCCGCTATTATGCTTTTCACGGTGCCAGCGCCGGAAGTAATCGGCACCATGACTGGTATCCAATACCCACGAAAAATCGACTGCTAGTGGTCGTCCTATTGTTCCGTCCATAATAAGTTTTCGATATTGTGTGTAGGCGGGTGCATAGCGATAGTTAAACGTCACGCGTAGAGATTTCCCTGTTTTATCAATTGCATCGTAGATGGTACGCATCTTGTCGATGTCGGTTGTCATCGGCTTTTCACTAATCACATCACAGCCTAATTCCATCGCGCGGGCAATATATTTGTGATGCCATGCATCAATCGTCGTCACGATGACTGTGTCGGGTTTTGTCTCCTCAATCATCGTATCAAAATCATCGGCTTTATATGTTGGTAACGGCGTAAAACCAAGTTGATCAACCAATTGGCTGTTATACCAATCCATACGGGTTTGACTCAGATCACAGAATGCTACTAATTCGGATGTCTCTTTATATATTTCTACAATGGCTTGTACAAACATACCCGCCCGTGACCCTGTGCCAACAATTGCAAAGCGTTTTTTATCGCTCATAATCTTAATAATCCTTCAAAGCATAAATCAATATTTTGCATTTCCTATATGATATAGGATTCTTGATGTTTTATATACACACACTTAGCTTAGGTGAGTAAATGTAATATGTTTGCCAAAATCTGAGGCAAGTGTGATATATACTGATGGATAAGATTACCAAAAATGCAAAAAGGATGCCTATATGACAGAGGTTGTTATTGTCCGTGCGGTGCGAACACCCGTTGGAAAACTACGCGGAGTCCTATCACAAGTGCGACCCGATGATATGGCGGCACATGTAATTAAAGAAGCGGTCGAACGATCCGGGGTATCCCCTGACCTAATCGAAGAAGTGTATATGGGGTGTACCAATCAAGCTGGAGAAGATAATCGTAATATTGCGCGGATGGGATTGCTCCTTGCCGGATTACCGGAGACAGTTGGCGGTGTGACTGTTAACCGATTGTGTGCCAGTGGGTTAAATGCTGTGAATCAAGCAGCCCGAGCGATCAAAGTCGGCGAAGGCGACCTATTTGTTGCGGGTGGTGTCGAGAGCATGACTCGCGCCCCGTATTCATTCCCAAAAGGGAGTATGCCCTTCGGACCATCAGGTAATATTACAGGGTATGACACAACATTTGGATGGCGCTATCCCAATCCCAAAATGGAGGCGTTATTCCCATTAGAAGCAATGGGCGAAACTGCCGAAAATATCTACGAGATGAGTTGTGCTGGACAAATCGAAGGTGGCGAAATCCCACGCGAGGAACAAGATCGCTTTGCTTTACAGAGCCAACAACGGGCAGTTGATGCGATCAATAATGGGTGGTTTAAAAATGAGATTGTTCCAGTCACTATCCCACAACGTAAAGGTGATCCGATTATCGTCGATACTGATGAGCATCCGTTTTATAAACAGACCGAAAACGGTTATGAAGTTGCTACATCTCTCGAACGACTATCGAAATTGAGAGCGGTTTTTCGCGAGAATGGCACAGTCACGGCAGGCAATGCCAGCGGTTTAAATGATGGTGCTTGCGCATTGGTTTTGATGTCTGCCGAAAAAGCTGAAGAATTTGGAATTCAACCATTGGCACGCTGGATGGGATCCGCGGCAACAGGTGTTGATCCACGCGTGATGGGCTTAGGACCTGTGCGAGCAACCCAAAAAGTACTACAGCGCAATGGACTAACCATCGATGATATAGACCTCGTCGAACTCAATGAAGCGTTTGCCGTACAATCATTAGCTGTGTTGCATGAACTCGGCATCAGTGAGGATATTACAAATATTCACGGTGGTGCGATTGCGTTAGGGCATCCATTAGGTATGTCGGGGGCAAGAATTCTCACCACACTGATTCATGCGATGCATCGCTTAGCTGATGAAGGGCAAGATATGCAATACGGTTTGGCGACGCTGTGTGTCGGGGTTGGACAAGGTGAAGCAACCCTGATTGAACTGGTACGGTAGGCAGACGACGATGAAACAAGTTCCACAAATCACAGCCGAAGAAGCGGCTACGTTCGTTAAAGATGGCGACTGCTTGATGGCAGGCGGCTTTGGTATGACAGGTAATCCTGTGCATTTACTTCATGCTCTTGCTGAAACGGATACAAAAGACCTAATCTACATCGGCAACAACGTTGGGGAGGCTGGACTCGGTGGTGGTCGACTACTTCGGAATGGACAACTCAAAAAAGCGATTGGTTCTTTTTTTACGAGTAACCCCGAAGCAGTAAAAGCGGCACAATCCGGCGATATTGAGGTACAGCTCATCCCGCAAGGGTCGTTAGCGGAGGCGATGCGCGCTGGTGGCGCTGGAATTGGCGGATTTTATACCCCAACAGCATTCGGAACAACTATTGCAGATGACCATGATACGCGTGAAATTGACGGCAAACCCTATGTGTTTGTGCCTGCCCTACGTGCTAACGTCGCTTTTATTCGCGCATGGAAGGCGGACACCGCTGGAAATCTCGTCTACCGTATGACAGAGCAAAACTTTAATAAAGCTATGGCAACCGCTGCCGATATTGTCATTGCCGAAGTTGAATATATCGTGCCACTTGGCGAAATTGATCCGAATCAGGTTCATACCACAGGTAATTATGTAGATTATCTGGTGCAAGCACACACCACATTGGAAGATTTAGGTTCATCTGCTTCTGTTGCTAGCAGTGCTAAAAAAGTCAGTGAACGGCGAATGGCAATGGCGCAACGAGCTTTGCAGGAGCTCAAACAAGGTGATGTCGTTAACTTAGGCATCGGTATTCCAACACTTGTCGCTGATTTAATCACGCCAGAACACGGCATCATCTTGCATACCGAAAATGGGATGTTAGGCGTTGGTCCTGCGCCTGAAGACGGTGGTGCGCTAGACTATCCAGTCAATGCAGGCAAAATTCCAGTGACTGCATTATCGGGTAGTAGTTATTTTGATAGTGCCGATTCATTTGCGATGATACGCGGGGGACATATTGATGTCGCTATTATGGGTGGCTTACAAGTCGATGAATCGGCTAACCTCGCCAATTGGGCTGTTCCCGGCAAACCGTTGTTAGGTGTTGGCGGGGCGATGGATTTAGCATCAGGTGCACGTCGCCTCATTATCACGATGACGCATACGAATCGTGATGGCTCGTCTAAGCTTGTTCCAGCATGTACCCTACCCATTACCGCGATGTCTGTCGTTGATATGGTGATTACTGATCTCGGTGTATTCACGTTCCCTGATGGGCAGATGACCTTAATTGAACTCATGCCGGATGTGACATTAGATGAAGTCCGAGCAAAAACTGAGGCGACGTTTATTGAGGCGTTATAGCACCTGTCAAATTAGATGATATGAGAATTAAAAAACCCTCTTCATAAATAATGGAGAGGGTTTCTTTTTTTAGGCTGTTTCAGCGACTTTGGCTTTTTCGGGTTCACCAAAGATACGTACTGTGACATTATTCGCAATCGGGATCACATGCTCAGCACCTTGTACAGCACGAAGCAAGCCGACTCCCCAATTCACAATTAGGAAAATAATAAGTGCCATGACCAGTGCATATAGCGAAACTGAAATCACGGGTCCGGCAATTGGCATCCATGTCAGCAGATTGATCGCTAACATCGTTGTCATGGTGACTGTGACGATCGATGGGACGACACCCGTTGCAATGATAATGACCGTCATTAAAATGAGCACAGGCATAAATAGCTCACTTGCAGGTTTTAGCAATTCGATGAGTGGAACAGCAAATTCAACAGTTTCCGGGGACGTTTGACTGAGGAAATAAATCACGCTACCGACCCCATAAATACCGATTGCCCATATTGCTTTACGTATGATACTAGAGCGTTTCCGGCTTTGTATGTTATCGTCGGTATCTAACCGCGCCGTATAGTAGATTGCCAGTAACAAGCCGAGTGCAATCACTACAAATGTCGCAGCTAAGAGAACTGGGCGAATTGCTGGGGCAAGCGAAATCGCATAGGCACTAACCATCCATGTTACAAATCCGAGAACGATTGTCAGGACGGCACCAATACTCTGTTGGGCGTGGTTGCGCGTCAGTATATTACCACGGTTGATAACCAGCCCGATTACCCCGCCAATGACAGGGATAATATATGCGAGAATGGCGAAGATGCGCCCGTCTCCATTAGATTCATTAGGCTTCGGCTGATGCGACATAGGACACTCCTTGTAAATCTAGCTCATTGGCGAAGTGACAGCGCGCCGTGTGACCGGGAGCTACCTCGACCAACGGTGGTTTTTCTTGACTACAGATGTCCTTCGCATAACGGCAACGTGGGTGGAACACACAGCCTGATGGTGGGTTGGCTGGGCTTGGTACATCACCCTGTAAGATAATCCGGTCCATTTTCATGAGTGGATCAGCTGATGGTACAGCCGACACAAGTGCTTCAGTATATGGATGTTTCGGATTGGTCAGTAGCTCTTCTGTGGGTGCAAGTTCGACAATGTTGCCGACGTACATCACCGCGATTTTATCACAAATATGTTCCACGACCGATAAATCGTGAGAGATAAAGATAAACGTCAAGCCGAGGTCATTTTTCAAGTTTTGTAGCAAATTCAAAACCTGCGCCTGCACTGATACATCCAATGCCGATACTGGCTCATCTGCGACAATTAGACGTGGATTGAGTGCAAGCGTTCTTGCTACACCAATACGCTGACGTTGCCCACCAGAAAATTCATGTGGATAGCGCCCCATATATGACGGATTCAACCCAACAGCGGACATCAGTTCGGCAACGCGGTCTTGCAAGGCAGAACCTGATGCCGAGTTATGGATCACCAGTGGTTCGGCAATAATATCTTTGACTGTCAGGCGCGGATTGAGCGAACTAAACGGGTCTTGGAAGATCATCCGCATTTCTTTGCGGAGTTCTTTCATTTGTTTGTTATTGACCTTAGCGACATCAACCCAGTCACCATCTTCTTTATGGAACATTACTTCGCCATCAGTTGGATCATAGAGCCGGAGCAATGTGCGTCCAACCGTGGTTTTACCACAACCACTCTCGCCGACAAGCCCCATCACTTCGTTTTCATGTAGCTCGAAGGAAATACCGTCAACGGCTTTGATTGTTCCTACCACACGCTGGAGCAACCCGCGGCGTAACGGAAAGTGCATCTTAAGATCATTGACTTTTAGAATCAAATTGTTGTCATTTTGCATGTTCGTCATGTGTCGATTGCTCTCTTTTACAGGTTGGAATAAGGGTCTGCCGCATCGCGTAAACCGTCGCCGAGGAAGTTCAGACCAAGTACTGCCACAATGATGAAGGCAACCGGCGTCAGAATCCACGTGTTTTGTCCGAGGGTCTCTAAGTTTTGTGCATTACGCATCAAGAAACCCCAACTAGTCAACGGTTCTTGAATACCAATACCAAGGAAACTTAAGAACGCTTCCGCGAGAATAATATCCGGTATCAGTAGCGATAAGATCACAATCACATGACTGAGCGTATTGGGGAATAAATGACGCATGATAATCCGCGCATCAGATGCCCCTTGTTCTTTCGCTGCTAGAATAAAGTCGGTCTGCCTGAGAGACAGGACTTTCCCCCTTACTTCACGAGCGAGAACCGCCCACCTCAAAAGCGGGAAGATTAACGCCATTACGAGGAATATTTGCCCCGATGACCATGTCTTTGGTACGACGGCGGCTAACGCCATCCATAGCGGCAATTCAGGGAACGACATGATGACTTCGATGAAGCGTTGAATCACATTGTCAATATTGCCACCATAATAACCCGAGACCACACCAACAGTTGACCCGACGACCACCGCAACAAACGCTGCGAAGACACTCAAGGATAACGAGACCCGTC
The DNA here is from genome assembly GCA_002428985.1 of Anaerolineales bacterium UBA6055. Taxonomy (GTDB): domain Bacteria; phylum Chloroflexota; class Anaerolineae; order Aggregatilineales; family Phototrophicaceae; genus UBA6055. Next base: position 126,819 of record DIYL01000055.1, on the reverse strand, counting down.
CCGCTAACGCTGCCCGACCAAACAAGTCACGACCAAAACGGTCTGTTCCTAAAAGGTAAAGTTGCCCACCTTCTTCAACACCAAAGAGGTGAATATTCGTATCAAAAAGCCCCAGCAACTGATATTCCCAACCTTCAATGAAAAACTGAATGTAGTATTTCTGGCTGGTATCTTCTGTCCACCGCGATTGGAAGGTCACAGGGTCGAGTTCAACGGTCAGGTTATAGACAAATGGGCGTGGCGAGAAATTGCCTTCGTCATCAAAAAAGCGAACGACACTCGGTGGAATATACGAGTCCCCCATCGCGGTTCGATTAAAATCATTAGGCGAGAAAAATTCCGCAAAGATCGCCATCACAACTAGTGTGATGACCATCATACCACCCGCAATCGCAGGTTTACTGCGACGGAAGCGTTGCCAAACTAATTGCAAATAAGACTCGTGTTTTTCCGATTCTTCCTTTATATCGTCAGCTTCGGGATAGTCGTCGTATGTGTAGATTTCTTGCATGATTGTTGTCCCTCTCCTCTAGCTGTAACGAATACGTGGGTCAAGGATCGCCAACGATAAATCAGCAATGATGTTACCCAACACAAGTAATGCGCCATAAATGACGAGGAAACTACCGGAAATGTAAATGTCTTGGTTCAGTAATGCTGCATAAAACATCGGCGCGAGTGTTGGGATACCCAGTACAATCGCTGCCTCTAGCTCACCCTGTAACATGTAAGGAAGTACTGTTCCTTGGTAAGCCAAAATTGGATGTAGTGCGTTTGGTACAGCATGGCGATTTAATACAGACTTCTCTTGGAGTCCCTTACTACGGGCGGTGGTCACATATTGCTCATTTAATACATCAAGCAAGTTACCACGCATCACACGTAAGTTACGTGCCACACCACCAAAACCAGCGATGAAGATCACAGGCCAAATATGTTTAATTAAGTCGATGACTTTATCAACCGACCACGGGGCTAATCGGTACTCCGGTGAAAAGAGCGAACTGACACTCTCCTGCCCCAACCCGAAGGCTAATATATATATGATGATTAACGCCAAAGAGAACCTCGGTATAGAAGTCGCAATAAATGCGAATGCCGCCGCCGCATTATCTGCAGCGCTATACTGTCGATTGGCGACATAAATTCCGAGGAAAATTCCTATAAATGAAGAAATCGCATGTGCTGCTAAAGCGATCCCAATAGTGCGGGGTAAGCGTTCGGCGATTAACTCACCAACATCTTTTTTATACGCAAATGAAAACCCAAATTCTCCGCGAAAGACAATGCCCGAAATCCAACTAACATATTGAACTGGGATCGGATCATTAAGCCCATAGCGATCGCGGAAGATATCAGCTTGCCTACGAGCTTCCTCGGCATCCTGCCCACCTTGGTTAATCAACTGGTTTTCATAAACATCCGCAAAATCGCCGGGTGGTAGTTGAATGATGAAGAAGGATACCGCTGACACAATTAACAAAACGACAATAGCTGAAAAAAAACGCTGAATCAAAAAACGAATCATAATTATTCCCCCCGGTGTTTGTCGATGAAAGCCACATCATTTACATCAACACACGGATTTACAACACAAGATATTGCAAGGTTTGAATGATTGTAGGGGAGGGTTGCCACACCCTCCCCCACGGGGTATTTCAGAATTGATTGTTAACGAATGGACTATTCCATATCGCCGTAAGTTGGGATAACACCTGGAAGAATTTCGTCAAGACGATTTTCTTCTGCTACCCAAACTTGGTGACCCATGACAGCACTCCATGTCCATTCGAAGAAGAATGGAGGGGTACCGACTGGAACATTTTCGAAACGTTCTGCAAGTGCTAGACCGAAACGGCTTACGATCAGACCGACAGTGTAGATATTTTCGGTGTAGAGACGGTTGTAGCGTGAAATCAATTCTTTACGAGCGTCAAAGTCTGGCTCGAGGCAGAATTCATTAATAATATCAATCATTTCTACTTCAAAGTCGAGCAATTCACGAGGTTCTGCACCTTCGCGATGCCATTCTGGTTGCAAGTTGGTGATTGGTGCCAATTCTGTACAACGGGTGAATGGGGTTGTGTATGCTTGACCGATACGGTCTACAGCAAGTTCCCATGTACCGCTATCAACTGCATCGTCATATGCAGGACCTTGCAATGGGCTGAGGTTCAATTGAATACCAATGTCGTTTAACAAGAGGACGAGGCCTTCTGCCAATGAACCAGTTGCTGCATCTGCTTGTGCATGGATTACTGAAAGTACCAAGTTTTCACCTGCAAGTGGGCCGTCTGTCCAGTTAAGAACACCATCACCATCGGTATCTTCGAAACCGAGTTCAGCAAGAATTGCAGTAGCACTTTCGACTGAAGTTGGATAGTAAACAGCGGAATCAATATCATAGTATGCGGAACCAGGAGCCATACCGCCAGAGAATGCGCGGGTGAATGGACCACGTACCAATGTTTGTCCTAGACCGTCGCCGTCAACAGCGTGTTGCAATGCACGGCGGAATTCGAATGTACGGAATAGTTCACGAAGAGCTACATCACGATCTGTTTCAACACCAAGGCTTGTTGAGAGGTTGAGGTTCAAGTTATAGAGCAATGTTTCTGGACCCCACTCGATATAGAAGTGTGCGTCATCTTCTTGAGAGCGTGTTACAGCTTCTACATAAGTTTGTGGGTTTTCGAGGTTAGTATGATCGATTGAACCAGCGAGTGTACCGAGGGTACGACCGATACCATCTGGACCTTTTTCCCAGGTGACTTCGTTTATGTATGGTAGTTGGTTACCAGCTTCATCGACTTTCCAGAAGTAAGGGTTACGACGCATTACCATGAATTCGTCAATACGATATTCAACTGCGACCCATGGTCCCATACTGACAACTGGAAGATCATCTTGTACTTGGAAGGTTTCGAATGTTTGGTAGTCACTATCTTCGTTGAATGCAGGGTGCATTGGTGCATAAACATGTTCTGGACACATGGTGAAGCTGAGGAAGTCCATGTCGAAGAATTTTTGTACTGGACGTGAAACAGGGAATGTCCACAAAATTGTGTCATCATCAACTTTTTCTAGGGTGATTGGTTCACCGTCAATTTGCCATGATGTTGGGTTTGTCCATGAGTTGACGTTTTCATCTTGGATGATATGTTCCCATGTGAACATGACATCATCAGCATTGAAGTCGTCACCATCAGACCATTTTGCGCCTCGAATCAAGTTCATGGTTAGTTGCATACCATCTTCTGACCATTCCCAGTCTGTAGCAAGGTTTGGAAGTGGTTCGGATGCATCATTACGCAAGAATGCAGGGCCAGATTCCAACAACGCTTCACTATAAATTGCGTTGATACCATACCAACCTTGTGTTTGACCTGCACACAAGTTCCAGCCTTCGGTTGGAATACCAGAGAAACCACGCCAGACACCGCCGTATTCACCGATACCTGTAGACATGAAATCTGCACGAATAACTTGTGGATTTTCTGGAAGACGTTCTTCAACTGGAGGTAGTTCACCAGCTGCAACGAGTTCAGCGATCCAGTCAGGTTCGTTGTAGCTATCCAACGCACCGTAGTACAAAATTTCGTCGATTGCGAATGTTTGAATTTCAACACCGCCGATAGCTTGTCCCTCTGGATAAGGGATTGGCTCAGCAACATCTTGAGCAGATACCAAAACGGTTGTCAAGACGAGCGCTAGAATAAGAAAAAGACGATATTTCATCAAGTAATCTCCTTAAAAATACATTTTAAATTGAGTTTTTATTATCCTGAGACTCTCTCAGGTTACCTCACTAGTTTTTTCAAGCTGGTCTTCATACAACCAGCAGGCGACCTTGTGTTCGCCTTCAATCGTAATATCTACGGGGAGATGTTCACGACATTTCGGCATCACATGTGGACAACGATCAGCAAATGCACACCCTTTAATTTCATCAGTTGCATTTGGCACCATACCTGTAATGGGTACGAGGATTTCTTTGCGCTGTCCTAATACAGGGATCGACTTAATTAGACCTTCGGTATACGGATGTTTTGGATTGCGGAAAATATCCACAGTTGTGCCATATTCCACCACGCGTCCGAAGTACATCACTGCAACATAATCGGACATTTGAGAGACGACACCGAGGTTATGCGTAATAATAATAATGGACGAACCGAAGTCTTCTTGCAATTGTTCCATCAGGTCAATAATTTGCGCCTGAATTGTTACATCCAGTGCCGTGGTAGGTTCATCTGCCACTAGAATCGACGGGTTACAAGATAATGCAAGCGCGATCATAACACGCTGACGCATACCACCACTCATTTGATGCGGATATTGGTTGACGCGCTCATGTGGGTCGGCGATGCGGACTTTATCGAGCATATCAATTGCAACTTTGATCGATTCTTTTTGTGTTAGACCCTGATGCAGTTGTACGACCTCAGCAATTTGATGCCCTACGGTATATAGTGGGTTTAGTGAAGTCATTGGCTCCTGAAAAATCATCGAGATTTCGCCACCGCGAATACTCCGCATTTCAGGACCTTTCGGGTCGAGTCTTGCAATATCGATTGTTTCGGCACGACGTTTTTGACGGCGGAATATAATCTCGCCATCAACAATTTGTCCGGGAGGGGATTTTATCAATCGCATAATCGAACGTGCGGTAACACTTTTGCCACAACCACTCTCCCCCACAATACCGAGGGTTTGTTTGTTTTGTAGGGTGAAGCTCACGCCTTTTACAGCTTGGACAACCCCTTTTTCGAGGAAGAAGTGAGTTTTTAAGTTTTTAACTTCTAAAATCGGTTCGGCACCAGTGTTGGTTGTCATAAACGATCTCTCTATTTTTACAATAAATCTCTTTATAGCGTTACATAAGATTATTAAACCCTATAATTAGTGTAACGCAACTCTCAAAAATTTGCATATTTTAAAACAGCGTTGCCAGCCCCTGATTTCAAAAGATTTATGGAGGCTCTTTTGTGTGTCACTTCAGCAGGGGCTAACGCGCTGGACTTGCATTAACCTTTGTCGGATGTGCGGGCAGTTTCTTGCGCCGCTCTATCCTTTGCAATTTCTTCAACAGTACGGGTGTGCAATCTTGCAGCACCTTCTGTATCTAACAATTTAACGCGTGTACCGTTGGCTTCGTGGTCAGCGAGACGTTGTCGTGCTGCTTCAATTTCTTCGGTCGCATAATTTGGCAACCACTCGGCTTGTGCGACTAATAGTTCATCTGCCATTTGCCAGATTTCTTCGGTATTACAGACAGCAGCGGTTAATGGATCGTGAAGCATGGCTTGTTTGAGTAATGTCACATCACCGTGGACTGCTGCTTCCATACCCATCTGTTGAACACGGACACTTGCGGAACATGTTGCTGCGGTCGCCATCGGTAAATCACCAACAACTGGCATATTGATGCCGTTATGATCGACATATCCGGGGATTTCAATCACACAGCCATCAGGTAAATTGGTGATATGCCCCTGATTGACGATGTTGAAATGTCCACGGTAGATACGTCCAGTTTCCAGCCCTTCAATAATGTACGAACCATGTTCGAGGCTACGTTTTTGATCTGCAATTTTAGGTGGCTCTTCTGCTAACCAGTTCGGGAAATCCGTTTCAAACCAGTTACGCCCTTCGGTACAAACGCGCAGATACCCACCGGTTTCACCGTGAATCCAGTGGCTGAGGTCAATCCAATCTTTGATTTCATCAACGCGCTTACGATACCACGGAACATACTCACTCAAGTGTCCATTGGATTCGGTTGAGTAATATCCGAAGCGTCGGAGGACATCAATACGGACTTTTTCTTGTTCACGGAAGACAGGATGGGCTTCAAATAGCTCCAACATCTTCGGCACCATATCCATGCCACGCCATTGGATTTTGATATACCAAGTTTGATGATTAATACCCGCGCAGATAATATCGACATCGTCGAGCGTTACGCTTTCATCATCACCAATCATGCCTTCTTTTTTCGCCCAGAGTTCAATGCACTCCGCGATTTGCTCGTGCCCATGTTGAATACCGTGGCATAGACCGATGGTATTCACACCACCATATTTGTTACATGCCCATGTATTCATCGCCATTGGATTCGAGTAATTGAGGAACAATGCGTCAGGCTTGGCTAATTCGCGGATGTCTTTACAGATATCGAGCAATACCGGAATGGTGCGTTGTGCATACATAATGCCACCAGCACAAATTGTATCGCCTACACATTGGTCAACGCCGTATTTAAGAGGAATATCAATATCAAGTTTAAATGCGTCTAACCCACCCTGACGAATCATACAGATGACATAGTCAGCATCTTTAATCGCTTCACGACGATCAAGTGTTGAGGAGACTGTGGCAGGTAGACCATTGGCTTTAATGTCACGGTCGCATAATTGCGATACCATGCTCAAATTTTGTTCAGAGATGTCCATTAGTGCAAAATGGGTATCGGCAAATTCAGGTACAGTAAGCAGATCCATCATAATACGACGGGTGAATCCAACTGAACCAGCACCGATCATAGCAATTTTTAGGGGCATAATATCCTCGCTAACATGTTTTCTTGTACAGTTGCACAATTATCAACAAGATATAGCATGGATTCGTTCTAATGTTCGAGAGGACTAGGTACTCTTTAGAAAAAAATCTCTCGTAATGCTAAAAAAGCAATTTTGAACAAATCATTTTGCGTACTTTAACAATAAACGCGCAACATGTCAAGCAAAAACACGCATTAAATTTACACAAATTGCACAAAATCGAGTATGATAAGGATATGATGTTCAAAATAGATACTATTTTTTAAAATACATATTTAAACAAGCAGATAAATCTTATGAAAAAGTCAGATCGCCACACCCAAATTCTTACACTTGTGCAAAACAACACATCCAAAGAGATGCTGTCTACCAAGCAACTTGCCCAAAGATTTGAGGTTTCCGAAGCGACGATACGCCGAGATTTTCAAGAACTCGCAAACGCAGGTCTTATTGAACGACATTATGGTGGTGCACAACCAGTGCGTTCAGCTTCGACACAACTCCAACAAGTTGGTATCTTATTGGCATCGCGCATTGATAAATATAGTGACCCCTTCTATAACCTTGTTTTACAAGGGAGCGATAAAACCTTGGGTAAATTGGGGTATCATGTCGCCTACATCAAGACATTTCATGATGTTCAAACGGCAGAACAAGCTCGTGAGTTGATTGAAACTTTCGATGTTAAAGGGATCATACTCATGGGAACAACCCGTGATGAGAGTATCCGCTATCTCCGTGAAAATTTTGCTCCGATAGTAACAATTACTGATGTATATGGTGTTGATGGAGAACTGATTGCGTTCAATGGTAGACAGGGTATTTATGACATGGTTGGGCACCTGCACAGTTTAGGGTATCAGCGCCCCGGTTATATCTCTGGATACGCCGATGACCGTTACACTGGATTCTGTCGCGGGGTCGATACATTTGAGATGGTTGGGGATCAAGCACTGCACAAAATATTAGAACCAGCATCGTCGGGGTGGACACCTGACCTCGGTGAAAAAGGCGCGCAATTACTGATGGAACAAGACCTCAAACCCGATGTGATTGTATGTGCATCAGACCGTCTCGCGATTGGTGCAATGCGATGGCTACAGCAGAACGGTTATCGTGTCCCTGATGATATCGGTGTGACTGGATTTGACAATATTCCAGATTCATCGTTTACCTTCCCACCTTTAACAACGGTCAATGTCCATAAATCGTTACTTGGGGAATTAGCTGCCGAGCGAGTCGTACGCCATATTCAAAATCCAGACGAGGTCAATTTGCATATCATGACCCCGACTGAATTGGTTATTCGTCAATCTTGTGGTGCGGATATCAAATCTTAATCGACGACATCACGGCGATGCCAATCTTCGGCATACAGGTTAAAGTGTACAGACTCTGGTGGATGCGCTTTAATCACATCTTCGTTAATCGTAATACCTAAACCGGGTTTATCTGGTAATGCAAAGTACCCATCAATCACTTCTGGTACACCATTGGCAGACTCTTTAACATGAGGGTCTGCGAAATCATTGAAGTATTCTTGAATCTTGAAATTAGTGGTACATGCCGCGAGGTGAATTGATGCCATCGTTGAACAGGGACCGCCAACATTATGCGGTGCGACAAGTACATAATATGTCTCGGCTGTACCTGCGAGCTTCTTCATATTCAAGATACCGCCGAAGTGCGTAATATCGGTCTGAATAATATCAGTTGCTTGTAATTCAAATAATTCACGGAATTCATATGGTGTATGAATGCGCTCACCTGTCGCTACTGGAACCCCTAACTGCATTGCGACTTCGCGCACATCTCGTAAGGCTCTTAGATTTTCTGGTGGTACAGGTTCTTCCACCCATGCTGGACGGAATTTAGCTAAATCACGGATCATTTCTGTTGCAGTGACAGGGTTAAAGCGACCGTGCATTTCAATCAATAGCTCAACATCTGGTCCGACAGCATCATGCACTGCTTCGACTAAAGCGATTGACTTATTTTTCTCTTCGCGCGTTAGCTCATAAAAGCCGTTACCAAAAGGATCAAATTTTAATGCACGATACCCTTTATCAACGACGTCTTTGGCAGCTTGATGCCATGCTTCGGGTGTTCGTTCAACTCGATACCACCCGTTTGCATATGCTTTAATTTTGTCTCGGACTGCCCCACCCATCAACCTATAGACAGGTTGTTCAAGAGCTTGCCCGACGATATCCCAACATGCCATTTCGACCAGAGCAATCCCTGTCATGACAATTTCACCAGCCCGACCATAATCTTCGCGCATCATGCGATATGTCAAATCTTCGATATTAAATGGATCATGCCCTTCCACATAGCGTGGAACAGCTTCGGCAAGATACCCTTTTACAGCATCAACACGATTCAGCGGACGCGCCTCACCCCATCCGACTAAACCCTCATCAGTTTCGACTTTGATATATAACAAATTGCGCCACGGTGTGCCCATGACCATCGGTGTGACAGTTGTAATTTTCATGTTTAGTCTCCTTTTACGGGTATACCTAGATCACTTGCACCAACATCCGACATAACAGCATCCGGTCCATAACGGTCAATAATGCCTTGTACCAACGCCGCTCGATGCACACGTTCTTTTGCAAGCTTAATTGCGGTATCTTCGATATGTAATCCTGAAGGATAAATATTGGGTGCGTTGCGTAAACCCAACTTTACATAAATGGGCGATGCAATCCGAATCAGTTCTGGCACTTCGTAATGACGAATAAACCCACCAAAATCATCAGGGACTTCGACATACATATCCAACGGTAAATCAACGACTGAGCGAATAGCAGCTATCTGTGGTAAGGTCAAGTCAGTTGGTACGTTGTATGTTCCTGCGCCCAGTTGTTCGACTAGGCGAATTGAAATTGGGTTGGCTGCTCCCATTTGTACCGAGATTTTACAGACGAGATCATTGGGTAGTTTGCCTGATTTTTTCATCTCGTTGATCAACCATAATTGCCCCTCGTCAGCAACCAAAATTGATCGAATCCCCAACTCACAAGCGCGAATCGCATCTTCGGTGGCATAAACCACTTCATCCATACCACGTAACCGTGCACCCAGATTCTTCCCAGCTGATGCTTTGACTTGTGCGCCTGTCCCCCATCCGGCACGAGGTCCAACAAATAAGCTGACCTCAATCTGGTGCTCTGCACCGATAGTGACCATCTCACGAATTTCGTCATCTGTCAGCATCCAGATACCGCTGCCTTGTGAGACACGTTGAATTTTGACACCATATGTTTGCGTTGCGTCTACGACGGCTTGTAATGCACGAGGTCCTTCCACACTTGGAATTTCAATGCGGTACTGCGCTCCGTCGGGGAAGCGTTTCGTTGATGTGGGTAAGTCATATTGATCGCCTGATGGCAATCCCTGTTGTTCTAAGAAACTGCGTGTTTTTTTCACGAGTCTCCCTCCATCATTTAACTATATGCAGGTTATTGTTACGCACTTTGTCGTCAAGTGCAAACAAACGCACAATTTATATGTTTAAATGAACATTTTATTTTGCGAAATGCGCAATTTTATGTGTCTAAATATGTTCTCGCCCATAGTTCAAATGATAGTAAAGCCCATAGTTTCCATTTATGATCGGCTCTACCCTCTATATGTTGTTGAACTAGATTGGAAACATAGGCGTGTTCAAAGAGTCCACGTTCTTGTGCCGTTTTATCCAGCAAGTTATCTTGCATAAGCGGCGCCAGTGAATCACGCAACCAGTATTCCATAGGGGAGTTAAATCCCTGTTTTGTTCGATATAGAATGTCATTTGGGACAAGATCTTTCACTGCTTCTTTAAGGAGTATCTTGCTACCTGTTTTCGACATTTTATATTTCGGTGGAACTTTTGCCATAAACTCGAATAATACATAATCGAGGAGTGGTGCACGGACTTCAAGCGAGTTCAGCATGCTGGCTCGGTCTACCTTTACTAGAATGTCGTATGGTAGATAAAAGTTCATATCTTGATATTGAAAACGTGATAACATGTCATGGTTACTGGTTGGAGATAGTAAATCTCGGTGGAATCCTTCAGCTACTAGGTTAGGCGATTTGTTCGTATAGAGTTCACGTCGTTCACTAGCATGGAAAGCTACTGCATATTCCAACCAGTGCATCATGTCTTTATCTACGCCACGAATAAAAGCATGACCTTTTACAAAAGTGGGTAATTTCTCACCAATTGCAGATACCATTGGACGTGCAAATTTAGGAATAACAGATTGAAGAAATTGATGGCGGAAACCATAACGATACCGATTGTACCCACCAAAAACTTCATCTCCACCGTCCCCGCCAAGTGCAACAGTAACATGTTGACGTGCAATCATCGATACATAGGTCGTCGGGATGCTCGAATAATCTAGAAAAGGCTCATCATATTGTTTGATAATCTTAGGTAGAATCTCTTCTAAGTCTGATGTAACCACATGACGTGTATGGTCAGTATTGTAACGATCGGCAATGAGTTGTGCGTAATTACTCTCATCAAATCCACTCTCTTCAAATCCTATCGAAAATGTCTTGATAGGTCGATCACTTTGCAAGCTCATTAATGCGACGACTGCACTACTATCTACGCCACCACTGAGAAATGCACCAAGTGGAACATCACTAATCATACGAATTTTCACAGCTTCCATTAGTAAATGCCGGAGTTCTTCCGCTAGCTCTGGCAAGGGGCGATTGTCGTATTCATTGGGCATGCAGAAATGTGGATGCCAGTATGACTCAACTGTTATGTCGCCATTAGCGTTGACTATCATACGGTGTCCAGCAGGTAGTTTGCTAACATGTTTCAAAATACTACGTGGCGCAGAGATATATCCATAAGTCAGGTAATCATCTAGTGCATCTAGATCAATTTCTTTTTGAAGGTCGGGGTGTTGTAGAATACACTTCAGTTCACTGCCGAAGATTATTTTTTCGTCATCATGCCAATAGTAAAATGGTTTCTTTCCAAAGCGATCAACTCCAGCGACCAACCGTTGTTCACGCTCATTCCAGATAGCCAACCCAAACATCCCACGCAGGTGTGTAAAGCATTCAACCCCATATTCTTCATAAGCATGAACGATTGTCTCGGTATCACCTTTTGTAACAAACGTATGGTTATCTTGTAGTTTCTTCTGCAAATCTTGATAGTTGTAGATTTCGCCATTAAAGACTAATTGTATTTTTTGATCTTCATTACTCATCGGTTGATGGCTACCTGCAACATCAATTATGCTTAGCCGACGAAAACCAAGCCCAATATTCTTTTCGATGTAAAAACCATCTTCATCTGGTCCACGATGAATAATTGAGTCTGTCATATTTGATAAAATTTGATGGGCAACTGACCGTGACCGATCGAAATACCAGACACCACAAATACCACACATAGCTTATCTCTCTTTGATTACAGATTTGATAACATCATACCACTGCTCGATAATTCCTTGGGTTGAGAATGCCTCACGTACGTATCCTGCTGTTTGTCCTAGTCTTTCACGTTTTTCTGGATTTGTTATTAAGTCCGTTAGTGCGTCCGCCATTGCATCAATATTGTTAAGCGGAACAATCAAGCCAGTTTCCTCGTGTGTTAAAAAATCCCGAGGATCACCTAGATAGTCGGTAACAATTACCGGTAGATTACATGCCATTGCTTCAAGGACTGCATTCGGGAAACCTTCTGAATTAGACGGTTGAACATAAATTGATGCATTGAGTAGAACAGGCATCACATCTGTTACAGGTTGATGCAAAACCACCTGCTTAGCTAGATCCAATGATTCTATTAATGTTTGCAATGTAGTGTATTCTTCACCATCTCCATAGATGTAGACATGCCATTGTGGGAATTGGTGAGCAACTTTTGCAAATGCACGAATAAGTAGCGCATGATTTTTTTCAGCCCCGAGGCGTCCAAGTGATACAATACGAAATTGAGAGTACTCAGTGATTGTAGTGGGTACTTGATTTAGAAAATCCTCTTGGACAGGATTGCCTATTACAAATCGTTTAGATGATTTAATGTATTTATACCAGAGGTCAACACCTCTACTGACACTCACAATGGAGCTAGCTGTTGGGTACATTAACCATGTTGCGATTCGCAAGAGTATACGATTTAAAGTTGGGTGAGCGCGAACCGAGATAATGTGAGGGTATTTTAATCCAGCATTGGCAAAGAGAGTAATAATATTGATCTTATCTGTAAACGAGATAACAATATCTGCATTTACTTCTTGGATCGATCGGCGAACATACTGTATGCGTCGTGTGACATTCCTTAGAGTTTCTATGCGATTTGATGCAGTGTTTTCCAGATCTAAGCTAATCTGTTGGACGGCAGGGTGCAAATTATAAAAGTTCGTTCGTTTATGACTGAGGTTGATGAGGACGACTTCATCACCACGTTCAATCATTTGTTGACACAAAATGGAGACAACTCGTTCTGTACCCCCCAAACGCATCTGCCCTATTACAATTGTTATTCGCATAATCTCTCATTTTGTTGATAGTCAAAACTCGAATGACAAAACTAAAAACAGTCAATGATTCGGGTAATAACGAATTTGTTTTCGCCAAAATCCCCTAATATAGTGTTTTATATCGTGTGTTTTGCTCTTGCTACGACATCTTGTATCAATGCATGTTCTTTTTCTGCTAACTTGCTTAGTGAATAGTTGTCAAGGATAGTCTGGCGTGCGTTTACTCCCAAACGATCTTGTAATTCTTGATCGCCTAGTACAGTCTCAATCGCCACTTTTAGAGCATCGGCATCAGTGCCTTCGCTTAACCATCCATTACTCTGGTGTTGGATGACTTCGCGTATACCCCTAACATCGGTCCCGATAACAGGTACACCACATGACATCGCTTCTAACAGAACTTTTGGCATACCTTCAAACAAAGATGGAAGTATAGATGCTCTGGCTTGGTTGTAGAGTTCAGGTAATTCGTCGTTTGGAACTTTTTCGCGGTGTTCGACACGATCACCGATTTCTGTTATACGGGTGCGAATTTCAGACTTCTGTGGCCCATCACCTATAAGTAGCATCGAAACATCATCTAATTGTTTTACAGCATCTAATAGAGCAAAGAGATTCTTTTCACTACTCAATCGACCCACAAAGATTAAATCATAGCGTTTTTCGGTAGATACAGGCAAAAATAGAGTTTCATCAATATTATTAGGGATGACAGTTAATTTATCAGATACTTCTGGAATACGTGTAAGAATATTAGTTTTCATCTCATATGAGGACACCATAATGTGTGCAGACCGCGACCAGACCTTTTCTTCAGCTTGCATAACATATTTTACTCTTGGATGATCCAAATCTTCATTATAGAGACTTGCTTCATTGGAAGACCACATGAAACCTTGCCTACAAATAACAGGCTTACGATAAATCTGACCTGCTTGAATAGCAAATTTTGCACCAAGCATTTGGTGAGTTTTGATAACATCTGTCTTCATGAAAACAGGTGCATGAAGCAAGGGGATAAGGCGTGGATAAATTCGTCCATCGGGCATAAGTCGGTTTGTATGAATATGAATATGTGGCAGTTGTGATTGATATTCTAGGTCATTTTTACCATACGTAATGAAATGTATTTCCATTCCCCGTTTATGCAATTCATTATAAATCGCAACTTCTCGTGAAACTGTGCCTTTTTCGTCAAATGTATGTAACCCATAGAATCGTGGTAGAAAAAGTGTAAGACGCATTTGCTTATCCCTAAAATTGACTGGCCCGCTTTTGAATATATGCTCCAATCTCTTTCATACCTCCACCAGCACGAAATAACCAATATTTAGGTGAACGACGCGGATTTGCCCGAATTTTTTCCAAGTTCTGTGTATAGTTTAATAGTCGTTTATCTTGCGATAAGTCGGTAACTTTTTCATGTGTGGTCTGGCTTGTAATATTGTCAATGTACGATGATTTTTCAGATAATCCTAAAAAAGTTAAAATGTCATCCATATTATCCAAGAATTCACGCGCATCTAACTTTGCGTCTACAGAAAACAAATTTGTGGTTTGATATGCCCAGAGAACAACACGATAGTCATCATCTTGACTAGCGAGTTCTTGCCAAAAAGGATACAGAAGACGAAGATACATTGGATGACGTATCGAGTGTGTCATAAGTGTCCGAAATAAATCTCGATAATATTGTTCGAAGTCGTGCAATCCAACAACTACATCAACTGTTTGATAGTGATGACCAATTTCAGCCATTTGATGAGCTAGGTATGATTCGGGTCTTATTGTAAATGATTCAGAACCAATATGATCCATCGCTATAGCAAGCAAGTGTGTTCGATACAAGTGGACTCCTGCTAGACGTTTCATGTAAAGTAACTTATCAATGATACGTGGATTAAACTTAAATATTGAGGTATCCATTTGCCCTGCTAATGTAATGAACTCAACTATTTTTACAGGGTCAACCAGTACATCAGCATCAACGGCTAATGTCCATGGTAAATCATAGCTTAATCCAATTTCGCAAGTACGCAAAACCGCATGGCTAAACGGTGACTCATGGATCACAACAATATTTTGTGTAGGAATCACATCTTCGAGCAGAGACTTGCATAATTGTTCGGTTCGCTCGCCACTTGCTCGTATCACAACGGCGACATTATCTAAAGTAGAATAACTATTCATCAGTAGATGGTTTCAGAAATTTTTCAATAAAATTATATAATGTCGAATTCGTTAAAGCTTGACTACCTACGCCAGTATCCGACAATCGTACGAAAGGGATCTTATTTTTCCATTTATCAGTATGACAAGTAGCTATTATGAAAAGATAGACAGATGTCATGTGTTTATCATTTGCACTTTCATATATAGTAGAAAATCCAGATCTTTCTAGAAATTTACGCAGCGTAAGTGGCGTAAGTCTCCAATAGTCATCATAGTATTCGCTACCATGGCTTTGTTGCATAAAAGGTACAACAATAATGACAATATCTCGACTTAATTGACAGAGATTTTCGATAGCTTTATCAACTTCAAAAATATGTTCTAGTGTTGTGTGATTAAATACAACATCATAAGCCTTCGCTAGCTGCTCATCGAGTTCTGCAGTCAAATCAATGAATATTTCGTCGGGTAAGTCCTGTTGTTCACTATAATTTGATTTATGATATTTATCCGCATTACTGAAGTAGTTTTTATAGTAGTCAGCATTTTTATCTGAATCATCTTTTGCACTAACGTTAATGATTTTACCAGTGAATAAATGTGAAAATTTTCTCAATTCTTGATTAGACCATACCCTTGCCTGGCGATGAACACGGTTTCTTTTGTATAGTCGACGATATAAGTACGCTTTGGTTCGTTCTC
Organism: Anaerolineales bacterium UBA6055; assembly: GCA_002428985.1. Lineage (GTDB taxonomy): Bacteria > Chloroflexota > Anaerolineae > Aggregatilineales > Phototrophicaceae > UBA6055. The sequence continues at coordinate 110,876 of DIYL01000055.1, read as the reverse complement.
TAAAGTTCATATGAATTAGACTGCTCTCTTATTTTTACGAGATGTGGTACTGAAATATAACCATGTCTGTTGGCATTAGGTGTTTTACCAGAATTAAAGAAATCACCTTCTTGTACCTCTAGTTTAAAAGCATCTTCAATACGATCTGCTGTTTCCATTTGTACAGCTCCCCATGCCTTGATGCTGTATTGACCTGCAATTAAGGGTAAGCGATCAACTTGAAATACAATTTCTGTGTTGTTATCCAAGCGTAAAGGCTTATTGAGAAATGTAGTTGATAGGACAAACAATATATTGTTATATATATCCGTAAACGTGAGTGCAACATGGCAATTGTTGATATAGTCGCGATCTTTAAGTGTACAACGGATGTGAATATCTATATCGTTGCCAGACTGGATAATTGGGTTATTTGTTCCTCGCTCAACAAATCGAATACTTGTGAATTTAAAATCACCTGTACCATCCCTATTCTTTCGTTCATCTAGTTTACCTGATGATTGAGACAACCCAACCTCCAAGTACTTCTTTATTGCAATAGATGGTATATTATCGTCTACAACTTGACCATTTTTCAGTACAACGACACGGTTACATAAATGTTGTATTGCCGTCATGTTATGGCTGACAAATAATACTGTTCGTCCTGATCCTGCGACATCTTGCATCTTACCGAGGCTACGCTTTTGGAATGCAGCATCACCTACCGACAAGACTTCATCCACAATCAAAATTTCAGGTTCAAGATGTGCAGCAACAGCAAATGCAAGGCGCACATACATACCGCTCGAATAATGTTTCACAGGTGTATCAACAAATTGTTCGACCCCTGCAAAGGCGACAATCTCATCAAACTGATGAGTAATCTCAGATCGTTTCATTCCTAAAATTGCACCATTCAGGTAAATATTTTCACGTCCAGTCAATTCAGGGTGAAAGCCTGTACCGACTTCTAATAACGCCCCAAGTCGACCTCGATAGGCAATTTCACCTTCTGTCGGGTCGGTAATACGCGATAAAATCTTAAGCAGGGTACTTTTGCCCGCACCATTATGTCCAATAATGCCGATTACCTCTCCTTTTTTGACGGAGAAGTTCACATCTTTTAATGCCCAGATACTATCTGTAAGGTTTGCAGCACTTTGTGCTTGACCTGTAACCATGTTGCGAACCCGTTGAAACGGGCTTTTCATTGCATCTGTTAAGACATCTCGCATTGTTCGATAACCCGAACTACGTTGAACCTGCCCAACATAATACTGTTTTGACACATTGTTGATTTCGATTGCTATATCTTTATCCATGTTTACACAACATCCGCAAATGATCTTTCCATTCGTTTAAAATACCACATCCCTGTTATCAACAGAATGATGGCGGTTGCTGTTCCTATACCTAAGCTGACCAGCGATAATGTTTCTGTTCCTAACAACGCCCAACGGAACCCATTGATAACACCAACCATTGGATTCAAGCTATATAATACTTGCAAGAATTCATTTTCTATAAGCGATGTTGGGTAGGCAACAGGGGACACAAATAGCAAAATCTGGACAAGAAATGGGATTACATAACGAATATCACGAAATTGCACATTTAACGCTGATAACCACAATCCCAGCCCCAAGGTTGTAATGATGACAAGCCCTAACAAAAAGGGCAAAAATATAACATTAATCGTGGGCAAGATACCGAACAGTGGCATCATCAACAGTAATACGATAAATGCGAGTGTAAAATCGACTAACCCTGATAAAATCGCTGATACAGGTATAATCAAGCGTGGGAAATATATTTTTTTGATCATATTGGCATTGGCGATAATGCTATTCGATGAAAAATTCAAGCCATTAGCGAAAAATTGCCATGGAACAAGCGCAGCATATGAGAAGATAGGATATGGTAGTCCATCGTCTGTCGGCACTTGAGCTAAACCACCAAAAAATAAGCTGAATACAACCATAGTCATCAATGGCTGGATGATTGCCCAAGCTGCGCCAATAACAGTTTGTTTATAACGAACTTGGATATCACGTATCGTCAATGTGACAAACAACTCACGGAAGTGCCAGAGTTCTTGCCAATTAATCCCTATCCAACCCTTTCTTGGCCGTATATAGGTGATTTCAGTATTTTCATTTGTGGTCTTCGGTGCTGCATTTTCAACCATCAAAATCCTAATCTAGCTTGTGTCTGACATTAAACTTGTTGTGTGAATTTATAACTTAATTGACTACAATTCACATCTTAACTACCATAACATAAAAAGTGCCGAAATGAATATTGAGGATGTAGTCGGCATCTATCGCATACAAATTCAGACAAAGTTAAAAGGATAGGCTGTGCCCCAACCACCAAAACCCCTAAAAATTGCGATGATTACAAATCGATACCTACCTATTGTTGGTGGTGCAGAAATGCAAGCTAATCACCTTAGCCACCAACTGGCTAAGCGTGGACACCATGTTCAAGTCATTACACGACGAATCCACCCTGAGTATCCAATTGATGATGTCATTAACGAAATTCCAGTGCACCGATTATCACCTATTGGCTTAGGGCATCGCGCTAATGCATTGATGTTTTTTCGTATGTTCATTTACTTACTATTTAATGCACGGCACTATGACGTGATGCATGTCCATAGCATGGGGCCACTTGGGCTAGCTACATTAATTGTAGGGAAATTGACACGTACAGCATCCGTCATGAAAATTCCATCAAACGGTGATCTATCACGTTCGGCATCGCAACAATCGCTATCATCTTATACGAAATTTATACGTCGATATATTTTGCCACAATGGCTATGGAGACGTTTAATATCATATGCAAGTGCATTGATTGTTCTATCGGATGCATTAGTTGAAGAAGCTAAAAATGAGGGGTTCGATAATATTGCACATAAAATCCCTAATGGGGTTGATGTAGGTCTTTTCCACCCGCTTGATGTTAAATCGCGCGAGGTGTTGCGGGGTCAATTATCAATTGGTAAAGATAAAGTCGCCCTCTTCTTTTCAGGGCGATTAATATCCGGTAAACGCGTTGATGTTGCGATTGATGCGTTAGTACAAATTATACACGATTACCCTAATTGTAAGTTATATTTAGCAGGGTCTGGTAAAAATCAACACGATAGTGTTGAGGATATGTTGAAACAACAAGTTATCGATAATAACTTGCAAGATCATGTCATCTTTCTTGGAAATATTGATAACATACCGGAGTATTTACAAGTTGTGGACGGTTTCATTTTTCCATCTGCAAGCGAAGGTCTACCCAATGCCGTATTAGAAGCAATGGCATGTGGATTGCCGATTATTGCCAGCCGTATCCCAACGCTTGTCGACTTACTGTCTGACGAGATGGCATATCATGTGGACGTAGGAGATGTTGATGGATTTGCACAATCAATCAAAGCTGTAATCGAGAATCCTGATATAGCAGGGCAAAAAGGTAGAAATGTATTACAAGAAATTCAAGACAAGTACACAATTGAAGTTGTTGCGCAGACTTATGAAGAATTATACTATGACCTTTTGCCCTAAAGTTATGATGTTGTAGCAGAATTCGACGTTTGTACAGTATATGGTTCGCGATTAAATTGTTTTGCCATGTCGACAATCTCTCGATGTGTTTTTGATTTCTCTTGATCAAAAGCTGACCAAAAAGTGGCATAAATGGAATGCGACACGATAATAATTTGTCTGATTCGCTTCGCCTCTTGTGGCGTCCCATGTTTTAAAAACCAGTTAAGAATAGCATTGCGATCTGCAAAAAGGCGTTTACCCGTCATAGATAAGGACATCTGTCCTTTGCCAAAATGGGTTACAATTGCTTGTGGAACAAGAACATTTACCCAACCATGTAAACGCATTCGATAATGCCACTCGATTTCCTCTCCGTATAAAATTGTCAGGACATCATCCATCATCCCCGCTTGTTCATAGGCAGGACGGCGTGTCACCATAAATGCCCCTTTGATAATGTCAACCTCACGCGTATTGTGATTGGTTTGTAAAGAATCTGTTTTGAAGACTTTACCAACACCTAATTTAAGCAATATAGGACGTAACCATCCATCTTGGCGCGTTAATTTTGCCAAGCCACTAATCTTATACGCCATGCGCCAGACAGTAGGATCACTATAAGAACTCACTTGTAATGTACCATCGTCGTTTAATAATTGAGGGCCCACAACGCCAACATGCTCACGTTGTTCGAGGTATTGCGTTAAGATCGACAGCGCATCGTTTTCAAATCTAATGTCATCATTCAATAACGCAATATAAGGTGTTGTACAGGTTTCCATTGCACGATTATGATTCGCTACAAAACCTAACATCTCGTCATTTTGGATGATATTCGCTTGCGGAAATTCTGTTGCTAGATTTTGTAATCTGAGATCATCAGTCGGGCCGTTAATGATGACATTCACAATCATGTCTGATTGGGTTTTTTCGAACATGGATGCCAATGCAACTTGGATATAGTCGTAATTGTTGGTGATGTAGTTTACTGTTAATAATGTCATGATTATTGTGTATCCAAGAGTTCTTTTTTCCATGATGGTGGCATGTTTTTGTGTATCTCCACACCTTCAAACAATGTACTGCGTCGCGCACCTTGTTGTTTTGCCCATTGCGCCATTTTCCCAATACCATCGGGTAACGTTGTAATATCATAGTTACCGAATGTTGCTTGTGCTTTTGAATGAGAAGAATATGCATGCACCACTTCATTGCGTGCTGGTAAGAAGTTGATGTCGGGTGATACCCCAAACATCTCCCCGACAACTTCAGCAAGTTCAAGTACACTGTACGGTTTGTCAGCGCCAATATTGTAGATTTCGTTAACTGTTGAATCCATCGTTACAGATTGTGCAATTAACGGAGCGATATCGCCAATATAACTAAAGGCACGGGTTTGTGTACCATCACCGAAAATTGTAAGTTGCTGATTCTGCATAATTTGGTTCATAAAGATCCCAACAACATTACGATAACGATCACCAATATTCTGTTTTTCACCGTAAACATTGTGTGGGCGAAAAATAGTATATTCTAGCCCAAACATCTCATGCGCTACAGCTAAGTCCATCTCCACAGTATATTTAGCGATGCCATAAGGATCTTCTGGTTTGGGGGTTGTGTCTTCGGTCATGGGTGGTGGTGCTCCACCATACACAGCAATTGAGCTGGTAAAAACAAAGCGTTTCACGGTATCGGCATTAACAGATGCGTTGATTAGATTTATCGAACCAAGCACATTATTACTATAATTATAGTGCCGGATAAAATGGGATAAGCCTTCGGCTGCATAGGCGGCAAGATGATAGACATAGTCAAATTTATGCTCATCAAACAGTTTATCGATGAGGTCACGGTCTGTGATGCTACCTGCGACAAAAAGCGCCCCATCAGGGATATTATTCTCGAATCCTCCACTTAAATCATCCAGAATAATAACCTCAGTGTTATTGTTGAGGCACGCTTGTGCAACGTGTGCTCCGATAAAACCTGCACCACCTGTTATTAATGCCTTCATTCAAATTCCCTTTGCATATTGACGAAAGAACCTAAGTATATTGTAACGGTTATTTCGTATCTAAGAACAAATAAATTGAGTTAGATGCAATAGACAACTTTAGGAGTAGATTTTAGGCACTAAAATGATTGGAGAGCGAGCTATGAGTTATGTTAATTATAATTACCAGAGGCGATTTTGACATCGCCTCTGTATTTCGATCTTGCTACAGTTTAATCAAATTGTTTTAGCCAGTCGCGCAAAACAGCGAAAAATGCATCTTGCTCTTCAATGAACGGATAGTGTCCACTGTTTTCAAAGACGTGCATCGTCGAATTAGAGATAGCTGATGCGATCCGTCTTGCGCCAGATTCTGGCGGTGTGATGAAATCGTGTCCTCCTGCAACAACTAAAGCTGGAACGTTAATACTACCAAGATCTTCAAGTGTGTTAAATTCCCCTAGTAACGCACTCCCCTGGTTCCAAGCCGCTGCAACATAGTGCGTTGCTTTGTCCAGTGCATCACCAACACTATCTTGATAATCCTTGAAATACATCTGAACAAGCGTTGTCCATGTATTACGCCAGTCGGCATCATCTGCCATCGGGCGGGTAAATGCCGCACCAAATGCAGCGAGTTGCTCCTCTGTTCCGCTCGGTTGTGGTTGATAGTCAAACGCAGGAACAGTATCAATCAACACTAAACCTTTCAGGTTGTCACCATATTTAATCGCGTATTTCTGAGCAACAAACCCACCATATGAATGCCCGATGACGATGACTTTATCATGCCCAAGGTGTTTTTGAACTGCATTGGCATCGTCACACAACACATCAAAATTTAAGGTTGAATAGTCATCAGGTTGCTCTGAACGACCATTACCCCGATGATCATAATATGTGACTTCATAACTGTCAGTTAGGCTATCGAAATACGGTGTCAAATATGTATGATCTAACCCAAGCCCGCCATGAAACAACAAAATTGGTGTGCCAGAGCCTTTAGTGGTTAAAAATAGCTTCGTGTTATTAATGTCTGTAAGTGTCATTGTCATTACCCTTATAAATATTTTAAACTATATCATAAGTAAGTTTATCAAACCGCGTTATCAAGATATTGCTTGATTCTGTCATTATATTGCGCAATCGATTTGCATCGCTAAGCGTTCCGTTGGCGATATTGGGTTGGACTAATACCAAACATCTGCCGGAACTGTTGTGTGAAATATGCAGGGCTGTTGAACCCAAATTCTTGAGCAATTTGGTAAATGGGGTCGTTTGGGCGTTGAATAAGTTCCCTCTGGATCGCTTCTAGACGTACTCTTTGCCAATAATGATAGGGCGATACACCCATCACTTGCTTAAATTGTCTTGAGAAATGAAACGTGCTCAAATGAATATTGTCTGCTAGCTGTTGGAGTGTAATTGTAGATTTTAGACGCGAATGAATGTAATCAAGCGTTTGTTTAAGTTGCTGATGACTTAAGTTGGATGTATGCGATGGCTTTGGCAGTTGAGAAGTCGTGTAATAGGTTAGGAGATAAGATGCTAAAGCAGTTGTCAATGATTCGACGTATAGCGCTCCGGTTTGACACCCGTTATCAACTTCTGCTTGAAATAGTAAGGCAAACGCTTGGAGTTGTTTGTCTTGAATTTGTGGCGTGTCTACAAATTGAATCCGTGTCACATCAATATCAAACGCTTCTAGCGCGAATTGCATGAGGAAGCGGTGTTCGATCAAAATGTGCATGCAGTTTGGCATACTATTGGCGAACTTCCATCCATTATCGGCGAATGCTGGCACATAGGTTATGTCTCTTGGATTCAGTTGCAATGTCGTATGTTGATCGGCACAATAATGCTTTAACAATCCCGTTGGTGGTTTATAGTGGAATGCAAGAATATGATGTGTCATTGGGGGTAAATTTAAGTCGCTCGGCGGTAAATATTTATAGTCTTCGACTTGTACCGATGACCAACCAAAATCCGATGTTTTCTTCTGAGGAGCAAATGGCAGAATATCTAGACGTTGTTTAGGATTGATAAGAGTAGACACTATTTTATACTCTCTGAATACCGACTATTCAGAGAGTATAATGTGTAACGCAATCTCTTGGCAAATTATCTAGTGATACTATCTACCAACTAGTGAAACGCGTTTTTTAATCCCAATCAATGACCATGCCCAATGCATCTTTATCCCAATTTTTAAGGCGGTCATACGCCTGCGGGAATTCCCGCCAGTTATAACGATGTGTGATTAACGGTTGTGTTTGGACGCGACCACGTGCTAACAACTCCAGACAAACTTTATGCTCACTGACTTGCGTCCAATATCCCGGGCTATTTTCATATTGAGGGCGTGTAAATTCATGACTACCGATAACAGTCAGCCCTTTGCGATGCACATCGCGATAGAAGTTGACTTTCTCGGTATCGCCACGTGTGCTACCCACCAGCGAAACGCGCCCTTTTACGGCGGCGAGTTGGAATGCGGTGACAACAACAGGGGGTGCACCCGTTAATTCGATGACAACATTAGCCCCATCTGTTCCGAGAATCTCTCGCACAGTGGTTTGTACATTTTCGTCACTCATAACGACTTCATCTGCACCAATTTCTTTAGCAAGGTCGAGCCGCTTTTGATCAAGATCAACCCCAATGACTGGCAATCCACCAGATAATTGTGCCAGTCGCATTGCAAACATCCCGATGATACCAGCACCTAGTACTACTACAGACTCTCCCATTTCGAGGCGGGCTTTGCGTACACCTTGCATTGCAATTGCGAGTAAGTTGAAGAATGAAGCATCTTCATCAGCAACGTTATCAGGTACTTTCAGGCATACGTCAGCATCCATCACTACGTGTGATTTATGCCGTGCTGTACACGCAACTCTATCACCAACCGCAAGTGTATCCACCCCGTCACCGACTTGGGTTACTTCGCCGATGTAACTATAACCGGGTGAAAATGGATGTGTGGGATTAGTATTATCGAGGGCGAGAAAAAATGCCCGTTCTGTACCGGGACTGATGAGAGACGTTAGGGCGCGGAGTTGCACCTGCCCTAATCCGGGTTCGGGTATATCAAAGGGTTCAACGCTGACTTCTGCTGGTGCAGTGACGACAACTTGATGTCCTTGCATATTTCAATCCTAATCGTTCAAGTAAGTAATATTATAGAAATTGTAGAGGGCACGTCTGTGTGCCCCCAAAATTGGTCAATGATCTAACATCGACTCTATATTAATTTTTATATTTTGAATTATCTACTTCATACCCGTGGTTGCAATACCCGTTGTGATGAACCGCTGCAAGAATGCAAACACCAACGTAATCGGTAACAGCGTGACCACCGTCATGGCTAGTACATAATGCCACTGGATCTGTAACTCACCTTGGAACGCATTCAACCCGACTTGTAAGGTGAACAATTCGTTCTGGCTGAGTACGATGAGAGGCCACAGGAAGTCGTTCCAACGCCACATAACCGAGAAGATTGCAAGCACTGCCAGCGCAGGGCGCGCCAATGGGAGCACAATACGCCAATAGATGTGCCACTCACTTGCGCCATCGATTCTTGCTGAATCTAGCAGTTCATCAGGAATGGTGAGCATATACTGACGCAACAAAAAGATGCCTGTGGGTGTCGCCGCACCCGGAATAATCACACCGAGAAGATTGTTCTTCCAGCCAATAGTTGTAATGACAAGGAAAACAGGCACAAGGATTACGGTAATCGGAATCATCAAGGTCGAGATAAACAAGACAAAGATAGCGTCGCGCCCTTTAAACTTGTATTTGCTGAGTGCAAACGCCGCCATACTGTTGATAACGAGTGTAATCATTGTGGCAACGGTTGTTACTAGCACACTATTGCGTAAATAGGTGAAGAAGTCGAAGTTGTCCAGCTCAATCAGCGGGTCCGTATAGTTTTCCCAAGATAATCTGATCTCGCGGATTTCTGTACGCTGGTTGATATTGACTGCAATTATTTCCCCTTCTGGATTATCAGGGTCAATCATTTGTGCTTCAATACCGACGCGTCGTACTTGTGCTAAGGTTTGGGTCGTGCCATCTTCGAATTCAACGTCAAATAAGGGAAGTGGTTCATCGTAACCAGGTACATCCACTTCAACTTGTTGGAATGGAAGCAATGGTGGTGGATATTCAACTAAAGCAGCCTGACTTTTAAATGATGATGCAACCAGCCACAAAACTGGACCGAACATCAATAATGTGCCTACTGTCAAATAGACATAGGTCATGATGTCGCCGATGTTATAGCCTTTGCCACCGCTACGGTTCGACAAGAATTTTGAAAGTGTCATACGATCTGTAGTCATGATCTATCTCCTATGCCAGACTCGAATTATTGCCGATACGAAGTTGGATCAATGTTAGGATAAGTAATGTGAACCCTAACAAGAGTGATGCCGCCGCCGATAGACCAAATAGTTGCTGTTGATTGGAAAAGCCCGTCGTGTAAATATATTGCACCATCAGTTGGGTTCGCGTACCCGGTCCCCCACCTGTCAAGACAAACACCAGATCAAACATCTGTACGGCTCGAATAAGCGACAATACCAAGACGACAAACATCGTTGGCATCAATAACGGCAAGGTAACAAAGCGGAAATCATGCCATGAGTTCGCGCCGTCAATCGCACTCGCTTCGTATAATTCTGGTGGGATTGATTGCAGACCTGCCAGCAAGATAAGTGTGTAGAAACCCATCGTTGCCCAAACACTGACGAATACGACCCAGAACATTGCCCAATTAGGATCTAATAACCAGCGGACACTCTCAGCACCAAAAATATTCACAATGGAATTTAGCACGCCTTCGAATTGCAAAATCCATTTCCAGATAAGTGCAATCACCACTGGGGATAGCAAGACTGGATAAAAGAAAACACTACGGAAGAAACCGCGAGCAACAATATTACGATTGAGGATCAAAGCTGTTATGAGTGAGAAAAATACAATACCAGTAACTTGAAGAATCACAAATTGAATGGTGTTAAATACTGCTCGCCAGAATAAATCAGGCCGACCAAGCCCACTACAAGAATTAGGTTCAAGAATACTTTCGCATGCGAATAACGCTTCAAAATTCCCAAGACCAACAAACGGACGATCAGATAAAAATAGGTTTGTACCACCTGTCATTGCATAATAAATATTAAGTAAAACCGGAAATAATACGAAGATGCCAAAAATGAGTAGATTGGGCAAGACAAAGAAGTAGCCCATATTATCCGTACCTACCCGTTTTTGGATGGGTAACAAGATACGATCAACTGCACCCGTGAGCGCGACCATAATCGGACGCGTAATTAGATCAACAATGCCAAGGATACTAAATTTACCCCGTTGTTGTTTAGGTTTCATCGGCGTTAAAGAAGTCATAATTCAATCTCGATTTAGTCGATTTAGATGAGGGACTATCAGACAACCAGTTAGCCCAGTTGCCTGATAATATGTAAGCTAATTAATATCTACCCGCAACACAACACGAATTCTCCCCAATGTAGACGAACAGATCAGTTCATCTCCATCAACTGGTAGATATTTACTGTCAATATATCGGTCTAGCCTTCTTCTGCTAGTGCGTTGTCAACATCTTCTTGGATACGTGCGATTGCTTCTTCGATTGTCAATTCACCAACCATCGCTTGGGTCAAACGATCGCGGCTAGCATCAAAGACAACACGATTGAAGGTGTATGCTTGTAGGTCGAATGCGGTTTGTTCGAGTGTACCAACTTGACCAACGAATACGCCAAGTGCATCTTTAGCAAGTTCGAGGTCTGTATCGAAATCAACACCAGCTGCGGATAGACCAGCGTGACCTGGAATGAAGAGGGTACGTGCGGAGAATTCAGCAAGAACTTCTTCGCTCGCGAGGTATTCCATTACCATTGCAACTTCTTCTGGGTGTTCGGTACCTGCGATACCAACAAGTGCAGCACCACCAGGCATACCTGTACAACCACCATCACCACATGGATTTGGAACAGCTACCCAGTCGAATGCGTCGCCGATTTGTTCGCTGAATTGACCAACTTGCCAGCTACCGCTCATGTAGAATACGAGTTCTGCGTTAGCAAATTCTTCGTTTGCACCAGCATAACCATCGCTGAGTGGCCAGATTTCTGGATGCATTGTGCCGTCGAGGTGCCAGTTAACGAACATTTCTGCCATTGATGCGAAACCGTCGTCGGTTACGATTGGGCTACCCATATCGTCGAAGTAGGTTGCGCCCATGCTAATTGCTGGACCAGCAAAACGGTGACCACTACGATCCATAGCCATTGGGTAAGGGATTTCGAGTGCTTCTGCTACAGCAACGGATGCGGTTGCCCAGTCTTCCCAAGTTGCGCCTTCACCAGGGATTTCAACGCCAGCTTGTTCAAACAAAGTTGCGTTGATGTATGGACCTGTGATGGTCAATTGGGTCATGAAACCAGGAATGCTGGATTCGTCGTCTGCAAGGCGAAGCCATTCAAGGAATGGACCAAAGTTTGCTTCCCAGTATTCTGTGTCCATCAAGTATGGGGACATATCGAGGTAGAATTCTGCAAGACCACCGAGGTCAGTTACACGAGCCATATCTGGACCTTCGCCAGCTGCGAGGTCGAGTGGAAGTGTTTCAAGGATTGCAGAGTAAGGAACGGTATCAATTATAACTGAGATACCTTCATTTTCTGCTTCGAAACGGTCGAGCAAGTCACGGAGGACTTCACCTTCGTTACCGTCGTCATACCAACGGATACGAAGTTCAACTGAATCTTGAGCAAATGATGGCATTACTGATAACAGTAGTGCAAATACAATTAAAAGTCCGAGAACTTTACGCATTAGATATTTCTCCTAAAAATAATTAAACTAAATCAAAATAGTGTCTTACGTCCTATCTTATCCGATATATTGCTCCTTTCACAATCTATCTTTGGTCAGACTGCCCAAGATTAGGTTTATTGGCAGTCAATTCTGGTTAGCTAAACATGAAAAAACAAATTTGCATAATAGATTATCACAATATCACATATCATAGTGCGTTTTTTAAGATCATTAACGATCTCAAACGAATAACCGAAAACGGCACCATACCCTTTGGGCAAGATGCAAATTTAATCTAGATATTGCTGATAAATATAATGGATGCTCATAATAAATTACTTTCAATAAAACAGTGATATTTATGAATTGTATGCCCTACTCGACTCCCGCACGATCAACTCACCATGAAATTCAAGTTGTGATTTTTTGATGAACGGATGCCGGATTTCATCTAATAGCATTTTGACTGCCCACTGCCCCTCTTTAAAATGATTGTAGGCAACTGAGGTCAGCGGTGGTTGATGATCTTGGGCAAACTTTGTGTTATCGAACGACACAACCGATAGATCATCCGGCACAATCAACCCATGTTGTTTGATTACAGACAGTCCTTCGGCCGCATAGGTATCGTTGACAAATACAATTGCACTGACACCATCATCATATGCCAGTATGGTTTCTGTCGCAACTGCCCCATTACCAAGACAAATCAGGTTTTCATCAATCGCGATATTGGATATAGCTAAAGCATGCTCATAACCACGAATACGGTTATGGGTATAATCGTATTCCGTTTTACCGCCCACAAACGCAATCGAACGGTGCCCCAAATCAATGAGATGCTTTGTTACCATACACGCATAATGAATTTCATCACGCTCAATACCCGATACATGATATTTCTTCGCTTCACGCCCGAGAACCACACATGGAATTCCGCGTTCGACAATTTTTTCTAGAACGGGTTCGTGTTGCTCTGCACCGAAAACAATAACACCATCGGGACGCAAATATTCATCAGTCAGATATAAATTCGAAACGTGTTGTTCGGTTGCTTTTGGATTATTCGCGACCAACCGCAACTGTATCTTGTAGAGTTCGGCAGCACTTTGGATACCCTGCAAAACCTCGCTAAAGACATTGCTCGATCGCAAGACTGGCGGATGCAATACCATCAATGAAGTAACATGATGTGTTGATCCGTCAACCATATCGAACGCTGGTTTTTCGGGTAAATCCTCATTCATACGGATCGATTCTAACTGTGTGCGAGCGTCAAACACAGTCTTCCGCATTTCCTCAGATACACCGGGTTTATTATTGAGTACAAGTGATACTGTACTTTTGGATACACCCGCAAACTCTGCTATTTCGCGTACAGTCAGCATCGAAATCCCAACTTGTTATAAACAACTACTGGCAAAATATAACAGTTTATGATTTAATAGTCAAGCGAACGAACGAACAAATTTTGTCCATTTTGATAAATTTGTCCGTTTTTACCAATCACTGTTAGCGACATTAAGTTCAAATAAACTTATTTTTCAACCATTTTGGGAGGTTGACATGCCCGTACAACCAGAAGACTTTCGTGATGTACTTCGCCATTTTCCGGCTGGTGTGACTATTGTTACCGTTAAATCTGGAGAAGAAACACACGGAATGACCGTCTCTGCATTTGCATCTGTATCCCCTAACCCACCATTGATTCTTGTCTGTATTGACCATCGTGGACGTGGGCATGAATTACTTGAAAACGATGATGCAGTTTTTGCTGTAAATATTCTACGCCAAGGTCAAGATGAGCTATCCAATCGCTTTGCATTTAAAGAAGACCGCTTTTCTGAAGGTACATGGACAACTGCCGAAACTGGCGCACCTGTCCTAGAAGAAGCAGCTGCATGGCTGGATTGTACAATTTACGATCGTCACGTTGCTGGCACACACACGATTTATGTTGGCGAAGTCCAAGCATGCAAAGTCGTTGAAGATAATGTTGAACCCTTAGTCTACTGGAATCGAAGTTATCGTAACCTTGAATTGACTAAAGAATCTGAAGAATCGTAAGTCATTGAAATAACCATCGTTTATATATCACAAATTATTTTTACGGAGAGATCCCCCAATGATTGAAATTCGTTCTCCTCATCTAACAGGAGCAGAGGTTTCATGGTTTTCCGCACTGTGTAGTGATGATTATCGTTACCTCGGTGTACCCGATAATGACCTCAAAAGTACCTTCGACCATACCTCAGAAATTACATTGACAGCCGAAAAATATGGTTTCCGCAATATTCTGTGCCCGAACTCATACCAAGTGGGACAAGACACCATGAGCTTCGCGGCTGGTGTTGCGCCGATGACCGAGAGTATCAATTTGCTAGTGGCAGTGCGTTGTGGTGAATATCATCCACCCATGTTGGCGCGTTATATCTCGTCATTGGATCATATGCTAAAAGGTCGTTTGACGATCAATATTATTTCGTCCAATATGCCCGGTGAACAGCTCGATTCCGCAAGTCGTTATCAACGTTCCCGTGAGGTTATCGAAATCCTCAAACAAGCATGGACACAAGAAAACATCAACTACGAAGGGCAATTCTATAATATCCACCTTGATACAACTGATCCTGTCAAACCATATCAGCAAAATGGTGGCCCTTTGCTATATTTCGGTGGTTATTCCCCTCCAGGAAAAGACCTATGTGCGGAACATTGTGACGTATATCTAATGTGGCCAGAGCCTGAAGAAAACTTACAAGCGCATATGGAAGAAATGACCGAACGCGCTAAAGGATATGGCCGTGTACTCGATTATGGATTACGTGTTCATATGGTCGTCCGCGAAACCGAAGAAGAAGCGAAACTTCATGCGCAAAGCCTTGTGTCGCGCTTAGACGATGACTTTGGTACAGAAATCCGCGAACGTGCACAAGATGCAAAATCACTGGGTGTCTCCAAACAAGCAGAAGCCCGCGCGATGTCTGACGATGAGGGTTTTGTTGAACCTCACCTTTGGACAGGTATTGGGCGTGCGCGGTCTGGTTGTGGTGCAGCGCTTGTTGGTACACCACAGCAAATCGTCGATAAGATCCAACGGTACATGGATATGGGTATCCGCGCATTCATCTTCTCTGGCTACCCACATCTGGACGAAGCCAAGTATTTTGGCGAACTGGTTATGCCACATCTAGAAACCGTCTCTATGCCAATCGCACAAGGACGTGTCCCTGAGGCAGTCCCAGCGACACCATTAGGGGTTGGTCAACGCGTATAACAGGTCGTGTAGGTAAGTTTTGTAATCTATCATTCATTACAAATTAACATTGGACGCATGGTCGTGCGTCCATCATTTATTCTGTCAGCTTTACTGTCCTAAAGAAGAGAAAATTTATGAATCCGGGTAAAGAATTACGTACGAGAGACTTGTCCCACAGCACACGGTTTGATTACATCCCAGAAACAGATCGGTATCTGGCAATCAAGGAAAAACCACAATACAAATTTAATGTCATCGGTGCTGGCATGGTCGGGCAAGAACACATCAGTGTCACGCATCTAGAAGGACGTGGCACCATTTATGGTATTTACGATCCGAATGCGGGTAGTATCGATGCTGCACGCGACATCCACGCGCAATGGTCAGATGATCCACTGCACATCTATGAATCCCTTGAAGCAGCCTGTAATGACCCTGAGGTAGACGGGTTGATTATCTGTACACCAAATTACACACACCTCGATGTCGTCAAGGTGGCGGCTAAGTCGGGTAAACATATCTTGCTCGAAAAACCAATTGCAACAACCGTCGAAGATGCTTACGAAATCACAAAAATTGCTGAAAGTTATTCGGGTGTTTTGCAGGTTGGGTTGCAATATCGCTATAAATCCATCTACGTTGAGGCCATCCACGAAGCCCTTGAGCGAGATGCAGTCGGCGATATTAAGCTGATTAGTATGCAAGAACATCGCATTCCATTTCTAGATAAGGTCAACCAGTGGAATAAATTTGCTAAATTCTCCGGTGATACATTAGTCGAGAAATGCTGTCACTACTTTGATCTTATGAATTTATTCGCACAAACCCGCCCCACCCGCGTATTTGCATCGGGTAGTATGGCGGTCAACTTCACCCAATTTGAGTATGAAGGCGAAAAATCAGACATTCTCGATAATGCGTTTGTCGTTGTCGATTATGAAAATGGTAGCCGTGCCAGCTTGAGTTTATGTATGTTCTCGCCGATGTTCTATGAAGATTTAGTGGTTTGTGGCGATGCGGGACGTTTACATGCTCGTGAACAATCTGACTTCCTTATTGGTGGCGACTTACAAAGTTACGTCGAAATCATGACAGGTGAGGACAAACCATCCCGTCGGATTCAAACAGGTTATCCATCATGGATTGAAAACAGTGGGCATAACGGCGCAACCTATTATGAACATGTCTATTTCATCGACAATATCGAAGGTAAAACAACCAGTACTGCATCAGCAGTCGAAGGGTTATGGTCAGTTATCGTCGCAGCAGCAGGTCAAGAGTCGATCAGACAGGGACAAGCAGTCGACATCAACACATACCTCAACGAACATAATATAGCAATTTAGAGCTAATGAGCGCGGAATAATTCTGCGCTTTTTGTTACAAGTAATCAAAGGTTTTATTGTTATGATGTGGAGCAAATACCGTACACTCATTATCGGGTTATGTATTGTCTTGGTTGTTGGGATTGTCAGTTGGCAACTCGGCGGATTAATACCAACCTTGGGCAGTGTTACGATGGCGATCATTCTCGGCATCATCGTTGGCAATGTCCTATCAGATAATCGGTCGATGGCGAACGGTGCGGTATTTGCAGAGAAAAAATTACTTCCTGTGGCGATAGTGCTACTCGGCATCGAATTACAACTTGTGACATTAGCTGAGCTTGGACCAACTGCCATGATTGTGATTTTGGTGTCTATGGGCACGGCGCTGTTCATGAGCATTCAATTGGGGCGGTTGCTTGGTTTTTCACAGAAATTCAGTGTATTGATGGGCGCAGGTAATGCTGTCTGCGGCTCATCTGCTGTTGCTGCAACCAGTCTTGCGATTGATGCGGACGAAGCCGATATTGGTATTTCTATTAGCATTGTTAATCTACTCGGCACTATCGGGATCTTTTTGATTCCGGCGATTATTCGATTATTAGACTTTCAAAATTTATCAGGTGGCCTCCTAACTGGTGGCACGCTCCAAGCGGTTGGACAGGTTGTTGCAGCTGGTTTTTCAGTCAATGATGAGGTCGGTAACATTGCGACTGTCGTCAAGATGGGACGTATTTTGATGCTTGGCCCTGTCATTGTGTTGATTGGTATGTGGATTCAGTCACAAGGGGCAGATAATAAGACAAAACGTGGGCGTGTACGGATTCCACGATTTATCATTGGCTTTTTCATCATGAGTGTGATTGCTAGCCTCAATATCTTGCCACCTGATGTCCTCGCTTTTTTGAAGACTGGCGGTAAATTTCTGCTTGTCATCGCGATGGCCGGGATTGGTATGCGGATTCAACTCCGTGCGCTCTTTCAATCCGGTGTGCGATCCTTGATGTTTGGTGGCATGGTATCGGCTACACAAATCGTCGTCACTATTATCATGATTACGCTACTCGTTCCAGTAGCGTAATCTGGGGCACATAAAATGCACCCCATTAGAATACCTAGTTTACATGTAGTTTTCGAACCAGTCTTCGGTTGAAGCTTGTGTGCTATAGTAGTCTGTCCAAGGTGTTGCGGTTGTTTCAGCAATTTCGATCAGACGGTTGAGGCGATCAGTTGCTGTACCCGCTAGAAATTCAGCGCGATCTTCAGTTGACATTGGCGCACATTCTTTCCAAATCGCACGACCTGCGAGGAATCCGCTTGCCCCACCCTTACATGCCGCAACTAATTGACGGTCAAATGTCTCGAAGTCAACACCTGCACTCAACAATACCCAAGGCACAGTCGTCGCATCAGTGATCTGTTGGCACGCATCGACCCAATCTGCTTCATTATCATTATGATTCTGGTCTACAGGGAATTCCATCTTGAGGACATCTGTGCCAATTTGAGAAAGACGGCGGACAGTCTCAACCACAATTTCGGTCTTTTGTTCAGCGAATTCAGCGCTGTCTTTGCTAATCGATTCGTCGACGCTGTAAGACATAGGTTCAACGAACACAGGCAAATCAACCGCATGACATTTTTCAATCATCTTGCCCACAGTTTCATCAAGTTCGTCAGATAGATCAGAATTTTGCGGATTATAGTAGACGAGGATTTTTGCCGCACTTGCACCGACACTACTCAATTTTTCTGGTGTCCATGTATCAAAAAATTCAACTTTACGATACGTCGCGTCCCCACTATACCCACTTTTTTCCAATGCGAATAACAAACCCGATTTACCGCTCATATGCATCGCAGGGCTGAGTCCATAGATAGGGTCAGTCAAAACAGCACTCGCGCGTTGCGACAGGGCACTGATAATTTCAACTTTTACCTGTACTAAGTCGTCATATGATGTGCCTTCTGGCATCATCCGACGATAACTACCTCTTTGGTCGAATGCAACGATACTGAATACATCTTTTTCAGCAAGACTGGTGGTCTTGAGCCCACGATAGCGTCCCGGTGTAATTTGGGTGGTCATAAACATCCTTTTCTGTATATATTCACAAACGCGTTTATAGTATCGTGCTACTGATATTTACGAAAGTGACGCTTATCACAAAATTATCATCCATATGTTTGACGAGATAAGCTAACATGGTTTAAACGACAAGGATAAACATTTTGATTCGATACATTTCATATCCATCCAACTGAGCAGAAAGTGACATGTTATGACAAACAATACAGTAATCGTTATCGGAGCCGGTACAGCGGGGCTCTCTGCTGCAAGAGCATTACATGATGCAGGGATTGAGGTTATCGTCCTCGAAGCGCGGGATCGTATTGGTGGACGGATTTGGTCAAATGATGCACTTGGCGGATATGTCGATATGGGCGCATCATGGATTCATGGCGTCAAGAAAAATCCAATCCAGAAATTAGCTAAAAAAAATAAGATTAAAACGATACCAACCGATTGGGATTCATATTTACTCTATTCAGCCGATGGTGAGGAAGTGCCTGATAGACAAGTTGTAAAGGCGGAATCCCGCTTTCGTAAGCTCATGAAACAGCTGGATAAACACCGTGAAGAACTCGATAAAGATATTGCATTGCGAGATGGTATTGATGCATTGTTGGCTAAACGCGACTTGTCAGCCGAGGAAAGCTGTTTAATAGAATGGGTCATGATTGGTGAAATTGAGCACGATTATGCTGCTAATCTATCGGATATGTCGCTATGGTGGTGGGATCAGGATGAAGAACTCAAAGGTGATCATGTCGTCTTCCCTAAAGGGTATCGTCAAATTATTGACATACTCGCTAAGGGGCTTGATATTCGGCTGAATACAGTTGTTGAAGAAGTTGAATATAAAGGCGGAGTGACTGTTAAAACCGCTGATGGTGATGCAATTAAGGGCACACATGTAATCGTTGCAGTGCCACTTGGTGTATTAAAGCACAAGAAAATTCAATTCTCACCGACGTTACCTGCCTCTAAACAGCAGGCAATCCACAACTTAGAAATGGGTGCATTCCATAAGACCTATCTTCGCTTTCCCGAAGTTTTCTGGGATGACGAGTATGAATTCTTTGGTTATGTAGCAGAGGCAAAAGACCAGTGGATTACATGGATGAACTATCAATACTATATTGATGAGCCCGTTTTGATGTCTATCAATACCGGACAGTTCGCCCATGATCTTGAAAAGATGTCCGATGCCCATGTAATTGACAGAGCTATGGCTGTCTTGCGGACGATATATGGCGAATCAATTCCAGACCCTACAGATTATCTCCTTACCAGCTGGATGAATGACCCCTTTAGCATGGGGGCGTATTCCTATATCCCAATAGGTGCTTCAGGCGATGACTATAAAGCGATGGCACAACCTGTTGCCGATCGTTTATTTTTTGCAGGTGAAGCGACTACTCGTGAGTATCCGTCAACCGTGCATGGTGCATTTTTGTCTGGTCAACGTGAAGCTGAACGGATTCGCAAATTGTTGAAGTAACCCGTCGCACTCAAGCTAATGCCAGCTGGCGAATCGATTTCACGACGCTCATTGGCAGGGTGATTTTTCCTGTTTCTAGAATTGAACGGTATTGTGCATTTGGATATTGAGACGGGTATGTCACATCATTCATACATGGATCGTCAATTACAATTTGATCTAGTATTGTGGCAATCTGACGTTGAAACGATTCGCTTGAGTGTCCAAAAATTGTCGGGTGAATGAGTAAAATAGTTGCGCCCTGCTCATCATTCACATGTTGCGATTGCCATCCTGATAGCAACGCACCTGATAACATCTGAAATACCAACGATAAGTCATACCCACTGTGTCCGTTAAAAGGTGTACCAATCGTCAGCTCATCAACAAATAGTGTATCTTGCCCTTCACCAATACCACCCCAACTGGCTTCGATTGGTCGATTTAAAAAGCGCGCGATATTGGTGTATCCCATATCCGCCTGTGATAACGAAATATCGAGGACGAACAGTGGGTCGGTTTCTGGAAGAGCAATACCAATTGGATTTATTGCGAGATTTGCTTGTTTACCTGTGATGGGGATTGTAAATGACTCACCACCATACTGAGATACAATGGCTATTGCCCCTTGTTCTGCGGCATATTGGGCAATTGTCCCCGCGCTGTTAAATCGGGTGATATTTTTAAGACCGATTGCGCAAATACGATAATCTTCTAAGTAATCCATTGCCATATCAATGGCGTATCGCGCGACTAATTGTCCGGCATTGCCGTTTCCTTTGATCGCAATTGCGGTTTCCTGAAAATCATGAACTTCAAATTTTTCATCAGCCGGGAATGCATCTAGAACAGTTGCAAAGCCCACAAATCCACACTGTTGCTTACCACGCGCCTCTGCATCCAAAAAATCTGAAAAAATAATGTCGGCTTCACCTGCTGTGGCACCTGCTTTCCTCATCGCACGTATACACAGCGTCCTTAGTTCTTCAATATCAATAATTGTTGTATTCATTCCGACTCCCCAAATGTTTGTCAACTAGTCGATTCCCCCGATATTTAACGTTAGAATATCACCCTATCGACCGAATATATCAACGATAAAAACTGTTATAAGTGCACATTTTTATAATACGGTTGAGAGGATGTTTCGTAATGAGGCAAAGGTAGGGATTATCCGACTACTTTAGTTAGCAAATGATTTTGTTATGGTCGGTAAATTATATGTGTCGAAACTTATGCAAACGCTTGTCAAATATGATCTTAACGAAATATAAGCGGAAGCCTGAATTACCAAACGATTTACCTACTAAAGTTAGTGGTCGGATATTAGGAGTTGCAGTAACATGATCAAAACAAATGGCTCGTATTCTTATGAAAATTAATTTTCCCACCCACACAATCTATTCGTACCAAAACCGTTTTTATCCCTTCCTATCTTCACTATATTACCAACATCAGATACATCAGAAAGTTTAGAGAGTGTGACATTGGATATGAACAAGATACCCGCCATTATTCGTGGATGCAAAGTTGTTGTATTAGGATCACGTCGTTCTGGCAAATCCAGTTTGATTGAGACACTTGCACAAGTTGAACATCGACCCAATAGTATAGAAAATGTAGCAGTACAACATTTGGGTGTTGAAGCTGGTGAGGATGAATATCATGAAATAAGCCTTTGGGACTTTTCGGGACATGATGGGTATCGTGTTATTCATGAATTGCTTTTAGATGATGTTGATATTGCGCTCATCACAATTGATCGTACCAAAGGACAAGACGACGAAGAAATAGACGCGATAGAATATTGGTCAGATGTTATCCGTAAAATATCTAACGAACAAAAACGACCAATCACAACGTTCTTAGTTGTTACCAAAATTGACATGGTACGTCCGCGTGCACTAAACGAACGCGAATTATTCGAAATTCGTGATGAATTAGAGTTTAATGGTATTTTCTATACGAGTTGTCAAACACATCAAGGGATTGGTGACTTACTCAATGCTATATATGATCAAATTAACTGGTATCAACAATATCCAGTTGATAATATTAAGCTCAATACACTCAAACAACTTATAGATAGTGCCCAATATAGAGATGTTGTGTTAGATCGTCATCAACTCTACATCCACCTTTTAGAGGACTCGAACGATCTGATCTCAACAACCGAATATGATGATCTTCTCAATGCGTTACAATACCGTGGGACACTATTTCAATTCCCCCAGCGGGATCATATTCTATTGGATATGAACCTGCTTGAAAGATATGTAGCAAGCATACTGGAACTCCCACGTCACTCCAATTTACATTTGGGTCAGAGTCAGGAATTTGTTCCTGTGCAAGTAGACACAATCTTGGAACGCCCTGACCCATTTAATATTGGTATTTCCAGTGAACAACATAAACGCCTAAATGGTTTGATTCTATATTTTCTAGCGTATCGAGATCTACTGATTTTGGATAATAACTATGTCGTGTTTTTATCTAATCTAGTACAAGATCGGTCATTGGATTTACGTAATTTCAGCGGTGCGCTGGTATTGGATATGCATTTATTCCCAAGCCTTAATTATCCGCAACTGATTGTCAGGGTAAACCGCAGTGAACGCTATCAACTTACGAGCTACTGGAGTAATCATGCGATCTTCCAAGGTCATTCTGATGAAGATCGACAATATCCAGAAAGCGGCTATCAGATTATCCAACCAGATCCACATGCACCCGACCCTAAAATCTGGATCTACTGTACAGATGAAACCCCCCACCACCTGAGGTTATTATTTGAGACGTATGTATATAATTTGATTACAGATATGGGAAATGTCGCCACATTAGATACGAATCGATACTATTGTTGCCGAAAATGTCGCAAGCCATTTACATCAGAGCAAATCGACAAACATCCCGAACAAATTCGGTGTATGGTTTGTACGACAATAAATTACTTGTTGCCGCGACCATCTCAACTCTCTTATCTTCAGCAGTTAGAACTTTTGCAAGAAGCAGAAGAAATCGTCAAGAATTCTGTAGTCATTTTCAATGAAAGATTGGCTCACTATAAAATTAAGTTAAGCAAGATTGATAGTACAATTGATTGTCTATTTATCTTCGAACGAGCAGTTGATGTAATTGATGATATACACGAGATTAACAATAAGCTGCGAGCAAATGGGATGAATACAATGCTTATCCCTACACGTGGTTTGTACGGGGTCAATTTTGCAGAATTAAATGACTTACTCAAGAACAATCAAGTCAGCCGGATTGTATATTTTGTCGGTGGGAATAATCAGATACGAAAACAAATCGACCTCATCAATCTGATTCATCAACATTACCAGCCACTTCAATTTTATTTTCTCGTTGTCGTAATTCACCCAACAATCATCACCTACAGCCACCCTCTGATTAATCGTGGGTTTAATGTTATCGAATGGTCACCCAATAACTCAGCATCGGACGAGGAATTACTCGATCGGATACGGGACAATCAATTAACAGGTGTTGAAGCGGTCCATGGACGATTAAACACACCCGCATTACAAGAGTTTCCATACCTTGGACAAGCTATTTTACATTTCTTTAGTATCGATGATATCTCGCCAGTTTACTATGATTCTCATGACTCCGATATTATGGATTTACGTGTGCCCAAAAGGCTTGATTTATCGCAGTTTTGGTTCGCTAACTTAAAAATTTCACACTTACTAATCAATCGTCCACAGTCGCTGATCTATGTGCGTCAACATCAGGATGAAAACGAAGCTAAGTTGGTCACAAAACTTCGCATCAAGTATCAGGTTGAGTTTCTTATTATTGTTGATGTCAACGTACTACCAGACTTAGACATTCGGGGCAATATTAAGATTATTCACCTCAATGTACTTGCACTACAAGACCTGATGAAAACACCAGCTAATCGTGATGGCTGGTTCAGGCGCTATCTTGTCCGAAACTTACAACGAGGTGGCGCAAAGTTTATCGAGAAAATACTCAAGTTTGATATTAACAAAGCCGCCTCGGCAGATGGTATTTTCTTTGGGCATAGCAAACTGATTAAAACAATCAGAAAAGAAACGCGACTAGGGGTGCTAAAAGGGCGGTTTATCTTTGGCCCAATGCGAAGTGGTAAAACATCTCTGTTGCATAAGATTCATAATATTCTTGAAGATACACAATATACCCCAGTTATGGAAACTGTCGGTGGGTTTTTATCTATCGAATCCTACATTGATCATGTGTTACGGGTACTTGAAATTGATCCTGTGAGTAACGTCACAGCAGGACTATGGATTCACCTCCTAGAAGATTATCAGATTCGCACCGGCCAAACCCCTGTTCTGTTGATGGACGAGATGGATTATTTGCTAAGGATGGATAACGAAAGTGGGAATTCATTCCGTTGGGCTATCCGTCTATTGCATGAAAAACGCATCTGTGTCTTTTTCTTGTCAGGACATGCCATCTTACGGAATGCCGTGCATAAACAAACAGGTAACTTTTCAGATATGATGGAAATCTATTATGCACGCGGGATTGAGAAAAAAGCTGCCGCAGACCTACTACAAGAAATTATGAATCAAGTTGACTTGAGATTTACACGCTCACAGATAATTGACATATATGAGGGGACAGGTGGTGTGCCTTATCTCATGATCTATTTTTGTCAGGAATTGTTTAATACGATGGTCAGTAATGATGACGACCACGACTCCACATTTGACCGTTATGTGCAGGATTTTGAGGTCGCACGCGTCAAAGATAACCAGGGGTATCTTACAAAACTGCATGAATATTTTATGTATGATCATCACGAATTTCTTGAAATTATTTTGAAAATAATTGCAAAATTCGATAAAATCACTCCAGAAGATATTATTACTCAGTTATCCAACTTACCCAATGCCGAAGCCGAGGCAAATATTGTATTTGATAGTTTGAAACAATTTCAGATTGTAGAAGAGATTGAAATACAAGAAACGCTTCATTACCGAATAAAGCCGCGTTATTTGAGTCACGCATTTAATAAAAATATCGGCAACCATAGGACATTGGGCGAAATGGAAAAACACCTGTTATCGGAGACCTGATCAGATGAATCGACCATATGTTTTAAAGCAGATTGAAGACACACTGCGTAAAAGTTTTGTAGCTGTTCTCGGGCAAGAAGATGCTCTCGTCTCAGATACGATTTACTATCTTTTTGAGCAAGATATTCCCGATATGGTGTTTTTAATCGTTAAGCCGTTAAGTTATGTTGAAGATCCCGATACCTTCTTCGAGCTATTCTTACAATCGCTTGAAGGTCAACTGATACAGAGGCTTGGATTCCAAATGCCTCCAGCCGGTGATGAAAAAATTGATCATCGCATTCATCAGGTTTTTACAACGGTATCTGATAAATTTGCTGAACTGACAATCGTTGTTGTAATTCAAGCATTAGAATCTGTACAAGATGCCCCATTACGTAAATTATTATTGCTCCTGCGTGATATGGGCGAAGCACGTTATTGCCCTAATATTCGGGTGTTGGCACATGGATCTGAAAAACTATGGACGCTTGCGTATCAGGGACGTAGAACACCAGAAATTTCGCCATTCAATCGTGCAGTACGCTATCTCATACAAAATATCAGTGTCGATGAGCTGATAGATGAAGGCGTTGATATAGATGAAGCGGAAGATCTCATCCGTGACTCGGGCAATGGTATCCCATCATTTTATGTTGGACAGACCGAAAAAAATGAAACACCTGAGGTGGTTTTACGCCGTGTCTGGGCGAATGTCAGTCACCCTGCCAAAATGTGGTTAATCAAATTCGCAAAACTAGGTGTCACCAATCATGATTATTTCCTAGTTGAAGATCCGGAACGATGCCCTGTACCAAGTTTAGACGATCAAGAGGAAATTCTACGCAATGCGTTTTGGTCAGGGTTTTTGCGGATGGACAGAGTGCCCAAATGGCACATTACTTGGCGGTCTCAACATCACTTTGAATTTGTGAAGCAATTTGTTACAGAAGATGAAGAACAGTCGATTCAACCCCAAACTGGGGACTCACCACAAGATTGTGAAAGAATCCGCGAGTTATCGCCGAACCAACTGAATGTTTTACGCGAATTGGCAAAAGGCTCTACGAATAAAGAAATTGCCAGTACACTGAATTATGCATCTTCAACGATTAAGGCGATGAACTACGAAATTTACCAAGTCTTAGATGTCAACAATCGTGTTGAGGCCGCGGGTTTATATTTGCGATGCAAAGAATATGTTGACCCCTACGGATAAGACTACAAAATCGTGAGATGACTACCAAGCTCGTTTAACGTTTTCTTGACATCGTCATCAAACATAATCATCAATTCAATATAAGGATGATTATATAGATCTTCTGCACGAGACATTGTGCCAAACATCACCAAGATGATTTTGCGGTTAACGGTACCGATTGCGTCTGCCAACCGTACAATCTCTTCACGATTCTTTTCGCTTAGCTTGGCTTGGCCTAGAAAGAATACAACCTGTTCATCATATCTCCGCATATTGGCAATCTTATTTGCATCCATTGGAAATCGTTGAATCTCGGCATAAATCGCGAATTCATTACGCAAATACGTATGAAAATTCTGTACATGATATTCATCGTCTTTATCGAAGACAAAGATCGCGTCGTACATATTGAGCGTATGTTTATTTTCTAACAATATCTTCTTCATGCGTTCTTCGCGGGCTTCTTTAATCGATACAGACATATCGTTGAACCGTTCGCGCAGGTTATGGAGTACATCTTTGTCTGTGCATTCATCGACAATCATAATAGTATGCCCACAATTACATGGGATATGTGTTTGTTGCATCTCGAAACTATCTAGTGCTCGCGATTGTTCCGCAGATAAATATTCCCCACACTTCTCGCATTTATAAAGGCGTGTTCTACTGACTTCTGCATCAATCGTTAGTTCTTTTAAATACAGTTGAATAACAAGATCTAACAAGCAACGGGAATGCTGATGCGTAACTTTAGAAAAAGACAGCGACAATGTACCTGAATATTCGTTACTTTCATATGATACAAGAAATGGCTCACCTTCTGGTGTAGAAAAGCCTGCTCCGCCTTTTTCGAATCCATTGAATTCCCAATCCTTCAAAATTCGTAGGCGGTTTACAATTTGTGAATAGATTATACCTAGTGGTTCATCTACCACATATTCATAATCTGCCTGTTCCTTTTCTTTTTTGAACAGCGAGATAGGCGATTGATACAAATGTGGGAAGTGCAGTACATCGCCTTCACGATAAGCAATGTCGTTGGCGAGTAAATCATCAACTATTGCGAGTCGCAATGCATTCTCTAAATATGCATCATCGAGACGATAATGTTCATCAATTCCAAAATCGACTTGGAGAATCTCTTGTATATTAATCGCCCCTATCTCATCTTTAGAGCTAACATAATCTAGGATTTTCGTGAGATAGACATTCAAGACATTTGGTGTCAGCAAAACCAACCCACCATAACGGAAACGGCGGACAATCCCCTGCATTTCGAGGAATGTGATGCAACTTTCAAACTCTTGATAAATATCATATACAGAGCGTAGTGTCGCAGTTACATGTGTGTCCATATAGCGGTTAAACAACTGCGTGATGCTTACTAAGATAGCATTTTGTGTGAGATTGATCTGGAATAAGAATTGATTGATATTCTCGAATTGTTCGGTATAGACACCTTTTTGTATATTCCGCCAATCAATCGCCTTAAAGATTTCTAGCAGTAAGTCTTCTGCATTTTCGCCGGAGGAATCAACTTTAAATAGAGTACGATATCCGAGCTTAGTATCAATTTTTTTACCGTTTTGCACATTACTCAAACCCGACTCGATATTGGATTCAGCCAGAATCGCTGATGCTTCCGTAATGAAATCTCCACGGACACGATGTAAGCGCGAAAGCCAATGATTGATCGACTGTTTATATTTATTTTTTGTACCATCAAAGACAATAATAGAAATGGCAATATTTCGCATTTCTAATTCCGATAGAAGTAAGCTATCAGGTGCTGTTGGTGTATCCCAGAGCCACATTTCTAATTTAACACCCAATTCACCATCTAAAGAGGCCATTGCATTTTCGAATGGAATAATTGCGACGTTATCTTGTACTTTTTCATATTTGTGTACAATGTTCTTAAAAATAGTCGATTTTCCTACATAACGATCGCCAACGATGACAATCTTAGCGATTCGTTTCTTAATAATATCGACTTGAGGCACAAGATCATGAATATTGTCTGGGATAGAATAAATTGCGAATGTATTCGCCCCATCTGCATTGACTGACATAGCCAATTTGGGTTCTGATGGATGAAAGGCTAATCCATTTGATATTGTACACTGTGTACGGATAATGTCGACAAGTCGCTGGTTTTTTAAGCTCCACACATACACATATTCATTAGAGAGTCGTGCTGCCATCAGCGAATTATCAGCTGAAAAATCAATGGTTTTGATAGCAGACCCTACACTCGGTAAGGTCGCATATGGAACTTGACTCTCATCAAGTGTCTGCAAGTTAAATAGACTAATCGTGCCGTCACGCGCCGCAATAACAAGGCTTTGATTATCTCTAGAAATTTCTGCCTGCAATACTTGTGATGTATGTTTGAATACTGTAACTATGCGACGGGCTTTGACATTCACAACGTGGACTTCGCGCCCTTGTGTACAGGCAACCACGTGTGCCGAATCGTGCGACCAGCAAACTGCTTGGATAGATGTATCTGTTTGAATCCGACGGGTAAGTGGAATCGGGTTGCGGGTCTTTAGCGAAAAAACAATTAGCTCATTGGTAACGACTGCTGCGATATGACTTTTATTGGGTGCCCATGCAAGTTTTTTGAATTTATCGTAGTGTTTCTGCCATGGGATTGGCACAAAACCAGGACCAAGCCGTTGAACACTAATCTGGTTGCCGCGATAGACAGCCACTGCATGCGATAAGGATATGTTTAGGTCAACTGTATTTTCCTCACCACGTAACGTTTGTTGGCGAACAATGCCACCCTCTTCATTATCCCATTTGTGAAGTTTCCGATTAGCAACCATCGCTAAATATCGCCCATCAGGGTACCAACGCATCAACGAAATAGGGGCTTCTAACGAGTATGTATAACTCTCATGACGATCATCTAGTTGTAAGTTAGGCAAAACAACCTCTGAAGGATTTTAAAAAAACTGACTACTACTAATTACTACAATAACCCATTGAAACATTTCTTTAACGTTTAACATATAATCATAGAATGTCAATAAGTTGATTGGTTTCTTCGAATTTTGTAATATTTAAGATTATAGTTTCATATAATTCAATATTAATTAAACCTTTATTTTAAAGTTAAATTCTATTGTAAAACAAGGGATAGAGCCAATAGCGTATCTTAATTCTTCGTAAAATTCCATGTGACCCTATATAATATTATTTGAAATTATCATTGCAATTCGTTATATATTGACTCATAAATAAGATAAATTGCGAAAGCATACGTGGATGGGGTATTAATTGGGAAGTGTTTACACCTAACTCAATTATAATTAAATTATAACGAGCCAATCGACAAACATTCAAACGGGATAATAGCTAGAGTTTATAAATATATCATGGTCAAAGAACGAATTGATGTTTTCATCAGTAGTACAAGCATTGACCTACCCGACTACCGTCAGGTAGCTGTAGATGCGATTCTAGAAGTTAACTTTCAACCGGTTGGTATGGAACGCTGGTCAGTTACTGGCGAAGATCCTGTGAACGTCTGTAAACGAAAGGTCGAGCAGGCAGAGATTTATCTAGGGATTTTTGCTCACCGTTATGGATGGCGACCTGATGGTTATGATAACAAGAGCATCACTGAACTCGAATATGATTGGGCAGAACATGTCATATGGCAAGGTAAACCGATACCGCGCTTGTGCTTCATCTTAAATGATGAATATCCGTGGCCAGCTGATCGCTACGAAACTGAAGCAGAAGAGGATCTCAAGCGATTCAAACAACGCATCCAAGCCAATCACATTGGATTTTTCACAACACCAGAAAATCTAAAAGCGCAGATTGTGACAGCATTAGCCAACATCAAAACGGAACGTCAGCTTGTGGACAAATTGGTCTGGGAGCCTAATGAATGGGTTGATAAATATATTCTACGCCGTGAGTTAGGTCAGGGCGGTAACGGTCAAGTGTGGATGGCGGAAGAGCCATTACCATTAGGGGCAAGTCGTCCTGTTGCCATCAAGGTGTTAAAAGAAAAAATTGCCGACGATGAACAGCGTGTAAAACGGTTTAAACGTGAAATTAGCATCATGGCACGTATTAACCATCCACATATCGTACCAATTTGGACATACGGCGAACGGGATTCTCAGTTATATGTCGTTATGCGCTATTTAGAAGGCGGAACCTTACGCGAGCAACTTACAGGTGAACCGTTGTCACTCGAAGATGCGTTACAATGGCTTGAGCAGATTGGGCAGGCACTAGATTATGTACATGATCGTCACGATAAGCTCATTCATCGTGATGTAAAACCTGAAAATATGTTGATTGATCAAGATCGAAAAACGCTCTATCTAGCGGACTTCGGTCTTGTATTTTCGGATGATTCAATGGATCTAGAATCTGGTGAACAAAGACCTGTTGGTACTGGGCGATATATGTCACCAGAGCAATGGGAAAATAAACCGCTCAGCCGACAAACCGACTTATATGCGATGGGTATCCTCGCGTATGAATTGCTAACAGGAGAATTACCATATTCAGCACGAAACGATTTCCTCTTGGCAAAATCTCATTGTGAAGATATGCTTCCGCGCCACCCAAGTGTCCCAGATGAAATTCTGCGAATTTTGTGGCGAGCAACTGAACACGATCCAGCGAGTCGCTATACGACTGCACGCGAGTTCCTCAATGATTTGCGCAACTGGGATAAAAATCCTGTTAGTGTATCTCCCAAAATCGAAGGGTACCTTAAGTGGTTGACAGGTGATATTCATGACCGCATTTTGAATCGATTTGTAGAACTCAGTGCTGATGAAACGCATCATGATCGTACCCAGTTGGCTCGCCCTAAACCGTTTCGTGTTCATCCATTTGAAGAAGATGACTATTGGGAGCAAGCAACCACAACCATTCATGCGAATCACATCTCACCCCAACAGGTTCCATCATTTGTAGAAAATGTGCGCGAACGCCTGATGCGATTGAATAAGGCTGTTTTGATTGGTGAACCCGGTAGTGGTAAAAGTTTCATGCTCATGCGTCTATCCATTGACTACATGCAAGCATGGACAAAAGCATACAAAGAAGGCGACGCTAGTCAAGCAAAAGTACCTGTTCTTGTCTATTTGAATGAATATAACGGCGGCAGCTTCGTCGATTTTGTACGCCAATCTATGGATTTCCTCGCTCCGTATCACGATAAATTATTACGCGAGGGACGACTCGTCATCTTGTGTGATGCACTCAATGAGATGCCACGCAAAAATCATCAGATGGAGCACTTAATCACGTATTTACGTAACATCGATCACTTTGTGGTGTCGTGCCGTGTCCGTGATTATCAAGATGAATTAAAAGACCTGAAACCTCTTGAACAAATTAAATTACATGATCTTGAGTTACCTGCAATTCACAAGCTCATTAATAAACGCCTATCCTATGAAGAATTAGGGGATACATTGTGGCAAGAAATGGGGGGATCTCGTAATTTGCTCGAACTATGGGAACAATTACGTCGTCGTCGAATTGTTGATAAGTTTTGGGATGCAAATGCTGATATTCCACAATTGCGAGGAGAACTGGAAGAAGCATGGCGCAAGATTCATACAGGCGCACGACTCATCCCACTTGCTCGTAACCCATATATGGCGGATATGTTATGCCGAACCTATCGCAAGAGTAATGGACACCTACCCGCTAACCGTGCCGAGCTGTTTGCACTTTTTATCTCACAGATGCTCGTGCGAGAAGCCAAAGGTGCAAATCGACGCGGTGAAGCCTTCCCGCAAATGGTTGAGATAGAAAAAGCATTAACCGAGTTAGCCCGCGTGCTCCAAGATTCAAAACGAACGGTGATGCCTGCTGACGATGCACGTGACGTAATGACCAGCGAGATGCTGTTGAAAGCGGCAACCGATGCGAACATCTTGAGCATGGAGGGTGATACAGTTAAGTTCGCACATCAACTCTTGCAAGAGTATTTTGCCGCACGGGTGCTTTTAGAAAAAATGCAAGCTGACGAATTTGCTGGCACACATGACCGTGCTGCTCAGTTATTTGATACCAGTTGGTGGGATGCAGGGGTCTGGCGTGAAACAAGTATCATTTTGGGTGAATTTCTGGGTGATGGCACCCGCAGTGCGAATCGTGTCGCGCGCTGGTTTGCCCCAGTTTCGCCGGAGGTCGCGTTGCAGGTGATTACCCGCAACGGTGCAGGTTTTACGATTAAGGATGTTGAACCGGAAACACGCGCTTTGTTGATTGAAGGCGCACTCAAGAGGCGTGACGAACCGCATCCATTTGGGCGTGCCTCGGCTTATCGTGTGCTAGGGTTACTTTCAGCTGATCAACGTAAGGGCGCACGGGTAATTCGTGTAAAAGAAATCGACGTGCCCGATATTGTATGGTGTGGTGTGCCAGCTGGCGAATTCACGATGGGTAGCGATCGGTCGGTGGATACACGTGCCTATGAGGACGAAACACCTCAGACCAAGGTCAATTTGCAAAGTTATTGGATTGCCCGCAACGGCATCACAAATCATCAATACCAAGCGTTTATAGATGATGGTGGTTACGACAACAAAGCCTATTGGACAGATGCTGGCTGGGATGCCAAGAATGAACGTCACTGGAAAGGGCCGGAATATAACGGGGACAAGGCAATCTTTAATGTCTCTAATCAGTCCGTGATGTGTATCTCTTGGTATGAAGCTTATGCCTTCACCCGCTGGTTAAACGAACGATTGCACACCCATCTTGCGGATACACTACCGTTACGTGATGATTATGAAATCCGCTTGCCAACTGAGACCGAATGGGAAAAGGCATCCCGTGGGGTTGATGGGCGCATTTACCCATATGGCAATATCTTTGACAAGACAAAGAGCAACACCTTCGAGATGGGGATTCGACAACCGACAGCCGTTGGAATTTTCTCACAAGGTGCATCGCCCTACGGCGTACTTGATATGAGTGGTAATGTGTACGACTGGTGTTTATCCCGTTGGCGTGATACATATAATGACCCTGAAGATAACGATCCACAGGGGACATTCCGACGTGTCATCCGTAGCGGTGCGTTCGCCAATGGTAGCTTTAATGCCCGCTGTGCCTACCGCTATCATAATGTGCCTCGTGTACGTGGCAATTATTATGGGATTCGTTGTGTGTATGCGCCTAAGGTGTCCGAGTTAACAACTTAACACCTTAGGTCAGTTAAAAATTATGTAAATTTGCTAAAATCATAGCGGAAGTCGACTGATGGTGTGCGTAATTGTGCGTCCATCCCACCATCAACATAAATACGTGACCCTGTAATATACGATGCGTCATCGGATGCTAAAAATGCAACAGCCCCAGCAACATCTTCTGGTGTACCCTGACGTGGTAATGGGATTGTTTCTGAGGGTGGGATTGGATTTCCACTAACAACAGTACCATTATCAACTTTGGTACTACCCGGAACAACGATATTTGCACGAATATTAAGGTGCGCCAAATCAAGTGCCATCGCTCGGGTTGCTGCTTCGATACCGCCTTTGGTCGTATCATATCCAAACATATGCCGATGGGCACGGGTCGCACCACCGCTACTCATATTGATGATGACACCACCTTGACCTCGTTTTGCCATCAAACGTGCTGCAATCTGCGAGCAGTAAAACAACCCACTCAAATTGACACCTAGTGTTATCTCCCAAGCTTCATCGGTATATTCTAGGAAATTCGCAATCGCACCATCTTTATGCACATATGCCGCATTATTCACTAGAATATCGACTGCACCAAACGCCTCAATTGTCGCATCAAATAATGCTTGCACTGCATCACGCTTGGTCACATCGGTCTTGGTATAATGAACCGTTCCAGCCGCATCGTCAAGTTCCGCGATGAGCGCAGTCGCACCCGCATCATCAATATCTGCGATCATGATATTCGCGCCCTCTTGTGCTAGACGACGGGTACAACCTGCTCCGATACCATTTGCACCACCTGTGATTACTGCGGTTTTTCCTTCAAAACGCATCCTATTTGCTCTCCTTTGTGCCTAGTCGTGATAGTGAAAATTGGCTGATGTCCAATGTCGATTGTCCATTTAATGCAAGTTCAGCAAGTGTCTCTCCGACTGCTGCCGAATGTTTAAATCCGTGCCCCGAACATGGCGATGCCATCACAATCCGATCTGAGTCGGGGTGAAAATCAATAAGAAAGTGTTCATCGGGTGTCATCGTATACATACACACATCCGCATGTACTAGATTATCTGTGACCCCATGTAAACGGTCCGTTGTCATTTGATATAAATGGGCGATTTCTTCAGGTTTTACAATGCGATCCAGTGTGTCGGGTGTTGTCGTTTCTGCATAATGTTCCGTCAACACTTTCACACCTTGAATGCCATCTCTTGGTGTGGGGAATGCTGAGAAGAAGTCTTGATCTGTGTCCCCGATCCAGATCAAAAAGGGAAAGTTAGACTCCGTAAACACATTAATATCGTCGGCTTCAAACCAGTAAATTACCTGTCGATAAACTTCCAAGCCACTACGATATTCTGGCATAATTAAATCAAGCATCCATGCACCTGCTGATAGTACGATTTTATCCGCTTCGTATGTAGCTTTATCGGTGATAACTTGTACCCTATCAGCAGTCGTCTTATATGATGTGACGGCTTCATAAGTATGCACCGTTGCGCCATGATGTTTGGCTTGTTCAATTTGCACCTGAATACACACTTCTGGTCGCAACACACCTGCATCTGGTTCATAATATGCACGGTCTTGTGATCGCATTTTGAGGAGTGGGTGACGCTTCATTGTTTCATCAGAGCTCAACACTTCATGTTCAATCTGGTGTTTATCTGCAATCTTGGCAGTATGTTCGACAAAATCTCCGCTGACATGCCACTCGGCGCCACCTGTCTCTGGTGCAATGATTAATCCACCGGTTTTGAGATACAACTCTTGATTGGTTAAGTCTTCGAGCTCTTGCCAAATGGCGTTGGTACGTTTGACAAATGGGACATACATCTCACCTTCACCAATCGCTTGACGGGTAATGCGCGTATCACCATGGCTTGAGCCATATGTGTGTGGGGGTGAATAGCGATCAATCCCCAGTACATTTGCGCCACGTTTTGCTGCTTGATAGAGTGCAGCTGATCCCATTGCACCGAGTCCCACTACAATCACATCATAATGATTAGTCGGCATTGTTCATCTCCTTACGTCTTGCCTGTGTTGCTTCTTCATCTATCGTCATCGTTTCCGAGTTGATGACGACACCATAGTCGCTTTCTGCCCGTTCGAGCGAGACATATCCTTGTCGGACATCCTCTAAAACACGTTGCGGGTCGCGTAAAAATGGTGCGTTGAATCCACCACCACCGGGTAATCTCAATACCACATGTTGTCCAGATTCGAGTGTGTAATGGCTCTTGGGATGCGGATGTGTGCCATCAGATAGCATCACCTCACCGATTGCTCCTGCTTGCCCACCATTCAGCCCCTCTGCTGGATACGTTGTACGATCGTACATACAGGAATGACTCGCAGGTAATCCCGTAATAATTTCGAGCGCCATCTCTTGTCCTAATCCGCCTCGGAATTCACCTGCCCCACCAGAGTCTTGTCGTAATTCGCGGCGGTGCATCAACACGGGAGCAGCTGTTTCGATTGCCTCCACGGGCACACCCATAATGCCACTAGGGAACGCAGTCGCCGAAAGTCCGTCACGATTATGTCCAGCGCCCATACCGCCTGCTGAAAAATAAATATAAGCAAATGGCGCATCATCTTGCAATTTGCCGTTGAGCATTGTATTCCACAGTCCCGCTGATCCATTCGCAATCACATTTTCAGGGACAATCTGCGAGAGCGCCGATAAAATTGGTTGGCTGACAAAATGCCCGATGAGATGTCGTGCACTCACGGGTGCAGGACGGCGACAATTTAAGACAGATCCTTCAGGTGCAGTCACATGAATTGGACGGAATGCGCCTTCGTTATTGGGTATACCGGAAGCAAGCGTCGCCATCAGTGTATACGTCGTGTAGGCATGCGTATAATTCAGAACCACGTTAATTCCGCGATTAATCTGGGGAGATGTTCCGGCGTAATCGACAGTCAATTCATCATCTTCGACTGTTACCGCACAAGCTATCGTGACAGGCGAATCAAACCCGTCGATCATGACTTCGCTTGTATAGGTACCATCAGGAATTTGCTTGATGGCATTGCGGACAGCGGTTTCAGTACGATCCAAAATCATCTGCGAGACAGCTTCAATATCAGGTAAATCATATTCATCGAGCAATTCAATTAGCTTTTTTGCCCCGACGTTATTGCCAACCTGCTGTGCGTAAATATCGCCAATCACCTGGTCAGGGACACGCACGTTTGCACGGATAATATCAAACAGAATCGTATTGGGTTCGCCCGCATCAAATAATTTCATCAGCGGAATCGCAAGTCCTTCTTCATACAATTCTTTGGCATCCCCGCCCATCGTCAAGCCCCCAATATCAACAGCATGACAAGTGCTCGCGAACCACGCCACACCACGCCCCTTATAATACACAGGCGAGACGATCGTCAGATCAAACAGGTGTCCCGATGCTTCCCACGGGTCATTGGTAATTAATGTATCACCATCTTGTAAGCTATCAATCGGATGTCTTGGCACGATATAATTCTTGACGCAGTTTGCCATTGTGTTGATATGCCCAGGCGTCCCTGTGACCGATTGAGCGATCATATTACCGTTGCGATCAAACACCCCCGCTGATAAATCCCCCGCTTCACGCACAACCGTCGTAAAAGACGAATGAATCAAAGCAGCTGCTTGCTCATTAACGACCGAAATTAAACGATTCCAGATAACCTCTAAAGTAATCGGGTCGATTGTACTCATGATTTGTTGTCCTTCCGTGTGAGAATCAAACAGCCACTTGCATCGACCTGTACCAACCAATCCGGCAAGACAACGGTTGTTGATGCTGCCTCCTCAATAATCAGTGGTCCATCAGTCTGCCAATCAACCCGTAACGCATTACGCCGGAATACAGGTGTGTTGTAAGGTTCGCTATTCGCATCAAAGATGACAGGACGAGATGTATACGACTCATCAGATAAGTCCTCTTCGGTATCTAATGCCAATGTGCCGATTTCAGGCTTCGGACTAGAAATCACCACCCGCCAATTGACTGCTTCTATCGGCACCCCATTGGCTAACTGTCCATAGAATTGTTTGTATTCTGCCTCGAATGCTTCCTGAATTTGTGCGATATGTGACGTTGAGAGGATTTGTTTCGGGAATGGAACCCGAACCTCATACCCCTGCCCCACATAGCGCATATCAATACTTAGCTGGACATCAATTACATCTGCCGAAATACCTGCTGACTCGACAATTGATCGTCCTTCATATTCTAAATCATCAAGGATTTGATTAAGCTCGTCCAAGTCTAGTGCATCTAATTGGGAGACATAACTGCGAGTGAAGTCGAATGAAATAGGCGCAGTCATAAACCCGAAGGCCGACCCGACACCAGCTAGCGGCGGTACAATGACATGTTTTAGACCTAGTTTTTCTGCAACCCCGCAAGCATGCACCGGACCTGCACCACCTGTCGCCACCATGCTATAACGACGAATTTCTAAGCCACGTTCGGCACCATGTACTCTAGCAGCGGCGGCCATATTTTCATTCACCAGTTGATGCACACCCCACGCCAAACGATCCACAGATAAATCGAGGGAATCCGCTAATTCCTGAAATGCTATTTTTGCTGCATCGACATCAAGTTTAATTGTGCCATCTGCAAAGTAATCAGGATTCAGATAGCCAATCAATAAATCGGCGTCGGTCACAGTCGGTTGTGTTCCACCACGTCCGTATGCTGATGGTCCGGGTGTAGAACCTGCACTTTCTGGTCCAACAGTTGGCAATCCGAGACTATTCAAATGAGCAATACTCCCACCACCTGCACCGATTTCAATCAGTTCAATCATCGGTACCATCAATGGCAGACCGCTACCGCGTTTAAAGCGATGCACATGTGCCACCTCAGATTGATTAGTAATCGTCAGCTCGCCATTTTTGGTCAGAACTGCTTTTGCTGTTGTCCCGCCCATATCAAATGCCAAAACATCTGGATGTCCAACTTGTGCACCCCAATAAACACCTGCTAATGCGCCACCGGATGGCCCACTCTCAACAAGTCGAATCGGGAAAGCACTTGCCGTCTCGACTGTGGTTGTGCCACCGCTAGAAAGCATAATATTCAAAGGCGCATTGACCCCCGAAGACCTTAAACCATCCTCCACCCGCGCCATATATTGTGCAGTAATCGGTTGCACATAGGCATTCGCGACAGTCGTAGATGTACGTGGATATTCACGCATACCCGGCGCAACTTGATGTGATACAGAAATTGCGACATCTGGTAACAGCTCACGCACAATCTCAAAGGCTTGTATTTCATGGTCAGGGTTGGTGAAAGCGTGCAAGAAACAAATCGCAATTGCATCGACTTGTTCAGTTTTGAGTTTTTCACATATCGCTCGTAATGCATCAGTATCCAGTGCTTGCCACACGGCCCCGTCAGCAGTTATACGCTCGGGTACATCGAACCGTAGACGGCGCTCAACAAGCGGAGTCGGTTTAACCAACGCCAGATCATACATATCATAACGCCCCTCGGTGCCAATTTCGATAGCATCGCGGAAACCCGCTGTTGTAAGCAATGCTGTAGGTGCACCTTTGCGTTCAATCAAGGTATTGGTGATTAATGTCGTCCCGTGTACAACATAGGCAATCGCATTCACATCAATGCCTGTTCGGCTAATCAACGCGCGGATGCCATCTAATACCGCTACTGATGGGTCGGGATATGTCGTCAGCACTTTTTCAACAATAATCTGTTGGGTAGCAGTATTTAGCACGACAATATCAGTGAACGTACCACCGATGTCCACAGTAAGATAAATATCACTCGATGTCATTTCGCTTAATCACTTTCGTACGAGTAAATGTGTGTCCAAGTTGAAATTTAAGTATACCGCCTTAGCATTGAAAATCCTCATATGCATAGACAATATTAGTCATCGTCTCGAAAGGCTTCTGCAGGGCCATATGGTGCAAGGGCAACGGTCATATATGGGTTTAACACATATTCGTCGTTTTGCTCATATGCAAATTGCCACATCTTGCGGCACAAGTCGCGTTTTATCTCTTGATACTGTGGATTCTCAGCAACATTACGCATCTCATGTGGGTCAGATTTGAGATCATATAACTCATCCATATCGAACCCGTTGAAGACATATTTATAGTCTTTGGTTTTGACAGATCGCTGAGTGTAATAAATTTCAACGCCATTGCATTGCGTAAACATCGCATCACGCCATTTATCGGGCGTTTCGCCTTGCATAAAGGGTAGCAAACTCGCCCCTGCAAAATGGCGATCTGACGACAACCCTGCCACATCTAACATCGTCGGCGCAAGATCAGCTAATGAGACAAATTCATCCACACTCCGGCGTTGTCCTTGAACTAAATCAGGATGGCGCATCACCAGCGGCACATGATACGCGCCATTAAAGCACGGTATCCCTTTCGCAAATAATCCATGTTCACCACAATAATCGCCATGATCCGAACAGAAGATAATCAATGTATTATCAGTCTGCCCCATCTCGTCAATACGATCCAGCACTTGCCCAAACAGATCATCAATATAACTACAAAACGCCCAGAAATGTCGGATTGCTTGGCGCATTTCATCATCACTGAACTGTCCGAACCTTGTATCACGCATCCGTTTGTAAATGCGTGGTTTATCTTCCAGATTATCTGCAAAATTAACAGGCAATGGGATCTTATCAATGTCGTACATATCGAGATAGCGTTGCGGCACATCATATGGGTCATGCGGGCCGAGTAAGCCAACGTATAGGCACCACGGGTCTGTTGTATTTTCGATGTCGTCCAATGCTTCTAAAGCAGACTGAATAACCCCTTCATCATGATCGTACCCCTCCTCACCTGTAGACTGATACAATCTTAAAGGCGGGTACCCCGGACGTAATATTTCACCCTCTTTGCGTTCGGTTTGTTCGGGTTGTTGTGCAAGCTCGCGATATTGTTCCCATGTCCAACCATGCATTGTACCTGCTGCCGAGGTCACACCGTGTTCTGTCCAACCGCGATCTTTCGGTGATTCGGTTACACTCACATGCCATTTCCCAGCATAATGCATATCATAGCCAGCCTCGGCGAGGTCTTCACTCCACAGACGCACCCCATCATTCAATCCGCGACTGAGTGCTTGCTGATTAGTGATATTATTCCAAACACCGTGCATCGACGGATACAACCCTGTGAAAAATGTAGCTCGTGATGGGCAACAGTGTGGTGTCGGGCAGTAGGTATTATTAAAACTAATGCCCTCGTTAACGAGTTGTGTTAGGCGCGGTGTAATAGCAGGGTGTTGAGGCAAGGCAGTATCAGCGCGTTGATGATCGGTCATGAAAATAAGAATATTCGGTTGTGGCATGAGCTATCCTTTTAAGTCGTCAATTGAATCGGCAACGCTTTCAAACCACGAATCACGTATGATGGATGAAATTCTGGTTGTTCGATAAGTGTCATATCTGGGAAGCGACGCAACAATGTCTCAAATACAATCTGGAGTTCCATACGCGCAAGTGGTGCACCTAAACAAAAATGTACCCCACCACCAAATGAAATGTGTGGGTTCGGTGTGCGATCTAATTGCAATGCCATCGGATCATCAAACACTGTCGGATCATGATTAGCACAGCCAAATAACAGCGCGACCTCTGTCCCCTGTTTTAAATCAATGCCCGCATAAGTTAGGTCTTCCAACACCCACCGCCGAAACAACTGCAATGGAGAATCGTAGCGCATTAATTCTTCAATCGCTGTAGGGATTAACTCAGTGCTATTTTTAAGTTTTGTAAGTTGGTCAGGATGTTTGAAGAGTGCGTTAAAGCCATTGCCAACCACATTCACAGTTGCTTCATGCCCCGCATTTAAGAGCAACACGCAAGTCGAAACCAATTCATCGAGTGTGAGTTTGTCGCCAGCTTCTTCGACCATCACCAGCGCTGTGATCAAATCATCTTGTGGGTCATCGCGCCGTTTTTCTGCTAGTGAAATAAGATAGTCATTAAAGGCTTGAGACGCATCGATCGCAGCTTGAGCTTGTTCCGGTGTATGTGATAATTCATACAGTTTGACAATCGCATTCGACCACGGTCGCAATTTGTGTCGGTCTTCGTGCGGTACACCCAGTAACTGCGCAATCACAGTAACTGGCAACGGAATCGCAAAATCATCGAGTAAATCAATTGTACCTTTGGCTTGTGCCACATCTAGCAAATCGTCACAGATTCGTTGAATATGCACCTGCATATCTCGGATGCGACGTGGCGTAAATGCTTTATGCACGAGACTCCGTAAGCGCGTATGTTCAGGTGGTTCTTTATCGAACATTGAATGCTCACCGATTTTGTTGAACGGCGCATATTCAGGGTTCGGTTCCGGTAAACCCAACTCTTCGCGTCCCATCACATGCAAAATCGACCGTCCAAATCGCCGATCACGCAAGATAGTATCAACATCGTGATGACTACCAAAGAACCACATTTTCGTGATCTCATCATAGAATGTTGGTGAATCAGCGAAAAATTGTTGATAGGTCGGATACGGATTCTGCAAAAATTCAGGATCGTTCGTATCAAAAGACAATGTCTTAGGCATGATTACTCGCTCGCGTCGTCAATCAAGCGTTGCAAATATGTCGTATCGCGGTTTGGCATTTCCGGTAGAACTTTTGATGCTTCTGTCAAGAAGTGCATCAGATCGCGTCCCATTTGTTGTCCACGTTGCGTGTGCATATCGAGTGCATAATCAGGAATTGTCGGCATTGTGCCCGATTCTAGTGCACCCATTGCCCAATTTTTGAGTTCATCGCTACCACGTTCTTTTTCGCTTTGTGCCAACACCCGCACGGCATGAATCGCATACATAAACCGATCATGATGTGGACGCGGAATACGTTCATGCATTTGGAACAGTGTGTTAATGAGTATGGGTGCTTGAATATTGCCATAGCCGACATCTTCAACCGAGATCACCTGTAACCGAAACCACAGAAACTCTTCCATCTCCGCACTCGTCAATAACATCTCACAGGCAAGTAATGCAGCATTTTCTGTATTTCCGCGCCGGATTTCCTTCTGTAATGCCGAAATAACTTCATCCGCTTGAAAATCATGTAACGTCCGTACGCGTGTCCATGGGTCTTGTGTATGGTGTTGTACCATGTTATGTCTCCCTTTTTGATTTTGATTTCGGTGACATCATCTCTCTAAAATCATCAAACTCTTGGCTAAATTGCTTAACGAATAATCGACGTTTCAGCACCTCTGACCCGCGAATACGCAAGGCAACCAGTACCAATGCAACTAACGTCGCGATCTGTGGCAACATCAGCATAAAATCGGGTGGAATCGTGATTTCTGGCTGACGTGACAGATAGAGCGAGACAGCTTCTGCCGCACCAAAGAATAACGATGTGATGAATGCTGGTAATGGACGATCGAGCGCAAAAA
The DNA here is from genome assembly GCA_002428985.1 of Anaerolineales bacterium UBA6055. Lineage (GTDB taxonomy): Bacteria > Chloroflexota > Anaerolineae > Aggregatilineales > Phototrophicaceae > UBA6055. The sequence continues at coordinate 67,454 of DIYL01000055.1, read as the reverse complement.
TTGCTACAGTGAGTGCTATCCACCCGCGCCCAGCAGTCATATTTTCGAGGAACTGACTCAATACACCGAGTGACAAAAATGCACCTGCAATACCTGCCAGCATGCCACTGAGGGTCAGTGCAAAAATCTGGACGCGAGTGACATTAATACCAACTGTCTCGGCGGCTTCTTGATTTTCACCAACTGCACGAATATGCCGACCGAATTTTGTGCGTGTCAAAATCAGCCAGATAACAATCACCATGACCCAGCTGATATAGACAATCGCATTGTAGCCACTAAAGACCGCGCCAATAAACGGAATATCTTGAATCAGCGGTAAATCAATTGTTGGCAAACCTTGTATACTAGGGTCTGCTAATGTCCCGAAAGAATCGTACCAAACACGCATAAAAAAGACGGTCGCATTAGCGACAAATAGATTGAGTGCTAATGCCAGAATAATCAGATTAATGCGTATCTGTAGATACAACACGGCGAAGATCATACCGAGTACACCACCGGATAGTGTTGCCGCGACCACACCAATGATTGGATCAATCGATTCCATGCCGGGGCGATATAGAACAGCAACCCCTATAAACGCACCCAACAGCATTTTACCCTCAATCGCTAGATTCAAGACACCTGCGCGACTAGCAATCAATGCTGCCAATGACCCCAATAGAAATGGTGTTGATAGTCGAATACTACTTTTGATCACGTTCTCGGGTAATACAATAAAGAACAGAACTACAATGATGATACCCAGTAGATAAAGCACCCGTTGTATGGTCTTTTGATAGTTCGAAATGAATTCTAGCATTACTCGTTCTTTCTTTTTGATTTGCTAGCAGATGGATCGAGTCGTAGACGGAGGCGTGTAAAAATATCGCGGAAGTAATCTTCCATCGATGTAAACAAGATAATCAACGCGATAATCATACTACCTAATTGGCGCGGGATGTTGCCAAACTGTAGATTAATGGCCCCAAGTTGTAAACCTGCAAACAAGGTCGCCACGATAAAGATACCCATAATCGACTCTTGTGCGAGAATCGCGATCAGCACCCCATCAAATCCGGTTGCACTGCCCGCAAAACCATCGACAATCCGTCGTTCGACACCGAGGATTTGTATCGCACCTGCTAATCCGCTAAGTGCGCCACTGATAAGCATCGCGCGAATAATGGCACGGTCAGCTGGTATCCCACCAAATTTGGCGAACTTCGGCGCACCTTGTGCCATGCGTTGTTCATAGCCAGCTTTTGTGCGCCACAAAAACATCCAAATCAAAATACCAGCAATCGTTGCAATGACAAAGCCAATCCCTAAGCGTGACCCACTAAACCATTCCACATTATCAAACAATCCACGCGAGAATGGAATCAACCACGCGGTATCGTCAATTCTGTGGGTGCGTGCGACATTGTTCAAATCTGCACGAAGTGGGAAGTTAATCAGATAACCGACCAACTGCACAGCGATCGCATTTAAAACAATCGTGCTAATCAACTCATTCACATTCAGTTTGACTTTTAGATAGCCTGCAATCCATGAATAAAACGCGCCGACAATCATCGCCGCCCCCATCGCCAATGCAGGGACAGTAATCTGCATCAACACGCGCGGTAGCCCCACCACAAGATCAGGGTCTTCGATGCCAGCGATCATGTAAATCTGGTCTGGCAAGCCATATCCGATGACGGTTGCGACTACCGCACCGAGTACAAGCTGTCCGTCCATACCAATACTGAACATCCCGGCTTTAAATGCGACGGTTGCGGATAATGCTGTCAGAATAAGCGGGGTCGCACGTTCAAGTGCCAGCGCAATCGAATGTCCACGCTCACCATAAAATGGGGCAAAATGCGTTACAATTTCGCCTGTATCTTCATCTTCAATTTCAACAAATAACAAATCATCAATTGTCTCGCACCCACGCGATCCAAACCCCTCACAGAATAATCTAGAAAACGTTTCTGTTGGGCTGACGCCTGCGGACAAAATAAAAATACTACTTACCGCTAACCCGAGAATCGTCGCTAATATCGGGATAGCTAATGTCTCTAAATAAGATCGTAAGCGTTTCATGCTGTCACACTCTCATTCTCGCTAGCGTCCAGTGTGCCACCTGCCATCAATAACCCGAGGGTTTCTTTGCTGATTGAATCCCCCTCCAATATACCCATAATGCGCCCTTCAAACATCACAGCTACTCGATCGCTCAGGGCAATAATTTCATCCAATTCGACAGATACGAGTAAAATCGCTGTGTTATCATCGCGTGCCGCTACCAATGTCTTATGGATAAATTCGATACTCCCCACATCGACACCCCGAGTCGGCTGGTTAGCGATAATCAGTTTGGGCTTGCCTTCTAATTCGCGCCCGACAACAATTTTCTGTAAGTTACCACCGGATAATGTATTTATTTTTTCGCCGACTTTCGCGGATGCGATACTAAACCGTTCAATTAGGGTTTGTGCTAATTGCCGCACTTTACCAAAGCGCATTAACTGACGTTCACCATAATCCACACCACTATAGAGCGTTACAATGACATTCTCATCAATATTCGTTGTCAGGTTTAAACCTGTTTCCATACGGTCTTCAGGAATATGCGCCATACCAGAATCACGGCGATCGCGCACAGTCATCTTTGTAATATCTTTACCAAACAAACTAATGCGCCCTTGATCAACATCACGCATACCAGAAATCGCTTCAATCAGTTCTGGTTGACCGTTACCACTGACACCGGCAATACCAAAAATTTCGCCTGCATGTACTTCAAAACTAGCGCCAACCACAGCAGGTAATCCGGCACTATCCGCAACTAACAGATGGTCAACTTTTAAAACGGCATCACCGGGTTTCGCTTCGCTTCGTGGTACGGTTAAGATAACTTCGCGCCCGACCATCATATTCGCAATTTGCTCGATGGTCACATTGGCGACATCGTCCACGCCAACAACTTCGCCACGTTGCATCACCGTGAGGCGATCAGCAACTTCCTTAACTTCATTCAGCTTGTGCGTAATTAAAATAATCGAGCGTCCCTCGTCCGCCAATCGTCGTACAATTGCATATAGTTCATGGACTTCTTGTGGGGTTAAGACAGCGGTTGGTTCATCTAAAATAAGAATTTTTGCATCGCGCTGTAAGGACTTCAGAATTTCGACACGTTGTTGCATCCCAACAGACAAATCCCCAACACGTAGGTTAGGGTCAACAGGCAGACCAAAATCTTCAGATAATTTTTTGACCGACTCTGCTTCGGCTTCACGGTCAATAAAACCCATCTGAGATGGTTCAATGCCCAACATAATATTCTCGGCGATGGTAAATGACGGCACGAGTTTAAAATGTTGATGTACCATACCAATTCGATTGGCAATCGCATCGTCAGGGTGCCCAATCTTGACAGGTTCCCCTTCCACCAAAATTTCGCCTGCATCTGGTGGAATCAACCCATACAGGATATTCATTAACGTGGTTTTACCTGCACCGTTTTCGCCAACCAGCGCGTGGACTTCCCCTGCGTTAACAGAAAAATCGACATTATTCGACGCGAGAACATCAGAACTAGCAAAATATTTGCGTATCCCCCGCATCTCTAACACAGATGCCATGTGTCACACTCCTAAAACATGAGAGGGGTGGTTAACCCCTCATCACTGTTTATTACTTTCGTTACTTGTGTTCGACTTATTCTTCGTCTACCAATGCGTTGGTTACAACAATGTCACCAGCGAGGATTGCTTCACGGGCTTCGTCAATCGCTTGGCGAACTTCTGGTAATTTTTCGACCATGTCTTCTGGACCGAATTCATCGAATGTACGTGAGCAAATGCCGACATCCCAGCTAAGTCCCGCAAAACCTTCTGCGAGTCCGGCTGTGGATTCACCGGGTGTATAAGTATCGTTCACGATGTCTTCTACAAATGCGAAGACTGCATTATCAACACGTTTCATAGCGGATACGATGATATTACCAGGGAAGAGATCATCTTGGTTACTATCTACACCAATTGCGAAGTTACCAGTTTCTGCTGCAGCTTCGAGTACACCTTCACCACTACGTCCTGCGACCTGATAAATGATGTCAGCACCTTCGTCATACATACCGAGTGCAATTTCTTTTGCGCGGACAGGGTCTGCGAATGGATCTGAACCACCGATGTAGCTTCTTACAACTTCACAGTCTGGGCAGACAGATAGGACACCTTCTTCAAAACCAATGATGAAGATATTGATACCGGGGAAGTCACCACCACCAACAGCACCAACTTTACCTGTACGTGACAACATACCGGCGGCGATACCCGCGAGGTAGCTATTTTCGTGGGTGTAGATGTTGAAGAGCGCGAGGTTATCAACATCAGGGATTTCGCTGAAGAATGTTTCTTGTGCGGCAAATAGTTGGAAGTCAAATTCATCAACCATTTCAGCGATAATATCTTCGGTAACAGCAATTGTAATCACAAGATCAGGTTCTTCTTGGACAGCACGACGAATAGCTGCATCATGTTCTTGAACACCTGCGGTTTCGATGATTGTGCCATCAACACCCAAAAATTCGATTGCTTCTTCTGCACCTTTTGCTGCGGAATCAATGAATGAACGGTCACCACGAGCATTTGGAAGAATAATTTGGAAGCTAACATCGCTGTTATCAGCCATTTCCATTTCTTCTTCTTCTTCCATTTCCATGTCTTCAACCATACATGGATCCATGTATTCTTCTTCGTCATCTTGCGCAAGTACAAGTGATGTACCCAGAAGTAATACACCCAACATTAATAAAGCTAAACTAACACGTTTCATTAAAAGAATCTCCCTAAATGGATATTTAAACATCGTTTAAAGTAGAACATATGCAATCATGGAGCGCATTTTCATAACTGCACATAGATTCTGATGATATTTCAGTTGATTGTAACAACCCTGATTGATTTCGCCAAAAAATCGTTAACTCTGATTGCAGACATTTGACAGGCGGGGTATGATTGTGGGCATAATCAGCCCCAACGGAGAATCCTATGCTTGCAATTTTAGATACGGATATTGGAACAGATGTGGATGATAGCCTAGCATTAGCCCTCATTCTCGCCTCTCCAGAAATTGACTTGATAGGCATTAGTTGTGTATATGGTGATATCAATCTACGCACAAAAATTGCCCTCAAATATCTACAATTAGCAGGTGTTGATGATATTCCTGTTTATGCAGGTATATCCAAACCATTGTTAAATTTAGACAAAATCTATTGGGAAGGTCATGAAGGACACGAAATCCTTAGTGATGCGGATATCGATCTAACACCACAATCGCAATTTGCCATTGACTATCTGGTAGAAACGATTCTCAACCAACCACAAGCAATCCATGTAATTGCGATTGGTCCACTGACGAATATTGCGATGGCGCTACAAAAAGCCCCGCAAATTATCGCTCATATTGCAGGTCTAACAATTATGGGCGGTGTTATTCGTGGATACGATGACCTCCATCTGCCGATAGCCGAACATAATATCCAGTGTGACCCCGAAGCTGCCCATATTGTGTTTTCGTCGGGTATCCCGCTAACACTTGTACCTCTTAATATAACCGTCCAGACTGCACTTGACCAAACATCCGCTGATCGCATCCGTAGCGGTGGATCGGCGTTTCATGATGCAGTCGCAACCGAGCTAGAAACTTACCCACGCTTTGTGCGCCTTGGCAAAACCTCCCCACATGATCCACTGGCAGTTGCGACCCTAATTCAGCCCGATCTAGTAAAAACTCAAACTGTGACAGCAAATGTCGACTTAAGCCGACAAACGACCCGTGGTGCTATTCACTTTAAAGCTGACCCAGAGGGAAATATTCAATTAGTCAATCAAGTCGATAGCGCAACGTTTAAATCACTACTCTTATCCCGTTTGGAGAAACCACTATGACGATCACATTGCTACAAGGCGGAATGATTCTATGTCTTGGCACTGCCGACACAATTTACGACTCAGGTTATATTTTGATCGAGGATGACCGTATCGTGGACATCGGTGATATGTCCAGTTTACCAACCAAGTCAACAGCTGATAGTGTAATTGATTGTACCGGAAAACTAATTATGCCGGGGTTGGTCAATGCCCATACGCATACTCCGATGACATTATTCCGCGGTATGGCAGAGGGTGTATCACTACTCACACTTGATGGCTGGTTAACCGCAATACGTTCACTCGAAGAAGTCATGACACCAGAAATGGTTCCTCCTGCTGTAGAAATTGCCTGCGCCGAGATGATAAGAACAGGCACCACTACTTTTGCTGATCAGTATTTTTTCACTGATCAAATTATCCCTGTTGTCGCCAAAAGTGGTATGCGAGCTGTACTAGCCTATGGCATCGTTGAGTTAGGTGATCCGGAAGCACGACAACGCGAGCTTGCTAATCTCGAAGGCTTTCTAGAGGAGATGGGCGAACATCGTGGTGGGCGCATGCAAGGTTGGATCGGTCCGCACGCGTTCTTCGTAGACAACTCGATTGAGATGATGCAGACTCAACGTAAACTCGCGCAGAAATATGATGCAGGTCTCCATATTCATATGTCAACCACTAGCGAAGAAGATGACATCACGCAAGCTGAATACGGCATGTCTGCTGTGCAGAAGATGGTTGACTTAGAGATGTTTGATAGCCAAATTATTGCCGCTCATGCCATTACCATCCCCGAGGAAGATTGGGCAACTTTAGCACAACAGAACTTTACAGCCATCGTTGCGGCTAGTGCCTGTATGCGTGCAGGTGTGGAAGCTGCACCGGTTGTTGGTATGCGCAAAGCCGGAATTCAAGTCGCGATTGGCACAGATAATGTCTGCAATAATAACGATTACGACTTGTTTTTGGAGATGCGAACATTAGCCAAATTAGCCAGCTTCCGTGAAAAGCAACCCGGCGCATTACCAGCTCGCGATGTTTTAGATATGGCGACGCGTGTTGGTGCAAAAGCATTAGGACTCGGTGACGATATTGGCGATCTGAGCATCGAGAAAAAAGCGGATTTAATCCTGCTAGATCAGCAGGAAATTGGATGGTCACCGTATCACGAAAACGACCCCTTTACACCACTGGTGTATAGTGTTAACGGGCTACATGTCACGGACACGATGGTTGATGGAGAATGGCTTTTGCGCGATCGTCAATGGTCAACGCTTGACTTCCAAACAGCAGTCACCCAACAGAATGCAAATATCAAGCGACTGCTTGACCTACGTGCTCAAGCTACAAGTCATAATTAGACGTTTCGGATTTTTACTATGTTTGTTCCTATGTTGGCAAATCTATTCTGCGTGACTAGGTAACATCCAAATCAATAGAATCGACACCAAGCTAAAGCCTGTCACCCCGATCATCATCGGCATATATGAGCCGAACGAGTCAAAAACTAACCCAGCCGCAAATGGTCCAGCGGTGCTCGCAACGGTCAAAAATATGACCATCGAGCTACTAATCCGACCATAAAATTTTGCACCATAGGTATCTGCTACAATCAATGGACGTGCTAATGTGTGCGTCCCGATACCCATCCCAAATAGCCCGATAAACAGGATAATAAATACAGGGGATGTCCCGAGGAGCAGAATCGATATCGAGAATGTCAGTAGCACAAAGACCCCAATCACCATCGTTTTACTGGAAAAATGTCGTTCAATTGGCGCGAAAAATACGCGTCCAACCACCTGCATAATCCCAATTGATCCACTAGCTAGGGCGGCAGCACTCGCATTTATATCCAAGCTGATAAGTAAGGGGATAAAATGCACCCGAATCGCGGAGATGCTTAATGAAGATAACGCAAACGCAAGCGTCATAATCCAGAAAAAACGTGACTTCAAAACAGACTTTAAGTCAAAGGGTTGTAATTGCTTTTCTTTGTACTCAGTTGTTGCACCGTCGGCAAATAATCCTAAATCCTCAGGGCGACGACGTAAGACCAATAAATGCAACGGAATTGTCACTACACCCAAAACAATCCCAAGGATCAAAACTGCTTGTCGCCATCCAAAATTAACCAATAGCAGGTCAGCAGTTGGGATAAAAATGGTGCTCGCAAACCCTGCTGTAAATGTTACGATTGCCATCGCTGTTCCACGCTTTTCAGCAAACCACGTTGCAATCACCGCAAATGCAGGTTCATAAAAGACAGCCGCCCCGCACACCCCCATCAATGCTTGAATGATATAGAACTCGGTCAACGTTGAAACTTGTGACCACATCAGCATGAGGATTGTCGCACCGATCGATCCTAACGTCATTAACCCACGCGGACCATGTTTATCGACCCACCAGCCAATTGGGAATGCCATCATACCTGTGACCAGCAACATAAACGAAAATGCACCCGATAACTCCCCCCGCGTCCAACCGAGCGTGTTTTCCATCGGAGTGATAAATACAGAGAAACTATAATACATCACACCATACGAAACCGTCTCGGTAATCGCGAGAACGGCTGCAATATACCAACCATAATAGTAGTTCGAAAGTTTGCGGGAAAGAAGCATAGATATACGCTCGCACCATATATTGATAAACATCTATATATTATAATATAGAGGAATATCAATATAACAAGTGTCCATCTGAGCAACTACAATCTATTTTCTCAATATTGTAATTTGACAAAGCTTACAACCAATGAATATGTGAGGAAGGATTTACAAACCCTTCCCAACAACAAATATTTATAATTTAACTTGCCTATTTTGTGACTTCTAATACGTCGCACGCCCACCCGACAAATCAAAGACCACACCAGTATTAAACGATGCTTCTTTCGAGACAATCCAGCATGCCAGCGATGAAACTTCATCTACTGTGCCGAGCCGCCCCATTGGGATTTTAGCTGTCATATAATCTAATTGTGCTTGAGCAGTTGCTAGATTCATTGGGGTCGCAATCACTGCTGGTGCAATGCCATTCACGGTAATTTCGGTGTCGGCAACTTCTTTACCAATCCCTTTAACCAAACCAAACACACCCGCTTTTGATGTGGTGTATCCCGCCATCCCCGGGTTACCTTCTTTACCCGCCATGGATGCGATCAATAGAATCCGACCATATCCTTTAGGTTGCATCGTTTCAACCGCATATTTCGTGACAATAAACGACCCCGTCATATTGATATCAACAACTTTACGGAAGTCCTCCAAACTATAGTCTGTGATATTCGTAGCAGTCGGTCCAGCAATCCCTGCACTATTGACAACAATATCAACTTTTCCATGTTGTTCAGCGACTGATTGCATGAGTTGTTTTACCGATGACTGTGATGTCACATCCACAATTTGTGTCTCAATCGCACCCGCAACCTCACCAATCGATGTTTTCGCATTATCGAGCGACTCGGCGTTCACATCGACTAAGACAACCGTACCACCCTCTTGAGCAATCCGTGTACCTATCGCTAAACCAATGCCACTCGCGCCACCTGTGATGATCGCAACCTGACCGTCAAATCTATTTTCAAACATTTGCATTTTTCCTTTTGTATAAAATTGTTCGATAAATTTTTATAGTATGGACATGTGAAATCCGATCATAACACAGCGATTCTTAACCCGAAGCGAGTGTCAAATCAGTCTCATTTTCTAGCACCAACAAACGATTATATTTCGCAAGTCGTTCCGACTGTGTGATCGACCCAACTTTGATGTAATCACCCGCAACACCCGTCGCCAAATCAGCTAGCCAATCATCCTCAGTTTCACCACTCCGCGCACTAACTACGACCTGCCAACCTGCCTCTCGTGCCAATTGATACGCACGGAGCGCTTCGGTCAATGTGCCGATTTGGTTGACTTTCAGCAATAGACTATTAGCTGATCTTGTATCAATCGCACGCTGGATTCGCTCAGGATTGGTGCATAGTAAATCATCACCTAAGACCATCGTATCATCGCCAATCTGTTTATATAAACCCTGCCAAGCATCCCAATCCGTGTCTGCTAACCCATCTTCTACACTAATTACCGGGAATTGCTCGCACCATTCGGCAATGCGGTCTGTCATCGCATCACTGTCAAGAATTTCGCCATCAATATGATACTTGCTACCCTCATAAAAATGCGACGCCGCCACATCAACCGTCAACACCACATCCTCATCGGGTGTATAGCCAGCATCTTCGATACTCGCAACCGCTTCAACAAACATATCTGTTGAGGATTGAAATGGTGGTGCAAGACCGCCCTCATCCGCCGTCAGTAAACGCATATCATAGCGTTCTGATGCGCGCTTAGCTGCTGCCCGATACACATCAGAGATCACTTCCAGTGTGCGTTGAACTGTGTCAACATTTGGTACAACAAGCTGAATGTCCTGAATTGCAGTCTGTTGTCCGCCGTGTATCCCTCCACTAAATAAGTTAATCATCGGACGTGGTAAAGTTGCCGACTGTCCTGATAGTCCAGCGAAGTATTGATATAATTCGATGTTCTGCTGGATAGCAACTGTCCGCGCAAACGCAAGCGACACCCCTAAAATAGCATTCGCCCCCAATCGCGACTTATTCGGTGTACCATCAAGTTCAATTAATGCATGGTCAAGATCCGCTTGTGTCTCAAAATTGGATCCGGCGATATGTACATTAATATCATTGTTGACATGCCCCATTGCTTTAAGGCAACCATATCCTCCATAACGCGCAGGATCATTGTCACGTAGTTCCAACGCTTCGGCACCACCCGTCGATGCTCCAGATGGAACAGAAGCGCGCCCAACGGTACCATCCACTAACCGACAGGTCACCAGTAATGTTGGCCGTCCTCGACTATCTAAAATCTCTATTGCAGAAACAGATTTAATTTTTGTCATCAAGCATCCAATCGTTGTGCAAATTGTGTAATTAAATCAGAAATTGTTTCAATGGACTCACTCATCAAGTCCACCACCCACTGTTGTTGCCGTACTCGATGTGTCGCATCCAAATATTCTAATGGTGAGCGCCCCGCAACCCGTGCCAGCAAACATGCCAATGTATGTCGCACTGCATAGATTTCCAGTGATTTTGTGACAAAGTTATCCGACACATGCGTTATATAAGTATCCCAATACATCGATGCCATCTCAATAAACATCGCGCGATGTGAGATGCGATAATGTGCTTTGCTCAGTAAGTGTGTCATCGAAAAGCCAACATCAAACGCCGGATCGCCAAAATGAATTACTTCATAATCTAAGATATACAGCCGATCATCATAGAGCAGAATATTCTTCGGGCTATAATCCCCATGTACTAAGGCTTGCTTGCGCTGACGGGTGTCTTCGATCAGTTGTATGAGAAATGGCTCCGCCGCAGAGACTTGTGAAGCGGTATAAGCATAATACGGCTCTAAACGGAGTTCTTCAAAAAATTTATCATCCGCAAATTCGTTTCGAATCTGTGGATACTCGTCTACTGCATTATGGATTTGTGCGAGCAACTCACCAAATTGAACCGCATGTTGACCAGTTGGCTCTTGATTGAGAAGCACCTGTTTCCAATTTTCATGGGGTTGTGGAATTGCTGACATCGCGAGTATATGATCATCCATATCTTCAAATACAAATGACGGTACCTGTTGAGGAACAATTTTTGACAACCAGCGCAGTCCAGTTGCTTCGCGATGAATGCGTTCAGGCGCACTAAACCAATCAACTTGTACGCGTAATTTTTCTAGAGCTTGTTTGAGTATCCAATCGTTCGCATTCAGGCGTTGCACCCACACTGTCCGATTCGATACCCCACCCTGTAAATTCACGCACGTTGGCTGTTCATCTTCGGTGATACGCTCTCTATCCCGGAGATATGCTAATAATTGGTTTTTATCTTCTATATCAATTGAGTTCGGGCGCGACATAAAATAACTCACTTTCATATCGTTATTCATTTAATTATAGTGAGTTACATGACATCTGCCCAAACTCAATCTTGTTGAACTTCGTATCGAGTATAGGCGATCAGCGATCTAACAACCGCGTGCGTAGTCCATCACAAGCACACGTGTAGACTCAGGAATATCATCTGTCGTTAGGGTCGTCTCATGCCCAAACAAGAAGTCAACTTGTTCATCATCAAAGTGGGATAAAAATGACTCAATCCAAAATAAGTTACGCGGAACATATGTTAACGTGCGGAAGTGCATCGGAATAACAATCTTAGGTTGCGCGACATCAATCACACGCTTAAGTTCATCAAGTGCGATCGTGAACATATCACCTGCTAACGCCAACAAAATATCTACATCTTTGAAGAACATCGTCTGCTCTTCATTAAGCGGATTACCCACATCACCCATATGTGCAATGCTAATCCCATCGACTTCAAAGCGATACATCCCGTTTTGTCCGGGTGTATGTAACGGGTGGTTTTCGATTTCCATCGCCTCAACCGCACTGATGGGGATATTCTTGACAGTTTGAGATCTTCCGTCCAATTGCGATACCTGTAGTGCATTAACCACAATCGGGGCGCCTTGTATCAGGTCAGAGCGACAATGTGCATCATCATCATCTGACGAAACTATCACAATATCAGCAGTCTCGGTAATCGGATCATAGCCAATATTTTCTGGGGTATATGGGTCTGTAATAATACTCAATCCAGATTCTGATGTGATCCGGAATGCTGCGTGTCCATACCATTTAATTTGCATGAGTTGTCCTCCATTAATATTCAATTTTTTGAATGATTATATGGGAGACACTTTCTGCTTTCAGATGACATTTGTCCAGTATTTAAGTGACAAATTACATAAAATTATCTCATCGTATATTATGCTAAGGCACTTTCTGCGCCACTATCTTGTACAAACAAACATGAGGAACGTGTCTTCTCTACCATTTCATGCATAAATGCCAATTCTACGGTATTACCAATCCCAAAGATATTCAGGTCAGCATGTGGGACTTGCTCAACATATTCAAAGAAGTCACCAGCAACTGCGATCACCTCTGTATTACTTGGCATCCGCCCAAGATCAACAATCCGCTCCAGAAATTTAGCGCCATCTTGTTGGTCTTCTTCATTCGCGACCACAGTGATCATTCGAATATGCCCCTTCCAGTCAAACATAATCTGATATGCCATCAATAAGGCAAGGTCGATATTACTGAGGTTAAGCGCAATCTCCCATGTCGGGCTTTGATCACGCACCCAGACATTGATCACAGTCTCCCGCCCAAGTTGAACAACAGGATGTTGCAACAACATCAATGTCCCCATCTGGCGTTCTTTGGCTCGTATCATGAGTCGTTGCATAACCTCCGCAGTTGTATCTTGTGTGATGGGCATAAACAAACAATTAGGGCGGAAAAAGTCATCATTCAGCAAATCCATCACGAGTTGTAAACTACGCTCATCATCGTCGCTTTCGATGCGTGCCACCCGCGAAAAAATTCGCGATTTATTGAATTGTTGAATAATCTCATCAATGCCATCTAGATTGTGCGCTGTATCACTGGAATGTAAACCAATCACACGAACCGATCCACGCGGATACGCCAACGCTTTCAAGAAGCGATAGCTCCCCAACAGCTCATCGACACTCCGTGTAGGGAACAGCAAATCGGGTTTCCATGCCCGTTCTTGCTCTGTCGGTAACCGATCAACCAATTTTGCTAACCACTCTGCCAACCGCAACAACAACCCACTCCGGACATCGCTCCATGGGGCTTCCAAATGTCGCTGACCCAAGTAAGTGTACAATCCAATAATGACCAAAATCGCCACGATGCTAAACGTCGGTGTGATGAGAAACATAGCGAAAATGCACCCAAATAAACCCGTCAGTGGTACAATAATCGGGACACGTAACTTCGGACGAAAGCTGATTAAACCAAGCAATGACTCAAACACCACGACCGCGTTAAGCACACTATATGTCACCAGAAAGAACATTGTCATCAGCGGTGCAATTGCATCTAATCCACCTGTCAGCAAACCAAATATAATGGCGATAAAACCAATAAGCCCCGTTAATAGCATGGCATTACGTGGTTCACCAGCGACTGTTTTTGCCAGCGGTTTGCCCTTCGGGATAATATCATGCTCAGCGATTGCCTGTAACAAACGTGGGGCACCCACCAACGACGCTAATGCAGACGAAAATGTCGCTGCTAAAATACCTGCGAGCACTGCCGGACCCCACACAGCTTTATCAATCGCCACAAGTTGATTGTCCATCAGCTCCTGTGGTGTAGCCACGCGTGAAAACCAATATGCCACCCCGAGATAAATCAGCGAGCTTAAGATAATCGCGCCCATCGTACCAATAGGGATGCTCCGGCGAGCATTCTTCAAGTCGCCTGACATATTCACACCAGCCAACAAACCTGTTACCGCTGGGAAAAATATCGCAAACAATCCCCAGAAATCGCCATCACGGAATTCGCCGATCATTTGTGGTTGTTCTGTAAACCCTTGTGCTTGTAAAGGTCCAAGATCAAGCGCAAATGCACCCAAAAACATAGATGCCAGAGCGATAATCAATATACCAAAGATCAAAAATTGAGCCCGAATTGCTAAACTGGCACTGACAAACGCCAAGCCATATGCCACAAAGAAACAGGTAAATACAACAATAATCTCTGGATGATTAGGGAATATCCGTTGCCAGCCTTCTGTGAATGCAAACACATAAAATGCTACGGCGATTGCCTGTGCAAAATAAAATGGCACACTCACGCTACCACTGACTTCAAGCCCCAGAGATTGTGCGATGATCGAGAATGCACCGCCCGCCCGTACACGAATATTCGTGGCAATAGACGAAATTGATAAACCCGTTGTGATCGTAATTAAGCTTGCTAGGCTGATGATTAGAATTGCACCACCCAACCCCGCATTACCCACAATCCAACCAGTCCGCAAAAATAGAATCGCACCTAAGACAGTTAATGTTGTTGGTGTAAATACCCCACCAAATGTGCCAAACTTCTTACCTTTGGCGATTGCCTTATCAGTCCCTCCCGCAAGTTGCTCTGGCGAATCGAGATCTAAATCTGCTACATCAAGTTGTGTATCATCATCCGGTTCAATCCGATGTGTGCGACTTTGTTTGACATCAATGTCTTGGTCTATCATGAGGGCATCTCTCAACAGTATTGTGTATATCAAATCTCACATAATCATAGCTGTTGAAGGTATATCTCCACCACGAATTCTCATAGCTTATTCAGTTTGTAGTGTTCATTTGTTGTCTAAAACAAAACCCCAGCACTTAATCTGCATAGCGAGCAGAAATACCGCCATCAATAACGATTTCCGTTCCGGTGATATATCCAGCCGCGTCACTCGCCAAAAATGCCACAAGGTTACCCACATCGCGCGGTTCGCCAATCCGTCGAATTGGATGCAAATTAACCACACGTTGCTCTTCTGCTTCAGGCTCATCTGCTTGATTAAACCCATCCATCACAGGTTGTGTCCGCACATAACCCGGACTGACTGCAACCACCCGTATACCCTTCGCTCCCCAATCCAGTGCTAGGCTGCGTGTTAGACCCAATATGCCCGACTTCGCAACGTTATAGGGGAAGTTGTTGTAGAGTGTCATTGTTGCATGCACGCTCGCAATATTGATGATGACACCCCGCCCTTGTTCTGCCATAACGGGTAGCACATGTTTACTGCATAACCATGCCCCACGCAAATTCAAATTAAGTGACGTTTGCCATTCATCAGTGGTCATTTTGCTCGCATCAAAATGTTGATTGCGCCCGACGTTATTCACCAAAATATCTATATTATTAAAGTGGTCAATATGGGCGTCAATTGCAGTTTTAATATCTATTTCGGACAAAATATCTATGTGGACAAACATCACATCATACCCTTGTTTAGTGAGGGTTTCTGCAAGTACTTCGCCGTGTGCAGGATTTATATCAGCAATCGTGACCTTTGCCCCTTGAGCCACCAGACATTCGACAATACCCTGCCCTATTCCTTGAGCGCCACCTGTAACAAGTGCTGTTCTGTTTAAAAGATTTTCCGCCATTGTAAATTCACCTATTCATCTAATTTTGGGGAATAGATTACCTCATGTGTATAATTCAATTACTTTGATTATTAATTCTAAAATCCAATTCAAACTGCATCATATTTAGCGAAAGTATACCCTATGTCTCAACTTAATATTTTATTGATCACCTCAGATCAACAACACTGGAATACACTCGGCAAAGCCAATCCCGAAATTTCTACCCCGGCCCTCGATAAACTAGCCGATGAAGGCACAACTTTCACCCGTGCCTACTGTCCAAACCCAACCTGTACACCAACCCGCGCCTCGCTAATTACAGGCAAATATCCATCACAACATGGCGCATATTCTTTAGGAACAAAATTGCCAGAAACAGAGCCAACCGTTGGTGATAAACTTCGTGAAGCTGGTTATACTACAGCACTGGTCGGAAAAGCACATTTCCAACCTCTACGCGGAACAGAAGAATTCCCGTCATTAGAATCGTACCCGTTATTGCAAGACTTAGATTTTTGGAAGTCGTTTAATGATGTATTTTACGGATTCGACCAAGTTGAACTAGCCCGCAACCACACCGACGAAGCGCATGTGGGGCAGCATTATGTCTTATGGATGGAAGAAAAGGGATTAGATAACTGGCGTGATTATTTCCGTAGCCCAACCGGAAACAACGACACCCAAAAGCGTAAATGGTTGATACCCGAAGAATTCCATTACAACGCATGGATTGCCGAACGAACCAATCATTTAATTTCTGAATATCACAACAATGAGCAACCGTTCTTCATGTGGGCAAGCTTCTTCGATCCTCATCCCGATTATCTTGTACCCGAGCCGTGGGATACCATGTATGATCCCAATAATCTGACAATACCCCAACTTGTTGAAGGCGAACACGATAACAATCCGCTCCATTTCCAAAAGACACAAACACCAAATCCTGATTATTCCGGTTATCAAGAGCCGAATGGGAATGGGACACATGGCCTCACATCACATCTACATGATCGAGATGAATTGGCAAAAGACATTGCGTGTTATTATGGGATGGTCAGTTGTATGGACAAGTATATCGGTCAAATTATTGACCATCTCGATAGTTTAGGCTTAGCGGACAATACGCTGGTTATATTCACTAGTGATCATGGGCATTATTTTGGTCATCATGGGCTGATTGCAAAAGGTCCATTCCACTACGATGACGGCATCCGTGTACCGATGATTGCCCGCCTACCCAATCAGATTCCAGCTGGCGAAGTGAGTCATAGTTTGCAAACACTTGTTGACTTTGCACCGACTATGTTATCACTCAGCGGATTGCCCATACCAGATGATATGACAGGGGTCAATCAACAAGCCGTCTGGCAAGGGGATGATAGCAAACAACGCGATCATGTCATTGTGGAAAATCGTCATCAACCAACAACCATCCACATGAAGACATATATTGATACCCGCTTCAAATTAACGGTGTACTATAATCGGGATTATGGTGAAGTTTTTGACCTACAAAATGATCCTCAAGAACTAAAAAATCTATGGTCAGACGAAGAACTGCGAAACCTACTCATGGAGAAGTTGTTAGAAGCCGAGATACGCAAAGAAGAAGAGATTCCAGACACCGCAGCACACTTACCCCATAAATCGAGTATGATGTATCTCAAGAGTTATAACAGTGGCGATTACCAAATTATCTTCAACCCGCTACAATCACGCTACGCACTATATAATCTAGTCACCGATCCCAACTGCGATACAAACCTGTGGGATAACCCTGACTATGCTAAAATCCAAGCGAATCTAGTTCGAAGCTTATTGTTTGGTCGTTGGGGACTCGAACCATTGTGGATGCCACGTATCGCAGGTGCCTAACAGCTTATCAAGTAGGAGAACATCAATCATGCCCGTCAAAGATTTCGTTACCCAGTCAAAATTTGGGATTGATCTACCTCATATGTTTACCACCCAATCATCACCATCAAATAAGTTGATGATTCTCCTACCTGGCAAGGGCTATATCGCCGAAAGTCCGCTGATGCGTTACATCGGACAAATGGGATACCAAAATGGCTATGATACCTTGCATGTTCGCTATGCCATTCATCGCACACAGCTTGATGATTGGCTACCACGGTTCGCTGACCTTCATGCTGATACACAAGAAGCTGTCTCACATGCCGTATCGGAGCAGTACACATCCGTTTGTGTCGTCGCAAAATCGTTAGGCACCGTTATCGCTGTTCAACTTTTACAGCATTTATCAGTAAACAATCTATCCACAATCATGCTCACGCCGATTCAATCTGCTATGACAATGATCGGTGATACACGGGCACTTAGCATTATTGGAACTGCTGATCCTGCCTACGAAGCAGATATGATTAAGCCTACGGATAAGCATACATGGCAAGTATATGACGATCTCAACCACTCATTGGAATATCGTGGAAGTTGGGCAGAATCCGTCAAAATTCTACCCAACATTCTCGAACACTGTGAGGCATTCATTCAAACACAACCTGATGAATAACCTCGCATAGTCGATACCTTAATCACTATCTCGATAGTAGAAACTATATCTTTCACGCATTTCTGGCACGAGTGTAATCGCACAATCTGTATATTGTCTTTGATGTGCAATTCCTTCTTCTTGACTGCGTTCCCACATGTCACTAATCTCTTGCGGGCTCAATTCTTCAATGCCTGCAACACATTCCCGATATAATGTGATATTCTCCTCGGCTTGTATCATTTCGGACTCAAGATCAGCACCATTTAGAATTGAATTATCCAACGCCCAATAGAAGAAATCGGTCTCTAGCCATGCTCCATTGGATGTATCACTGGTAATCGAGAACGTATTGGGGAAAATAAATGCATTTGGCGCAGTGAAGTAACTAGTCAATGTCTCATACAACGCAGTTAGATTGTCACCTTGTTGTGCTATAAGGTCTGGATCTGTAAATAGTGCAGGGCGCGACGGCATGCCGATGAAGAGTTCCGGTTGCTGTGCCAATTGGCTAATCCAATCGTAGCACGCTTGTACATGCACAGTATCGTTTGCGATATATGCTGCGCCTGTAGAATATGCAACAGGCATAAATATCCCATCAGGATATGTCACAACCTGTAATGGATAATCTCCATTCTGAAAATCTTGATTTACCAAGGTGAAATTCACATCACCCAAGGTATCAATCAAAATCAAATCATCTTCTGGTAAACCGCCGAAAAATACCGAGTTATTGCTAAATAGACCATCATACTGAATCAATCCATCGTCAATATAACCCGCTAATTGTTCAATCGCCGCGAGTGTCGCTGGATCACTAAACATATAGGTAGATGGCACAGTACTTTCATCCACCAATTGCCCACCAAACGATGTAACCAGCATATTAAACCACATCGCGCTGAACAAGTTCGAACGCAACACAGGCTCGCTCATATCCTCTCGATTTTCACCTAATACAACCAGAGCATTCACAAATTCATTGGTAGTCCAACCTGTTTGTGGGATCGGCAATCCTAGGTCTCTGAACTTGTCTTCGTTAATCCACATTGTCACAGGTTGTACCGTCAATGGATAAGCGTAGTACAAATCTGATATTTCCACTGTTTGTAAAATACCGGACAAAAACGCATTCGGGTCAAAATCAGGATCAGCCGTCATCAATGGATTCAAAGCCAATAGATCATCCGGTGGTTCATTTAAGCTCGATAAATTTCCACCATAGCTATCGTACCAGCAATCAATATCCTCATCCTTACCGTCAGGACCATACATCT
Source organism: Anaerolineales bacterium UBA6055 (assembly GCA_002428985.1). Taxonomy (GTDB): domain Bacteria; phylum Chloroflexota; class Anaerolineae; order Aggregatilineales; family Phototrophicaceae; genus UBA6055. Next base: position 47,671 of record DIYL01000055.1, on the reverse strand, counting down.
GATATTCTAGGTCAATATTTCCAACAGTCGGATGCTGAGCGATAAAATCTTCAATAGCACTATCCCACAATTCCTGACGTACATTACCGCCACGTTGCATATTCATCCCAAAATTTAATGCAATCTCGCCGTCAATTAAATCCGGAGGTAGTGTGGGAGCTGCAACCGTCAATTGTTCAGATTGGTAAGTCTGCGCCTCTTCAAGTAGTGCAATTATTTCTAAGCGTTGTTCTTCCAGCATCTGGTCAATTGGCAGATCATCTTCATCATCTGAACGTGCAAGGTAAAATACCTCAGAAAACCACATATCACGTCCTGAAATCGCCACCTGATACGCTTCGTCTAGCACAGCTTGTATCTCAGGATCGAACTCAGGTAGAGGTATAAATGTATTCTCATCGTCAAGGTCATCCAATGTCAGATAGTGACGAGCAGGCCGCCCATTAGCACCATAAGTAAAAATGTCAATATTTTCAGTCATAAAGCTAACAAATTCATAGGCTTCTTGTGGGAATGCGGTACCACTACTGATTGCAAATCCTTGAGCACGACTACCTGCGATATTTCCCGGTAATAACGATACTGCCCAATCTTTATCCTCACCAAAACCAAAGTTGTTATTATTCAACTGATACGGATAACTAATCGACATCGGGACTTCATCAAATGAATACCCGCGGAGCTGCGCAAATTCATAGGATTCATAATAATTTGTATAGATTTCAAGTTGTCGTTGAAATTCAGGATTCGAAAAATCAGGTTGTGTCGGGAATGTGGTTGTATCAAAGAGTGAGCCTACATCGTTGTAGAGGATCAGAACTGGATTCAACGGATTTAACGCCGATAGTTCAACTTCACCATTTTCGTTATAGGTATGTAATTCTTCGACTACGCGAATATAATCTTCTAAACGCCAAGATTGATCGGGATACACAATACCTGCTAGGTCAAATGCACCTCGGTCGTAGACTAATACCTGTACTTCCATACTATACGGCAATGCCCACATGCCCCCATCCCATTGAAAGGCATGCCATGCCGCCGGATAGAAATCAGTTTCATTAATGTTTTCATCAACAGCAATAAGAGGGGTCAAATCAAGAAAAAATCCTGTATGAACAGCATATGGCGATAAATTAGAATCATACATATATAACACATCTGCGCTTTCGGCATAGGCTCTTAAATCATCATAGAATGTCGATTCCTCGTCCTCGGATTGATAAATCGGACTACCAAAAAACATATTGTCCCAATAAACAAACTCTACTTGTATATTCGGATGTTCAGCTTCAAACAATGGAATAATCGTATCTTCATACAAATTAGCATGCCATTCTGAAGCGGTCACGGTGATAATTGTCGGCGGTTGTGCAGTTGTAACGGAAGTCGTCAGCCCTACACATAATAACAGCACGGTCACAAATAAAGATCTATGTAGCATGTGTAAATTCTCCCTGTAGTGCAAGTGTACAATGTGTCTTACTTATAACTATTTACATCTGATAATTTAGAATTCCTCACGACTAATGGTTATGCACGGACTTAGACAGCCTGAAAGTGCTATGCTAATCTCGCATCATGATTGACTTTACAGGGATGATATGATGACCTATACAACACGCTTGACAACAATTGACGACCTCGACACTATTGCTGACCATCGCTATCTGATGTTTGTTGACATTGGATTGGATAAAACAACGCTAAAAAAAGACCGTGTAGTTTACATCGCGTGGTTGGAAGAATGCATTAAAGCGAGTAATTATATTGGATTAGTGATCGAAACAGATGGCAAGATTGTAGCAGGTGCAGGCATGTGGTTATCTGATGGACCACCCCTACCTAATCTAAACTCATATAATTTCCGTCGGGCAACCATTGTGAATGTCTATACAACCCCAGATCATCGTCGTAAAGGGTTGGCCCGTCAACTCGTCGACGGATTACTAGACATCGCGCGCGAAAAAAACATCCTCGCTGTCCGCCTTCACGCAAGTGATGCGGGTCGCCCACTCTACGAATCGATTGGCTTTCGGCAAACGAAAGAGATGCTGTTACCACTTGAAGATAATGCTTAAGATGTAGTTGAAACTTCACTGTCAAAATGAGACTGTGCCAGAAAATCTTGTAAAGCTTCATCCGTTAAGTTGTCTTTTAACTTTTGAAGGCGATGTAACTCGACTGTGATACGATCACGTTTTTCCAGTAGATAATTAAACTGTGCATCACATGCGGGGATTGGTGGTGGATAATTCCTTATTGTTGTTATCAATTGCTCGCGTTGTGACGTGAGGTCAGCAACTAGATTATTCCATGTTTGTTGTAAATTCGACATCATCAGTCTCCTGATATGAACGATCACTAACAACAGTATAGCATATCCGACATGACTATCACCCTACGCTATCAGATATACACTACTCACAATAGCGTGTGTGTGTAGAATGATACCTGTTCTACAAAATGGCAAATAGTGGAGAAACGCCATGTATCATCGTCTAAATCTCAAAATTCTGCTACTGATTTGTGTTATGTTACCAATGACACCTATTAGCGCACAAGCACCCGAAGCCTACATTATTTCGATGTGGACATTTGACCGCGCCCAACGCTATCAACCAAACGAACAAGTAACAGCCGAACATAATCAACCTCTGAACGAAGGCATCCTCCAAATGCGAGGAGGTGACATCGAACGATCAGGGACAGAAGGTCGACCACATACCGATTTTACATGCGGACAGCGGTTTGATGATTCTGCGGCAATCGAATGGGAAGATGTTCGTGGAGAAGACGAAGAGCGAACTGAAGATGATGCACAATTGCTATTATCCGTCAGCACAGTCGATTGGGAAGTCAGTTATCTATTTTTCTACTACCACTCGCGCGGTGTCAGCTCATTTGATGTTAGCTATCATCTCGGTGACGAAAACTGGCAATTGCTAGCTGATGATGTTGTGATTGATAATGACAGCAACTGGGATAATATTGGTGTTGATCTGAGAGAATTTGAAGACTTGAATAACAGATCCCTTGTGGTATTCCTCATCCACGATATGACGCGCGATTTCGGGCGTGATCAATTCCGAATGGATAACATCGCTCTTATGGGTAACCGCATTAGTAAACCTAATGATTGTCCACCTCAAGTCGAGATGATCGACCCATTGGAAGAAATCGGGATTGTCTTGAATCAAACCGACATTCCGACGTATACAGGTGATAACGGATTTGAATTCCAAGTCTCTGATGATGTAGATTTGGTTGAAGAGCTAACAATTTTGGCAATCACTACCGACCCCAATGTGGTCAATAAACTAGCACTAACAACAGTTGACCAAGCCAATGGATTATTCCGGCTCGATATTGATGAGCCACACGGGTATCCGGGGGTTGCCAATATCATCCTGCGGGTCTCTGATTCCAGCGGGAATACGACTGAGGTATCACTACAATATGGTGCGACTAATCTACCGATTAGTCCAGACAATAACTTCCATCAAGGTACAGCCGATGCATCTGCTGGCGTGGCTCTAGATGCTGATACGATGCTGGTCGCCAATGATAGCGATCAACTGATCCGTATGTACCGTCGGACACAGTCAGGCTTACCGTTAGCTGTATTTAATGTCACAAACAGTTTAGAACTATTCCGACGTACCAACGATGAATATCCTCCTGTTGTGATCGAGTCGGCAACAAGTGTCGGCAACCGTCAGTATTGGCTAGGGTCGCATAGTAACACCGAGCGTGGCAACAACCAAATCAATAGTTATCGACTTTTTGCCACTGAAATCACAAGGCAAGGAGCAGAGGCACAATTAACCGTAGTAGGATATTATGGAGAACTCTTTGACCGCTTGCATGATTGGAGCGAGAATTATGGATACAACTTCGAACGTGCCAGAGAACGTGGTGAGCGCACGACCAACCCCAATGGCTTTAAAATAGAAGCCTTTACAATCGCGCCGGACGGACAAACAGCATACATCGGTATGCGTACCCCGCTTGTTCCAACAGATAACCGCACCAACGCCTTAATCATCCCGATTCAAAATTTTGAAGCATGGTTTAATAATGGCAATGTAAACGGCGATCCAAGCATTGGTGAACCAATTGTCTTTGATCTGCAAGGCTTAGGGATTCGCGGGATGGAATGCAATACAAATGGCTGTGTGATTGCTGCCGGAGCAATTGATAACGAAGAACGCTTTGCCCTCTATACATGGTCAGGTAATCCTCAAGATGCCCCTGTTCTGCGTAATGTTGATCTTGAGGGCTTACATCCAGAATCAGTGATTTTAAGTCCGGATGATGACCTCAGTAGTGGCTCAACTGTTCAACTCGTCAGCGACAGCGATCGCATTGATTGGTATCGTGCCGGACAGCGTGGTGATCGTCTGGCCACCAATTTACAATTGTTCCGCTCGAATGTCATCACCCTCGATTAATACATAGAACAACTCCTAAGGGGTAGATTTTGAATCTGCCCCACATGAATACCCCCAGTTTTCACTAGCATACATATATCTAACAGGTTTTCGCTATGATGGAGCAAACTAGACTACCAACATGGAGAATTTATGAACATCGTACCCGAAGCTTACCGTGATCTCATCAGTGACGATTCCAAAGCACTTGCCTATTTGTCAACGACCCTCAAGAGTGGTGCACCCATTACCGCCGCCGTCTGGTTTGGTGTGGAAGATGATCATATTTATTTTGTCAGCGGTCCGACCACCCTTAAAGTTAGGAATATCATGGAACGCCCTGACGTGAGTCTACTCATCCAAGACCCAGTTGATGTATATCGTTATATGCAAATCCGCGGGAAATACGCCAAACATACCACTGAAAAATCTGCCGATTACCTCAACATGCTATCCCGTCGCTATATCAGCAAAGACTTCCCTGCTAAACTTGGTGGCGATGATGTGATTGTCTACATCAAACCGGAACGCGTGAATGTCTACTCATGGGATCCTGAATAACAATTCAGCTATTAGGGGCAGATTTTTGTTCTGCCCACCTCCTAATATCTATGGATACTGTACAGTAATCGTCATCTCTGTATCACTAAGTGAATAATTCGTTACAACTGGATTATGCCCCACCCCATTTACACCATTGGTCATCATTCGTGTCACATTATTCCCAGTGCTAACTGCATTCCCCTCTAACACAATGCCATTGACTGACAAGGCTTCCAACGTCCAATTCAAGTTGCCATTTGTGAGATTGGGTAGCAGTGAGATGGCACCTATATATTGATTGCCTTGTTGATCGATTCCGACCGCGTTCAAAATCACACGCTCTGGTTGAATATCAACGCTAATTGCAAGCAAGTTTGATGTCGTAAATTCTGCAAGTACCGCGTTCATTTCAGCTTCGTTGACAGTATATGTCACAACTGTGTTGTCACGTTCGGCATTTTCTAGTGCGTCGATGTCCCAGGTAAATGTAATTGTATTGTCAGTGACGATCGCATTTTTCATGCTCCCTTCGCCATAAATACCCGTGAAGTATGCTCGCCAGACAGTCGATAATGTATTGGCTACACTAGCTTCAAAATCTGACTGTATGTCAACTTGCCACGCCACCCGATCATTAACCGCAGTAGGAATCACAACATAGTTAACGGTGGTTGGTTCAATCGTCCGATTCACCGTAATCACCACTTGCCCTTGTTGTAAATCTATAGATAGATCACTAACATTGGGGCCAGTTGGAGTGATAACCCAATCCATCGCATTGATGCTTGCTTCTGTAAATGTCAAACTCCACAGGTCGTCAACAATGCTCAAAGTTGGTGCATTCGGATCATCATTAATCCATGTGAGACGAACTTGATCATTACTAACTACAACACTTTCGATTGCCCCGTCCCTTGTCTCTTGCACAATCGAGTCACCGACTGATTGTGTGATGTCGTCTACTACTGAATTATTGTTAATTGGAATTTCAATCTCATTTATAGTTAACAACGTTGCATCAAATTCTAATGTTTTTTGAGGGCTGACAAAGGGTACTAGCGTCAAGCCAAACTCTGTGATGTTGCCCTGTTCGCCAGTAACTACCAGATTAACCACAATTTGCCCCGGTTGAAAATCAAGAAAAAAGTCGTTGCCGTCTTGTTGCTGTCCAGAACGAAGCAAGTCATTAATATTGGCTTCAGATAATATAATCGAACTTGATGATGATGTATCTTGTGCGACAGTCGGTATCAAAGAAAAAACGACTACAACAATCACAATACTGATATAATACAAACCTTTCATTATTTATTCTCCTATTTTCCAAAATCATCGATGTGGTTCAGATATGTCGTATACGCACACCATCGTGCAAAACGCACCACAGTTTACGAACACTTTACAAAACAGCTTGTCTATAAACCTTTACATTTGAACCTATTTGAACTCTTAAAATATTTCTTGACACTTTATAGATTTCCATGATATAGTATTTTCACCTTGACCGACCAATTGATGGTCATATGGCGGGGACGTGCAATAACCTGTCCAACGGAGGTGGATTATGAAAGCATATCTCAAAAATTATTTACAACAGACACCACAATCTCATCCGATTCCAAATAGCAACCAAGTGCCAAATTCAGCAGGTGGCTATAGCTGGAATGTGGATATGTGGGGGCAACTACGGCGATTTTTGATTCTCGGTAGTGAAGGCGGAACCTATTACATTAGCGAACGCAAACTCACGCTAGAGAATGCTAATAGTGTCATCGCTGCGATCCAAGCCGATGGTCTGCGCGTTGTAAATGAGATCGTTTCTATCTCTCAATCTGGACGCGCACCAAAGAATGACCCTGCGATTTTTGCACTCGCCTTGTGTGCGAGTATGGGTGATGATGACACCCGTAAAGCCGCACTCAATGCCATCCCACAAGTTTGTCGCATTGGGACACACTTGTTCAGCTTCGCTGAATACATTAAAGGGATGCGTGGTTGGGGTCGTGGTCTACGTCGTGGCATGGGCGCATGGTACAGCAATATGGACGAACGTCGTCTTGCATACCAAGCAGTCAAATACCGCCAACGTAATGGTTGGACACACCGCGATGTTCTGAGGCTAGCGCATCCGAATCCGGTCAATGACGTACAAGGCGCAGTCTATCAGTGGATTACGCATCGTAATGATGACGAAACACCTGAAGCACTCGCTTGGCGAATGGCAGACACCGCCCCTGAACACGATGCGATGGCATTTATCTGGGCATTTGAACGTGCACAACATGTCGAAACCGTTGCTGAGGTCATCCAATTAATACAAGACTATGACCTTCCGCGCGAAGCGATACCAACGCAATTCTTGAAAGATACTCAAATTTGGGAAGCGTTGCTTGTCAAAATGCCAATGACTGCCATGATTCGTAATCTGGGCAATATGACCAAAAATGGTTTGCTGACTGTCGGTAGTGATGCGACTAAAACGGTCGTGACACGACTCAAAGATGTCGGACGCTTGCGTAAAGCGCGGGTACATCCAATTGCAGTTTTGTCTGCGCTACGGGTCTACGCAGGCGGCTATAGCCTTAAAGGTGGCGGACGTTATAACATGTATCATCGTCCATCTGGGCCGCAAGATTGGCAACCTGTTCCAGCGATCATTGACGCATTGGATACCGCATTCAATCTGTCTTTCATGAATGTTCAGCCGACCAATCAACGCATGATGTTGGCACTTGATGTCAGTGGGTCTATGACGATGGGGATGCTCGCAGGTGTCGTAGGATTAACGCCACGCGATGGTAGCGCAGCAATGGCGATGACTACCGCCCGCACCGAACCAGACTATATGTTCACCGCGTTCTCTACCGAGATGATTCCTTTGAACATCACAGCACGGATGCGACTCGATAAGGTGGTTGATACAATTAGTGGCTTGCCATTTGGTGGAACCGACTGCGCTCAACCGATGCTTTATGCGATGAAAAATAAGCTCGACATTGATACATTCGTTGTCTACACCGATAGCGAAACATGGGCGGGTCACATCCATCCGACACAAGCCCTACGACAATACCGTGATAAAACCGGTATTCCAGCAAAACTTATTGTCGTCGGGATGGTCAGCAACGGATTTACAATTGCTGATCCGAATGACAGAGGCATGTTGGATGTCGTCGGATTCGACACAGCAACACCGAACATCATGTCCGAGTTCATGCTCGGCAAAATTTAACGAAACTATATGCTTTGCAGGTGTGAACACGATAGGAGCATCTGCTAAAATGAAATTGTGATACGGGACGACGGTTGTCGGTCATCGTGAACGCGCCGCGCACATGCGAGGTAGTGACTCCCGATAATCCATAAACTCTTCCGTATCACACCACCAAACAATCAAATATGATACGGGACGACGCTTGTTGGTTATCGACTTCAGATCGGGTTCCTTAATTGGAGTGTGGGTTCGAATCCCACCTACTCCATCTGTGGAGTAGTGGCGGAATTGGCAGACGCGCTTACCGACAACACTCCCTTTCCCGTATCATAAAAACAGAAACTTATCTGTTACGGGTCGAAGTGGTCGGGTTATCGTCTGTTAAACGAATTAACTCCCGATCATACAATTTATCTGTAACATTAACACAATGAATAACTTATGATGCGGGTCGAATTGTGAGGGTTATCGATTCGGGTTCGACAGGTTGCAGGTTCGAATCCTGCCAGTATCGCAAGATACTGTAGCTCAACGGCAGAGCAGTTTGTCCTTGCAAATACACTTATCCGTATCATCAAACAATGTTCACAAATATGTGGGTCGATATATGAGGGTTATCGCCTGAAGCGCCGGAGGTCGTGGGTTCGAGTCCCACCTGTATCGAAAGGTACTGTAGCTCAGTTGGTAGAGTGCCGTTTATATTTCCCTTGTAGCCAACTTATCCACATAATCAAAATTGCAAGTTAACAACTATAGATACGAGTCATGGCATATATTATTTTGTGACATCTTTTCCCAGGTCAAGATCATAATAACGCCATTGGTCAAGTTCATGCCCCATTGCACTGATCCAGTAATATAAACCGATGACATTTTTGCCTTTATCGCGCTTTCGGGTAGAATGTTTCCATTTTTCCAATGACATACCCGTTGTTGCAGAGTCCTCCATCAGCACATTGTTGTCGTCATCTTTCACCACCAAAACATAATATCGTAAAGTTGGATCATCGTCAGATGCCCTTGTTTGCAATATAACATGCATGATAAAAATCCTTGATATGTATCTATACATCAAATTGTATCACTAAACATTGATGCGGGTCGACTTGGACAGGTTACCGCTTCCACCGGACAGGTTGCAGGTTCGAATCCTGC
>DIYL01000055.1:38093-38259 GCA_002428985.1 Anaerolineales bacterium UBA6055 | reverse complement strand
CAGGTTGCAGGTTCGAATCCTGCTCATCCCCCTACAATTATGGGGATGGTAGCTCAATGGCAGAGCAGTTAATCCCTGTGCAAACACCTTATCCGCATCAATAACACAAAACCAATCCATACGGGTCGCTAGAGGTAGGTTATCGTAACTATAACGGTCCTAAGGT
>DIYL01000055.1:0-38021 GCA_002428985.1 Anaerolineales bacterium UBA6055 | reverse complement strand
AACTATAACGGTCCTAAGGTAGCAACCCACGGTAGGCGTGGCAAGCGATATCTGCATGATACCGATTGTGTCATGTGGCGTGCCCAGTGTTCTGAGAAGGATGTACGGCGGCTTCACCTTTGGGTGAATCTCCTATCTCGACAACTTACCCGTATGGCATCATTGAAAACACGAAACATCCTAAGATATGGGTCGAATGAGTCGGGTTATCTGGTTATCTCAGTTCGACTCTGAGTCTCTGTAACACAGGGATGAAATATATGCCCCGTCTCAAATCTATATCCATATCTTTTTCCCCACACTGGACTACACACATTCATTCCTACTGATAGCATTCGCACCTGCTGGCACAGTACAACGCTTTGCGTTTGTGTTTGATCCGACAGTGACAGTTCGCAATGAGCAAATTACATAACTAAATCATCAGAATCCGTACTACTAAGCACCATCACCAAATTCAGCGAGCAACAATTCTGCCATTTGGTCATAATCGACAATGTCAGAATCATCTTGCTTGACTTTAGCTAGGATTGCATCGAGCTCACTATTCAAATTATCTAGGCGAAAAGCAACTTGTGTATTTGATGTAGGATGATTTAAAGCGAGATGTAAAATATCATATACCCGTTGCAGTTGACCCTGCTCATAATCAAGATACGCAAAACCTATCATTGCAGTTAAACCAAGTGGCGGGATATTAATCATTTTTGCGTGCTTTAGACCAGAATATAGAAATGTTATCGTTTTTGTCGGCTCTTGTTGCATGAGATAGATATGACCAAGTGCTGTAGCACCCATTGAAATACCATATTTGTCATCCATTTTTGCATAGGTTGTATATGCTGCATGTATCATCTGTTCTGCATCATCATATTGTTCGTGCACAAAGCGCAATAGTCCGAGATTGTAAAGTGTCCACGCTGTGCCGTATTCATCGCCTATTGATTCTAATATCAGAAGGCTCTGATTAAAATAATCTTCGGCAGATCGCATATCCCCCAAATCTCGATAAACGCGCCCTAAACTATTTAACATTAATCCGATGTTGCGACGATCTCCCAATTGTTTTGCAATGGCTAAGGCTTCTGTTATTGTGCTTAACGCTTGCTCAGTATTTGAGTCAATACGATGGATAAAGGCTAATTCTTCAAGCGCAATGGCCACGCCACGTAAATTTTCTATCTTACGATGATGCTCTAAAGCACGCTCATAATATTCCTTTGCCGATTTATATTGTGCCAAGCGTCCGAATGTATCACCAATTTGATGCAGACATGTTGCGATGCCTAGCTCATCTTGCAATTGTTCATGAAGTTTGAGGCTTCGGTTGTAATATGAGAATGTCTGTTCATAATCCGCCTTGATGCGTGTGACATCACCCAAATTATAAAGTGCAGTCGCTTCACCTTTTAAGTCGTTATGATGTACTGCACGTGGAAGCGCATCATTTGCGGCTTCCCATGCTTCATCAACCTGTCCTGATAGCCAAAAGCTTTCAGCCAGATAATTCAGTAATGGTATATGCCGTTGATCATCATCCGGTAACACTTGTCTCACACGCTTAATGAGTTTTTGGATTTTGGCATACTCCCCTGTATAAATAAGACGTGAGACTACCATATCAAGATATATATATTCTTTGTCAATGTCACCTGCGATGTGCCAGTGTCCCAACAAAACCTCAGCCTGAGCTTCATCGTTCGGATACACAACTTCAATCGCTTTGGCTACTTGTCTGTGATAGTTTTTTTGCTCTGAGTCGGTTAGGGCTTTTAGTACCGCGTCGCGCAATTTATCATGCGAGAAGAGCCATTCATTGCGCTCAACCATAATGATTGACAGTGTGTCGCAAGTATAAAGCCACTCGTCAATATCAACATCAGGGAATTCCATGCGTAAAATAACGGGATTTATTTGCCTACCGGCTACAGCAGCAAAATTCAAGAGAGGCTGATGTCTTCTATCAACTTTGTTCAGGCGACGTTGTATTAGTTGTTGCATCCCGCCTGTAAACACCTCATCAGGAAGTGCTGATTGTCCGATTCGCTCTAGACTACCAACTTCTTCTGCCAACGCTCTTACTGTCTCAACTAAGAAAAATAAATTACCTTCGGTTTCTTTTTGCAGCAAGTCAATGACTTGCTCAGTTGCACCCTCTTGACCCAACATCGACATACTTAGTTGTTGTACTGCATTCCTATTCAAACGTTCAAGGCGAATTAAGTTAATTGAAGCTAACTCATCAGGTAAATTAGGAGCTTCGTCATTACGATAATTCCCGACTATCATTAGATGATGGAATTGTTCACGCATGAGTAGAAATTGTTTCAGTACAGCTAAGCTCTCAAGTGCCCATTGTAAGTCCTCCAATAACACCATTATGGGCTGTTTTACATGGCGTAAAAGTTCCACAATCGTATTTACCAACCGGTCTTGATATGCCTTACCTGTTAATTCTGGGGCTTTCTCAACTCGTCGTCCAATGAGTTCACTAATATCAGGTGCGATGTCTATAAGCACACTTGCCTGTAGGTCGGTAACATCAACCATCAGCACCAAACGACGCACAATATTGCGCCACAGTTGGAACGGTAAACCACCGCCTTCAACAGCTTGCCCACGCATTACAGTTGCACCCGATACCAACGCCTGCGTTCGTAATTCATCCAACAAGCGTGATTTACCCACACCAGATTCACCACCTACCAGATAAAACGAGGTCATGCCTTGTAATACAAGGTTCAACTCATCTTTCAATATCTTTAGCTCATCATCACGTCCGACGAACTCGCTCTTTTGCAAAAAACTCTCACGGATAGCGATGCTTTCTTGAGGTGGGGCAATTTCTATAGCATCACACAACACGCTGATGATAGTTTGTGCCGATTGGTAACGATCAGCGGGGTCTTTCATCAACCAGCGCATCAAAACCATTTCAAGTGCAGAGTTGGTCATGCTGGATAAGTCGAGCCTCGCCCCCATAATTTCACGTATGAGTTGCATTAACTTTTGCGCCTTGAATGGACGCTTACCAAGGAAAAGTTCATAGGCAATTATACCAACAGAATACAAATCGCTTGTACGACTGATGGGCTGGTTGCGTAGCACTTCGGGAGCCATATACGCTAACGTTCCAGCTATCCCCGATGCATGCTCAGATTTAGCAGATAAACCAAAATCAAGAACTTTGACCATGCCGCTCTCAGTGACAAGTACATTGGCAGGCTTTAAGTCACGATGCAAAATATTCCGACGATGCAAATAGATCAGCGCTTGCAAGGTCTGAACAAGCAACATAACTTTTTCATATTCTAATTTATTTTGTCCATAGGCGAGAATCGTACTGGTATTTTCAAGTAACTCCATCGTAAAAAATGGATTTTTCTCATCATCAAAACCATAATCCAACACACTAATGATGTTAGGGTGACGTAGTGATGCAAGTGTGCGGAATTCTTGCACCATTGCAAACCGTTCATCACCGAACGATGCTTTCAAGTTGAATTGCAACTGTTCTATTGGGCGATGAAACCGTTTGAGTGCGATAGTTGTCTGTTCCAATGGATCAAAGGCACGGTAAACCACTCCCATACTCCCTTGCCCCAGTTTATCTAGTAGCTGATAGCGATTGTTGATGATGGATTGTGACATAAACGACCTTTGTTGCGTGTTTGGCTTATATCAAGTATAGCCTAAGGATGCAATTGCTATAATTTATTTTTGGTATCAAGTAAAAAACGCCATCTATAGACATATATAACGTGTTATTGTGTATGTAATCAACAAGGTTTTGGAGAGCACTACTTGAATATTCTCAGCGAGTTACAGTTTCATATTCACAGCTTCTCGTACAACTTTGCAGGCTTGCAACATTCGCAGATTCGTCATAATAGGTTAACCTCGTCGAACTCGTCGAGTAATTCTTGCACGACAGTGTCCAGATCAAGGTCTTTACCCTGTTCAAGGGTGACTTGCAAATCATCTGGGGAGAGTTTCGCTTCGAGTTGAGGCAAAATTTCCTCAAGATATTGCCGAACATCGCCATCTTGAGCGGGATGGTTTTGGACAAGTCCAACCAACTGCCCTGCCCGTTCAATGTGTCCTTGCCCGATAAAATATTCCGCAAAACCAACGATGTTCATTAAAATATAGGCTGTCACCTTTATCTCCTGCGCGATGGTTAGGCTCTGGTAGAATTGCCTATGTCCCACCAGTCCTTGCTTCTGAGCAATACGTCCGAGGTAACTGAGGGATAATAAGATGCCGACTTGGTCACCTATTTGTTGCATAATCTTCAGACTTTGTTCATAGAGATCACTGGCACTGTCATACTCTTCCTGCATATATGCCATCTCCCCAAGGTTAATGAGATTGTATGCGATACCGCGCTGATTGCCTAATGTTTGCCGAATAACAAGGCTTTGCTGATACAGGTCAGTCGCCCGTTCATAATCCCCTTGCTTATATGCAATAATACCAAGGTTATTGAATACCAACGCCATACCATGTTGGTCACCTAATTTTTGACGGATTACCAGACATTGCTGATACAAGTCCGTAGCACGGACATACACCTCTTGAGATATTGCAATAATCCCAAGGTTATTGAGACTGTCTGCTATGCCAAATTGGTCGTCCAAGCGTTGTCTGATAGTGAGACTTTGCTGGAACAAGTCGGTTGCCCGTTCATAATTTACTTGAAGATACGCAATCTCGCCGAGGTTATTGAGACTGTGTGCGATACCACTTTGGTCACCTAATTTTTGCCTAATTGTGAGGCTTTGCTCATACAAGTCCGTCGCCCGTTCATAATTCCCTTGCTTAGATGTCATCACCCCAAGATGATTAAGAATATCTGCAATGCCCTGTTGGTCGCCCAATTCCTGACGAATGGCGAGACTCCGCTCATATAAGTCCGTCGCCTGTTCATAATCCCCTTGATTATATGCAATAATACCGAGATTCAGGAGACTATCTGCAATGCCGTGTTGGTCACCTAATTCTTGGCGAATAGCGAGGCTCTGATAATACAAAACCGTTGCCCGTTCATAATCCCCTTGCTTTGACGCAACCTCGCCGAGGTTATTGAGGCTAATTGAGATTGCACGTTGGACACCCATTTGCTGTCTGATGACAAGGCTTTGTTCATACAAACCAGTTGCCCGTTCAAAATCCCCTTGCCTAAAAGCAATCTGCCCAAGGTTATTGAGACTGTTTGCGATCGTACGTTGGTCGCCTAATTGCTGATTGATGGCAAGACTTTGCTGATGTAAGTCGGTTGCGTGGTTATAATCCCCTTGATTATTGGCAATCACCCCAAGGAAATGGAGGCTATCTGCCAACCCACGCAAATCATCGTGTAGGGTTGCAAGCTGCTTCGCTAAGGTGGCATGGGTCTTGCCCGAGTCATATTTACCCTGTCGTATGACACTCTCTGCCAGACGATTCAAAAGGGTAATTCTGCGCGTATCATCAGTTGATAAGTCATTTAATAGACTTTGGAGTAGGATTTCAACTGCCGCATAAGCCCCCTTAATCTCAACCATATTGTCAGCAACAAGCAAAGTATAGTAGTAGACCTTATCAAGGTCACCCACCTGTTGCCAATGCCGGAGTAATGCGTCGTTGTATCCTTCATTATCAGGATAAATGGCTTCAATCGTTTCGGCAACAGTGCGATGCATTTTGGATAGCTCATCGTCGGGAATATCTGCGATAATTGTTTCGCGTAATTTATCGTGAGCAAAGCGCCATATGTTGTCTTGGATAGCTACAACATCATACTCCGCAGCATTTCTAAGCCATGCTTGTACGCTTACATCATCATAAGCATGTAGCAAGAGGTGCGTATCAATCTTACGCCCGATGATTGCCGCAAGGGTCTGTATATCACTGTACCGTTCATCAACCTTGCTCAGACGGCGACGGGTAATGGCTTGCATACCCCCCGTAAACACACTAGCAGGTAACGTTTTCTTACCAATCTGCTCTAAACCTCCGGTTTCTTCCGCTAATGCTCTGAAGGTTTCCACTAGGAAAAAGAGATTACCTTCGGTTTCTTTTTGTAGCAAATCGATAACTTGCTTGCTTGCGCCTTGCCGACCTATCATAGATGTTGTGAGTTCTTGCATCGCCGTTCGATCTAAGCGATTCAGTTGTATGATTTTCATGCCAGCTAATTCATCCGATAAATGCGGTGCTTCATCATTACGATAGTTACCCACAATCATCAAATAATCCAATTGTTCACTGACGAGTAAAATTTGCTTCAGGACAGCTAAACTCTCGTCTGCCCATTGCAAGTCTTCTAATAACAACATCATTGGCTGTTTCACATTGCGGAACAGGTCAATAATCGTTCGCACTAAGCGGTCTTGATATGCCTTACCAGCTGACTCAGGGGCTTTTCCAACAGGTCGCCTAATGAGCAAACTCATATCCGGCACGATATCCGACAATATGGCAGCTTGGGTATCTGTGACATCAACCATCAACACCAAACGACGCACAATATTACGCCACAATTGGAACGGCAAACCGCCACCCTCAACCGCTTGACCACGCAAAACGTTTGCCCCTGATACCAAAGCTTGTATACGTAATTCATTCAGCAAGCGCGATTTACCCACTCCCGATTCACCACCAACCAAATAGAATGCAGTACTTCCACTTAACAAGACGCGTTCAAACTGATCAGTCAACATTTCAAACTCGGTGTCACGTCCGACAAAGGTGTTGGCTTGCAAATAGCTCTCACGCACCGTGATACTTTCAGCTGCAGCCGGTAAATTCATCGCACGCCGAAACGCTTGAATACAGGTATCTGCGTCTGCATAACGATCTTGGGGATCCTTTAGCAATAGGCGTTCAATGACAAGTTTAGCGGGATGATTGTCTAGTGGGGTCATATCAGCAGGTTTTGTCACAATGCCTCTCACATCACGTGGATGAAAAGGACGTTTACCAGCGATCATCTCGTACGCCATAACGCCAACCGTATAGAGGTCACTTTGCACTACGGTTTGATTACTCTTTAAACTTTCGGGTGACATGTAAGCGAGTGTACCAACACGACCTTCGGCTATTTCGGTCTTGACGCTTAAGCCAAAATCGAGCACCTTGAGCTGATTACCGTCAATGATGAGGACATTATCAGGCTTTAAATCGCGATGTAATACCCCACGACGATGCAAGTAACGCAATGCCTGCAAGATTTGCATGATGAGGTCAATTTGTTCAGGTTGCGTTTTGTCCTGCGCCACCTCAGTAAAATTCTGCGGGTGATTGACTAACTCCATCGTGAAAAAGGGTTTTCCATTGGCAATGCCATAATCCAAGACAGAGATAATATTAGGATGACGGAGTGAAGCCAGCAAACTAAATTCTTGAATAAGTGCCGATTTTTTTCTGCCTAACGCACCTTGAGTCGATAGCGCAATATCACTAAGTGATCTAGCCACTTGCTTGAGAGCAACCTCATTATCTTCCAAGCGATCGTAAACGCGCCAGACCGCACCCATACCCCCTTGACCGAGTTTATCAAGTAGCGTGTAGCGGTTGTTAATGATTTTCGCCTGTGACATAAATGACCTTCTGCTTCTGACTGTTTAGCTTGCATCAAGTATAACGCAATCACCCTGTATTGAGTGTAATTGTTACGAATTATTTTGATGTCAGGTGAAAACTCTATTCTGTAGAGCTACCAGTATGTGGTCAATAACTTTTGGAGAGCAATACGAGGATATTCAGGGCAGGTTACAGGAATGGCATCAATTTTAAAGTGAAAAATGATAATCAGGCAAACGGGGTGATTGGTGGTGGTTAATTAGTAAGTGATACCACCTCCAAGTTGTATTCAATAATAAACCACTCTAGCAGAATATGGTACATGATGTCACACTTGAAAAACGACAAGGTTTTACGAACAAACCTCGCTAATCGTTGTCGCAAAGTGTTGTTCCATCGCTCAATGTGAGATGTTGCACCACTCTTTTTGTCTTTTGCCCAGTGCAGATGGTCAGGCAAAATGCCGTCATAAGCACGGTATTGGTCGGTATACATCGGACAGAGTGTATATGGATATGGAATGCGTTGTTCGAGTTGTTGTGCGGCCTTCTCATCACGGTTCCCAATATAGAAAGCGACAATTTGACGCGTCCGCCGACATAAAGCCACCCAGATCCACCGTTTGTGCTGTTTACCAAGTACAAACGACCACAATTCATCGATTTCGAGCACATCACCAACTTCATACAGAAGTAGTGTATCTGCAACAACAGGTAGCTAAGCGCGAATCCACTTGGCAACCGTCTGGCGGCGTACCTTGAAAATACGCTCCATCCCATGCAGACTCACGCGTTCGCGTGCCGCCCGCAAGACTTGCTCTTGTGTTTATTGTGAATGGGTCTCTTTGGGCTCGCGGTACACTCCACAGTCTTTACAATGATATTGTGGGTTGCCACATTTGTTGGTTCCATTTTTAATTATGTTTACACTGCCGCATGATCGACAAGTAAACGTCGTGGTTTCTTGTATCATGCGGTTAGTGTATCAGATCACACTCATCACTTACCTTTTAACCACTACCGTCGATTGCGTTCATATCAGGATTCATCACTCAGTTTATCAGCAATAAGACTAAGTATGCCTTTTCTAACTTAATGTTGCAACTGAAAAGTGACTGAAAAACTCCCACACCTCATTTGAAGAATTCCACTCATCCCATCTTCTGACTTGCTACGCTGGATGTATCAGGCAAGCGGCTAGGTATTTTATCTATTAGCCACAAACCAACACATTATAATCCATTCGATTATTTCGAATTGCTTGATGCAATATCTTACATGTGCAATAATATGTACTATAAACTATTTGACCATAACATCGCACAAAAGGATCACAAATTATGCGGACAATTATTGTATTACTATGCTTGATGATACTTAGTGTACCGACTCTAATGGCACAAGATGACGCAACAGGTAGCTTAGAATTCCGTGCCAATGGCGAAGATTTTGTTCGCCAAGGCTTTGTCTCAAAAGATGGCTGGGGCATCAGCTTCGACAACATCTGGGTTTCATTGTCTAATATCCGCGCTCATCAAACCAACCCACCCTACGATCCATTTTCTGGTGAATTGACCCGTAGCACACAGATGGTCGGATTACCCGGTCAAATTATAATCGATCTTGCAGCAGGTGATGCTGATGCCGATACAATCCTGATTGATACTGTTGAGGATGCGCCTGAGGGTTTCTACAACGCTGTCGCATGGATGATGACACCGGCAAATGATGGTGAAATTGAAGGCTATTCAGTCGTCATGGATGGCGTTGCCGAAAAAGATGGAGAAACCATCGACTTTGTGTTACGTGTTGAGGAAGATTTTACCTACACATGCGGTGCCTTTGTTGGCGATGAACGAAAAGGTGTTTTACCCGCAGGCGATACAGGTGATGTTGAGCTGACGTTCCACTTCGATCATATCTTTGGTGATGCCGAAACACCGCTCGAAGATTCCCTCAATGCCGAAGCACCGGGTTTTGATATGTTCGCAGCCCTCGCAACCGATGGTGTGGTTGATGTATCGCTAAGTGATCTTAAAATGGCATTATCAGAAGAAGACTATGCAACGTATATCAACGTCTTGCCATCACTGGGACACACAGGTGAAGGACATTGCTTTGAGAGTAATTTAGAGTAGGAATTCTATGAAACAGATTGTGCGACTCTTTTTCGTAACCTGTCTAGTCATGATGAGCACCATGCAGATCTTAGCGCATGGTGTTCGCATTGATCATACAATTGATGCCACCTCAGGTGCAATCACAGTCATGGCTGCATTTGATACAGGCGAAGTCCTAAATGAAGCGGCTGTTGTCATTTTTGCGCCAAATGATCTGATCAATCCATGGTCAACAGGTGTTATGGATGAGAACGGGTCTTATATCTTCACACCAGATTACTCGATTGAAGGCTTCTGGGATATACAGGTGCGTAAGGCAGGGCATGGTGGCCTCATTAATATCGAAATTACAGCCGATATGATGCCTGACCCAACAAACTCCATAACCGCTACACCTAATGAGGACAATGCGCGAACGATTACCCTCAGTAATAGCTCACAGGTCACAATCATAAGTGACATTGACTTCACTGTGGATGGCGATACAGTCGTCTTTGAAACAGATCCATCAACCGTTCAATCAGTGACAGGCACTCAACCTACGAGTGGGTTCACAACTGCACAAATTATCATTATGTCAGTGAGTGTCATCTGGGGATTTGTGGGGACTGCACTTTATTTCATGCGTCGTAAGCCCAAGTCGGCAACATGATAATAAGATAAGCTACAGATGTAAATATTTACAACTAGCAAGACTTACGCTACTATATCACGCTTTTAGCGGGGGGATAAAAACAGCCAATGCATATTCCAGATGGCATTTTGACACCAGAAGTCATTATTGGCGGTTATGTTACAGCAGGCGCATTGACCGCTTTTTCATTACGTAAAATCAATCAACAACCCGATCCAGAAGCAAATATTCCTAAAGCAGCATTGATGACAGCGGCATTCTTCGTTGCATCGTGGATTCATATACCTGTACCACCGACCAGTGTTCACTTTATCTTAAATGGCATTCTTGGTGTCGTACTCGGATGGTATGCGTTTCCTGCGATTCTGGTGGGATTATTTTTACAAGCAGTCATGTTCCAACATGGCGGGCTCACAACACTCGGCGTGAATACGACGATGTTGGGTATCCCTGCAATGTTAGCCTTTGGTATCTTCCAGCTAAGGCATCGCCTCGATCTCAAAGGGACAATGATCACCAATATATTTGCCTTCCTTGGAGGATCACTGGGGCTTGGATTAGCGGCATTGATTGCCTTCACATTACTCGTGACAAGCATTCCTACCTACATCGATGTGGCAACCGAGCAGGCTGTCATCGCAACTTTGATGATTGCTCACATTCCACTTGCAATTATTGAGGGTGTCTTCACTGTTTTGATTATTTCTTTCTTATTACGTGTCCGTCCAGATATGGTGGAATCCAATGCACTTGCACATTGATCAATATGCCCATCTAGACTCACCTATTCATCGCTGGAATCCACGTAACAAGTTCATCACACTATTTATTGTGATTCTGGGATTTTCGCTCGTCCAAGATTTACGGCTTGTGCCATTTATGCTGTTGATTACAGCAGGCATTTTCACTATCTCGCGCCTACCCTTACCATTTTTGCTATCGCGTTTACGTTATCCGGGGATTTTTCTTGGTGCGCTGATTGTCATTTTGCCGTTATTTACAGGTGAGACGGTCATCTTTCAATTTGGATTTCTGAGCGTTCAATCGGAAGGCGTGCTTTACATGCTATTGGTGGTTAGTCGCTTTCTTGCAATCCTGACCGTGTCGCTAGTGATATTCGGGACATCAACATTTCTAACAACCGTGACAACCCTGCGTTCAATGGGTATTCCATCAATCCTAGCAGATATGCTGATGCTCACCGTACGTTACATCTTCGAGCTCGCCGACGCGTTGACACGGATGCAACGTGCTATGAAATTGCGTGGCTTTCAATTAACAAAGCTCGACAAACGTGGCGCGACCCAATTAGCCGGACTTGTTGGAAGTTTGCTCATCCGCAGTTATGAGCAAGCCGAGCGTGTATACAAAGCTATGCGCCTACGCGGTTATGGTGCAACAAACGATGATAAGGAAACAATCATGAATCGAAAAGACTATGCTGTGGGCGACATTGCGCTGCAATTATCAGATATACACTTTGCCTATCCCACACGCCCACCTGTGTTAAACGGAGTCGACTTGACCATCACACACGGAGAACGGGTCGGATTAATCGGGCCAAACGGTGCTGGCAAAACATCGTTGTTTTTATCGACTTGTGGAGTCCTCAAACCCACCTCCGGCGCAGTGACAGCTTACGGCGATGCGATACAGTCTGGTAAATTTCACCCTGCCATCGGACTCGTCTTCCAGAATTCGGACGACCAGCTATTCTCACCAACAGTCCGCGAAGACATCGCATTTGGACCAGTAAACATCGGATTGAGCGAAACTGAGGTAGCAAATCGGGTAGATGAAGCCTTGAAGTTAACCGGCACAACCCATTTGGTTGAACGCGCACCACATCACCTTTCTGGTGGTGAAAAACGCATGGTCTCAATTGCAAGTGTACTGGCAATGCGTCCGGGACTGGTCTTATATGACGAGCCGGATGCTAACCTCGATATACGAGCACGTCGCCGTCTGATTCAGTTTTTGCAAGAGGCACCACATACTGTCATGGTTGCATCACATGATTTAGAGATGGTCCTCGAAGTCTGTGATCGCGTGATTCTACTCGACCAAGGTCAAATCATTGCTCACGGACAGCCAGCCGAGATTATGGGAAATGTCGCCTTGATGGAAACGTATGGTCTGGAAAAACCACATTCACTGGTAACACATCTGCATCAAGATGGATCCTTGCATCCAAGCATGGAGTCCCCCACCAACACCTGATATGATAGAATTTTCGTAAATATGAATGCGAAAAGCTTATGTCAGAATATGACCAGATCGTAAAAATTCTGCGACAACATGGGGAGCGCATCACTATCCAACGCCGCCTCGTGATTGAAGCACTACTCGCTACCCATGCGCATATGACCGTCAACGATGTCAATGAGCATATACAAGAAAAGAAAGATGTGCACAGTCTAGCAGAACCGACCATCTACCGCATATTGCAATGGTTGAAGGAACTGGAACTCGTCTCTCAAACCGATATGGCGGAGTCTGGCATTGTGTATCAGATTATTGGTGCGCATAAGCATCATCATCTGGTGTGCTTGAATTGTGGTGTATCTATTGATGTAGCGGATACCTTGTTCGACGATATGCGGGAGCGACTAGCACGCGAACACGGCTTCCATGCTCGCATCGATCATATGGCAATTTATGGCTATTGTTCGGATTGCGCATCAGAAGACTCATAGTATAAAGTCATCTTATTCTATGGGATGACTGCTCACAGAACATAGAATAACGCCATCTATATACAATCGTAATTTTCAAAGAGTTTACCCATCTCTGACTGCTTGTCCTTATCCATCACAGCAAGCACCGCAGCCGCCGAAAGCCACACAGCTTGAGCATGCCAATCGGTATCAATCTTTACTTCTAGATCGTCAGGTATACCAAAAACATGCACATTAGGGTCGCTATAGTCCCAATCACCATCGGGATAACGATGAAGCAGTAAAATGGTCTTGCCAACATAAACCCCATCAATACCCTGAATCACACCATAGCTATCTCGCATTGCCAAAATTGCTATATCTGAGTCTGAGTGATCGGTATTTGCAAGAATCTTGTCATACCGTTTTACCACCACATATTGGGATATTGTCACAGTTAACACCGTTTCATCACCCCAAACGATGGTATCAGCCTGCTCTGGAACAATGGCGTGATTATCTGCTTCAGCACGAACAACTTCAGGCAACAACTGTTCGTGCGTATCTTTCCACTGTGCGATCAGCTTATCGACAATTGCTCCGCTCAAATGAAATTCGTCAGTGGTTGTATGATCAGATGTCATCCGATCTATCACCGGAACGACAACTTGCCTTGATGACGGAATTTGAGACACGCTTGAAAAATGAACTTGATGCCAACAATGCACCTGTCGCCGTCGTTGAGGTTCAGGATGAAAGTGATACGATCATCTATGGTTGGCACCTGCTCAAGTGGCCACGCTTGTTCTTACGCCCGGTGTGGATACCTTGAAAGGCTTACGTGATACGGCGATGATGGCAATCCTGCTCTGTACCGGTGTTCGCGCCGCAGAATTGCTCGCGTTGAACGTTGACGATTTGCAGGTGATGTTCAGGAGCACACTTGCGCTGCGTGTTCAATCTGGCAAAGGATCGAAACAACGCCTTATCCCCTATGGCGCACAGGATTGGGGACTGACTCTCACCCAACAATGGCTTGACCGTGCAGGGATATCATCAGGTGCGGTTTTTGTAGGAATGCGAAAAGGGGATAACTTCTATCTTACCAAGGAAGGCAAACACGTTCGTCTCTCTGAACGGTCTCTTGAATATACATTACGAGACTATCCGATTTCGATTGATGGGGAACTACGAACCGTCACACCTCACGATTTGCGTCGTACCTATGCCCGACAACTTTACCTGACAGAGACTGATTTGACTGCCATCCAGCAAAACATGGGGCATGAAGGACAGGATATTACACTTGGATATATCGGTACACTCGATGCCCGGCAACGCGAACCAGATGATGCCTATGGTACAACATGGCTCAAATCCTTATAGGAAACGCTGTCTATACCTGTTGAGTGGCAGATTGAAATGGATGATTTCGATGAAAAGCCAAAACCTCAGTTTGAACACGGTGGTTATGTTTTCAAGATCGTTCTCCAGAGTATTCGCCCCCAAATATGGCGACGCTTTAAAGCACCGGCTGGCATTTCCTTCCACACACGCCATAACATTATTCAGGTCGTGATGGGCTGGGAGAATTACCATCTGTACCACTTTGATGTCGGAGAGACGAGTTTTACCACCGAACCGATGGCAACAAAAGATCTCTATTCAGATGAACCGATTGATGCTTACCTCGCTGAAGTCGGCTACCAGCTCTTCTATGAATATGATTTTGGCGATCCCTGGGAACATGTTCTTACATTGGAGAAATTCCTGATGCGAGAGGTACTGAACCTCTTTGCATCGCTGGAAATCGTGCTTGTCCACCTGAAGATTCCGGTGGTCCATGGCTTTACAATGAATTTCTACACTCACGACGATCACGAAAGGGACGGGTCTCGCGGAAATGGCAACACCGCATCGGCAATTACTGGGATGCTGATGCCTTCGACCTTGGTGCTATCAACGATGATCTCAAATCCGATTGGCAACATCACTTACCAAGCTGATTATTACGCTAAATTACATAAAACACATCCGGGGGAAAATATCTCAGTGACCTAGGCAAAGAAGCTGAGGATAAGTATCAGAGTGAGCATCAGCCAGAATCTGTGATTGCGTAAGGTGTTTTGAACTGACGACTTTCTGATTTTTGTCATGAGATACAAGACACGCCACATCGGTTAGAGTTGATATGGCGTGTCTTTTGCATAGAGTTAGTTTTGTATTTGTGGTGCAGGAACACCTGCTAGTATTCCAGATACATCCGAAACAATGTTTGCATTGGGTGGTACGGCAACCGTTGGCGCTGTATTAAAGTCACTATATCGGAGTGAGCCATTGAATGATAGTGTAACGCTGTCTGGTGATGCTAATACTGCACCTGCTAATGTGACGGACGCATTAAATGACATTTGTTCTAGCATACCTTCTGTTGTAGATATTGTATGCTGGGTTGTTATGCTCGTACTTTGTATCATTTGTGATAGGACTGATGAGACAATCCCTGGTGTGATTGACAATCCACTTGTTTGTACGCTATAGACTTCAAAAGATTGCGCCATCAAGGTTACAAATTCAGGGTGTGTCAAAATCCCAAGTAAATCAACACAGCTATCATAGGTAATCTGATTGCCAGTTGTGGCTCTTTGTGTGGTATATGTAAATTGTGGGAAATCTGTATATGGCACAATCGACGTAATACCCGATGAATCTCCTGTATCAAATAATCCCAAGTCTTCAAAGTCACCAATATCTGCAAATTCCCCATAGACCGAGCGTGTTAAATCGCTCATAGAAATGCCTGTCCATTGTCCTTCTGCACCGGGCAAAATGGTCTGGAAGTAGATGACATTATCAAGGAATCGGATATTTATCGCAAAGCTACCCATATCAAGACCATTGGCATTGATTTGCCATACAGAATCAAACTGGAAACGAGGTAGTGATGATATGTTATTGATAATGGCATCCCCTGTAACTGTCAGTACACCCCGTTCACCACCTGTCTGGATACTTGCTTCTGTCGCAATACCTATCTTAAAACTGGAAGCATCAACGGCATTACTATTGGCACGATCAAAATAATCACGGTCTGCACTATTTAAGCCGGGGTATAATGCGGGGTCACAAGATGATAAGGGTCCTGCATTTGGGTCAATCGCTAAATTTAGTTGCGGGTGTGTTTGCTGTGGCGAACCAGCCGTTGTTTGACCAGTTGTCGTACTCCCTGTTGTTGGGGTGGATGCGCCTATAGTGTTGTTTGCAGGTGTGGGTTGTGTGCCAGTTGTTCCGGTTGTACCCCCTGTTGCTGGGTTGCTACTGCCTGCATTGTTGGGAATGATTGCGGTTGTAGGTACAGGTGTAAGCGGAACAATGCTATCTGGTTCATAGGCAACTTGTAAACTTGCTTCAATGTCACCACGACTCGCAAATACAATACCAAAGGCGGCGAGGGTCAGAACAAAAAACACGATACCTAAGATGATACGTTGTATACGACTCATGTGTACTCCTCTTATGGACTAACTTGATAAACGGGTTCTGCGATAACTTGCTGAACAGTACTGTCATCACGGTTGGCAAGCCATACCGTTCCATCACCTGCTTGTGTCAGTGGGGTCGATTGATTTCCAATTGCTAACAGTTGCAAAATATCACCTGAATAGGCATCAAAGACGACAAGGTTTGCACTTGATTGATAGACAATCCAAACGGTGTTACCAATGCGCACAGGTTCCCATCCACTTAGCCCTAACCCCTTATAATGCTGAACAACTTCTAAGGATTCGGTATCTATAACCATGACATCCCCGACATCGCCTTCATCAATGTTGGTGCAGGTATACCAGATGAGTTGTGTTTCGGCATCATAAAATGGGGGTGCGGGATGATTACATAAGTCAAAGGCTATCTTGACATCTAGGGTTGTTGGGTTAAAAGCAGAGATACTATTATCATGATCGCCGAGGAATTGTGTTTGGCTTAGCCAGACAAGCCCCCCTGCGAATATCGCATCTCGTGGGAATTCATTGACTTCTACTTTAGAGAGGATTTCACTATCACTACGTCGTACCCGATAGACTTCCCCTCTAAAGCCACCTTCATATGCTTGATAGATGACATCCCATCCAAATTCGCTAAAGATGGATGTCAACCATACAGAATCCCCTTGAATGCGGAGCGATGCAGGTACACCACCGACTTGAACAACAGGTTCTTCGATTTCTAAAGTTTGGGCATTAATCCGAAACAGTGACCCAACAAATGTTGTCCCTGCAACCCATACTGCATCTTGTTCGGCATCATAGACGGGTTCACTTGCGGTCATGCCGACATTATGTTTTTTAAGCAGATTACCTGTATGGCGATCATAGATAAATAGGTCTTCCCCTTCCCTGCTTACCCCATTAATCCAGATGGTATCGTTAATGGCTGTAATTTGGTGGACATATGCACCCACATTATCAATACGGACGCTTTGAGTTACCGGATCAATGAGGAGTACTTGCATATTATCCCCCCGTAAAATCCAGATAAACTCATCACCGAACATGACGGTGCTTTTTTCATCAACTGTGTCATGGGTATCAAGTTCTAGGTCATCAACCAGCAAACCTGTTTCAATGTCGATGAGCGCAATTTGATTTTCGTTCTCCATCAAAATCCATGCGGTGTTCTCTTCGATATGTGGTTGTTGTGGACTAATTGACCGCCCTAGTGTGCCTAACTGATGGAAGGTAATCATTGCCGGAATTTTTAATAGTGTATCTGTGCCATTACATAACACCCACACACTGGCATCATCAAATAATGGTGCGGATGGGGTGACACAATTCCGGATGACATGGTTAACGCTTGCTTCTGCCAGATCAATTGCCAATATATTGTCGCTTACAGGGTTTGCAACCCACAGATTTCTTACATCATGGGTCGGGTTGTTCTGAGAGACCCCCTGTATATCCTGTGATGTACTAACTTGACTTCCGGTTGTGACATCATAGGTATATGTTCCTTCTGTCGTGAATACCCATATGTGCGTACCTTCGCGGTAGATGCGTTGTAGGCTAGCTGGCACAGTGATACTCCGAATTTGATCGGCTGTTTGTCGGTCAAATTGTGTCAACAGGTTGTCTACAGGGGAGAATGTCCATATATATTGTCCATCATCTGTGACAAAACTTGTTCTACGCCCCACGTTGATTGGGTCACGTATTGGTGAAATTGTCTGAATATCATAGATGGCAACTGTTCCCACCACATCATCCACTAACCACACATGGGTATCAGTGACGGATAGATTATCTGTTGGGGTAAAGGTTAATGTCGCCTCACTTGATGACCCATCTTGCGCCCGATAGCGTATCAATCGTTGATTATCTAGTAACCATGCAAAATTTTGCCCGATACTCTGTACATTTTCATTCAGGCTGAGGGGATTTGCGGCGATTAATGTCAAGGTCTCTGTATCATAGATTTGTAGTTGCTTTGGTGAATTGGTTGTCACCCATAGCCAATCTTCATTTACATGGATTTGCTGTACCCCATTTTCAATCGGTAGATTTTGTGATTCAGGGTTTAGTGTGGCATCAATGCGGGTTACACGGTCATCTGATGCTACCCAGATGTATTTATCGACTGCGATAGGTTGCTGTGGATTGTCCCCTGTGGGTATGACAGTTTCGGTGGGTTCACCTGTATCGGTGCGATATTGCCGAACACGGTTGCTATCATTAAAACTCAACCAGATAAACGCGCTACTCAAGGTCGGTTGTGAAGTGTTTTCACCGAGTTCGATACGTTGGGTGCGCTCATTAATTGCCTGTGTTTGTAAGATAGATTGCGTTTGGTTCAGTTGTTTGACGACTTCGGTTGATGCGATGTTGGCTTGATTGCGCTGATAATCGGCTTCTTGTCGTTGTGTTTCGGCAAATATACCTAATCCTGCAATGATAATAGCAACAATAACGGCAATGATGACAGTACCTATCAGTATTTGTGTTACTCGTTTTTGTCGTTTAATTTTTTCGAGTTGTTGCCGAGATTGTTCTTGTCCACTTTGCTTAATTAGCTCAAGTGTGATTGCATAAACTGCCTTACCAAGAACCGGTGCTTGGTCAAGCCACTGATTCGCTTGTTCTAGTTCAATTTCACCGAGTAAATCACGCTCATTACGTTCCCATCTAAGCGCTTGATTGAGGTAGTAATTGGCATTCCGTTCATATTCAAGGTCGCCACGAATTGCCTCAATAAGTCTATGTAACCCTTGATTATAGGTTGTTTTATCTAAGGTCGGTAATGTGATGAGGTTAATCGGGCTGATGGAATCAAAATTCTCCTGCCCACTGACGGCATCTTTTAAGCCCAAATACTTTCCTGCTGGAACGTTGATTTTTTTATAATTAGCATTGTTAACGGCACTATTATAATTAGAGGCAAAACTAAAAATAAGAATTTTCTTCTGCAATCGTCGGGCATAGGCTAATTCAAGATGACAAACCTCAGATTCGAGTGATTCTTTAGAGACTAAAAATAAGACAACACGGGCTTGCTCAATCGCCTTTGTGATGCTTGTTCCCCATGGTTCTGCGCGTATACCATCACGGTCTACCCAAACTTGTAGGTTATGCGCACGTAATTGTTCTGCTAGTTCATCAATAATGCGGAATTCATAGTTACGCTGGTATGAAATAAAAACATCATGCTCGGATGCTGTCGCAGGATTATTTTGCATCAATCTACTCACTAATTATGGCAAAATCATATTCATAGATAGTTAGCTTTATTTAAACATTTTTCTAATCATTTGCCAAATGGAAACCTATATTTTTAATAATACTGATGTTGTTGAAAGTTAGACCTACTGTCCGCCTGACACCTGCTGAACAGGCAAGAATACTAAAGCAATATCCGATAACCCCAAGTCCGATACATCCCGTGTGACATAGCGTCCGTCTATGGTCGCTAACCAGATACTATTTGATGAATTGCTCCCCATAAATAAACTGGCTGGATTTTGTTGATTGTGATATGCAAATAATGTCGGGTAGATTGGCAGAGTTTGTGTTTCATCTACAAGGAATGTTCCGGTTGTCAGGTCGATAGATGCTGTGGGTATCCACATCGGTAAGACCCACTTACGCTCTACACTCGATATTTGATATGCGGTCAATGTGTGGTTATTGGGATTGAGCAGTATCGTGTTCTGTTGGTCGCCGACTATAAAATTGCTGGCATTGCTCTGGTTAAGTGTGATTTGTCCCTGATGTCCGAGGATAATTGCCTGTGTTTGTATTTGCGTGCGTTCCGCATAGGCGGTCACATGGAATAGTCCAGCAGTGGATTGTCCGGATGTGACAGTGATACAAGTCGGAATGTCTAATTCAAAATAGGGAATGCCGAGTGTGCTGGAGGTATCTTCACTAGACCGTATATCACCACTAGCCAGTGCCTCCCCACCTACCTCAAGTTGTGCTGTGGTGGTACCTGTGCCATAGATTGTCTCGTAAGAAATTGCCATCGCCTGTGGTACTATCGCAACATTATTTTGGTTATAGACCTGCATACAAAGCTGTTGTTCGACACGCATATCCCATAGATACACTTCATCATTGACGGTGACTCCTAAAGGGTTTGCCGGAATCTCGTTCACAATACGGATGGTATCCGATAAATTTTTCCAAAAAATGACTTGTCGTACTGGTTCTACATCGGAACGATCTAGCAAGGATGCTGTTACGATGACCGAATCAGCATTTGTATTCAAATCCGGGCTTAAAAATACAGTTAATACAGTCTCATTGCTTATTGGTTGTGGTTGGATGATGGTCTCTATAACACGTTGATATGTTCCCCCGTCAAGCGTAGTTGTTAGTTGTCCTATCGAACCGACAACTGCAACCCGTAGGCGATATGTCCCACTGATGGGTTGATTGGGTTGTTGGTTATGCAGATGATAGGTTATCGGTATCAACAGGGGCGATGATGAAATTGGGACATCATATGTTCCATCAAGGTAAAGACGTTCTGTTGTGAGATTGAGTTGAAGTGATTCTTCGTAAATTTTATCTTGGTGGGTGAGTTGTCCGGTGATTTCTATCGTTCCAGTTGCCCGTCCGGTGGTATAGGTAACTGAAAGAGGTGTGCTAAGTCCGCTTAAAATGACATCTGTTTGACTGAGTGTGCCACCCCCTGCTACAGATAATATCAGTGTTTGACCCACAAAATCGGCATGTGTTGTCTCGATAAAAATGCTTGTGATGGTGATACCATCGGCAACCAACTCTGTCTGCTGTGCCGAGAGTTGGAAGCCTTGTAAGATGGGTGCGGGTGTATAGGTATGAGTTGGTGCTGGTGAAATCGACGGCAACACAAGCACTGTTGAGGTTGGCATTAGTGTTGGTGTTGTTGATTGAGTTGGCAATTGGATAAGCCCAACATATGTCACGGTGATTGCCAACACCAACCCGATAATAATCGCACCTTGAATGAACTGTCTACGCGACATCAATGAGCCAGAATCTACTCACCTGATACATCAATATCGAGATAATCCGCACTCATCAGACCCGCTACATACCCTTCAAATGCTGGAACTCCCCCACTTATTGCAGAATCTGTTATTTCAATTTGTTCAGGATAGATATATGTGTTGGGTGTTGTTGTTTGACCATTTGTTAGCCGAAAAACAGCAAATGGTTGTAGACTATGAAATTCACGTCTAGGTCGGGTCGTCGCAGATAATACAAATGGTATTGTTGTATCGTTACCCTGTACATTTTCCTTTGCTTGATTTGGTATTAGGTTGCTGTTAATTAGTACATCCTGCTCTTGAGTATATGTAATACTAAATGGGGCAGACCCATTGGTAGCTACGGCAGGAATAGCAAACTCACTAATAACCGCTAGCTTTGGTGCTCCGTCTTCGTTTACTGGAATTGATGAGAGTACATAGTAGAAATGTTCTGATTTTTCTTCACGAGAAGTACCACCTAATAAATTATAAGCATATCCAAAGTGAACATCAGGAGATAATTCAATAGCATAGTTATTTTTCCACGCTTCAACTGAATTAGGGGGAGAAGGGATAAAGGGCACTGTGGCAACGGTCTCGGCAACAGGAAATACCCATGAGGTACTTGCACCATCTGGTGTATTGGCATCTGTGATAGTCAGTTGGATTAGACCTGCACCAGATAGTGATCGTAAGTTAAATGTCAGTATGCCATTCTCATTAGCTTGAACTACTATCGGATTTGATTCATCCAGAGTAACATCTCCATTTGGGTTGATTATTAATTGTGGAGACGCAATGTTGCCAATTTGGTCAAGTCTTTGGAATGATACTCGTAACCTTTGATTTGGTACTGTAGGTGAAGTTGCTACACTAAAGGTTAGTTCTGTTTGTGGTATTGGGTTACTTGGTAGAGATGATCTACTTGAAGGCTTACGAATAATACCGAGTCTCTGTTGGGTAATCTCTTCTGCTGATAGTTCACCCCCATCTGCCCCGACTTGGTTAATGCCTTCCAATGGGACTATGGGCGGTTCTATCGTTAAAGCAAGTTGTTTTTCTGCTATTTTAATTGCTCCAGCAAGAACTTCTATACGTAGAGTTACGTTAGTGCTTCCCAAGAAATCTGGAGCTAAATATGAAGATTTTACAGATGATTCGTCTTTACCAATTTTCCATGTATAAAGCAGTTCCGATGTCCCATCAACTTTAACATTGTGTATAGTCATATCATATTGACCAAGAATAGGTGCGCCATCCGCAGTCGCTATTGTAGTGACAATATCGTAGGTTTCACCACTTGTAACCTGTGATGGTGCTTCACCGTCTTTGAGAATCTCTGCATCAATAGTGATATTTTCTGTCACGGTCTCTACATTAAAGGATTCTGATGTGATGAGTGTGCCATCAGCTAAGGGGAATTGTACTTGAATATTGGCTGTTTCTGCTGTTGTACCCGCTTGATATGTAATTGCCCATCTGTCACCTTCTAATAGTCTGGTGGAGGTAACAACGATTTCACGTGCTTCTTCTACAATGGCTGTAGGGGTAACGCCATCTGGTAAATTGTTGATTGTG
The DNA here is from genome assembly GCA_002428985.1 of Anaerolineales bacterium UBA6055. GTDB lineage: Bacteria > Chloroflexota > Anaerolineae > Aggregatilineales > Phototrophicaceae > UBA6055. The sequence goes on along the minus strand of DIYL01000055.1, from coordinate 14,958 downwards.
ATATATATGATACCAGTGGCTGTACCGTCTGCGGGAAGTCGTTCATCTTGAGATTCGATAACATCAAATGCGATACTTGGTATTGTAGAATCACTATCTGCATCTTCTGTGGATTCACCCTCTGGAATAGTGACATTAGTGTTTGTATCATCGGTTGTTGGGACTACGTTAGTTTCAATAGGTTCAGGTGTTGCGGATGGCTGAACATCAGGTGTTTCTGTGGGTTGTTGTATAGGTGTTTCACTTGCAGTAATAGGGTCTACACTTTGTGCGCCTACTGATGGTGGATTCTCTCGGAGTTCTTGGATTTCCTGTTTTAGGCTATCAATCTCTTGTATCAAGTTTTCATTGGCATCGGTTGATGAACTTTGACTAACTGTATAAACACCAAGACCTCCAACAATTAGGATCAAGAAAATCACAGTCCCTATAAGCAACCCACGTAGTTGCTTGAGGCTCTTCTCTGTTGCTGAAACCTGTTCTTCAACTTGTTCTTGAATCTGTTCTTGAATTCGTTTTTCAATTTTATCGTCAGATAGTTCATTGATACTATTCTGAATAGATGTTTCTGTTTGTTTTGTAAGCGCCTCTAGCTTTTGCGTGAATGCTGTAAGGGTATTTTTAGCTTCCAATACATGTTGATTTACTTGATGCTCTATATTATCTGGAATAGATTCTACACTTTTTTCAGTCTCTGCAATAAGTGTCTCATACTTGCTAAGTGAATTTTTAATGTCATCATTCCAATCCATGTTTCCATCTCTCATTTGTCTTAACCATGCGCTTGCAAGTTCATAATGCTGATTTTCTATATGTATTTGAAATGTCGGGAAGTTAGCCGTTAAATACTTCTCTTGGAACAACCCATCAACAAAATTCCACCAATTTTCATGTGTGGCTTCATATTTATCTTTAGTGTGGTGGTAAAGTTTTAGAATAGATTCCGCACTGAGATTGTCAGCTTGTAATTGAGATATGGCATTTACAAACTCACGAATGACCTTTGTTTTGTTTTCATAGTCGAGATGTTGTGCGCGGTCTAAGGGCTGATGTTCGGTTTTATCTGATGGATACAGTGATTGATGAAATGTCCCAAACACTGCACTATAGATATTGCCTTCTGGATTGAGGATATAAGCATTCAGATTTTGCTCTGCATCATCAACAAGGGTATCAATGTTTTGATAGTCGAGTGTAGGGACATTCAGACCAGCAGTCACATCATATAGTTGCCGTAAGACTTCCCAATTGGGAGAATTTTGATACTTGTCGCGTATAGCCCGATATGCCTCTAATTTTTGGTCAGCTTCTAATATATCCTTACGATAAGCAATTTCTTCATTTAATTGTTTTAAACTAGAGAGGTTACTTATCATAATTGAGGCTTCGTCCAACCCTGCTATAGTGTTTTCATTCACATGGGCTGTCAGCATCTTAATCATGTCGATGTGTTGGTCACGCTTTTCACCACGCAAATCATCATGTTGTTTAAGGTCTTCCAGTAACCAAATCCAACGGTTAATAGCATGTTGATCTAATGCTGTTTGTGTTGGTTGTTTACGCAACATCTCGATAAATCTGTCATAATCATAGCGACTATCTGCTAGATCGTCAGGTAAGTTACGTAATAGATTTGCTATAACAGAGTCAGAGATAAAATAGTTTCGTATATCTGAAAATTTGTCATAACGATGGATGAGACGATCATTGTTTGTGGTATTTCGTCGCCACCCAATATCTGATTTAAGTGCTTCAAACTCGCCATCTGTTAATGGAATTGTGTCCTCTAATGTTCGGCGAAAATCAGCTAAATAATCTATATCATTTGAATATTGCTGACCGGGCAATTCTTTCCCAAATAGCGCACAGTGCCATGATTCTATCAGTGATTGGAGTTGATCTTGGTTGCCTGTTACTGATATTGTCAGTAGATAGTTGAGAATTAAACGCAATCCAATGCTGATAACACCTTGTTCGTGAGTTGTACCAACACGTTGCCATAGGCTATCGTCAAACACATCCATTATCGGGCGTGGTTGAAAACCTGTAATGATGTTGTACCAGATACGTCCGGTGACATTGCGTTCTGCATTGAGGTCGCTAATATCGCGCAGGGCATTCCAATCAATAACAACAAGCTGTTCGTTGTTAAGAAATAAATCTTCTTCTTTACGGTCAGTACACACCTTGCCTGCGTTATGTAAATTATCTAATAACTTTGCATACTGGTGGAAATATCGCAGAACAAAGTGTTCAAATTGGGCTGGGCTGGCTTCCTTTGAGGCTAGCTCGGAGCGCAATGTTGTTTGATAGAAAGGCATTGCTAGACCAAGAATGACATTCCCACCCTGTACCTGACGCTCAACTAGGTAGACTGGATTCGGCGTATACTGTGTTGTCATGCTTAATTCGAAAAGCAAATTATATTCTGTCTCGAATTGTGGATGATACTGCGGTGAATTGGATTGCTTAATAATCCAACTCTTCGTATCATATTCTTCGTTGGCTTTATATACACGACCAAACACACTTGGATTACCGATAGGCGAATCTGTCACATTGTAGGAAAAAGATCGCGTCTGGTGAGGTCCTTGTTTTACTTCAAATGTTATGGAATCAGTCATCCCTATCCGCTTTCCATCAACTAAGATTTGTAGTGACGAGAACTAATACATTTTTGTACTTTAGCTTGTAACAGCTTAACCCGTTGATCGAACATTGCCTGTTGCAATTGATGAAGCTGTTTGTCTAGCGTTGTGTTATCAACTATCGAATGAAAGAGTTTGGCATAAAATACAAACTCGGCAATTGTTTGAATACACGTTGTCGATTTGTTTTTGATATTGGCAATACCATATTGATGAAGAATATCCCCGTATGTTTTATTTTGTATGGGGTCTTCTTCAATATTCTCATATATAGCATATATACGTTGCTCAATAGCAGTTTGCAAGTCTTGGCGTATCGTATTAGCAATAGATGGACTTAATATATCTTTATTATCATGATTATAGTGAATATTGCTAAGATATGCTTGTGTTGCGGTTAGTAAGGTATGGGTTTCATTAGATGGTGTCAATCGCCATGTGCCGGATGGCATTGTTGTCTCATAATAGATTGTATGATAATCAGGATGTCGGCAGGTCTCGATCAATCCCTGATAATAGCTGACCCAAAATAGAAACGCATCTTGCCAATCTGTGATAAAAAATATATCTTGCGGAGCCCACATCCCCTGCTGTGTATCCATTTGGCTCGCATAATATTCGGGACTAAACACATGATATTGATGACGTTTATTGGTCTTTTTATAGATTGCTTTGGCTTCTGTATACGCAATTAAATCTGTGGTTAAATCCAATCGTTCTATCAACATCAAATGTGTGATCCGAAACGCATCATCATCAACACTCAGTTTGTTGATTTGGTTGGCTACTGTGCGAATATTTACCGGATTGTGCAGGTCAAGCAGAATTGTTTCGTCAATAAACGCTGTTACTTCAGACCGTACTTCATGTTCATAGAGTACAACATAACTGCTCTGGCTATGCCCTGCTTTTCGGTGGCGTAACCTGATGGTCGGTTCATGCGCAGTATTTAATTTGTTGAGCCAGTGGCGTAATGTCTGTGGACTGGTCGCATGAGATGCCATATAACTGACAATATCAACTTCGTATTCTGTTTTGGGGAGCATGTCCTCGACCAATTGGATGAGTTGTGCAACTTGTTTTTGGAGTTGTGTATCATCAGGATTAGCAACCCACGCTGTATTGGCACAATCCAGTCGGAGACCCCATGTCATCGCCTCAAAATTAAATGATAAATTCCAATTAAAATGATGGAAAATATCGGATGATGATTTGTCACGTTGATAGGTAGCTAGACGATCTTTAAACCATTCGGAGTCGATAGTATCCAAGACAAATGTGGTATGGTGTGTATTCTCGAACTGTTTTTGAGTTTTGTTCGACTGCATAGATTGTTGAATACGCTCAAAACTCTCAATGAATGTCTTGAATGTTGATTCTAATTGTGTGCAATATTCGATATAGTCGGATAGGATACGACAAATCATACGAACATAAAGGAGTGAAAGAATACTCCCTACCAGTTCCTGCACCGCATCATAATATTCGTTAGCATCTTTGCTATTCACTCGTGGATTGGGTCTAAAGCGGCTTTGTGTAGCGCTATTTTTTACTGCATACAAAAAGCCATCATAACTGGCATGTTGCGCCCGAATTTGACGTGAAAAATATTTCTCATCCAATTCTTCCCACATTTTGAGGTGGTTCATGAGTGTTGTCTTCATTACCTGAACATAGGCATGACAGTATTTGGGTGAATATTGATTTTGTAGCTGAGTTGTTAGGGTTTCTTGAAGTTGAGTAACAAACCATGTTTGATGATGGTCGGCTAATAGAGATAGAGTGTCATCAAACCGTGATGATAACTCAATGGTGTTATGCCATGTTGATGAACGGGTCTTGGTATCGACCATATCAGCTAATAATGACTGAATATTATTATGGCACACATCAATGTCGCCTGTGGTCTTCATGTGTTGATGCGGTTGGATAAAGGTCTCGTTGATATAATCAAAGGGGGTACGTTTATTAATTGCAAACCCTTTAAATAATAAATCATCAAGCTTTTTGGTTGTAGTCCAATGCTGTGTTAACCGTAACCGACTGAATGACCAATTGGTTTTATCTTCCATCCAGTCTGCTATAAATCCCTGTAGTGATTGTGACCGCCCACCCCAAAATGTGATGATGTTTTGGCGAATATCGGACGCTTCATAGAGTTGATTCAAATAATTATGGAGTGCTGTTGTCGTGAGTTGATGGATAAATCGTTCTAGTAAGGGATAGAATGGTAAGACTAAAGCATGAACCCCAACCGTATTGACATGTATAGTTGAGGCGTTAATACCATCGCGATTTGCTTTTGTATTGACAATGTTAGACTGCAAGGTTGTCAATGTATTCTCATTGAGTAATGGTGTTACGGTTGCGTTGGCTAGATCGACGGCTGTACGAAAATCTTCTGCCTCAAAAGTAAACCAGTAATCAAAAATGGCATCTGTAATTTCTGTCTGTAGCGGAGGGGGAGCAGACCATTGCTGTGCTGAATAGTGAATTGGATAACTAATCGAACTATAAAATCCACTGTTTGTCCATCGCTCTAATTCACGCAATGTTGCATAGGCATTACGATGCTCATCTTGAGACGCACCTTGAGTAGGAATCCGCGTAAATGCCCATACATCTGCCTGTAGCTTATTCTCTAACTTGCCCAACACATATTCTGTAAAGCTTACCGCATCGACCAATAGACTACTGCCGATGTTGTCCGTTAAATCTCCTACAAAAATTGTCGTTAATTTTTTGTCGGTAACGGGGATACGCTGTAGTGTTTCCAGCGCATTTTTCCAGATACGGTAGGGTTGAGAACTCATCCCTGCTTGCATCGCATGAAACCATCCCAGACGTACAAGTGGGCGGGATAATTGGCGAGACTGTTTTCTAACATGCCAGTAGTCTATATCAAACCATGTGCGAATATGTGGTGGGGGATTTCCCTTCATCTGAGTCAAAACATCATCTGTGTCATATGCTAGCTCGATGACATATTTAAGTGTATTGGTATCTGGTGCTTTCCATTGTACCGATATGGTTTGTAAATAGTCATCCGCATGATGTGGGTAGAGATTGCGTGCATGTAACTCTAGGCGTTTACAGATGTGATGCCCTAAGTCCCCTAGCCCTATCACCAATAAGCGAGATGGATGTGTTGATGCCATACCGATTACGCCTCGTATTTGACGAAATACTTAATGTCCATCCGATTTTCTTCCCATAAGGACTCTTTCTGTCCATGAGACAGATTAAATGTTTGATCCTTACCATTAATGTTAAGAATTAGGCGGATTGCCCCTTCTTCTTTTTCTGAAATAACCTGTGCATCTAATAACGGAGGTTCAACCACAGGGATTTGATTTAATGGGATGTTGAAGTTGTTTCGGTTAAACTCCGTCAGATTAATCGGTTCTTTAATATTGACTTCGTTACCATTTTCATCCAGATAATAGAACCGAAGTGTCCCCTGCGCCGCCCGCATACGAATACGAACAGGTTTGGATAAACGAGGATAAGCAAGTAATGCAATGCCTGCAAATATAAGAACGGGCAAAACATGCAATGCGCCGATAATCAAATTGGCAATCATATTACTGGTAACTTCATAATCAAATGCAACCCGATTGCGGTCTGGCGAGAACGCATATAGGCTCGTTCCCAGTTGGCGTTCTGAGGTTTCGATTTCTACGGTATATCGACCTGTTGCAAGGATACTTACATTGGTGTGCCAGATAGATGTATCATCAGTTGGTTCAAGTCTAATCCTGCCATCAGCCGCTAAATCGGTGTTATTGTTGTTGCGGTCAAATACATGGAAGGTCGTGAAAACTGTGTTTAACTCGTCTGGTGACAACAGATTACTCAGTGAAACAGGTTGATTTGTCGTTGCATCGACAATACGCAAGGTGATTGTTGCATCATCCGGTGCCCAATATGGGAAAGATCCAAACCAATAGGGGACATTAAACATCGTCGGTGCATTGGCGCGTTCCGATAGGTTAATGACCTGTGCATCACTTGCATTCGGTTGATATGAATTGGGTGAAACAACTTCTAGTGCCAGTAAATTCACTTTTTGAACCGTTGCTGTGCTATTAAAAACATTACGGGCAACGGCATCAACAGGCTGATTATTGGCAATGGTTAACACATCATTGGGATTGTCTGATAGAGGGTCATCGACAAGCAAACTCATACAAATTAAGTAGATGGATGGTTCTTCGATAGTAAGATTAACTGTTGCAGATTGTTGTGTAACAGTCTGTGTGGGTGTTGCTTCACACGTTGTTGATGTTCCATCAATCAGATTTAGTGTAAAGTTTCGTATGGTGAAGGTGTCTGTCATATCTGTTTCGCCATCCCATAAAGATACACTAACAGTTTGTTGTATATCTTCGGGCCACAGTTGTTCGGCAGAGGGGATGCCATCTACTTCGACAGACATTTGACGGATTTCGATAACATCAGGATTTGTGGCGTTAGAGAATGTAACTTCATCATTGCGCCCTGATGTAACGGACAGATTGACACTATATGCCCCATCTTCTAGGGGTGTATAGCTCAGGTTATAGTCGCCTCTACCCTCTGCATTTAGATTAGAGTTAAATAGCGTTTCGCCATCATGATTGATTTCAACCTGACTGCGTATATCGAACCCTCTCGAAATGGCACTGTTATATTCAGGTAAAGGTTGTCCATCTTTATCACGCACACTGAACGAATAGTTAAATGGAACATACATATTCCCGATATTTTCAATTTGGGTTGTAAAGTCTGCGCGGATTAAATCCATACGCAATGATGCGTCATTATCCTGTCTTCCATCGGCATCTCTAGCAGAAAATTCCCAATCACCGGGGAGAGGATGTTTAACAACCCATGTTTCGATGTTGCTGTTTTCACCCAATACACGCACATTTGCACTGTCCGAAGTGATTGGACCATCTGGACTTGTTACCCGTAGCCGAATATCATCTTGAGACTTAAACAGTGTGACGACCATTTCTTGTTGATATGGGGACACATAAAACGGTTGGTTTAAAGGAACTTCGATACCAAGTTGTAGTGAATTTGATGATAGTGAGCCGATGACTTCTTCATTGGCGACACTCGATAAAATATCGTTGAAGGTGACAGAAAGTTTTTCAAACCCTTCCAACCGAATCGCTTGTTCGGCAATACGTTGCCATGCGGCTTCGTAGCGTGACCAATAATCGTCTTGTTCATCAATGGCGACAACATAAACATTCTGATTGCTCAAACCAAAATTCTGAGATACATAATCTTCCAGACGGTTCATGTGGTCTTCTTTATCAGGCTGATAATTGCATGTATTATCCGTCCACCCCTGCTCACGGAAGGCGCAGGGTTCACCATCGGTCAGTATCACAATAGTTTGAATACGTTCATCTATATTGGATACATTCAACGCATCAAAATGACTAATAGATTGCCGTAAAGCCTCGAGAAAATTGGTGTTGCCGAGGTTTACATCAAATGTATTGACATAATTATTAATGGTGACAGTATTGAGAATATCCCCACGATCTTGATTCCACTCATCCAGTGATACATAGTCAAATTCTGTCCAGATATTATCATTATCGGTAGGATTGACATCAACTGTTTCTGCTTCATCCCCAAAATAGATGACAGATACATTCAATTCAACTTGAATATCACGTTCTGCTTGTTGAGCCTGAAAATTACCAAGCCATGAAATTGAGTGACGCAATGCTTCAAAACGCAGATTATCCAGGTCGGTTGCTCGACGATTATTGCCAAGTGCTTGATTGGATTGGGGAGCGCGTCCGAACATACTGCCAGATTGATCGACGACGAAGATAATATCCCATGGCTCAATCGAAATATTGCCTTGCGCTTGACTTATTGGGATGAACGTGAAAAAGCACAATCCCAACACGACTGCTAACAATCGAATTTGTCTTAGACACAATGACATAGATTTAAGCCTCTTCCTCATAATTAGATTGACAGTCCAATGTACGTTGGATTTGTTCACGTAAGATTCCTCGACCTGCATAACCAATTGGCATTCGCCCACGTTTGTTTAATAGTTCGGATGTATCATATTGCAATGTACGAAATTGTAGCCGGATGGTGTCATAGTTTGTTTCGTCTACATCTAGTATGACATAAGTCGCGCAGGGCAAATGTCCTGCCCCTCTAGGCAAACTGATAGACCCTACATTGAGCATAATCGGTCTGGCAGATAAGTTGTCGAATTCTTGCCATGTACCTACACGTAAATCTGTAAATTCTTCTTCAATAATTGATGTATCTGTAATCGTAACACGCCACAATCCGACTACGTGATGGTGTCCGTTCATGACCAATCGCACGGGGATTTTTGGTGTCGGATTTTCTTTAATCATCCGAGAAATTTGTATTTGGCGTTTGGTAGAATTTTCTGTGCCATATGTCCATAACCGATCTATCTCCGATTGATCTTCCCACATAAATTGTCCATGAGCTAGAAAATACCCAGCCTTCTTAAAGGGAATTGCCTGTGGCTTCAACGTTTTTAACCATTTTACAGACGCATGACTGGCATTCAGTTGGGGGGCATGTTTTTGAATATGAGTTAGCCCATGATCTTTGAACAGCGTATTGGTTATTCGTTGGTTATCAAACACAATTGATGTATTGGCGACCCCATCTAATATATCGAGTACACCCTTATCATGATTCCCAAGCAATGCGATATGATTGGAATGTTGACCTAATAACTCATACATTTTCAAGAGAACATCAAGCGGTTGCGGACCATAACCGAGTGTATCGCCTAAAAACCACAACCGTGCAACATCTATGCCGTGTTCGCGTAATTGCTCAAGCTCTGTTTGTAGTGCGTTGTATGCAGGTAACAACGCATGAATGTCCGAAAAAACAACTATATACACCTAGGTTACTAAACTTTCTGGTATATCTTAAATAAATTGAATGTATAACCCGTTCAATTAGTTATACTTTGCGGGCATACTCCATAATGCGTAAACTTTCCATCTCCTCGAAACGTGGATGCTGAGGAAAGTCTGTACGGCAATCTTCCAGATATTCTTCGGCACGATCTCTGGCAGTATGAATATTACTGCGATCACTCCCCTGTGGTTTGGAATTAATTCCCCCACTACGGGCAAATGCCTCGGCAATGCGTTCAATCTCCCTTTGCCATCCTGACCATATCCGATGCCAGTCTTCTTCTTTCTGGTTAATCGTATCTATAGTTTGTCGGGCGGCTTCGTATTGCTTTTTATATAGAGAATACCGCTCTTTGAATAGGAAATCCAAAATTTCTGCTTGTTTGTTAGTTGCACCGAGTTTTGCCATCTCATATCGACCTGCAACCGTTGTATCATTACTTCTGTTGATGACACTATCTAGGTTGCTTAGATTAGCTTCGATCATTGGTGGATGTTGAATGCGCATGTAGGCGGCACTTAATGTAACCTGTCCATCAGGGGTGCGTTCTAATGTATCGGGGGTATCGGATTCGGTATTGCCAAGTGCATCTGCCAGAATCTCCCCCGCACGGTCAAATTCGCCTTCTTGGATAAATCTTTTAATTTGCGCTTCTACCCGTTCCCAAGACACAACTTCGTCAGTTGACGGGACACCGGTAATACTTACTGCGTCAAATGGATCTGTAAATACAAGTAGTGTAGACAATTCCCCAGCATTTAACTTTATTGCGCCTTCTAGCTTATCCCATTCACGGTAGGTCGTATCTTTAATCTGTACATTGATCGTTCCCTTAAGCCCGTATTTAACAATATCACCCTGTTGGACAGTATTCATTTGGCGTAATGCAGATTGATATTGTCCATCCGTTATAGATTGGAAAATAGATTGCAATTGTGTCTGCATTTTTCCAAAGTTATCTTTTTCTTGCTGTAGAAATTCAGACGCTTCTATAAAATCTGGATGTGTATCAAAGTCACTCATTTGTAGGAGTAATTTATCACTCTCTTGATATTTTAAGTTTATCTGATCGATTAGAGGCTTATCTTGCAGGGTTTGTGGCAAAGCACGTGTTGAATCATCATCAACCTGATTGGTAAATGCTGTCAGACGTTCTTGAAAATCCTTTGCTCTCCTGATTGCATCGTTGAGAGATGTCACACTGTTATCGAGGCTGTTCTGGGCTGTCTCAACATTGGTTTGCATTGTTGAATTGCCTATTGTATGGATTGATGAGAACAGATTTGCAATTTGGTCGATGGCATCTAATTGTTTTTGTAGTGCGTTCAGGTTTTCGATTTGGAGATCAATTTTTGTCTCTTTTACAGGGTGATACCCATGTACACCTTGCGCTGTCGGCAGGTCAGCAACAACATGGCTCACACTTTGCCCTAGTTTGTTTGCAAGGTCTGGCAATTGATTGAACATCTCGATTGATTCGAGATTGTTTTGCTCAAGAACAAAAACCATCGCATAGGTGTTGATTTCGTCTATCTGAATTTCGTTCTTATTTTTATTCTGATTGACCGAGATTTTTAATTGTTGTAAAGTCTCATTTTTAAGGTTCTCCCACCAGTCATACAGACTTGAGGAATCTGATGTGATTTTGGGTTCTATGGTTTCTTTCCATGTTTGTAATGCCTGCGACAAGCTTTTGACACTGGGCTTGCTCATATTGGCATCAACACGATCCATATGAGAAATAACCGAAGTAATTGTTTCGGCTTCTTCTTTTAATTTTCTGACTTTATCCATAAGATCATTGGATAGAGGATGCTCCAACATAAGGTCATATGCCATGTTTGCATCTTGTTCCATCTGTCTGTAATTGTCGTGGCGCGCTCTATCACGCAGGGACATTGCCGCCAATAACCCCATCAAGTCTGCACGGTAATATGCCAGCATCGGGTCATCAGTAAATTGTGATGTCGCTTTTTCCAATTCACTCTTTAGCTTTTCAAGTTCCCCTGTTTTTTGAGTTGAATCTGAATGACTGCGCGCACGACGTAATTTGCGATCAATGCGCTTGCGTTGCATATCACGGTAGTCGATGCGGTAGTCTTCGAGTCGTGTAGAACTCTGTTTAGTCGCTAATTCAATGATTTCGTCCCACGGTTTGATAGCCCGATCTAAAACAGTTGGATCATCACTAAAGCTAAAGCGTCTGGCTTCATCTAAGAGGAGGAGTAGTTTAAAGCGCTCATACCATTGTTGATATTCTTGACTACGCCCTAATTTTTGCAGTTTTTCCAGATGGGATGGTACTTTGACGAGTGATTCATCATAGGCGTTTTGCTCGATTTGCCCATGTTGGATGCTCTGCCATAGGTCATAGGCTTTGGTCAATTCTCGGACAATGGTACGGGTTAATTCATTTTCTGCATCTTTGCGGATTTGATGCTTCTGGGTATTTAATGTCAAATCTTGAATGGGTAAGCCATCCAAAATCTCAATAGCCTCTTGTGGGTCACTGAGTACCATGCCTTTAGCTTCTTGTAGACGGGTACTGAATTGCTCAATTTCCGACTTTTGATTTTCAATATCAGTTTGTAGACGCTGTGCATCATTGGCAAATGGATGACTCTGGCGGGCAACTTGTTTTGCTAATTTTAAGGCTTCATCACGTTCACCAGCATCCAGTTCATTTCGTGCGCGGAGGAACATCTGGGTAAATTCTAAATCAGCCAACAGTGTTTTGATTTTTGCATTACTCTTATGACGCTCTTTTAAAGTTGTGAGTGTCATGATGCTCTCGTTAACTTCGCGCAAATTTGTAGAACTGATGTGTGCTTCATGACTATCGAGGACGGTTTTTAGATCAATTTCGGCTTCTAATTCATCATGAAGTTGTTTAAAACCTGTGATTTCGCTAAAGACACGATCATCATTATAAGTCTGTTTTAGGTCGCGCAATCGTTTTAGCGCATCTCTGGCATTTTGCTGGCTCATCTGCTTGATAATGTCAAACTCAGATTGGGCTGTTTGGCGATTACTCCTAAGTTTTTCACCATCGTCAAATAGTCTGGTTACTTCTGTAATAATTGCTCTAACGGATGGGTCATCAATGTCGTTATAGTCATCCGCACGAGTTTTACAATCGCGTAATGCTGTAAAATCGTCTCGATTTATAGCATCAGTTGCATCCTTTTGGATAGATTTGACCCGTTCACGTAATGAATCTGTGATGGTTTGCCGTATTGTATTGATTTTTTCCGAGTTCGCATGGAGTTTTTCTGCATCTTTTAGGGTGAGCCATGCCGCACGTGGGTTGATTTCGACCTGTTTTTGGGCATCTTCTGCTTTAGTTTCTGCCTGATGCAACAAATCGAGTTGTGTTGCGATTTTTTGCCGTAAATCGTTGATTTCTCGCTGGTCACTGACTTCCAAAAAATCTTCTAATTTCTTGGTGTCATCTAGTTTTGCATCAGCTTCTTTTGGTTTATGTTGCGAGAGTAGTAGTTCAACTTCGGCGATATATTCCCGCTTCTTTTTGAGTGCCCATTCACTTGCCATGTCGCGCAGTTCTTTGCGGGCTTCGCTAGCGGTAACTTCTTTATCATAGTGGAATTTTCTTATCTGATTTCCATCTGCATCTACTTGGTCGGATGTCATCATTACCAGACGCGGAACAGTCTCTTCATCTGGCACTAATTTAAGTCCATCTAATGCATTCTGAAATAATTCAAATTCCAGCGCACTAGTATAAATTTGTGTGGTAATAGCAAATCGGTTTTCTTCGCGGGAGGCTCTATCTTCATATGCGATTAACCGGATATGATTGGGATATTGCGCCCGTGCCTGTTGCGCCTTTTTTGTTGCCTCACGATATTTGTCTAAACGAGTAGCAGGACTAACATTTTGCTTACCCAGTTCTGTGGCTTCTTGCCAGAGTTTCTCAATATCAGCAATAACTTTGTTAATGAATCGCTCTTCGGTTTGTTTGAGGTCAATCTGGTTACGTTGGTCTTTAAAGTCATTGATATTGTTTTTGTAGGCAGTGTTGATGTCGGCACGTTCCATCCGATTAATCAGACGGTTTACATTCGCAATATCGACTCGAAGGATTGCATCATCGCTGGAAAGGGCATTTTCCAGTATTTGCTCAAGTTCATCTTTGGCTTCTTGGACGATTTTACTGGTGGTATTACGGATAGTTTCTTCACGGTTTTCAATTATTTCTATTAAATCTTCGCCAAGTCCACGGTTTTGCTTGACTGTTTCTTTTAGGGCATCAAGACCTTTGAGTGACCCTTTAACATCACCGTCTTTGGCGATTTCCGAAAAATGACCAATTTGTCCAAGAACCTCATCACGATTCATCAGCAACCTACCCTAATCTGCTCTATTTTACTAATGAGGGAAAATATACCATTTAAAATAACGTTTATTAAATTATATCAACACATGATTCATAATATATTATACACATACTTACCTTATAAATACAATTTTTTGTTCAATCTAGCTTAAACGTTTGTCATGTATAATGAGGAGAGATTGCAGTAACTTGCCAGAATTGGATAATAGTCAATGAACCAGATACAAAAAAACGTTATTATAGCCACACTTGTGGTTGCGTTGATAGTATCATTTGCCATTGTGCACGCCAGCCGTTTTGATATTGAGCAGGCTATCGAACTAACATTTGAGGATGGGGAGACAATGATGGTACTGCCAACTGTCGAACCGCAACATAATAACTGATTGTGATGTGAACGAGAAAATGTTGATATGAATATAAACAGTGAAAACAAATACGATTTGAGATTGCAATTACATGAGATACATCACGGTAATCGGATCAAATCTGACTAAGTAGCTTGAGCATAAAAGAGTCATCTAGTCCGGCACGAAAGCGTTTCTGTCTCAAACTACTTTTGGTGTTATCTTGTTTGAGAATATTGAGAGCTATATGTCTCAATACCGCCATATTTTGTGGGCTATCACCTTGTCGAATACGTGATTCATCTTCTCGAAAAGTCATATCAAGCACCCAATGAAAGCTATTCTCAATTGACCAATGATGTCGTATGGCTTCTAAAATGCGTTGCGCATCGTTGGATAGACTACTCATATAGTATGCTATATCGTGAGAAACCGTGTCATTCTCATGAGTTTCGCGCTCAATTCGGACAATTGTTTGTAAATCAGCCCACCCCTGGTAGTGTCGGATATGCGCCATTGCTATAGGATCAGCAATAGCCCAACATCTACGGATTTCAACCCGTCCACTGGTTTTACTCACTTGCGTGTACTGGTCACAATTCATCTGGTTAAAGTCGTGTTGGTCGCCATAAGCTTCAATGTCTTGACGTAATTTCAGTTGATTATCTTT
>DIYL01000043.1:60883-98764 GCA_002428985.1 Anaerolineales bacterium UBA6055 | reverse complement strand
AGATAAAGCTAGGCGACCGCACAACGATTACTATCGGAATACCGCATGATTGTTGTTGTCTGAGGTTTTTTGACCCTATGCCTGATTGTCATAGACAAAGGATTCAACATCGCTACCTGTCGTTTCACTCAAGACCACTTCTAGTCCGAGCTGAATGTCTAACAGATACTTAGTGACAGTCTGTGAGATACGCTGACCATCCCCGTTGTAGGCATAAGAATTGCTACCCTGACTCAACAGACAATTGGCTCTGTCCCAAGTGTGGGTATTTGTGCCATCACTGGTCAGGTTGCCGTTGTTGTCGTAGGTCAGCGTATTTAGACCATCGTTGGTCATCTGGTTGGCTGAGTTGAAAGTACGGGTTGTGCCGTTGATTAAGAGGGGAAACTAAATTCAATATTTGATTTACATTCATTAATCAAACTTTTCCAAAGGGTAAATAATCTATTTCTTCTTCTTTTGGGATTTACTTTCGACGATTGCAAGTGCATTCAAGAATATTCCAATCACAAATGCCACAACCAGCGAAAAAATGGCAATTGCAGAGACGATTGGCATTAATTTCGCAGACTCATCTGAACCGATAAATGGTAACAAGAAAAGAGGTAATAAGAATAAGATTCCACATCCGAAAACCACGATACCAAAAATAACAGCAGAGTTTGAGTGCAAGTCAATTCCAATAAATGAAGGTAAGCCGAAGCCTATCCGTATGCTTTTTCCCTTTATTGTTGTTACGCCAACATATATACCTACGAGTCCTGCAATAAAAGAAAATAGATGTAGAGTGGTCATTATCAATCCCATTATAGTTATAGATGTAGTAGGAGAGGAACAATCCTCTCCTGTTATTATATTATCATGCTAAGTTTTTAGCATGTGAGTGAAATACCTGTGAGGCGATATATTTGGCTTGATGAGACACTAGAATTGCATGATTGTCTCTCAGCGTTGTATATTAAAGCCCTTTCTAATGCGGCTTGTGCGGCTTGCTCACGAGCTAGACCCAAAGCCTGAATATAGAGAGGAATCCATAAGCCCAACGGACTACCATCACCACTGCGAATATCAGCCTGCAAAGCATGAATATCAATAGAACCATCAACATAGTCCATATAAGATTTACGATAAGCGTGTGTAGCACCATACCACAGACTATTTACACCTAAGAATACCCCTTTACCTGCTGAAAGATTTATAGCTTGACCACGAATTGCATTTTCTGCTGGCACACTAGGCGGAGATTGAAAGTGACTTACAGCACCGCCAACATAATATGCACCTCCAGCAGAGCCAACCCATGATTCCCCTTCATACTGACTAAAGAATTGCTCAAATTGTCTACCACGTTTACATACATCGGGATTTTTGAACCCAGCAATGTATCCCACATAATGGTTGATACCTGCTGAAAATCCTTGCTTAACATCATCCAATTTTCTACTTTGAACTGGATTGCCTTGCGGGTTATTGGCACCAATTCCACCGAATTTAAACTCAGCACGTTCAAATGTGGCAAAATTATAAACGATTTCTCGTCCACCTGTAGCATTTCCATAACGGAATGCTAACGTAGAACTCCATCCCTCAGAATAACCGTTACCCTGTAATGTACCTGATGTAATTATTGAGCTTGACTCAAGTGCATATTCAGGTATACCAAAGGTTTTCTCGAATTCTCGAATAGCATATTCGGCTCGTGATGAATCAGCAAGTCCATCACGTACAGCCTGTTCTAAGCCTTGTCTATAGCCTTCTACAGATGGAATGACTGAATCAATTGCACAATCATAGCAAGCAAAAACATCTTCCCAAGCAGGTGTATTAGGCGAGTTGAGGATTTCTTGTAGTTCCATACACTTGAAATTACGGTATTCAGGGTTGCTATATGGGAACAAGTCGAGTTCGGGACACAACCCAGATGGGTCTGTTAAATTGATTACGTTGCCCTCAACCCAGCTATATCCATTTAGAGACATTGGTCGTTTGATTGTTCCACTAGCAGGGTCAAGACTCAAAAAGCCACCCATTGTCGGATTCATATATCTGGCTCGCAAGTACAGCAATCCAGTTTCATCTAACTGTTCACCTGTCGCACCAAATGGCATCTCAAATGAACCACTGATATTCATCGGCATGAGATAAGGTGTGAAGTCCTGACTTGCCTGAACAGCACCCAAGTTATCCACTTCTGCACGTACACTTCCAAGTCCATCCTGCAAAGCATATCGCCAACTACCACTTGAGTTTTCAACGCTGTGAATACCTCTAGCAGCATGAATGAATCGGTCTGTGTTGCCACCGACTGTTGCACCAATCACCTTTGCCAGCGATGGTTGTGTGTCCAATAGGTATTGTGTCACCACTGGACTGGTCGTACCAATAGCCTGACTGATGCGATTGTTCAATCCATCGTAAGCATAGGCTGTCAGTTCGGCAGGTGTTCCAGTGTCCATTTCAAGCAGACGATTGCCTCTATCCCACGTATATGAGTTCACACCATCGTCGGTCAAATTTCCGTTGTTATCGTAAGTGAACCCTGTCCAAGAGCCACCATCGACACGCATTTGACTGATTTGGTTGGCATTGTTGTATTCGTATTCGGTGAGCTTGTTGATTACACCAGTGCCTGACAGGTCTTCTTCAAGGCGATTCCCTGCTAGGTCATAGGTGAAAGTGTGGATTCTATCACCACCACTATAGTTAGCGGATAACAATCTTTGTGTATTATCATAGGTATAGTCGATAGTCTGCATAACCGTCTCATGCCCTTCAACCACCAGCGTCTTGAAGCGCATCCGATAAATGTCCTTATCCGACCCATCTTGAGCAAAGGTATGCCGTTCATGGCGATTCTTGACTTCCACCAGATGCAACCCTTCGGTACTTAATGGAATCGAGATGCTCTGTTCGCCATTGCTTGGGGAGTAGCCATCATAGCTATTGTAAAGTGTTTGGTTGATATACACATCAAAGATACTATGGTCATCCCCCGTACCATACGTCAGTGTGATTTCATCCCCATAGACCTGAACAGCAAAGCTATCACTCCATGTATCAGTGACTTTGAATGAGCCACTATCCGACCAAGTACCGTTGAAGTCGATGTCAGCGTGGTTATACGCATAAGTTCGACTCACGCGATTAGCATTAGCTGTTCGCAAGACTTCAACCGCTTGGGTGCGATTACCCCGTTTATCAGTTTCGTACTCAAACAAGCCAATGGTGTCGCTGCTTTTGTGGTGACGCAAGCGTTTCAAGCGACTACCTACATCATATTGGTAATGACTACGGAAGCCATCTTGACGCATAGTGGAAATATGACGGTTAACATTATCGTAAGCAAAGGTGCTGACATTACTGTCCCAATCAGTCATTGAGATGAGGCGGCCTTTTTCATCATAGCTGTAGGCAATTGTTTGTCCATCAAGTGTGAGCGAGGTCCGATTACCGCCAACATCATAGGCATAGGATACGGTTTCGTCAGGTGTGCCACTACCATCAGTATCGAAGCCGACGGATGTGAGTCGCCCGAGTTCATCGTAGCCGTAAGTCTTTTCACGCATGGTTGCACTGCTACCCACTTCTGTCATTTTCTGACGGTTACCATCACTATCGTAGCTGAATTGGACGGTCGGCGTATTGGTGAGATCAAAGTAGTTAATCTCAGTTAAGCGGCCCATACGATCAAAGTCACGCTCGATGGTGTAGCTCGTGCCCCCATTGATACCCGGATAAGTCATGGTTGTCTGGGTAACATTGCCCACATTGGCATAGGCTGTCATCCATTCTTTGTTTAATGGATTGGTCAACTTGGTGCGTCGTCCCAATGTATCATATTCATAACTGGTGACGTTGCCACGTGGATCACGTAACTGGGTCATGCGGCCAAGGATATCATAATCCACATCGACAATGATGTTCTGGTCGTTGTTGGTGCCATGAGAAATAGCGGGTGTGCCATCCATTTGAGTCCATTGGGTACTACTCCAGATCCAATTCTCAGGGTCTTCGCTGTTATCCACAAAGTTCTGAATCACCCGCATACGACGACGTAATCCATCGTAGCGATAAGCTGTCACCATGCCTTCTGGATCGGTTACTGTATCGACTGTACCATCTTTGAAGTAAGTGGTCTGGTTGTCATCGCCATTTGAATTGATAACTGTTGTGCGTCGACTGGCTTTGTCATAGGTATATTGCGTCAGCAAATTCTCATCGTTATTGCGTCCATGATTCATTGGATCAAAAATCCAATTACCACTGCTATCACGTTCATCCGGGTTGGTACCATCATCTTGCCAATTGGCAATCATACGTAACATCCGTCCTGCTTTATCAAAGCAAGTATGTGAGGTACTAGCAACCCCTGTGCCAGCGGCTTGAGTTACACGAATGCGGCGACCACTATTATCATAGACAAATGTGGTTTGTGTGCCACGTGCATCACGGCTTGCTGTAACTTGCCCAGATTTATCATATACGGTCTCGGTGATGAGATTCTCATCAAAGTCACTGGTATGGATAATGGCATTGCCATATCCATCTTCCCAGCGCTTATCGACTGCATACCATAACCAGTCCGCTGGTGTAGTCGATCCCTGAACGATATAATTCTGTACTGTTCGAATCTGTCGTCCCAGTTCATCATAAACAAAGTAACTGATGTTACCATTTGTTCCAGTTGTCTGTTGAACTCGTCCAGCAACATCATAAACTGTGGTTGACACACGATCCTGATCAACCGTCAACCCGACCATATAGGCACTCAAATCGGGGTCAGCATCAACATCATAAGCTGGATTACTAGCATTTTGTACAACTTTGATTCGTCGATTAGCATTATCATAGCCATTGAGTGTTACATTACCAAGGTTATCACTAGTAAATTGAACTCGTCCTTGCGCATCATAAACTGTATCGGAGATCAGATTGATATCATCGTTGATCCCATGGTCAATGTCTGTACCCGCGCCATCTTCCCAATGATCGGTATTCCACACCCAATCTTTAGGATCAGATGCACCTTGTGCCACATAATTCTGAATCGTACGGATTTGTCGCCCCAGTTCATCGTAGACAAAACGTGTAACCCGACCATCGACATCACGTGTGAACGTCACATAACTACTGTCATCATATTGTGTGTACGAGATGATATTTTCATCATTGTCTGAGCCAAAATCAATTGCTTGAGTGCTATCTTCCCAGCGATTATCAGTTGTCCCATCCCATGCCCAATCAGTCAATGGATCATAGGCATTATCGTTGAAGTTCGCAACCGAGATCATCTGACGTTGCAACCCATCATAACCATAGTGCGTTTCACGCCCGAGTGAGTCTTTGGTGTAAGATACCTGTCCTTCAACATTGTAGACATTCTCGGTAATGATATCCACATCAGTAGAATCAGACTCTGATGGATCTCCGGTATAGCTAGATAGACTTGAATCAGACATATCATAATCCGGTACACTAGCATGAGCAATTGTCTTGATCTGACGACCCAATGCATCGTACCCATATAACATCGTGTCCCAGGTCTCAGTTGTGCCATATTTGTCTAATAGACGCTGTGTACGAATCACGCGACCGAATGCATCATACTCGGTTGTACTGACTTGATCGCGGTCTGGGTCTGGAGAAATGTCATAGTTACTTGACCGCGGATCAAGTGTTTCATCATAATTTTCATCTAGCTCGTCAAAATCAAGCGTTGCAGTTTCTTTGGCATTAGCGACTACTTTAACCGGGCGATTGAGCGCATCATAAACTGTGTACGTGATACGTCCAACAGGATCAATCGTTTTGATAATATTACCTGCCCCATCATAAGTTTGTTCTGTAATGACATCGACACTTGTTGAAATGTTTGATTCCATGTATTCACTTAGATCCGGATCAGATGCGATACCCAAATAGTCATTGTTATAACCTGTATCATTGGCATTCTGAATAGTTTTTACCAGACGATCAGCATCATCATAACCATACAATGTCACAACACCTAAATGATCTTGTGTTAAACGTAATAGACCCCGTGTGTTGTATTCAGTCCGTGAGATGATGTTTTCATCCAAGTCTGGGCCATGTGAAATGTTTGTCCCACCTGCCCCATCTTTCCAAACACCATCTTCAAACACCCAGTTCTCCGGTGTGGCGTAACTATTATCTACATAGTTCGCTATCTGACGGGTAACACGACTTAATGCATCGTAGACGACTACAGTAGTTTTAGCGAAGCTTGATCCAGCATTGCTGGTGGTTTTGACCCGTCGTCCAAGTGCATCATACTCATAGGTTGTCACCTGATTTTTGTTAGGATTAGCAGCACTATATAACGCAGCCGCTTCACTAGCGTCAGTTGGCGCAGATCCAACTCCTACATCATAGTTACAGATCGATGCCACCACATGACCTACATCATCGTAAACTGTATAAGAAATCTCACAACTACCAAACGTCGAGTTCTGTTGTACCTGAATCACACGGCCAATACTGTCATAGGTGTAGGTTGTTTCTTGATCGTTTAGCAAATCCTGATCTTTGATTGTGACTTTTTCCAACAGACCATTACCATTCCCACTGGTATAGAATGACCGGTTGGTTTCACGTAAGACAGTTGTCTCATCTGATGGATCAATTTCTTTTTCACTAGTCGTACGCCCTTTACTATCATAGGCAAATTCTTGCATCTGTAGCAAACTGTTACTGGCATCTTTGATCTTGACGATTGTTGGTTGTCGCAAGTCTGGATACGTCACAGTATCATAAGTATATTCAGTCTTACGACCCTCAGCATCTGTAATTGATGTCAACAAGTCAGTCACTAAGTCATAGTCAAATTGCGTCTTATTTCCCAGGGGATCGTTAACAGCAATTAGATTCTTGCCATCTTGCCATTCCATCGTTGTTTCTTGGTTGTTACCATCTACATTGGACCGAGTTCGATAATCTAAACCAGTCATCTGTGATTGATAACTTGTATCAGGTTGTTCCATACCCAAATAGACATCACCATAATTAAATCGATGTTTACGGGTTTTTTGTGCGGTGATTTCTTCCGTTAATCGATAGCCATTGGGTGAGAAATTGAATTGATTTGATAATAAACTATCCCCGCGTTCTTGTTGAATTTGACTGATTGATCCATCTGTTTCAAATAGCTCAACTGAATCAACATAAAATTCAGCTGCACCACCATCTGCTAGGAATTGCATAGTCAAATTAGACTGATCACTGGTTGCCGTATAGATTCCATAAAACGTCTCCCACCCACCTGTTATTGTAGATGTACGAGTTAAGTCCGGTACACCAGCCACATTTAACTTGGCTACACCTGATACAGGATATACACGAGCAACAAGCAGATATGTTAAGCCATCTTGCATATCCCATGTGTCACTCTCTATACCCTCTCCACTACCAGCATCAACATGGCGAGCATAGACCCCATTGAAAACTTGATGAGGTGATGTATTGTCGACACGAGAGTTTGTTGTTGGTGTGCCAACATCTGCCCAGTGAGCATCTAGCTCCATATCCCCATTTGTGATCTTTTCTTCACCAGATAGCACATACGACATTTCTTCTAAAGTATGTACAGTTGATCCATTGACTGGCGATTTGCGTCGATAGATGTAATTTAAGCGTCCTAGATCTTGGGCAGCATCTGTGTTGAGATGATATTCATAAGCCCAGTCAAATCCGTTAACATCCCTGACTTGAGACAACAAACCACCATCGTCAATAACTTGACCCATACCATTAATTGTTTTACCGGAAACATAGCTATATTCAGTATAACGACCGGATGGATTACTTGGATTTGTGTCATCAAAAGTGTGATCGCCTACTCGATACAGTAAACCGCTATGATCACCGGATGTATAATATCTAAACACCAACTTCCGTCCATAATCGTCTGTAACCTCTGTCAGTTGATTGCTAGTATAGGTGTAGTCCCATTCTTCTCCGTTGGGCCACACCCGTTTAATCAAACGGTAGACACCACCAACCGATTCAAAAACATATTGACTACGATCATGCTGAATTAAAACAAACTGACTATTAGCTGATACCCATTCGATTGTAGATCGTAAACCTTCATCGCCATTATATAGATACGAATCTACAGCCGTTTCAGTAAAATATAGATCTTGCCCATCTTCTTTGTGAACGATGATTGTATTAGGGGCGCCTGTATTTTCGGTTAAGTACAAAACCATATGGTGATTATGTGTCCATCCATTACCAACAATTTGTAGGTTAGGATCTGCCTGTTTGAACTGACGATAGTATCGGGTTAATGCCAATGGCTGAGCCGGTGATGAGACTTCAATGTCTGTCTCAGTAAGGCGTTTATCTCCATCTAATAGATGAATTGGATTACTAGATTTAGGTTCACATATATTATTTTTTGTAACTCTTGTTGAATTAACGAGCGTTGCACTTCCACCATTACTTACCAAGGTATCCAAATAACCACCTGAAGTGTTTGCAAGTTTAATATCTCCATCTTGGGTATAAACAAAACCACTATCATCTGTTAACCAATGTGCAGCTCTTGCACCTGAAATAAGCAAAGTTGGAGAACCGCCGGTGCTTGATACTCGATACACATCAAAATTACCAAACACATCAGCTGTATCAAACAGTATGTTTTGTCCATTTGAGGACCACGAAATAGTGCCAGCAGGTAGTATCACATCTTGGATCAGTTGCGGTGCTTGGTCTAAGTTGTTCATATCTAGTTTAGATATGCCATCATTATTATTACCTCGATGTCCGAAAGCAAGATAACGGCCATCCGGTGAATATGCGAGTCCAGAAAAATCATTCCAATCTTGCATCGGGAACATATCTTCTAGATCGAGTGTGCTCGTGATCTTCTGTCTATAGCTTTGGCTTACCCCTATTTTCCAAAGGCCATCTTCAGACTTAAAGCTCGAACCAACTTGGATAACTCTATTAATATGGGCAACTAAATGACTGGCATCCGGTGACCAAGTAAAGGAGAGGACTCCCAAATATTGAGAATATGGAGCCGGAGTTAAAGCAATTGCTCCACCACCACTTGCATTCATTAATTTAAGTTGGTTATTTTCTATAAATGCAATACGGCTTCCATCTGGAGAAAGTTTTGGACTCGCCTTTGGTGCACCTGTTGTAATCTGCACTTGCTGAGATCCATCTGCATTCATAGTATAGACCTGACTATTTTTGATAAATACTACTTTTGAATTCATATCTTTTATCCTTATATTCTTTCTAGTAGCTGGCAATACAAAGCCATCCAAGCTCAACTGCCAGTTAGTTGTTTTTGAAATTTTAGATATACTGTGTGTTAGATGATGTGGGAGAATGCTTTGGTGATTGTGTCATTCGCTTCCCGGCTGAGACACGATTTCCATTGCGCTCTCTCCCACGACTTTATTTAAACTTTCGAAGTATCTTTAAATTTAATTAAAAACACTCCACTTACCTTTAACTTGTTTTCCAAATTTCCAACAAGGCACTGTTATAACCACGATCTTGAAATAAAGTATCAATCTTGTAGTTGTATCCCATGTGTGCTGATGTTCCAAAGTCAGCTATCTTTTGCACCTTATAAGTCTTAGGCCCATTGGCAACTGCCAACTCAAACCACATCCAATAATGTGCTGTCTCCTGATCGGCTGTTTCTGAACCACCTTGATAAACGCCTGAGCTAGCTTTTTCAACGATAGCATCATCAACATTGTAGAACATGATATTCGAATAAACTCGATACCGTGTTCTCATAGAGCCATGAAACTTAACCCAATAAGTTCCCGTCTCTAAATCAAATTCAATGAGTTGACTGTCTAATGCAATAAGGTCATTTGTATTTACATCTGTATATGACCAGGATACATCTGTCCATGTTGCATCCGTCATTGCTTCAGTTTGTACGCTGCGTAGTCGAGAATATGGACGGTCCTCAAACAGAATTTTAAGTTGCTTTAGATTCTCAAATACCTGGTTAACATCTGTAATAGATGGAATTGCTCCATTTGATATGGAAACAGGTGGAATATATGTCATTATGGTAACCTCCATATTTTAGCTGTGAAATTTTCCTGATCGGTACTAACAACTGGACTTGGAAGGAAATTACGTCCTAGCGTCCCACTTGTCTGCCAATTGAAATAATACTCAAATGCAATGTCTGCATTACCGCTAACTTCATCAATTACAAACTCACCGATCATAGGCACGACAATATTGCCATAATCACTGCCGTCATTACCAAGTGAGCTCCCTCCCATGCCTCCAATCAATGTATCGTTTGATGTAACATTGCGGACTCGCCAGTTTGCATAACCATCTACTCGTGTCTCAAAATGTGATAGTGCACGTATGCGATATACGCCATTATTTAAATTAATAGTGTAATCTGGTGAATTGGCTGAACTATTGACAATTGATTTGGCATCATCAATTTGAATCCAAGGTAAACGAGACCATGTACTATCTGTTAAAGAGACCACGCCCCAATGACGCACAAGAAACCAATCATCACGTTTATCGTAAAATTCTTTCAATCGAAGTATATTATCGACCGTCACTTTGTTGTACTCGGTAGCATCAATCAGAAATTTTTCATCCTGTATATTAGGTGGTATATATGTCATTTTAATCCTCCGGTAGTTTCCAAATTTCTAGGCTAGCAAAATTATGACCATTTTCATCTTCATTATCTGTGTCAAAACTATTCCCATACTGACATAAGAACAGATCACCAACTGAAACATAACTGTAAAATTGCAAATGATTTTGTGTATTTGATGAAAAGTTATAGTCAAATACAGTGTGTAACAAAGCTTGGTGTCTATCACCACTATCTGACCCGTTATCAAAGTGGCTAGACGTTCCAGCAATGTAAATATTCTGATTTTGATAATAGACTCGCCCTGTAGCTGCACCCAAGTTACTACGAAGTTGAACAAATAATTCAAATCGATACTTACCATCTGCAAGAGAAATTCGATTATTTGCTGTATTGAGTGTTATCAGATTATATGGATCCCACTCAACTTGATTAAACTTAATTAGATTATTTGCATTTGCTGTTAGAGCAACACTGGCTGCGCCTTCAACTCCAGCGTTCCATGTTACACGTGCATAGTATTCTCCACTGGCTGATAAAAGCCATGCAGTATTCTGAGCAATATAACGATTCCAACGATCTTGTGTCATATATGGATCGCTAACTGATAGGTCAACTGGCTCTGTCCAGATTGGTTTTGCTTCTGTCATTAGTAATACTCTCCTTTTCCTTCTGCAACGGATACACCGCCATATTGTCCAAGATATGTTGTATTGCCTATGTTTGAAATACCGACTTCCCAACGGTGATCTGGGAAAGCTTCAAGCCCTTCAACTAAATATGTATCAAATCCCATGCGAGCTGTGCCAACTTGCCAAACATTCATATCATTGAGGTCATTTTTTTCGATTAGAATTGCAGAGATTGTCTGCCCTGCTACTCCACCAGTCAAAGCTAGTAAATTCCCATAATCTGCTTCAATATCTAAATCATCCCCTGTGAACTTAATGACCCGCCCTATATTTCCGTCTAAATCTTGGTATGTTTCATCAAAGTATGGGCGAAGTTGATCACCAGCAACAATTGTTTCTGCACAAACAACAGAAACTTCACCGTACATAGCGACCTCAACTAGATTTCCATTTGTAACACCACTCTCTATAATGACACCGACTTTGACTGGTCTACGTCTTAACGAAGGGTATACACCTAAATCTCCAATCGCAACAACTTGATTTTCAGCAGAAAACGAAGTACCCCGATATACATGTTTGAATGTATTTGCCGCTCCACCACTACTTATATTCAGCCATTGAGTACCATCATAGTATCGAATGATGTTTTCTGTCTCGTTGTAGTACATATCTCCACGTGCTATAGCATCTGTCGGGTCATTGGCACGGCCACCAAGGCGGAATGGCGGTTGCGCCCAAACACTACTCAAAGCATTTAGCTTCCGATTTGCTGTAAGATTGCCCCATCGGTCAACTTTAGCCGCCGTGTTACCAGACGTATCATCAAATTGAGCAATATCTACCGTTTGTGTCGCATTGGCACTGACTTTTAATTGAGTTTCATCGGCAACACCAGTCACGTTTAGCGGTACAAAGGCTGTATCTGCAATCTGGACAATGGCCTTAGACCCAGATGGATTTGTGATATTGAAATCACCACCGTCAAAATCAAGATCATCACTTGTTACAACAGGACTTCCATCTTCCTGAACAAGAATGGTTGAACCAGATCCCGCAGGCCCTTGTTCCCCTTGCGGTCCCTGTGGACCTTGTGGTCCGACATCCCCGGTATCGCCCTTTTCACCTTGCGGCCCTGTAGCGCCGGTAGCTCCTGTATCACCCTTAAGTTCAGACAGAAGAACAAGATCAATCCACGTTGGATCTCCAACATAACGCCACTGAATATGAGTTGTTCCTTGCTGAAGTTCAATCTCGCGTCCAGCAATGCCTTGTAAACCTTGCGGACCAACATCACCCGTATCTCCTTTGTCGCCTTTCAGATCAGCGATTGCCACCAAGTTTTGCCATGCAGCTGTCCCTAATCGCCACTGAATATAGGTTCCATCATTTTGTAGTGATACTTCCTGACCATCTTGTCCAG
Source organism: Anaerolineales bacterium UBA6055 (assembly GCA_002428985.1). Classification (GTDB taxonomy): domain Bacteria; phylum Chloroflexota; class Anaerolineae; order Aggregatilineales; family Phototrophicaceae; genus UBA6055. The sequence continues at coordinate 86,079 of DIYL01000043.1, read as the reverse complement.
CAGGCCCCTGTGACCCTGTACCAGCAGACTCCCATAGTAAGCCGACACCTGACTCCAGCTTTGCTTTGTAGATGTGGGTTGTATCTACATCTACCCAAAATTCGCCTACGGAATTGGGTTCCAATGGCTTATCCGCACTCATTCCGGTACGAATAATAACCGGATCAGTCTTTTCAATAAAATCAGTCATTAGGAGGCAACCTGCATCAATTTAAATTCAGAGAATCCGCCTTGCCACCCATTTGACGCCAGTTCAAAACCACCACTTGTACTCGTGAAAAGACTCAATTTAAGTGTGTCATTGGCTTGTAAAGTACCAATCCACATCTCCGCACCATAAGAGTAGTAATCGTTACCGCTACCTGTATCAGTGACAAATGCCTTACGCCCAATATTTTCACCATTCATATGTAATGTCACAATCAGACGGCTTGATGTCGTTTCAGCTCGACCATATAGAGAGAAACTAACATAGTAAGTTCCAGTCACATCAATAACGATATCCTGTGTGGTTGATGTATCGTGAAGATTGTCTGGATCATAATCATAAGGATCTACAGACCACATCACATCAGTTTGGGTTGTATCAAATGGACCGTTTGAGATACCCAACAACCAAGAGCGTACCTTTGTCGTTCCAGAAGGTACACTGCCCCCACCCCCCAATGGTTGCCAGATTGCAGAAGTTGAAGTGGAATCTAGGCAGATATATGCCATATCATTGGTTACATCTATCCACATCGACCCTACTGAGTAACCAGCGGTCGCATCATCAGTTGCTGATGGCGCGCTTGTTGCTACAGTGTTGCCTTGAGCAAGAAAATATGAAATCCAGCTCCCTGACCCATCAGATAATGACAAGGTATTTGCATTATCAAAATGCATGTCACCAGCACCCTCCGGTGCAGGCGGTTTTGTACCTGTTTTGATCTTTGCATCAAAGCGATCAGTATATGGTGCTTCTCTTAAAAACTTTTCATCGGTCATATTGTTTCCTTTCTATATAAACGTATTGTCATTCATTCGGTATGTTATGGTAAAACCAATAAGCATTGATCGAATAATCATAGATCGATGATTAATCCTCTCTACTACCTACACCAACGTAGGTATGCTCTTCTGACTTGTGACTTCTGACTGTAACTTGTCATGATCTGACAAATATCCAATATGTAATGTACACTTATCTCAGTAGTTCGATTCCAATTTACTATTAAGACGACCGCCCGCAGAAACCTGCCAATTTCTACAGATGGTTGTTTTACGTTATTGAATCTTGGATTTCGTTGATCAGCACCTCCTAAACTCATCGCCTGAAATATAGACCTAAGCTCATTAGACTCTTAAGACCTTTGGTATCTCGTATCAGGTCAAATTTCTATGATTCCACTGTAGCACAAAAGTTCTGTTAAAGTACGGACAAATGTTCAGACGTTTGTTCAAATCCATGAGAGTTATAGGACTCTATTGAATCGGTTACCAATTGAATCTGATTTCTTGAATAATCACAGTTTTTGTGATTAAGGGGAAATATAGTAATTTAGCCCCTTAGGTATCAACTACAAGCCTTTACCTTAGTAAAGTTGTTTGAACAGATTGACATGACAAGCTAATTCTCTCTGTAACTATGCTACACAGTCACAGAATTATGTGATGTGATATGAGTTGATCGACTAACAACAGTTTGGAAATGGCATCGTAAACTAGCCATGAGAATTTGAAATTTCAGATGTGCTGTGTGTTAGATGATGTGGGAGAATGCGCTGGTGATTGTGTCATTCTCTTCCCGGCTGAGACACAATTTTCCTTGCATCTTCTCCCACGACTTTATTGGATCTAGGTCAAAGACTAAACCTATGTTTATTTAGTCAATAACAGCAAAATGTCGTATTCTTGCTTGGTACGTCTATCATTGTTGTCACCGTATTGTTCTCCTATTTGGCTTCTAAAATAAGACGACCGTCAAATCCATATGTAACATCGTTTGACTCATAACGAATTTGACCCGAACCTTGAGTTCGTCTAATTTTTAACTTTACAGTATTTGTACCTACTTGTAATTCACTAGGGTCGAAGGTGTGGTTAACAGCCGGTATAGATCTTGAAAAGGCTGATCCATTGTCACCAAAAAGAGTTATTGGATAGTCCACACCATTTAACTCAAGCGTCAATAAACCAAATGTTCCAGCCAAATTGTTGAAAATTGAACCGCCAGATACCACTACATTTAGATAATCTGTAGCCGTTAGCGTTATTAATGTTTCGGAATCTGGTATATCGACATCAGTTGTTGATGATGTAGATAGTGTTCCGATATCGTTGTTGATAACAATATTAGGAACACTTGCTTGACCAAGCCCGACCATCATTTCTTCTACCCACATGTGAGCATTAATGGAATTGTTTAACGTGATTTGACCTGTGCCTGCACTAACTCGCCATCGCAACTTAACAGTACGAGTTCCAGCAGGTACAGAGAAGATAAACGTGTCAGATTGCCAGCCTTGCTGTGATGTACTTTCAGTTAAAACACCATCATCTGGAAATTGATTAACATCATCAATAGATACATTAAAAAATACATTGCCTGATGAGTTTTGTGCAAGAAAGCCTAAATGCACTTTAATAGGATTGCCCGCTGTAGTAATTGTTTGCTCAAACGCAGAGCCAACGTCTTCCCATGTGGTAGAAGTAGTTGTAATGTTTGATTGTGAAATAACATTAGACACATAATTAGCTGATGCAATTTCCGCTACATTACCACCATTATTTGTTGCCAACTCTTTAAGAGAAAAAACACCATCGCCTTGTACTAAAGCAGTCCCGCTTGTGTATGCGCGATACATCATACGTATTGTATGAGAACCAGCGGATAAGTTTGGGATTCGATACTTAAAATTTATAGCAGTTCCGCCACCTATGTACTGCCAAAGTTGCCAAGTTGACTCTAAAACACCGTCAACCTCTACGTTTAAATGTATTCTTTGCCCCGCAGTATTATTAACTCCATAGCCTGTAAACAAAACATCAACATCTCCACCGGATGTAATAATTGTTTTGCTAAACAATGGGTCAATTTCAACATAGCTACCTGATGTAGTGCTAAAACTGCCTGTCCATTTTTCTGTTACAGATGCTAATTCAGTTTGTGCAACTATAGCCTGTGGCTGATATTCTTGGGCAATAAAGTAATCATCCATAGGGCTCATTTGTAAAAATACAGTGCCGCCACCGCTTGTTCTTTCAATTCTTAAATCAACTGCATTTGAACCTGTTACTAAAAGAGAGGGTGGAATTGTTACCCGTGTTGATACAGAGCTAGCAATATTGTTCGCCCCTAAAACAAAATTAGCACCTATTCGATGGTTAGTTCCATTGATGTTTATGTAAAGTTGACCAATGCAAGCATCGGCTGTTGATTGTAAATACTGATTGCCCCAATCAACAATCACGGGTTGATCCCCTTTAGCTATAAACGTTTGAGGCGAACCATTAACTACTTGAGGGGTTGATGATGTTGTTGACGTGCTAAATAATGAATTAGTTGATTCATGAATAATTCTCCAACTACCCATTGCTACGCCAGAAACATCAAATCCGCCACCCCCACCACTGCTTCCGCCACTACCAACATTAGCAGTGCGAACAGTCAATGATGTGGCATTAGCAACAGTTTGAATTGTAGATGTTCCAGATGTTCTACGAACTGCTATTCGTAATTCATCTCCAGCAGATAAATTCATCATAACAGTTGCGCTTGCGTTTGTCCCGCCTTCGGTGACTTCGCGGTTATACATCTCTGCAAGTGTTCCTGCCACATCTACCCAAACACCACCGCCTGTATTAATCTGTAAAACTGATTGCGATTGTGTACGATCCGTCCCGCTTGTTACCATTGTTGACGTATTATATGTGACAACATACCAGCCTGATTGATCTATAGAGACATTACCGTTACCGGAGGTATGTGTAAAATAATCTGTATCAATGCGAATCTGATTATTAAGCGGTATAGGTTGATTAGACCCTGTTAAAGTTACCCCCCCTACTGTATCGACTGCATTAAATATTCCGAGTTCGGTGCTCCCACCTTCTCCGGTATCTGTGTCTAAGTCTACCCATGCGCCGCTTAAGTAAACCCTATCTGCTGGCAAGCCTGTTGCTGTGTTTGTACCATCATCTAAATATCTATCTCCTTCAACAGGCGATGATGGTTCAGTAGATTGTGCAACAGTATTCGATTGTACGCCTGTATCATTTAATACAATTTTATTTTCAGGCAGTCTTAAAATACCGTCATTGTCCACGTCTAACAACACTGTCGCGTCATCTTTTTCAAATGAGACAATCTTCGATGTTTGTGTAGAATGCCCTGTTACAATAAGCTGAGGCACATCTTGTTGTCCATCAATTGAAACCTGATCCCCGAAACGATTTAAACCATCGCGAGTCCAGATTGCATAATTGTTTACGCCTTCATCTATATCATTAATGTAAATACCGTAAGAGTTGGTGATTGATCCCACACCATGATTACGTGTACTATCAATGTAAATGCCTCGCGCGTTGTCAATAATACCGTCATCACGGTTATGCAATTGAGCGACAAAGCCATACATACTATTAACTGTGCCTAATCCGTAGTGATTACCGACGAATCGGATAGCCTCAACTGCTTCTACATCAGAGTCATAGCTAGGGGCGATTTGGGTATCTACAAATATGCCGTATACTTTTCCTGTTATGGGTGTACCGTTTAACGAGCTGGGAATACGCCGGAAAAAATAAGCTACACCTTCATTTGCACTCGTGCTTTCCGCACCGTCTTTACGTATATACGCTTGAAATGTTGAACTTACGTCCCTGTCAACTCCGAGTTTACCTCTAATGTAAAAATCACCCGATGAACCAATATTTGTAACATGTGCGGTTGGGTTTTCTGGTGATGTCTCGCTAGTTACATCAAAACTGTCATTATCGTATTCTAATGCCAGCGCGTTTGCGACCAATGAGCTGTTTTCATAAACAGGCAATGCGCCACCACCTGTGCCAACATCTATCCACTGCGTACCATCGTAATGGCGTAAACCCGGATCAGTCGAATCTGTATTTGTTCCGTCATCGTAATAAATGTCGCCTTGTTGTGGGGATGACGGCACTGTAGCTCTTGCAAATATTCTAAAAGGAGAATCTGAGTTGTTTGTAGATGTAAGCTTTCCTGTTACATCAAATCCGTCTGGTGCGCCAACCGATCTTATAAATGCTTTGTTTCCACTCGGATTTGTTACATCAAATGACGTGCCGTCGAAATCTATATTGTCAGCAGTAACCACCAAGACATCATCTTCTCGAATAGGTACACTAGAACCAGTTCCGGCAGGTCCTTGTTCCCCTTGCGGTCCCTGTGGACCTTGTGGTCCGACATCCCCGGTATCGCCCTTTTCACCTTGTGGCCCGGTAGCACCAGTAGCACCCGTATCTCCCTTAAGCTCAGACAGAAGCACAAGATCAATCCATGTAGGATCTCCAACATAACGCCATTGAATATGTGTTATTCCTTGCTGAAGTTCAATCTCGCGTCCAGCAACACCTTGCAAACCTTGCGGACCAACATCACCTGTATCACCCTTATCGCCTTTCAGATCAGCAACGGCAACCAAATTTTGCCATAAACCTGTACCCAATCGCCATTGGATATAGGTTCCATCATTTTGTAATGATACTTCCTGACCATCTTGTCCTGCAGGTCCCTGTGCACCTGTACCAGTAGATTGCCAGATCAAGCCAACACCAACTTCTAGTTTCGCTTTGTAGATGTATGTTGTATCCACATCTACCCAAAATTCGCCTACGGAACTGGGTTCCGATGGTCTATCCGCACTCATTCCACTACGGATGATTACCGGGTTTGATTTATTGATAAAATCAGTCAATTTATAACACTCACTTTACTCGAACTTGTATAGAGGGGGACTTATAATTTAGTTATCTTGAAAATAGTCTCTTTTGCTGAGAAATTCATGGCTACCAATTCGCAAGTATTTGCAACAGTAAGTGAACCAGATGTTGTACTTAGAGAGATATAATCCGACTCTGGGTTTGTTATCTCAAATAAATACTTGAGAACTTTGTAATCTTTCTCAGTAGTCTCTGTTCGAATGTAGAATACTTGAATTGCCACAGTGGTTGTTCCATTTAATGTCATTGGGATAGTGAATGCTTCCCCTTTATTTGTGTTATGGGATAATGCGACTGTTAATTCAGCTTCATACCATCCTGCACCTTGACCAGTAAAGTAAATACGGTCGGGATTAGTTGAATCATCATGCAAGTTATTTGCATCAATAATCTCAACCCAGTCAATGACAGCACTTGAACTAGTGCAATCATGATTAGATGCTAAATAACCAGTGAAAATAATAGGATTTCCCCCACTACTTCCAATAGCAGATAGATCATAATCGACCCATGCATTACCAGCTTCATTGCTGAGAGACAAGACACCTGTCGAATGTTCAAACCAGACATCACCAGGACCTTCCGGCGTTGTTGGCTTTGTACCAAATTCTTGGTCATTCCCAAATCGGGCTTTAAAACGATCGTTATAAAGTGCTTCATTCATTAGTTTTGTTGGCATTGTTTTACCTTTCTTATTTGTTTGTTTGCTTTAGTTTGATATTGAATAAAGGCTGTTGATGCATCATGACTGAGATACATAATCGCCATCTGAAAATACAAAATACCCACCATAATTCGACCAATATCCATCAACTTCTGGATCAAATGTTGACCCAGTTCCACTGATGTCTAACCAAACATCTTCGGTTTGACTATATTGTCGTAATCGGGGTTGATTTGGATCGCTGCTTATATCTAGATAAATATCATTATCTCGAGGTGCTGACGGGGCTGTTGAACGTGGACTGAGATTCAATGGTGCATAGATTTCACTATCACCAATATAAACTGTGCCACCTTCTGTATAAACTGAGTAGACATCACTCGCCGATCCTTCTGGAACACTCATATCAACCTTGACACCATATGCTGTCTGCAAATGAGCAGATGAGTCGTTATTCACCTTAGCGACAACTGCACTCATCTCAAGGTTGTTGGTATCTGGATTACCACCGACATTGGTCACTTCAAAATCACCAGCACGAATTTCCGCTCCGACTTCCATTGGACCTGTATTTTCATTGGTTGCGTGCACCCGCAGTACACGATGTAAAGCAGATAACCCACCAGTTCCTTTTAGTGCAAGCTCTTGAACAACCCAACTAATGAGATGACTCAATGTGCCTGAGAGAATACCGCGAAGATGTAAGCCACGTGACGGTTTATACACATCATCTAGATTGTGAGCTTCGATTAATGCCTCTGGTGTATCATCTTGATCCCCAATTAGTAAATGACCATCAGCATCTATTTCAGCAAACACATTTCCTGAATGATCTTGCCATTGTTGCAGTGCATCTGATTGATTAGCAGCACCCTTCACCGCAACTTGAACAGTATCTGATGTACCATTTACTTCAAGTGTGTCATTAATGACAACATTGTCGTTGTATGTCTGTGTCATTTATTTTCCTTTCATTTAATTTTGATTAGTATTTTTGGAACAGAGCAACACATTTGTCAGATATAACAAATGTCCAGTATTTGCTGTACACTATTCTCAACAGATCGATTCCAATCTGCTGTTGAGACGACCATCTGCGGAAATCTGCCAATTTCTACAGATGGTTGTTTTGCGTTATTGAATCTTGGATTTTGCTGATCAGCACCTCCTTTAATAGTTGAAACATAGACCTGATCTCACTAGACCTACAATATTTTGATATCTCGTATCAGGTCAAATTTCTATGATTCCACTGTAGCACAAAAGTTCTTTTACAATGTAGGCAAATGTTCAGACGTTTGTTCAGATTCCTCCTCAATCAACTGAATCCCACGTGCTACATTCGGTTCGCGATAGATCCTCCCCTGTCGTTCAAGATGGGTGAGATAGGTTCCGACTGATCCTTTAGAGATAAAACAGGCATCAGCTATTTCCTGATGACTGGGTGGTCTTCCCTTTTCTTTAACTGCGGATTTTATAACTTGATACACTTGCTCTATCAGTTCCTGATTCATGTGACCTCCAATTGAACTGAATTTAGGTAAGTTAACTTGATATTGAACACATACTGGTCAACATCTATAAACCTGTTATACTTCACCCCATATCGCAACATATGGAATAATTCATAACACAGGCCACTGCTCCAACAGTGGCTTTATGTTTTCTACCTTATACAACAATCTCCACAAATAACTTCAATTCGTTTGTTTATTGTTATATATCTTAGAATGTCATCTTACTACGAAAATTTGTTCTAATCAATTGGAACAGCGTTTGTTTTTTCTGGCAATTTCTCTCAATAGCTTTTCATATTTCACATTTACTCTTTAACTATCCCATCAATCAACGACTCCAACAATGCTATCGGTAATCAGCTTTGATTTGGAGATAAGTAGATTGATAGTAATTAGAAGTTTTTTCACAAGAAGATCTCAAAGAAAGTTGACCATAAGTTTCCCCAGAGACATTGTTAGGATTATCTGATAATGTGCTTATTCCTCTATCAGGAGTAGCGCGCTGTATTATAACCCGATTTGAGTGCTTTTCCTTTCTCCAACCAACTTCTAACTGCAAAAACAGAACAAATATGCTAAATTTATAACAAAAAACTAACTTAACGAGAATATCTATGAATACCAAATCCCGTCTTGTATTCGCATTTATTAACGCATATTTGTGGGACTACAATACATCACCCGAACTCTATGAGATCAAAGAGGCTTGTCACATCCGCTCAGACCAAACAGTACAACATCACTTAAGAGTGCTAGAAGAATACGGCATGATCGAGCGTCATGGCGACAATATCAAAGTGCTGAATACATCATCCAAGCCCCTACCCCGCTACAGCCAATTGAGCGAGCGCATCTTCCAATGTATCTACTTGCACATCAAATCTGGTAATTACCCAACACAACAAGAAATTGCTGAGGATTGTGAAGTCGCTCCGCAGACGGTTGGCAGGCATATCATGGTCTTAGAACAACATGGTAAAATTAAACGAATCCCATATGCCCGACGATCAATTCGACTCGCCTAACCTCGACTCGAATACAACCCACTAGCCCTGCCTACTTTTGTAGACGATTTTCTACCTGTCAACTTATTGAACGCACCTGCTGTCGCATCCCCTTGGTCACGAAAGGTACCATTGGGGATGGCGGTCATCTCTTCCAACCACGCATGATTCCAAAGCCCTGATACCAGCAACACATTCCCTGCCTCAGCTTGATCGGCGAATGGAAGTAATCGAGCATCTTTATCACCTGTTGGACGATCTGCCTTGATACGATACCCCGCATTTTTCTTGATCGTATGCTCTGCCGACTCTTTACCACCACTACCCGGTTCCTGCTCAATATAGGCGACATATTTTCCATACAGCTGAGTATCTCGCTTAATCGTCTTGTGGATGATCTCTTCACGTTGATGCGCCGACCATTGCCCACGGACAACATCTTCCACATAATATGTACCGTGATATTCTGCCATTAGAACCAGCGCTGTATAAGCTCCACCCCCTTGTGTACCTGCTTTGTCGATATATCTAACACGCTTTGCACCACTCGGTACTTTCGCCACAGTATCAAACCAATCGCGCTTAATCATGTCACCGTCAGCCAACCGTGGTGCACCCTGATACTCATTCGCCCATGCTCGCTCACCAACATTTTCACGCTTTTCTTGTAGACCATCAATCGAAAAACGCACAGGAGATAATGCCTCACCAGCTTCACGCCCGAGTGGATCAGATTCACCGATCGGCAATCCCATCATCTTATTATTCTTGTCACGCTCCTCTTGGCTTTCAGCAATCGCCGGATACCGCAGAATACACCACTTGTCACCTTCCTCAGCAAGTAATCGCCCTGCAATATCGTCTGGATGCCACCGTGTCATGATGATGATCACCCACCCATCTTGCCACAAGCGTGTCATCAGCGTTCCGCGATAATATTCATATACCGACTGCCGATACACCTGCGAATGTGCCTGTTTCCAATCTTTAAATGGATCATCTAGCAAAATACCACCAAAACCATGTGATGTAATCGGCCCACCGATACCACCAGCCCATAAACCGCCCTTATGTGGGTAACCAAGTCGCCATAGACCTTTTGCCCTCGCATCTTCCCGAATCTTAATCGGCTGTCCCATATGCGACAAGTCACCATACAACCGCGCATACTCCGGACTTTCGATAATATCGCGTGTGCTGGTCGAGAACTTCTGCGCGGGCGTTGCACCATACGACACCACTGCCACAGGTAAATTCGGATTTTCACCAATCCAACGTGCAGGAAATATCTCTGTCGAGGTGCGCGACTTACCATGCTGAGGAGGCGCGAAGATCATTAACCGCTTGATCTCCCCTGCCATTACCTTATCTAACATTCCATTGAGATGTCGATAAAACGCATTGACTTGATATGTGGGATCAACATACTGTGCGAACGCCAAAGACGACTGACGTGCTGCTTGTCGCTGTAGATATTCTTGTGCCGCCTCTTGTGGGGTAACCTGTTCGTTATGTAGGGTTGGTGGAAGCATAAGAAATAGAGACTTAATTAACTCGATGTGTCGGCATCTAGCATCACCTGATCATAAATATTACGCGCGGTTTCCATCGTCGCCTCATACTTCTTCTTGACCGCCAGCGAGAACACACCTTTAACTTTGTCGATCGATGCGCCCTGTTCTAGTTCACGCAAAGCAACTTCACCAAACACCCACAATGGCAGTGCCTCTCCTTGATATTTCTGATTCTGCCACCGATAAAACTTCTCAATCGCCTGACGCAACGGTACAACCTGCTTTTGTGTCTTCCAGAAGTCATCTTCATTTTTCTCGACCTTCTGGATACAATTCATGATAATCACAAAGCACTCTTGCATGACCTTTGAGAAGTTTGTCATATCATACTCGTTGCCATCAACTGACTTTCTTTTTGTCGGCGAGGTCATAGCGCACATCCTCCAGTTTACGTATATATGTCCGTTGCTCATCACAAATCTGCGACAAATTCCGTAAGCGATGTAACATCGAAATAACCCGTTTCATCAGACCGCCTGTGGTAACATCCAACTTCGCAAAATTAATCACCCGATGTATAGCAGCAATCTGTGCTTGCGTTTCTTGGTTAGCGTCTCGCTCTTCTTCAAACCGCGCCATCCAATAATCGACCCAATTTAAGTATCCACCTGGAACATCTGCCCAGTCGAGATCATCACACCCCTCTGGGAACTCTAGCTCTGAGTAATCTATATATTCTGGTAATGTCATATCTATTTTACTTTCTATTAAGCAATCCCTTTGTAATCTCCACATAAGTAACATGACCGCAAATAAGGCACTCCCATTGTGTTGATGGTTTGCCTAGATGCTCAGCATCACCTTGTAATTGCATCCATACGTTACAATTCGCACAATAGCTTGGCTCATATTTGTAGTATTCTTTCGGGTCGAAGAATCTATCCATGTCATCAGCACAGAGAAAGAACCCGCTATGAGTACGGCAACTTAATGTGTATTCGTCGCGATCAGAATCATAAGTATCAACCGTGATATCAAGACCCGGCTCAACATATGACCAGCTACCATCATCATGCTCTAGCTCGATTTCATCTTGTAGAACATGCACTGTACCAATTGCGTATTTCGTCGGTTTACTTATCATCAACAATCTCCCCTTCAACCGCATCCGGCAACGCCTGAGAGGCTATCAACCTCAATTCGTCATCCGTCATATCGCGCACCGTCTTCGGCTCGCCTGCCTCATTCATAAATAGATTATTCTGCTGGTTAAACTGATTGAACGTCATCGATCCAGCATCCATCGTTCCCGTCAACCGCATCTCTAATTCAAGAAACTTCGCAATCGCTTTCCAGTCATTTTTAGCCCAACCATATGCCTTACGGGCCTCACGGATTTCTGCCAACTGCATGGCTTTATACGACTCATATTCCTCGGTGGCATTTTTGATAGATTGCTCTCGAAGATAAACAAGGTCGTTATGAATCGTGCCTGCACTGTACGGCTTGGGATCTTCACCATCTTTTGGGTTAGGGTTAAGCATAAAAAAAGGCGAATTAGGAGTAGACATCGCCACATAAATTTCGCGCTCACTCAATAACCGGTTACGTAATGTCGCCACACGCTCACGACGCAAAGCCATGACATCTTGGTGAGCGTTGCGTTTTGTTTTAGGTATTGGTGATACATTCTTACGTTTCTTACTCATAATCCCTCAAATTGGGCAAAGTAACCCTACAATTCCTCTTGACTTGTATAGCATATTGCTATACAATATAGCCATAAGGTTAAACAAAAGGACAAACAAAATGGAAAACAGATTACGCAAATCAATTGAAACAGGTAACGGATACATAACACGCTTCAGCACACTAGCAAACGCCATACAATACCGCTCAACCCGTAACAGTAGCAAAACTACACCAATTATTCTCGGCAACGACGGTAAATTCTGGCTGACGAGTACCAACCGCGCAGCTAGTATTCTCCAACGCTGGGGATACGACACAGCGGAGGAACAAAATGCCTAAACAATTCAACACACGCCTCCCAGAACTAACACATAACCAAATCGACGAAATAGCCGAGATTCATGATCTCACAAAAACGCAGATACTAATCATCGCCATCGACCGCCTATACCAACAACTGCAATCTCCCAAAATCGACCTTGAGCTATCCGCTGAAGAAATAAACAAAGTAATAGACAACACTGATTAACGATTAATCCGTAGGGATGTGCTTCTCCACGTCCGCCTTTTTAGGCTCTAACCCCATCCCACTCATTCGTTCCAAAATCACCGCCACATACTTCGGCTCAATTTCAATCATCCGGCACTGACGACCCAGCTGTTCACAAGCAACCATCGTCGTCCCACTCCCACCAAAAGGATCATATACATTCCCTGAATGATTACTAATTGGACGCGACATGCATTCAATAGGTTTTTGTGTTCCGTGCCCTGTCGCTTCTTCATCTTTTAATCCCCCTGCAGGATTCAAACTTGCTATATCCCACATCGTCGTTTGCTTACGGTCGCCAATCCAATGACCAGTCTTATTCTGTTTCACAGCATACCAACAAGGCTCATGCTTCCAGTGATAATGACCTCGGCTAAGGGCGAATTGATGTTTATTCCATATAATTTGCGAACGGATATTAAATCCTGCTGCCAACAAATCAGTGGCTACAATATGACCATATATCCCAGCATGCCATACATAAGCAACATCACATGGAGCTAATTGCCAAGTATCAAGCCATGAGGCATTATCATCATTCTTTACAACGCCCAAAGCATGACGTGTTCCACCATCAACATCCACTCGCCATGATGGGTCATACTCCACACCATACGGAGGATCCGTAACCATTAACGGCGTGACCAAGCCATCAATCACCCGATCAACATCATCCTTAACTGTGCTATCCCCACATAACAACCGATGCTCTCCGCCGTGCTTTGAAGAGATAATCCACAAATCACCATAGCTGACTTTCCATTTTTCATTAAGTTCTTCTGCACGATCAACTTGAGCACCAGCATCTGGATCCGATGGACCTAAATCAGTTTGACTGGCAATTAACTCGGCAATCTCTATCTCGGTGAACATACCCGATAAATCTGCTCCAGCTTCAACATCAGCCATAATCTGTGCAGCATCCCAATTCAGAGATACCTCATTGGACCGGTTATCTATATATGCCAATTCAACCGCGCGCATATCATCAGTATCACTCAAATCCAGATCGCTACGTTTCACAACGACAACTTGCGTGCCATCTGTTTCAACCTCGATCACATTCTCAAGACCAGTTTCAAGTGCACCCTCTTGGCTATGATTCCCAGCGATAATCTTGTTGTTCTTATCAACTAGCAAGCTACGACCTGCCCCATACTTACGAAAGCTGTTTTCAATCATGCCCTGACCACGCTCAGACCCTGTATTAGAGTTCTGAGGATTAGGAGCATAATCTGTCAGCTTCTTATGCTTAACAGACTTATGACTCATTTGGCGACCAACCTATAGTATTTTTATAGAACTAATATTCTAATATTAGCATAGATTTAGGAGAAATTTCAATAACATGATGTATAATGCACATTAATCTGAACATAGGTAAAACAATGATACCTATTTACAGCGCTTAATACTTAAGGGTACTCAACACAATAAAGGTTATAAGATGACCATCATTGGCACTGCCAGAATCAAATTTACACTAATCACCTTCTTCAGGCATCATAGTTTCAAACGCATCCCCCAGATCAATCTCCAATTGGAGCATACCACTATATGAATGTTTATATTCAATAACACGCATATGCCGTATATCAAAAGGTATATCTTTAAGATCTTGAACAATAGTAATTACTGGTTTATTTAATGTATGAGCCATCCCAAGCTCGTAGAAAACATTTGCATTACGACCAGTGCAGTCAGCGATTACCAACCTAGAACTTACCATTGCTGACCAAACATCTGCCATGATTGATCTTTTTGAGAAGAAGTTATCACCACGTTTCACAGTGTAGTTATACACTTCAGAGATTTTTTTGATGTGGTCAGTATAAATTGGCTCAAACTTATCAGCAAAGGGCATAATAACAAATATATCGCATATATATTGCAGGTCATCATGTGGTGGTCCAAAAATATCGTTTTGTCTCAAATCTATAAGGTGTTTATGCTCTGAATCCAATGATTTACTCCTTAGTCTAACAATAACTTCAATATATTGATCTTCGCTTAGTGGTTTCCCATCGAGCCTGACATAATTAGTAAAAATAGAATCAAACTCTTGCAAATTATTGCTTGTGAACTGCTTACCTCGACCAACATCCGTTGTATTTAATATATCGATTAGCCATTCAGTAGCTAGTGACTCATTACCCAAGCGTAAGTAACCATCAGTTAATATCAACCATACTAAGCTCAGAAATATATCACCATATACTATCGATCTTGGAGGTCTATTACCTTTCCAAGATCTCATTGTTGATATACTTAATCCTTCGATACGATTCATTACATAGTATTCAGTCTCACGTATTGAAAGATGCTTTGCAGCTGCTAGGGTTCGAATAGCAATATTAAGTAAACGACTAGTAACATATGGTTGAAGCAGATAAATTATGAATGATTTATTGTCCATTAATCAAATTACCTATATCTAACAGCAAAAAATTAGAAGTAATAATATCATTTTATATTGAGTAGTATTTCTACCCTTTACCAACGGTTAGTAATTATATTTCTATAAGATAGCGTAATGCAACTGCCATCGCTACCTTGCGGCCGATGTCTTGCAGAAAATCGCAGGTCACCACAATATGAAAATAGATATTATTGGGGAGATTTAAAACACAAAACCCTAGGGGATGAGACCTAAGGCTTGTGCGGAGCATATGAAGTAAGGATTCAATTTCAGTATAGCATTAAACCAAATAACAACAAAGTTTTACCATATAAACACAAAACCCCAGCGTCAGGACTGGGGTTCGTGCATTCAAAAGATTGAAGAGGTTTCATAAATGAAACTCACGCCAGTATATCACAGCCTCTATTCCGCAGAAAACTGTAGACCTATTGACCCTACAAACACAAAACTCCAGCCATTTGAGCCAGAGTCTGTGTGTGTTAGGAGGGTTAGTGCTTATTCTCATTTTTAGTATATCATGATTAACATTACAAACACAAAACCCAAGCTGTTTAAGGCTTAGGCTTGTGCAATTCTTTATAGGAGCGTCGGGTACGCAATATCAGTATAGCACACCACAAAAGTTTTGGACTTATAAACCCATAAACACAAAACCCCAGCAACATCAAGCTAGGGCTGTGCAGTTAAAGGATAGGGAGTTAAAGAAAAACTCAACATCAGTATAGCACGATTCAGCTTTTAAACTCCGCGGGCATGGATATATCCAACCAAACCCTTCACAATGTGAGGGGTTTGAATTTTATGTACTATGTTTAACTTAATTATTGATATAGCTCAAATATCATGTTAACTCTGTTGGGAATGGGCCATTACCATTTACAGTGATGCTATTGATCACAATATTACCAGCATAGCCATCGGTTGGATTATTTGCAATCGAGGTTCTAAACCATATATTAAGCTTATCCACCAACTCATTGGGGTTTACTGTCATTGACAAGCCAGTACCGCTAGCATTATCCTGTCGCGCTTCTGACGTTTGATTACCCTGATAGAAGGTTCTTATTACTTGGTTAGGGAATGGATATGAAGTAGGGGTAAAATCATAGTTTATGGTAAACTCACTAACAAATACAGGTGTCGCAAAATTAACCGACATTGACAAAAAACGCCCATAGTTGACTACTTCGTAATTTACATCAGCATACCGCCAATTGCCGTCATCATATATTGCAGTATCATTTCCGTCTAGGTCTTCCGGCACCCAGCTATTTTTGCTATCCGCAAAGTCTGATACATATGGCCAATTGATAGCTGGATTGATAAGTGCTACCTGAATCGCATAGCTACCCTTGAAGCGAATCGCATTAAAGTTAAGCGGCGCATTTTCATCTTTCGGAAGTTCAGACAACGGGAGCCAATCAGACCCTGTGCAATCTTTATATTCTATCTCACTTGGCAAGATACCATATTCTGGAGGATCAGGTGGGGGGACTTCATCTGCAGGCGAAATTGGCAATTGAATTAAAGAACAGCAACTATCAGCATCGCTGAGATAATAGGTGCGCCAACCGTCAACATCAGATACGCGTTGTCCATCAAAAAGTACAAATACATTATCGTATGCGCCGTATGTACCGGATGGTATCGGACTTTCACCATATGTCTCCCCGACAAACAAGGCGCAAGGTTGCTCTGAGTCTGGTTCTTGTTCTTCTTCACGACAATCATCAATATCAATTTCCATTTGGAGTTCCTGATGACTATAGAAAGTTAAACGGGTAAATTGACGATTTTCTACCTGATCCTTTTTGGTATAGGGTATGACAGTTGTTCTATTATCGTTCAAAGGCTCAACTAATTCATAATTAATGACACTTGGTACAACACTACCACTATAGTTAATTGTGTTGAGATACAGTGGTATTGACGAACCACGAGATTTAACAACTACTTTGTGTTGTTGGTTTTCATCAGGAGCACTAGTGACAATCCACGTACTCTCAGTGTTGGCTTTTCGTATGACCGAGCTACCTACTGGAGACTTTTCCGTATCAAGTATCAAATCACACATTTCTATACAATTAGTTGACTGGCAATCAAACAAATCACTCTC
The DNA here is from genome assembly GCA_002428985.1 of Anaerolineales bacterium UBA6055. Taxonomy (GTDB): domain Bacteria; phylum Chloroflexota; class Anaerolineae; order Aggregatilineales; family Phototrophicaceae; genus UBA6055. The sequence goes on along the minus strand of DIYL01000043.1, from coordinate 68,642 downwards.
GAGACGCGCTCCAAACTGAGCCACACTAATTGGAGCCTCAATATTGTTAACCCTTATCATAGTAGCAAGTACTTTTGAGGCTTGCGGATATGCAGTCAATGATTCGATCAAATCAGCATAAATTGCCATTGTCTCAAGAGTAATTTGACCATTGGCAGGAGTTGCACAATAAATCATCTGCCTTACATCAGCCCAAAACTGCGGAATGTCTGCTTCATTTCGTGCTAGCACGTAGTCTGTTTCATTTAAAACATTAACCAATACCTCAGTCGGGTCTACACTTGCATATATACCAGCGCCAATTAATCCAGCACTGACCACTGTTTTACCTGCATAGGCAACTGCCATGACGATAGCCGAAGATATTGTTCCAACACCAGCAGTAAGTATTGTCCCTCCGACAGTGACAGCAACTGCACCAAGGGCAATAATAAGATCTTCTGAGTCATTCTGATTTGCTTCATATTCAAGTAGTGTTTTATAAAACAAGTCTTTCAGATACGGATCTACTAGCCGTGTTGCTATATTACAACGCTTCTGATTGCCATCACCACCACCAGTTTGATTATAAAGCGGATCACATTGGGATAAGTCACCAACCTCATGCCAGTCTCCATTTTCATCTTCTACTAATAGAAGACAACCATCAAGTCTTAAGCTGCTAATCATTGTTTCTCCTTACAATATATTGAGGTAGATAATATACTTTGCTTATTAATATTTAGAGATAATTTTAGATGACCTTCGTCCATATTAGTATCGCCATTTTAAGAGTATGTAAAAACATATTGGTAGTTTTTTATAAGGCGATACAAATAGAGCCAAGTGCTTTTAAGTTTGCATTGGGAACTGATCCACCTCAAACTTATATAAAGATAGCAATCATGCCAGGTCTAAGAGCAGATAACCATTGTAGAAGCCTAGGTATTTGGCGTTAAATTCGCCTATGGCGACCGCGAGCGGTCGTCGTAAATCGACGAAAAACTCGATATGTCTTATATCTCTTTTGCCTATTACTGTATAATATTTGATATACTTTGGTTATTAAGATTAGAGGTGATTTTAGATGATTCTCAATCCTGCTGGTATCTTCATTTTAAAAGTATGTAGAAACATATCGGCAGTTCTCACACTAGTGATCCTTTATGAATCTACTCAAATAGAGCCAAGTGCTTTTGAGCTTGCAATGGGAACTGATCCACGTCAAACTTATATAAAGATCGCAATGGCATCAGCTGGACTTATGCTTTTCGCTTGGTTAGCAGCGTATTTATTTGAGAGAAATTACAAACACTACATAAGCAAAGCAAAAAATGCCCCACCGAAGTGAGGTACTTTTGTCTGGATTGATGCCATAAGCCCAATTATGTAAAATGCCCCGCTTTCACGGGGTATTTCTGTCTGGGTCAGTCGCACAAGCCGCATTTTGTACACTTAGCTGTGATGTATACGTATCGAACTAGCTCAAATCTATAGCCAACATGTTGCCCATGGACAACTACTGGTTGTTAAAACTTTGTAGATAGATAATTATGAATCCTCTCCATCACTATCCTTTTGCTCTTTCACCCAATCTGGCTGCCAGAAGTCAGGATGCTCAGGGTCGGTGTAGCGGGACATATCCGTCTCGGGTGTCCACATCGTAAAATTAGGTAACATTGTACTAGAGTCGAGATCCGCTCCCTTTAATTTCGCCCCCCGCAGATTCGCATCCCATAAGGTCGCTCCCTGCAGCTTCGCTGCCCATAAGTTCGCCCCCCGCAGATTCGTTTTCTTTAAGCCCGCCCCTTGCAGATTTGCGACTCTTAATTGAGCCAATTCAAGATCCGCCTCATGTAAGTTCGCCCCTTGCAGCTTAGTACCTAATAAGTTCGCCTCCAGCAGATTCACTCTCCTTAAGTTCGCCCCCTGCAACAAGCCATCAGCTTTCATGCGATCCAAAATCGGTTGGCGTTCCTCTGGTGTCTGTGCCCGTTTCAACTCGGAAACTGCTTGCAATTGGTTGCTCTTGCGTCGCTCTTCCCGTTCTTGCTCGTCTTTTTGCACTTGCACTGCATCCGCTGCACGTCTATCACGTGCTCCAACCAACACCTCAATCAAACCAAAAGTCAATATTGCGCCAATGACTTCTGTGCTGAAGTTCTGAAATGCGCCATCCATCCACGCCCACCAGTCGTCTATCTCAAGAGCACTGCTCATACCTGCATCCAAAATATGCGCCGATGCTGAAATACCTAATCCAACAACTGCCAAAATCCCAAGTAATAAACCAACTTGTGCATTTGTAATATTTTCTAGTCTTGATAACATACCATCCTCCAATCTCAAATAACCAAAGGATAACATCTCATACAAATATCGCACCCCCATTCGCTGGGGGTATTTGCTCGTATCGGCAATCACACGACTCCATTTGCTTGCGCGCGCTTCCTCAGATGTCGTATGATATTAGTATCGGAAGATTAGGTTAAGGATAGTTGTATGGTTTTTAATAACCATTATAGCTCAAGTAAATCATCAAGCATTTCATTAACAGATGTTTCATCAGCAAAGCAGGTTAAATTCATAGCTGACAATTTTAAAGCGTTTCAGCCAAAACCAAGTCAGTTAGTGCCAGAGTCTCAGGTTATTCAATGCGAGATTAGGCGTATTCGTAGGAACTTTCGTCAAGATTTGAATAAATACCGTTCAAATATAGATAAGGCTCTGTCTGAATTTGACACCAAAGCTGCAACTATTACTAGGGTCTCAGAATTGGATCAATTAGAAAACTGGTGTAGCCAACATACAAGTACACCAGGCATACTAGGCATTATTAAAGTATATTCGTATCACTTCCCCAACACAGAAGAAGTCTCGGGATATTGCGAAGTTTGGGAAGACTTGGGTAGATATCGCCCAAAGCGTTTGTTACTTTCTTATCCAAGCAAGCCACTTAACAATCATCACCCACCCCAACATCATCATCACCAACGTCGCTCAACAGAAAACCGCGTAGCAACAAACACACGCGCCTCTGGCTCAAAGCGTTCAGGTGGTGGCCAGAGTGGCGGTGGTGGCAGTGGTGATGATGATGACTCTGACCCCGAGCCGCCGTCGCATGCGGTAACGCCGCCTTATCAACTCTCACTTAGTTCCCCTTCATGCCGTAGAACTGAATTCGGTATCTACTTTCAGTATTTGACATCCCTCATAATATTTATGCTGTCTATCGCTTGGTTAATCCAAGACCAATCGTTTGAGCCCCTTATCCTTGCATTTGCGACATGTGGCGCTATTGTTGCACAAATCCTCAAGTTATGGGATCACTTTGAATCCTACTAGTTCCGTGCCCCCGTTTTGGGGGCTTCTCCCTACCGAAACAATGCCCGATCAAATCGCCATTTTCGTGTCGGGTGAAATTTGTATTCACTAACCGGATCGGGTAATGCTTGATTTACTTTAAGCTGTATCCAGCGTGTATCAAATATGCGCTCTAAGTCAGATTGCTTCAACCCTCTATATACCTCTTATAGTCAATGGGTTTTGTATGCCACACTGCTTGATTTTCATATCGTAATCAAGTATACTGATTATATAAAGTATATCATACTTTATTTGTCATATTCAGTCACTCACACACACAATTTTGTCGGAGCAATACACATGTACAACAAACAAATAGTCCAATATTTTGAGGGATATCATGACCTTCAACCCAACACCTGAACAACAACGGCTGATTGAAGCCATCAAAGCCAAAGACCTTAAATCGATCGGTATCGAAGCCGGTCCCGGTTGTGGCAAATCATCCACCCTCGTCCTGCTTTCACAATATGTCACGGATAAAGGGCAAATGACCTGCTTTGGTGCAGACATTCGTAAAGACCTAAATGAGAAGCTTAAAGACAGTAATTTTGATGCTAAGACCTTTAACAGTATCGCATGGTCAACGATGCGCAAAGAATTGAAGAACCGTATCGGTCGCCAGCCGACATTCGACGAGATGGGCGCAGATGGTGCAAAGTACAAAAAACTAGCTGCTAAAGCCTTTGAGGGCGACTACTTCAACGACTATGGTATCTCTGCCCTGCTCATCCCCGACAACTGCAAATACGATGCCATCAAATTCATGGATGAACTCGTTGTCAAAACACAAGTCACCATGACGAATAACACCGACATCAAAGCACTGGTTCGCCTTATCGACCAGTATGACTTTGAACCGAGTGTTGATATTGAAGATGATATTAAAGCGGAAGCCATCAATGATGAAATCAAAAACTTTGGTTTAGATAATTTGCAAGCTTTTATGAGCCTTGGTGAAAAAGTTATTGAAACTGAACTTTGGATGACGTTTACTGATCAAGTTTATTACACCGTCAAATGGAACTTACGCCCATGGCAGACCCAATATCTCTTCATCGATGAAGCCCAAGACATTAGCGAGATGGAACTGCGTCTACTTAGTAAATGTGTTCGCAATGGTGGCTATGTTGTCATAGTCGGAGACCCGAGTCAGTCCATCATGAATTTTAAGGGTGCTATGCCGGGGTCATTTCAGCGCGTCATCAAATATTTTAATGCAACTGTTTTTCCGTTATCAGCCACCTTCCGTTGCCCACGTCGTGTAGTGCGATTAGCCAATATGGTTAAACCGTCGTTACAGCCGTTTTTCGATAAAGAGGGTGTAATTGAATACAAACATCCTGACACTCTCACCGAGGTCATTAAAACCCGTAATGAGAATGATGGTGAAATTGCAATCATTGCTCGCACAACTGCCCCACTCGTTCGTATGTGCCTCGATCTCATTGGTGCAGACATTCCCGCAACTGTCCTAGGTCGTGACATTGGTAAACAACTCACCCGCCTACTTGATAAAGTTGCAGATACCACTGGGTATACCTTTAATAATCTAATCGACACCATCCAGAAATACAAACTCATGCACGTCGAACGCATGACCAAGAAAATGATGGACGAGAAAGAAATCGAAGCCTTCGCCGATACATTGGATGCCCTACGTGTCATTGTTGAACGCCATACTGCTTCATCGCATCACCATCCCGCTACCAATCTCGATGATCTTAAATCCAGAATCAACGACCTATTTACTGAAGTTAAAGACGCTGGATCACATATCATCAAGTTGATGACTGCCCATAAGTCCAAAGGCATGGAGTTTGATACCGTTATCCTTTATGACGATTTTCGCATCAGCAAAGTAGCCAATGAACCACGTGTTACCGCCAACCCAATCGACGAAACATATGTCTGGTTTGTGGCTGTTACCCGCACCAAAAATCGTTTGGTGGTACTCAAAGATGTTTGTCCAGATTGGTTGATCGGTCACTTACCTGGTCATGCAGGTTACGAACTTCCAGCCTTCACACCAGCAACTGAACAAACCATTGAACAACCTGCTGATACAGATGAAGAAGAAATAATCGAAGAACCAAAATTAACACCACAAGGTGAAAATGCAGCTAAGTGGGCCAAGCAGCTACTAGCAGATAAAAACTTCGTCATCCTCGATACCGAAACCACTCATCTGCAGGGCGAAATTGTTTCACTTGCTGTTATCGACCATGACGGTAACGCTCTCATCAACACACTTATTAAACCCGTCAAACACAAAATGTCCGCCAAAGCATCTGAGATAAACGGTATTACTGACGATATGCTAGTCGATGCCCCTACATTCCGTGATGTATTCCAAACCCTAGTTGATGTTGTTAAAGGTAAAACCATCATCGCCTACAACATGAAATTTGATCGCCAGATGGTCAATAACTCAGCCACCACCAACGGCGTACCGTATCTCGTACACCAAAAAGACTGGCACTGTGCCATGTTGCGCTACGTCGCCTATAACCCCAACAAAATTGGTCGGTATGGTGCAGGCGCATGGTGGAAACTTCAAGAAGCGCTCGAACAAGAAGGTGTTGATACCGATGGTATCGACTTTCACAATGCGCTCGCAGATGTCCGCGCAACTCTAACTGTCATTCAGTCGATGGCAGGTGCAGAAGTTACTGCTTTTAAAGATAACAACGACACACCACTACCATTCACCGTCGTTGAACCCGATGAATTCAGTCGTGGTGAACATGTCACCATTAAACCCATTCGTAAGCATGGTATCATCCACGCCTATGACCATATCAAAGGCCTTTTCTCTGTTCATATCATGGAAGGCAATCGCAAGGGCAAATTCAACAATTACGAAGCCAAGCAACTCCAATCCCGCTTCCAATACGATGCACCGATTGGACCTGATCCAGCACCAACAACCCAAATAGCTGAGCCAAAAGAACTGGCAATCACACCATATGAGAAGGGCATTCGTGTTCTGGTGAAACCTATTAACCAACAGGGGGATGTCTTTGCTGATGATGGTGGCAAGCTCATTTCTGTGCGCTTTGACGACCAAAAGACCCACGCCTACCCACGCAGAGACATTGTATTGGTACCGTCACCTAAACCTGCACAATCCAAGTTAGATAAAGCACCAGATAATGTTGTGCAAATGCCTAAGCAAAAACGTATTCCAGAAATGACGCGCAAGCAAGTTAAGCAAATCGTTAGCCGCAAAGAAGTCAGCATCGACCACTTAATTGAAATCCGTGAACTCATTGATCAGATCATCGAAGAACGTAGAGCAGAGGTTCAGTAATGTTTAATCCATACCTTGCCAAAACCGACGAAGAGATCCGCTTAGAGATGCTTATCCGTATGTCACTCAATAAGCACTGGGCAACTCGACCCAACCCAGTGCACCAAACCTTACGCTATGTGGAGCGTGTGAGAAATATCCAACAAACACACCAACTTCACCAAGACAAAGACACCACTGATAATTTACAAATTATTGAGCCAACAGCTAATATTGATAAAGTGAAGGTCATTTAATCAGATGTCACCTCATTTTTATCATGCTGTTTTCGCCGTTTAACAATCCGAATTGCCTCAGTCGGTTTCAAGTCACCCGTTTGACGGAGGATAATAGTACGATTTGCTTTATACGAGTTAATTAGATCTTCTTTAACCTGATCAAGGCTTTTCAAATCCTCGCGATATCGATTGAGCAAGCCAGCTTTATTTTTAACATCATCTATCAGGTGAGAAACTTGTGATACCTGATATAAAATATATAGCTCAAAGAAGCTAGCTTGATAGTAGCGATAAGTTCTATGATTTTGACCCCATAATGCAATTATTGTTTCTAAATACTGACTTAAAATAGCCTGTAATAACACTTGAGAAAGCCTAGGGTCGAAAATCATTTCGTGATCAGTTAGCTTGTGTCTGCTCGAAATGACGGTTATAGCAATACATAGCCTATAGGCGATTACTCTCCTTATCTCTACATCATCAGCAAGATCACGAGCACGAGCAAGATCGCTAGTAAGATCACGAGCAAGATCACGAGCACCAGCACGAGAAAGATCACCAACAAGATCACGAGCAAGATCGCTAGCAAGATCACCAGCAAGATCACGAGCACGAGCAAGATCAAGAGCAAGATCGCTAGCAAAATCACGAGCAAGATCACCAGCAAGATCGCTAGCACGAGCAAGATCACGAGCAAGATCACCAGCAAGAGCACGAGCACGAGAAAGATCACCATCAAGATCAAGAGCACGAGCAAGATCGCTAGTAAGATCACGAGCAAGATCACGAGCACCAGCACGAGAAAGATCACGAGCAAGATCACGAGCACCAGCAAGATCACCAGCAAGATCACGAGCACCAGCACGATCAAGAGCACGATCAA
>DIYL01000043.1:0-60791 GCA_002428985.1 Anaerolineales bacterium UBA6055 | reverse complement strand
ATCAAGAGCACGATCAAGAGCACCAGCACCAGCAAGAGCACGAGCAAGATCACCAGCACGATCAAGAGCACGAGCAAGATCAAGAACACGATCACCAGCACGAACAAGATCACGATCACCAGCACGATCAAGAGCACGAACAAGATCACCAGCACCAGCAAGATCACCAGCACGATCAAGAGCACGAGCACGAGCACCAGCAAGAGCATTAGCACGAGTATTAAAAATGTCAGTACTATTAACATGGTAGGAAACTATAAAATCACCATGATTTATGGGAAGATCTGGCAATAAATACTCATAAACAGTATCTCGTTCTGTTAACCAGTCACAAAACATCTCAGCATCCTTGTGTCGCATACCTAACATTGGATCAGTACCATCACCTTCATAGGTTGTTGTTTCCCAATGATCAGGAATTACACTAATTCTTTGTGCCAACATGTCATCTATAAATAACTGATATTCTGCCTGCGTAATGAATCCATCAACCAACAACAGACCACCACCAAGCGATTTCTCAATCTTAGTCAGATGCACTTGTAACTGTGCTTCTGCCACCCAGCGCCTAATAGCGGGATCTTCATGATTCAAACTTTCAATCTCAAAAGCCTTATAGCGTTCACGTACATCAGGCGCCACTCTAATATTACTCAACGCCATACACGTCATAGCAAGAACTAACGGTGGAATTGATTTCTCTTTCATAATGCATTCAGCGATAATCTTAGTGGCATCAGCACCGCTTTCACAAAAGTGCAATGCAGCTTCATGCCAGAAGAAACTATCAGATGCACTATTAGTAACAAACTCGTGCATCAAATCTTGATCGTGTTGCTTCGATGCAACATAATGTCCAGAAAAATATTCCAAAAATGATCGGTGTGCAAACCGATAACCCTCATGTTCACTCCCCGCCAGAAAACCAGTATTATCTTTAAAGTATTGAAGTAACGTCTCAACCTTATTATTTTCACCGGGCAACATACTAATCTCAAATTCCCAGATCTCCTTAGCCGTATCGAGATCAATATCCTCCTTGCCACATTTCATTAATTCATAAGCAAGCAATTGAAGCAATTCACGGCGTTGACTCTTGCTCAATTCATAGGTATCTTGCAAATCTTCATCATTAGGCACATCACGCTTCTTCCCACTTTCTCGTCGCCATAGGAATACTTCAACAATTTCATCATACAAATCTGGGCGGGATCGAGGTAAGTCAATACTTGGCTGTTTAACACTTGTGATAAGCGTTAACAACAGTGGGTTTACAGCCAATTGTGATAGTGCTGGTAGTCGCTGAATCTCTTGAACGAGATCTTCTGCCTCTTCTAAAGCACGTTGATAGGTTTTTGCATCTCGCTTAGGTAGCCGAGCTTCTTTCGTCTTATACCACAGCATAATAAACTCACGTTGTTGATCCGGTGTGAATTCCAAAAGTTTGAACACCGTCAAATTCATTTCAAGCAAACTATGACGCTGTGAATATGCGCCACCCGGACGCGATGCAATAAGTACACGATTGTTCCCATCCATGACTTGTTCAATCCATGTCATAACATCATCTCGCAATGACGGCGCAATTTCATCGAGACCGTCAAACAAAATCAGACAGCGGTTAGCATCCAATTGTGCATCAAACCATTCACGTGGTGGCATCTGCTCCGGATTACGAAATAACTTCTCACCAACGGCCAAATCATACAAAGCAACTTCAGGGTTCTCCTTGATCGTTAATGCATGTCGTCGTAATGTGATATAAATCGGTATAAGTTTAGGGCGTTTGCGCTTATGTTTGTCATCACATATTTCAATGACAATATGATGTAGAAGAGTTGTTTTACCTGAACCTGGTGGACCAATAATTGCGCATCGCAACCATTCATCCTTTTCAAATACTGACCAAATATCTATTGCATCATCACCTCGTTCTTCTTTGGAGATTAACCCTGCTCCAACATTCTTGGGATCATCAGTATGCATAATATCCAGTTGCACAAAAATATTCTGGATCCATAGATTCCCCGCACCTGGTAGCGTTACCCCTTCAGTAACAATAGCTCGATGTTTATAAACCATCTGTTCACGATATCGCTTTTCATCTGTCGAAAAGAACTGATCGATTGCTTTGATAATTTTGTTAGATGCATCGTCAGCAAGATCTGCTTGTACTCTATTCCAAACCTGCCGGATGAACTCAGCCACAACTAGAATCAATCCATATGCGACTGTAATTAAAGTCGCTTGACCGAGATCTTCAGTAACATTCAGACCAAATGCAAAAAGCCCAGGTATACCCAAACCTAATATGACATAAAAAATTATCGGCAGATTCTGCATCAATATTTCTCCACTCACAACAATATCTTAAGTCTACCCAAGGTTTAGCATCTCTGCATACATTTATGTGACTTTGTAGGGTAGGAATGATAAGTTGACCATGGGCAAATGATTATTCAAAACAGCTAATCAACCCCCTTCTCAACATAACCCAAAAGAGTGCCATCACAGCACTCTTTTTTTATCCCAACCGCCCTATCCCGCATAAATACTAGCCTTTTACATAGCGAGAGGGGGCACCTTACACGGTGGGGGAGTTCGTGGAGCAAGTTGATTTATCCCAAGTTAGGATTGGGTTATAACTTATCAAGATTAATTACAATACCGCATAACCAAGGCTCGTCAGGATCTCATCAGCTGCGTTTCGGTACGCATTTGGGTTGTCATTTTCAGTGATTACATGCCCATGTTTCTGTGTAATTTTTTCTAAAAAGGGGTGCTTCTCAACTAGCATTTTATTGAGGCTATCCTCTGCGTTAAATCCATCATGCATCACTGGAATGATGGTAACATTTGCTTCAATTGCCCATTCAATTTCTTGGCGAACATATGCTGATTCGAGTGTCGATGGTCCAATCAAACAAACAAAATTAGCACTAGATTTTACTTTTTCCTCTAAAGCAGAATGCCATGGGTCACCGAGTTTTAAACTATTGACATCAACGAATGCTTCACCACCTACATTCCTAAATCGTGCTTGTAAATATAACGCAAGGAGACTACTTTCAGCACGGCGATACGAGATAAAGATATTAATATTTGCTAGAGGTTTTTCATCGAGTAATTCAATGCACTTTGACGATAAGACTTCTCGTTCTCTATAATCTAGTGAAACATAACCCAATGATCTCATTGCAGATCTAAATGTTCTAATTGCATCAAAGACTTCACCACGTTTATAACCAGTATATTCAGTACCATCGACAATAACTCGCGCGAGGTGTGAATCCTGAGGAGTAGTTCCTAGAAAATCAGCTAGATCATACCCGAGATCCTGTCCAATGTACGCCCCAATCCGCGCCAGATTACCTTCACTAAATTGGTTGCTTATTTCACCTGATATGAAATTCTCAGCCCAATATCGAGCATATCCCCTGATTTTTGCTAATGTCAGTTGAGGCACACCCACAGTTATTTATCCTCAAGACTAGCTAATGCCTGTTGCCAACGCTCAACCTCTGACTCAATATACCGCTTCCAAGCATTTCTCTTGCGCCCATCAGTTTCACCTTGATATTTTTCAACTGCCAATTCTACACGGTTTTGAGATTGCTCAGCCCACTTCTTATACATTGGCTCGGTTACCTTTGCAGGTAATGCATCACCCTGTGCTTCTGCAATCATTTTCTGTAACTTTGATGTACTCCATCTATTCTCAGATGCTTCTCTAAGCCAATATTTCTGTTGTTGGCTATCCATTGGCGCAACCATACGATGATGTTTAAAACTAAGATTATCGTACCGGTACGATAATTCAATCTGATTGCATACATATGTCCAATCTCGAACAGTTGATGGATCGCGCCCCAATTTCTCAGCAAACTCCTTAGCCATACCATAGTTATTATCAACACCATATGCCAGATAATCACCGACAATCCATTGATATGCTGTTTCAATCTGCAGTAGTGTTTCACCAAATAATTGATAATCTTCTTCTGTGACGCTACCGACGAATTCGAGCCCAGTCCGATGTACCTTAATACTATTGATTTCTAGCGCACCATCATCATGTTTGACAATTGCCGACGATAACCCCATCTGATTAAATGCCATTGGATCAGGGATTTCAACCATATTCCCACTCAGCATATTATCCATAATGTCTGACTGTGTTAAGTTACCAGTAGACTTACCCTTTTTGCGATCTTTTCTCATTTTGTCTGATGCCATGCGTTTACCGCCTCCACAACTTGTTGAATCATTCGCCATGCTTCTTTTGCTGCTTCACTGGTTGGTGCATATGTGAATAATGTCTCGGTATACACCGATGCCTCACTCCATGCTGTTCTCAGACGGATAGGGTCAAGCATATATTTACCATAAGCAGCTTCCATCTCTTCTAGATTATAGATGTGGCTGTCTGTATTACGTACTTTATTAGGCAAAACACCTAGTACAGTCGTAGGGCGACGTAAGTGACGGACACGATCATTCACCAAGCCACTCATTTGTTTGATTGCTTTTTCAACACCATGCCGTGACAATTTCTCAGCTTCAGACACATACAGATAACCATCTGTTGCCATAAAAATCTGGCTGTCCAAATCTTTAATAGTAGGGCTAGTATCAATCACAACAAAGTGCAGATTAAGCACCTTTTTCAAATCATCCGTGAAGTTCAAAAACTTAAAGGGCTGTTGCTCAATATGACTAGAAATCTGATATGTCTTATCCTCTGCCGGAATCACAAATAAATGACCTTTTGCCGGATTATCAGCAGGGGAATACGCATCTTTTTCAACGGAAATCACAATATCTTCGATAGGTTCATCATTAACCAGCGCACGATATAATCCATCAGTCTCCGGCAAATCCAGTGATAACGATACATGCCCTTGGCTATCAGTATCAACAAGTGCAACCCGATAACCAAGTGTTGCCAACCCACTAGCTAGATGCAAACTCATGGTGCTCTTGCCAACACCACCTTTACGATTAGTAACCGCAATATTCATCATATTTCCTTTCCTGTGATACAATCACATCGTAGGGCACATGCCCTTGACCTTTTCAACAACCGCCCGTCTACACCGGGTGGTTTTTGATTTATTCAGCATTGAACTTTGATAACATAGAGTCGACTTGCCTTTTCCAAAGCCCATCAGACTCAAGTTGCACAGATGCACTTCGCAATTCTTCGATTCCGTCTTCAGTTATAATGTGCTCAAGTGTTGCAATAATTCTATTTATCACATTCAAATTCGCATATCGATCGTATTTCGTTGGGTTTTCTGCGTGCTTTCTATCACTGTGTTCAATAAAATCGATAATATTTTTTTGTACACTCGAAATCTTGAATTTCCGAATAAATGGCAAATGACTTGGATTTGAAGTTCGTTTTACCTCAAGTGTGCCATAAATTTCCTCGATTATGGGAATACCTCTTTTATCCATGTTCCTTACAAAGTACAACCCACACGCCTCTCGCACTCCGTAGGTATCATGATGACAACCTAACGCAAGTGCATCAATTGCATAAGGAGAACGATTTTGCTTGAGAAATTCGACCGCCTTTTTCCAGTCACTTTTCTCAAGACTATCAAATAACTTAACAGCATTCTGAATATGCGGTGGAAAGTCCTCAACAACTCCTGCCAAATGTTTTAGCTTATCAACCAATTCATCTTGCCATCCAAGTGGGTCATTTAGGACTTTAATCCACTGGATAGGAGATAGTTTCGGATGAACATCGTCATCGCTCTCACTGGTAACATCTATCGCAACAGGGATAATTTTTTTGCCTTTTCCCATTGCATATGACCATTCATAATCGACATACTTTGACTTAATTGAGTATTCAGAAACAATAAGTATGACGCCAATTGAATCTTCAATTGCTAGATCGATCATTTTGCGCCATTCCTCCCCAGCTTCAATGCGTCGATCTGTCCACACAAGTATGCCTTCTTCTTGCATTTTAAGTTCAAGCTTCTCAACATCAGCGCTGTTTTTTCGACTGTAAGAAATAAAGAAATGGCTCACGCAATCAACTCCTTCAATGCTTTCAAATCCTCATCGGATAGGGCACGTTTCAAGGACTTCAACGTCCGTTCTGGCGCATTCTCATACACCGTCACCACATGTGCGATAACCGCTAACTTGCCCTGCTCACTCGCTTTCTGACGGGCTTGTTCTTGCTTCTCGCCAATAATCTCAGACTGGCTAACCAGCTTCTCAGCCTTCAAATCTTCCAGTGACGCTTGCCCTATTGGCTTATCATTAATATAACCTGTCGCCATCACCCGCGCTAATGTTCGTGAGTCTCGGTTTATCATATCAGCAAATTCTGGAATCAATAACGGATCTGCTAAGCCATGTTCACCAATAATCTGAATCACACCACTATATGTACTGGGATCAAGTATATCCAATTGCTCACACATCGCCTGTGCCGTTTTTGGGGAGACATCACCAGCATCCATCATCACACTGATCACACGATGGCCAGAGTCACGCACGGTTTGTTTTAACTCGACCTGCTCGCTCGCCATCTCCATATGACGTACCTGCAAGTCGCCGTTTTCAGCCTTTGCCAGCGCTTTAGCTGTTTCATAGGCTTCCGAGCGCAATGTATCTGGTAATCGGTTGAGCGGGCGGGTTTGACGTTCTGGCAGTGGTGTTTCGCCAGTACCTAGTTGATGGTTTACTTTAATATTCGCATTCAACCGCGACAAATAAGATTTTGAATAATCAAACGCTTGGCTCAAATACTCATCCCACGACGCATACCCAAGCACTTTCCATCCATCGAGATCATACATCGACTGCATATCCCGTGACTGAGCTTTATCACGCGCTAAGATCCGCTTGTGTGTCCGGGTCGCTTCATCTTCCGTCATCATCACACGGTTCGTGGTAGGGGATGTATCAGCCAATATGCTCACTAGGCAACCTCTGTTAGAAGCTCAAATAATTCCACTAAATTGATCGGGAAGTCCTCTAAATTACCACATGCCTCATCAAATGATATATCGATGCTATCGACATCCATATACATCGTTTTATGCGCACCATGTGCCCTATCAATTGCAGCTGCATACCGGTGATGCCCATTGATCAGATACACATCGTCACTACCATCAAATCGCAATCCTAGCGGTAACTTGTTCTGTGTATCTCGAGTATACCCACTACGTTTATACCACCGCACCAATTCTAGATTTACATCGTCTTGTGTCGGGATAATCCGGTCCAACGCCACCATTTGTGACCGAACACATTCGTCGCGACCATCTGCTTCTAGTACCCAATCACGATAGTCTGGTGCGAGCGCCTTATACAGATCAACAACGGGTTCTTTAAATGCAACCATCTGCCAATCGAGTGCCGCCCGCTGAGCCATCAGCTGTGTATGACGTGCATGCCAAGTTCTGAACTCCAGCTCACGACGTTCACGCCACTTGGGCAACATCCCATTCAGCGCTTTCTGGTAGGCGAGGGCTTCTGGGCTATCTACAGGAAACTCCTTCCAATGCCCAAAACCGCGATATACCCATTTTGTGTTAGTCATCTTGCTTATCCTTTGGCGTATATGGTAAGTTCTTTGGCTTAGGCTTTAATATTTTAATAGCCAACTTCATATCCAGATTAGTTTCAAACCACTGACGCAACACAGTAGCAAGACGAAGAGTATGTTCTAGTTTATCCTCAGGGGATAGGTGAGGGGCATCAACATCTATAAATTCTCGTGCCATCTCTAAATATTCTTTTTTCATATTGTTTAAAACACTTTGAAGCTGAGATTCTAGCCTAGATCGTTCCGTCTCCAACACTTCAATCTCTTGGACACGGCTTTCTCTATAAGCTAGAGCTTGCTCAGCCAGTTTTCGTTCATATTCCTTATCCTTCACCTCAAGGGCATGCTTAAGCCTACTGTTTTCAAGTCGAAGTTCCTCAACTTCTCGTTTCAACTCTGCATTAACCAAGTAACGCGAGGCTTCAAACATATTCTTAAGTCGTGTCACAATACTTCCCGGTTCCATCTTCTCAATTGTTGGCTCGATAAATTCAATCTCATGCCATTCACACCAGAGTTCTTGCATATCCCGTAATGCGCGAAACATGGGCATAAACTCACGCTCAAGCACATCAGCCGTAATCGACTCCACACCTTCAAATCTAACTGGCAATGCTAACTTGGCATATTGTGCTTCCAACACCCGTTGAATTACCCTGCTCAATACTGTTGGCTCATCTTGTTCCGACAACTCTCTAATGAAATCTGTAATTTGTACAATCAAATAACTTGTAACAATTTCTAATATGCCACTAGCACGGGCAAGGTTAAGGGAAAAGTCACCGGCAAGGTCACTGGTAAGACTACGGTCAAGGTCACGGGCAAGGTCACGGGCAAGAGCACGGGCAATGTCAAGGTCACGGGCAAAGGCAAGGGCAAGAGCACGGGCAATGTCAAGGTCACGGGCAACAGCACGGGCAATGGCATGGGCATAGGCAATGTCAAGGTCACGGGCAACAGCACGGGCAATGGCATGGGCATAGGCAATGTCAAGGTCACGGGCAAAGGCAAGGGCATAGGCAAGGTCACGGGTATAGGCACGGACTCGGGCACGGATGTAAATAATCGTTGTATGCAACAGGAGACTCTTATTATAAGCCCTCGCCAAGTCGTAAATTAATTCATATTGGTAATGATCATCAATCACGGAAACAATCCGCATCTGTTCAATATCATCAACACTTTGAATCAATTCAACTGCATCATCCTCACGACCTTCATCAATGAATCGACGAACACGCTCAATAATGTCTTCTTGCTTCTCATCAGTTAAATTTCTAGTCGTCATACCTCACTCCACATCCCGTCGTATACTCAACACCTGCATCCGATTAAACCGATCACCATCAATCCACCGGACTTTATAGAAATTCGCTTCTGCATCAACCACATCACGACCATCAACCCGCATTGTGTAACGTGTGGTATCCCATGTGATCAAACCATTTCGCTCCAGCCCCTGCTTGTATGTCACTCGGTAGAACATGCCTAATCCCCATAACACGCCACACCATCATTATCCCGATCAAGGTGCGACCATTGCGCCGCTTGTTCAGCTGTATATCCCCATTCGACCGCTTCCGCACAATTTGATGGACGAGGTAGGGCAGTTGGACCAGCATTTGTTGTTTCTGAAGACGTATTGCTTGACTGATTACTACCACCAAGAATCACTAATGATGAATGCACATAAACTTCTTGCCCATCATATGCACCGCGATACCACAAGCTATTGCCGTTGATAGCTTCACCAGTCACAGAGCCATTGATGGGGAACCCTATCAACCCATCTTGTCCTCGAACTAATGTAGCAACAACAGAGCAGGCTTCATTAGCTTGTGGACAGGTACGAATATTTGCTTGGCTGATAATCTCACCAATGGTTATTGGAATTTCTGTTACACCTTCAACACTGGCAGCACTAGCAGGTGCGTTGATCTGCATCTCTGTGATAGTTAATCGTTCTTGCGAGGTTTGCCAATAATAATTGAATGGTACATTTACACCGTCGGCAAGGAATATATCAACACTTTCAGCATTTGGATAATAATTCACCGCTATATCTATAATTTGGTTTGCTACATTTTCATTGACCATATTGGTTTGTACTGTAATTTCACCAAATACTCGAATTGAGTCAAAAGATTCTGTTGAGAATATTTCTATTGAAGCTACTTCATCCATTGCCAAAATCGCATCATGCAAAGCTTGTGTGTCAGCATCATCAAATGTCAAAATACTTGGTTCTTCAACAACTTGAGCAACAACTGGTGTGCTGGTTATAGTTACCGTAGGCTCAACCGTATTCGTAATTATCGCAGTCGGTTCTGGCGTGTTTGTAATCGTTGCACTCGGCTCAGCCGACATCATCGCCACCATAGTTAATTCACTGTCGAGAACTTGAGTTGGTAGCTGCATCAACGTCGCATCAACACTTACACTACGACTACTGACATTAGGTCTAAATAACATAATCAGCAAAACACCCATCATAAAAATAGTCAATATACTGAATATTACTGCGCTACGTGATAATTCCGGAACCTCTTCCCGCTTCGGCTTTGACTGTTTCGCAGACTTCTTCTTAGTCGGTTTTGGTTCCGGTTTCACCTCTTCAATCGTTGGCAAAACAAACGTCAGCTCAGTCTTACGCTTATTTGGTACATCTTGACGCTGTGCCAAGTCATACCCCTGCTTACTAGCCTTCTCAATCGCCTGTTCGATCCGTTTCTTATGCGGATTACCAAACGGACCATACTTGACAGTTACCAATTTGGACTGAGCTTTCTTCCTGCGAAACATTGTTGCTATCCTCCGTCACAATACGATTAGTCTTAATCATATTGTATACCCGAAAGATAGCCCAACCAAACATTCTACCTATCTACAGCCCCGGCAAAACAAAAAACTCATAAAACATCGCACCCAGCGCTGCCAACATCCCGATCAACAAAAATCCGATGCCGATCCAGCCACGTGCTTGATATCCAAATGAGTCTTGCTCATCGTCGCGCTTGCGTTTTTGGCTCATCACTAACTTGCCTGTAACTCTGTGAAATCAAAGCTGAACAAATCGCCACGATCAATTTCACGACCTAGTTTTTGTGTGAAAAACCAACACAACCGGAACTCAACATTTAAGTTCAGACTATCAACTCGTCCATTTATGTAGCGAGACAAAGTACCTTGAGGCACATCAGCTTCTTCGGCGATCTCTTTCTGAGAGACAGTTCGGCCGATTGTCGATTCGTATTCTGCAATCAATTCTGGGATGCGATTGTTCACTTTCATCTCCTAATTTGTTCCTTCCAATAGTATAGAACATTTTTTCAATAATTTCAATATAGATATTAGATATTGAAATATTAGATAGATATGCTATACTATATATGTCTATCATTGATGATTAAATTCACTTCTATTATATCTGATATGATATGCGAAATTAGAATTCTGGTGAGGTTTGAAGGCACAGCCAGCCAAAGGCGACCAACCGAAACTGGCTGTACCGGAAAGACAACAGGGGGAAACCCCTGCCTCACCACCTAAAAGGTGATAGGAGTAATCCTACCACACCGCTTCAACATATCTGTAGGGACAAGGCTTGCCTTGTCCGATCATTCGCAGAAGTTGCACCAGCAGGGCAGGGCAGATTGTGCCTTCATCGCAATCACCTGCCACCACACAAACACCATCGGATTGACAAACGAATACACCAGCATCAGTGCATGTTAACAACTGAATAGCTATAATTAGCCTTTACAGGTGTGGAACATAAATAATGATGTAACACACCTATTAAAATATCGGTAATACATCTGTTGCTAGTTTTATAACAATACACTAACTGACTTTGTTTAGTCATCGTGCTAATACACATACATCGAACATTTAGATGAGGTGTATTTACTCATGATGACTAAAAAAGATCTACAAGCGTATTTAAGTAGCATCCGCTACAACAAACAGATTGCACGATCATCAGTACACGATTGGGCAATTCATCACAACATTGTATCTAGCGATGCGCCACAGATCCTACAGGATTACCACATTCGCTTATGGTTAGCTAAATTTGTATCGGGAGAATACAACTATCTCAGGAGCATATACAACTTAGATGAGGTAAATCCACAGTCGATCCGTCGAGACACGTTCGTTCAGATGGCAGGGGAGGATTACAGGCAGTTAAATCCTCAGCTGGAGGCATGGTCAGTCATGTATATCTACTATACAGGCTTGCCATTCAATCTATCAACCGATGAACATGAGGCGCTTGCTGGAATGTCTAAGCGCACATTGCGACGACGGAAAAACGAAGGCGTGAGCTTATTATACGTCGGGATATTGGCAAGTTAATTTAACCAGCGGTGTAGAGCTCTCACCTGTGGCTAGACTTTCACAAGTGAGAGCAAACCACCCATACAACAAGGTGTATAAATATAGTAACACACACCAAGATGTATGTCATTCGAATGACTGAAGTTTAATTTATTAGTAGGGCAGGTGCTTGTATACTTGCCCCTGAGATTAACTTATATCAATAAATAATTTTATCGTTTGACAACTTCTAGATCGAATTTATCCTCATCATCATTGTCACCGGCATCTTTAGTCGACTCAGGGAGAAACTTATCCTTGAGCCGCTTGACAATTCTGCCAACAAAGAATGAGATTACGCTACCTATAGCACCGCCAATGATTATCAGCACCCAATTGCTAAATGACGTAATATCGAATAATGGTGCGATGATTGGGCGCAGATATTGTAATGGTGGCGTAACATAAGCAAACTCAATCCCATCAGCTAAATCTCCATCTGACCATCTGATATTTTGCTTATCAAGGTGAGGGGGATCTACTTCTAAATCACTACCATCTTGAGCACTCAAGAAGGATTGAGCCGGCAAATCTTGAATTTCAACATCGGCAGAGCTACAACCACCAGCTAAATCAATATGGACGACCTTGACCAAAGGACCAGCCGGTTGACCGTCTACTACCATAGTAGGGATAGGGGTTGGCGTAAGTGTAGGAGTAGGGGTCGGAAACTGGGTAGATGCAGCTGAATTTACGGGTGTAGCAAAAGAATGAAGTTCGGACAATATTCTTTTAGTGACCTGAATTTCAACAAAGAATTCACCAGAATGTATATCGTCAGCATAAACTTCGAGATCATAGTTAGACCCCAAACACAAATTTACATGGTGTCCTTTAATTAATTCTGTTGCTCCATATATCAGTATAAATATAAATGCAAAAATCAACATACTAATGACAGTCCATGGGTCGGGTTGATTTGTTGAACGATATTGGTAGCCAAACCAAAGACCTAAGCTAACGGCTAAGAATATAAAGAATAGCGAATAACTAGTTGTCGGCAATATTAAAAGTGTTAGGATGCCTAGTATAATTAGTAGAAGGGATAATGGTTTGATCCGCACTATATTTTCACCTTTATTTTTCTGAATTATATCGCATAAAGTTGATTCAAAAAAAAATGTTGTCTGGTATGATTGGAGGAATTCACACACAGATGGGACATTTAACCATGTCAGAAGACAAGCAACACGAATACGAACCAGATGACTTGCTGACAGTGAAGCAAGTTGCTGAATTAATTGATCGGAGTGGAGCAAGAGTCCGGCAACTAGTTAAGGACTTGGATATTCCGCATATGCGAATGGGACCAACAATCGTAGTTAAGTACAAAGACATACAACCAATCTTTGATCGCAATACAATCCGCGGTTATACCCCACCAGAAAGCGAAGAATAAACCACCTCTCATTTGGGTGTATCACTTGACTCCCAATAAGTAGCTCAAACGCCTTACAAAATTGAAACTCATGAAAGAGCAATTTGCATCTTTGTAAATTGCATGTTATATTTTGACTAGTGGTGTGGAACTCCCACCTATGGCTAAAGTTTGACAGACCTTTCCATAGGCGGGAGTGAAGCACCCTGAGATTCAGGTGTGTGCTCCTATCGTAACACACCTCCAGACACATGTCATTAACCGAGCAGGGTAGGCGAGCCATACGGCGATGTTGCCTGCTACCATCTATATGAACGCAAAAAGGCACCCACATGGGGTGCCCTTCGCAATCATATTCAATCACTGACTAATTGCACGCCAGCAATTCACACAAGGAGATTTTATCACGGAACATATTTTCTAACAAGCATGTCACAACAAACCGAAAGGAGGATCGTATGCAAATCTGTACCAACATCAAACCAAGCACCAACAGGAATCGTGTAACAAATCGGTTAAAATATGTAAACGTGCTTGGGGTGTATCAAGCACAATTGCAGACATCCTCAATCCATGGTGCGTCGCACCGCATTATCTCAATCCAAAACAATTGTATATCGTCACGCCTATTCCGTGTCATACCTTGGCTTATTGTATTAAATGTAACACTAGTCCGTTTAATGTTTGCCATTTATAACGCTACGTTGGCAAAATGTTACACAGCTATCCCAAGCCAGCTAACGTACTCACGGGAATCGGCTAAAAATGGCGGTTGGTAAAGGTTAACAGTAATAGAGAACCCGCCTATGATAAGATAATAATTCATAGATCATTTGTTCTCACTAAAATTACTGTAATTAAAAAACTAAATAACAACATATAGCGAAATCATTAGACAACAACAGACGAAAATACTTTGAAGGCAAACAAACATGAACGATCAACAAAACCCATCACCAGAATTAAATGAAAATAAAATTTTATCCATCCTAAACACATTGGATGAAACCACTCGCAACATGGCGATCGAGATGCTCACACTCAGCGTCTATCCCACCGAAGCGCATCCACAAACCGCACCCATTATTCAAACTTTGGTGCAATGCATCACCGTGGACACACCATCAGACAACCCGATCATTAATGCCGCCAACGCAGTCAACCAAATATACAAGGTTGCCCATGGTCAACAAGAAATGCTCCAAGACATCATCGAAATCATCATGATGGAGTACATCAACTTTGCAGCATAATGTCATTTCTCGGCGTGACGGTCTTGTCACGCCTCAAACTTGAACTATAATAGGAACATAAGTTCTATATAAAATAATGTAGGACACACTTTAAAAGAGAAATCTAATGAATCAAATTCAAGTAGCACAACATCAACCATCGCTCGTTGCAAAAACAGATACGCTTACCGTCAATATTGAATACTGCTGGACACTCGCAGAAAAAGCAGTTGTGTCATCCTTAGCTAAAGTCAACACAGTCGCTGATGCCTTCTTCTTGATTGGTTATGGCCAAGAACTTGGTATCTCACCATTCGCCGCATTACGCACAATCTATGTTGTAAACGGTGTACCGACATGCTCCGGTGAAATGATGCTCGCCCTTGTCCGTCGCAGTGGGTTACTCGCACAAAGCAATATCGAAGAACTCCGATCGGAATCCGGAGAGTTCATCGGTGCAAAATGTTCAATGACCCGCAAAGACACCAACGAGACCATCTCAGTTGAGTTCACACTAAAAGATGCCAAAGTTGCCGGGCTACTCAATAAAAGTGTCTGGAAATCCTATCCTAAAAATATGTGCCGGTGGCGCGCTGTCAGCAATGTAGCAAAACTACTATTTAGTGATGTGATCGGTGGTCTCTATACCTTCGAAGAAATCGCCCACAATAATCAAGAAATTGATGAATCTGGTGCACCGGTCGGTGACATCATCGAATCAACTGCCACGCCAGCACAAGTTAAACAACCTGCTCAATCCAACAAGTCAAACCAAGCAGCACAGGTACAAAATACAAACGAAGCAGAGTCACCACCTGAAGATCCACCAGCTACCACATGGCTCCAAGAATCTGAGAATAAAGCTTGGTTATTACAAACCCTAACTGACAATGGTCTGAAAGCTGATTTTTATCTCAAGCTAGATAGCAACGCATCGAGCTGGACCGACATCGCCAAACAATACAAAGATCGTGCATCACTCGAAAAAGCGATCAGCGATGCCATGCCAAAAGATGACGATACCATCGAAGAAGCACAAATCATTGACGAGCCAACCCAACCACAATATACAAATACATTTGATATGAGCAAAGAATTTTCTGATAAATGGGACACTGGCATGTATCAACATCTCTGTGCCATGCTCAGTCAATATTTCGCTGAAGATGGCGATGACCTTATCCGGGGTGGGTTGGGTGTCGAACATCCTGAAAAAGAATACAGCTCACCGATTGAACTCTGGAATGAAGCCGTTACATTCGCTCAAGACACCAATGTCCAACTGATTTGTAATCAATTCCGCTACGTCGATTACGGCAACTCTGGACGCATCGAAACCTATCATCCAATCCTTGCTGTTACATTTTCACGAAATAAGTTTGTCGAGATGATCGGCGATAAACAATTCACCGATACACTCAACATCGCTGAATGGACCGCTAAAGAGGATCCCTACAACATCCAGCGCGAACTCGTGATCAGCTATGAAACCAAGGTCAATAATAAATCTGGCAAATACTACAACTTGCTGACATCCGCCAACATCAAGCAGCTAGAGACACCATCAGATCCTACTGATCTAGGTGAGTACTTCGGGTAATAGTTATGATTCAGTTGCAGAAATTTTGGAGTAGTGTTAGTATGGTGTACATGTTTCTAAGAAGCAAAAAACCCTCTTGGGCGGAGGGTGCTTCTGCAAAACATGTTCAGTTTATTAGGCCACCACCTGAATTGGTAGGGGGTAGCTTTCGTGTTGCTATGTGAAAAGTATATCGCATAGCTCCATTTCATGCAACCTGTTTTTTGGGTTGTCCCATTAAATATCCATTAAATATTATTTGAGCGTGGTATGAAAATTCAATTAAACAAACGTGATGTGATTGAAAATATTGGGGATACATTCCAAAACATGACAATCAATGGCATTCTATATCGCTTTAATTGGCGCGACCCAATATCAATAGAGACTGTACATGAAACATCAAAAATAGATGCTATTTGGATACAAACACTAGATTTAGCTTTTGATTTGTTTCATGATCTTGATATTGCTCTAAATTTCTTACTAGAACATATGAAGATTGAGCCAGAGAAACGAATTATATACGCACTACCTAAGAGAAACGCTAAATACCCTCAAGAAAGTGCTATTCTTCGCCAGCACTTATATAAAATGTTAACAACCTCTGGCATGTGTTATCGAGATCATTGGCTACAACCTTCTGCAACAAAAAACACCAATATCCATGGACACATTTATACAATTCAATCAGTAACTGATCCACCAACCTACAAAATCGGTAAAAGCAAGGAAGCTCTTAGACGTATAGATAAACTGGCTGTTAAGTTACCGTTTGCCATTGATGTCATACATCTTATTGAAACTGATGATATTGATTGTGCTGAGTCTGACCTTCATAAACGCTATGAAGCTCAAAACATAAACGGGGAATGGTTTGATTTATCAGATATACAACTAGAAGAAATTAAGTCAATTAGTCGGATGTTCTACCATGATTAAAGCACCACACTGGCAACTCAGATCTCATCTTAAATATATTCGTACAGATGGCAAAAAGAAATCGTATGATGCTCGCTTTCCGGTTTTGATGTACCTCATCATGGCATGCAATAACAATTTACGCTGCTATGTAGGGATTGACAGACTCTGCCAAGATACAGGCTTAAGTAATAAGCCAATAGGGGAGGCTTTAAGCTGGCTTGAATCACACGGAGCAATATTTAATGTTCCGTCAGAGCATCGTGTAGGAAAAGAACGCCAATTACATTCCAATAAAAAAGTATGGCAATTGACAACCGTTTTAAAAGTTAAAGACATGGTGATTGATTATCTCTATGTTGGAGAAGCATCATCTCAGATGTTCGATGACCTGTTTTCGACCATCAAGTCCATTGCTCCCGACAAGCTTTTGCCTATTCTTGACAAGCAAATAAGTGTACAGGAAACATGCAAAAATGATGAAATACATGTACAGGATACATCTAAAAATAAACAAATAAGTGTACAGAGTACATCTAAAAGTACCGAAATACATGTACAGAATACACATACTTCTAAAAAAATAGATGTACAGAGTACATGTAATTTGGGTGAAATAGATGTACAGGATACATGTAAAAACGAAAAAATACATGTACAGAGTACACGCAAAGGTATAAACAAGAATATACAAGTTATAAACAAAAAAGAAAAAGATATAAACAATTTATTGCGCTACGCGCGCCCAAGGGCATTTTCTCTTTTACTCAAAAACGTAAAACTCAAATTGCAACAGAAACAATTAGTAACTGAATCGACATCACCCCGAGAAGATGAATTATATTCTGAGCAGATTATAGATTTCAGCAACAAGCCATACACCGAAGCAGAATACAAATGGTTTGTTGAATCGGGCAGATGCACCGAGAAGAAACTGAGTGAATCGGTATATCGTCCAGTTTGGCATAACTTCACCAAGGTGCGTGAAAACGATGGCAAGATTATCCCATTCGTCCTGAACACCATTTGGGATGATCGAGAATCTTTACTCCGTTGTCAGATTAGACAAGATACCAATACTTGGGATATGACAGTTGAGTTGGTCAAACATTTCTGGGGTGTAGAATCGGGTCATGCCAAGCGAATGGCAACGATGCTACTAGGCACTGCCAAATCGGGTGAGTGGAAGAAATATAAGCTAGAGCAACCGATGCAACCAGACGAACTCTATGCATTTGGTTGCTGGATCTTTGACATGCGTTGTGTTGAGCACCCATATAAACCCCGTTCCGCCGAAGATATTGCCGAATTTGCTCAAGAATTTCGTGAATTGTGGAACCACTTTGAGCATGTTAATTATGCCAGCTATAAAATCCGCGATGTCTTTGACGAACCTTTTAAACAACCGGAGCCAGACTACGACGACTATACACCGCCGCCAGAACAACAAGCTGAATTTTACAGACGAATGGAAGCCGAATTGGGCTTCTCCCTGACAGGAGATTTTTAGATGACACAGCCAGCTGTAGCACCATCAAATAAATTGACAACCCAACAGCAAACAGCACCAGAAGTTGACGCAACTTGGCGATATAGCGAGAAAGCCCTGATTGGCTGTGTTCTCAGAAGCGGAACAGGCGAGCGAGGAAGCCTAACATTTGCAGAAGCAGTTGATAGTACAGGAATTTTTCATAGCGACTTTTATGCTGTTGAATTACGTGACATCTGGGTCGCAATGATGCGGTTGTACGCCAATGGCTCTGATATTGACTTGAGTACCGTCTGGTCAGAAATTCAAAAATCAGACAAAGCTAAAAATCGTGTCACGATGGATATGCTAGTCTATCTTGCAAATCAGAATGTTGGCGGACATCGTACCCATGCCGCGAATATTGTTGATGCAAGCATCAGTAGCTCGGCTGAAAATGCAGTCAACAAGCTCATGCCGGTGATAAAAAATCCGAAGATCAAAGCCTCAGAGAAGCTGCGTCGTATAAACCAAGTTGTGGTTGAGCTGAGCAAGCGGACGGATCATGCTACAAAATCACAAACTGTTAAAGTTGCTGATGGATTGAGCAAGTTTATAAAAAATTACGAAACAGCTCAGCAGGAGGGCAGGGTATCTCCGGTAATTTCCACCGGATTTCCTGCGCTAGATGGCAAAATTGATGGGTACAGACCCGCCACATTACACGTGATCGCTGGTGCTCCTGGTTCCGGTAAAACAGTTTATCTTGCCACATCCGCACTCCATGCTGTGATGGCAGGTAAACGGGTGCTCATGGTGCAACTCGAACTCCCCTTAGACCAATGCTATCGTCGTTTGTTGTGCGCTTTTGCAGGCATTGATAGCAACCGACTTAAACGGCAAAAGTTACAAGGTTGGGAACAATCTCGTCTTGCAACAGCAAATGACAAGTTAAAAACATACGATGCTGAAAACTCATTTACATTGTTGACGATGAACCGACCAACACTGAGTGATATCGAGATCAAATTAGATACCATGATGCTCAAAGGCTATGATGCGATCTTTTTTGACTATGCCGGTGGCGCGCGGATTGCACCTGAAAACAATGCGGATGATTTTAAGCATCACCAAGACATTTATACACGTGTCGATAGCTGGAAGAAACGCTATAATATTCCGATCATTGCAGGGGCGCAGTACAGTTACCCCACACCTCAAAAACACCCCGGTGGGTACACACAGGACATGATCTATTCATCGAGTTTCTTCAAGCACAATGCTGATACCATCGCGTTTTTACACCCGAACAAAAACAAGGATGACGACAAACTGAAAACGACCCTTGCGCTCGTTAAAATCCGTGATGGTGAAAGTGAATATGCTGGCAATACTGTTGTCAATGTCACACCTCAAATGAATATGTTTCGCTTTGTGCCAGAAAACAGCTTCCCATCAGGTCCTGCGCGACCACTTTGGGAGATCCATGAAGCCAATAAAGCTAAAATGCAAGATTGATTGGAGACAACTGATGACCCACACACAAGACATCAAAGCACGTCTCGACATCGTCAGCTACATCGAGCGGTTTGTACCATCGCTGAAGAAGTCAGGCAAAACCTATAAAGCTTGTTGCCCATTCCACAACGAAAAAACACCATCGTTTGTGGTGAACCCACAGACCCAAACATGGCGCTGTTACGGTGCTTGTGCTGAAGGTGGTGACATCTTTAGCTTTTACCAGACATATCACAACGCTGAGTTTAAAGACGCATTCAAAGCACTTGCTGACGAGGCCGGTATCGAATTGCCCAAATACAACAAAAAACAACTCAGCGATAACCAAAAGCGCAAACTCGATATCCTCGATGATTTAGCCAGCCGTTACACCAATCTCTTGATTGATTACGATGGTGCAGAACCAGTCCGAGCATATCTTGCTGATCGTGGTATCTCGTCCGATAGCATCCAACAATGGCGACTTGGTTACGCGCCACGGCAGAACATCGTTAAGCAGTTGCTTGCTAAATATCAACTTAAGGATCTTGAGGACCTCGGCATTATTTATACAAGTGACCATGGGCAACTGCGATGTTCATTTTGGAATCGTCTAATTATCCCGATTCAAAATGCAGCAGGGCAGGTGGTTGGATTTGGCGCGCGGAAGCTCGACGATGGGAAATCACCAAAATACAAAAACTCAACCGAATCCGATCTGTTTCACAAATCACATTTGCTTTACGGCTGGCACACCGCTCGTAAACAAGCGCAATGGGATAGTCAAATTGTCATCGTCGAAGGTTATATGGATGTGATTCAAGCCCATCAAGCCGGTTATACCAACGTTGTTGCCCAGATGGGTACAGCGCTCACAGACGAGCAAATTAAACTAATTGCGGATACGAATATTAAAACGATTGTCCTATGCCTTGATGGTGACAACGCAGGCAAACAAGCTGCAGATCGCGCATTAGATAATCTTATTGAGCATCTTGATAAAAAAGATATCCGAATCGCGGAATTAGCTGCTGGACAAGACCCGGACGACATCATTAAGGCTGGAAATTGGGAAGATGTGATCAGCAATGCATCACCGGTGATTGATTATCTCATTTCACGAGCTGTTGCCAAATTGCCTGATAATCCCTCGCTAGGGCAGAGACATGCCATTGCCAATGAAGTCATCCCAAAACTGTACAAATTAGAAGAATCTAGCAAATTGTGGAGTGTACAACAACTTGCGCTAGAAATTGGTTTAAATCCGCTGGCTCTTGTTGATATGGCAAATAAATTAATGACTGTAAAACTAGTGAACAAAGCTGAAGAAACTTTGGATATACCAACACCAGATAACACAACTGAAAGCTATGTTATTCGGTGTCTATTGGAGCATGATAACGCTTACTACTATCAGATGATTGCAGAATTCAGTAAGCTTGGTCTTGAACCGCTGTCTCACAATGACTTTGCACCTTATAGTAGTTTATTTCAGCAGATTGTTGATATTATCGAGACGAACGATAACACCGTGCCTCTAGACCACATCGACATTGATCCCGCTCATGTCTGTTACGATGAACCCAATTTGCCTGATTTTCTTCTCAATTGCATGTACTTGCGCTTAGATGCCACTCAGCGGACGATGGACGAGCTACTAGAATTGCGAAATTTCGACCTTTTTACGGAAGCTTTGACCTATCGGGAGCAACTAAGACATACCATCTCTCAAATTGGCTAAAACCCATCATATTTTGAAGATGAGAATTCTAATATTTTTCTTTACATAATGTATGATATACATTATAATGAGATAAGATATTGGAAAGGTAAATTTTAATGGGCGAAACATCAATCGAATGGGCAACTCACACACTCAACTTCCTAACGCATAACTGTAGTAAAGTTTCGCAAGGTTGCCGTAATTGCTATGCTCTCACATTCAGCAAACTCTATAACGGCAGAAATTCAAACGGTGGAGATTTCTTGAAGCACCCTCCAACAATTCGTGAACGGGCATTTATATCTGATCTAGGTAAGATCCCCGCAGGGGCAGTGGTTTTTGTCAATAGCCACAGCGACACCTTCCATGAAGATGTGCCATTAGAATCTATCCAGCGCATGTATGATGCGATGACTGGCAATCCAGATATTACTTGGCTTGTATTAACCAAGCGAATCCAACGTGCAGTTGAATTGCAGAATGATTTGCTGATTGGCAACAATATTTGGCTTGGTACCAGCGTAGAAGATAGCACTGTTAATTGGCGGCTAGATTGTCTTGCGGAGGCATTTCATTACACAGGGCGATTTGTCAGTGCAGAACCCTTACTTGGTGATCCCAAGATTGAACCATGGATTGCTGATGGCACACTCGATTGGGTTATTGTTGGTGGTGAGTCAGGCGCAAATCGTCGTCCATTTGACAAAGCATGGGTGCGTGGTATGCGTGATGTGTGCCAACTAAATGAGATCCCGTTTTTGTTCAAACAGGGCAGTCATTTCTTTCCCGGTCGAGATCGTGAGCTTGATGGTCGCACCTGGGACGAAATACCATTTACAGCCAATGACACGAACCCTCAGCAAGTAAGTCCCATCCCAGTTTCTCCTCAACAGCTCAACTTATTTTAGAAGGAACAAGTTATGACAGATCAACAAGAAATTGTTTTTGCGCGCTTGATGCTCAAGAGCATTTTAGACCAAATGGCGCTGATTGATGAAGACACTCTAAATCAAATGGTTGAACTCGATGACGAATCATTTATGCCCGTGGACAACGGTACTCTGCCAATACTTGACCCTACATACTACGATCGTGACAATCGCACATTGTATGTGTGTCCGCTACCAACTATTGGTGTAAAAATCAGTTTCAAACCTGGCAAGGAAAAGCTAGTTGAAGAACTCAGCAATCAATTGAAAGTAGAGAAGTAACCAAATGAGAGAGACACAATACGATAAATTCTATACGTATTTAAAAGTTTTCCCGACAGACAAAGGCTTTTATGGCAATGAAACCCCAGAATCAAAGCAGGAAATTTGTGAAGGCATGATTCCTGATATTAAACGCCATATTGATTTGGTTGGTCAAATGAGCGTTGATCACGACGAGATGCCCGTGTGTTCCCATTGTGGGGATGATTGGGATGACAATATCGTTTTACCTCTTTGTTGCGAAGAAGCTGAAAAAGAGTTTATGGGGAAATTCATCAAAGAATCAAGATCTCTAAGATTAACAAATCTACTGACTTTGGTTCATACTTTGAAAGACTACATTAGCGAAGACCTAACTTACCAAACAATTGTTAATAACAACGAGCAATCTGTAATCGAAGACGCACGTAAATTAACAGACCCTCAGCAACATATTTTTGTTCTTGTGTATCAAGAAGCTAAATACAGAACCACTGTTCAAGGTGATTCATATAAAAGCGCGATGGAATCGCTCCGTGAAGAAATCTACAAGATTGTTAACGAAGATTATCTTGCTGGTGATGACGAATCTATTTTGATTGAGCCTATCGATCATGATGAATGGTTCAACTATAAACCTGTGCAGATCGAGTGGGCACTAGTAGGTTGCTCAATCATTTACATGGTCTCAGATTCAAACGGTATCGAAATTAAACACGGCGAACACTACTAGTGGGGGTAGGGTAAACATGGTGGTCAATTTATCAGATTTAACACTCGAACAGATAGATCAGCTACTTATCGAAGCTGAGGATTTTACAGGATCATTGCCGGATGGTATGAAGTTTAAATCTGGCAGTACAACATACAGCATCAAAGGCATTATGCAATCTTTTGTCGATGAAATGTTTGATGAAGTTCGTAGACGCAATGTAGGGCAGGGTGATGAAGATTAAGCCAAATTCAATCCATATGGCTGATTTCTTCGATTTGTGTAATGCAATGGAGCATGAAAGCGCAGACATGATTCTTTGCGATCTTCCATATGGTTTAACAGAGTGCCGATGGGATACTGTGATCCCATTAGAGCCAATGTGGGCATCCTTCAAGCGGATCATCAAGCCCACCGGTGCAATTGTGTTGACTGCTACTCAGCCATTCACAAGTGTGCTGGTTTCTAGCAACTACGAAATGTACCGGCACAACTGGATTTGGAATAAGAACCGTGCTCCAAACTTCTTGAACTGCAACAGAGAGCCAATGAGACAGCATGAGGATGTGTTGGTCTTCTCTCATAAAGCAGTCAATTATTATCCGCAAATGGTTAAATCTGAGTCACATAGACGCGGCGGGTCAAAGAATCAAAATAATGGTGAGGTCTATGGTGAACGTGAACCAGTCAGTTATGTGGCTGATGAAAAGTACCCAAAAACAATTCTCAATATCCCAACAACAGATAATGCTCAGAAGCTCCATCCAACACAGAAGCCAGTCAAGTTATTTGAGTATTTGATTCGAACATACACACAGGAAAAAGATTTAGTATTTGATCCGTGCGTTGGGAGCGGCACAACTGCGCTTGCTTGCATTCGATCAAAACGCAAATACATCTGTGGTGATTCATCTGCAGAGTATGTTCGGATAGCTCAGAATCGAACAGGTGAGAAATTGACCTTTGAGGATGAAGTCAAATCGAATGGGGCGATTCAGTTCAATATGTTTGTGAACAGGGCAGGGTGACTAACGGAAATATTGAGCCGTAGTTACCTTTTAAAATAACTAATGATAAGTAATTACTCTTAGAGATACTTTTAGAACTAAATATGGCAAATTCTAAAGGATAAAAAATGACAAATAATGAAAAGTATCTAATTGCAATCAATGTTTTAACTATTGCTATTGTGATAATCACAATCATTACGACATACACAACTTAGGTAAATTCTATAGGAATTATGCTATTCATCTATTTAGTAATTTCAGGATCAACTAGAGACAAGGTAAAGAATAATGACTGACCAAGGTAAACCGAAGCGCAAGCGCAAAGAAGTATGGAGCGACAATATCAGGTTTGCAATATTATCAGGATTCACCTGTCTAGCTTGGACAATTTACATTTTGACAGATTCAAGGTTCATGACAATAGAAAAGTATTTTTTTGCATTGCTTGGGTTTATTGGTGTGTTCTTATCAATAAAGGTAATCTTTGAAGAATTGGAGCGTAAAGACAAATAACATGGATCAAAAAGAAGCAGAATACTACAAACGACAAATCATAGGACTAATTTTCTTTACAATTCTCGTTGTGAGTATGAGCGCGTTCATACTTCACATCATTTCTTTATAGGAATCATTCTATCGAGTTATGCGTCTAATAATTTTACTGAGCAAGGACAAAATGCGGCTTATACGACCGACCCAGACAGAAACACTCTACTTCGGTAGGGCGTTTTTTGTTTCGCTCGTCGGCTATTTGTAGGCTATACTTAATTACTAAAAACAATTAATGGAGTATAGGATTAGCAAAATGGTGGTGACAAAAATTGGCGAAGATCAAGAAGAATTCATTGCTCAAATTTTACGGCAGTTGCGTGAAGGTCATCATCAAATGGCTGAGGATAAAATCTTATCTTTAGAATCGCGAATAGATCAAATTTCTACTCTTGAGCAATTAGGTAAACAAATTCCACAGACGAATATTCTTCAATTAGATTTATTAGCATTATCAATTTGCATCAGTGCCCGTCCCAGTGCCAGTGTCCTTGCCCGTGACCTTACCAGTGCCCGTCCCAGTGCCAGTGTCCTTGCCCGTGACCTTGCCCGTGCCCGTGACCTTGCCAGTGACCTTGTCCATTTCCTTGCCGGTGCCCTTGAACTTGCCCGTACCAGTGCCAATGTCCTTGCCCGTGACCTTGAACTTGCCCGTACCCACGCCCTTGCCCGCGCCCTTGAATTTACCGATGACCTTGCCCGTGACCTTGCCAGTGCCCGTGACCTTGCCAGTGAACTTGACCGTTTCCTTGCCCGTGCCCGTGCCCTTGCCAGTGACCTTGACCGTGATGATACTTACATTCTTGCATCATCCCTCATATCTATTCTTGAAGCTTTTTATCAGATTGTTGAATCTATACTTTCTATTGGTAACAACACTATACGTAGACAAAACGAAGCATATCGAAAAATACTTGCAAATACACTTGATGAAGCTCTCAATGTGCAAATACAAATTACTGGTTCGGAACAAAAATCTATCATTGACTTGATTGTTTCTGTTTTATGGAAAATCGCGGGTGATAATCTTCGCTACATCACATTAGAAGGTCTGACCAACATTACGCCCGACAATTTAGCTAATGATATTGTGCCCTATCTTCAAGACTTTCAAGTATTTGGACGTATCCATAGTGAGTTGACGGGTAAAGGCTTTAACGGATTGCGAGTAATCCAGATACATAACGAAGCGCCCAAGATAGAGATTATTGGTATGGGTGATTTTATTAGATCATTAATTGAGTTGTTCCAATTTCGTAAGCGTGGGCAAGAAGCTACATTGCGTGATATTGATATTGAAGAACGTAAGTTAGCATATGCACTAAAAACCGAGGAAGTTAGATCACAGATAGCTCAAATTCGATTAGATAGCACTAATCAGTCTAAAGTAGAGCGGGCAAAATTAGAAACCATTATTGCAGATGCCGAAAACAAAAAGCTTGATCTTGAAATAAAGCGCATGGAAGTCCAGAAAAAACAAGCCACTCTACAAGTCGAGATCATTAATATCTATATTGCCGAAGCAGAGACATATGTTGACGAACATGCTCCTAACCTACCAAAAATAGACCGAATTGAACTTGTACATCGATTGGCACAACACTGGATGAGCATGGGAACTAATTCGGTGACCCCACGTCTTGGCTGGCATGAGAATCGACGACCAGATAACCTACCTTCGTCTACAGATAAATCAGAGTAAACTCAAAACCCCTCATTTCCTGAGGAGTTAGCAGCATCTAGGCAAGACAGCAAGGCTTTGGTCTGTTAAGCTGTCTTGCCTTCCCATGAATTAACATTAACGATTTTTTGGAAGTCACCGTCAGGGATAGTCTCAATCTCGATTTCACCTGAAGTTGTGCTTTCCCACGCCAAGTCATTCAACCAATCTCAGATACTCACTAATCTAATAGAATGCCAAATAGCTTGGAGAGAACATGGATATTTTTGATGGTGAAACCGAGGGGAATATAGCTAAAGCTGTCGAGTCGTGGTGTACACGTAATGACTACCCTATTACAACCGATGACAACGGTGTATATCATTGGGATAGAAAAACGGTAAAAGACATTTTCGACAAAATGCAAGCAGATAAATGGATGAGTCAAACAGATAGTAAAGATGATATGTTTGCACAGATATTCAATAACAACAATTTCGATATGTTCTACATTGGGTTTCAGATAGCTATGTTACGACGCAATATGGACACCACCATTATTAGTGGTTTCGAGTATCGTTACCTTGATAACTCATAAAACAAAAATAGCGGGCAAGCCTCACCCCTGAAGCCTACCCGCTACCCTATATATGTTAATTATACTATGTTTTGTCCTGCTCACCCCTGAAAGGTGTCCTTAATCAAAAAGTTTAATATACTTTAGAGATCGCATAAATCTCAGGATTCATGTACAATAGACGTATCATATTCACACACAATAGGAAGCAAAACCATGCCAGATCCCTCACCTCATATCACCTTAAATACATCTGTGGCCCCTCATCTGGAAAGATTACGAGACTACCTAGAAAACAAACAATCCGGGTTCTTTAACTCAGGAGAATTCGTAATCGCCAAAGGCCACGCTTCTAAAGCTATCGTAGCATCATCTTGTGCAGAGCGCTTGTATAAAGACCTCACCCAAAAAGATCACACTATCGATATTGCAGCATATGCAGAGATTTATGACTCAGATGAATATAAACGCCCAAGCATTTCAGTGTATATCAACGATGATACAACTCGAACAATCAGCAAAATCGCCACTCTAGTTAAGGCGACTGCGCCAGATGTCATCGTGCATTGGCGTGGCAAGGTCAATGCGAAGAAGGTTGTCTCACTAGCTTTGTTTTATTGTGACGATGTCTACCTTAAGTAGTCTCCGCTGAATTTGCATCATTCGGATTAAATGGCTCACCATCAACAATTTCTTCTAGGATATCTTCGGCTTTATCAATGCCAATGGCAATATTGCTATCGGCTGGTACGACGGATGTGGCTAGTCGTTCGGCTAATTCAAGCGAGGTATGCAACATCTTAACTAAGTCTTGTGTATCTTTTCGCGCATTATCATAACTACGCTCAGCAGCTTGTAAGATGATCGGATTCTTCGAAATCGCTAGAATGACATAGAGCAACGATCCAGAAAGCACACCAAATACAATCACAACCACAATAAGAACAGTGGCAAATACGGCATTTAGATCACTTTGGAATGTATTAGACTCCTGGGCAAATGCTGGACTTGTCAATGCAAATAGCATCAAAAAAAGTACAATCAACTTCACAATGTTTCTCATGTTATCCTCCAATAAGATAGGTCAAAAAATTGCGGATTAAATCTGTGATATTCGGGTCAAGAGATGCTAGACTTGCTGAAAGAGCAACCCCGGCTATACCGGCACCCACTCGGCTAAATAGATATTGAGACGCCACCTGCCCTGCCTTGATAGTCGTATCTTTGATGCGTTGCCAATATTGGATCTTCTCTTCAATCAGATGAATGCGACTGGTGTTTTGTGAGACAGCTTGTAATGTCTCTTCCAGCTGAGCAATACGGCTGCTGTTGGATGTCGCTACTGTTAAAATGTCGCTGGTCTTCGCCGACATTTCTTTTAACATCTTCCAAAGAGAGGGTGTATCGGGTCGATCCGCATCACCATGGATGTCCATGGTCAACGCTTGTTGGTTCGAGGTAATCAATGCAACATCGAGTTTTCGCTGTTCGGCGTCTGCTTCCAGTGTTTCTAGTCTGCCAAATGCAGTGTTCCATGACACTGAATATTGTGCCTGTTCCTGTAGCAACATTTCCTTGATTTCCAACAATGTCTGAGATTGTTCATCAAGTCGCTTGTCTAATTTCTCGTCAAGCGCATCAATTTTGCTATCCACCCGACGCTCAAGCCGCTCTACATCACTTTGGGTGCGCTTGTCAACAGCTTCCACATGTTGCTTAACCGCATCAATCCGCGCATCAACAGCACCCAGCATTTTGTTTTCTAAGGCTTTGTTGGCACCCGAGATACTCTCCTGAATACCAGAAATAGCATCACGAATTGCCTGTTGTAACTGCAACTCAGTGATGTGTTCATTTGTTGTTACTGGTATATCAGACACAGTAAATCCTTGATCATTATTTAGAATATTTGTTCTGTTTTAGTATATCATAATACTAACTAGACTTCAAAAACTGGATAATGGCTTGCATCTCAACTTCAACCTCAATTTCACCCTGCCCGCTATCACAGTACAGTTCTATTTGATGCCGTTGCTGGAATATTGCTGCACTCTCGATGTATTGCGCGATGTCGATTTCTATATCAATTGCCGACCCACCAACTCCCCATGGTCCACCTAATGCAGTGGTGCGATCCACTCCATTGATTTTAATGCCAACGCTATCAGGGTAATCGGTATCGTCATTAATTTCGTAGTCTAGCTCATGGGTATGATTCGGTAGATTGATCGTGTGGGTATGCTCACCGGATGCACCATCTGTGTACAAATCCAAACTCCCCGCATTTAAAAGGACAACACTCGCTTGTGTTATTAAGTCTGCTTGCAAAGCGTTAAATACGCGAGCTGGTAAGGTAGCCGGATTACTACCACTTCCAGGGAATGTATAGGTGTTCGTAGTCTGAGCAAACATGCGATGCCGATGATCGCCTCCACCCGCACTTGTCGTCGCAGCTGCACCACCACTTCTTGCCGCGCTGGCAGTGGATCGGAACGGGCGGGTTGTGATGTATAGAGAACAGCGATGAATACTCAAAATTGCTTCGTCAACGCGTACTGGAACAATTGCACTATGATTGCTATCCATCTGTCGCTGGTACACATATCCCCAAACATTCGGGTATGGTTGAATCTGGATATTGCGAATATCAATTGCTTCGATCGCGCCAACCACAACATCCTGAGCATCTTTGACATGTTCATCGATACTTGCGATTGTAAGGGATAGAGACACACCCGATGTAGACACACGCTCTTCAACTTCCATCACCCAGAAGTCATCTCGGATGTCAACAAATGCAAATTCTGCGTCTGTGCCTGTGCGCTTTACATATCCTTTGTAATCTAGCGTGATCTTGTCACCGGGACGAATCGTGGTACGTGGTTTTTTGACGTTAATCTTGTAGGTGTTGAGCTTGACACTTTTGCGTTCGAGCCATGCAGAAGCTGCATCATAGACTGCTTCAGATGCTAATGTCAAATTCGCCTTTGAGTTGGAAATAGGGACAATTTTAGAAAATTTGACGGGGTTTTTCTCGATTTGGCCGTATGTGCTGATGCTTGATGCATCCGAAATGGCATATTCAGTACGACCATTAATCGTTACTTGTTGGATGTTATAGCGATATCCATTACCAGTTGTGCGATTACCAGCTTCATATGCCTCTTTTAATGTAACCGCAGCATCACCGTCACCGCCACCAATCGGTATAATCCAATTGACAATATTTCGGGTATCTTCATCGATAACAATACGCTCGATTGGTAGAAGGCTATTGTTACGTTCAACAGCATCATTGATGTTGATCATCCGTCCAAATGCGATTAACCCGGTGTCACTGCCAAATGCACCTAATTCGATCGTTTTAGCAGTTAACGATGGACGAATATGCAACCCGTTCTGCTCAGCAATTTGAATTAGCGCTTGTAGGGGGTTACCCCCATCAAACCGAACGGCATAGTCGCCAAGACCGCTATCAACAGTTGCGCCCCACCCACTGGCTTCTGCGGTAATATCATTGACAATGTTACTTAACGCTTGGTTTGTATATGCTCTATTACGCCCCAATGATGGGAATGTCAATTCGACCATGTCATCAGGTCCTGATGCGGTCAATGTCGCGTTCGACTCTGGATCGCTCTTGCTTTTGCGACGAATCACCCCCCGCCCTAACTCACGCACGACTTCGTTATGCTCGATATATATGCGCACCCGTCGCTCATTTTGAATGAGATCATTGGCACGTTCGTCAGTTAAAGGAAATGACAGCTCAACAGATCCGGATGCATCTAGTCGACGTTTGACCGACACACTGGTGAGTGAGTCAACTGGCCCATCTCCTAGTTTGTTACCACTCGGGTCATATACATCAGCATAAATAATCACAACACACCTA
Source organism: Anaerolineales bacterium UBA6055 (assembly GCA_002428985.1). Classification (GTDB taxonomy): domain Bacteria; phylum Chloroflexota; class Anaerolineae; order Aggregatilineales; family Phototrophicaceae; genus UBA6055. The sequence goes on along the minus strand of DIYL01000043.1, from coordinate 29,438 downwards.
CTGGCTTGTAATTAAGCTCGTTACGGCAAATATAGCAATTGCATCCAGCGCATTGCGATCATCTTCACTCGCGGCTTGATACTTTGTCATAAATGCCTGTAGTGTTGCAAGTTGCTCGCTATCATCTTGATAAGCTTGTAATGCGGCAACCTTCATATCTGTAATATTCCCATCAAGTTTTAGTAAGGCAAATGCAGAGAATATCGCCTTTAAATGAACAGATCGAGCCTTACGTCCCTTGATTGCTTCAAAAACCGCCACAGGCGAAACTAATGCACTCTCACTAGGGAAATCCACACCACCAGCAAACAGCGCGTCCTTATTCGTCTCACCATAAGCATCGACATCCGTTCCAGCCGGAAGTAGTAACCCGGCGACTTTAACCGTCGTATTCTCGCGGACCAAATAATTGACACTAATCCGCCCATCAACCTGCGGACTTGGTGTTTGATATGTAATTTCTTTAGCCATGACTAAGCCACCTCTACTTCACAGACGAAGTCCAACGATCCGCCCGTCACATTCTTAAATGTTGTTTGCGTGTTGCCATTGCTACCCGACCCATCATCGAATCTAACTGCACAGTCCCGAGTGCCACCAGACCACCGCCCAATCACACACGGCTCATCATACTGCGTTCCTTCAGCAAATACCTCAAATATTGCATCCGCTGACTCAGCCGACCACGTGCTCGATGCCTCACTTTTCATCTCACCATTTGCATAACTCGGCGAAGACGAATCAGCACCCCACTCAACATAATCCGTACCTGATGCACTTCGGTCGGTACTCAACACCAACCAATATGTTGTCGAGCCACTGATGCTAAACGAACTCGCAAATGTAAACAAAATATCGCCATAAGAGGTCGATAGGGTAGACTCACTAACTGTGGTTGTCGCATTCGCATCAACCAGCGTACCCGACGGACTCCCTGCACTATCTGTCTCAATCCGTAACGTCATCGTATCCGTTGGGCTACCAACTTTCTTAAGCCACAAATTAACTGAGCCAAGTGTCTGCGCCCCCGTCACTTGGAAGCTCTGTGACAATTTGTCTTTAACTGTCGTCGCATCTGCCGTCACACTGAAATACAAAAAGTTTGTTACGTCTTCATTACTCCATGTCGTGCCATTATCACCGCTAAACCAGCGAGTACCACCCGTGTAACCTGAGCCGGTTGTATCAATTCGTAAGTTCCAACCCACGCCGCTAGCTTGGGGGGCCGTCGCTCTTATAGTTAGCCAATATTGTGTTGATGCACTTAATATCACACCACCGCTTGGCGTTATCGTGTTAATTGCACTTGCCGTAGGCGTAAATGTACCCGTACTCAGTACAACCCCAGACGGACTCCCTGCGCTATCTGTCTCAATTGTCCATGTAACAGTACCTGACGGAGAACCTGTATTCGCCCCAAACTTAACGGTGATCTCTGATAACTCACCGCCAACCGTTAGCTGAAAACCCTGTGCCTGTGCACGATCAAAACTACCGTTATTACCAACCAATGCATCAACATTATCAGAACTCTGACTAGTCGTACTACCACCCAGCGCAGCCCGACGCAATAACACAGAGTCATCTTGGTTACCACTCGCATACGTCGCCAATGATGATCCTGCTACTGTCGTCCCAACATACGCTCGGATCTCACGTTGACGTGACTTAGGGTCGCTATGATGTTCAACTGTCATCGTGGCATTGTTGGCTAATGTCTTACGTTTGATATACGAAATCGGCTCCGGCTTAATCAATATTGCAGTCGTGCTAACCGCCATCCCAATCTCAGCCACAGCAATCTGCCCACCGCCATCTGTAACGCTTGGCTTCGTCTGTGTGTAGCCACCGGGGGAGGTGTTAGCATAAACCCGATTCCACGCCGTCAACCCCGTAAATCCGCTAACTTCACCTAATATTCTGATCGAACCATTAGCAGCTGACAAAATACCACCAGACTCGTTAACACACCCGCGCCATTTACCCGCGAGAATGCTACCTGTTGCGTCGATGTCCATCTTGTACCACTGCCCGTCACTCTCATCGAGGAACACCATGTCGCGTTCACTCAATGCTTCACCAGCAGTTCCCGTGAGGTCAATCGGCTGCGCACCACCACCACCTTCAGCACCATATGAGACACCACCCGATCCATTTGCTCTTGGTATATAACCACTCGGCACACCTGTCGAGTCCATCGCAGATGCCCCGACTTTCCCGAGTGAGGTCAACAGTGCATTCAGTGCTTCAAGCTTTGTTGATAGATTCAACTGTAAGGTCTCGTCAGCACCATCATTCTGTTCGGATCGTACAATCCCATCACCTGACACAACCAATTTTTCGATGAGTGTACCAAGATGCGTATCGTTAGCTGAAACACTCATGTGACCAGCCTTGATGTAATCTTCAAGGTCAATCAGCGGTGTTGTGACATCCGTAGCGTTTGCTTCATATAAATCGCCATCAACCAGTTCAGACTTATCTGATGTGACGGCTGTTTTTGCAACTGTTGTCATAATGTCTTCCCTTATACATATGCATGAAGATATGCGAACTTGATATTGGCGACATCTCCGCTATTTGCCATCAATACTCTGATGGAATTTGCTCCAGGTTTAAGGCGCATCCACTGAGCACGGGTGGCTGTTAAATTTGCATACGACCCTACGCCATTTTTCTTCACAGACTTTGCTCGACACTGGATCACTACGCTGTCACCTGCCCCTAAAGTATCCGTGTAAGTAATTTGGTCTTTTATCACGCCACCAACCAGACGCTGAATAATAATATTCTGTGCGGTTTGCCCTGTATCACAGCTAATTGTGATTGTTGGTAGTGTTTCGACGGTGCCCCCCATGACGTTTTCAGTCAAATCTGTAGAAACACCCGAGACAGATTGCGCTACTGCACTACCGCCCCACACAGTACCATCTCCCCAACTAAAGAATCCCCAAGCAGGGGCAGATGTGCCCTGTGTATACCAATGCGGATCATTTACCTGAAAGCTAAAGTTAGCTTGCATCATCACACCTGTGTGAGATTGCTCGCTGTGAGGGGTTGTTAAGTTATTCAACCGCGCTACACACCACCGTTGCTGTGCAGAGTCATCGACAGGTTGCATATACAACCGCCCCTTCTTCTGCCGTGACATAGATCGTAGAGAGTCGAGCCATTGCCGCATGTCGGATGAGAGCGAATGTTTTAGCTTTAGCGTGCCTTGCACATTACCAATTTCAGCAGGTGCTTCATCCACACCATATTCATCAAATCCACCATGTGTACCCGGCAGACGTGTTGTCCGCGGTACAAGATCCCCAAAGTTATCTCGCCAATCTTGCACATACTGCAAATTGTATGAAATATTACCGTTGTCCGATGGCACAACAAACCGAGTCACCCGATACATTAGTTCCCCCGCTCTCTATACCGTTCCATAATTGCATCGAGAGCACCCTGCCCTGCCTGTCTTCCTTCTGAATATGAACTTGCACCTTGCACGACAATATCTCCGTTGATGGTCATACCACCTCCCGCACCTGCAAGCAGTTTGTCGATGTTAGGGATGAATGTTCCGTTGTTTTCAGGTATGAAAACTTCTGGTTGTGCACCCTTGCCAATGTAATATGGTTGTCCAGCAAGACCATGACCGCCGTTGTCGCGGCTCGGGAAGGCAGTTCGGATTGCGCCCCAAATATCGAGGTTTGCACGTTGTTCAGGAGTAGCTTGTGCTATCGCTTGGATGCCCTGCCCAGCTTGCTGATACCCGCCAATCGCGTTGTTAATTGTCTCTGGGATGCTATTGATTGTGTCAATTAAACTTGTTAAGAAATCTAGAAATGGTTGAAGTACATTGTCTGTAATCCACTGCATAATTTCTTTTAACTTGTCGCGGAACAGCTCAACCCCAACTTTTACAGATGCCCAAAACCCAGCAAGGAAATCTCGGATACTGATTAAAGCGAGAGTAAAAGGACCTGCGATAAAATCCCTGATTGCTGGTAATCCAGAAGTGATGAACCAATCATATAAGGCTGTCAAAGCTGGTGATACTGCTATCCAAATACCAGTCAATATGTCAACAAATGTTTGTACTGCTGGGATTACTCCTACATTGATAAAATCAATAATTAGAGGCAATCCAGTTGTTATAAACCAATTGAATAAAAAGCCTAAGAATGGAGAGACATCAGTCCATACTTTTTTCAGAATATCAATGAAGCTTTGTACACCGGGGATGATTGTTGTTTGAATAAAACTAATGACACCGGGCAAAACATCGACCATAAACCAATTGGCTAAGGTTTGTAGACCGGGTAGAACGACTGTATGAATGAATGTAATTGCATTATTTAAACCAGTTTCCAGTGCATCAATAAAGCCTGATTCTCCAAATGCAGCTCGGAGACCATCAAAGACAGTACCGCCATTGTTGAGCGCTTCAAAAAAGCGAGTTACACCAGCAACACCCTCTTGGAAGACTTGCCCTAAATCGACACCAAGAGCTTGCAGTGCTGTTAATACAATGCCAATTGGGCTGGTTAGTGATAATAAGATACGACCGATTTGAAAGAGTTTTTCAGGATCTACACTCGCAAAGATATTGCCTAAGAACTCACCCACTTGAACGAACAGTGGACGCAAAGTTTCAACAACACTGCTAATTGTGTCGCGAACGCTGGTAAATATACCGACTAGAAAATCTACAACTGAGATAGCGTTATCGCGTGACAACCCAAATGCAACCAAAACACCTTCTAATGAGCCTTGCTCGGTTTCCCCATATGATCCCGTGCCGAATATACCTGCAATTGCTTCTGCTAAACCAAAATTTTGCATATCCGCAACGAAGAAACCAATTGCATTGTAAATACTTCGAATCCCTTCTTTTGCACGATCTATCACTTTGACGAATTTCTCAATAACCCCAGCAACTTTATCGCCAAAAACAAGGTTAATCGTCCTAACAAGACCAAGACTACGTAAGCTAACTTTGAAAAGCCGAAATATTGTGTATAGTTTTCTTAGTTGTTTCTCGATATTCGCGATGATTGATACTAAGAAATCAACAGCTTGGATAGCATGTTTACGTGACATCCCGAATGCCACGAGCACACCCTCAAGCGTGCTCTCAGCTCGTTCATCCGTTCCAGTCCCAAATATCCCCCGAATAGCTTCTGCTATGCCGTAATTTTGAAAGTCAGAAACAAAAGCTCTAATTGCAAAACCAATCCGGTTAATGCCCTGCCAGATCTGTTCGAGTATTGGTATCAAAAAGGTACGAATACCAGCAAAGTCTGCCATAAATGCAGCAACTAATGCGCTTATAGCACCAGCAACCAGAGCGATCGGTGATGCTAGAGCACCTACTAAGATGCCGATCAGTGTAACGGCTTTACCTGCGATAAATAAAGCTGGTCCTAGCCCGAGCACTATACTCATTAATCCTGCGATTGTTTTTGTTACTTGCGGATTGGCTTCTGCCCAATTAGCCATATGATTTACAATATCTATGACTTGTTTTACAAATGGCTTAAGTACATCATTCATAAACGGTGTGAAGAAGTTGATGTTAAGTCTTTCAATTGATCCCATCAAGCTAATGAGTTGATATTCAAAAGCTTCTTCTTGCTTTGCAGCGACCTCGGCTGCAGTAGCTTGTTCCGACAATGTTTGACGCATTTCGTCAATACCATCACTTGCCAACAAAGCATTAAATGCGCTTAAACCATATGAACCTGCTAAGTCCTTTATAATCCGTGTTTTTTCAGCTTCAGTTTTACCTTGCAACCCTTTTTTAACATCTTCAATTACATCAGCAAAGTCACGGGCATTACCGTTCGCATCAAAAAGTGATGTTCCTAATGCATTCCAAGCACCTTCGCTTCGTTCAGTGCCAGCGTTCATTGCGTCGAGCATTGAGCGCAGTTTTGTTGATGCTTCTGTCCCACGTATGTTTGCTTTAGCGAAAATAGCGAGTACAGATGATGTGGTTTCGAGATCCATACCATAGCTCTTCGCCAAACCACCCACATCTGCTAATGCCTCCCCCATTTGTCCCATAGTAGACGGTGAAGCCGCTGCTGCACTATTCATAAATTCGACTATCGATGCTGTATCAGAAGCCTCCAATTGAAAAGCAGACATCACATTTGTGACTTGGTCTGCCATTCTTCCTAAATCTTCACCAGATGCTGTTGCTGCCAACAATACACTGTCAACAGCGTCATATGCTTGTTCTGTTGTTAAACCAGCGGTAACAAGTTGAAGAAAAGCATCAGCAGCTTGCTGAGAACTAAATTTGGTTTCAGATCCTAATTCAAGTGTTTTTTGTCGGATTTTTTCTAGTTCTTCACCTGCAAGACCTGTTCTTGCAGCAATATTGGTCATTGCAGATTCATAGCTTGCTGCCGTCTTAATGCCAACAGCCCCAACAGCTGCAATGGGAGCGGTCCATGCAGTCATGGCTCCACCCATATTAGATAACCCACCACCAATATTTTGCAGGGACGCACCAATTCCACGAACGCCGTTTTGGACTTCACGTTGTGCTTGTTGCATGGCTTCGGCTGCATTCGTTGTAAGAATGACCTTGCCATGTGCGTTGCCGAGGTTGAACCCCTGCTGTTGTGAGTTAAGTACCATAGATCATTTGTTCATATTTATCGCAAAAAATTAGATGTCAATGACATCTGCGTCAGATGCTTCAAACAATGCTGTTGCCGAAGCTTTGGTTGAGTTGTTAAATATGCTATCAATCGTGTGCTTTGGTTTACCCTTTTTATCACGCTCGTTCAGTTTACTTTCAACCCAGCGACCAAAATACAGCACAGATTCATCAATTTGGTATGCCATCCAAGGATTGTGGATATTAAGAATCTGGCTCGGACTCTGGTGAAACGTTATTGCTTGGTTGTACACCGACCACACCTGCTTCTTGTTGCTCAAGAAACGTCTGTGCCGCATCGACCCGCGCTTGCCCTCCCAGATTCCATGCAATCAGCGAGATTTTGTCGTTGTACGGCACCATATCCACCAAGATACCGTCACCCCGTTTGACATCTTCCATATCTTCAACAATCGCTGGTTCTACAAAACAAGCACGGGTTAGGCGACCTAGCAGTTGATTGAGTGGTTTTAAATCCTCAAATGACATTTCTATCTGTCCAGCTTCTTGCGGTGTCATATTGCCTTGAATAATCGGCAACAAAACATTCGGAATTTGCCCGTCAGCCGTGATGATACTGAGAACATCAACCTGACGAAGCCCAACAACTTTCCCAGAAGGCATTTCGACCAGTTCGTAGTCTTCAAGCCATGCAGAGATAGGCGTAATTTCAAGCTTTTTTTGTTTAGCCATTATGAGAACATCCCACTAAAGAATGTGTCGAAGTCACTAGGCGTTGCCGGAATATTGGCAGCGGTCTCATATTTTTTGTACCGAGATACTTTACGGACAGTGACAGATGGTGCAAACATCTCAATACCCACTTCGCTTGTACGGAATGTATTTTGCTCGACACTAAAACCAGGAATCGTAGATAACTTGGCTTTCGGAAAGCCAGCGATTACATTCGAACCATTTGTGGATGCAAATGCCGCAATAATGCCAAAGTATGGTAAACCTGCCCCACCGACAGCTTGATCGACTGTTTTAACACGATCGGGTGTCGTAGCACTTTCAGAGGCGGTATTGGAAGTTAAAATGGCATAGCTTGTTAGATCCATGCTGGCTTGCATAAACGTACCAGTAGCTTTAATTGGGATACTGATTGATTCGACAATTAGACCATAGGCTTTGATCTCATCGGTATCAGATTCGTATTCCCAGCTGAGTTGTTGCCCATAATCAATATATGAGGGCGTACCGTATGTATTATCGCTCCCTAAAGTGGCGACATACATAGACGTAATATTTTGAATGACATCACCATATTCTGGCATGATAGTCTCCTATCTCACTTGTGTATTCATAAATCGGATGAACTTAAATGGGATATTGCCAAACTCTTCAGCATTCCCCTCTCCACTGATATGACCCAGAATCAAAAAAACCAAACTTCGGTCATCAGCATCGATATATGTGTTGTGCAATAATGTTTTTATGCGAGATATGCTCGCCTCAATCGTGGTATATCCCACGTTGTCATAAATATAAATTTCAATACTTTGCAACTCGCCACCGATAAGATAGGGTCCTTTGGGGTCAATTGACTTGAACCGAATAATTGCAAACGGATCAACTAGCACACCATTTGCTTGGCGTGGAATCTCATCTGCCCCACCACCATCAAACGTAAAATCAGATGCGTTGAAGACACCACCTGTTAACAGATCAGATAAGGTTGCGTCTGCGTTTAACAATGCTTTAACCGCGTCTGCTAAAGTTGCCATTACCCAAAAATACCTTTCAGCATGTCTTCTATATGCTTAAGATGTGCCTGTATGGTTGGCCAGATGATGGCGTATTTCCCACCATACATCGTTTCTAAGGCAACCGAATAAGGGATTTGTTTAGTCCCTTGGTCACCAGTACCATGTGAAAGATAAAGCTCTACGGTATCATTGGAAAGCTGATTCACCCACCCGTGCAGATTTGTACGCGCTGCTGTCGATCGATCTGTCCAAGGTGCATTCTCTTTGGCGTATTTCTCGAAGACTGCTTTCCAATATGTGGCAACTTGCACCAAAGCAAACTCAACTTTTTTGACATATTCCTGCATGCGCTTGGCCATATCATCAACACCACTCCATTGAACAGATGTCATGCCAACACCTCACAAGTTGCTTGAACTTCACCTGGGACATCAATCGTTTGCACAACCCGATAGCGTTTCCCGTTGATTGCAAACCGATCTCCACGTTGAATATCTGTATCTGTCACAGTCGGATGCCCTTTGACACCATAGATCACAGCATCGCGTCGTGATGACATACCACCGCCATCACCGTTGATCTCACTATCGACTTGATTATCAAATTCAATGCGGATCATCTGCGCAGATAACTCGACAGCACCACGCACCAGAGTCACACTCGTTGGGTTACGGTTAATCCGATTCCACGCATCGACTGCACGGCTAGTCGCATTAATCGCGTTGTTGCCTTGACCTAACCACGCATGAAAATTCGCCATTAGTCCCACCCAATCGGTCTATTCCGCTTACGACTGCGTTGGTCTCTTGGTATCCGTTTATTTCTCGGAGGACGTTGTTTCATACCGACAATACGCACCTGTGATTGCTGGCTATTTGACAAACCACGGTAACGGTCAGCTAATTTAGCCAGATTATTAAAAATCTGAGATCGCTTCTCCTCAGACTCATTCTGTTTGTAATCGGCAAACTTCGCTGCATCGACCATCAGCTCTTCAAAGCAAATAGCAATCGCTTCATTGATGTCACCACCAGCTTCAGTGAAAATTGTGTTGAGTTCGTCAGCTGTCCACACATCACCTGCAGGATCACCAACCTTACGGCGAAGGCTAGAACGTTGTGTTTCGGTTAGAGTTGGCATTAGACATATTCCTCAATTAAGTTTTTGAGTGCCTGTGCTGAATGAGCCCATGTCTGATTCGCTCGCAACCATTCGCTAGATGCATACCCGATCATTGATGCTTGATATTGATTCTCGTAACACCACCGCATTTTGTTTGCGATTCCCTTGACCGATGGCACAGCCCATAACCCATCTTTGGATTTCAAAAGACTAGGACGAAGCACAAAATCGCGTAATGGTATCGCCCAATTATCGATGCCCACGGACAACCCGCTTGTATCAGTCGCGATCACAGGTAAGCCCATCATCGCTGCTTCACGTGGCGGCATACCCCAGCCTTCTCCAAATGATGGGAAGACAAAGCAATCTGCCATGCGGTATACATCTGCCATCGTTTCGACATCATCACTCACAACGGTGATGCGTGGATCTGTGAATTCTGCATAGTTCAATACAGACTCACTACCCTCTCGAATTTTGATAATTAACCGAACATCATCGGTATCATCAAATGCGTCGAAAAACGCCAACCACGCCTGTTCAATCCCCTTACGAACACCTCTGTCACCCAAACACAAAAATGTATATGGTGATGTCGGGTCAGATTCGATTACAGGGAATTCATCCGGATCCGTACCACCATGTACGATATGAATCGGCACAGAGACACCGGCATTTTTGAACGATTCGGCATTATGTTCACATAGCACAATTAATCGCTCACATCGTTCGTTGATGCAATCTGCCCACCCATCAGGGATAGATGTGTCTTCATACATCGTGAAGCCCCACTGATGCTCAATATCTGGCATCAATGTCGGTAATGTCAACGAAATCGTTAGCGCATCAGCATCAAAATTAGATAGCATCGGTTGCAGCCACTCTGGCGCATCAAATGCTTGAACTGTGGTTGGGATGACCTCAACGCCAAGCGCACAGAGTTCACGCACAAAGTACGCCCCCATACGCCCGTATCCGGTGTATTGGTTAAATCCATTGCCAACCCAGTTCAATTTCATTGTCTGCTACTTCCTAGCTGATCGATGGATTTGACCAGCTACCACCTGATACCAGATAAGCCGTCGCACCATTGGTACGATCCATACCGACACTCACACCAAATTCAAATTCAATTTGGATGCGTGCTATCGGGAAGCGGTCATTGTCGCTAGCGATTTCATTGATGAAAAAACCGAAGCCAACTAATGGGCGAATACGAACTGCGATTGGGTTCATTGCATTGTTTTGACCATAGGTCTTATAGCCAAAAAGATAACCGGTTGGGATCCGGCTTGTTGCATATAAGCGCATTAGACCACGGCTGGATTGATAGCTGCCAATATAGAATCCCGCGCCACCAGTGCCTACTTGTTCGATTTCACCACGTTCAATAAATCGTGGGCCGGTCCCACCACCTTGGTCGACATACACAACATTGCTAGAGACAGGTTTAGAAAAATTGGCTAAGGCATGGTAGTTGGTAACATCAGCCGAACTAATTTTCACCGTGAAGGGAGCCATATGGCCATGTTCTAAGAGATGCTCGGCTGTCTCTTCTAGTGCATCGTCAAAGCCTTTGGATGCACTATCTACACCAATATAGTGGCTGTGACTGGTTGTAAACGTCTCACCACCATGTGCCGGAGGGGCATATGTAACCCCACCACCTGTACCTCTTGCAAATGGTACATCTTTACCATTGGTACCGAGTGTATTGATCGTGTTGGTCATCGCACGGGTCAAAAGTTTCTTTTCAAAAAGATTGCGACCTCGTTGGACGATCTGACGGATTGATGCTTCAAGGGTTGCTTGACGCATATCTTCGAAATAACGCCAACTACCACCAATACCATCCCCATGGGCCTTGAGATCAATCATGTGTGCGGTGGTTTCACCCTTGACGAGTTCAGCAACATCCATCTCGGTCAGTTCAGGCATTTCACCGGTTGTCCCGCCAGTTGGATACTCCATCATGTCTTCTTCAGTGATATAGATTAAGTCGCCCCAAGTATTAAGTAGTTCTTGGTTGACTGCGTTAAATGCACCAGCGACAGTTGAACGAAAGTCGGCATATGATGTGCCTTGTCGTAGTCGCCATTGCGCTAAACGCCCTGCATCAACACCACTTGGGAGTTGATTATTTAATGTCGTTAATGGTCCAGATACATCTGCCATTTGATTTTCTCCTTATGTGCTACGAAACCGACTCAGGCGCAGAAATACCCGGATTGACAAAAAATACGTCATCACCATGGCACTGCCCTACGATATACTGATATGCGCCACCCGTTGGTGCGGTGTCATCCAGCTCACCAGCGGTTGCACCAACCCATGCATACGTGCCTTCTGCCAGACCTGAAAACCCATACACAGGGCCATATTGTGTCACAGTGCACCACTCATCAGTGGCGAGTGCGTTTTCACCATACTGATTGCTTACAGCTGTAATAACACCAACTGCTCGCGCCTCGACATCAGTTACATCGGCATCTGCGAGTGCGATTTTGCCATCTGTGTCTAGATATACAGCCTTGCCAAGGGGTGCTGTAATGGCACTAGCGGCTTGAAATTTGTTGTTCACTGCACCTTTTAATGGATCAGTGCTAATTTTAGTTGCGTCAAATGATAAAGCGGTCATCTTGGTTTACCTCCTATAGACCCAACTTGGCACGAGCGGTGTCACCGTCGCTTGCGGGTTGCCATGCCGGTGTTTGACCACCCTGACCACCAACAAATGCGCCCGGTCCCATTAGAGAGTCACGCACACTCTCAGCGATAACTTGTTTGCCGTTATCCCAGACTTGTTGCGCTACTTCGGCGACCTTGCTTTGATCTCGGTTGTCACCCATCTCAGCAAGAACGGATTTTTCGAAGTCCGTTTTAAAGCTTTCCACTTTTGACCGAGCAGTATCTGTGGTAACCACCCAATCTTTTGTGAATTCAGCCACCGCTGATGTAACGGCATGTTGGAAGCGTTCTTGCTCCATCTCCTGAATATTGCGGTGATATTCTTCAACACGCGTTGTGATATTGACATCACCACCAAGGATCTCAGCCAAGCGTGTCATGGTTTCATACATCTCACGTACAACCGAGACAATATCGGCATCTTCACCGAGAAATGCATGAATTTCAGTCACCACCCGACCATGCTCCCGCATTTCGCTAATGGTTTCTTCTTGTGTTTGTACTTGTATTTCGAGTTCCTGCACGCGTTGAGCATTTTCTGTCGCTTGTGTTTCCCGTAATGCTTCTTGGCGGATCTGCTCACGAATTTGTTGAGGAACATCGTTAATTGTGATTTCAGGCACGTCGCCCTCCTCATCTTTGTTTTCTGTTTGAATTTCGGTCGTCACTTCAAAATCGCCTGCGAGCTGTAACGAAGCGCGGTTGTGAGGTGCAAAGTCTAATGTATCGAGAACGAAGTTCTGTAACCGACGAGTCCCATCATCTTGTTCCTCGACATACGCCTTACCAAAAAAGCTCACACCTAATTTCCCACCGGTTGCTTTGAGTTGTCGGATGTAGGTACGAACATTCCCTGGTGGCACGTAGGCTTTGCCCCACAAGATTTCACCAACACGCGTAACACCAACCCAAAAGCCTGCGAGCGGGGTTGATGAGTTGTCACTATGTGGGAATGCGGTGCTGATCTCTGATTCTGGCAGATGTCCCATTAAGGCTTGCACACCACCCTCACGGATTGTGTTTTCAATGATGGACACCAGCTCGTCATCGTAGATCACACTATTATTGGAGACACGCCCAACTTCACTAATCTGCAACGTCACAAAAAATGGATCGTCATCACCAGCAGTCAATGCGTCGACATCTACCACCGGTAACGTTGGCACAGTCGGGCAAGGGATACCCCCACCAAACTGCGTCACCAGCATATATTCATGAATTTGTTGCAGAGTCGGTGCGATCTCCATACACACTCCCATATAAAAACAAAAAACGTTGACAAACCCCTCCGGAGGAGTTGACAACGTGGCCGTGTTGCAAAGGTATTTTCTTTACTTCCTTAATATAGCACAAACGTTCGCTTAATGCAAATCCACAGCTTTTTACTTTGTTCTATTGCCAATAAAACCAAAGATAATGTAATATTTATATACAGTTATCAGAAAAGATAAATATGCAACAAATTAACAAAAAGCAAGTTGATTATATCTTGCGTGAAATAGTAGATACTACTTGGCGCCCCTACCCCCTACTTATCCCAAGTGATCAAGTTGAAGCTGAGTACAGGTTTCATAATGTGCTCAATCAATGTGGATCAAAACTCGAAATTGCTGCTATCCTCGGATTATGTGCGTACATTGATCTAACGTGTAGACACGAAGGAGCAACAAATTGCCTAACCAGTTTCACTTTCTTGCAATACAACAACACAATTCATGACGCAATTTGGATTGTTGAACCATTTGTTGGATTTCATGGGCCAAGTGCAATTGGTATTGTTCCCCAGCTTCCTTTTGCTGAAGGATATCATCATGACTTTGGTATATTCCATTCACATGACAACGGTGGTAGTAACTGGAATTTAGCATATGCTATTGAAGTAGATGGAGTAGCTACCCATCGCAAAAGAAGGGATAAAGATAGTTATCGAGATAGCCTTGTAGATTATCCGGTAATTCGCCTGTATGAAGAAACAATAGACCTGTTTCTTTGGGCAGAGGATTATATGGCAGAATTCCCCAAGGGGAACAATGTGCCTTGGGATACGGACGGAACACTACACCTTATTCCTAAGACAGATTATAGCCCACAACAAGATCGCTGGTCATAATCCATAGTGTTATTCTTCACAAAAAAACAAAAGAGACCTCACTAGAGGTCTCTTCTGCATAATCTTTGCTGTAGCATGCCTAACGACCGTCTCGTCGTCATTCTATTCTATTGCGATACATCTACAGCTTGCGCTCTTGAATTTTGACTGAGTAACCGTCTATTGCAGATTACCATTGACAAAATCCTTTTAAATGAATGATCACGTGGTAGGATTCGAACCTACAAGCGTGCGCTGTTGCTTCCAGATATATAGATGTGTCACCTAATATATCCACGCGATTTGGTTTTGCCGACAACCAATTCAGGGCGCTACCCTGCCGAGGCATTCTTACACATCCCTCAGTTCGTGGAGTCGTTTTTAACGAGAACGATCAAACTCAACTGGACGCGGTGGGACTCGCACCCACATCTTTATTTTACACGTCCACTAACGAACTATTCGGCTACACCCTAGCCTGCCTGCTCAAGACGCTGAAGGGCTTTTTTAGGTGTTTGACTCTCACCTTTTTGAGTCTAGTCTCCAACCTCGACTCTCAGCGATTTTGTGATGTTTCTCTCCATCCCAGACTTTGTACCACAGTTTCGGCTCTGTGAGTCACCAGAGGTGACTTCATACTTAAAAATATTAGCACAAATTTTCTATAACTACAAGTCGATATTAAGTTGGAATACTTATAGTTCGCCCCAACGATCAACATAGACTTTCAATAATGTGTTCCATTGTACCCGTTTCACAACTGAACCATCCCAGATATAACATAGACATACCCAATTGTGTGGGAAAAGGTCAGGGTTGTCGCTTTTGATAGAGATTTTAAGGGATTATGTAGGAGAATTCGAACTTATTCGAGCGACTTTTCCATAGAAATAAAGCGGATTCCGCTTACAGTTTTTTCGTCCGCAATTTGTTTGAAGCCAAATCTTTCATAGGCAGTTGTAGAGTTGGGGGATGAATGAACAGTTAGTGACTTTTGGTTGGGGACAGCATCTTTGATTTTGAGTATTGCAGCATTTAGCAGTTTTTTTCCTATGCCTTGTCGTTGTTTTTTGGTATCAACAAACAACATTGACAGGTGGTGGTTGTCACGAATTTCTATCACTCCAACTAAGTTGTTATCTTGTTTGGCTTGTAACATCCAATGATTGCCTGAATACCTATCAGTAATGGCATCTAGTTCAATATACTTATAGAATTCTTGATTTCCCTCTGTTGAGTAGGTGGGAGCCACAGCATCATCAAACACTAGGCGTATGAACGGGATTATCGTTTTAAAATCAGATGGCTGGATTGGTGCGATTGTAATTTTCATAAGGATTATTATACTTCAATCAGGTTCTGATCTCTACCCAAATCTATTACTATAGCCATTACCGTGTTCACACGGTTCTCAAGATGCCGCCTGCTCTTTTTGCTGTCTAAACCTTCTCAGACACTTGTCTTCATAAAATGGGTACTTGACAAGTGTCAATGTAGATAATGAGTTGTTCAACATTTCCTGTTGTTCCATCGACTCTGTAAATGTCATATGAACCGCCTATCACTAACCCTAAATTAGTTCTGTCGCATTTTGCCATTATTGTTTGAGCCAGCAAATCTTTGTTCATTTACGGCCCAATACTCTGCGCCAAAAACTCAGTCACTTCTCGATACATCGGCTCCCTGAGCAAATCGCGCAACATATTTTGCGGTTGCAACACAGTCCGTATTGGTAGTGGTAGCCCCTGCCCTGCTTCCTCAATAATCGCTCTCAAATTACGAGTAACGGTTTCTGGGCTATCTGTCACAACAGGAATTGTCGTGCACATACAATGCGGATGATATGCCGGAATATTTGCGCTATGAATCGAATACGGCGCTCTCAATCGCTCACCACCAATCCCGATGGTTGCATGTTTCGGGCATACCGTACATGTTGGGTCACCATTTGCGGAGCGTCGTACATCAATTTTATCAACATACGGGTTGGTATATGCTGAGATAAACGCCGCCTGATTCCCAGCTCTCGCAATCTCAGTGCGTGCCAATCGCATCGCATCATATGAGGCATCTGTACCATACGGTTTTTTCGTACGAATCTTCGCACGTCCTGGTATCAAGAATTGCTCCAACCGTTTCGCCAATCGCGCCGCCGACATCCCCTCGTTGATGGCATCCATAACCATACCATCGAGCTTAGATCGTGTCACAACATCAGTACGCCAAATACGATCACTCAGCCGATACCCATTTGGATCGACCCATGTATGTGCGGGTTCATATTCTGCCAGTGGGTTTGGACGAAATAACCGCAACGCCTCAATCTGTTCTTCGGTCAACTCATCAATCATCTCTTTGACGGGTGCATCACGACTCGGTGTCCTTGACAACCACAATTGAATATCTTCTGGGATGTTCCGGCGCATCCAGTTATACTCTGCGATCACCATCATTGCCTGTGCCATCGCGATCCACTTATTCAGAATACGTGGGTATTCAGCCAGTGGCGTGATCCCATCTTCTCCATACGGCGATCGAACATCTCGCCCTGCAAGATAACCACTCCCAAAGAGTAATTGGTCATTTGCACCGAGAAAATAACTATCAATAACCTCCCCAGTTTGCGACTGTACATAACTTTGCTGGCTGCGTGGTACCATTCCATCGCTATCAGCTGACATCAAAACCACCGCACCGACACGCTCTGCCATCTGCGTAAACATCGCGCGGACGTCTCTACGAAAACCCTTTTGCGCCATCGCAAGAATACGTTTGTTATTGGCTGTAGTGGTTGTAGCCATTATGCCGCCTCTGGCATAGGATCTCGCTCAGCATTCAGTGCATCCTGAATATCTTGCTCGAAGCGATCGCCTTCATCAGTCATTTGATCTTCGGCATCAGCTATCTCAGCCTGAGCATCTTCAACGATACCGAGGTTTGCCAGGTATGTCTCATCAGTGATGACACCCTTGTTATGTGCCGACTCATTTTTATTGAATGCCAGCTCAGCATCTTCTTGAGCCAACTCAGACCATTTGAGTACCACAGGTGCGACTTTCACCTTACTATCAGTTAACGCTCGCATCCGCAACCAGATGTCACACAACTCCAGTAGACCGCCTTCTGCTTCAGCTTGCAAATCTTCATCTGCACCTAACCCCTGAAGTTGCAACCGCTTCTGAACGATATACATATAAAAGGTCTTCATTTGCTCCTGTGCCGTTGCCCGCGCTGAAGATAATTCCAAACCCCATACCGCCTCTGGAATTCGTGTATGCTCTGTCAACAACATAAACAAAGATTTTAAGGTGTTGCGTATATCATCTGTAAACCCATTGCCCGGGCTTGCAAATGTAAATCGTCCACCCCGCCCCACAAAAATGGCAGGCAACTGATCGAAGTCGATTTGCACACGATCTTCTTCTACACCATCTTCATTTAAAAATGTATCAGTTGGCGATGTCTTGTTCGCATCTATCGTTTCGTCGAGGTCGTCTACACCTTCAAACACGGGGAACGGGTTTCCCATCAACTCCGCACCATCAATCATCTTTTCGATCAGATTGTTGTAGCGGTCGTAAAGTTTGAATAATGCTTCATATATCGGTCGACCATTGGTCTCATTCCCACTACGATCATTTGCCAGGTGAACAATCGGTATCTTGCCGATTAAATTCGCAAACTCATAGACCTCATTGGCTCGAAATGTGTCTTTCAAGTTTGTCCATTTGATCGTAATAACTCGCGCATCGTCTGTATATACATCTGTGACTTGTGCATCAGGCAATCGTGACGTAATCGTCACCTTGGTCATTTTACGGTAATCCAATGGGTCATATACCACATGGACCAGCTCAGGGGATGGCACGCTCAAGCTACCATCAGGATTCACAATAATATATTGATCGCCCAACCCATATATATCAATCACAATCGTGATGAGCTTTCCATGGATGCGCTTCATGAATTTTTTAAGAAGGTTGTCGGTGTAGTCGTCTGCTTCAACTAACTGCGCTTCAATCACATCACCCAACACCCACGATGCAACAATTTCGGATATTGGCTTTGCAAACAACCCAGCAAATTCAAACCCAGATTGTTTACCACGGCGAAACTTATCCCACCATTCATAATCCGGCTGTGTCTGATCCAAACTCAAATGTGACCGAAACCGCGCCCACGCATTCGTTACATGGTACGAAACCCGACCGATAATCTCTTTAACTCGCACAGGTTGCTTAGACTCACTCCTGCCTTGGAATCGACTGAAAATTGACATGCCCCACCCAACTAAATATAGAACAAATATTCTTAATTATAGCACAAGTATATCTTTAGGTGTTAAGCTAATAACATAATACCCATTCTGCAAAAGGTGCGAGAGATCATATGGCAATAAAACACATTTCGTTATGATTTTATTGAGGCTCTTGTAACTTAGATTGTTGTAGAAGTTTTTGAATTTGAGATTCTAAGTGAGTAATTCTTTGATTTCTCAACCGTATACCCTCTTTCAATTGCTCAATCTCGCGCTGATTTTTGTCTTGTAGATCCTCTAACATCGCTATACGCTCCCACAACAAGACATTGAGTGATGTACTCTGAGATGCTGTCGAGCTTATACTTGATAGAAAGTCAGCTTGATTTTCATTAATTGTTGCAATTTGTGATTCGATTGGACTTTTCTTAATAGGATGGCGATTCAACAGATAGCCAATAGCATAAAATGCTCCCAGTAGAATCATGCCGATTGTTGTGATTTGTTCTTCCAACTGCTTTACTCACTTTCTCTTGTCTCCTGTTGAGACTTAGCTTGTAATAACTGCTCTGTTAAGTTCCTATTTTGTTGTTGTAGACGGCTACAGAGTTTACGTTCTTCTTCCAGCTCCCCGGCACCATAGAAAACAACTAGCAATAAGGTTAGAAACCACAGACTTGTCCCAAGGTGAAAGAGTGGTGCAGTCGCCGATTGAGCAATTTGAATGACCAAATAAAATATAGATAGGACTAGGGGCATGAGGCAGACTAATACTGCGAACAAATTGCGGATGAAGTAGTACAACATCCATACAAAGACTGATGCCAACAAGAAAAAAGTTGCTAGAAAATCAATCTGGATACCTGATTGTTCTGCAATAAACTGATTTGTTGTTGTATCAGGACGCATGATAATCAGTACACCAAAACTGAATAGCACAAGGGAAATGATTGAGATCAGTCGCCATGATGGTGAGACAAGATACCACCGTTGCAGGGTTGTATTCAGATGGTTGCGATTATGTGATGTTTGTTTTGTCATCGTATTCTCCATTTCAAATCTATGGTTGTGAGTAAAACAGTCATGTCATGTGAATGGCAAATTTTGACAGGGCAACCCACATGACATGTTCACGACTCTGCTAGCTCAATAGCAAGCCTAAAAAGAAATATAAGTTTGATTTATTTGATACTTCACCAGAGTGCATGGCGAGGGAGCGGTCTGCAATTGCGACCAAACAACCAGTAGTCCGTTCTCCCCGCGCTCGGTTTGGATTAGATTGGGATAATGACTGCTGCGCCTTCTACACTGGCATCCGCCACGATATCATCTTCATCGATCATGAACCAATTTTGCTCAGTTGCCGATTCCAGATGCCATGTTGTTTCAAAGCGAGTCATACTATCAACCAACTTGTGATTTTCCCCGATGATGAAGTACTCAGCTTCATGTCCTGATTGTGACTCGATAATCTTGATGCGATCTCCGATCGTGCGGGATAATTGATGAGTGTGTTGTCCCCCACCATTAATACCATGACTACGAAGGGTTATTGATTGCATCTTACCACTTGGGGTTTTACGACGAAGTAACTCAAAGTCAGCGATACCTTGCCCAAAATCTTGATTATCAACGGCACGCAAGTTAAGTGTCATCTCGCGGTGACCATAGAGGTATCGGCTGGGACTATCCTCTGCAACAGCATCAAGCTTACCAAAATCCGTGATTTTTTGACCACGAACGATGCAGGTATTAAGTGTAATATCCTGATTGCTTGAATTTTTCAGAAGCAAGATCGCACGATTCGCGCCTTCTTCTTCAATAATCACTGTGCCATTGGCATTATCCGCAAATTCGATGCTATCGAGATACACATCCAGCCCACCGATCCGGTTATCCGAATCGTCATGATAGGATGCACCTAGCTGACGTTCTTCTTCCGGTTGTAGTGTGATCGGTTTTTCCAATTGCCACAAGGTCTCGTCGGTTGACTCACTGATAGTACGCGGATAGACAGTCACTGTTACATCATTAACAAACTCACCTTGTCCGGCATAGTTATACTGCAACCCATGCATATCATCGTCGAGCGTCACTGTAATCGTACGATTGGTGATGGTATTGTGACGATTCCAGAAAACTGCCTGTCCTATGCGATCAAAAAACAAACGTCCACGTTCGGCTGCTACCGTATCTTTGATAGCTGCAAAGACGTTAAATGTGTCCGGCTTGTCCTCATTTTTACTACCACGACGAACCCAGTTATCGGCGGCATAGGCTAATGTACTTTTCCCGGTATCAATCGTACTATCAATGACGGTGCTACCTGTGACCCATGCATTACTGTCAATCTCACAATATCCGGTGACATCGGGCAAAGTCGTTGCAAACAACGCAGGCGGAATCGTGATTTCATCTAGTAGGCGCGACACAATTTCATCTGTGCGTTTATTTTGCTGAATCTCAATGGTTGTATCGACATTGGAGAAGAAATGTTCGGGTCCAGAGGCGCGCAACTGCGCTTGACGATCCCCTAATTTTCCTACCGATGGTGTAATCGATTCCAACCAACCTGACCAATGAACCCGCTCGCTTGTACCATCATCCGAGCGTACTTGTACCGGACGTAATGGCAGAACATAACCTTCGAGCGGATTATTGCTTCCCGGTGCATAGTCTGGTGAAAAGCGTTTGTCAGTGTTATCGACTTGCATCTCAAGCACCATGCGATGCCCTACATCTTGATATGGTTGACGAAATCCTAATGACCAGTCAAGGTGTCTCACAACATCTGTGACATTATCATACAGATCAGCTGTTGTACCTGCGTTATAACCCGCTGGCATATTACTACTTTCGACTAACATCACCCCGGTTAATTGGAATTCCACATCTGCTGCATGGCTATTTTTGATGAACTCAAAATAAATATGTGACGCACTCGCATCTGTTGTGAATGTGACCGATACTTGTGACCAGTCTGCTGTCAGATTGGTATCTGACGAGGTTACCAGTGTTATTCCTGCTTGGTCTTTCACACGCAGGATAAAGGGTATACTTGTATAACCACTTACACCCTTGACACGCACTGACAGACTATAGCTTGTGCTGGCACTGATCGGAATGGTATCGACAGCAGAGGCATCCGATTCGCCCATGATAAAACCGTTATTTGTTCCAACCCCGGTAGTCACCGCAAACAGGTTAAAACCATAGTCAGTATCGACTGACTGCCGAGCGATACTGTCAGCAGTGTTTGTTCGCCAGTCTAAGGTGGTGTAACGGATTGGTTGAGGCAAGATATTGAGTGCATCACCGGGTTGTGCTTCCCAGCAAATCACCCCCTTGCGTCGCCAATCTACACCGATGTTAAATTGTGTTGCCATAGTTTCCTCTCTCTTCAATAAACTAAAACGGTCCGCTACCAGAAACGGTACCCTGACTATTCGTGGGTGGTCGTGTGACTTCACCTGCCATCGCTTCTGGTGAATCGGGATCATGACAATCCTTTTTTGCATCGGACAGTTGCTTCTTGAGACTTTCAACCGCACTCTTCAAACCATAATTTTCAGCTGAAAGAAGTGTCACTTGTCCCTCTAAAGTTGCGACCTGTTCCAAAAGACCAACTTCAATGTCTTTTACAGTATCCAAAAAATTTCGAGCTGCTGATTTTGCTGCATCAGCCCCTTTTACCCGAACAACTTTGCCCTGTGCAACAGAGTCTTGTGTTACTTCTTCACCTGTTCCTGAACTTATTGTTCCCATAGTTACCTCCTTTTCATGTTTGGTAGGCGATAAATGGCATATTAGTATACTAAATGCACAACTAGTTATTTCTCTTACTATCATCAGTTATTGGTGGATTCATTATGCCTTGTTCCCTACGTTTATCATATTTTGAAAATAACGCATTTAATACACGCCAGATTCGCTCTGTATCGTAGGGGTAAATATGAACAATATCACGCATTATTCTGGATTTTAGCAATTTATCAATATCATCCTCTCGTTCAAATTGAACACCACCATCTTCTGGATGAGGGTAACGATGATCGAATAGAGCAGTATTTTCGTTGTGTAGGATTTCCTCAGGTATACCATCCGGGAATGCTTTACAATGAGAAATCATTTTCTCCCTAGTTGCTGTTTTGAAATGTTTACACCATATACAAATTGAATATTCTCGTTGAGTCATGTTGCCTCCTAATTCTGTGAAATCTGATTTAACTGATCTAGTACTTCTTGAAAATTTTGAGTTAATGTTTGAATTTCGACTATCATCTCTTGCGTTAAATGTGGAAGATCTCCTCGATTGTATTGCTCAATAATTCTGGTTGCAGCATACATATCTGCCAATACCTCACGCCTAATATAAGGATACGCAACTTCTGCTACTGGTAGAATATTCGCATCCCATTCAGTCAAAGGTCTTGGTAATTCAATAACACGTTTGAATTCCGCATACCACCCATCATCGCCCCAATATCCATCGTTGCTGTAAAAACTACTAGGAGTATAAATTGACAATAACTTCTCATTCTCTATAATAAATTGGTCGATTATGTGATTAGCATTTGGATTATTTCTGAATAGTAAGTCAATAACATGGCCAGATTCATGGGCTGATAACCCCTCAAGCGAGATATGTCTCTGGTTGGGGGAAGAATAATAATGATCCCCACGCATTATTGTTCTATTAGGGAATATAAAAGAGCCTGTAGCATTTATGGTACTATCATTTATGTTTATTCCACCAGTTCTCATTAAATCCTCTGCAAACCACAGTTGATACCCTCCACCTTCGATTGGAACTCTTGCTCCGAATGCTGCAAAGAGGCCTTGTTTACTTATTGGATAAGGTGTACCAGATGGTACAACTCTAATACCTAGTAAATCGGCAAATGCATTCGGATATAAGTCAGCATTCTCCTCAATCTCAGTCAACACTCTCTTTATAACATCGTACCTTGCACCTCGTAACTGAACTATATCTTGAAATAGTAGTTGCGTCATATTATACGGTGCAATATCTCCCTGATACATCAAGTTACGTTCAAGCAGGTTTCTTCCGACTATATTAGTAAGTGTAGGAAATTTATTCTGAAACCAAGTAATACCTTCACTATTACTTAGAATGTTTCGTGCAGGTGGCATTTGACCTATTGGAATTTCAAGAAAATGACTACCTCTGGACATTTCATCAACAAGGTATCGTTGATCAATGATTTGATTTACACTACCAGCCCCTCGAAACAGCGCCCCGAAATTATCAAGCCCGTACGGTAACGCTTCGGCGGCGAGTCCGATGGGATTTCCTGTTGCTGACAGTTCAAGTAGCGCAAGTCCAATTTGGTATGAGGCTGCACCAGATGCAAAACTTGCTGCGATAAGTGCCATATCAAGAAGTTCTCGTCTTGTTTGTTCCGCATCTTGAATAGCTTGGGCTTCCTGTGCATTAATGTCAATCACACCTTCTGCAACTTCAGATGCATCAACGGTTTCATGCGAAATATTCGCAAATGCCGATTTGACATCCCCCAATGGTACCCCCAAAATACGACTTGGTAATGCTTGTATCTCACCCAGTAATGCCTGCCACTCTGGGTCTTCATCTAGTGTCAGTATTTCTACCTGTTCAATGGTTTCGATACCGTCAACGTAGGTTGTTGCAGCATTAATAATTGCCCATTGTTGGTCATTTAATCCATTGTCAAACATTGAAGTCATTTCGGGATGTGTATCCAAAAATGTACTAAGATACTGGGCAATATCTTCAACCGATACATCCTCTAACGTCCCCAGTTCAGCAATCAGCATTTGCTCGGCGTATATATCTCGCCAAAAGGGTGTAGACAAATCAATATCAAGTCCATCGGTAAGTTGTTGGGCAACCTCCAATGAATTCCAAGGATTTTGAAATTGAATCCAATCTGCATGCAATGACATAGCAGATCGCCACCAAGCATAAGGGTCATTGGGGTCGAGCATACTTGTGCCATAACCACCCATGCCTGTATAGATTTGCCCCATTAGTTCATCTTGTGATGGGATGTAAGCTGGAAATGGCAATGGTGCGCCCTGTTGATAAGCGTTGCCATAATCAAACCCCTGTGACCATTGCTGAAAAAATGTGTATTGTGACATTAATGCCGAATTTGTGTAAATATCAATTTCTGGTGCGCTACCGTACCCCATTCCCCAACTATCGTTTAAATCAATCAGTTGACTAACAGTTGCCATTGCACCTGTCCAGCCCTGCTCTTGAATCAGTTGGTTGATGAAATCTTGGGCATTGAGTTCTTGCCCGGCTAATCGCGCTGGATCAAGATGTAAGGGCACTAAACGTCCTGAATGGTGTGTGCGTTGAGAATATGGCACATGCACATCGCGTCCTTCTAAAAAGGAAGCGTAAAAATCGGAATTCAATTCAGGGTAGGCATTCCAATCTATATCATTAGGGAGATTTCTTGGCAGGTCTTTATATAGAGCCAATAAAGTAGGAATAATTTCCTTTTGGATAAAAAGCTGTTCGGCTTTTGCTTGGTCAAATGGTTCTGTATTTTGAAGATTATTACGTTCATATAGATCTTGAAATGACATGCCACGTGCCACCTCAAGACTACGCCCTACTTGTTGAGTATACCAATATTGTTGCATAACATCTGCTTCAGATTCAGCTAGAAATAAAGCAGGAATAGCTTCAAGTTCGACAGGATCTGGTGGTGGTTCATAAATTTGTTCACCAACAAAACCATCATTAAGTACCTCACCAGCTAGCTGGTCACGACTGATCCGTTGCCCACTACGTAATATATATTCGCCTGTCGCAGGGTTATACGATATGATATTATTTGCATCTGGATGCCCTTGAATGACATTCCAATCAGCCCACTTACTTCGGTCAACTTCAACAACATTGCCACCCTGATCAACAACAATATCTTGATTAGATTTCTCAGGAATAGTAAGTTCTGTTCCCTCAAGAAGCATTGCCTGCGGATTAAAATTACTTTGATTCAGATTAGCAGCTCTGAGTTCACTTTCAGAGATGCCATGACGCTTTGCAATTTGTTCCCAAGTCTCGTTACCAGATGTTATATGTTGTGTTTCACTCATGTGTTGACCTGTTGTTTTGTATAATTTCTCGTTACAATGTATTCACCAGACCCAAACGGCAGATGTGTCGTTGGGGTGCGTGGCGAGGGAGCGGTCTGCAATTGCGACCAAACAACCGGTAGTCCGCTCTCCCCGCCCTCGGTTTATGCTATGTGTTTATATGGCTAGCCTAGCTCACAGTTCCCCATGCGGGTGCTGTACCACTGGCAGGTTTCAGCATCGCTTCAAAGGTAATCGCACCACCTGTCTCGATAGTCGGTTTGTAGCTCTCAACGATGAAAGCCCCTTCAAATTCTGGATCACCACTGGTTGGTGTTGTATTCTGCCCCACTTGTACGGTCAACGTAGTTGTGCCACCATTCTGGAACAAGCCATTCAAGACGGTGTGTGTGCCGATGTTAGAAGTTGTTGTCAAGAAACCCTTGATGGTTACGGGAGCATCCAATTGCCCGTTGATGAAGTTCTTGGCGGCATCACCAAATCCTGTTACATCATGTTGGGTATAAGTCATGCCCAAGTCCACGCTAGAGATGTCCCCATCGGCGAAGGTGCGTTCGGTACTGCCGTTGTCTGTCATTTTGACCATGATGTGGTCGCCTGCTAATGCTGTCATAGGTTGTTTTCCTTTCGGTTATATATGTTTGAGTTGATATTTTTTACAAACGAATCAATGAAATTGCGAGTTTAACGGTATCGCCTGCAGATCCAGTGCGTGTCGCTTTCCAGCGTACATACTGTGGAATCGTGCCGGAGATGCTTACTCGTTCGGATGCCAGTGCCGATGCGTTGAGCGTAAAGGTTGCCAATGTAGTTTCCTCTCCACCAAATGCCCCTGTCGCTGACCCTTCAATCACAATGCTATATGTATCGCTAGCAGCAGCTTGAAGTACATGCAAGAATGCTGTCGCACCATTTGCCGAACTTGCGCCGTTGTTCACAGCGGAACCATTAGATGTATTGGTGAAGCTGGTTGGTACAGCCAATGCCACACCCCATCCACCATTGGCACCCCGATTCGCAAATTTTGCGGTGAAGGGAATCACTTGCCCAGCTTCTGCCAGTGATTGATATTTCTCCTGTTGTGTCAACAAGCTAAACATTGGATCACCAACGACTGGATCAGCATTCTGTCCCATCAGGATAGAGACTGCCCCATTCACATCAACGCCATTCAGTACCGGATGAGACCGTCCACTCTCTGCATTCAGATAGCCACTGTGTTCAACACTGTACTTACGTTGCCCAGGAATATAGTTCATTACCCCGTGTCCAAATGCTGTGATGTCTAGCATTGTCACCACGTCATCAAAGACGACTTTGTTATGGTCACCTGTCAGCTCATAGGCATCAACAAGAACCTGTACATGGTCACCTGCGAGTTTTGCCATTTCTACTCCTTTCTAATTTCCAATCAATTTATAGCGGTTGACATAACCGTGAATCACGATCACATCAGCGGTGGCGGCAAAGGCACGAACCTCTGCCCCGTTTTGTAGTACATGCCCCGGAATTACATCAGTAAAGCCACTTTCAGTTGGAATTGTCAGTTCAATCAAGTCGTCCGGGCTGATTGCGCCACCCCATTCGATCGTCAACTTCACTGGTGATGCAGATGTATTCACTGCGCGTAACGTGATTTCATCCCATTCATTCACCGCCGCACTATCCAATGCGGTATGAATCAATGTGCCGGGTGTTGCCGTAGCACCTATTTTGATGCCTCGACCATCGGTACTGGCGCTCAGACTACGTTTCTTGAAGTCGCGCAAATCGTATTTGTGCATTGCACTTAACTCCTTTCATCCGTAGATGATTCATCTTTAGCGGTTTGGTCATAGAGCAACTTAGCGACTTGTACCAGCACATCATCAATACGTGTTTGTGTTTGTTTGCTGGCTTCGGTCAAATCTTTTAGCAGTTGTGCGGTTTGCTGTGGTGGAAAACTTCGATGTGTCCACCAGAACACAAGCACCACTATTGCTAGAATAAGAAGTTGCAAGACCTGTTCGAATGTCATCATCTGCTCGCTTTCTGACGATTACTCATCATCGTCCAACTGATTAAGTTCAAAGAGCTGAATACGTACGAGTGCAATTTGTACCTTAGCGAACAAAGCATCACGTTGTCCTGCCGTTAGGTTGTCTGCATTCTTTAACTCCTGTAGATAACCTTTTAAGTGTTTCTGCGCACGACGGACTTTACTTTGTGCATTCGGTTGAATATTTGTCATGTCTACACCTCATTTACTACAATTCGAACGGATTGACTGGCATAATTACCAACAAGGCGATACATCCAGATGTCGTATACCCCATCTACCGGAGAAACCAACGTCAACGTCGCTGATCCAGCCGTAACCGGAGTTTGACCACTGGCGTAAATCTCGCCATCGAGTAGCACGATATATCCGAGATTTGCATCACTCGCAATCAATGTATCGTTACATGTCACCGTCGGGTCTGCATCCCCTTCATTCATAGATGACACACTCGCAACAATCGCTAAGCCACCCCATCCATCTAAAATTGCAGTCGCCTTATCCTGATTCGCTAGACTCGCATCGGTTAGATGAATTGTTGACCCGTTGTCATTAACACTCACGCCAAATGTCGCCACATCAAGCACATCACGAACCATGGTGTTTAGTGCCTCAATATTTACAATTAGACTGCTTGCAACGTTCATTATGTTGTCCCTGCTATTTCTCTAACTGCCCAAAATACAGTACGCGCCCCCTGCAATGTGGCTGTCCCTGAACCAGTACGCCATTGCAATTTAATCGTGTGTGACCCCGCGCTTAATCCTGTTAAAATGTAGCTGAAGCTCGCATTACTATCGTGGTTTGCATCATCAACCAGATTGACAATACCTTGTTTTGCAGCGCCATCTACATCCAACCCAAACTGGAACAAACCCGCGCTAGCACTGCATTTTGCACTCCCCGCGAATACAACCAGCACATCACCACCACTCGTCGTAATCGTGGATGCTAAATTTGTAGCATCTACATCAACCCAACCGCTACTCGTCGTCGTCCAACTTCCACCAGCATTACGTTCATAACTATCACCAGCCCACCCGTTATACAGATGGTTCTGATTATCCCGCATATACGTATTCAAGTCTGCCGATGTTAATGGCTCACTCGCCCATGTCTTAGGCGTTGTCCATGCCATATATTATTCCTTTCATTACTTTATGTTTTTAAGTTACAAAACGAGTGACTTCACATTAATGTGTGTTTCTCAACAGCTCTACATCATAGAGCTTGAGCAAATTTGTATGATGAAGTCACTGAAATCTTCATTGGACTTCTCTATCCAATCTTGCTATAACTTGTGTAACGATCCTGCCTGTTTATCTACCAGGTTGGATATTGAGCTGTGTGAAGTTTCCCTCTCACAAGATCTTTCACACAGCTCAATTCGTGTTGTGCGTTATGAGGAATTGTCATTGACTTTCTCCTCTCACATATTTTGTACCAACTACACCTGATTTTGAACAAAGCATCCCGAAGTCGCCACTCCGGGATGAGCTGTAAGATATAGTTCCAATAAGGATGTCGGATGAATCCGACTACAGTTTCAGATTAGCACATTTGATCTGGTAGATGTAGACATATGGTCAGACGTTTGTTCAAGTTCATAGAGATTTTTGAAGGTGAAATTTTCTGGGAATAGAACAACAAATCCCGATTGCACCAACAGTTGATGACAAATCGGGACCTGTTCGCTGTCGAGATGTGCTTGGTGGCATCATCCACGATTACTGTGCGGTCGCCTAGCTTTATCT
>DIYL01000047.1:415961-416113 GCA_002428985.1 Anaerolineales bacterium UBA6055 | reverse complement strand
CTGGGACAAGCCAATACACTGCAAGTTTTGGGTGATGTGCATCTCGACAAATCAGAATACAATGATGCGGTAGCATACTTTCAGCAAGCTTTACCCCTATATGAGACCTTGAACGAGCGACTGGGACAAGCCAATACACTGAGAGCCTTGGG
>DIYL01000047.1:415538-415899 GCA_002428985.1 Anaerolineales bacterium UBA6055 | reverse complement strand
GCCAATACACTGAGAGCCTTGGGTGATGTGCATCGTCGCAAAGCAGAATATGATGAGGCGGTGGCATATTATCAGCAGGCGTTGGCACTCGGCAAACAGATTGGTGAGTTTCGTTCACAATTAAATAGTTTGATGGGGTTAGCACGTGCATATCGCGCGCAAGATGATATGGGCAATGCTTGTAAATATGTGAAAGCTTATTTAACATTACAGGATTCACATCCATTTTTTAGAGATCATCCATTCGGACAACAAATGCGTGAGGAATTTGCAGAATGGGGATGTGACGGGGTGTAGGTCAGGTAGGTTCAGTTTGGTAGGTGTGTTTCACGTCCGCACCCATAGCTGTAAACTTAAGAAT
>DIYL01000047.1:325381-415454 GCA_002428985.1 Anaerolineales bacterium UBA6055 | reverse complement strand
AGAATGTCGGTTCTATTTGTCATGGTATCTAAAGAGACTCTTGTGAACCTATTTAGTGGGTTTTTCAATATCCAGTAGCCTGCCCGTTTTGAACGGCAAGCGGTGCAGGGAATCATGTAATGGTGTTGTTGATAGATCATTTTGCTCAACTTGACAGGCATGGTGTGTTTCACGTCCTCACCCCCAAATGCCAGAGGCGGACGACACTACAATTATGTTTTGAATAACCAGCGGGTCATATGATCCAGTTTCTGCGCATCCCATGCGATGACCTTTTCGGGGATGACATACCAATAGGGCGATCCTTCTTTGACATCATATTTTGCCTGATATGTATTGTCCAATAAATCCCAAGTTGCATCATCAATGTCATCATCTTCGATAATTTGAGCATGTCCCTCAATCATCACAACTTCGGTTGCACTGGGGACGTGGACGGAAATCTTCGGGTTTTGTAGTAAATTACGTGCCCACCGTGTTTTCGGGCTGCCATCAAAATGCACCCGATAGTTATACCAGATGCCCCAGAGTGGCACGGTATGCGGTTGCCCATCATCGCCTGTCGTCGCAATCCAATAATAGAGCGTCTCCGACATACGTTGATCAACAAAGTCCCAATCCAATAACTCGGATTCTTGGGTCGGCAATTCATAGCCTGCGGGGTTGGCAGGGATGACAGGTTTGGGGATTGTGGGTTTATCAAGAAGCATGGATTTTGCCTTTCATATCATTCTCAAAACGATCGTTTTTATTAGCGTGATGCAACCCAGCGTTGCACCGCTTGCAATGCGCGTAAGTTGCGCTCAAATTCAATGCCGTCGGCTGTCGCCAGCTCAATATCTAATGACGGGATGCCGATGCTATTCACCCACGCCGGAGCCGATCCGGTCACGCGGTAGGCTGTAAATCCTGTCCCTTCATAAGGATAACCTGAGGCTTGCCCATACACTTGTGATAGCGGTAAGGAGAGTTCGCGATCTTCACCACAGGTGCCGGGGAAAATTCCATTGGCAGCGGAGTGATAAAACATCACGGCATCGGGTTGTACATCACGGATGAGTGCGGCGAGTGCGGCTGTCTCGGGTTGATCGAACGGTGCAAAACCGGGATCAACAGGTCCCTGTGAATACTCGGCGGAATCTTCCCAACCACATCCCCAATTCCGATTAAGGTCAACATTATTGCCATTAAATCGCCCCTCAAGGATGCGACCACGGGTTGCGCCATCCGGATTTAAACTAGGGATGATGATAAATGATACATCCGGCAAAATTTCGCGCGTGTTGTTTTGCCATTCGATGCGTAATCGCTCCATGAGGGATATTGTATTGGCTTCAAAACCCGCGTGAATACCACCGACTAACATAATCCAATGTTCGCCAACACCATATCGATAAGCTTGTAAATCGCGCCCTTGCACCGATTGCCCGAAAATAAAGGAGCTCGGTAGCGGTGTCCGTGTGATGGCTATGGGTGTGGGCGATGGTGTGGCGACATCAATCAGCACAGCGAATGAGGTCGGTGTCAATGTTTCGACAAATGTTGGTGTAATTGTTGGGGTGTTGGATGGTGTTTTGCTAGGTAACGCGGTTATCGTCGGTTCAATCGTATGCGTCGCTGTATAGAGCGGTACTATTTCGGTTGGCATTGGTGACGGTAATTGTGCACGGGTGGGCAAACTCTCAGACGCATCCGGTACAGAAGTCATCTGGCATGCACTGACAATTACAAGTATTATAAAGCCAAGTAAAATACGATTTATCATAAAGCAAACATCACCGACTAACGATTATTATTAAGGTGTGGCTATGTCTAAGTTAAGCCGAATTTTTATATACTGTGTTGTTATTTTGACGATCGCCGCCTGTGGTAATGCAGATGACGGAGAGTTGCCAACATTGGCAATTGTACCATCCCCTACTGCATCAGACACCCCAACCATCACACCAACACCATCACCAACGCCGACATTCACACCGACGTTAACGCCAACTAACACACTAACGTTCACGCCATCGGCAACACCAACCGATACGCTGACATTCACACCGACGTTGACAGCAACCTTTACCGTCACACCGACATTTACGTTGACATTCACGCCAACCAACACGCCAACCCCGACACAAACATTCACACCGACACCAACCAATACACCGAATATCCCTGTGATCAACTCGTTTACATCGAACTTGAATCAAGCGGCACAAGGGACGCAGGTAACATTATCATGGTCCGCTCAAGCGGATACGCTCAATATACAACGGATTGCACAGGGCACAACCACTGTCGAAGAGTCTTTTGTGGTCGGCGAACAGGGCACATTGGTCGTCACCTTGCCTAATACGGGTAGTTTTGCACTGTATCGTCTTGTTGCAAATCGGGGCGGACAACAGACAATCACTGAACTCACGATTCAATTTACATGTACCACCACATGGTTCTTCTCGGTGAATCCACCCGGAGGCGGTTGCCCGAGTGGCTCAGCAACTAATGTCGCCGGCAGTTATCAACCATTCGAACGCGGTATTATGTTTATGTATACCGACCGCAC
Source organism: Anaerolineales bacterium UBA6055 (assembly GCA_002428985.1). Classification (GTDB taxonomy): domain Bacteria; phylum Chloroflexota; class Anaerolineae; order Aggregatilineales; family Phototrophicaceae; genus UBA6055. The sequence goes on along the minus strand of DIYL01000047.1, from coordinate 412,900 downwards.
AGGTACACAACGGGTTTGTGGTTTACAAAACCTCAACGTTCGCTATCTATGTTATGACAACGGTTGGGATGGCTCGACAGAACCGTTTACAGATAGTCCACCCAGTGGTTTAAGTCAACCGGATGATATGTTCAATTGGGCATTCGATAGCACCCTCGGTAGTGGTGGGCGCTGGGTTGATGTCATCGGTTGGGCGACATCAGGGTCACCTGATAATAGCAATGTGACGACCCAATATGACGCCAGCAATCGTCTGTATATTCGTGTACCAGGAGGCACATACTTCCTCGATGGCAATGAACTTTCGGGCACATGGATCAAAATTGAGTAATGCAACCAGCATTTAGCTAATATGACACATATCGGATTAAACGCACACCTACTATCCAGCCAAGCGGGATACCGTTCGGCTGGTATTCATGGCTATATTGACCATATATTGCGCTATGTGCCGACACTTGCACCCGATGACTGGCAATTCACAGCGATGGTCGGCGGGGCAAATCAGGCGACCTATGAGCGCGTCAGGATGCAACGTGCTAAGTGGGATACCGAATCACCATCGCGTCGTATCTTATGGGAGCAGACTCAGCAACCATTTCAACTCGGGCAATATGATCTTTATCATGCGATGGCATTTGTCGCGCCGTTATATTTGCCTGCGCCGATGGTTGTCACCGTTTATGATCTAACATTTATGCGCTATCCAGAACGCCTGACAACTGCAAGACGACTCTATCTGAGGATGTTCACAGCGTTAACCTGTCGCCGTGCTAAACGTATCCTCGCCATTAGTCAGAGTACGGCTGATGATTTAACGAATTTGCTTGGTATTCCAGCCGAAAAAATTGATGTGACACCGTTAGGATACGATACGGATCGCTTTTATCCCCATTCACAAGAGGAAATCGACGCTTTCCGTACGCTGCACGATTTACCAGAGCGATTCTGGTTATTTGTGGGTACACTTGAGCCACGTAAAAATTTAGTGACTTTGCTCAATGCGTATGCAAAATTGCCTCCGCAAGAACAAGTCCCTTTAATTTTAGGTGGGGGCAAAGGGTGGATGGTAGATGATATTTTTGCCACCATCGAGCGACACGGGTTAAGCGATAGGGTGTCGCACATCGGATTCATCCCTACCGCAGACTTACCTCTCTGGTACAATAGCGCGGATTTATTTGTGTATCCGTCCGTGTTTGAAGGTTTCGGATTACCTGTGTTAGAAGCAATGGCGTGTGGGACTCCGGTGATTACGTCGAATGTATCGTCCCTACCAGAGGTGGCAGGCACAGCCGGATTGACCTTACCGCCCGATGATGTTAGCGCGTGGACAGATGCGCTCAGTCGCGCATATCATAATATGTCATGGCGTGAGACGGCAAGACAAGAGGGACTCGATCGAGCACAGCACTTTACGTGGGAGCGCACAGCACAATTAACTATAGAGAGTTATCGACAGGCAATGCGGGTTTAAACCGCATTAAGTAAGCAACTTTCTAGTTTAAATTTTGACTTTTAACGATTATGAGCACAAACCAGACACTCACAGAACATCCAACACTAGAGCCTCGCTGGCTATTCCCAGTCATTGACATCGTTTTGGCGTTGTTTGTCTTTGCACTGGCATACTTGCTCCGCTACGAACTACAAATTATCCGTCCAGTACTCGATCCATCACAGCGCGACTTTGCACCATATATCCCGTTTGCATTTGTCTATGCGGTCTTGATTTGGCTCAATTATCAGCGCAATGGGCTGTATCGCAATATCGTCGGGCGCGCATGGATGGAAGAAGTTTATCTCATCGGGAGTAGTGTTGCGGTAGCCATTGTCATTGTATTGGCGATGTTCTTCATTTTCCAACCACTCGTCACTAGCCGTCTGATGCTAATTTATGTTGCGGCTTTAACAATTATTTTTGGATCAACCACACGGTTGGTTCGTCGATGGATACTGGCGTATCTCCGCAGTAAAGGTATTGGTATTCAACGAGTACTCATCGTTGGTATGGGTGAAGTCGGACAGGCAGTGCTCGGTGTGATGATTGCCCGACCGGAACTTGGATACCGTCCCGTTGGCTTTTTGGATGATACCCCTGAAATCGGAGAGGTTAACTTTGGACGTGTCGAGGCACTTGGGAATACCAATCGGCTGAAACAAGTGATCAACAGCAAACAAGTCGATACAGTAATTATCACCTTCCGCTGGAAACATTATGACCGTATCCAACAATTAACCGATATTTGCCGAGCCACAGGCACCGACGTGCGCATCGTGCCGGATATCATGCAACTCAATATGCGTCAAGTACAAGTTGAGAATTTAGATGGGATTCCGTTATTGGGTTTCTCGCCAGATGATCCCTTCCGTGGGACAGACCGTTTGCTCAAACGAACGATGGATATGGCATTAGTCATTGTAGCCTTTCCGCTGTGGGCGACAATTTGCGCAGTTATCGCGCTTATGATTAAGCTAGAAGGCGATGGACCTATCATATTCCAGCAAGAACGTGTCGGCGAGAATGGTCGAAAATTCCAGATGCTTAAATTCCGTAGCATGATACCCGGTGCGGAGAAAATGCAAGCGCAGATGGTCGCTGAATCGGGACAAGACCCACGTCATCCTAAGATTGAAGATGACCCACGCATTACACGCATGGGACGGTTTTTACGCCGAACCAGCTTAGATGAATTACCAAATTTGTTTAATGTGTTACAGGGGCAAATGAGCCTCGTTGGACCGCGCCCACCAACACCTAATGAGGTCAAACTCTATGAGCCGTGGCAAACTCGCCGTCTACAAATTATTCCCGGTATGACCGGATTATGGCAGGTTAGCGGGCGGAGCAATGTGCCGTTTGATGAGATGTGCTTGATGGATATTTATTACATCGAGAACTGGTCGATCAATATGGATGTGCGCATTCTCATGATGACCATTCCGCGTGTCTTACTCCGTAGTGGCGCCTATTAGCTTTCAGCCGTTAGCTATCAGAGATTTGGCTAATATGGTATATACGGCATACCTATAGGTGGGTCGATAGGCTCAAGATAGTAAATGCCCCACCACGTCTCCACCATCCAGCCAATTTTGCCTTTATAATCAACCTTGACCCATACATGATCTAGACATTCAGTTCCATCAATGATTCGAACAATCGAATTCACTGGTATGGGAAGCACATTATCATGTGTTTTATCATCTACATCACCATCACCAATCCATAACCCTCCCAAAACACTATTCGAGTTTAAGGTTCTGGCATAGTCACCGATGTGAAGTTGGACTGGCAAATTACCGTAACAAAACGGCTCATCAGGTGGCGCAATATCTTGTGTAAATGCGGGCAATTGTCCTCGAAGGGGTTCAAGTAGGTGATTAGCAAGTATTAGTCTTCCATGACTCTGATAGAGAACGTCTCTCACAACTTGATTGTTCTCAACAGAATAATGTAGAACCTCGCCAGTCATCGCATCTTTTGCAAGCCAGCCATCAGTTGTCATCACAAGAAACTCTGTAGACTTCCAATCTGCATCAAATTCGATTAACGCACCATTACGGAAAACGATTGCATTTTTTGCACCTTGAATTAGGAATGCTTGCCCACCCATCACCCAATGCGGACGTTCAAACTGAAGATTTTCAATATCAAAATAAACCACCTGTCCGTCTGTATCTGGTGGTGATTCATCGAGCTGGTAGATTGACACAACATTTAGAGCAACATAGTCGTTTATAAATGTTAGCCCGCCTGCTGGATAGTCATCGTGGTTTTCACCATACAGTAACTCACCTGTTGATTCTAAACGTTCGGCATACATCAAATCATCGTATCGGGTTGTTGGGGTAACTGTATCATCATATGGATTCCAAATTTGATAAAAGAACTTTGGTGTTGGGGTGCAAGTGGCACAACGTGGGGCAAACCAGAGCCCTTCTCTTGTCCATGCATCTAACCACGCAGATGACATGCTTGGTATACTCACATCTGCATCTATATCAAGATGATGTGTGATTTCTCCAGAGGCAAGCTCTACGATTACAATCCCGCCAGAGTCGCAACAGCCAAATCCACCTTTCATATCATGACTAATGTATGCAACAGCAATTTCTGTCATATCATACTTGAATGCCATCCGTGTGTAATCAACAAAGATTTCATTGTCTTCGAGAGGTAGTGGAGGAATATAGCGGACTATATTGGTGTTCAGGTCAATAATTGTAACTTCGTCAATCAAGTTATTATCATAGTGATTATTAAATAGACCAATGGCATATCGGAAATCATCACTTACTTTGATGACATCGGCTTGATAGCCAACATTCGGTAAAGGATATGTTGTTACGCCATCAGGAGCTAACATAACCAGCGAATTTGCACTCTCATCATAAAGCACGGCAGTCCAAACCCTATCTGTTTCAGAGGCATATAATGCAAATGAAAATACGATCAATAGACTTGTAGTGAGGAGCAATTTTGCTAGTCTCATGATAAGTTACCTCTGAGGAGATTTATTATGAGTGTACTAGCGGTTATTGTTGAGGCAACCAACGTTTTCTATACTATTAAGCCCAAAACTAAAGACACCCTAGCTCGTCGTAAATCGTTTGCTAGGGTGTCTCTATTTGGTCAGGAGGCATATCCATAAAACCCTATCCCTTCCTTTTTTGATCAGATTAATTATTTTACCCGATGTATCAACCCCTTTTGATTGATTCATCTTGCTCAATAATATCCTCCGATGTACTACTAGCATATTATGATAGAATCATAGCAGGTACTGCCAAAAATACTGTTTCCCATATGACAAATATCACTTGTCACCTGATTGAAGATTAATATTTCATAAATCGGTACAACATTACGTCTAACAAACGTGTTACCTTTTAAGACAGTCTTTATGACATAATTTTGTAAAAATACGTTATTATTTAAATATTGCATTTGTTATTTGGTAGTTGTTTATGCAGTTTGAAAACTCATTACTAACAAGATTACCCAAACAACTCATTCCCATTGCGATTGGGTTATTAATTACAAGTTTTGCACTCCTTTTTTTGGGGCTTATAGGTATCTCTTCAATTACAGATGAGACAACCCGTGACCAATTATTTGGTCCGTATGTTATTGTCTCGATTTGCTTCACGATTGGTACATTCACCCTAATTGCCCTACTCATTCAGACAATTTCCAAACGACAATCGGAAGAACAACGCACCACAGTTGCTGTCAATAGATACCAGCGATCGATGAACCAACTCCAAGTTGCCGCAGAAATTGCACGTGATGCTGCCGCGAAAGAGAATTTACAAGACTTACTCGATGATGCTGTCCGTTTAATTTGTGAACGATTCGACTTTTATCATGCAGGTATCTTTTTGATTGATGAGGAAACGCAGTATGCTGTCATTCGTGCGGCTTATGGTGTGACAGCCAGCCAAGAGATGCTTAAACGCCAACATCAACTTAAAGTGGGTGAAGAAGGCATTGTCGGGTATGTGACCTCAACTGGACAACCACGCATTGTACTTAATACGGATGACGATAGTTATCACTATAAAAACCCTGTCTTACCCGAAACACGCTCCGAGTTAACCTTGCCCTTTCGGGTTGGGAAAGACATTATTGGCGCATTAGATGTACAAAGCCGTAAACGTGATGCATTCGATCAAGACGATGTGAATATTTTACAGACTATGGCGGATTTGCTAGCGATTGCCATCCACAAAGCCAATTTAAATGAGCGCGTTTGGGCATATGCGGACAAACTGGAGACGCGTGTACAAGAACGCACGCAAGAATTAGAGTCAGAACGTGCCCAATTACAGGTCATCTTAGATTCTATGGGTGATGGACTGATATATGATGAAAATTTAGAGATTGTCTATACGAATGAGGCGTTGACAAATTTGACGGGGTACAATCGTGATAGTTGGGCAAAAGGACTGTTAAAACAGATCAAACCCGACGACATGTCAGATGACGACGTTATCAAACTTGAAAAAGAACTTTATCATGATGTTGGACACAATGGCATCTGGCAACGAGAGATGAAACTTAGACGATTCGATGGGATGCTGTTTGATGTCAGCATTGTTTGTACAGCGGTACAACGCGATGTTGAATCAAACACATCGAAGGGGGCTGTCACCATTATTCGGGACATCAGCCAGCAAAAAGCCCTCGCAGAGCAGAAATCGCGGTTTATTGCCAATGCTGCCCACGAACTCCGCACCCCACTCGCTAATATGAAAACCCGCCTCTACCTCATCCGCCACCAGCCTCAAAAATTTGATGAACATCATGACATCCTAAAAACTGTCACAGGTCGGATGCAACGGTTAATTGACGACTTATTGGATATGTCACGATTTGAGCGCAATAAAATTCGGCTTGTTAAACAACAGATACTCCTACAAGATTTGATCGAAGATGTTGTTAACACCCAATATCCAGAAGCTCAAGATCGTGGGTTGGATTTAGAACTCGACTTAACACCAACCCCGATATACGCTGAAATTGACAGAGATCGGATGATACAAGTCCTAACGAACCTGATTAGTAACGCGATCAACTATACAAAATCCGGCAAAATCATCGTTCATTTGCACGACTTGCCGGATCAACAACTTGAAGTTTGTGTAGAGGACACTGGTATTGGCATCCAACCGGATATGATCGAGAAAATCTTCCAACCCTTTGTCCGTGTGAACGAAGAGGGCAGTAAAGGGACAGGGCTGGGCTTAAATATCTCGCGCGAAATCATCCAGATGCATGGCGGTCAAATCAAAGTTAAAAGTGAAGTTGATAAAGGTAGCCATTTTATGATCCGCCTCAATAAAGCGCCAAATGGCATTGCATCAGTCGGATAATGCCCATTCAACTGCTGCAACAGCATGTAAATAGGTTGTGTCATAAACAGGAATCGGACTATCTTCTGGTTTGATGAGTAATCCGATTTCAGTACACCCGAGAATAACACCCTCCGCACCATCTGCTTGTAATGAGCCGATGATATTTTGATAAGTCACCCGTGATTCATCTTTTATCTCACCAATAATTAACTCGTCATAGATGATCTGATGCACACTATCGCGCCCTGCATCATCAGGTATCAACACATCCAACCCAAAATTATTGACAATACGCCCTTTATAGAAATCGTGTTCCATCGTGAAGCGTGTTCCCAACAAACCAATTTTTTCGATATTGTTAGCTTTCACAGCTTCTGCCGTTGCATCGGCAATATGAATCAGGGGGATGTCAATCGCCTTTTGGACATCATCAGCCATTTTATGCATGGTATTGGTACAAATCACAAGACATTCACCACCGCCGCGTTCGACTTGTTGGGCTGCTTGAATCATACGCTGAGTCGCAGTATCCCAATCGTCTTTCATCTGGAGGTCTTCAATTTCGGCAAAATCAAACGAAAACATGATACATTCTGACGAATGGACACCGCCAAGGCGTTTTTTCGTTTCTTCATTGATAATGCGATAATATTCAATACTAGATTCCCAACTCATACCACCGATGAGTCCAATTGTTTTCATAATCTGTGCTCCTCATTGCAATCTGCATCAATTCATAGATTTATGCGCCATTATGCCATAGTTTGAGAGGTTTGGATTGTAGGTAACTGCTTTGGTAATGGTCGGTACATTGATTTCCTTTCTAATATCAATTTACTCGCTATCTTTGAGATAGGTCACATCTTAGGCTTAGTGACAAACTATATTGCCACATCCAGAGCAGTGAACTCTAACACTGCTCTACCGCCTCTACTCCTTGGAATCGGTGGGGTATCAAAATCTCCCGCTGGTTGTGTCATTATTCTTCCTTTCCAATCATCAATCTGTACGTTCATTATTGTTTTGTTTCCTCTGATCTATTCTTTCCCTTCGAATCTTCCTCCACTCAGCATATCCCTTTTTCATAGCTTCAAAATTAGTTTTAATTTCAAAGTTAGTATCCTGAAAATATATTTGCCAACCACGTATATCATAACCAAAATCTTCTTTTGTTATAATTTTTAAAACTTCATAGGCATCTTCTTTTGTACTTATCTCACTATCGAATTGCTCTACTGTATTACCATCCAATACTAGCAGTAACTGGCTTGTGAATTTATTCATGCCTTGAATCTCACGCCATTTGTCCCATTCCTTATATCCTGTGAATGCATCATGATAAAATTTAAAGCTGTCAAAATACTTTGTCCAAGCCCGAAAATTATATCCAAAGTCTTTTTGGGTTAAGATCTTCAGTTGCTCAAATGCTTCTTTTGGAGTTGTATCATCATCCCAAATAGGATCGCCTTCGAGTGCCGCTAATAATTTATGGTGTATATCTGGCCATGTCAAATTTGTTGCTCCTTTATTGTTCGTGAAATCGAGTTGGTATTTCCAATGGCTCATTAAGTGAACCTTGTAAACCACTTATTCGCTTTATCACTTCAGTTAGTGCTATCTGATCCAATGTAAGGCCTGTCTATTTCTCATAATTCAATATAGCGTAGACATCGGTTATTACCTCACGAATATTGTATAATGTAAGGTCTAATTTACTTGTGCCAACAGATTCTTCTGCTACATCAATTAACTTGTTAAAATTCTCAACACGTTTGTCTGGTATATCTATCACACATCTAAATAAATCTACATCATCACAATTACTAAATCTTGTTCTCCATATGTTTACTAGTCACCCGGACACTAAACAGATATTCGAGAGATTGTTTTTCTATTACCTAGCATTTTATTAGCGATTATCTCTATCATCAAAAGTAACTGCTGATGCGGAATAGTATACAATGCGACTCTCTTATGAAGAACTTATCTTGACGTGTAACAAAACCCGTTCATAAAGTGAATAGATAATAGACACGCTAGCGAACTGTCAATATTGAAATGACGCACTATGGACGAAAATATGCAAGATTCAATCGAAAGTTATGCTCAACTCAAGTCGTATATCGCGCAGGAAGTTGCAACACTGCGCGATAGTATCCGGCTTTATGTCATCAAATCGCGGTTAGCCTTTGGTGATGACGCGGTGCGGGTAGCCGATGACGTGCTCAATGATTTGGTACGCGAGGCACTCAATCACGCGGATCGGTTTGACCCATCGCGCCCACCCAAAGCGTGGTTGCTAGGAATTGCCGTCAATTTGATTCGACGTAAGCAAGCCAAGCAAATCGCACAAAATCAACGCGAGCCTCTCATCCGCGATTTGTATCCCCAAACGCAACAGGATATGAGCGAGGGGGATCTTTTTGACCGCCTCAGCCAATATGCTGGTGATGATCCTGAACGGGAACTTGAATCCGAGGAAGCTGTTCATAACTTGCTATCGTTGGTATCAGAAAATGACCAAGAAGTTATCCGATTAGCGATTTTAGATGACTTGAATGGGGATGCGCTGGCTAAACGTCTGCAAATCTCAGCGGGTGCTGCTCGTGTCCGTTTACATCGTGCCTTAAATCGACTCCGTATTGCTCGTCAAGCTCAACAAAAAGGAGATGGGTCATGAGCATTTTAACAGCCCAAGACCGCGAAAAATTGACCTATCAATATACGGTCGCTCTCGACGAGGGTGACATGGATACCGTCGCACGTGTGCTATCGCGTGCAGAACATGATCCCGAACTGGAACGTCTCATTTTAGAGATCAATCAAGCACTCATCATGGACGACCTACAGACTCAACCACTATCTAAATCAGAGGAAAATACTATGCCTGTCTTTCGACCACAAAAACGTAAACGGGAAACACAATTACGCTGGACTGCCGTTGCTGCTATTGTCGCATCAATTCTATTTGTCCGCTTCGCAGTATTTATGGTAACTGACACCACAGTCGATCAATATAATGCAGAAAACCTTATCGCCCCGGTGACCATCGATAAAGCTGAGTTGACCCGACAATTTCTAAATGCTTGGAATGATAATAACCCGACCATGTTAGACGGTTTGCTCACCGATGCGTATCATCATAGTGAACTCGGTACCGATGAAATGTCAGCAGCGGTTGTTACCGAACGGATTTCAACATTAAACACACGCTTTAAGGAAGTTCACTTCTTCCTGAGTGACATCAATACCAGTAACACCCGTCTATTCGCTACCCTGACACTAAAAGGGTTGCATCGTGACCTCATGGGACATGAACTGAATTATATGACAACCGGATTCATCAATGTTGCGTTTGAAGCCGATAAAATTTCTGAAACGAGCTTCACATTAAATGTCGATGACTTTATCCGCCGTTATGGTCAATTTGAAGCTGAAGAGATGCCACAGCGAGATGAGCTCTATGTTCTGCCACCAGATGATTTTGATGACACACCTCAAACACAAACAATTGATATTAACGATGAAGCCATTAGAGGCATGAGCCTAAATATTGATGCCGGAAATGTTGATCTACGAATCGGCAGTCTACCCGATACCGTATTCATGGGAGATATTTCCAACATCGGTGCATATGAGTACAGTGAATTAGGCAATCGGATTAAGATCATTAATATCGACAATCATCCATATTATTTATTGGATGAAACGGGTGAAGTACCTGTGTGGTTTTTCAAAATTGGGGAAGGTGTCCGTACCGACTTAGATATAACAGTTGGCAATCATGATGCGTCTTTAGATTTAGGTCAAGTGAGTTTACAGGGCATGACATTAACAATGGGGGCGAGTACCACATCGCTTAGTTTACCGTACACAGGCACAAATTATCATGTCACTGTCACGATGGTATCGTCATTAGCTAGATTACAATTGGATTATCCGCATAATGTAGGACTCAGAATTGATGCTTATGATGGCGTCTGGCAGAGCCAAAGCTATAATCACGCGCCGACCGTCATTAATTTACAGCTTAATGGAAGTTTGAGCGCGTTAGATATGCTTGACGACTAACATAAACAATAAAAAATAATTGTGGGAGGTATGTTTTTGTGCCTCTCGCAATGATAAAGTAGTTGAAAATTTAGTTATTATCCAAAAATAATTAATTCCAACTCTAAATTAACCCTTTATTTATATCTTAAAAATGCCTATAAATACTAATCTTGCGTGATTATAACGTTAGAAGAATTAAGAAGTTTACAAATTGTTATATCAATATTCAGAGGCAATATAGGACTTTTATACTAATTCTGTCTGAAAAGCACTTAGTTTGAAAAATTGGAAAATCTTATGCTTTTCATATGAGATCTAGTATTTAAGCGGGGTAGAGACGGTTTTTGATAATTTTTGTAATAGCGAAACAAATAATAGTTGTTAAAAATGGTTAAAAATTGTGAACAATGAATTGTCACGATCAAAAACCTATGATATAGTGATTTTGAAGTTGAGATATTCAACTCAACACATTATACGTTATAAGGAGCTATTATCATGCTTTACCAACCACGTAACGAAGAAGGCCAGGGTCTAGTAGAATACGCTTTGATCCTTGTTTTAGTAGCAGTAGTTGTTATCGTCATCCTCGCATTGCTTGGACCTGCAATCGGTAACATCTTCTCCAATATCGTTGGTCAACTCAACAATCCATAAACAGAACAGAGTTCGACTTGGAAGCGGGTGGCAGAAATGCCCCCGTTTTTTGATTCCACAAAACAACTTGCCTCATAGTATAACAAGTACGACTCTATTTTACCAATTTTGCTAAACGAAACCCAATATTACTCCCACGTGACCCCGGTAAATATCGCGCACGATATGCTGGATGACAATATTGGATCGGATCAAACCATGATCCACCGCGCATCACCCGTGCATGACTTCCCGTTATGTCTTCACGTCCATCATCTGGATCATACGGATACCCATACTCGAGGGTTTGCCAATTACGACCCCAACGACTACGTGTCCATTCGCTGATATTGCCTAACATATTGATCAGTCCATTATTATGGATATGTCCTTTATCAACAGCAATTGGATACCCTAGCCCTTTATCGGCACCGTTGATGGTTTCTGGCTGTGTAATCGTCGCCTCAGATTTGTCCCGAATGGCGATTTCCCATTGTGCTTCTGACGGTAATGTCCAGTCGTCAACCGTCTCCCGACTTAGCCACGCACAAAATGCGATTGCGGTATACCAAGAAATCCCAACAACTGGCTGTTGTCGGCGATTAAATTTATTGTCGTGCCAATAATGTGGATATTGTATTTGCTTATTGGCTTGCCATCGCCAACCAATTGTTGTCCACAGCGTTTCATCTTGATACCCACCTGATTGAACAAATACTGTAAATTGTTCATTAGTAACAGGTGTCCTCGCAATGTCGTATGCTCCGATGACAATTTGATGCACAGGTTGGCTTTCGGGCAGTGATCGGTGCCCGATTGTATAGGTATCCGCAGGTATTGTAATGGTTGAAATCTGCATCGAAATGAACCTTAATGATTCAGACTGTCTTTTTAGTCTATCATAAAGTTACGAAAGAGATGGGGTTTAACTATGCAACAAGTATTATATCGGTGGTTGAACGACAGTAAATCCATCATGACCTTTGTTTTTCGTCCTACGTCAACTTGGGATGACTTTTACATGGTTTGTTTTGAAGCATTTGATGAGGTACATCGTGTTAATCACCCTGTAGATGTTATAATTGATCTCGCACGGGCACAGCACTTCCCACCCGAAACTATGAAAGAATTATACTATCTCACACAATTAGAGAACAACAACATTCGTTATCGTATGGTGATTTCGCAAAATCCGCTGTTCCATGAAATTTACAACGGATTTAACCGTAGCTATCCGTTAGCGAGCCATAAATTGATATTGTGCTACACGATGGAAGAGGCACATTTTTTACTTGACCAGTTTGCACCGCCAGCGACCTAGCGTCCGCTATGTAATGCGAACCAATCAAGGATCATAGGTAGTGTTTCCTCATGGATTGTCAACATATCCATACCATGTGCATTGCCTGTGAATTGATTAATCTCTAAGAGTCCAGCACTCGCTTCTTCAATATTGTCCATACCCAGTACAGGCCAACGATCACGCTCTGTATATAAAATCATCAATGAGCGTTCTGCCATACCAACCGATAACGCCTCGTCTAGAACAATCCCGTAATAATCCCACCCCGGCGAAATAGCAATGCTGGTTTTACATAGCTCATCATTGGCGCATCCAACAATCGCCAAAGTAGACCCCATACTTGATCCCATTGTGGAAATCGCATCGCCACGTACACCAGCTTCTGTTCGCACCCAATCAAACCATAGTTGGGTGTCATCAACAGCTTTACGCCAATTAATGCTCCGGCTAGAATCCCCATACCCGCGTAAATCAACTGCGAGAACGTTATAGTGTGCCCCAAGCAATGCACCAATGACATCTTCCCAACTTGCACGGGTGGTATACAACTGATGCAATAAGATGATGGTTGGGCTAGCTGGATCGACGCGATAAAAATCTCCCACCAAAAATGCGCCATCTTCTGCACGCAAAATCACAGATTCAGGTTCTACGAATGCCGTTAGGATTTCGGTTTCAATGGACGGGGTTGCCGTCGCAAATATAATTGGCTGATTTTCTTGTGCTAGGGTTGGCATCGTAAATACAACGAGGAATACAATAAATAACAATAAACGCACGGTAAAACCTTTCAGGGATGCTCGCTACAATTTGCAAAGTTTAGAATCGCACAGATTCAACATCATGCTAAACTGGTAATTGACGATGTGCATTATAACGCTTGTCACAAATTTGGACAGCTTGTAAATCTGACGATTAACCTATGGAGAATGATAAATGAAGCGACTATGGCTTGTACTCATGATCATAATGGGATTGGTTTCCGGCGTTGTCGCACAAGATAACGTAAACCTGCAATATGGCGAAAGCATTGTTGGGGAATTTACAGCGGATACATCAGTCGTACCCGTGACCTTTACGGGAAGTGTTGGCGATGTGATCTATGTATCGGCATTAAATAATCTTGTCCCTGTATCGATTACATTGCGTTCTCCGACTGGTGGGCAACTCGCGATTGCCGAAAGTAACTATTTGGACAACATCGAACTAGGAACAGACGGAGACTATACCATTGAGTTTATTCGCCCTGAATGGAGTGTAGATGAAGGTGAGTTTGTCGCCCATCTGGGACTCTATACAATCGAGACATTAACGGCAGAGGGTGAAAATAGCTTAATCTTCGACGGCGAATTAAGTGCTGCAGGTGCAATCCAAATCATTGAAGCCGATATGACTGAAGGCGACATTGTAACTGCGACCCTATTCGGGGCAAATGTTGGGATGGATGTTATCACACCAGAAGGCGACATTATCGCTGCTGAAGGGGTATACAATGACCCGATGATTCCATTGTTCCAATTCCCAACAACAGGAACATATCGTATTCAACTCATAACATCGGAACCCGAGGGTACAGAGATTAGCTTGCACCTCTATCGCCATGATCTTATTCCGGTGACAACCAATGTGCCAATGATCGGTGAAATTAATGAAGATTTGCCTGTTGTCTTCGCTTTTGAAGCACAAGCTGGGAAATTATGGGATTTAAATGCGATTTTACCGGAAACAGGTGACAAAACCCTCGCAATTTACCAGTTTGATGGTCGCCCACTGTGGCAAACACAACTCTACCGTGATAATGGGAGTGGACCAAAGGGACAACCACGTATCCGCCCATTTATTCCAGATACTGATGATACCTATTATGTTGCCCTATGGTATGACGATTGGAATACAGACTACGCAACTTATAACTACGAGTTAGTTGTCAGTCCGAGTACAATCCTGGGATTACCAAACAACAGTCCAATTATCGGCGAGGTCACGGAAGTATCCGGCATTGCGCAGTATGTGTACACTGGTGTAGCTGGAGATCGGATTCGGGTAACTTTCCGTAAAACTAGCGAAGCTGGGGATATGGCGTTGACAATCTACTCGACGGAAGATGAAATCGTCACATTTATGGCGCGTAACTCGACAATCACTAGTTTTGATATTACACTTCCGATGGATGGAACGTACGAATTTGTGGTGCGCAATGCCGCATATGACACCACGACCGTCCTTGGTTTTGAAATTATGGTCGAACCACAATAGGACAACCGTTGTTATAGCAAGTCATGGTCAAGAACTTTGAAACATTATTACGGATATACAATTTACCGACACAACTGACATCGTTTGTTGGACGTACAGCCGAAATCGACTCGATTCTAGAACGCTTACGTAATGACACGTGTCAGTTGTTGACGTTGGTTGGTGCAGGTGGGATCGGAAAAACCCGCCTAGCGATTGAAGTAGTGCAACATCTGACTGTATTTGATTTCCAGCATGGGGTGTATTATGTTCCCCTTGCCCCTTTGACTTCGCCAGATATGATTGCAACCAGTATCATCAGTACACTTGGTATGACACTATCACATGATGATGATCTGCAGACAACCCTCATCAAAGCCCTGCGTCATCGCAATGCGTTGCTAATTCTTGATAATTTTGAACATGTCATGGGTGGTGTTGGTTTAGTTCATGAGATCCTGACCCATGCGCCGGATGTAAAAATCCTTGTAACATCACGCGAGCCATTGAATCTCACAACAGAATGGTTAGAACATATCAAAGGCATGGATCATCCGGATACGATCCCGCACGATATTCAGGCATTCAGCGCCTTACAGCTTTTTAACGAACGTGCATTGATGGTCGATGGTCATTTTTCGATTCAGCATAATCTACGCGATGTCATGCGTATTTGTGATTTAGTGGATGGGATGCCCCTAGCCATCGAATTAGCTGCAAGCTGGCTTAAGAGTTTGTCATGTACCCATATTGTCCATCAAATTGAAACTGGAATCGACTTCTTAAAAACCACAACACATAATCTTCCTACACGCCATCATAGTATTCGCGCTGTGTTTGATCATTCGTGGCACTTGTTAAGCGCGGACATGCAACATGTCTTTCCGCGTTTGTCGATATTCCGTGGTGGGTTCACATTGGAAGGCGCAATGGCGGTTGCAGATACTCATCTTTTGGTTATCTCAGCACTTGTCGAAAAATCTATGATTCGACGCGGGCAACACAGTCGTTATGATATTCATGAGCTACTGCGACAATATGGCGCACAAAAATTGGAAGACGCGGGTGATTATCCCGACATGCTCGACGCGCATATACATTATTTTTCGGGATTTATGTTGCATCGTGTAGCTGATTTAAAAGGCAAGCGACAAATAGACGCCTTGCATGAGATACAAGCAGACTTCGATAATATCATCGAGGCATGGCGTAACGCCTGTAATCAAGCCGACTATGAGGCCATTGACCAGATGTTAGCATGCTGGGTCGTTTACTTCGATATTATAAGGTATCCGTTAGTAGCCAATGAAATCTATCGTTATGCCATCGCACATTTACATAAACCCAAGACCGATGCAGAACACCGCATATATAATCACCTACACATTGCAGAGCTCTATACTATCTATCGTCAATCAAATCAGGGTTTGCCCTACGATAAACTTGCAGACAAGGCACACCATTATCAACAGACAGCTAGACAATACGATGATTTAATCGGTGTGATATTGTGTTTGCTGATTCAATCGCATTTGGTCGTCCAACCGGAGCTACCACCGGAAACACTTGAGGCGATGACAGTCAGTGAACAATTAGGCGATCCGTATTTTATTGGTATGGTGATTGATCTGGTGGCATTTTATTACACGATCGTCAACAAACACCAACATGATATGGTGCAAACATTTGCGGGTCGTTATCTGAGGGTTGCGCAAGCATCCAATAACATCGACGGCATCTCGACGGCGAATTTTCACTATGCACAGTATCATCGCTTTTGGGGTGATTTATCACAGGCAAAGTATTACATCGAAATGGCAGTAGAAGGCTATCAAAAGATTGGCCATCGGCAAGGTCAGTTAGTCGGTATGGGACTTCTTGCAGATTTCCAATTTCGCCTTGGTGAGTTTGAAGAGATCGAGGACAAATTCATACGTATCTGGCATGGTTTAGAAGCCTTAGGGTTTATGGCAACCCACTCTTATAATTTGATGCTCCGCGCCAAACTAAAAGCAATCGAAGGAGAGTATCAACAGGGTAAGCAACTACTCGTGCAAACCGTTGGCTATCAGACGAATATGGCGACGCATGTGATGATTCATCAAGCACAGATGATGTGTGCGATTGGTGAGGGGGATTATCAAACCGTTCGATATGAAGCAACTGAGGTGCTGAACATCGACCCGGTATTTGTTGATGATCGCACTGGGACGGATTTTGTGTTGTTGATTGCTTTCTTATATCATGCCGAAGATGAATACAATAAAGCGATACAGTTACTGGCTTTGGCTTTCAATCACCCAAAAGCGGCATTAGGATGGGCAAAACGGTGGACACTCGTTACAGACTTACACCATCACTTAAAAAACGAGGTCAGTCAAACGAAATTCGATCAACAATGGGAAAAAGGGCAACGTCTTGACCTACGTCATGCGATGGATGATATTCGCACATACTTGAACAACAACACACGCGAATCCAATAATACACACTTGGTCGAAACGCTGACCCGACGCGAGCTAGACGTTTTATCACATATTGTGAAGGGCAAGCGCAATAAAGAGATCGCAAAAGCCCTAGGTATTTCTGTCGGCACAGTCAAAAGTCACGTCTTCAATATGTGTCAAAAACTTGATGTTGATAACCGTGTCGAGTTAACACTTCGCGCACAAGAACTCAATTTGCTCGATTAAGCACTGTATGCGAAAATCTTAGTCTCCATCACCGCCTCGATTGCCGCGCCCTCTGCCATCGGGACGATCGGGTGGCCCTGCATCTGTGACTGCTACAGTATTCACTTGTACATCAGTATCGACCATATCCATAAAGACAAATCCTGATGTCCCATCGGAGACGACAATCTCCCAAAAATCCTCACCAGCGTTTTTACCAATAATTTCGACAGCGGTTCCATTAGGAAGCGTCATAATCACATCTGAATTCGGACCCGGCTTATCTATCACCTGCACATCACCAATTGCCGAAATATAACCATTTGCCCCATCAAAATCATTGAATATTGTAACGTTCTCAGGATCGCTCGTCACAACAAAGTCCATAGGCTGTGTGGGTTCGGGAGTGAATGTCCATGTGGGTGGGAGCTCGTCGCTGTCAACTTCATCCTCGTCCTCGTCTTCATCTAATTCTTCTTCTGCCAATTGCGTTTCTAATGCAGCTGAAGATGTCTGTTCGACTTCGAGTTCAGCCTGAAGGCGAGCTTGCGTCTGTGCGTTGTCCATAATGACTTGTGTATTATCAGAGTTATTTGTTCCACCCAAAACAACGAGTAATATCGGGATTGTAACCGCGAGGACTAGAATCGCACCAAATGCAATGCCAAAAACACCGGACCGATTACTAGACCCCGTTAAAGTTTGCTGTGCAGTTATGACTGCCGATGACAAGTCCGATTGGAGTTCAGGGCTATTACTGGTACGTGTTGGTGTCTGGATAATATTTTCGGTCGGTGCTTTTGGTGCATCAATTTCGACCGAATCGACGGGGTTAATCGCACGAATATCGATGCGTGTACTCGTCTGATGAAGCTCCGGTGTATTCACTGCTTTGTACAATGCTTTGACCATCTCCATTGTTGTCTGGTAACGGTCTTTTGGTAATTTCATCAATCCGCGCAGTAGCACTGTATCGACTGCTGGCGGTAACTCATCATTTACATCCGTTGGTGTTGGCGGGAATTCTTTGACATGTTTGTGAATAATGGCAAGGGAATCCTCACCTGTGAAAGGATAATATCCCGTCAGCAAGAGATACGCCATCACACTGAACGAATAAATATCCGAGCGAGAATCAACTGGTTTGCCGCGAATTTGTTCCGGCGACATATACATGGGTGTTCCCGCAATTTGTCCAGTCGCAGTCAGGCGTGTACCATCAACTAGACGAGCAATCCCAAAATCTGATAGATGTGCATGCCGTTTTTCGTCGAGCAAAATATTTTGCAATTTGAGGTCACGATGAATCACACCTTTGTCGTGGGCATAATCTAATGCAGAGGCTACCTCACCTAAAATGCGGATAATCCCCTTCATTTTGATATTGCGCGGTTCTTCAAATAGTTCAGCAAGACTATTCCCCGGCATATATTTCATTGCGATGTAGATTTGATTATCGTATTCACCGAAGTCAATCACAGGCACAATGTATTTGTGGCGTAGCTGTGTTGCAACATTCCCTTCACGCTTAAACCGTGCGATGTTTTTCTCATCACTCATTAGATGTGGATACAAAATTTTGAGGGCAACAGTTTCCTCGGTCTGTGTATCGACCGCCTTATAAACCAGTGCCATTCCACCACGTCCAAGTTCTTCGATTACATGGAAATGCCCAAAGTCAAACTCTGGCATAAGATCGCCTCTCTTAACCCAATAACTACTTTCTATTATAGCCACGAAATGCGCTCAACTCATAGGGAATGTGTTAATTATGATTTAGAGATGTTGGATTTATGTTACCCATGTGTAAAGTCCTGATGCGATCTACAACTTATCCTAAAAGTTTATTTAAGTATCATCTTGAGTAGATTAGTTGTTCAAAAATCCCATCCTACGCGCAAGGTGAAACCCTGCTATAATCTCGTTTCGATGTAAACAAGTGCGTGATTGAGCTATGAACACATCCCGACAAGCGACTTTTTTCACTATTTTAGTCCCTGCGTTGACGATTCTATTTTTATTGACAGTCCAAGCGTTGCACTTCCATGATCGCCCATATCGGCAGGATGAAGCGTGGGTTGTGCATTATGGGATCGAGAATATTCAGCGGGTCGGGTTTGTCAATCACAATCTCCAGATTTTTAGTTTCTTATTGCCAGAAAATTTTCTACAAGATATTTGGGTGCAGCTCTTCGGACATGTCGAACAGATTGTGCGTTACCTATCGACATTGACGATGTTTATCACAATGGCTCTAGCTTATCGCTTGGCGAGTGATTTATTTGACCGTCAGACCGGACGATTGACTGTTGTTATTTTGGGAACGTTCAGCATTTTTATGTTCTTCACGCATGAAGCACGCCCATATGCGGCGCTTGCATTCGGGACAGTCGGCTTTATGTGGGCGTTGTTGCGCTTTATTCGTCGCCCCAATTGGACATATTTCGCCCTCACATTATGTTTCAGTGCGATTCCATTTTATCAACATCCCTTTTTGCTCTATATCTTCGCCGGACAAGTCGCTTGTATTCTGATTTTTGTGCGCTGGAAACGCGATTTATATGCAAGCGGGATTGGCCTTTTTGTGGTGCTCTTCCTATTGATTGCGGCGCGTCTTGTCATCAACTTTGCCGATCGTAGTGGAACAATTACCTATGGCACAGCGACCTCGCTTGAAGGGCTGATTTCATTATATGACGAGTTTAAATTTAATCCTGAATCGCTTGGATTATTATTGCTGGGTCTTGGTATCCTTTTGCCGATTGACCGCTTCAAATTTCGGTCACGAGTTGATGCGATGCGCTTTGGACAACGGTGGCGCAAGTGGTGGATTGTCGGCGGGCTAGCCATTATCTTAGTTGGTGTTCTGGGTGTAAATGCTGTTGTCGAAAGTATTACCCCGCGCAACCTAATAATCATCGCACCGTATCTTGCGATTATCGCGGCTTATGGATTGCGTCTATTGCCGTGGCAAGCTCATGCAATTGCTGTGGTGATGTTCATCGTGCCGTATACACTCGAATTGCGACAACATGCGGGTAATGCAGGATATGTTGAAGTCGCTGAATATATGGACACAAACTACGATACAACCGATGGACGCATCATGATTATCGCCAACCAACTGTGGGAATGGATTCCGATTAAGTATTATTTGGATGAACGCACGAGCCTCGGCTTGAGCAATACTGATGTATTTTTGGTATCACTCCGTCGTGATGATTTGTTCGCCCCGCAAGCCATCCCCGAATCGAATGCGATTACTAATTCAAGGGTCACGCGTGACCATGACGAATTCGACCATATGATTAACTATTTAGGCGATTACGATAAGCTGTGGGTGATCTATGGGAATCCATTTTTAGCTGGGGAGACCGTGCAAGAATGGATCGACGAAAATTATACGGTTTATAATCGCATCAATTTCCCCGGCGAGACCTACTACCGTGCGCTGGAAATCATTGAATATCGCCGTCAACCACAAGATACAAATCCACTCATTCGCTTTGGCGATGATATTGCACTCACTGACTGGCAATTAAATGACTCGGTCGAGGTTGCACCCTGTCAAACAATTTCGGTGGATACATGGTGGCAGACTGATGTGATAGCCGATACGCTGTATAGTTCAACCTTAGTCGTCGCGGATGCCAACGGTCAAGGAATTGCCAATGCCGATGATATGCCCGGTGGTGTTTTTATGACCTCCGTATGGGAGCCAGATGCGCTATATTTTGACGAACGATTTTTGACGATCCCATGTGATATTGAAGCGGGTAGTTATAATCTGTTGCTCGGATTTTATGATATTGAAGCAGTCAACACAGACGGTAATTTACCCGTCAATACATCCGATGGTGAGCCAATGGGTACAACCCTCTATTATCTGACGACCCTCACTGTCAACTAAGCTGAGATGGGGGCTGACAATTCACAGTGTCAATCATCTTTGCCGGATGCTAGATACACAACTTGACATGCGGTTTACTTGATATATAGTTAGCACATTGCGTCGGCTCACATGAGTTTGGCGCATTTTTTCTACCCTATCCAGTGAGGCTAACTCATGACAATCGCACTCTCCCCACAGACTGTACAACGTGCACGCATCGCTATTTTGATTATATTTTTTATCAATGGGGCGTTGCTTGCCAATTGGGTGTCGCGTATTCCACAAGTGCAAGAATCACTCGACCTGAGCGAAGGTGAGCTCGGTCTGGTTTTGCTGGGGTTAGCTGTTGGTGTGTTAGTGGCGTTATCACTCGTCGGTGGATTGGTCTCACGATTTGGCACACAAAATGTGACGACAGGTGGCGCAGTGATGCTGTGCGTCTTTTTACCATTTCTGGCATGGATGCCGAATGCGTGGATGTTGTGGTTCAACTTATTTCTATTTGGCATGGCGATGAGCACGATGGATGTCGCGATGAATTCGCAAGCCGTCGAAGTTGAGGAACATGCCCATAAGGCGCTAATGTCAACTTTTCATGCGGCATTTAGTATCGGTGGGTTTGCGGGTGCGATGATGGGCGCGGGGATGGCATCCTTGGAGATTGATGTGCGCACACATTTTTTGATCGCGGGTGTCATATTTCTGGTTGGGATTGTTGCTTGCCACCGTTATCTGCTTGAAGATAAGCCGGATGCAGATGAAGACAGTAATGAAGCAGTTTTCCAGTTACCCTCACGCGCACTATTCCCACTAGGTGTGGTCGCCTTTGCGGCGGCGATTGGTGAAGGTGCGATGGCAGATTGGAGTGGCGTATATCTGAGCAATGTCGTCAACACCGACGCAGCGACAGCAGCATTAGGGTTTGCTGTATTTTCGTTGTTTATGACTGTTGGGCGTTTGTCGGGTGACTATCTATCGACGCGTTTCTCGCCCGTACCGATTGTTCGCGCGGGTGGTTTGATTGCGACGATTGGTCTATTACTTGCTATTTTCCTGCCACAAACCGTCACAACCTTGCTCGGATTTGGATTGGTCGGGCTTGGCTTATCGGTGATTGTGCCCTTGGCATTTAGTGCCGCCGGACGTTTACCCGACATCGCGCCGAGTGTGGGGATTGCTGGGGTTGCGACGATCGGTTATGCAGGATTCCTCGCTGGGCCACCTGTCATCGGGTTGGTTGCCGAAATAACCTCACTACAAGGCGCATTATTGATTGTGGCAGTATTGAGTGCATCTTTGCTATTCACAGCGCAATCACTAGGTCGTGCAAAAGAGCATTAATCACTATTAGTCCATGTCAAAATGCCGTACGATTCGCCAAAGCCAAAAATCGGGTATAACAACACAGGCATGGCATGATCTTTATCGTGCATAGTGTCACCATCGGATGACACGCCGATTCCTTTGTCTTCATCATAATTGACAATGTGTTTGTCAGGTGGTGCAGAAATCAGGACATGTATCCATGCTTCGACTGATTCATCAAGGCGATTGCGATCAACGCGAATAAAGCGCGTGGTGATATTCGCTTGTAAAATATCATCGATATAATCGGCTGTTTCGGTGTCAATTCCGTTAAAACATGCGCCTTTCCATTTGTGTCCAGTGAAGTGATCACGGAGCATCTGCTCTTGTGGGATGATGTCGTTATACAGTGGAACATAAACACCTTCGGCTTCCCACTGTAAACATGCCACACCACCCACTTGATTGGAATACCGCACACCTGATGGATACTTGATAATCAGCCCAATACCGATGGCATCATAGAGTTGAATCAGGGGTTTAACTGCCATGATGCGACTAAGCCTGTTCCAAGATCAGATCAACACATTTTTCAGCAATCATGACACACGCGGCATTGATATTCGAGTTGACAATGAACGGCATAATCGACGCATCGGCTACACGTAACCCTTCAATACCATGCACCTGTAACCGATCATTCACAACTGCCATCGGGTCGTTGCCCATCTTACATGTCCCACAGGGATGATAAATATTGATGACGTTCTGACGGACATGTTCTTCTATCTCATCATCAGTGATTACATCGGCACCCGGCAGATATTCTTCTTCGCGGTATGCATCAAATGCAGGCGAGTTAAGGACTTTACGTGCAATCTTCACCCCTTCAACTAGCACCTTCATATCGGCGGGATCATCGAGATAATTCGGGTTAATGAAGGGGGCGTCATTGGGGTCGGCAGATTGTAATTTGAGATAGCCGACACTTTTTGTTCGGGTAGTGGCGGGATACATCGCAAATCCATGACGATTGACACCAGCAATATTGCCAAGCGCAGGCATGAAGTGAAATTGTAAATCTGGCACAGGTGCATCGGGATCCAGTTTTATAAATCCGCCAGCTTGCCCCAATATCGATGTCAGAATACCGCGCCCGTCTTGTTCAAATTGCTCGATTTCGTCGGCTGTTGGTGTGCGAGCTAGTGAGACAGGTTGTGATGAAAAATACGATACAGGACACATCAAATGATCTTGCAAGTTTTGCCCGACACCGGGTAAATCCATCACAACATCAATCTCGTGTTTAGCAAGATGGTCTTTATCACCGATGCCCGATAGCATCAATAGTTGGGGCGAATTGATCGCACCACCACAGACTATTACTTCTTTTGATGCTGTGACAGTCTGTGCTTCACCATCTTTGATATAGACTGCGCCTGTACAGCGGTTATTCTCAAAGGTCAAATGTTGCACCATTGCATAGGGGATGGCGGTTAGATTATCGCGTTGGAGGGCGGGACGTAAGTAGGCTGTTGCAGAAGTCTCCCGTCTGCCATTGCGCAGAGTCGCTTGATAGAGGTTAAAGCCCTCTTGGTCACCGTCATTAAAGTCAGGATTGAGCGCATAACCAGCTTGTTGTGCCGCCTCTACAAATGCTACCGCTAGAGGATTCGGGTCTGGTAAATCAACCACATACATCGGACCATCATCGCCGTGAAAGTCATCCCCACCACGACTGTTATTCTCGGATTTTTTAAAATACGGTAGAACCTCTTGCCACTCCCAACCTTCGTTACCGAGTTTCGCCCAACTATCATAATCATCAGGATTCCCCCGCTGATAGATCATGCCGTTTAACGCGCCCGATCCACCATAGACTTTGCCACGGGGCATATCGACTTGACGCTCATTAGCATTGGGTTGTGGGCTGGTTGCATATGTCCAGTCAAGCTCGGTTTTGCGTAAACCCAGCATATTGAGGGGGATATGAATATCTTTATTTGTATCAGGGCCACCCGCTTCTAGAAGCAGGATATTGAGATTTTGGTGTTCAGAAAGTCGTGCCGCCACCACACATCCGGATGAGCCAGCACCGATGACAATATAATCGTATTCCATGCTTGTTCCTATATCGAACCATCATTTCCCACGACTATACCATAAGCTTGCGGATATTACTGATCGTTGCGCTTGGATGTTTTACGATTGAGGTTATTTTCCATCGTCTTATGTAAGTTGAAAATCTCATCATCGTACAGAAATTCGAAGGTGTCTGTATCTTCAAATGTTACAGGATGTTTACGATGACGTGGTGGATTTTCGATTGCTTGTATGAGTTGGGAATCGCGTTTGTTTTTTGGCATGGTCATCTCAATGCAACTATTTACGGTCGTATAACTCCAATATAACCAACTGAGTGTTCAGATGATATAGGAATTAAGTAACATTTTCGCTAGAGATTGTAAACTTTATGTTAGCATGGTGATGATCCCCCCAATAACTAGGGGAATCTTCAAATACGTGCAACCTTATGCCATTAGGTCGTCTAATTCGTCGATGACATCTTCAAAGTCGGTGGGACGTTTGCGAGGATTTTTTTCCAAGAGTGAGTCGATAAATTGACTGACAGCCTCAGGAACATCAGGGCGTAGTGATGAGATTGGATCATGCGGAAACCCAACAATCAGATGTGGTTTCTTGAATGGCTTATGACCCACTAGCAATTCATATATCGTCACACCATATTGCCAGATGTCACTTTGTTGAACAGCTTCCCCTTTTGAAAATTGCTCCGGTGCCATGTACATCATCGAGCCAACCATCATATCGCGTTGGGTGAGACGAGACATATAGGTAAAACGCGCCATCCCAAAGTCGGTTAACTTCGCACGTCCGTCACGGGTCAACAAAATATTGTCTGGTTTGATATCACGGTGAATAATGTCTTGATCATGCACAATAACTAATGCTGATGCAATGTCATGAGCAATCTTTAAGACTTGTGCCACACTTGGTGGATTATCTACACTGACAAGATCAGACAATGCGCCACCATCCACATATTCCATCACAATAAAGTGGTCACTATTACGAAAGATCGTATCGTAGACATTGACAATGTTGGGATGCGACAATTGCCCCATTGCATGTGATTCGCGTTCGAAGCGTTCAATTTGGGCATCATCAGCTTGTTTGGCTGTATCCATCAACTGCTTAATCGCAACAGTTTGGTTTGTTTTGAGGTCTGTACCACTATAGACGATTGCAACTGCGCCACCGCCAATCTCTTTATCTACACGATACTGATTATTAAGTGTCTGACCAACAACTGAGGCGGACATAGATTTATTTTTCCCTGAATATACTTACATTTGAGAAGCATCTTACCATATGCAGACAATCATACAACTTAATTTACCTTAAATTTACGATTTTTGAAAAATACTTACAAATTATCCTGTTGCTACGGTCTGGCATTGGGTGCACGTTCAAACTCGAACTCAATTGGCTCTGGCAGTGGATTCGCCGATAGCGGAGCATACGCAAATAATATTTCTGCATTCGGTGGAATATTATAAGGACTGCCTTCAATATGGGTGACAACAAAATAATCGTCGATAATGTCCATCATCTGCTCTTGATGAAAGCGCGTAAACGTAAATACATAATTGACATCGCGTGGCAACGCCTGAAAAAAGTGTTCTTGCAACTCACGGATGACACCATAATCCACATCAAGGTCATCACGTTGGTAAAATTCGGGTATATCAATATGATGCGTCTTCGGGAACAGCGCATTCGTGAAGACCTGTACTGAGTAATTCTCAGGTAAATCAACTGCTCGTAAAATCATATCATCAAAATCTGGACGAACACGCCCTGTCCCAATCACAGTCGTGTGTATCCGCTCATAGTACAATGGCACCGTCCGGCTAAAATAATAGTCAATTTGATAGATACCGACATACCCCAAGTAGAGCAAAAATATACCCGTTATAGCATGACGATAGCGATGCAAATATTTTTCGAGGAGATGCCATATCCGATCAATCCCAACGGCAACAATGATCATCAATACCGCATACACCACGATATAACGCGGGCTCGGTGCAGATAGTAAATCGGCAATCAATGAATTACCAATCGCGACACCAATAATCCACCACAGCAATAATGCACCTTGCATCCGATGCAACTGGAGTAACAACAATCCAAAGCCAATCATAAAGAAGGGCGCGAGTATAGGCATCACATAAGCAAAGTCGCTCCGAAAGAAGTTATCACGGGCAATATCATGAACATAGCGGTGCAATGGCGCGCCTAAATATCCGATTTCATTAACCGAGACAAATTCATCGACGCGGTCGGATAGCGTAAAATCAGGGTTACGGGTGGCATCAAAGCGTTCAGTTAATGTCATATCAAAGGCGATACGCGTATGATAAATCGGAGTGCTGACAACAATCAGGCAAAATAGTAACGCTCCCCAGTCCTGCCAAGATGGCAAACGGAAAATGGGGTCACGCCGTCCAAATATGGTCATCCATATCAACCAGCACAGCAAAAATGCCGTAAAAAATATACGCCCACCTTCGTAAAAATAGTGGGTCATGCCAAACATGATGCCGACAAGCGCAAAGTCACCGGTGTGTCGTGACTGCATCGCGCGTATCAGATAGATAAACCCCAACATACCGAAAATCGGGTCGACAATCATATTCATGCCGATGCGACCAAATTGGATATGAACGGGCAACACAGCAAATAAGAAGGCGCTCAAGAGTGCAACACGCACCGAAAATAACTGTCGAGCAAAAGCGTACACTACGATCAAGCCAAACATCGAAATGATCGGCGAAGGCAGACGTAACCCCAACAAACTCGGTCCAACAAGCTGAACGGCTAGCATCTGGAAAAATGAATAGACATCGGTACTTGGTGAATTATCGGGTAGTAATAACGGTGGGGTTGCATCCCGAATATTACTGACATCATTCATAAAAAATAATTCGTCGACAAATAGGTGTAATGTATATTCGAGGTTCCATGCGCGTACACCACCCCCAAGCAAAACAAGTGCAAGCAGAATGAGATGATAGCGTCGCCATTGGATTTTTGTTGGCAGTAAATTGGCACGAAACCCCAATATCAGACCGCCTAAGCCAATACCTAGCAATACCAGTTGCGCTCCTGTTGGTACATCCACCAAACCGAGCATCGTATGCCATTCGGATTTATCACCGTTGGGTATGTTGATTGTCATCAGTACGACAAATGCAAGCATCGCAACGGCAATCCAAACCCAACGCACACTGGGTTGTTCCGTCACACGTGGGACTTCATAACCGTAGGAATCAAATTGAAAGGCTGTCCGCCCTAGCCACAAGAACGGTAGACTCAATACAAACAAATAGAATCCATAAAACTGAACGATATATTCCGGCTGATAAAACCATGCCGACGCACACAATATCATCGCACCAATGATTGCATTAATCGTGGCAAAACGTGCCGGATGCGTTTTCTGAAAATATCGAATTTTCCCGTAAAGATGTAATGGGTGCGTGTTCGATAGATGGCTGACGAAGCCGACTACGCCAAAAAGAATAATCATCCCGAATGCGATGGGTTGTAGTGTCTGTGGTAATAGCATCAAGACGATGGCGGTAAGCACAGCTCCCCCATAAACGAGCGCAAACCGATACTTGTTGGCAAGTTGCTTCAACATTATGAGTCACCATTAACCGATAACGGCGCATAGGCGAACAACATCTCAGTATTTTGTGAAATCCCATAGGGGCTGCCTTCAATATCGGAGATGACAAAATAGTCATCGATACTGTCCATGACTTGTTCTTTATGAAAGCGCGTAAATGTAAACACATAATCTGCATCGCGCGGGAGCGTCTCGAAAAATGTATCCTCCAATTCACGGACAAGCACATAATAGATGGTCAGGTCATCACGTTGAAAGAATCGTGGTACATCGACCATGTGAGATTTTGGAAATAGAGAATCCGTGAGGACAACCAATGATGTATTCTCAGGGAGTTCGACCGCCCGCAAGATCATATCGTCAAATGCAGGTTCGACACGAATCACATGCACATTGTCGTAATATAGCGGGACTGTACGATTGAAATAGTGATCAATCTGGAACACACCAACATATCCCAAATAGGCGATAAAACCCGCTGTAATTATCTGTTGATACGATTTGAATGAGTTATCAAAGGCTTGCCAAACGCGATCAATACCGACTGCTGTCACGATCATCAACACAGCATAGACGACGATATAACGTGGGTTTGGTGCAGACAGTCCATCAACAATCAATGTATTGCCAATTGCTACACCGACAACCCACCAGATTAAAAGTGATCCGCGCATACGATGTAACTGAAAGAGTAACAGACCAAAGCCAATAAGGAAAAACGATGCAATTAATGGAATCACATAAGCGAAGTCGCTGAGGAAGAAGTCATCGCGTGCCACCTCATGAATGTAACGATGCAGAGGTGCACCAATATAACTAATTTCGGTCGAGCTCAAAAATTCACCGATGCCATCCGTCAGGATAAAGCTAGGGCTACGGGTCGCACTAAAGCGTTCAGCAACAGGGAAGTCATATTGCCACTGAATATGATAAATGGGAGCAATCACAACCAATAAACAAAACACCGCAACAAAAATCTGCTTTAAGTTGGGATGTCTGAAACCCGTATCACGTCGCCCAAAGACAATCATCCAGATCAACCAGCACACTAAAAATGCAGTGAAAAATAATCGCCCACCCTCGTAAAAATAGTGCGTCAACCCGAACATGATGCCAACTAAGGCATAATCTCCGACGTATTGAGATCGCATTGCGCGTATGAGGTAGACAAACCCTAATATACCCAATACAGGGTCAACAATCATATACATACCGATGCGACCAAACTGAATATAGACGGGCATAACAGCAACTAAAAACACACTTAATAGTGCGACCCGAACTGTGAAGAATTGGCGCGCCAATGCATAGACTGCGATCAAGCCAATCATCGAGATAATAGGCGATACAAGGCGCAAGCTGGTCAAACTCGGTCCGAGGAGCGACACAAATATCGACTGGAAGAATGGAAATACATCCGATGTCGACCCTGTGCGCG
This sequence comes from Anaerolineales bacterium UBA6055, assembly GCA_002428985.1. Taxonomy (GTDB): domain Bacteria; phylum Chloroflexota; class Anaerolineae; order Aggregatilineales; family Phototrophicaceae; genus UBA6055. Next base: position 382,789 of record DIYL01000047.1, on the reverse strand, counting down.
GGAAAAACAACTGGGTGGTATCTTCCCGAATATCAATCACATCATTCATGAAGAAAAATTCATCAACAAATAGGTGCAATGTATATTCGAGATTCCATGCGCGGATTCCGCCACCGAGTAATACGAGCACAAGCAATATCAGATGATAGCGTCGCCATTGAATTGTCGGCAGTAATTTCCCCCGAAATCCTAGAAGCAACCCGCCCAAGCCAATCGCTAATAATGCCATCTGCGGATATGTGGTGACATCAACTAGACCTAGTGTGGCGTGAATGTCAGATTTCATCTCATTGGGCATATTAATCGTCATCAAGACCGCAAATGCGAATAACGCCACAATCAGTGCCGACCACCGTATTCCTGTTTTTTCATCAGTGCTATCAATATCGTATGTCATCGCGTCAAATTGAAACACTGACCGTCCCACCCATAGGAACGGCAAACTGAGTATGAGCAGGTGAAAGCCGTAAAACGTAATGCTATATATCGGTTGATAAAACCACGCTGACGCACACATCAAGAGGATGCCAGTTGCCGCACTTAGTTTGATCAAACGCTCTCGATGTAACTCATAATATGCTTTCAGCTCATTAATACGCTGGGGCATATCATTCGATAACCGCACCACAAGGATCACCAAGCCAATCAGAATGATCACCCAAAAAACAAACGTCTGAATAGTCGGTGGCAAAAGGTATACGATCACTGCAAAGCAGATCGTTACACCCCAAATAAAAAGCGTCCGATGTGTTGTCATCAATCGCTTGAACATTATCGCCTACCGTTTGCAGATATTGGTGCGTGAATAAATAACATTTCAGCAGATTCTGGCACAGGTGCGGGACTCCCTGTAATTTCTGTAACCACAAAATTATCAGTAATCATATCTAGAATAGGATCTTGATCGTCAGGCATCAATGCAAAAACATAATTGGTTGTAGGTGGCAACCATGCAAGGTAGTCATTATCAATTTCATCAACAAATTTTTGAATAATCTGCAATTCATCAGCGGAACGTTCAAAGTATGCTGGGATCGCTTGTCGATGCACTGTCGGCATAATCAAATCTGAAATATATATCAGGGTTGTGTTATCCGGTAGCTCGACAGCGCGCAACAGCACATCATCTAAGCTCGGTCTCGCTTGCCCCTGATACGATCTGTTATGTATCCAATCATAATAATTGGGCACAACTGCCCCAAAATAATGTTGAATTTGTATGAGCGACACACTCAATAAAAACAGAACAACGATCGTTTTGAGGTAACGCTGCAACCTTATCGTGATGCGTTGGTCGATAAATCCCCATAGTGTCTGGATACCCAATGCGACAACAACCATCAAAATCGCATAAACAATAATATAGCGCGGACTTTCGGCAGAGTGTGCTTGCTCAACAAAATTGTTACCTACCGACGCGCCAATCATCCACCAGATCAATAATCCACCACGTACTGTTCGGATTTTCCACAACAAGCGACCGAATCCTAATAAAAAGAATGGCACGAGGATCGGCAAAATAAATGCATATTCATTTTGATAAAACAAGTCGTCGACTGGCGTAAACACATAGCGATGCAGTGGTATCGCTATATTAGCGAGTTCAAAGTCCATGAAAAATTCTTCTAGACGAACAGCGAGTGGAAAGCGAGTTGTACGGGTAATAGCAAAACGTTCGAATAAGATAAAGCGGAATTGGTAAAACGTATGATACATTGGGGCAATCAGCGCTACTAAACAAAACCCGAGTGCAAAAAGCTGTTGACGTGTAATCGGACGAAACAGCGGATCTTTACGTGAAAAGATATGAATCCAAACCAGCCAGCATATCAAAAATCCTGTGAAGAATAAGCGTCCGCCCTCATAAAAATAATGTGTTAGAGCAAAGGCAATCCCTGCCATCGCATAATCAGAAACCCGCCCTGATCGCATCCCCCGTAAAATATAGACAAATCCCACCACCCCAAAAACAGGATCGGCAATATTGTTTAATCCGATGCGACTAAATTGTAGATAGACCGGCATTGTCGCTAATAATAGGGCACTCATCAGCGCGACACGTATCGAAAAGAGTTGGCGCGCAAATGCATAAATTGCAACAATACCCGCTGTGCTTATGATGATTGACGGTAAGCGCAAGCTAGTAAAGCCGGGTTCTAAAATTGCCGAAAACAGAGCCTGAAAGAACGGATACACTCCTGCATTGGGTGACCCGATGGGTAATAAAATTGGCGGTGTACGATCCCTCATATGCAAGACATCTGACAGGAACGAATATTCATCGACAAACAGGCGATAGGTATTTTCGATATCCCATAGTCGAAGCGCAAAACCGAATACAACTATCAAATATAGTAGCGTGTGATGGACTTCCCACTTAAAGCGCCGTGGAAAAAGCCTCCCACCAAACCCATGAGCTAACCCGACTATAGCTCCTATCAATAAAGCCATCTGTACCCACGGTGGTGATGCATTCATCCCGAGTAAGTGATGCACAGGTGTTAAATAATCTTGAGGGATGTTGATCATCGTCAATAAAATAAGTGCGACGATTGCGATCACAATGGGGATGTAGCGTATGGTTGAATCTGATATGGTCTCAGTCGATGCAGATGCTTGCATAGGTGGCAAAACAGGATTTGCAGGGTAAAGCAATAATAAGCCAAACAGATAAATATAAAAGCCAATATAAATTTCAACGAACGCAGGTTGATAAAAATAGGACGCAACACAGATCAGTACGACGGCTACCCCGAAACTAATATGTGCTATATAGGGGCGTGATTTCCCAATAGCATCTACAAACTGCTTGGTATTTTGGAGACCAGCTTGTCCGATACGTATGCTGATATTGATGATGCCAAATAAGACAATGAACCAAAAGACGAGAGGTTGAATATTCGCTGGCAATATAAGCAGGATCAATGCAATTAGGGCGGTCGCACCAAGGATAATTAACAACGGGTTGGTTTTATAATTCTGCATTGTTAGTCGGCTTCACTATCGGTGGTTAGAGATGGCACAGATGCGGGATTATTGGCTTGTGGTGCATGATAAAAAAGCATCTCAACAGTATGATGGACATCTTGTGGGCTACCTTCAACCTGTGTAATAACAAATGTATCCTCGATCAAATCAACTAGTCTATTGTTATAATACCGTGTGAACGCGAACACATAATTAACGTTACGCGGTAGCGATTCAAAATAATCCCGTTCTAGTTCCGTCACCTCGCGTGATATGACCTGAAACGCCTCAGGATTGCGCCCATAATAGAGTGGGACGATTGTTTTATGTGATTTTGGGAACTCCCAATCGGTGAAGGCAATCACAGTAGTATTATCTGGCAATTCAATGGCGCGACGGATCATATCATCAAATGCGGGTTGTGGATGTTCTGGATTCGCATCGAGACCATAAATCAAACGATATTGTCGTGGAACAACTTCGCCGAAATAGTGCTGAATATGGATACCACTGACTGCAATTAAAAAACCAACAAAACCGATAGCGATATACCGACTGAATCGTGTCGATACACGGGATGTGATCAGTGTCCATAGCGTGTGAATTCCGAGCGCTGTCACCACCATTAACACACCATAAACAACGTTATGACGCGGTGTTTGCGGAATGATCGACCCACTAATCAGGTTATTGGCAACAGATGTGCCGATAATCCACCAGATGAGTAACGATCCGCGTATGGTATGTATCTGTAAAACGAGGCGACCGAAGCCGAGTAAGAAAAACGGGACGAGTATCGGCAAAATAATTGCATTGGGGCTCTGATAAAAGACATCATTCCCATTAAGCGATACGTACTGGTGTAAGGGGATGCCGAGATAACCGGTGTTGTTACCTGTCAAAAATGTATTAACCCGATCAAGTATCACCGAGTCGGTTGTTTGTACGGCAATGAGACGTTGCGTCATCACATGGTCGAATTGCCACAAGGTATGATAAATAGGCACAGCAAGCACAGCGACACAAAACACAAAGGCAAGCCATTGCTTCGGTTTTATCGGTGTAAACATCGCATCACGCCGTGAGAAAATATGACACCATAGCAACCAGCAGACGAGATAAGCTGTGTAAAACAGTCGCCCACCTTCGTAATAATAATGTGTCAGACCGAAAGCGATTCCTGCAAAGGCAAAATCCGACACACGTCCTGACCGCATCCCCCGCAAAATATATAGAAAACCAAGTACGCCAAAAATCGAATCGACAACGTTGTATAAACCGATGCGTCCAAACTGCACGTAAACTGGCAGGGTCGCATATAATAACGCACTAATTAATGCGACACGCACCGAAAATAATTGACGGGTAAATCCATATAAGACAACTAAGCCAATCATCCCAGCAATGACAGATACCAATCGCTGACTAACGATATTAGACCCGAATAGCGTGACCATCACGGATTGAAAAAATGTATATGCATCCGTCGTCGGCGCGAAATTGGGATACAAGATAGGTGCGTTCTCGGCATGGATATAATACACATCACCCATGAATAAGATTTCATCAAGAAAGACATGATAGGTATCTGCAAGATCCCATATGCGAATGAGACCGCCTAACATCACAATACCTAGCAAGAGTGTGTGCTGCGTCTTCCATGTAAAGCGATGCGGTATCACTCTTCCGCCAAACCCGTGGATAAGCCCCAAGATAATCAGTCCTAACAGCGCCATCTGTAAACCAGTCGACACACTGTTAAACCCTAGAGTCTGCTGGATGGGATTCATTTTTCCAGCGGGGATATTCATCATCATCAACAACGCACTACTGATGATAGATAGACCTAGCCAGTGATAGCGCATTGGTGATGCTGGGGGCGATGTATCCGTTACGGCATCCGGTTGCACCGACGGTAAGATGCGACGCGCAACAAACAATAATGGCAAGCTCAGCAAAAAGAGGTAGAAGCCATAAAATGTATCCGAATAATATGAATAATAAAATGTAGCGAGGTAAATGAGGAGTAGTGCTACTGCAAATGCGATGTGAACATAGCGCGTTTTAAGGAATGTCGACACAAGATTTATCATGCCTAATATGTAAGAGCATGACAAATGATCATGCTCCTACAATATTATTCAGGTTACTTAGTTCCAGCCACCACGGCGACCGCCGAGACCGCCACGACGTGGGTCTTCTCCACCTTGCCCACGCATCAATTGACGCTTGGCTTTTTGCACATCACTTTCGTGTTTGAGCAATACAGTGAGGGTTGTCTCAAGCGTTTTCTGGTCTACGTTATCGGCATTCAACATCATGAGTGCTTTTGCCCAGTCGATCGTTTCGGATACACTTGGGTTTTTCTTCAAATCAAGGCGACGCAATCCCTGCACGACCTCGACCGCTTGATTTGCCAATTTATCGCCCATTTCGGGGACGCGCATCTTGACGATACTCAACTCAGATTCGTGATTCGGGTAATCTACAAACAGATATAAACAACGACGTTTGAGTGCTTCCGATAGTTCGCGGGTGTTGTTACTCGTGAGCACAACCGTCGGGTGATGCTTGGCCTTAATTGTGCCTAATTCTGGGATGGATACCTGAAAATCACTCAGAATTTCGAGCAAGAATGCTTCAAATTCAGCATCTGCACGATCAATCTCGTCAATCAGGAGCACAACTGGCTCATCACTTAATAGTGCGGCCAATAGTGGACGTGCCAATAAGAAGCGATCACTGAAGAAGACATCATCTTCTTCACCGAGTCGGTCAGCAGCTTGATGTAATGTCTCGGCATTTGCCAACAAATCACTCAGTTTATCGCGCAGGAGTTGCGTATAGAGCATCTGCTTAGCATATTCCCACTCATATAAGGCTTTATTTTCATCCAAGCCTTCATAACATTGCAAACGAATCAGTGGTTTATCTGTCGCACCAGACCATGCTTTTGCCAGTTCAGTTTTACCGACACCTGCAGGTCCTTCAGCTAGGAGGGGTTTACCCAATTTATCCGCGAGGAACATCACGGTGGAAATTTCGTCAGTGGCAATATATTGCTGTTGACTCAGGTTATCTGTAACTTGTTTAACATCTTCAAACATATTTAATGAATTCCATTCTGCTTCGTAGACTGTAACACATCGAGTTACAACCTTAACTATACTCGACTTGCTATCCAAGTGGCAAGCAGAAACGGATTAGAGGTAGGGTAATCATTGCAAAATAGCAAATTGTCAAATTTGAAACAAAAATCAAAAATATATTTTAAAAAATAACGCATTGATGTCAATTTTTTAATAATATGAATTATATAGTAAAAATATATTTCATAAAAAGAGAGGTAAGACATTATGGGAACACGAGCAGAACATTTAGCAGATCGAATTTTACAAGGGTCACAAGAACTCAAAGCCTACACCGAGGGATTGACAGATGATCAATGGAAAGTCATGTCTGACCATGAGGGACGAACGGTGAATGTGCTGGTTCATCATGTCGCTAGTGCGTATCTCGTCGAATTGGATGTGATTAACGGTATGGCAAATGGCGATGGCGGACTTAAAGGTGTGACGTGGGACATGGTTGATGGCATGAATGCTCAACATGCTCAAGGCAATGCTGAGGCAACTAAAGCCGATTCACTTGCATTATTGGAGAAAAATGCGCAAACCGTCGCTGATGCTGTGCGCGGGCTGAGCGATGCACAACTTGATAACGCGGGTCCTGTTTCATTAAATTGGGACGCCCCGCTCACCACACAATATTTTATTGAAGAACATCCCATCAGCCACAGTTTCCGTCATTTGCGTAGTATTCAAGCGGTTGTCGAAAATAACGCTTAACATCAAGCAATAGACAACAAAAAAGCCCATCATAATGATGAGCTTTTTTTGTGCCGAGACCCAGACTTGAACTGGGGACCCACGCATTTTCAGTGCGTTGCTCTACCAACTGAGCTATCTCGGCGAACCCTAGTTTTAAACTAGCTTTAAGATTATAAAGTTTGGGGTTGTGAATGTCAAGTGTGCGGTTCAATCCAATCAAGTTCGTCAAACGACGATTACACCACGCTTCGCCTACTTTGGTTGGTTCTCATTTGCCAAATCGCCATACTATAGGGTACTCTATAAACGTCCAAGTTTATTGAGGTATAACATTATGTTTAAACGCAAACGTTCAACTAAAAGTTGGAGTGTCCGCGCCATTGAATTCATGTTGGTGATGGTGGCGGCTTTTATTACTGCTAGTATTCTATTCCCACAACCCGAAACTGTCGAAATTCGTGTGATTGAAGCTGAACCACAAGTTCAAGTCGTGACAACAACGAATACCGCTAGTGACGCACTGATCAATGCATCCTATGAGGCAGCGCTTGATTATATGCGTGCCGAAGATTACTTTAAATCTGTGGGTTTGCTCGAAGCGATCACAAACGAAGCCGACCACTATTGGGCACATGTGAGTTATAGCTTTGTCTTATACGAAATGGGTCAATATGATCACGCGATTTCTGTCGCCAGTGAAGGTATCCGCATCAACCCAGATGATGCCGTCGCATGGAACAACCGCTGTCTATTGCAAGCACTCATCGGTAACTTGTCTGATGGGCTCAATGATTGTGATCAATCGATTGCTATCAACTCAGCGTATGATTATAGCCACAACAACCGTTGTTATATCCTCGCAGAAATGGGAGAGTACCAAGACGCGCTCCAATCCTGCTATCAAGCATTGGAAAATAATCACCGTATGCCAGAATGGGTTTATACCAACCTTGGACGCATCGCATTAAAACAAGGTCTTGATCGTTCCGCAGCTGATATGTTTATCACAGCCCTCGACTATAACCCAGAACATGCGGAAGCATATGCCGGACTCGGCAACATCATGCTGGTTCAAGCGAACTACACCGAAGCTCTCGAATTTTATGAACTATATAAAATCTACGCAGGTGTTCATTATGACACACGCTATGATGTAAAAGTTAGCTATATTCAAGAGACTATGGCACGCGCCGGACAAAATTAGATCACCTCATAAGGGCGGGAGTTTCTCTCGTCCTTCATTTTTCCCCACTTCTGATAAAACAATACAAAATCTCACATCACATGTGGGTAAATTTGCGTATAATAAGAGCATACTGTCAGTCGAACGGATGCACATGGAACAACAACAAAATCCTTATATCAAACGCCTCAAACAAGCAGGCTATAAACTTACCAATGCCCGCCAAACTGTCCTCGATGTCCTTGAAGCCGACCACGGACATATCACGTCATCGGATGTGCTGGAACAGGTAGAAAAAATCAATCCTTCGATTGGACGCGCGAGTGTCTTCCGTACATTGGATTTGTTTACACAGTTGGGTATTATTCGCCCGACGTATATTGATACTAGTCTGACGCCAACTTACGTCATGATGCACGAAGGACACCATCATCACGTCATTTGTACCCGTTGCAACCGCGTGATCGAGTTTGATAACTGCGGTTTAGAGCAGTTGAGCAAGACACTAGAAGAAAAACTAAACATCAAAATTAACGGGCACCTACTCGAATTTTATGGGTTATGTGACCAATGCACAGATGAATCCGCTTAGGGGGATATGATGAGCGACCTTGAACAACTGATCCAATCGGAACAACAACGTCTTTACGAAGTATCCAGCCTGACGGATGAAATGGATGATGGGGATGCACAAGTATTACTTGAATGGGCATCGGCACAACTACCTCAGATCGTCTCTGACGTTGATGATGTCGAGAAAAAAGCGAAAGGACTGCGCCGACTCGTTCGTACGATTAACAGCTATGTCGGGCAAGTCGAGAATATGGGCGCAGATGAACGTCAGGTTGAGCTAGAACGCGTCTATCAATCCGCAAGTGAGTTGAATTATCCGGCACAAGATAATTTCATGCCGGCATTAGTCAACTATTTTGATGGGTTGAAGTCCGGCGATGTACTCACAATTCTGATCGGCTGGCTCGAAAATGACAGCCTCATCACAGATGAACTAGGCGGAGAATAACTTAGTTCTCGCCAGCAGAATACGAATGAACGGTTTCATTGTCTTTTGTTAGTGATGCTGTCCTGAGTAATCCTTTACTTTGGAATTCTTCAAATTTTTGATGATATGTGGTTTGTAGCTCATCCCATGTATCAAATACTGTGAAATTGCGTGATGCTTGCGTATCCCACGACAACCAACCTGGAGAATCATACTTTACTTTACTCTTCCAATGGCCAGTAAGCGAGTGTCGAGTGGAACTGAGTATTTCAAATGATTGTTGATCATTGTCCGGATGATAGATGTGGGTTTGATTGGACTTATCATTAATGTGTAATCGTCCACAATTTGGACATTGGTACATAATTCTCCTGTATCCTGAAATTAATCGGACTTTCTGAGATTGTAGCCGACTAAGCCTGTTTTTTGTGTCATCAGTATTGCTATTCAATTGACCCAGCTTAAAAGCTTCCTCAATCAAATTGTGTAAGTCAGAATACAGATAATCAATATCTTGATCAGCAATTAAGTGTGCTTTACAGTAGTGATTAGTTGTATTATCTGAAATGATATAACCGCAGACACAGGTGAACTTCATTGAATAGTACCCTTTCTGGTTCGATTTACAACACATCGACTGGATCAATATCCAACTGCCAGCCACGCTCAAGGCGCAACTCTTTCAATGCAACTGATGGATTCGGACCGCGCAACAACAAATGCCAGCGATAATTGCGATCAATGCGTGTGAAGAAACAGGGTGCAGGTCCGATGAGTTCGGTGCCTGTCATGTCGTGTTTATCGAGCAATTTACGCACCCGTCGCGCCCCTTCTTCAGCTTGTTTTTGTGTTTTGTAGAAATCTGGAAATTGGAAGACAACCCGCGCTAACTTACGGAAGGGCGGATACCCCATCTCTCGGCGATAATCTAATTCGCGATCGACAAACCCCAGATAATCGTGTTTTGATGCGTATTGCATCACATAATGTTCGGGTTGATAGGTCTGCAACACGACTTTTCCACCCAGTACACCACGTCCGGCACGTCCCGCGACTTGCGTCAACAATTGGAATACGCGCTCTCCGGCACGATAATCGGGCAATGCCAGCCCTAAATCAGCACTCACAACACCGACTAAGGTCACTAAGGGTAAATCTAAGCCCTTCGCAATCATCTGGGTGCCGATGACAATATCGGCTTTGCGGTCGATGAATTGTTGTAGAATTTCATGATGGAGTTCTGGTTTGCTGGCTGTATCGCGATCCCAGCGTAACGTCCGTGCTGATGGGAAGAGTTGCTTAAGCGCTTCTTCGACTTGTTGTGTGCCCGCACCAAAAAATTTAATGCGCTTCGACGAGCAGGACGGGCATTCCTGTGGAGTTGGTTGGGTGAATCCACAATGATGACAGCGCATCGCTTGCCCCTGACGATGATGTGTTATTGGACTATCACAGCGCGGACACATGACTACATACCCACAATCCCGACAGAATACATATGTCGATTGTCCGCGCCGATTGAGTAAGAGCATGGCTTGTTCACCGCGTTCGAGGACAGTTTTTAGCCCCTCCTGTAATTCACGGCTGAACATACTCATATTGCCTGTGCGTAATTCGGCGCGCATATCGACAACACTGACAGGCGGTAAATCGATGTGGAGCGCGTCATCTTGTTCGGGTTGATATTTTGCTTTTACACCCACACGATTGGCTTGTTCTTCAATCCGTTGGCGATGTCCCATAATGCGGTTGGGAAGATGGAGGTAAGTATAATGTTCCTTTTTCGCGCGATAATAAGTAGCGAGGTCAGGGGTGGCACTGCCTAAGATCAATACACCCTGATTACTATCCATCAATTTTTCAGCAGCATCACGGGCATGATAATGTGGCTCGACGACAGGTGGGTCTTGTTTATAACTAGAATCGTGTTCCTCATCCAAAATGACCAGCCCAACATCGGGCAGGGGTGTAAATAATGCTGAGCGTGTCCCGACGATCACCCCAATATCGCCCTGGCGTGCCCGTTGCCATGTATCGTAGCGTTCACCAGTTGATAGACTGCCATGCACGACTGCGACTTGATCGGGAAAGCGTTCGGCAACCCGTCGAATTGTCTGCGATGTGAGTGCAATTTCTGGCACAAGGAAAATCGTCTGTCGCCCTTGTGCTAAGGTTTGCTCAATTGCCCGCAGATAAATTTCGGTTTTACCGCTTCCCGTCACGCCATGAATCAAAAAGCGTGCATCTTTAACCGCATCCCATTGTCCGGCTTTGATTGCTTCCCGCACGACATCCCAGACCTGTTGTTGATCCGGTGTGAGTTTGGGGGCAATGGTTGGGATAAAATCACGGTCAGCCAATGAATCTCGCCAGACTTGTTCTTCTTTCAGTTCGATCAGCTTATCTTTAATTAACTTATCGATATAGCGACGGGGACTATTGGTCTCACGGGCGGCTTGTGCAACCGTCATCGTATACGCACTATCGGCGATGTGGTGCAAAATTTGCAGGTAAGGCTTGCTCCCACGCCATTCCATTAGCATTTGATCGACAGTTTCTTGTGATGCATCGAGGAAAATTAAGTCTTGGTCGCCGTTGTCATCTGGCTCGAGGAAGACTAATCCCTCAGCGATGAGGTGTTTTAGTGGGACTTTTGTTTTTACACCCGCTAGTGCTAGTGCATCATCAACCCCAATCGGATCATCTGGATGCGTTGCAATGACTTGCAGTAAGTCGGCTTTTTGAACAGACCTACCGACATTACGCGAGATATTCGCGATTTGCTCACCGGGGAACGTCAGATGGATGACTTTATTGATTTTCTTCTTGGCGGTTGGCGGTGTCAGCACGGATTGCCATGTGACAATGCCTTGAGCATGCAATTTTGCTAATTCACGCTCGACAGGTTGTTTGCGGAAACTAGCTTTCAATTGTTTGAGTCGTTTATCACCATTCTCGATTAGATGCTGAATCAGCTCTTGTTGTAGTGGTTCGGCGGCTGTCGCAGTTTTATCTACCAGCGAATATAAACGGTCGGATTTGCCTGTTAATCCCGGTGGAAGCATTAACCAAGCTGCTGCACCGATACTGCCCAGATATGTTTCGCTCAACCAGTAGGGGAGTTCAATATGTTGGGGTGTCATGACAGGTTTGGGGTCGAGTAATTCAAGAATGGGTTTTGTTTTGGGGATGTCGGTATCGTCATGTAATGCCATGACAACACCTGATTGCATGGCAACACCAAATTCAACCCGTACCAGTGAGCCAACCTGTGTTAAGGGCACAAGTTCATCAGGAATGTGATAATGAAACGTTTTATTGACAGGGACGTTGATTGCGATTTCTGCATAGTGCATGGGGTGATGCTCTACTCAAATCTAATGTTTGTTTTTGGAATTTTATTGTATGGGAAGTCGATCCTGACCGCTAGCGTGAGTCGGATTGGTGTGAAATTTGAAATCTTTTTTCCAGACTCAACTAAACCCAATCGACAAATGCGAGTAGAATAGTAGGGTGTGTTATTTAAAAGGAGTAGCTATGTCTAACCAGACAATTGAAGTCGTCTTCCTGAATGCTGAAGACGGAAAACGTATCGCCGGTGGCAATATTCCCATCAGTCAATTGCCCGAAACGTTTGCTAAAAATACAGTCATGCACATTAACGAGCAACCGTGGCAAGTTGTCAAAGCTGACCCGGTCGATGCAAAAGATTTTAAAGCATCCGGTAAGCTGACGTTGACTTGTGCCAAAATCGAATACATCAGTACCGAAGGTGTCTTATACGCACTGCCAACAATCAATGAAGAAGTCCCAGAAACCGGTGCCGTCGCGCCAGAAAATAATGTCTTTACATTACACGAAGATGATTGGCGACAGATGGAATTTGTTTCCAATTCCCACTATGACACCATCGGCATTGAACTCCGTGCGATTGTCAATATTTACCAGAATCACCAAAAAGAGGGTGGGTTTGACAAGTTACATGTCCGCAAAGCGATTCAACGTCCATTAGGGGCAAATTCCATCACAACCGCGACATTAGAAAAATATCTACCACCCGATGCGAAGACCGCCGATGCCGTCGTATTTGCACAAGATGAACACGAAATCAAAGATGTGTTTGCTTATAATATCTCGCCATTGGTGCTGTATGGTCATGTGACCAAAGGCGGCACGATGGATGCCTTAGGCATGCAATTTGTGGATATTCCGACCAATACATTGCCATTTGTGATTGATGGTATAGTCAACTTTATGCGCGATCATGACCTCATTTTTGTCGATTGGATTCGGATGCAGATGATTCCACCCGATACTGGTGGATTCCAGACCTACTTTAGTAAATTCAACGAGTGACATATTCCTATAGAGTTTTATTCTATTACATTGGACGGGGCGTGCCTCGTCCACCTCCTTACACATTTAACCTGACTTATCACCTAGTAATTTATAGTGAACATCAGCCCCCTTTGAATAGGACAGTACGACAATCATTATTCAATAATATGCTATAAGACATGCTAAAACACTGTTAGCATAGTTATTTTCTAGTGATAGCTAGGGTGTGTGGTGGGGTAGGTTGTAGTCCGACTTATCAAAAGTGATAAGTGATTGCCGGAGTAAAATTGAGATGCTCATAACATCCAGGTGGATAATAATAGATATATCATAGAACGTCCCTGAGGTGCTTGAATCCAACTAGCAAATTGTATGATAATGGTACTATACATAACCACTAGAGAAGGTTCACATGGAACTGCTCATTATCATCGGAATGATTATCCTCAATGGTGTCTTTGCCTTATCAGAGATGGCGATTGTCTCGGTGAGTAAAGCTCGCTTACAAGACCGCGCGAATCATGGTAACGGCAATGCACAAGTCGCGCTAGATATGGCAAATCATCCCGAAACAGTATTATCGACGATTCAAATTGGTATCACCTTGGTCGGCATTTTTGCAGGTGCGTTTGGTGGATCAACGCTTGTTGAACCGCTGTCGGAAACCTTGCTCTCCTTCGCCCCAGCCTTGGGGAGTTCGGCGAATGCGATTAGTGTGGCATTGGTCGTTGGTTTGACAACTTATTTATCGTTGGTCATTGGCGAACTTGTCCCTAAACAAATTGCGCTACAAAATGCCGAAGCAATTGCCCTCCTTATGGCACGCCCATTAAAATTGTTATCGCGTGTGGTTTCGCCACTGGTGTGGGTACTCAATTTCTCGACGCGCACTGTGATTCGCCTACTGGGTATACCCGAAAGTAATCAAGAGGCAGTCACCGAAGGCGAGATTATTGCATTGGTGCGTAAAGGTGTTGATGTTGGCATTTTTGATGATGCCGAGGAGGAACTTGTCCGTAACGTATTGAACCTCGATGAACAACGGATTGCCGGATTTATCACCCCGCGCATTGACATTGTGACCCTCAAACAAGATGCAACTAATGACGACATTCGTGAGGTAATTACCACTAAAAACTTCTCGACATACCCTATTGTGATTGATGATTTTGATAGCATACAGGGCATCGTACGGAGTAAGGATATTGTGCCCTACTTGGTGAATAACGAATCTGCTCCACTCGACCAGCTGATGCGACAACCGTTATTTGTTCCGGAGTCTATCAGTGCATCACAACTGCTCGAACAGTTTAAGTTATCAGGTATTCATACAGCAATTGTGGTTGATGAATATGGTAGCCACATCGGCTTAATTCGATTACACGACATCATTGAGCAAATTGTTGGTGAAGTAGATGGTGGTGAATTCGACCCATCGACAGATCCGAATATTGTCGAACGTACCGATGGATCGTATTTCTTGGATGGTTTGTTACCCCTACCACAATTGGGATCTCTATTTGATAACTTCAGCATCCCCGAAAGTGAGCATGGTCAATATGAGACCCTTGCAGGATTCATTATGGCACGTTTGGAACGTATCCCCGATGTCGCTGATGCGTTTGAATATGAGGGATTACGATTTGAGATTGTCGACATGGACGGCAAGCATATCGACAAGGTCATGGTTGAACATAAGTGACCGTAATTCGGAAGTCATTTTCCGAAGACTTCATAGGATGCGGTTTAATGACTGTTCCCACAACGCTAAAAAAAGTAGCCGATGAAGCACTCAATATTGTTCATGAACACCCGCGTCATGAATACTTACCTGCTGATCGGCTCAGGTTTGAAGCGACATTTGTCACATTAGGAACAGATGCAGCGGATGTCGCTTATCGGTGGCATGCGGTGTTGGCTGCCAAACGCGTTTTGAAACACTATCAAGAACCGCATTACCCTGAATCTTATTATGAGAAGGTCAAGCGGTTTCCGGTAGATGAGTGGAAGCAAGTCGAACAGCGAATGCGTTTCGATATTCCAGACGTTGCCATAGATACCGCTGAGCAAGTTTTGCGGGGCACGTTTGATAAACAAGAATCCAGTGCGATCGTAAACGAAACGGCATCTTATATTGGCTACTACAAACATTATCAACAGATACGAGCTTACTTTGCGGAGATGGCTAGTCACATCGCTCTATCACAAGCAACATCATCTAACCCCATGCGTATCAAAAAATTTTCTAGTATACGACCGTGGAATAACTACTCTCCGACGAATTGGCAATGGATTCAAGATGGCGGTGCGGATACAGTTGCCTACAGTTTTCTAGCTGAGTGCTGTGTAATCGAACAGTTACAACCGATCAAGAATCCAGAACATAGCGAATATCATCAGTGGACGAAAAGCCCTATGGTCAGCAAATCCAAATCACATGCCTTTTGGACATGGTGGTTAACCGATGCGCTTGAACAAGCATGGGATCTATCTAACCCATACATTGCATGACTAAGTTTCACCTATCGTGTCGTTGACGCTGTTACGCACCACAATTTGCAGGATCGGTGATTGGCTCGTAGTCGTCACTCTCGATGATGGCTGAATCAATACCCTGCTGAGCAAAGTTGCGTTGTTCATCTGAGATGGTGTCATCCGCTAATAAAATGACACACTGATAATCATGTACAGATTCAATCAATTGCAACGGTGCATTGGCTGTCAAGCTATATGCATAACCGCGATTAAAGAAATAGAGTGGTGCCGGGTTGAACTCAATCGCAGTTGTGAAGGCTATAATGCTTGCGTCAATATCGCCGGATTCAAGATAAATCACACCCTGTTGCGAATGGAAATCAGGATTATCAGGAGCGTTGTCCAGCAGGATTTGGTTACTTGCAAGCGCAAGTTCGTATTGTCCATATTGGCGTAGACGGGTTGCCCGTGCAAAATAATAATCTGATATATACCCACCTGCTGCGATCTCTCGATAAATGGCGAGGGCATCTAACTGCCCCTGCTCGACGCGCTCCACACCAACTTGTGCAATGAATGCCTCCAACTCAGTAACAGCAGATTCAGCATCACCATAGAGTGCGTAGACATCAGCAATGTCGACAAGAATTTGTGTTTGTTCAGGGGTCAATGCGATGGCTTGACGAAAATCAGCGACAGCATTCTCCAAATTAGCGAGGCGTTGATAGGTCGCCCCGCGCCAATAATACGCCAATCCTAAGTTAGGGTTTAACTCAATCGCTTGATTGAATAGCTCGATTGCGCCCTCATTATCGCCTGCATCGCGTAAGTTGATAGCTCGCTCAAATAATAGGTTGGCTTGATTGAGGTTAGCGGTTGCCATCTCATCTTCTGATAGTTCGGTATTAAAGCTGGCGGCAATGCGACGAACAACATCGATATGTGCAGGTGTCGGGTCAACGAGTGTGCGGATGTCCATAATGCCGACGGTGGTATCACTAAAGCGGACTAACACTAATGTTGAGACAAACTCGGCATCTTGCGCTGTGCCGATGACAGCTTCGCGTCCACCAATATCAAATACTGTAAAATCAGATAACGTTAGTGGAGTTGATTCAATTGCGAAGGCAACAATATCCTCCATCGCTTCACCAGCTGGCATATTGATCAAATTCGGGTCAACCATTGTGATTAAAATCTCGCCATCAATGCCAATCGTGGCAGGCGGGTCATCTAGGTTAACAATGTCTAATCCCTGAGGATAACGGAAGCGCACGCCGGATTCATAAACGACCGATTCAGGTAGACCTTCTACTAGTTCTTCCTCCGATAAGGCCGGCACATCAAGCGAGACAGCGACTTCTAGAATGATGTTGAGTGTTTGTTGCGTGATCCCTTCTAACGAGCGGAAATTTAAAGCCCCAACCCGTCCATCACTCAAGCGGATTGTGAATATTGTTTGGACTGCACCATTGTCATTCTCAAAATCAAAAGCGGCAATCTCGCGCCCATCAGCTAGATTAAATCGGCTCGTTTCTTCTTCGGTGCGCAAATCACCATATCCGACCGCCCCTAACAGAAAATCCAATACCTCGTCTAACGGCGCGTTGAGTGTTGCATCTGGCGTTTCACTGATTGTATCGGGATCAATTACATCCATTACGGTTTGGTCATTGATCAACACAACCGGAAATTGACCGCTCGTATCGATGGATAAGCCATCTGGAACAGTAAACTCTATACCGCTCTCAAAGGTGTATACCGCCCCATCATCTTGTGCGACAGCCGTCATTATCAGCATGCACATCAATATTGTTAGACTTATATATCGCACCCAATACTTCATCAAGTTGTCCTCTTATTTTTACGATTCATCTGATGCAGGGTCGCTGCCATATCTGCCCATCGATGGATAATCAGATAGCCTCGACGCTACATGGTGTCATTTGTTAGTTCAGCTTTTAGTATAGTGCATGATTCGAATACAAGCACGATACCATAGATCAATCATGGCATCATTTGGTAAGATGCACAGTCGGGCAAAACTTGCTAACCGTCAATTACTGAAAAAAGGATCGCCATGACCGAACATACATCCGCCCTTATGACTGCACTCAACTTTACATCAGAAGACCTTGAGGCAAACCGTCAAAGTAACCTGAGTGATGCACAATCCCAACGTCTCAAAAGCATCCGTCAGCGTAATACCCTCATTGGTGTGATGATATTTTTTGTAACAGTCATTATTGCAACACTGTTTATTTTCTTCGGTCAACAAAATCAGAACACAATTCTAAGCGGTATCGGCGGTATTTTAACCGTCCTCAATGCGGTGATGATGGGTGTCGTTGGACGATCATATATGCGAACAAGTGCCGATTTGCGTGATGGTGGCGTCCAAGTCCTTGAAGGCAAACTAGAACGGGTCATCAAGCGAGGGCGACGTGGTGATAATTATCTGATTCGAGTTGATAACGCCAGCATTTATGTGACCCAAGATATTTTCCTACAACTCAAACACGAAAAACGCTATCGTCTCTACCGAACACGCATGTCGGGTGTTTTGCTGTCAGCAGAACGAATCTAGACCGTTATTTTCTGTAATATTGCATTCTCACACTGACAATCGATATACTGCTTTTACGTGTTGTGTATTATTGGTTGGGGAATAGCAATGGGCTATACAGTTGATTGGTTTGTACAAGACCGTGTATATGTTTTCAATATATGGGGCGATTTAACGCTAGATGACTATCACGAAGGGTCAACAGTTGCTATAGATTATGTATGTGATGGGCATCCCCCTGTCCATAGCATCCTCGATGTCCGTAACGTCACGGATTATCCTAAACGTCTTTCAGAAATCAGAAAAGTCACAGCGATTATGCAAGAACCCAATCTTGGATGGGTTTTAGTGGTTTCCGATGACCGCTTTATCCGCTTTGTTGGTGATATTGTCAGCCAACTTTCCAGCAAGAATTATAAAGCGTTTGCAACACCTGAAGAGGCAATTGCATTCTTGTGGCATATGGATACAACGCTCCCAGAACCGCCACCATCTTATCTTGTAGCCAGCAATACTGAAGCGTTATAGACTTTATTGTTTGTATCCAATATAAAGGATTATTGTTATGCCGTATAAAGCGAGTTGGTTTGTCGATAAACGGGTTATGCTATTGCAAGCATGGGGCGAACGTACCCTTGAAGAAATGCAAGAAAATTCTGACATCATGATAAAAGCAGTGCGGGAGGGACATCCCCCAGTACACATCTTTGCAGACATACGCCAAGTTACAGAGTATCCACGTAGTCTGAAAGAAATTAAACGATCACTTTCTGCTTTCCAAGAGCCCAATCTTGGATGGATAGTTGTCGTAACAGAAAACCAGTTAATCAGTTTTCTTGGCGATGTGGTCAGCCAATTATCGCAGAAAAACTTCAAGTCGTTTAAAACACCGGATGAAGCGATTGCGTTTTTATGGCGTATAGATGCTTCACTCCCAGAAACACTACCAACTTATAATGACATCGCACAATATTGAACGCTATTATATGTTAATCAGTCACTTTGATTGATTTCTGCTATGCGTGGCCATATTGTAGATCGGCAATTTCTATATAATACGCATTCCCAAGTTCATCAAACTGCTCTTCCGTCGAGTCGATGGTTAGTGCATCAATGATATCTTCTTTGAGCACATCGGCGCGTTGGTGCATGATTGCTTTAATTTTGCGCGAGCGTTGTTTGCGCTCCATCGGTGTTGTTGTATATTTTGTTTTTTCGATTTCATGCACGATACCACCACCAATTAATAAGACTGGAAGCAGATATGACCCCATCGCTACCAGATCACCAGCTTTGTAGCCTGCCATAATAAAAATCATTGTTATAAAGACGAGTGCTGCCGCCAACTTCGGGTTTTGATAAATACTTTTGACCGCCTCGCGTGGTTGTTGCGTACGTTCACGCAAGTATTCACTCAACTCGAATGAGACACGGGTGCCATTTTTTGTTGTCATCAGACGTGATGTGACATACAGGGGCAAATCATCATTATGACGCTCAACAAATTTCACTTCAGCACTATGAGTTGATTGCCGTACGATGTGGACGTTCAGATCAAAATGCGCCATATTTTGTAATTTCTCGACACACTCAGCAACTGACAATGGGGTCGTCAATAGTACATCACCACTTGGGATTATTGTGTTTTTGGCTTTTGTCATGATGTTGCCCTTTTGTCATTATTGGATGCATCCAGATAGTAGGCGTTTCCTAATTCATCGTAGCGGATATCAGTTGTCGCACGGTTTAATGTTGCAATCACATCATCTCTGACAGCCTCACCTCGTTCTAGCATAATTCGCCGAACTTTTTCACTTTGATATGCGGTCTTTTCTGGTTGTGCTGTATTCACGCTTATTTCTTTAGCTCCAATCATAAATAGCATCATGGGTAAGGAAATCACAAGTGCCAGTGCAAATACTTCACCACCTAAGTCCAACATAATAATTGCTATAAAAATAAGTCCGATTATTGTGGCAACCGCCTGTGAGAACGGATCTCGTTCTTTGCGGGGTCGTTTTGATTGACGTAAGATCAAACTATTCAGATGATAGGCGATGCAGGTGCCATCTTCTGTTGCCATGAGTCTATACGTTATATAAAGTGGAACGTCATCATTGTGGCGTTCGACCACTTGTAATTCAGCACTATGATCAGATTGCCGAGCAACCTCAATTTCCAGCTCGTAATGTGCCATATTTTGAATTTCGGCGACGCACATCGCTACTGACAATGGCGATACCATGATGCAGTCTTTACGTAGAATTGGTGTATTTTTAGCTTTGTTCATCGTGTCCCCTGCAACATCTAAGACGCATAGAAACTTAACTAAACGCTTCTATGATCTAATTTTATAATTATTGTAGTGCCTTTAGTTAGTACTATTATCTCAGAATTGGAGGGGTTCCGCTCCCCCAGAGATTAGGGGGTTAAACTAATGATCAATGTACAAATAAATGCGAACACTAGACCATCATGAAAATGATTTACCATTGGCCATATCGTCATACGTAGTCGAATTTGTCTCCCATTGTTGCCAGTCAATAGGCTGAGGAATTTTTATATTCGGGTCAACCCGCTCTAGTATTGCAATGGCTTCTGGCAAAGTATCTACAAGGCGAATATTAAGTCTAGCAATCTGTGCCGCAACTGATGATCCGAAACGTAGTATCGGATTTTGTTGACCAATGACAAATACCCAACCATTGTTTGATCGATTCGATTTTGCCTTAGCCTGCGTTTGTAAGCTGGGTTGCTGTAGAAGTTGACTATTGTCAATGAGAAGATGTAGTGTCGCGTCTGGATTTCGATCTGCAATATTGTTCAAGTTCGTTACAAGTCGTCCAAATTCGTCGTCCGTAACAACTTGTCCACTTTTGATATACGCAACCTGATTTTGAATGAGCCATCCAATTTGACCGGGCATTGCACCACTGACCTTTCAACTATGTGAACTCAATGTAATTAATGTAGCAGTGTAGGTTTGCAATAATTGCGAGATGTCAATATATGCTAGAAACCAGTTGACAGAGCCATAAATATTATATTTATGTCCATTTAAATTATACTTGAATTGACCTTATCAAAGGTTAAGATTGAGTAAAGCTCTCTGTTTCGTCCGTGATCATAGAGGATTAATTACTGATTTCGCTACATACAGTTACTTAACGCCGACAATCAAGGTCATGAAGTTGAATTGCCACGGTAACACCTGCTTAAAGAGACCACCAAGTGAATCGGCAAGTGGCGTTGTCTTATAATAGCCATCAGCACGGAACGGACCGCCTAAGCCCCATAATGTAAACGCATGGCTGGTCGGTTGGCATAGCTCAACTTTAAACCCAACTTGCGACACATTATCAATCAGTTGCTGGCGTTTATAAGTGCTTTCGTAGAAGTCATCATCGGTGAGTTGGCTAGTGTTGGTGAGTTTACGCTTTAACTGTACCAACTGATAGACTACATTCGGATACGGAATCGTCAGAACAACCGCCCCACCCGGTTTAAGGATACGGTAGGCTTCTTTGAGGGCGGGTTGCATGCCGTGTTCAAAGTGTTCGAGCACCCCAAACGACAGGTAACTGCCAAATGTGTCATCAGGATATGGAAGGTGATGAATATCGCCAGCAGCCAGTGGCAACGACGGGTCATATTTCTGTGATTCCACCAGTGCATTCACAGCGTAATCCAGCCCATGCACATCATAACCCATCTGGCGCAAGGTAATGACAACCGCACTCAAACCGCTTCCAGCTTCGATATGCACGTCATTTTTATCGAGGAACGGCAGATAAGCATTAATCGTTTCCATCGCCCGTTGGGATTGTACAGCTTCTAATTCCATCTCCATCGAGGCACTATCCCAGATGTCCTCCCATGCGGTGCGTGTACTGTCATAACGGTCGTTTTGTGGTTGGGTCATGATTTATTAGTTTCTGGTGGTTGGTTATGTAATTGGATTTTGTGTAGAGACAGATTTACCAACCTGTCTCTACTTACATTTTTCAATAACCAGCATTTTAGCAAACGTGAAGCGAATTACGAGGCATCTTTTGTTTCGGATGTGGGCAATTGGGTCTCAACTGGAACAGCAAAAATCCGCCCCAGCGCATCTAAACCGATATTGAGGGCTTCTAATTCATCATCGGTCATTTGGTTCATATGGGGCACCATCTGACTAACAGCATAATTACGTGCGCCTTCTAATTGTTGTAAGCCTGCATGAGATAAGGTGATCAACCACTGGCGACGATCATTAGGATTACGGACACGCTCAATCCATTCACGGTCTTCAAGATTTTTAACAGTTTCACTGGCAGTTTGCAAACTTACCTGACGCAAGCGGGCTAATTCGCTAATGGTCATTGGTCCAGCGCTAATCAAGGCAAGTGACCGCATCTGAATCATCGTGGCATCATCTTCATTCATTTGGATTCGTGATTCAACACCACGCTGTAATATAGGACCCATCGCCATCAATTTACGTATGACGCGGATGGATAAATCGTCAGTCATTATCGTTTGCCTGTACTAAATAAGTGGTCAAAGTGTGAAGAGGCGGAATTTAAACCCGCCTCTATAAAAATGTCATATCGTGAGATGGAAAGATTACTCAAACCGTAGCGCATCAATCGGTTTCATGCGTGCCGCACGGTTGGCTGGGAATGCACCAAAAAAGACACCAATCATGACTGAGACAGTTGTTGCCAGAATGATACTGCTTGGGCGTATGACAATGGTAAGGTCGGGGATACCCGCCGATAACATCGCACTTAGTCCCATAGCTACGGCTGTACCCAAAAACCCACCAATTACAGCCAGCATAATCGCTTCGGTGATGAATTGGAGCAGAATATCCGAATTTTGTGCGCCGACTGCTTTACGTAGACCAATTTCGCGCGTCCGTTCAGTGACTGTTACCAGCATAATATTCATGATGCCGATGCCACCTACAACCAGAGAAATACCTGCAATGACAGCTAGAAACGCTGTAATCAATCCGGTGATGGTCGATAAACTATCCAAAAACGCATTTTGCGCGAAAATTTGGAAGTCGTCTTCTTGTGTATCCTCAAGGTCATGTTCTTCGCGCAGAACAACACGAATTTCTTCAACCAGTTTATCGGCTTCTTCGGCATTATTCGCTTGTGTCATAATCACGCCGACTGGCAATGATCCGTCTGATAACCGCTCTGAACTGAGACGTTGGTAGAGGGTTGTGATCGGAATGATGATGCTCGCTTGCTGTTCATCTGGCCCGAGGTCAAGGACACCAATGACTTCGAACGATAACCCATTGATTTTGACACTTTCTCCAACTGGATTACCGATGGTCTCACCAAAGATTTTCTCGGTAGCGTTTAAGTTAAAGACGACCACGCGTTGGTTATCTTGCACTTCTTGTTCCGAGATAAATCGTCCGGCAACGACATCTAGCGAGACAGCCTCGGTATACGTTTCAGTTACGCCTGCCGTAACAATTACAAGTTCAGTTTCATTCCAGCGGACTTCGGTCGTGATATTGGCAACAGGCGATACAACGCTTGCCGATGGGACACGGAAAGGATCATTCAAAGCGAGATAATCGTTCCATGACAGTGGCTCAAAGAAGCTCACCAATTGTTCGGCATCGTCTTGATCGGGTCCGCCGGGTTGTACATCAATGGTTGTATTGACCTCACCCCAAACGGCTACAAGGTTCGACCCAAAGCTACTAAATTGTCCGACGACGTATGCTTCGAATGCTTGACCAAGCGAGAGCAATAACACCACCGACATGACACCGATGGTAATCCCCGTCATGGTCAAGGCTGATCGCAGTTTACTATTGCGTAGGGTTGTGATTGCAATCCGCAGATTTTCGCGAGTTTTGCTAAACATAGTTATTCATACCTCAAGGCATCTATCGGATTCATGCGGGCAGCTTGACGCGCTGGCCACCAGCCAAAGAAAACACCAACACCTGTACTAACAGTTGTAGCAACAATGATCGCATCGAGGTCGACAGTTAGATATAGTCCATCAATCAATGCGGTACCGATGAAGGCAACTAACCAACCGATGAAGATCCCAATGATGCCACCAAATAGCGACAAGATGATACTTTCGATCAAAAATTGACTGAGAATCCGGTCAGGGGTTGCACCAACTGCTTTACGTAGACCAATCTCACGCGTCCGTTCAGTGACTGTCACCAGCATAATATTCATAATGCCGATGCCACCTACAAACAATGAGATGCTCGCGATCAAACCCAGTAGAATTGTCAAAAGTCCTGTAATCCCACGTACTGCATCTTGAATCGTAGATGGATTGCTGATCTCATAATCTCGCTCATCTACAGAGTTCAGTAGATGTTTGTTATAGAGATATTGGTCAATTTCAGTTTCGGTCTGATCAATTAGGTCGTTCGAGATAGATTCGACATACATTGTATCGACAGCAATTTCGTTACCGACACGTGCATTAGCAAGGCGCGTTTGAGCTACAGAAATTGGCACAATAATCGCGGAATTGTCATTACCAAATGCAGACCCGCGTGTTTCCATCACACCGATGATCTCAAATGACTGATCATCTACACGGATTTGTGCACCAACCGGATTATAATTTTCATCACCAAACAACTCATCAACGACATCCAAGCCAACCAAGGCGACTTTTTCTTTGTCGGCATTTTCTTGTGGCGTGAAGAAGCGTCCCGTTTGGACATTCCACGATAACATCTCGGCTAGATTGGGTGTATAGCCACGGGCAGTTGTTGCCATCGATTCGCCCATGTATTCAATCAAGACGACGACATTATAAGATGCACCCGTTTCGAGCACACTTGGCGCAATCTGTGGATTCCTCAGATTCTCGACGTCATCCATCGTGATCGGATCAATGCGTGTGCGGGTATCAGCGACAGGCTCTGCTGATGATACGGATAAGCGTTTAGCACCGAGCAATTCAAACTCGCTAAAGATGAAGTTTTCGACACCGCGCCCTAAGCTAATCAACGCGATCACCGAGGCAATACCGATAATAATACCGAGCATCGTCAGTGTAGCACGCATCTTATTGGCTAGAATGGCATCAACCGCTATGCGAACATTTTCGTTCATGTATCGCTCCTAGGTATATTCCTCTTCATCTCCGCCGTAATAGGTCGATTCAAAAATCGCCTGTAATTCTTCAGCTTCGGATGGACGTTCCGATTCACCTGCGATGAGTGGCTCTTTGACACGTTGGTCTGCTATGACGCGCCCATCACGCAACATAATCACGCGATCGGTATGGCGTGCAATCCATGGGTCATGCGTAACAAAAATTGTTGTGATGTCGTTCTTACGGTTCAACGTTTGGAAGAGTTGCATCACTTCTGTACCACTGCGCGAATCCAAGTTTCCAGTCGGCTCATCTGCAAGGATTAGTGACGGCTCGGTGACTAACGCACGGGCAATTGCTACACGTTGTTGCTGACCGCCGGATAACTCGGCGGGCGTGTGGTCAAGACGTTGACCTAACCCAACCGCTTCCAGAGCTTCTCTGGCTTTGCGAGCACGGTCTTTGTGGCTACCATAAATTAACGGTAGCTCGACTTGACGCAGTGCTGTTGTCCGCTTGAGCAAATTAAAGCTCTGGAAGACGAACCCGATTTTACTATTTCGGACCTCCGCCAATTCTTTTTCGCCTAATTTACTGACATCAACATTATCAAGGAAGTACTCCCCTGATGACGGTTGATCCAGTGCGCCGAGAATATTCATCAGTGTCGATTTACCCGACCCAGAGGGACCCATAATCGACACAAACTCACCTTGTCTGATTTGTAGGGTAATCCCTTTGAGTACCTCCAAGTCGAATTCGCCCATATGATAGGTTTTGGTGATATCACGAATATCAACCACATTCGGGTCATGAATCGAATTGAGATAGTCAGGTTCTTTGATCATCGCAGATGATACGACGACCTCATCAGCAAAGTCGCCTAAACGTATTGAAGATTCCTCTTCATCACGATGGAGGGCATCGACTTCTTCTTCAATGATTTCCGTCATCGCATGTTTATCAGCGTGTTCGGGTTCATCGGATGATTCATTCACAGTGACTTCGGGATGCTCATGCGTGTCTTCTTCCGCGACTTCACCGCTTTCGTCTTCGGCGATCATCTCATCAACCATTTCCGTTTGCGCGTGTTTGGTCGAGTCATCTTTCTTCTCAGCGGTTTCGGTTTTGGCATCCTCGGTTGTATCGTCTTCAGCGTTGTCTACAACCGATTCTGTGTCTTTTGCATCCTCGTCTTCAGTGATTTCTGCGACCGCTTCTGCGTCAGCGTGTTCAGGTTCATCAGATGCTTCACTGACTGTGACTTCAGGATGTTCGTGTGTGTCTTCTTCGACGACCTCACCACTTTCGTCTTCGGCAATCATTTCGTCGACCATATCAGATTCGGCGTGTTTAACTGCCCCTGCATCAGTCGAGGCGGAGCGTTCCGATTGTTGTTTTTCGAGGTCTTCGATTTGTTGCTTTAAATCATTCACCAACTCACGCTGAAGGTCTTCATCAATCAGACCCTCAGCACGTTGTTTAGCAAATGACCGCATTTGTTGTCGGAGATCTGCAATTTTTGCAGTAATGGATTCCGAGCCTGCGGGCGACTTATTAGCCATTTTAGTTTCCTCGATAGTCCACTTGCCCTATAAACTCAGATGATATGAGTACGACACGTTGTCCTTGTGTAATACCACCTGTGATTTCGACAAGTTGGTTACTAGACTCACCAATAATAATTGGGATGCGTTGCAGTTCTCTTTCTGCTTGGACAATGACAAACGGTGAACCCGTGATTGCATCATTGTAGATAAAGCGTGGTGCAACACCAAGTGCACCCTGTACTGATGATACAACAACTTGTCCGGTTGTGCTCATACCAGAGCGAATCGGCGCATCTGTTTCGTCTAGTACAACACGGACGTCATACGAAACAACCTGATTATCGTTATTTGGTGTCAATGAAACCAATTCGACAAGACCTGTGATGCTATCATCAGGGAGTGCATCTACGATAAATTCTACAGGTTGCCCAACGCGCACCATCATGATCTCAATCTCATCAATATCCAGATTGACCTTAAATTCGCTATCATCAATCATCACAATTGCTGCGACAGGTGGGGGGATTTCGCCGACGGTCATGTTAACTTCGGTGATGATACCTGAAAATGGTGCGACAAGTTCCACATACCCAAGTTGTAGCTGAGCTTGTTCCAATGAAAGATTTGCCAATGCCAGATCAATCTGACTGAATTCAATCTCATCACGGTCTGGACCATTCAACAAACGGTCAAGGTCTTGTTCGGCTTGTGTCCGTTGGAGTGATGCGCCCGGTGAACCACCATACCGTGGCGGACGAACCAATTCAGCTTGGAATTGCCCTTGTGAAAAGGCAACATTCGCTTCGGCTGCATTGAGTGAATTCAAGGCTAGATAGTATTGCGTGAGTGCGCTATCAAATTGATCTTCTAAATCGTTTACATCCGGTCCGGGTAGATCAATTGTAAAGAATCCAGCATCAATACTGCCATTGTCATCATCGTTTCTGGCGGCTTCGAGAGATTGCCCAGCCGATTGGAAACCTTGAATGGTGTTATCGCGTGAGATTGACAGTTGCCATGCACGGTTCTGTGCTAATTCCACTTGTAGCTGTTGGATTTGTGATTGGGTTGAGCCAGCACCTGTTAGCACTGTCGACCCACCAAAATTCAGTTGAGCAGCTTGTAGTGCAGCTTCGGCAGCGGCAAGATCAATATCGCGTGGTTGTCCGACAAGTTCATCGAAGCTAATCTGTTCATTTTCTGCATTGAACGACGCATCTTGAACAATTTGCTCAATATCACTGGCGTTCACGCGTGCCAACACCTGTCCTAATTCAACACGATCGCCGGTTTCAACTAGGATTTCGGTGACACGTGCAGAGTATTGGAATGCTAGACTGACTTCGCGGTTTGGCACAATTGAACCCGTCGCATTGATTGTATCGGTCACGGATGATGCTTGTATAAATGCCGACTCGATAACAGGAATGCCGTCAACAGTTGTACCATCTTGGGCAATTGTCTCACCTGTGGACAAATCAAGTAAGCTGACGCTCACAATCAATGCAGTCGCAATAACCAACACATTGATGATTGTCCCGTTTGTACGTGAGTCTGAAATACGATAGATTTGCCAGCATGTCGCTAGCGTCAAAACTGCAACAATGATTATCAATATAGGCATGGTTTAACCTCCAAATGGTGATTGTGCGCCACCAAGATTAAGACTTTCCAGTACGACGAGTTCGCCCGGTGCAAGTCCGATAATGATTTCGGTGTTTTGTTGTCCGCGTAAGCCAGTTATCACCATACGTTCGGTGCGTGTACCATCAGCTTCATTGAGGACAATCACAGTCGTTTCCCCATTCGGGGCGCGAGTAACAAAGCGCGATGGAATAGAAATGGTGTTACGGGATTCTTCTAGAGCAATCTCTGCATCAATCGTCATACCGACTCGTAGTACCGTATCAGGGTCTTCAACGGTTAGTTCAACTTCATAGACAACAACCCCATCGCGGGTGGAGGATTGAGGGGCAACTTTGCTCACTTCGCCCTCAAATTCGACGCCGGGGATTGCATCGGCAGTGAAGACCACACGACGACCTAGATCAACCTGCCCAATATCAATCTCGTCAACAAAGATCGTCACGATGAGATTATTGACATCGGTAAGGCGTAAGACTTGTCCACCGGGACTAACGAGTGATCCAGCTTCAGCATTTAATTGAGAGATGACACCATCATGTGGTGCAACGAGGAATGTTGCCTCATAATCTTCAAGAGCATCCGTCACATCACGCTCGGCTTGATTAACCTGTAGATTTAGGCGATCACGGGTATATTCGTTTGGTCCCGCCAACAATTGTTCAAGACTCGCTTGTGCGCTAAGGACAGACCCGTAAGCTGCGTTAATTCCCGGTTGCTCATTTTCTAGCGATGCAATCATCTGCAAACGAGCAAGCTCAGCATTAAATGCGGCTTCACCAGCAGCAGCTTGGAGAGGTGCATAATTATCACCAAAAAATCCGCCCGGTGCTTGATCTGCATTTGTTTGGGCAGTTTGTGCTGCTTGCAATAACTCTTGATATTGGATTTCCATTGCACGCATATCAGCATCAGTGACAGCACTATCAGCTGTACCAAGTCCCTGCCATGCTGCCCGCAAACTTTCGCTAGCAATTGTTAATTCATCTTCATCAATATTCAACGTATCGTAGCGTGTGAGTTCAGCACGATTAAAATTGAGTACTTGTTGTTGGAACGTGATGCGTTGCATGTCATTTTCTAAGACTGCGAGGATACTACCACTCAAGACATAATCGCCTTCTTGGACAAACAACTCTTCAATCCGTCCGCTACTTTCAAATGCCATTGATACTTCGCTGTCAGTTTCAACTTCACCCGACGCCTCAACCGATGTACGAACATCTGCTGTCTCGACACGGAATACTTGAATATTGCTTACTGCTTCTTGTGCTTCTTGTTGTGCTGCACCTTGTTGTGTCGCGAAATATGCAAACGGCACACCAAAGGCAACAATCACTGCAAGAATTAGGGTTCGTGTGATCACTATTTTTGTCCTCCCTGACTACTCTGCCCACGCACGGGTGGGGATAGTCTCGCAAGCCTCGTCGGCATCAACAAAGTTGGCATCGACCCAACCCTCATAAATATCAAATGTAATGTAATACCATGATGTCGCTTGGTTACGTCCAATAATCGAGACGGTTTTATCTACTGGTGCAAGCCCGACAATATTGCCTTCTGCGACACTCGGATATTTCCGCAGATTGAGGTTCGTTTCAATCACACCACTACATGCTAATCCTTCTGGTGTTGGCGTTGGTGTGAAGAAAATTAAAGCAGGCGGTTCTGGCGATGGAATTGTTTGCGACAATTCAACTGGCGTTTGGGTAGGTGCCAGTTGCATTGTGCGATTGCTGACAAAACGTTGATCTCCCAATCCGTTTGTGCTCGGCACACTTGCGACATCATTCACCGCAGTCGGCACAATAAATGCCACATCATCGGGTGATGGTGCAACTTGATTGAATTGCGGGACGAAAAATGCGACCGCCACAATAATTAGACCAATACCGATGCTCAGCCAACCCCGTGCATCATCAGAGTTACCATCACGTCGTCCTAATAAAAGTGCCATCAACCCGAACAAGGCAAAAACAAGCCCCAAGGCTGCCACGCCAAATTCTAGTGTGTCGAGTTGGTTCGTTATCTGGTTGTCTAGTACAACAGCGAATGCTAAAACACCGACCATGGCAAGAACGACCAATTGGTCGATGAATGTTGGTGTACGGTTTTCAGAACGCGCTGATAGGATGGTTCGAGCCGCATACAGCAAGCCGAGTGCGCCCCCAATTAATAAAAATACCATGTCTACCGTTATCCTTATACGTAAGTAAATTAGTGCCTTGTAACAAGCTTTATTGATGTGATGGTTAAACCAAGTCATCACAGCTAAGAAGAAGATATTAAGTGTGTGGTACTTTATATATACTACGTGACAAATTTCACAAAGTTGCAAGATGAGAAGGAAATTTGTGTTGGATAAGCCCTAGATAAAAATACTTCGGCTACCTGATAATAAGGTTACCTGAGTATTTTTTTTATGTCAATATTTTTTGACTTAAGGTTCTGTTTCATTAATCATATGCCCATTTTTATTTATAAACTGACTGGTCAGTATACAAATAAAATACCCCAAATGAATCGTAATGTCAATCCAATACGAGACTTGGGATATTAAACGTGTATGGGTTAAGTTGGCGCAATTAGGTCAAATATGTGAAGGTTACCTCAGGTGTTTTTTCACTGCGTCATAATCATATGTCGTGATTTCATATGGGTACCCATAGGGATCACGAAAGTAGATCGACCACGATAATGTATGATCGATAGCCGCATTATCTGAGGTTAGTTTTACGCCCCGATGATTCGATAAGTTGAGTTCGTTGATTCGCGCCAAGAATTGCATAAATCCTTCAGCTGATACGCGAAATGCAAGCGTATCAAACCCTGTGACGGTTGGTGGTGGCGTGCCTTTAAACAATGCCAGTTTTGTACCTGCTTCGGGGGTTGTCAGCATCAATGGCCCGTCTTCGGCCCAAAACTCAAACTCGGGGATAATCTCTAACCCAAATATTTCCCGATACCATTCGGCGGCTTTATATTGATCGGGTACAGTTAATTCAACATGGTCGATTTGTAATACACGGAACATGAATTATCTCCTACTTATCGTTACGCTATAGGATTAGTATGCACCCCAATAATGTGTTTAGCATCGGCATTTCGTCATGAATTGACTGTACTTTCGGTCAAACAACAACACTTTTTGGATACTCCGTCGCAACTAAAGTAAGTTGATTTCACCCGTTGTATGCGTGATATACTGACATTAAGGAGTTGAAGGGGAGCACCAATGGATGCCTTTACTGGATTAGGAAATGAGCTGGTTTTACAGCTGGCATTCGCCATCCAAGGATTTTTGATTTTATTTTGTGTTGTATCACCCGTGATGGGTAAGCTGATTCATATTGGCGTCGCTAAATTCAGCACGCTCGTACTAATTGTGTGTACGATGTTTATCGTCGCCAATCTAAGTTATATGGGTATGGTGTATGTTGTTTATCCGACGATGCCCTCGCAAACATTCCACCTGTTTGTCTGGATTATCCTCAGCTTTTTGACAGCATTATCGTTATCGGCGCTTGTTGGACGTTATATGAATTGGTTCTACAGTGATAATTTTAATCGTGCGATTTGGATACAAGAATACGATGCGTTGACCGACGTCGATATGATGCCATTTGATCGTCGTCGTAAGCAAGAAATGGAACGTCGCAAACGCTCTCGCCACGAGATTTAACTTAAATTGATGTAAATGATTGTTTTGTGCCTACTGTCTAAGTTCGTCGGGCTTCGTGGTTAATTTTATCCCTCTTTTGAATTACACTTGCCCCGTACGTTATGTCTAAGCAACTGTATTCATCATTTTAGCTAGAGAACTGTATGACCCAAACCACACCCACAGAACAACAGCCAACACCCCTCGACATGCGTCGTGTCATTCCTATATTTTTGCTTGTATTTGTCGATATGCTGGGTCTAACGGTCATATTGCCGCTGTTGCACATTTATGGGGCGGCTTACGGGGCGACACCTTTACAAATCGGTCTCGTAGTCGCAGCATTCCCACTCGCACAGTTAGTCGGTGTGCCGATGATGGGCGCATTATCCGATCGCTTTGGGCGAAAACCCTTACTTGTGATTAGTCAGATAACAACTTGTTTTGGGTTTATTCTATTGGGGCTAGCTGGCTCACTCGAGATGATTATTTTATCGCGAGTGATTGATGGATTGTTTGGGGCGAATATCTCCACTGCTCAAGCGGCATTGAGCGACATCACCGATAAATCGAATCGTACCCGTGGGCTTGGTATCACCGGAGCGGCCTTTGGACTTGGTTTTATTTTCGGACCACTCATCGCCATTATCACATTCGAACTGACCGACTCGCTGGCAATTGTCGCTTTTACAGCTGCGCTGTATTCATTTTTATCGATCATCATAACAGTGACGATGTTTGACGAAACCCTCCCGCCCGAAAAACGTGGACAGGGTAACACCCGTGTTGTCAGCCCACTGATTATCCTGAATTATCTCACTCGCCCGCTCATCGGATTGTTACTCGTTTTGATGTTCGCTCAGCAGGTGATTTTCTTTGGATATGAAAGTTTGTTGGGGTTATTCACACTCAGTCAGCTAGGGTTACTCGGTCAGGGGAATGCCGTTATCTTTTTGCTAATTGGTATGATTCTTGTGACGGTACAGACACGTTACATCGGCAAGTGGAGTAGGAAATATGGCGAGAAGAAATTAGTCATCGGTGCATTTGTCTTGCTGGCGTTTGGTATGTTTTTGACGGGAACCACACCAGCACAACCGCATCCGTTTTATGTCCAAGAACTGGTCGAGCGCGATTTGTTGGAGCAAGGATTGAGCCGTACCGAAGCGATTATCGGTGACATCGGCATCACCTTACCTGAAAATGGCAATAATGGGCTTGATGGTGTGGTGTGGCTACTGATCGCGATTGTCCCAATTTCGATTGGAGCGGGTTTGATTCGACCGAGCATCAACAGTTTGATTACCCAGAACGTCAGCGAACAAGAATATGGTCAGGCATTAGGGGTGAGTTCATCACTTGTGAGTGCTGCCAATGCCAGCGCCCCCCTCATCGGCGGATTAATCTTCCAAACCTATGGGACGACTGCACCGTTTTTATTAGGCGGGCTACTCATGGCGGGATTGGTGTTCATCGCATCGGGTGTCTTGCGCGGTGTCTCGACATAAAATAATGATAGAATAGGGTAAATAAGTTTGAGGATAAACAAATGCAAAATGTACCAACTCGAACAGTCTTTGATGTGATTACTGATTTTCTTGCTGATGAACCAACACCAAACGAACTACTAAACTATCATCTACCGGATGATCTGCAGGCAAGGGTAGATGTTTTAGTTGAAAAAAATGGTGAAGGTCAGCTCACATTTGATGAACAACAAGAACTCTTTGATTTTATCCGCGCTGATGAAATGATGGGGTTGTTAAAAGCCAAAACTAAACTTAGGTTACGGAAGCAAGATTCGTGACAGTAACAGAGACTCAGATGTCAACCCATGCCAGAAGGGATAAATAAACATAATTCATGGATAGCGCCATCATCCCACAATAACTTCAAGTAAAATAGTATCTTACACGCTTCTAATATGAGTTTCCGCAACAAAAACTATCAATATCACGTATAAAAAGTAATCATTTTCCCGACAGAAGGGTAATCCTGTGTATAATAAGGACATACACGAAACGAAATCCAGTGGAATAAATACTATGAATGGTTTCGAAATACTTGGTCAAATTGGTAAAGGTATTGTCAAATCCGTTGAGGTGGTTGGCAAAGGTATCGGTTTGACAGGCAAAGCGATTAATGATGGTTCAGTTGCAGTGAGGACAGCCATGCCCGTAACAGAAATTACATCGGTGTTTAATACAACCGACGAAACAATCAAATTTATCAACCAAGAAGCCCCCCGTGATACCAAAGAAATTTTGCCACAGAGCGCAGTATCGCTCAAAACTGAGCAAACATCCGGTGCGTGGATTCCTTGGTTTCATCCCCCCCGTTTTTCACCGTTCAACCGTAAACGGATGGAAATCGTCGTTGATGATGTTGCCGTCATTTATATTTGGCAACGTGATGACCACATCTATTGGTGCAACCGCCTCGATAGTCAGGGGAATCCTGCCAAAGCATATGAAGTCCCCGGGATTTCACATGTTGGTGGTAAACGCATGTTGGTCGTGCGGAATGATCCTGAAAATGGATATAGCGCATTTCTAAGCGAAAGTGTCGAAGAAAAATAAACGACGCCACAAGTTAGCACTGTTATCAAATGGCTCATGAAGTAACTTCATGGGCTATTTTTTGTATATATGCTAAAAACAGAAAACGCCCCGTAGGACGTCATCTGATTATGATTATTGTTTTAAATATTGTAGGTTCTAGAAACTACCACTACCCACTGCTCAGCATCATCGAGCCGACCATATTGCCGATGACTGCGGAGAAAGCAAAGCTACACGCGCAGGCAATTGCAAACATCAAAATATATGAAATGATGACACTCACACACCCTTTAGTTGTACCAAATTCATAATTGCTACCAATTAAGCGCCCGAGCCAATATAGCCAGCCAATCGTGACAACAAAGGATACAAACGATAGGATGCTCAGTAAACCATCTAGCCCACTGCTCATCGCTTCTGGGTCTGACATCATCGTGGCAGCTTCTTGGAAAACAAGGAATATCATCCCATACATAACAATTGCATAGACAGCGTAACTCACAGTAAAGAAGTTGGTCAGCTTATGGATAAGCCCCTTAAATGTGCCGTCGCCACTTAATATCGAAGTCGCCGAGAAATGAATAAAGGCATACTGGACTAGTAACATAATCACAGTGAATAAACTACCAATCAACGAATAGATGATGGTTGCGACTAGCCCTGCACCCAAAAATAGATTCATAAATAATGCAATTTGTTCTTCGGCTTCGGCTGCTTCCGATGGTGATAATTCAGCTGAAAACTCTGGTGATGCGACAACAGCGTCCATGACTGATGATAGCAATTGGAATTGAATCAATGTGCCAATCACGAAGATAGCTGCTAGCACAACCCAGAAAATCAATAGGTCAATGATGACCTTTTCGGTCGTGACATCTTCTTCGCCTTCTTTGACCTTGCGTTTACGTTTTGCCTTACCGCCCTTAAATTCAACGTCGCTCAATAACATCGGTGCGACTTGTTCCCCTTGGACACCGAGAATGGTCGCTGCCATCGACAGATAGTAGTCTTCATATTGTAGATTCGGGTTTGCAAGGAATGCTTTTTCAACAAATTCTGCGGCTCTATCATCATCACCTGATACATGCGCATTCATCGCCGAGTCCATCAAGCCTTTCGATGATTCTACTGCACGAGGTGACACATCATATGTTTCTGACTCA
This sequence comes from Anaerolineales bacterium UBA6055, assembly GCA_002428985.1. Lineage (GTDB taxonomy): Bacteria > Chloroflexota > Anaerolineae > Aggregatilineales > Phototrophicaceae > UBA6055. Next base: position 346,762 of record DIYL01000047.1, on the reverse strand, counting down.
GGTTCAGAATCACTCTCGTCTTCTTCAATCTCATCGCCACCCGTCCATTGTTCCTCTGCCATCTTCTTTTTGATGTAGAGTCCGGCTTTACGGGCTAACTCACGCACTTCGGGATCGTTATCAGTTTTGTAGACAGCAGCAAGATATTGCACCGCCTCTTGATTTTTCATGCGGGCAAGTTGTTTTACTGCATTGGTCCGAACTTGTGAATCCGGATCATCAAGCATGTCAATGATTTGTTGGTCGATCATAGACTGTCGGCATACAATCTCATCAAAATGATATTGTGAACGCCTTTACTCCTCTCATCTTCAACAATTTGGGCAAATATAGCTACCGTCATAACTATTATGACGAAATGCAATGGTCTCGTCAATCACACTATAGACGAATTCTGAAACTGAAACAATGCCCTAACATTTGTGTCGTATGGCTAATTGACAAAAACATACTCGATACGAGCGTATAATGAATCCAAGCAACAAAATCTCGTAGGTTTTAGGCTTATTTTCTTTGATGTTTCACACGATCTTTTGGTTTATAGTCCAGTATTTTTGAACTATAATAAATATATAATGTTAACGATAATAGTATAAAGACAATAAGATATGCAGAAAATAATATCATTAATTCGTATTCTCGATATAATCCCACAATAAGCAAAAATATACTCGGAGCTACTAGTAAAACTGCAATCACAATAAGTAGAAGGTAGGCTAAGGCATAGTAGTTGTAGTAAGCTCTATTCTCACGTCCATAATATAACTCTAGTAGCACAAGTTCCCATAATTCGTAGATTTGTAACGTAAATGGGAATGGAAGACTCCTAAAAAACACTTTAACATCACTTGCAGATATATCATGTTTAAGAATATGACCAATCACTAAATATTTAAATAGCTTGGAACACGTTTGGATTACAATTAGTGATATACCAATAAGAGCAATAAACACTATAGTAAACGTAAGCATAAGTATATCCGGCACACAGTTTATTTTATTCAACCAAGATTTATTATCAACTATCTTTGCCCTAAATTTGGATGTAGAGTTCAAATCTTAGCGTACTGTAAGACATTTGCTCAGATTTAATTTTACAATAAGACACTCAAGTTCTTTTGATCAGCTAGAATCATAACTTGAGTTGGAATATTTGTTTCAATTATTTTGTCCGTATAGTAGTTTGATATTATTTTTTCGCCTGTAGTATTAGTATACTCATAAGTTAAATTCGTATAAAAACTAGAATCCTTAGCCTTACCAATTATGCGACCGTCATATAGTGATCCACAAGTAACTAAGGTATTCAGTTTGCTATATAATAACCGTCGATTAGATCTTGCTCTATGCAGACGATAAAACCCAGGTATACCTATACAAAGTAAATATAAGACGCAGACTATTGCTAATAAAACAAACGGCATAGGGTCAAATAGATATTTTCTGAGAATAATAATTTCAGCAATTTGAATGACTCCAATAAGGCTGATCCCTGTAAAAATTAGATTGATGACAAACAAATATAGGTGAACACATCCGGAGTCATTTAAACCATCATTAATTTGAAGTTGGTGTTTCAAGTTATAAATAATTTCCCATTTGGGATTATATATATTTTTCTCTCTTTGATTGTTACTCAAAAGTGATTCGTTTCGTTTGTATAAGTAAACTACACCCATAACACACCTAAAATTATGGCTACAATAAAATAGCTATCGTGTAACATAGAGAAATACGCTACTGTAACACACCAATTATACTAAATGAATTTATATCCTCTTGAACATGTATCTCTAATTACCATTAGAAGTCTCAGCGCATTGTGACCATACACCAATTTTGCGAAGTGCAGCAGCAATTTTATATCTGAACTTATACCATCTAGCTTCACTCATTGCGCCTATCAACCCACCTGTATATGCATATTCCATCAAATAAATTACCTCCTCAACAGTCCATATTCCTATGCCATATAATAGCCTCAAACAATCTGTTTCAAGGTCTAGATGTTTAGTCGGTAGGTGTGTATAGGTGTATCGATTTGTCCAAAGATCAAGTCGGACAAGTTCGTCTAAGATCTCCCGAGAGTACAAATAACAGTTGGTAGACAGTTCTTGATCGCATCCAAATATATTATTGTAAAATGCGAGGACTTCACCCACAGTAGAAAGTTTCTGTGCTTTCAACCAGATATGAGCTTCTGAGCTGATGTTCAATTCACTTATCAGCATATATTATGCCTCGGCTTTGAGCCAATCTTTGGGTTGCTCTTTCACCAAGTAAATACCCGGAATCGAGAGCAAGGTCACTCCACCTTTGACGAGTACATTGGCAATGAAGATGCTGAAAATCACGTCAGTCGGCAAATCACCCCAGAAGGCAATCAACACAAATAACGCGCTATCAATTGGTACACTCACTGCGTTACTCGCCAGCACTCGCCCCCATTGATTTCGCTGTCCGAATCGCTTGACCCATGCTTCATAGACTTCGGTGTCGATAAATTCAGATATAACCTCAGCGACTATCGAAGCGAGTACAATACGGAAGACTGGCGCCAGCACAAATGCGAATTCAGTTTGTTCTCCGACTGCCATATCAGCTGGCAAATTGGAGACAACCCAAAACAATAACGCCATAAACAAATTAATGACAGCAGCTGTGATAATCAATGTGCGGGCAATCGACGCACCGGCGACTTTATGCACCATATCGCGCAAAGTAAAGGTGAACGGATAAATTAACGTACCACCATCAATGCTAAAGCCTGCAATAAATAAAATACGCAAACTCGTAATATCAGCAAAAATTTGCGCCGACACATACAGCACACTCACCACCACGATAACCTGTAGGGTTCGTACAGTCATATAGATAATTTCTCCCCAGAAATAATAGCCAGCACGACATTGTAGCAGAACATTCATCATTTAGTATTCAGGAATGTCAAATATTCCATTTAGGTAAGTGGCGTACTTTAGAATGTAGTTGCAAAAGAAATACCTAGGGAGCATGACAGTGGCAATATATAGACAAGCAATTGGATGTGACTACACCATTCTTGAGAACAACATACACAAATTTGTATTCACAGGTGAAGGCGATTCCGGTATGGATGAGCTATTTGCTTATTTAGAAAAACTATGGTCGGAACATGATCAAGATGAAACGCTGCGCTACATCGTCGATACGACACGTTCAGATGGGCAAACCTCAATGATGAAGTTGCTGGAACGGTTCCGCCAATTAGAAAAATCAATGGACCAACGCCCAGCAGGTCGGACTGCGATCATTCACAAACCTGATGCATTAATCTCACTTGCAGATTCTTTCATTCGTACATTTGCACCGAGTAGAGATAAAACCCGTTTTTTCAAAAGCGGCGAAGATGATAAAGCGCTACAATGGGTCTCGACGACAGACTAACTAACGGAGTTGCTATATGACTGCAGGCACAGAACCCATCAACGGACTTATTTATGAACACTCGGCAGATGGTGTCCATAAATTTAAGTTTGTTGGTGAGGGGGGTATTGATCGGTTCTTTGAAATTGTCGAAGAGATTTTATCAACATCGCCTGTTGATACCACGCTGCGCTATATTGTTGAATTAGATGAAAGCAACAATACAGGGATGCGTGATCTTGTTCGACGCTTTAGTAAGTTAGAACAGCAAATTGGAGACCGTGCACCTGGCCGGACTGCGATTATCCACAAAGGCGATGTGTTTACGATGTTAGCCAACACATTTCTCAATCTCGCACCACGAGAAGATAAGACCCAATTCTTCAAATATGAAGAATATGACAAAGCAATGGCATGGGTACTACGAGATGACTAGGGCATATTGCCTGAATCATTTTGAAGTATCCGTCATTCATTAATTTTTAAAATTAAGCGTTTCGATGCAAAATCATCGTGGCAAGTTGATTTTGTATATCCCTCGCTATCCAAGCAATAGCCTCACAAATTCGTAACTTAATCTTGTTGTGCAATTTTTCCTTAATGCAATATTTATGTTTTACTGATTGTATTTTCGCCTACTTGTCATATAGTAACAAAAAGAGGCTAATTAAATATAGGTAGATTGAACAATGGCAAGATACATTCCTGAAGAACTCCATGTTGGACAAATTATCCTTGTGCATCCTAACCCAACTCATCACCCAATGCGTGCGATTGTAACCTACATCGATATTGTCAAAGGGCTAATCCACGTTCAATTCGAAGCAATTGAAGGGCGTTTCGCTGTTTTACCACGGGGTGTATCCAATCTCAGCGGGTTATACTTGCACTTCAAAAATAGAGAATTCTTCTTCTCATCAGAACCATTTTTCCAAAATACTTAATGCTCGGCGTGTCAGAGTTTGACCGTCAAGCTATTGGACAGTGTCTAGAATAGTGTCAATTGTCGGCAAACTGTTCGAGCAAAATACCTCATCCCCCGCTGTGTTGAAGACCAACTAAGTTGGTGAAAATACAAAGTCAAAACGGGCGAGTAAGTCTCGTCCACGTGGCTTCATATCATTTCGCCAAGTACCCTCGACTCCATCAATTTGTTGCACTATCACAAGTGATTGAAAAAATTGTCCGATCTGTGACTATCTACACATCGATGTCATATATCAATCGATTCAGCACAAATAGAAGATGATTTCCCCGAGTCTATCGCCAACTTGGCAGTTGTGCGCTATAGTGTGAGAACACTGACTAAAACAATAGAAACGGTTAAATCATGACCTATCCAATTATCTATATTGCGAACTCAAAAGACGACAGCCCCTATGGCATTACTGTTGCCGAACTCAATACTGATGATGGCACACTCAAGGTTATACAAGAAGTCACTGAAATCACCGAATGCCATTACCTTAACCCACATCCGAACGGCAAATTTTTATCGGCTACAACAACTGATAATAACTTCGAAGTGGTCATGTTTGCTGTTGATGGAGAAAGTGGACAGTTATCTCTTGTCAATCGGAAACCTGCGGAAGGTACATCACCTGCCTACGTCTATGTTGAGGACACTGGTAAAAATGTGCTGATGGTCAACTATGCAACAGCTGAGGGGCGTGGCAATATCCGTATTTATCCGATTAATGATGCGGGTGAATTACAAGAACACACCGAAATGATTGAACACGATGGCAGTAGTGTTAATCAAGACCGTCAACAAGAATCCCACCCCCATATGATTGTAACGACACCGGATAATCGGTTTGCGATTGTGCCAGACTTGGGTACAGATAAAGTTTATTTGTACGCATTAGATACAGATGCAGGAAAGCTCAGCTTGCACACAACCCTCGATATACATGCTGGTGCAGGACCTCGCCATGTCGCGTTCCACCCAACACTCAAGCGGATGTATATCATCAACGAACTTGATTCGACGATGGTAACTTATGAATATGCGGATGATGACACATGGACACATCATGATACCCAATCGACACTGCCTGCTGATTTTGATGGAGACAGCAACTGTGCAGACGTCCATGTTCATCCCAACGGAAAATTTTTGTATGGGTCGAATCGTGGACACGATAGCATCGTGATTTATTCGCTTGATGACAACGGTATCCCGTCACTTATTGGTCATGAATCCACCCGTGGACATTGGCCTCGCGCATTTATGTTAGATAATGCTGGTGAATTTTTGATCGTTGGGAATCGCCGGGAAGATAATTTAGCTATTTTTGCGATTGATAGTGGGTCAGGTCTGTTGACTCATAAAACAACGATGGACTTACCAGCACCCATTGCATTTAAGCAATTTAGTTAAGGGGCAATCATGCGTATATTAATTACAGGCGGGACAGGGCGCGTCGGTCGTCCGATTACTGAAAAAGCGGTCAGCAATGGTTGGGAAGTACGTGTTATTGGTGCCGAACCAGAAACGGACATTGACGGCATTACTTACACCAATATGGACATCCGCGATTTTGATGCCATGCTCGAGCAGGTCGATGGTGTCGATGCGATTATTCACCTTGCAGCTCATCCAAGCACGTTAAGTGCTCGTGCTGACGAAGTATTTAAGTTAAATGTCGCCGGAACTCATACTATATATGAAGCGGCATCTAAAGTCGGCGTGAAACGGATTGCGCAGGCGAGTAGCATCAATGCTATTGGTAGTTATTGGGGATATGATGATCGCAAATTTGATTATTTCCCGTTAGACGAAGCGCATAATTTGCACACAACCGATACCTACTCCTTATCTAAGCAACTTGTTGAGGACATCGCTGATTATTTTTGGCGACGGGATGGCATCACCAGTGCATCATTCCGGCTTCCAGCAGTCTGGACAACAACAATGATCGCAGAGGGTAAAATCAGGGACAATCTCTACGCAAAACGCGAAAAACTATCCGAGTTTGCGACATTGCCTGAGGACGAACAACAGCGACAAATCGCGGAGATACACAAAAGTGTGGTCGAATATCGTGCTGGACGCTTTAATGATTGGGAAGCGAGCCAAGCTGGATTACGCGATACTGAAGGCGATTTTGATAATTGGCTGTGGTCAAGTTATTTCTTTGATCGCTACAATTATTGGTCATTTATCCACACCGATGACTCAACTCAAGCATTCATTAAAGCTATAACAGCTGACTATGAAGGGTCACATCCGTTGTTCGCCAATAGCGACCGCAACTATCTCAATGTTGATTCTGAAATGTTATTGGGGATGTTCTTCCCATATGTGACAGAACGTAGTAAACCGATACAAGGATCAGATTCGTTAATCAGCAATGATCGCGCGAACGCATTGATTGGGTATGAGCCGACTGTGCATGCAGTTTAATTATCGGCAACACCAATTTCTATATTGAGCTTGCCTAACCGAATGATGTCTTTGTCACGGAGTTTATGAGGTTCAAATGGTTTGAGGTGTGAGCCGTTTAAGAATGTACCATTTGCGCTACCATTATCAACGATGTGTAGCGCACCCGCTTTCCAAATGACATAAGCATGACGACGTGAAACGCCTTTGGATTGACCACCATGCTCATTTAAATCAAGATCAAGCTGGCTCTTGTCGTCGTTACTTTTCCGCCCGAGTACAAGCTTTTTGATCGTGTGCGCGTCAAATTCATAGGGCATGCTATAGTCATCTAAGATTTGTAATGTTAACGACATCCCCGGCTGGAAATATGCAGTGGCATTCAGACTATTGCGTAATTTAGAGGTGACTTTCCTTTCCATCATGTCGCAACAACTGACGGTTTGTACATCGATTTTACCCTCTTTAGTAATTTCGACAATCACCTGCGGAAGTTTATTATGAATCGGACACGGTGTACGGGTTAATGTATTGGTCTGGGTTGCTGATAAAACTTGTTCGAGGGCAGGGAGTAACAATGTATCCGGCAATATATCCTTCAATTGCTCTAGAGTTGTTAATTTCCCTGCATATTTAAATGTCACATTACCAATCATCGTCTACCAGCCTAATCTAACATTACGGTATATTTCACACAATTAGCATACCGTAGATATTTGACAATCGTCAAGCGAAAAGGCTTAAGCTTCTATCGGATTTTAATCATCAGCTGTGATCAACAGTTGCTTTGGCAAACGGAAGCTAAACACACTCCCCTCATCAATTTTACTATCAATCCCGACTTCACCACCGAGTTTTGTGATGATCCGTTGCACAATCGATAAGCCGAGACCATGTCCTTTGATGCGTACTTGCTCCAAACGGGTGAATGGCATGAAGACTTCATCAAGGCTTTCTGGGGGGATGCCACGCCCATTATCTTTTACCCAGTAGATGACATAATCGCCATCTTCTTGACAGCCCATACTGACATATGGCGGTTGCCCGCCATACTTAATCGCATTACTGATATAATTGACCCAAACTTCTTCGATCCATTGAGCATGTGAGACAATCGGGATCCACAAATCAGGTGTCGGGACTTCGATAGTTGCCCCATATTGGTCGCGCATATAATCGAGGCGTTCCAATGCCCCATTGATAACTTCTGCCATATCGACTTCAGCAACAGCAACTTCTGAAATATTGCGCATCTCGGATAGTAATAATAGCTCATCAATAATCGTAATCATTTTATCGCTGGTACGTGCCATCGAATGCAAATAATCCTTGAGTTCATGGTCAGACATGTGGATGAAGTCTGTTTCCAATACATTGGCAAACCCCATCAACACCGAAATCGGACTCTTCAAATCGTGTGCGACAGTGTGGGCAAACGCATCTAATTCTGCATTGCTTTGACGGAGTGATTCTTCCGCTAATTTTTGCTCAGTAATATCCGTGATCACACTAAAACTACCTGTCACATTCTTATCATCATCAACAATCGGTGTTGAGGCAACCAATGTGTAGATGGGTTGACTGTTTTGGTGTGTGAACACAATCTCATATTTGCTACTTTGTCCGCGTCGTAAGCTCGTATTTTTGTTGACAATTTCCGCATTTGTGTCATCCATAAATGCTGTAATGGGTTTATCGAGGATTTCTTCGCGTTCGTATCCTAACATCTCCGTTAGTTTGTCATTGACATAGGTGTTGACGTTATTGGTGTCATGTACGGCAAGCCCTTCTTGCATCAGCTCTACCAATTGACGATATTGTAATTCGCTGGAGCGCAGTGCATCTTCAATCAGGTTACGATCTGTCACATCGACAACCACACAGTACATGAGTTGTGTCTCGCCGAGTTCAACATAGGAGGGGAATATTTCAACATCTAGATCTGTATCTTTAGAGGTATGATGCTGGAAGACGAGGAAATCTTGCTCATTTTTGATACCGCGCTTCAACTCGGTAATCATATTATTATCAGCTTGATTGGTGATTTCGTGTAATTTCATCGCGCCCATTTCGATGACAGAATATCCATAAAACCGTGTAGCGGCACGATTTGCATCAATAATACGCCCGTCATCAGGGTCGATTAAGAGCATCACAGCCGGGTTATGCTCAAACATCTGCCGATAAGGTGGCTCGTGATTATCACTCACCTTACCTGTACACATCCATTGCGGTGCACCAAAATCATCAATCACTGATTTAATCACCCACTGAATGTAGCTGTTATCTGCACCATCGGATTGAAAACGTGTCAGTTGAGATGCCACTGAATCAAGTGGAAATGCCTGACGTAAGTCATCATCAATTGTCATTGGTGTATCCCAGATTGCTTTATTGAGCATATCTGTCGGTAAAATATCGCTTTGGGTTGCGGCCACACGGTTAAACCCAACCACAATCCCTTTGCGATCAATCACCATCAAAGGAACTTGGATTGCATCTAACCACCCGCTTATTTGTGTCGTCTCTGTCATGAATTACCTCTGCAACTAACTCGCTTACCTCTATAATATACATTAAGTGCAAATGAGCAATTAATTGTTCACTTTGTAACCAAAATAACGGCATATTAGCATCAGAACACATCTACTGTTTTAGGGTTAACAAAATCAGCACGCGTTTTTACAGTATTGTGACGCAAGATATTGCGAATCTACATAAGAAGACATCTATAATTATGGTGTGACCGAAGAATTCCCGTATATCACCAACTGCCTGATGGGGCAATTTGACCTGAAAGATCAACCACATATGCGCGGGGAAGAAGCCGAACGCGGTGTGTCGTTACCAGATGAAGATATTGTCGGCTATAGTATTGAGGATAATTGGTAGGCATTCAACTGCTAAAGAACACGTTTGTGGACGAAACCTATCTCGTCCACAAAAGATTTACTAGATTTAACCAATGGCTAACTCTAGTTGTGGTTATTCATCGAGTAGTATTCATCATCTACATCGTCACCATCAAGCGCGGCGAGCATTTCATCCATAATGCTTTCAGGAACACCCATATCGATTTCTTCTTGGGTGGCGTTCCGCACATCGATAACTTGAATTTCGTAGTTAAGGGTTTTACCCGCTAGTGGATGATTGAAATCGAGTTTGATGTATTGGTCTGTGACTTCGAGCACAATTGCTTCGAAAAGTTCTTCATCTTCGTCATTCCATAGTTCGAGTTCTTCGCCAACTTGAACATCACTCACATCCATACCAAATTCATTAATGGGGACAGTATCCACGTCTTCTTCATCGTAGTCGCCATACCCTTTATCGGGTGCAATGGTAACAGCGAAACTATCGCCTTCTGCTTTACCTTCGAGGGCTTCTTCTAACCCTTCGATGAGGTTTTCTGCGCCATGCAGATATTCGATTGCGTCTTCTGGTGTGATGATTTCTTCAATTTTGTTTTCGACAGTGAGTTTGTAGGCAATTGAGCCAACACGATTTTCTTGCAATGTCAATTTACTCATGTGTTTTTTTATCTCTCCGTGACATAAAAAAAGGGACAGCGAATGCGTCCCAATACGAATGCGCGCATTATACGCCTGTCACATGCACTTGCATAGGGCGAGATGGGTTTGACCTGTTCGGGATGTCAGATGCCGTTTACACTGTTGTGCTGTGAGCGAAATTTAGATAAATAATTGCTCTGATAGACCTAGAGTTGACAGGAATTACCCGTATGTCGCATCGCAATTGGGCACTCATCACCATCATTTTATTACTCGGTGCAGTTTCACGTATCCATCACATCGCTGACCAGAGCTTGTGGGTCGATGAAGGGTATGCATTTTATCACGCGCACTTCCCGAGCTTAATTGAAACGCTTGCCCGCGATACACATCCCCCATTATATTTTGCGACATTACGCCTCTGGAGTGAAGTCGCCGGACATACCGAATTAGCCCTACGCTGGTTATCGGTGTTACCATCCATGCTCAGTCTGGCAGTCATCTTCCAATTGGCAAAAGAAGTTATTCGCCAGCGTGGTGGTAACCCCACACATCATATAATCCCGATTCTCGCAACATTGATGTTGGCACTTGCTGATTCAGAAAACTACCTCGCACAAGAGTCGCGACATTATACATGGCTTGTCTTGCTGACAATGAGCAGTATGTGGCTATTCCTACGTTGGACACGGACACAACATCAACGTGATGGCCTTGTTTGGATCACTCTGACAACGGCGATGGTCTATACCCATTACATCACAGCATTTATTGGTGTGGGACAAGGGCTTTATGCGTTGCTTATCCTGCGGGATAAGGTAAGGGTAAAGGCGATTGGCGGATTAATTTTGAGTGCATTGATGTTGTCGCCGTGGTTATTGCTGGTTGGTTCGCGTCAATTAGGGAACGACGGAGCGAATTGGTCAGTCCCATTATCGTCGGCTGTAATCCAAGATATTCAGGTCAAATATTTTACCGATCAATGGGCATTGGTTATCGGACTAATTGCGTTGGGCTGTGTGACAATTCTCTACAGCCGACAGCGTGACTATCAGATTTCGTTCCACCGCGTGACGACGCTCTTATTGCTGTGGTTACTCCTACCCTTTGCTTTGACCGTACTTGTCAATGAAGTGCTTCCCTTTTTACAACCGCGTCGATTGACCCAATGGACACCTGTAATCGCCTTATTGATGGCGTTCGGGTTAGGTAATATTAGACCACCAATCCGGACAGTGCTGATTGCTGTGTCGGTTGTGTATGGCGTCACCTCAGTCGATTTTTATCGTGTCAAACCCGATTGGCAAACCATCTCTGCATTAACAGCCCAATACACAACACCCGATGACCTTGTCTTGACTGATATTTCCGGTGGAGATTATCAGATGCAATATTATCTGACACGCACTTTACCAGCAGGCAACCTTCTTGATGACAGCGTACGCTATGAATCACTCAAATTACAGCGCGACTTCTATAGTGAAACTTATCACGTATGGTTGCCGGAGTTACTCGACCAACACGATACCGTCTGGTTGATGTATTGGTCGAGTGATACATCAGGGTTTGGTTGGTTGGATAATCTCTCGTTCACTCAAACGGCAGAATTTAATTATGTGCATGATGGTGGCGCAGATGGTGATATTGTGATGTCGATTTTCCGTTTTGATCGGCTCGTATTTGATGAACCAATGCTTGAATTTGAGAATGATATGGTGTTGTTGTCGTCAGAATTCGATGTAGATGATTTGCGCCTCGATACGCTGTGGACAACGTCGCGACCTATTGACCGTGATTACACGATCTCGGCAAAATTATTAGATGAAAATAGCGTACTCGTTGCGCAATACGATAGTCAACCACAGTTAAATCAACGTCCGACAACCACATGGCAACCAGACGATGTAATCTATTCGCCCCATGAATTACAACTACGGGATGACCTCACATCATTACCCACAGGTGACTATACAATTGCGCTTGAAGTTTATTTTTCAGATGAAACAGGCTTAGTCAGCATACCCAGTACATCAGACGAAACACTCACAAGCTTGGGGAAAATTGTTATAGATTAATGTATCAATAGGGGAAATTGATCGACCAGCTCCTGTGATATATCATGATTTTATACTAATACTATGGAAGATAATGGATAACTCACAACAACCAATTAATTTTTACGTGCGCGATGATGGCATTACGGTGTTTGAATTTCATTCGATGGAGCGACGTTCTGCGGACTTATTCGCAAAAATTATTACTGCTAGTGCCGAAAATGTCCCTGATAAACTTCGAGTTTTGTATGATTTTAGTCAATCACCGCCACCAACGCCGTACTTCACAAAAATTCAGGCAGACTTATACAATAATTTCCCACATCCACCAGATGAGAAGTCAGCTTATGTGACGAGTGCGCTCAATTCTGCTGTTTGGGTACAAATTGTTCGGAGCTATATCAATGCGAAGGATACGATGAAGACCTTCTCAACACAGGAAGATGCCATCGTATGGTTACTTGAAAACGATTGAAAACGCAACTAGATCAATAACGACAACGCGTCATTCTATCTTATTTTATTGCAACAAATTCTTCGACGAGCTTTTCGTAAACTGGTGAAATCACGTTAGGATCACTCGATAGAATACCTTTATAGGTGCGGTCTTTATGTGGCGTCCCCGATGTGGTTGTTTCTAAAGCTGATAAAGCCCGAGAATACTGAGGATGATTGACAACCAAAAACCACTCTTGTGTCAGTACATCTGCTTCATCCAGCTCCACATAAGTCACATGGTCAATTTGTGGCATCTCTTTGGTCTGCGATGGGGTACCAAACACCCAAATATTCTCGACATATTGATCCAACTTTGTATAACGATCAAGAACTGGCAGAAAAAATTCGAGTTGTTGGAAACAGGCAAATACATGTGTTGTTTTGAGCTGTTCTTGAACAATAGTCTTTTCAATGTTGGCACACCATAAAGCCAGCATACGGCGTTTTTCTGAGAAAATATCAAGGACATGTCCCTGATTCAAAAACATATTATAGACGGAAAATTGGGGAGTTGGGTTTTGCATAAGTTGACATCTCTCGTGGATTTTTCGTACGAATAAGCTATATTTTCCCTCCATAGCTTATTGAATATAGCGCGTTTGACAACACTTTTCAAATTTGACAGTGTCTGAAAAGGTCATGTGGTATGACTGCTAATCACGCACTCAGTGATAATAATTAGTTGTCACACTTTAACGCCGTTTTTGTTTGCCGTTGCGTTCGTTGCCACGTTTGAAGTTACCGGTAACCCGTGCCAAAACCAATTGTTCATCCGCTCCATCTAGTCCGTCAATTTGTCTTAGGAATTTTTGAGCATGTTTGCCAGATAGTGTCTTGATGTGTTTGTTATGCCAATAGATCAACACTTTGCTGTCTTTGGTTACCTGATAATCAAATTGATCCTCATCAAGACGATTGGGTTTGTTTTGAGGCATGGCATATCTTTCAACTTATGATTGAGGCGGATAACCCTAATTTTGGAAAAGGTTCATCATGTAATCCGTTGAAATACCTTGTGATTCTAGATGTGTTTTAAGCTTACGCCGGGCATCATGAATCAGTTTGTATAAGGCATTACGATTAGTGCCCATGCGTTCTGCGACAATGTCCATTGGCACACCGCGCAGTGCAACAGCAACGAGTGCCTGATACTGCCGTTCGGTCAGCGCTTCTTTAAACGCTAGCTCAATCTTTTCCATGACATCGTCACGTTCAGCAACTTTTTCTGGTGTTGGTTCGTTGGGGGAATTCAAACGACTTGAAGAAGGCAACAATTCACCACCAGCTGTCAACTCATCAAGGCTAAAATCCTTGTAGCGGGCACGCCGTAAGTCGCTGATGGCAAGACGAATTGCAATTTTATTTGCCCATGTCGTAAATCGACTCTCGCCACGAAAACTATCAATATTATCAATCACACGTAAGGTCGCATCTTGTGCGAGGTCTTGTGCCATTTGCTGTAATTCTTGGGTTGCCAGACCACGCAAATCGCTTCGATCTTGGCTCAAATAAAAGTAGATACTGCGCTGGAGACGTTTACGCAAATCTTCCAGTGCAGGTGTTTGTACCGTTATATCATCACTACGGAGTTCTTCAATCCATTGTTCATTGGTACGATCAGTCATAATGGCTTTCGTTTGGGTGTATTCGACAACAGATACCTATATTAACCGATTACTGTGAAAAATTCACCCGCAAAACGAGGTGACCGAGTCGCACATCATCACCATCACGTAAAACACGGGGTTGGTGAGCAACTAGCTTCTGACCGTTTAAATAAGTTCCGTTGGCACTCTCATTATCAACAATATGCAATGCGCCATCACGTTGAACGATTGTAGCATGCTTGCGCGAGACACCTTTATCGACTGCACCTGCTTCGGTGAGGTCAATGGTTGGTGCGTCACCTGTATCTGGATCGGTACGTCCGAGTACAATTTCTTCCGTATCTTCATCATCCGCATCGAGGACGAAACTTTTGCGTGTTTCCACAGCATGGATGACAAGCGTCATGTTAAAGTTAAAGCGAGCAGACCCCCACTTAGGAACACCTTCTTCATAGTCGGTATCGCCGACCGCACGTGTAGCATTATGTTTCAGTACATCAATTAGAGGAGCACCACAATATACACAAATTTGTTCTGTATCATGATTGAGGCGACCACATGTCGCACATTTTATCACCTTAGACCTCCCCAGTGGGTCATTTAAAACATAAAGACATAATTGTTGTTGGATGATGGGCTGTGTTACAAAACTACAACATCTTCTATTGCTAATATACATGGAAAGACTAACAAAAGCAATTGATGTTCGTAGTCTATAGAAAACAAAAACCGCTAGCTTATGCTAACGGTCTTTGCAATTTTATAGATTAAGTCAGATCGACTTATTCACCCGGTTGGTGTGTGATGCGACCTTCAATTTCAGGAGCAACTGGGCTGTTTGCGCCGATGTAATCTGCAACAACTTGATCCAATGGACGACCTTGGTCATATGGGTTGACTGCGTTGGTTGCGAAGATTTCGTAACCGTCACCGCCACTACGCATGAAGTCGTTGGTTGCGACGCTGTAGGTTGCATCTGGGTCGATTTCTACATATTCGCCATCTACCCAAACTTCTACGCTGACGATCCGGCTACCAACTTCTTGAGTTGCATCGAAGGTATAACGCATACCTGCGACCTGTGCAAAACGACCGGATGCACCGTCTACAATCGGATTATTGTCATCATCAAGTTCGATGCGGCTTACACCATTTTCGAGGGATGCAACAATGTCTGCACCTGTCATTTCGAAAGTAGAAACAAGGTTGCCGAATGGCAATACAGTCAAGACTTCTCCCAAGGTGACTTCGCCCATATCGATGTCTGCACGGATACCACCACCATTTTGGAAGACAACATCTACGCCAGTTTCAACAAGTACAGCATCTGCAATCAAGTTACCGAGGTTACATTCTTCGATACGGCAGAGACGTGGGTTTGTACCCGTGAGTTCAACGCTGGTTTCACCAACAGGTTGTGCGCGGAGTGCGTCAATTGGTTCGGTCAATGTCGCGACAATTTCGCTCATTTCTGGGTCTGGTGTGATGTATTGGCTCAAAAGAATGGTGTCACCATCCCAATCGCTCACGAGGCCGTCTGCATCAAATTCAACTTCGAGAAGACCGAGGTAGATGGTTTTTTCGCCAGCTTGTACAACCAATACAGGTTCACCGCTTGCGCTTTCGAGCACAACTGGGTATTCACCTGCGGCACCAGCATATTGGTTGCTGATTAAGGTGTGGCTGTGACCACCAACAACGATGTCTACACCGCTAACACCTTGTGCAATTTCGACATCGACTGAATAACCGACGTGGGAGAGCAGGATAATTTTATCAACACCTTCTGCAGAAAGTGCATCAACTTGCGCTTGGGTTGAACCAATTACGTCATAATCGAAAACCAATGCATCGGATGGTTTTGAGAGGACTTCGGTTTCTGGAGCAACAAGACCGATGATACCGATTTGTTCACCACCCACTTCGAGGATAACCGATGGTGCAACAAGGTCAGCCAAGATTGGGTCTTCGCTGAAGTCAACATTTGTGGTCACAACTGGCATGTCCAAACCTTCGATGAATGCACCGAGGATTTCGCTACCATCGTTGAATTCGTGGTTACCGAGGGTCATCGCATCGTAACCGAGTGCGTTCATGATTTCTACACTGTCTTGACCACGGTGTTGTACGTGGAAGAGCGTACCAGTGAAGCGATCGCCAGCGTCTAGTAATAGTTGGTTGCCACCTGCTTCACGAATTTGGTTGACAACTGATGCCAAAATAGCAGCCCCACCGTTACCATCACCCTGTGGTTCGTGATGAGCGTGGACATCGTTTGTATGCATGATTGTAAGCGTATAAGGTTCTTCATCTTGTGCGCCGACAATGCCGACGATCAAAAGCAATAATGCAAAAACAAACATTAACTTACGGGTCATATGTTCCTCCAATTGAACAAATGTAATTCAAGTTTATTTATTACTAAATGTATTATACTGGTGAGGCATTAAATGTGCTAATGAGTCTGTTAATCTCCTTTTTGTATATTTAAACTTTCCCTAATCAAATGTGTTGCCACCCGCATCTTATTTCGATAGATAGTGCGAAAATGATGTAACAGTTCTACAGCGATTTGTTTGTTTAAGTGGAATCCCGTCAGCTTATATTACCTGTGGCATCATCCATAGTAACCAACTCTAAGGTGACGCCACAGTAGTAGGGTTTAAGAATTAGATGCGGAGATACGGATCAGTTTCATGCTCATAGCAGCATGGAAGATGATAAGTCCAAAAACGACAATCGCTGCTGATGGTGATGCTGGGTTAACTAGGCTAATCCCAATCGCGCCTAATCCAGCAACACCAAGAATAACAGTCAACCAGCTAGCACGTTTACTAAACATGTCATGATTTGCCATGCTCGCACCGAGACATAGAAAAGCAAGTGGTGTAAACATGAGCCCAGCAATGAGAATTGCATCAAATACGCCCCATGTTGCTTGCCACATGAGAGCAATAGATGCACGGTCGGCAGGTGTAGCTCCTGATGCGTGATATATATCTGATAGTGGAATCGTAGCAATATGCGGTAAAGCTCCAGTTGCCATGATAACTAACCCAATGATCCCTAACGCTGTGCCGAAAAGCGCAGGTGCAAGTGCTTTTTTGTTTAACACATGGAAGATTGCGAGGTACGTGGGTATCCACAAGATGAGTGATAAAAGATACAACCCATTTTCAAAAACGCGTGCAGTCAGAATTTCTGGAAAGCGTGTTACCCAATCATCAAGTTCTATTGGGTCTGCTCCGACAAAAACACCTACAATAATGAAAACAATAATAAAGATGGTGCTTCCAGCAATACCAGAAATACCACCCCACTTTAACAGATTGTTCTCTTGTGTGTACTTCAAAACTTCAGTCAACTTACTCTCCTCTGATGATTATTCTTTCGCTAATCAGGTTACGAGAAATCTGACATGTAGTTGCGAGATCAACACAAATTATCGTAATTTTGTTTAGGCTGCTACAAAAGTTATAAAGGTTGTATGTCTACTTTCTATAAACAATCCGAAAACGGCGCGATGTATTGTTTTGCAAAAAATCCTCAGCGTTTTGAATATGTAGCCCATCAGTTTCGAGTTGCTTTAATTCCTCGCGGGAGATTGCCCACGGCGGTCCTTGTGGGGTGTCTTCATGCTCTCGTCCAAGGCAAATAAATAGCAACTGTCCGCCTGTGTTTAATAACGGGGGTATCGCTTTGAGGGCATCATCACGGAGCGACAACGGTAAAGATTGCACAGTAAATATTTCCAACACAAAATCAAATTGTCCGTGCCATGCTGTCGGTAAGTTGAATAAATCCGCAACTTGATAATTCACTGATGTGTCAGGGAAGCGTTGCTTCGACCATGCAATCGCACTTTCAGAGATGTCAAATGCTGTCACATCAAAACCGAGGTCAGCCAATTTGTTTGCATCGTCGCCAAGCCCACTCCCCAACACAAGGGCGCGTTTACCCGTGCCGTCTAATGGATTCTGTTCTAACCAATCGGTAAACAGTGGATGTACACTGGCGTGTGCCCACGGGACAATATCGGGATTTTGTTGTGCGCCTGAATAGAGCGTCTCGAACCAGCCTGTGAAGTCGCCATCTTGCCATTGTTGGTTAATTTTTGCACGAATTTTCTGGGGATCGGGTTGTTGGGTCATCGTTGTTGCCTCTCTTGTCTCATTGTTCAATACTGAGTATACGAGAGGCAGAGGCGGGATAGTGTAAGTAGTCGATGAGACAAATCAAAAAGGGCGAGATGATCTCCCGCCCTCAGTTATTACTTCATATCTTAATTATGCGTCGCCCGCAAAATTGGTTGGATTACCAATGCCCATATGGAAGGCAACTAGATAATCACCATAGGTTTGGTTGCCCGAGCTATGCATCAAGAAGTTTAGGTAGGCAAATTCATCTCCCGGACCAATTGGGAGCGTCAACATCGCATCTAACCCGAAACCACCCAAGAAGCGATCAGCCGTGCGCGAGACGTACGATCCTGTCATCGTTATCGAGTCACCATAACACAACGTCGTACCTGCATCATCACAATACCAGATTTGGTTCCCACTATCATCAAACAATTTGTCATAATCTGCAGTAATCATTGATATATATGGATCAAAGCGGTTGGTAACTGAAATCATATAGACTGTTGGGTCAACACCAGAGGCAATCATACCCGGTGTAATTTGCATCGCAAATGGGTCACCGGCATTATCAAATTGTGTATATGCCATACCTTCCAGCACAATCAAGAATTCACCTTCGGCACCTTGATAACCACCAACAACAACTGAGACATTGGATAGGTTCGATTGATTATTATTGAAGGTCTGTTGTGCAGTGGTGCTACTTGGTGCAATAGCGCCTGTGGTTGGCAAATCCGCACTGTAGTTACGCGCTGATGATGCGTCATCATTACATAATGCCGCGCGTCCTGATTCATCTAATATCGCAATCACTGGATCGAAACCGTCAATGCCAAGTGCGGTTGCTGTGTATGTAAAACCGCTACGCATTTGAATAACTGCAACTTCGACACCATTTGTGATTTCGAGTCCGCTTGGGCACGTGATGTCAATACCCGATGGACCGTCTGGTGCAACGTATGCTTCTTCTTCATCATCAGTATCATCGGCTGGTGGGACAGCAGTAGGTTCAGGCTCACTATCACCGGAGTTATTGCCAGGTCGGTTACCACCGGAACCTGCACCGGGGCTACTACTACCTGGTCCTGCTGGGACTTCTTCATCAGTGAGCCCGACAAGCTCGACTGCATCAATTTCATTCCAATCACCAACGATTGTCTGGTCAAGGTTGATGACAACGCCAATGACTTCGAGGTTAATTTC
Organism: Anaerolineales bacterium UBA6055; assembly: GCA_002428985.1. Taxonomy (GTDB): domain Bacteria; phylum Chloroflexota; class Anaerolineae; order Aggregatilineales; family Phototrophicaceae; genus UBA6055. The sequence goes on along the minus strand of DIYL01000047.1, from coordinate 326,953 downwards.
GATATCCAGTGAAAATATACCGGGGCACTCGGTTGCGGTTCCAGCACTGTTAGCGACAGGCACAGTGAAATCGCCCTCAGCTGGAATCAATTCAACTGATGTGATTGCGCCGGGGTTAAAGTTTTGATGGATGTTAATTTGTGTTGGTTGGACGGGTGTATCGTAAAACAAGGTGAGTGTTTCGCTATCCGTCACTTCCAATGATGCCCACGCATCGACACTATCGGCACATACAGACATCGCATTTGGTGGGCCTGTGGCTCTGTCTGCACTCCAATCGGTACTGGTGAACTCTGATGTGGCTTCTGCACTGGTCGCCCACTGACGCAATTCGTTCTGCGCGGTTGTTGGTATCCCCAGAGCAATGGTTGTGATAAGAACAGCAAGTATTACACATAAACGTTTGGTCATAAGTCATATCCTATATCTCTTTATCTAACCTTGTTATAGCGCAAAATATCAATCTTGCAGGTTAAGGTTGCACAAAAAGTATAAAAATAGTGTAATTTCTCATCTTGTGTGTGGTGGGACTGTGTTACATGACCGTTATTCTTCGTCAGGATCATCAAGCGCGTTATCAACAGGCAACTTGAATCCGGGTAAGAGATTATCCACGGTAATGACATCATCGCGCCAATAGGTCTGTACCTTCTGCCCAGCTTGATGAACTTCGATATAACCTTTTTCGGGTCGAACAATCCATACGATTGTATCTACCGACAGATAATTGCCCAGTTTAATCGTCAGTTTATCATTTTCAGCACGGCTCTCGGATGAAACAACCTCAACTGCGAGGTCGGGTGGATTGATGTTATAACCTTGTTTGGTGGGTTTCTTTTATTTGGCATACGTCACAAATCCGACATCAGGTGCATATTTTTCGCCGGCAACGACATACCCCCCGGCTTCAGTAGTTGTCCAACCAATATCATTGGTGACCAAATACATAAACAGATACCCGAGAATTTTCGAGGCGATATATGATGCATACGGATTTGAAGAAGCGTCGATAATCTCCCCGCCAATTAACTCGAAGAGCTTCTCAGCATTTTCTGGTCGGTTGATAAATGTCTCAAATTCTTCTGCTGTGGTCGCTTGTCGGTTGATCGCCATAGCGTGTTCCTTATGCTTAGTCTAACATCTACCAGTATACATCACTTGTCGCTGAGGATTAAAATCACTCAGCTAACAAATACCGGAAGGCTGCTAAAGCGACTCGCCATTTTAAACTTAAGCCATTATTTCCATATTAAGGGGTAATCATTCTAGCGGCGGACGACACAGGTGTCATACCGACAAATTGTCCACTGTATTTGTTTGTAGGGATAATGCTTGCATTGTCCGCGAATTACTTTCGGCGGACAAACACGTTATTCTGTATTATCTTCCCGCTCTTTCACCCAATCGGGTTGCCAGAAGTCGGGGTGGTTGGGATCGGTGTAGCGGGACATATCGGTGTCAGGTGTCCAGTATTTGTCGAAGATCCAGTGACCGTTTTCGTCTTCGCCAACATATTTTGAATCCGGCAAGACAGTTGTCTCAGAGAACATGGCTCCCACTAAAGTCGCATCT